>CAZPOV010000012.1:0-109743 GCA_964588335.1 uncultured Pseudobdellovibrionaceae bacterium | reverse complement strand
ACTACAAAGGGGCCAAACACGGATTCACCAATCCTGAGGCTACCAAAAAAGGCAAGAAATACAGCATACCCTTAGCTTATGACAAACGCGCCGATGAGCTATCATGGGATGAAACGATGAAGGCCTTTAAAATTGTCTTTCGTTAAATGGCTCGGGGCGGAGTCTAACCTGCGCCCCCTGTAATGCCAGCGCCATCGGTTGTTGGTTGCCAAGACAATTTGTTCCCGTGTAATTTGCTGTCTTAAAAAGGATGTGGCTTTATGGCGACAAGACAAACCATGAAATTTGATTTTGAAGAAGGACGGATGATTGCTGGGAAATACAGGGTCATCAAGAAATTGGGCGGAGGCTGGGAAGGCGAAGTTTACAAAGCCGAAGAGACGGTCTCTAAAATTCCAGTGGCTCTAAAGTTTTTTTATCCCCGCCGCAACCGCAACAATAAAGTGGCCCGGCAGTATGCTCAAAGATTGCACAAACTTTCTGAAAGCCCGGTCTCTATCAATTACTACACTCAAGAGTCAGTGCGCATCCGCGGTGAAGAGATCACCTGCTTCGTCTACGAATACGCTGAGGGCATGATTTTAAGCCATTTCTTAAAACGTCAGCCAGGAGGCCGCATTGGTATTATGCAAGGCCTTCTCTTACTGCACTCCCTTGCCAAAGGTATTGAAAGTGTCCATTTCCACAACGAATATCATGGTGATTTGCACTCAGATAACATTATCATAAGAAGGAAGGGACTTGGTTTTGAATTCAAACTTCTCGATATGTACAATTGGGGAGACGCAAAAAGTCTTAACAAAGCAGAGGATATCGTGAATCTTATTCGTCTTTTTTACGACGCTATTGGTGGACGGAAATATTATTCGAAACACCCACAAGAAGTGAAAGATATTTGCCTTGGATTGCGCTCTAATCTTATCAACAAGAAATTCCGAACCGCGACCATGTTGCGACAACACATTGAAAATATAGACTGGCAAAGTGAAACAAGGCTGTAGATGAAAAGTCAGCTGGCGCTTCAATCCGATTTTGAAAAACCGGAGTTTTTAGATGAAAAACAGAATATTCTGTATTTTTCTAAAAAGTCTCCCTTCAAAGACACCTGCAACGAAGATGCAGTCGGCATTTTTAAAACTAAAAAAGGTTTTGTCTTCGCTGTGGCCGATGGTGCCGGAGGCCATCCAAAGGGAGAAGAAGCCGCATTCTTGGTTCTATCGAATATCCAGAAGGCCCTTGAGTCGACGGAAGGCAATGAAGACAGTCATCGACGACAAATCGTCGACGCCATCGAGAAAGCCAATAAGGATTTGATTGCTGCCGGTATCGGAGCCCGCACCACCATTACAGTTTGCGAAGTTTATAAAAATCATGCTCGTGGTTATCAAGTCGGTGATTCCACTCTGGTAATTTGTGGCCAAAAGGGAAAGATAAAGTATCGGTCACTGGCCCACTCGCCTGTTGGATATGGTATAGAAGCCGGTTTGATCGATGAAAAAGAAGCCCTTGAGCATCCTGACCTCCACTATATTTCCAATTTGGTGGGCGACTCAGACATGAGAATTGAAATTGGACCCGAAATTGAGCTGAACTCTTACGACACCGTATTCTTAGCCAGTGACGGAATTTTCGATAATTTCTCCCCCGATCAAATTGTAAATTTGGTTCGCAAAGGCAGTACCACGGACATTTCGGAATCTTTGATGAATCTTATCAAAGAGAAAATTTACGAAAATGAAGACTCAAAAAAAGACGACATCAGTTTCGTGCTTTTTAAAAACTGAGGTTTTCTTGCAAATCAAGGTGTGCGCCAAGCCTCGATCAAAAAAAGAGTCTGTCGAAAAAATTTCTGAAACGGAGTATGTGGTGCGGGTCAATGTGCCCCCTGTGGATGGAAAAGCCAACAGTCGCATCATCGAAGCTCTTGCCAAATATTTTCAAACTGCAAAGTCCAATATTAAACTGATAAAGGGCGAAAAGGCTGCATTGAAGGTGTTTGAAATTGATTGAAATCCACCGGCTGTAGAACCGAAAGGCCTTGCAGTAGGTTATTTAAAAAACCATCCAGTTTCCACAAATGCTGGGCCGCTGTTTCTTGGTGAATGGTAATCACCGCCGTCGGATTCTCCTGATTTAACAGCTGGCGCGCCCAGTTCAAAACTCGGTCTTGAGACTGCCAATAATCAATGGCGCCACCGTTGTTGGGAATCTGCCAAAACTCTTGATCCTGATAAGGCTGGGATCGATCGCTCTGGTGTCCCCAAAGAATTTGCAGGTAACGCTGCAAGGGCTCTCCTTGCCAACAGGTGTGATCTAAGTTTTCAGGACTGGTCGATGAACTGTCCGCACAGAATCCATAGTCCTTTAAAGCTGGAAAAAAGTCGGGGCTCATCATCCAACCGCCGGCACGAAAAAAACGAGCCCGAGGCCAATCAACCTGGGAAAACAATTGAGCTGAAACCTCTAGCATTTTCCTAAACTCATAAACAGAGTAGGCGTGCAACATGACCTCATGCCCCTGAAATTCTTGGGGATTTTGATCACCTAGACGAGAAAAACAGGGCCCAGGGCGAAATGAAAGTCCGCAATATTCAATGAAATGACGGCTGGCATGAAGATGCAATCCCAAAACACTTTCCTGCAGATAAGGCGTCCAATCTATGGTTCTTGCCCGACCACTCCATTTTTTGCTCGTAAAATAGGCAGGATTCATAAAGTGCAAAAGAGGTATGGCCCAGCGCTTCTTAAATGACTGCAGAGCTTCAAGGTTCTCCGGTTCAAGAGACAACCCTTCCCAATCGACGCAAAGAAGTAACTTTAGACCTTTTTTCATGGACTGGCGTTCTACAGAATTTCATAAAAAAGCCCAATGAAATTCCTTGGGTCATGAAATCAATATAATGAATCAATTTCTGTCTACACTTTTTTAATTTTATGTTACCAATATTGAATGTTGCGAAATTGGGCCCATCTACTCAGCTTTCTAGTTATTATTTCAACCAGTTACAAGGGATACACCCAAGAGCAACTGCCTATATTTGATGAGATGTTGATCTTGGCTCCGCTGCCTCTATCCCATGAAATCTATTCTATAAAAAGAAATTCATCGGTCCATCAGGCTCTGATGGCAGCGAAAGTGGATCCGACAGTGATTCACGAAATTGTTCAAATCACCAAACCTGTTTTTGATTTGCGCCACGTGCAGCCGGGAACTCGTTTCGTGATCTCCAAAGAGGTGAATGGGGATCTTCGACGGATCACCTTTGATATCAGCCCTTTGCAGCGTCTTGAAATCGATTATTCCCACAAAGAATGGACCAGTGAAATTATTGATGTGGATACCACCAAAAAATTGGTTCATTTCGGTGGCATCATCCAAGACAGTCTGTGGAATTCGGCCGTCGAACAAGGCCTATCCCATGAAGTGATCGTCGGTTTTGCCGAGGTTTTCGGGTGGCAGGTGGACTTTTCCAGAGAGGTTCGCAAAGGCGACGTTTGGAAGTTTACGGTTGAAAAGCTTTTTGCTGAAGGACGACCTGTCGGCTGGGGTAATATCGTCTATGCCGAATACAAAAATGGTCCCGAACTGTACAAAGCCTATTACTACCAAAACAAAGCCACAGGCACTCGCGGATATTTCGAGGAAAATGGTGAGTCCTTACGTAAAGTGTTTTTAAAAAGCCCCATTAAATTCGGACGAATCACTTCACGATTTTCACGCCGGCGCTTCCACCCGATTCACCGCCGGTACAAGGCCCACAATGGCGTCGACTATGGAGCTCCCCGCGGCACTCCCATTCGCGCCGTTGGTGATGGACGGATTGTTAAAATTGGTCGCTATGGCGGCAGCGGTAAAATGATTGTTCTGGATCATGTCGCAGGTTACCGCACCAAATACTTACACATGAGCCGTTTTAAAAGAGGTTTGCGTCGTGGCTCCAAAGTTCTGCAGGGAGATATCATTGGTTATGTTGGAGCCACCGGTTACGCCACGGGTCCCCACTTGCATTTTGAGATGTCAAAGCATCGTCAATTGATGGACCCACTGAAAGTGAATTTACCCGCGGCCGATCCCGTACCTGAAGCCGCACTCGCCCATTTTAAAGACCATGTCGGCCAGATCGACCGAGGGATCGCGTCGGTTTACATTCAAGAACAAGGCGGAGAGTCGGAAGTCGCCTGCTGTGACAAACCAGAGCTAAAAACAATCAATTCAAAAATGCAATAGAGGAAATTTCAAACAGTCTCGACTTTTCAACCCATTGTTTGGTAAAAAAGCCATGCACAAAAAGGAGAGTGGTTTATGTTTTCAATGCAGAGCTTGATCGTTTGGATTGTTTCCAGTCTGTTACTTTATATCACGGCGATCATTGTTCCAGGCTTTAAGATCAGTTCCTTTCTCCGAGCCATGATCGCCGCCTTGGTCATCGGTCTTCTTAATATGTTTATTCGACCTCTCCTGATTTTTTTATCACTGCCCATAACCATCATCACTTTGGGTCTGTTTATTTTTGTGGTGAATGCCATCATTCTACGACTGGCGGCCGGCATGCTTAAAGGCTTTGATATTCACGGATGGTTTCCCGCGATCATTGGCGCTTTGGTGTTAGCGCTGATGCAGGTGATTTCTTACAATCTGATGGGGATCTAAGGCGACTCACCCCAATGCCGAATTAATAGAAATTAAAACAAATATTTTTGGCAATCCGAGACACTTTGCGGTTTCCAGAACCCACAGGGAGTGTGGCATAAACCAATGTTTCAAAACCTTGGCGCACCACCATGCCGAACCCAATGGAGTTTTCTATAATCATTTTTAAGCCCAGTCCACTGCCGAGGTTGCCGTTATTTCTATGTTCAACGGACGCTAATTTCGAATCCTGAAAAACCTGGTGCAAACGTTTGGTCACGCGAACTTTGTTCACCGAGCCGTAAGGGTCTCGGCAAGCCACCGCAAAAATTTCGTTATTAAATGACAGTAACAGCTCGCCCTTGGCTTCTCCTGGGTAGGTCACGCCCTGGTTGCGTGGATGGGTGGCAAACAGGTAGTTACCGCTCTCATCGGTGGGTGCTGAATACATGGCGTTGGAGAACATCTCACTGATGATGACTTTCAAATTCTGTCGAATACTGGAATTGTTACTATTTTGCGCAACAAACTCTTCGCACTCAAAAAAGATTCTTTCTTTATCATCCGTAGATGAAAACGGAATGCTGACTGTACGACCACTGGCTTGGGCATTACGGGTGATAACGGTGATCGGATTTTTTAAAAAAACATCGGGATACCGACACATCATCGCACTCATGATCAAATTAAAAAGAAAGTACTCATGTTTCTTTTGAATCAGAAAACTGAGGCCTTTTTCTTCGGTCATTCTAAAAATGGTTGGTATTGGAGTTTCATCACCAATGACAATTGTTTTACGCAAGTCCTTATCGCCGACATAGCATTCATCGAAATCAACGACCTCAACATCTTTCAACAGATTGAGCAGTCTCTTATCTATTTGGTTTGCTGAAATTCCAATTCGGTCTATAAGTCGCATAAAGGTCTCTTTATCATTGAAATTATATGATATCGCGACTTTATAAAAGACTCAAAAAGTTCGAAGGAAAAGTCGGGCGGACGATAGTCCAGAGCTTAAGATTGGATCTCTTGTAGCTTTCTTTGATACTCCTGGGCTTCCTGCTGCTTTCTCCAAAGTCCAGCATACTCACCGTCTTTTTGCAGAAGTTCGTTGTGCCGCCCTCTCTCAACGATTTCACCATGCTTCAGCACCACAATTTCATCGGCATCAATAATCGTAGAAAGGCGATGGGCAATGACCAAAGTCGATCGGTTTTGAGAAATCTCTTTCAAAGACGCTTGAATTTCTTTTTCTTTGTGTGAATCCAAAGCCGATGTGGCCTCGTCAAATATCATTATATTGGGATTTTTTAAGATCGTGCGCGCGATCGCCACTCGCTGCTTCTCTCCACCCGATAGTTTTAAGCCTCGCTCACCGACCAGAGAATCATAGCCCTGAGGCAGCTGTGAAATGAAGTCATCGATTCGAGCCAACCCTGCCGCCTTTGCAATCTCCGTTTGTTCAGCACCGGGCTTACCGTAAGCGATGTTATACCCAATAGTGTCGTTAAACAGTACAGTGTCCTGTGGCACCACACCGATACTTTTACGCAACGACTTTTGAGTCATGTCTTTTAAATTCACATTATCCAGTAAAATGGCCCCTTCGTTAACATCATAGAATCGAAAAAGGAGTCGAGCTAAAGTTGACTTACCAGACCCACTGGGACCGACCACCGCCAACGTCTTGCCGGCTTCAATTTTAAAGCTGACGTTCTTTAAAATCGGCCGATCTTCGTTGTAAGAAAAAGAAACGTTTTTAAATTCAACGATTCCCTTTTCGGAATGGAAATCTATAGCGTCGTCTGAATCGGCCACCGACGCATTGACATCAATAAGCTCAAACATTTTGTCCATATCGACAAGACTGTTTTTAATTTCTCGATACACGAAACCAAGGAAGTTCAAAGGCATGTACAGTTGTAGCAGAAATGAATTCACTAAAACAAAATCACCGACGGTGAGTTCACCGCGTACCACTCCTTGCCCTGCCAACAGCATCACCGAAATCACACCCCCACCGATAATAGCTGATTGTAAAACATTGAGTATCGACAAGCTTCCCTGGCTCTTAATAGCGGCGGATTCGTAGCGGGCCAAGGAGTGATCAAATCGGGAGTATTCATGCTCCTCATTACCAAAGTACTTCACCGTTTCGTAATTTATTAAACTGTCGATGGCTTTGGTGTTGGCCTTGGTTTCTGAGTTGTTCATAGAACGACGAAACTTCAAGCGCCACTCTGTTACCCAAAGAGTTAAGAAGATATAGATCAGAATTGTAACGAAAACGATTCCCGCAAAAACAATATTAAGATGGTATGTTAAAACAGCCGTCACTAAAATGATCTCGAGCAGGGTCGGTACAATATTAAAAGTCATGAAGTTTAATACAAACTGTATGCCACGCGTGCCTCTTTCAATAACTCGGGAGAGGCCTCCGGTCTGCCGAGATAAATGAAAATCAAGTGAAAGGTTATGAAGATGCTGAAAGGTACTAAGCGCAATAGTGCGTAGGGCATGTTGTTGAACTTTAACAAAGGTTAAGTCTCGCAGTTCGCCAAACAGAGCCACCATGATGCGAGCCAGGCCGTAAGACACAATGAAGGCCACAGGCAACATGATGGTTTGATTATCAGAGGAAAGACTATCAACGGCGTATTTCATTAAAAAGGGGACGGCAACGTTGAGCCCTTTAGCTAAAGCCAAGAAAAACAAGGCTATAGAGACTCGGATGCGCAAATCTTTGCGCTCTTTGGGCCACAAGTGTTTCCAAAGTATTCTCAAGGTTTTCCAGTGATTCTGCGGCGCCTTAGAGGGAGTCATAGCGGTATTTTTGTGGATTCGCTCGACAAAGTAAACAAGTTTATTTCTGCGGATTCTCTAGATTTTAGGAGCAACATTCGCTATAGATTCCCTAAGCAAAAGGAGTTTTCATGGCGACGTCTGATCTATTGAGTTCAATCGATAAATATTGGGAAGAAAAAATTGTCCCAAGCCTTATGGAATACATTGAAATTCCAGCGAAATCACCAGCCTTTGATTCAAAATGGCAAGACAATGGATACCTCGAAAAGGCCCTCCAACTGGTCGAAAGATGGATTGACGACCGCCAAATCCCGAATCTTAAAAAAGAAGTTTTACGGGGTGAGAATCGAACACCTTTATTGCTTTTGGAATTGGCCGGCGATCTTGACTACGAAGTGTTGATGTATGGTCACTTGGACAAGCAACCGGAAATGACCGGCTGGGATGATGACCTTGATCCCTGGAAAGCCGTCCGCAAAAATGAAAAGCTGTACGGTCGCGGAGGAGCCGATGACGGTTACGCCATTTACGCTTCGTTGTGTGCTGTCGAGTATTTGTTGGATGCCGGAACAGCACGACCCAACATCAAAATTGCTATTGAATTCAGTGAAGAGAGCGGTTCTGAAGATCTGCCTTTTTATTTTGAAAATTTCGCCGCTAAGTTTGGCTCTCCCCAGTTGGTCATATGCTTGGATTCCGGGGCTGGCAACTATGACCAAATGTGGTCGACAACATCTTTACGTGGTTTGGTCAGCGGCGTTTTAAAAGTCGAGGTTTTGGATGAAGGCGTTCACTCAGGTGATGCTAGCGGAATTGTGCCCGATTCGTTTCGAGTCGCTCGTCAATTGATTAACCGCCTTGAAGATCCTCATACAGGAGAAATCTTGCCCGAAGCTTTTCGAGCCGCCATCCCCGAGGAACGAGTCCAGCAGGCCCAGCGAGCGGCGGAAACCTTGGGCGATCAAACTTTTAAAAAGTTTCCTTTCACTGGTAACATGAAGCCCTCGATCGACTCGCATGTCGAACTGATCTTAAACAGAACTTGGCGCGCGGCTCTTACGGTGACCGGTGCCGAAGGGTTGCCAGGTATTGAATCGGCAGGCAATGTTTTGCGCCCCTCCACTTCCTTAAAACTATCCCTTCGCATCCCGCCAACAGTGAATGCTAAAAGTGCTGCCAAGGAATTAAAAGCACTTCTTGAAACCAATCCTCCCTACAATGCCAAAGTGGAATATCACCTTGAGGATGCAGCCAGCGGATGGAACGCCCCCGCTGTTTCCCAATCTCTTGAATCTTTGATACAGGAATCTTCGAAAACCTATTTTGGTAAAGAGGCGTTAGCGATGGGAGAGGGTGGCTCAATTCCTTTCATGGGAATGATTGGCGAAGCGTTTCCTGAGGCTCAGTTTGTTATTACCGGTGTTTTGGGCCCCAATTCCAACGCCCATGGGCCCAATGAGTTTATTCATATCGAGTACGCTAAAAAGCTGACAGCGTGCATGTTTCACGTCTTAAACAACATTAAAAAATTACAATAAAATATCTAAACATGAGGCAGTAAAGTGAATAATTCTCACTTTATTGCCTAGATTTTTTATTCGCCAATAATCTTTACAGTTTTCTCGACAATTTCAAATTGAATCAAAAAATGGAAATTCTAACCTAAGGTTATTGTTCAAATTTTAGTGCCCCACATTAAAATGAAACAGTTCACTTTGGTTCCGTTCTTGCAGCACTTAAAAGCATGGGGAAGAGTGTTTTTTGGAGTGCTATATTGATAGCCTTAGGGGCTTGTACGTCCACACCGAGTGGTGAAAACCTGCCGGCGTTTTCTTATTTGGATGGACTACGAACTGAAAGAATCGTCAGTTGTGCCAGCCGTGATCCTTATCACTGCATGGCCTGTGCCCTACAAGGAGAGGCCGCCAATCAACCCGGCCCAGGCATCTATGCCGTGGGTGTGACAATTATGACTCGTGCCAAAGGCCACCTAGATCACATTTGCAAGGTGACCAGAGCGCGCCGACAGTTCGAAGGCATGCGAAACCGAGGACAAAGAAAAGTGTCAAAAAAAGTCTGGCGCGTCACCGAGCACATTATGGAGAGTCGCGAGACCGGATGGACCCATTTTTGGGCCCCAATAACTCAAGCCCGCCTCAAGAGAAAAAAACCATTTTGGGCCGATCGTTTTGAACAGCGACTGTGTAAAAAAGAAAAGATCGGCGATCATGTTTTCTTTAATAACCAAAGCTGCAAGTACAATCGGCGAATGCGCTTGAATGCCCAAAACTGACCTGCTAAATAGCGAGTTAGATATAAAGGACAAAGGGCATGACTATACGCAAAGCCGAAAAAACGGACGTGAAAGCCATTTTAAGTTTAATCAATGAATTGGCCTTGTTTGAAAACGAACCTGACGCTGTGAAAACCAGTGAAGAAGATTTACTACGCGATGGTTTTGGCGATTCACCTTATTTCAATGTGATCGTCGCCGAGATCGATAGCGAAATTTGTGGCTTTGCTCTTTTTTACTATTGTTGGTCAACATGGACTGGCAGACCATCCATGTTTCTTGAAGATCTGTATGTGCAAGAAAAGCACCGAGGCAAAAAGATCGGAAATCAGCTTTTAAAAGAATGCTCTAAAATTGCTGTAGACCGTAACTGTGCTCGTTTCGAATGGGAAGTTTTAGATTGGAACAAAGGCGCTCGTGATTTCTATCACAAGATTGGCGCCCGCCATATGCAAGACTGGTTGGTTTACCGGCTCGATGGCGAGAATTTAAAAAAATTCGCAGACAGTTAGGAAGGATCACTAAATCCTTGGCATTTTTCGGCCAATAGAAAAGCCGATTGATGCTCAAGGTAGGCCGCTTCGTTTATAAAAAACGGATAAATAGGTCCTTCGTCTTCTAATTCTATGACATCACGATCGATATTTATAAATAGCGGAGCGCCTTTTTTCAGTGCAGTGAAATCGGCACCTTCAAGACTGGGGTGGATGTACCAGCCTTTTTTCTCTGGGTACTTACGGACACCGACCATTTTAAAAACCTCTAAGGGAGCCTGTTTAACTTCGAAATCGAAATTAAAGTTTAAAAGTTTTTCGACGATTTTGTGAGTTTTCAGTACTAACTCCGCGTTCACCACATTATTAGCAACGGGACCCACTTCGATGGTGAGTCCGGCCGGACAAAGTCGATTCAAATGGTTGCATTCTTTGTCTAGTTTATCCTCTTCGATCAGCGTGACCTCAGGCATTTCTAGCTTTAAAAAACGCGCGGCCTTTTGGGTCAATGGATGAGTGTTATTGAGGATGGCAGTCAGTCCCATATTTGAGGTTGTGGTATGGAGATCGATGCAAAAATCAAAAGAACCCTTTATTTCTTCTTCAAGCTGCTTGGCGCGCTCGCCTTCGTAGCCTTTACGGATCCCATTCTTTCCAAAAGCTCGATTCAGGTCGCAGTCAATGTAACGCTTCTTCTGTTCAAAAGCCTTCGGGTTGCCCCAAAAACTTTGATACTCATTGGTAAAAGATTTTTTTGCCAGTCGATAAAGGCTCATGACCTCGATACCTACGGGCTCATTGCCATGGGTGCCACCCACTAATGCGATCTTCATCAGTGTTTTCCTTTGGTCTCGCGCTCATGTTTTGCTTTTTCCTTACCCCGAAGTTCGTGATCGCCTTTTTTTGGCTTGGATCGAGGTTGATCATCATCCTCATCATGCTCGCCAAAAGCCGATTTTGAAACCGAGAAGTAGGATACTTCTTGCACTTTAATCGCTTGTTTTATCTCATAGGACAGTCTCTCCATATGACGGCGGTGGGCCAACATGTACAAACTTAAAATTTTACTGCCTTTTTTACCACTGCCTAGGGGCTCTTCGTAGATTTCGTCAACTTCAAGTTCATCGTTTTCAATGATAGCCAGTACCGTCTTTTTTACAGAGCCTTTGGAAAGAACATCCATTTGAAAATAATCATACTCACTTTCATTTTCCATGAATTTATAGAGAGGACTGATCAGTTTGAGGACGATCAACACTGTTAACGTAAAGATCGCTGCGGTGAATGGGTAACCGGCACCAATGGTGAAACCGATCGCCGCCACCACCCAAATTGTAGCAGCCGTCGTCATACCGATGACACTCCCCTGCCCTTGAATAATAGCTCCGGCTCCCAAGAAACCAATACCGCTGACAATCTGAGCCGCCACTCGCGTTGGATCAGCCATGCCGATAGCGCCCACAGAGATCAAAAGGCCAATTGAGGTATAAAGAGCGGCTCCCAAACAAATTAAAATATTGGTTTTAATTCCAGCCGACTTCAATTTCTTTTCGCGATCGTATCCGACCAAACCACCCAAGATGAGCGCCATGAAAACCTGAATACCGATGCCTAAGTAAATTGAAACTTCACCTAAGAGTTCCATTGGCATTTTACTAATAATGGTCATCTTTCCCCCGGATTAAAGACTTCAACAAAGTCTAGGCTGCAAGGCAATTGTTGTCAAAGTAATCAGAATCGACGGGCTGACAACCAATCTGCAACTTCACGACCGTGAATCAAATCAACCAAAGCTTTAGCACCATGAAAGGCCATACCGATTCCATGCCCAGTGAAGCCACCCATGAAAAAAGTTTGATTGTCAGTTGGAAGAGATCCAATCATTGGCTCCCCATCCACCGAAAAACCCATAACACCGGCCCATCGATGAGATACTTTGGAACCATCAAATTTAGGAAGATGCTTACGCACAAAGTCGTGCAAGGCTTGCTGAATTCTTTCTGTGGTGTGTTCGGAAAAACCCTTTTCGGTATCGGCCTGAAGTTGTCGGAAACCACCGATCAATAAAGACCCATCAGTGAGCTGACGAAAATAATCAAGGTAAAAATTAGCATAGCAAGGTCCCTCCATAAAAAGGGGCACGGGCTCGAACACCATAATCTGTCCTCGAGTGGGAAATATTTTGTCTTCAAAATAGGGATCCAAGGCTGCTGAATAGCCATTGGTACAGTAGATCACGAGTGTGCATTCGACTTCCACCGACTGGGCGATGACACGACGACCACCACCCGCATCAGACTCGACTCGACTGACTTCGCAATTTTGAAAAATATCGGCTGCAATTTGTTTTTCTATAACTTGTAAAAGCTCTATGGGGTCAACCTCGCCATCTTTTAAATATTTGATACCGCCACAGAACCCGACAGCCCCCAGGCGTGATTCAATTTCACTTTGACCAAGAATCTCGACTGGGATCTTATGCTGACTCATCAATTTAGCCACTTGCTGGAGCTCATTGAACTCAGCGTCTTGAGCCGCCAATGAAAATGCTCCCTGTTGTCGAAAACTCTTAGGCGCTTTTGAATCTTGAAAGATCTCTGATTTCAAAAGTTCCATATTTTTTTCCGCAAAGGACCAAATCTCTAATGCCTTGCTTTCACCGTGTTTAGAGACCATGCGATTGAAGTGCTCGACTGATCCGCAAGTTATAAAACCAGCATTGCGACCGGTTGCTCCAGATCCTAGTTCTCCTTTTTCAAGAATAGTAATCTTCAAGTTTGGATCTTCTTTATTGAGCCAGTAGGCCGTAGACAGGCCACTGAGGCCACCGCCAACAATACAAACATCCGCTTGTTGTTTTCTAAGGGGCTTCTTTTTATCGTTCCAGTATGAAAAACTCAAATGTCTGTCTCCTTTAAATCAAGATACATCTCTTCAGCTGTACACAGGCAAGGCTGGCCACAGCGAGGGCAAATGTAATCGACATTTTTCCAGTACTCCGGATACTGACAAATCGATTTAAAATTCAATGATGCTAAATACTTTCGCGACGAGTCCCCAGGCGATTCGACCCATGAATGACAAAGAACACCCAATGCGCCGGTCTTTTTTAAAGCCGTTAGAGAAATTTTAGAAAGCTTTGTACCCCAACCTTTTTTCTGTAGTTCTGGGGCAATAAACAGACTTTGAAAATAGGCGGTTTGATCGATGGCAAAGGGCCAACGATGGGGGCTTAACGCTTGCCCTTTTCCATGCTGCCATTGACCCGGAGGAAAGCTGATGCGAATTCCACCGACCTGATCTTTGTTGAGAAGAACGAATGAGCATGATCCAGTCGCAGCACTCGAACGATCAACCATTTGTTTTATCTCTTCAACAGAATAATACCCGTCTCCAATTTCTTGATCTGTAAAATATTTTATACTCTTGGGGTCGACTTGATCCATAGGACGAATTTCTGTCATTGGATCTCCAGAACTTCGTAATCCCTTTCATTCAGATCAAACTCGTAACCGACCTTTTGTTGGTAAAGGCTTTGCCCAATGGGAGAGTCCAAAGCAATGGTTTGAATCTTTTCTCCATTGACTTCTAGGTCAACTCCGCCGACCGGCAGTACAAAAAACAATTTTGACTGTTTTGCGTTAACTAAGACCTTAATCAACGCCGTCATACCAATCGTATCGTTTTTTTTGAAATCCACGATCTTCACTTTGTTTAAAATATAGACTTGCTCCTGAATTTTTTGGGCACGCATGGACTGACCCGATGCCAGGTAAGACGCCTCCAACCCACGGGTGTCATATTTGTTTTCTGCTTTAGAGTCTTCAGCCGTCGAGTAATCCTTGGCCTCTTTTGCTGCATTGACCAAGAGTTGCCATTGGCTTTCTAGTTTTTGAATCACTTGCTCTAATAATAGCTTCTTATCGAAGGGTGTCATAGGCTAACAATATCACATCTCACCCTGAGTATGATAATAAAAGATGGTTGGAGGCGCATTGTGGAAGAGAAGAAAACAGGTCTATTGATACCCAAGGAAAAACTGGCTCCCGAAACCCTGGATGCGTTGATCGACGAGTTTATTTTACGTGAGGGAACCGACTACGGACTCCACGAGTACAGCTTGGAACAAAAAAGAAAGCATGTTTTGTCACAGCTTTCCGCACGTCATATTTTCATTTTTTTTGACGCCCAGCTTGAAACCACCAATCTTTTGCCGAAAGAAGAAATTAAGAGACTGAGGAGGCAAAATTTTGAAATTGTAGGTTTACCTGAAGGTCTTTAATTGTTTTAGAATTATTAATTTTCTTTGAAGTTCGTTTTGATTCTTTTTCGGGGACATTTTGAACCAAGCCACGCTGTTCCCAGTCGGTGATGACCTCATCCCAAGGTTGAGGATTGTTGTTGCAGGCTATATAAAGTGCCCCTGACTGTCCGCGAAGAGCGCAGGCATAAAGAAATCCGGCCAAATCTTCCAGATGAACCATGTTCGCCCACTTCTTACTTTTTCCTAAATAACCTTTTTTAACCCAATCCAATGGTGAACGTTCAGGACCATAGATCCCAGCCGACAGTAACAGAATGGCGCCCTGTTCTTTTAAAAAAACTTCGCTGGCGACTCTCTCTATGGAGGTGTCTAAATCGGTGTTTTCATCCACAACTTGTCCTGCCTGGTCCACTTTCAGCGCACTGGTTGATCCGATGACGATCAACTTTCCTAATTTCTGTTGGTACTGATTGTAAAATTTCTTAACGAGATCCGTGGGTTCAGGGGGAAAAGTCCAATAAGTGATCTCTGCTTCTGGAAGCTGCGACCAAGTCGCTTCATTTTCTAAATCGAACTCTATGTGAGGGGAGCCCTTGCGAGAGGTCGACACCACTGACGCATTGGGCTCTTGCTCCATCAATTCTGCGGATAGGTACTCCCCAGTTAAACCGTGGCCCAGAATAAGGTGTTTTACAGATTCCATATTCTAGGCCTAACGGATTTTCAGGGGTTGGTCAAAACAAGAATACTATTTCGACTTGGCTAGCTTTTTACTTTTGTCTTTCAACTTAACTTTAAAATCTAAAGTCACATCGTTATAAATCATTTTGTCGCCCAGGTTTTTGAAGAAGTTGCCTGATCCGTAAATCATACCGAACTTGGTTCGGTCAAAAACCAACTGACCAACGTAATAATCTTTGTCTTTTTTATAGGTAAAATCAACGGGATGAGTTTTATCTTTAATCGTTAACTTTCCTTTAGCTTTATTGCCTTTGACACTGTCGATGACCAATTTAGCTGTTGGCCACTTCTTGACTTGAAAAAAGTCTTCGCTTTTCATGTGAGTTAAAAATTTTGTTTTGTACTCACCGGATAAATCCTCAACGGTCATTTTTGAAATATCCAGAATCACCTCGCCGCCGACGACTTTGCCATTTTTTTCTTCAATTTTTGAAGACTTAACAGGTAATTTCCCGTGGTGTTGTCCGGTGACTTTTTTTCCGGTCCATTTAAAAGAACTGGCTTTGGTATCAATTTCGGCTGCTGATACGCTAAAACTAAAACCGAGGGCTGCAACAATCATTAAAACTTTATTCACGAAAAACTCCTTTGTTGTGATGTTTCGTACAGCGCCAGTATAGACTTGCATAAAACCTAAAAAAAGAACAAAATATGCATTTAGATGGACTAAAATTAGGACATATTATGTGGATTACAATTGATCAAATCATATGCTTAAAAGCAATTAGCGACTCCGGCAGCATCAATGGGGCCTCTGAAGTCCTCAATAAAGCCAAATCGGCAGTTAGCTACAGCGTTAACCGGCTCGATGAACAGCTGGGTTTCCCGACCCTTGATCGCAGTCAATATCGAATCCGACTCACCCCCCAAGGCGAAGCCTTTCTGAAGCGCGCTCAGGTCATTTTGGATGACATGGAAAACCTAAGAGATGAAGTTCACAAAATCGCTTCCGGTGTGGAGATGAAAGTCGCGATGAGCGCGACTGCTATTTTTCCGGCAGCCACCATCAATAAAATTCTGGGAGAAATTATCACCCAGTTCCCTGCTACGGAATTCACCTTTCATCGGGAGATCTTAAGTGGAGAAAAAATGCTGATGAGCGAGAAAGTGGACATCGCGATTTTTGAATCCATCCGCAATACCATCGACCTGGATTATAAGAAAATTTCTGAGGTCCAACTTAAACTGGTAATTTCTGGCTCCCATCCTTTTCTTAAACTGAGCAAAAAAGAGCAAACTCTTGATGCCTTGAAAACTTATCCCCATATTATTCAACGGAGCACAATACCTGACAATACAAACATGGGAAGCCCGGATGATGCGAAACGGTGGTCTGTTTCAGATATCGATTCAAAAAAAGATCTTATTTTAAATAACCTCGGCTGGGGAAGACTGCCAGACCACTATGCGAACAAGGAACTAAAGTCTAAAAAGTTGATGCATTTAAAACACCTCAACTACGATCATAAATTGGATATTTTTATCTGCAAAAAAAAGGGTAAAGTCATGGGTCCAGTTTTGAAACACATTTGGGACTCTTTTTAATTCTGCTTTTTTTAAAAATTGAATTTCAATCCCATTCTGAAACAGTCATGACCGCTGTAAATATCTAGAAACTTTTAATAGTTTTTTAATAAAACAGTTGTTCCCTAAATATCTCAAATAAATCCACTATTTCCGAAGACTCGACTAAAGATATGACACCAAAATACCGAACAGTCATATATAGATAAAAGGTGTTGATGGTCCGTAAGTTCTTAATCTTTATTTTAACTTCAGTATTTTGCGTTGCTGTTTCTGCTGCACCCGCTAATTTTTCTTATCAAGGTCAGATTGTAAAACCCAACGGACAACCGCTTGAAGGCAGCAACGTCACTTTTTATATTGAAATTTTATCTCCGGCACCCAGTGAGTGTGTTTTGTATGAGGAGTATCACACCCTTAACATGACAGGCTCCAATGGTATTTTTGCTTTTGAGGTCGGTGATGGAACCCAAAGTGGATCCGACTACGAAGATGTGAACTCGTTGACCGATGCTCTTTCCAACTCGATTGGTACTATCAGTCCCACAACCTGTGTTGTTGGCCCGAACTATACACCAAGCGCTGGGGACGGACGCCAGATGCGGGTGACATTTGATGATGGCAGTGGCCCCAACACTCTTGCCACCAATCATCAAATCCTTAGCGTTCCTTACGCCGACAGTGCCTCGAGCGTCGATGGATTAACCTCTGCTGACATTCTTAGAATCAATAACGGTGGAAGCTTTGTTTTAACCCAAGCCAACCTTGAATGGATCTTTGCCAACGGGGCTCGCTATGCCGAGTTACAAGCCCTAATTGATGGAACCAGCACTCAATATCTAACGGCCACACCGACGGGTGATGTGTCCATGAACTCACAAAAGATCATTAACGTCGCTGATCCGACAGCTGCCAACGATGCTGCTAACAAAAATTATGTCGATACCAATATCGCTGGACAGCCCACTGATGCTGCAACTCTCAGTGGTTTGGCCGGAGCTGAAAACGGTCACGTGATGTACTGGAACGGCACCGAGTGGACAGCCGGAGCGCCTGCGGGTGACTCCACAAAACTTCCTTTAGCTGGTGGAACCATGAGTGGTGCTATCAACATGGGGAACCAAGACATCACAAACGGTAACAATATCACAGCCAACGGCGCTGTTAGTGCCAATGGATTGAGTACGGGAACGAACTTAGCTTTTTACAACACCGGAAACTATGTCGGTTTCCAAGCGCCTGCTGGAGCCTCTGACCTGATTTGGACTCTTCCTGGTGCTGACGGAACTGCCAATCAAGCTTTAAGCACAAACGGTTCTGGGATTTTATCTTGGAGAAGCTACGTCGAAACAGCTTCGAATCAAGGTGCTGGTGGTGTCGGACCTTATAAACAATTGAACGCTGGTGATTTAGAATTTAAAAACATCAACGCCGGCTCCAATAAAGTCACCGTCACTGATGATGTGGGTAACGATGAAATCGATATTGATGTGGATGAATCCAATTTTAATCCAGCATTGATTCCAAACACTGCCGCAGGCGACATTGCCGCTGGCAACGTTCAAGCTGCGATTAATGAATTAGACACCGAGAAAGTCGCTATCGCCGGTGACGCCATGACGGGTGCATTAACGATGAACGCGCAAAGCGAAGTGCGTTTTGCTGACAGTGATTCTAGCAACTACGTGGGATTTGCCGCACCTGCTGCTGTTGGAGCGGATCTAATCTGGACTCTTCCAAACGCTGATGGAACCAACGGCCAAATTCTTTCAACCGATGGGGCTGGAAACCTTGTATGGGTTTCTGGAGCGGTTGGCGATATCACCGGTGGATCAAGTCTTGGTGCTGGTGTTTCGGTTTATAAAAATGAAAACGCCGGAGTTTTAGAATTTGCTTCTATTAATGCCGGTTCCAACAAAGTAACTATAACAGATGATGCTGGAGTTGAAATAGACATCGATGTTGATGAAACTAATTTCGATCCAACAGCTATTCCGAACAACGCCGCTGGCAACATTGCAGCCACCACTTTACAAGGGGCTATCAATGAATTGGATACAGAAAAACTAAGTGACGTCACAGGATCGGCTCTCGCCGACGGAACCGTTTGGGTTGGCGACGGCTCCAACCAAGCCCAAGAAGTTTCTGTGACTGGTGATGTGGCGATGTCCAACACCGGAGCGACAACAATTCAAGCCAATGCGGTTGAAAGCTCAATGATTCTTGACGGTGAAATCGTCGATGCTGATATTAGTGCTACAGCTGCCATTGCTCGCACGAAAATGGCTAATGGTGCCGCCAACCGACTGATTGTGAATGATGGAACTGGTGAGATATCCGAGGCTGCCGCGATCTCAGCCAGCCGTGCTCTTACCAGTGATGTGAATGGCATCCCAGTGGCTTCAAGTGTTACATCCACAGAATTGGGTTACCTCAGTGGTGTCACATCATCCCTTCAAACTCAATTGGATGGCAAAGTGGCCCTTGCTGGTGACACGATGTCCGGTCAACTACTCATTGATGGTGGAGCTGATGAAGTCCAACTCGCTGTTGAAGGTGACACTTTACAGACCGCTAATCTCGTTGAAATTCGAAACTCGGCCTCGACAGTCATAGCCAGCGTGTCGGCTGATGGTACAGTGAGTGCAGCCACCGATTTAACAACAAAATCCTATGTCGACACCGCTATTAGTGGCATCAACACCGACGAGATTGCCGACGCTGATAACAACACAAAAATCCAAGTTGAAGAAGGTGCCAATGATGACACCATTCGTTTTGATACCGCTGGTTCAGAGAGAATGGTTATTAGTCCGACCGGTAGTGTTGGTATCGGAACAACATCTCCGGATGCCCTAACAATGCTTGATGTTAATGGGATTTCGAAATCAACTGAAGTGGTTGCTCCAGTTCTGCGTGGTTCAACCGCTAACACCTTCTCAGAAGTTCGCCTTTCACCCTCTGGCTCTAGTGTTCAACTCCATTTTGGAAATCGCTGGGTTGCATTTGCTGGCACCAACATTTCAGCAACCGGTGGTGGTCAAGACATTGGAATAACTCTTGGACAATCCGGTGAAGGAGTGAGTTTTGGCTCGGGAAATGCCAATATTCGATACGGCGGAGAAGTAGGGGCTCTTTCACAAAGAAATGGAGTACAAGCACAAGAGTATAGAATCTACAACACTTTCGATGGATCCAACGATGAGTTTGTCTCCATGGGCTTCAAAAACAATGCTAACACTTTTACCTTTGATTCTGAAGCTATTGGTACAGGGACTGTCAGAGATTTCACCTTTATGAACGGAAATGTGGGTATAGGAACTGGTAATCCAGCAACGAAACTTGATGTTGAAGGTACGATTCAAATTGGTGATGGTGGCGAAACCTGTAGTATTGCTGCAAATGCCGGTATGATTCGCTACAATTCTGGTAATCTTGATTACTGTAATGGATCGGCTTGGACGACACTTGGAATCAGCGGAGCTGGTTTAACTAACCTTAACGGTCAGACCGGAAGCTCCCAAACTTTTGCTGTTGATGCAACCGGAACTGCTCCGGCCATCAACAGTGCCACTGATACTCACACTTTAAGTATTCCTCTGGCCAGTGGAGCTGGAGTAACCAGTGGTACCCTTTCTAAAACAGACTATGATGCCTTTAGTGCAAAACTTGATAGCGTGGTTGGTGAGACCTTGAACTCGGCCCAGTTTTGGGTGGGTGATGCAACCAACGCTGCCGCAGCTGTGACCATGAGTGGTGACGCCACTATGGACAATGCCGGAGCCTTAACAATAGCAAACGATGCAATTACAAGTGCGAAAATTAACGATGGAACGATAGTTGATGCCGATATCAGTGCGACAGCTGATATCGCAAGATCCAAACTGGCAGCTGGCACGGCTAATCGATTGATCGTGAACGATGGAACCGGTGAGGTTTCAGAAGCCGCAGCGATTACAGCCAGCCGCGCTCTTACCAGTGACGCCAATGGTATTCCAGTGGCTTCAAGTGTGACAGACACGGAACTAGGATACTTAAGCGGTGTTGCTTCAGCCCTTCAAACACAACTTGATGGCAAAGTGGCCGTTGCTGGCGACACCATGACCGGTCAATTACTCATTGATGGGGGAGCTGATGAAGTCCAACTCGCTGTTGAAGGTGACTTACTTCAAACCGCCAATCTTGTTGAAATAAGAAATTCGACCTCTACAGTCGTTGCCAGTGTGTCGGCCGATGGTTCCGTGAGTGCCACTACGGACTTAACAACCAAAGCCTATGTTGATTCTGCTGTTAGTGGAATCAGCACCGACGAGATCGCCGACGCTGACAACAACACAAAAATTCAAGTCGAAGAAGGTGCTAACGACGACACCATCCGTTTTGATACCGCCGGTACAGAGAGAATGGTTATTAGCCCGACCGGTAGTGTTGGTATCGGAACAACGTCCCCGATTCAAACACTTTCGATTTTTGCAGAAAGTGGCTCAGGTTTGATGGCTCTCAGCACTCAGTCTGATAACCTTGGCAACAACCTTAACGACAGCCAATCGATCGCTCGGTTTTATTCTGGGAATGGTCCGAGTGGCACCAATCCGACAGGCCTACTTATTGAAAATACTCGTACAGCAACCAACGGTAGCGATACTTGGCATAATCAAACCATGTCATTGAGTCATCAAACCGCATCGACGAGCTTCTCTTCTATCAATTTCGGAGTCAATGCTAACACTGACGGTGGATATGTTTCTATTAGGGGTAGAGACAACGAAGCTCTGAGAGTCGTTGGTACAAGTGGAAATGTAGGTATCGGAACAGCAAATCCGATTTGGAATTTACAGATTGATGAAGAGGGAGGTAGCGACGGAAGCAGTGTCGCTCTGAACTCTACTGGAAATAATGCCTCAGGCGTTCGATTGTTCCGATCAAATGGCACAAACTCTTCTCCTTTAAATGTCAATGGAGGTGATGTTCTTGGTGTGCTGGCCGTTGGAGGCTTTTGGACTGGAAAGACTAATTCTCGTTTTGAAAATGGCGATGGTCGATCTCAAATTAGAGTCTTAGCTACGGAAAATTGGAGTTCTTCCACCCAAAACGGAACCGCGATGACCTTTACAACAACAGCTAACGGAACATCAACTCAAGTAGAACGACTTAGAATTGACCAAAGTGGTAACATTGGTATAGGCACGCAAACTCCTAATACTCTTCTTGATGTCGAGGGAACTGTCCAAATTGGTGACGGTGGCGAAACCTGTACGGTGGCTGCTAATGCCGGTATGATTCGCTACAACTCTGGAAATATTGATTACTGTAATGGCTCAGCTTGGACGACTCTTGGAGTCAGTGGAGCTGGTCTAACAAACTTAAATGGTCAAACCGGAAGTACGCAAAACTTCGCTGTTGATGCAGCAGGAACGGCTCCGGCGATTAACAGTGCCACCGATACCCATACACTAAGTATTCCATTAGCAAGTGGTGCTGGAGTCACAAGTGGTACCATTTCTAAATCAGACTATGATGCCTTCAGCGCAAAATTGGATAGCGTGGTTGGCGAGACCTTAAACTCGGCCCAGTTTTGGGTGGGTGATGCAACCAACGCCGCTGCGGCTGTGACCATGAGTGGTGATGCCACTATGGACAATGCGGGTGCAGTCACCATCGCCAATGATGCAATTACCAGCGCAAAAATTAATGATGGAACTATCGTTGATGCAGACATCAGTGCCACAGCCGATATCGCAAGATCCAAACTCGCGGCTGGCACTGCGAACCGTTTGATCGTTAACGATGGCACGGGAGAAATTTCAGAGGCCCCAGCGATCACTGCCAACCGTGTGTTAGCCAGTGATGCGAGTGGCATTCCTGTCGCCTCAGGTACCACTGATACAGAGCTTGGGTACTTGAGTGGTGTGACTTCAGCCATCCAAACTCAACTTGATGGAAAAGTCGATGTTGCTGGGGACACCATGACAGGCCCCCTGGCTCTTCCCTCTGAAAATGACCCGGCCAATCCAGAACTTACATTTGCTGGGGACACAGACACTGGAATTTACTCTCCGGCTGCCGACCGCTTAGCATTTGCAACGGCAGGACTTGCAAGGATGACAATCCGAAACAATGGTTGGATTGGAATAGGTACTACAAGCCCAGTGACTCAGCTCAATTTAAGTGGAAACGGTGATCAATCTTTTATCATCGATACCTTTGGCGCTGGATCATCAACGATTCCACGCTTCGGCGGTCGTCGAGCAAGAGGCAGTCAAGGCTCGCCAGCAACAGCAAATAATAATGATGGTTTGCTGTTTATTGGTGGACAAGGTTATGACGGCTCTGCTTATTCTGGATACAGCGGTGGTATATCTATTCGAGCTGCAGAAAACTTTAGTGCCTCTAATCATGGCTCCTACATGGCTTTCGAAACAACCCCCAACGGCTCGACAGCAGCCAGTCGAACCGAAAATATGAGAATAACCTCAACCGGTGATGTCGGTATTGGAACTAGTTCTCCAGCTACAAAACTTGATGTTGAAGGTACGATTCAAATCGGAGATGGGGGCGAAACGTGTACTCTTGCTGCCAACGCTGGGATGATCCGCTACAATGCTGGAAATATTGATTACTGTAATGGCTCAGCTTGGACGACTCTTGGAGTCAGTGGAGCTGGTCTAACAAACTTAAATGGTCAAACCGGAAGTACGCAAAACTTCGCTGTTGATGCAGCAGGAACGGCTCCGGCGATTAACAGTGCCACCGATACCCATACACTAAGTATTCCATTAGCAAGTGGTGCTGGAGTCACAAGTGGTACCATTTCTAAATCAGACTATGATGCCTTCAGCGCAAAATTGGATAGCGTGGTTGGCGAGACCTTAAACTCGGCCCAGTTTTGGGTGGGTGATGCAACCAACGCCGCTGCGGCTGTGACCATGAGTGGTGATGCCACTATGGACAATGCGGGTGCAGTCACCATCGCCAATGATGCAATTACCAGCGCAAAAATTAATGATGGAACCATCGTTGATGCAGACATCAGTGTCACAGCCGATATCGCGCGATCCAAACTGGCTGCTGGAACGGCCAACCGTCTGATTGTGAACGATGGAACTGGTGAGATATCCGAGGCGGCCGTGATTACCGCCAGTCGCGCTCTAGCCAGTGATGCCAATGGAATTCCAGTGGCTTCAAGTGCGACAGACACAGAACTTGGGTATTTAAGCGGAGTTACTTCAGCCCTTCAAACACAACTTGATGGTAAAGTAGCCCTTGCCGGTGATACCATGACCGGTCAATTACTCATTGATGGTGGAGCTGATGAAGTGCAGTTGGCCATCGAGGGTGATTTATTACAAACTGCAAATTTGGTTGAACTAAGAAATTCAAGCTCAGTGGTGGTTGCCAGTGTGTCTGCTGACGGATCAGTGAGTGCCGCAACTGACTTAACAACTAAAGCCTATGTGGATTCTGCTGTAAGTGGAATTAGCAGTGACGAAATTGCTGACGCTGATAACAACACCAAAATACAAGTCGAAGAAGGCGCCAACGACGACACCATCCGCTTTGATACTGCTGGAACTGAAAGAATGGTTATTGATTCCTCTGGAAACGTCGGAATCGGAACCAACTCTCCAAGCAATCCGCTTCAGGTCAATGGAACAATTGTGGCAACCGACTTTCGTGTGAACAACGATTACCCACGCATGGCTTACTGGGGAGGAAACGCAAACCTTCCTGGTGTTGAATTTGATGCCAATGATGGCTACCGTTACAGTCAAAGCTCAGATCAGTTTCAGCTTCTTGTCGGTGGCTCCCCATTGTATGAATTCAATGATAGTGGAGGTCTAACAATCAATCGATGGGATGCCACACCGACGAACAATCCAAGACTTGTCTTAATGAGAGCACGAGGCACATCGGCATCACCCACTTACCTTCTTTCCAATGATGAAATTGGAGCTGTTGAATTTAAAAATCACAATAGTGGGAAAGCCGCACAAATTTCCAGTATCGCTACTGAAAATCATTCCGCTACCGCAGCAGGAGCAAAGTTGTCTTTCGAGACGACCCCCAACACAACCACAACTCCCATCAGCCGAATGACAATCGATCAGAATGGGCAGGTTGGAATTGGAACATCGGCACCGTCGAATCTCCTTTCACTCTTTGCCGATGGCGGAGATGCCAATATTGACCTTGAAGCCTACGAAAATGGGATGTACTCAAACTTTATCAATTTTAAAAAATATCGAGGCACCTCAGCTTCTCCAGCCATTGTTGGCAGCAGTGATCGGTTAGGGCTCCTCCAATTTCAAGGCTACGATGGTAGCACTTTAAGAACACCAGTCAGCATCGAAGTCCGTATGGATGGAACTCCGGGCGCTGCCGACATGCCCTCACGCATTGATATACATACAACTCCTGACGGCTCATCGACGCCGGTTGAAAGATTGACAATTCGAAATACAGGTTTTGTTGGAATTGGTTCAACAAGTCCAAGATCTCGATTGGAAGTCAATGGTGATATTCAAATTGGAAACAGCTCGGTAGCATGTGATGGCACAAAAGTAGGAGCCCTTCGATACAATACCGGTAGTGTTGAGTTTTGTAACGGAACATCTTGGGCGGCACTCAGTAGCGGAGGTGTGAGTGCTATCAATGACTTAACTGATGGAGCTACAACCGCTGACAACCTTCTTTTGGGTGGCGCAAGCCTTGGAACGGGTCAGTTCAATACGGGTGTCGGAATCGACGCCCTTTCAATTGGTTCAGGGGATGGAAACACAGCCTTAGGTTATGATGCTCTACGAACCACCGGTAGTGGTCACAGCAATACCGCCGTCGGAGCTAACGCAATGGATGGTGGTAACGGTATTACCAACAACACTGCTGTCGGACGTAATGCTTTGGGTGATGGAACAACTTATACCGGAAACACTGCCATAGGGCGCGATGCCTTAGCAACAGGTGACAGCAATGACGATAACGTCGCGGTCGGTTATGGCTCTGGTAACGGTACAGGTGGTGACAATGACCAAAACGTTATCCTTGGTTACAATGCTGGCGGCAGTATCAATAACGCTGACAACAACGTTCTGATCGGTTACCAAGCCGGGGATTCTATAACCAGTGGAAACAACAATATTATCATCGGACACGATGTTGATATTTTAGGTGTTGGGACAAGCAGTAACGAATTGAATATTGGGAATGCCATTACTGGTGATCTTACAACCGGGGATGTCTCAGTTGACAATGAGTTGCGACTCACCGATGCCGACGACTCGAACTATGTCGGCTTTGTCGCCCCTGCCATTGTTGGATCCGATGTGGTTTGGACACTACCTGATGCCGACGGAACATCAGGACAAGTGCTACAAACCAATGGTTCGGGTGTTCTAAGCTGGACAAATGCAAGTGGCGGTGGTGATTTGCTAAATGGTGGTAATACGGGTGCTGTTGTAGTTGGTTCCGACGATAATACTCTCACCTTAGAGTCAAATAATGTTACCGCACTAAGCTTTGATACTTCTCAAGACGCAACTTTCGCAGGAACCGTTTACACTGATCTCCTTCGAGACCCTACTCTGTCGAGGTATTTGGGATTTAATACAAACGGTGTGGTTAGACTTTTCAGTGGAGACACCGATATCGAAATAAAAACAAATAATGTTGACGATATACTATTCACAACCAGCAATAATGAAAGAGCACGCATAACAGCTTCAGGAAACGTAGGTATTGGAACCTCAGTACCAGCCCAGAGACTGGAAGTCGCCGATGGTGATGCTGTCGTTACCGACTACGGAAGCACTGCTGGCATGGAGCTCAGAAAAGCCAATGGCACTATGGCGAGCCCCTCTGCTATTCTTAACGGAGAAGGGATTGGTCGAGTTGAGTTTTCAGGTTATGGCGCGACAAACTGGATAACAAATTCGGCTGCAAAAATAGAAATAAGGGCTGCGGAAACATGGACTGATGCGACGGGAGCCGCGAACATGCGCTTCTATACGAGGCCCTCAGGAAGTATTGGAGCGTCTCTAGAAAGGATGCGAATTACCGACGACGGAAACATTGGTATAGGAACCACCAGTCCAGCTGTGGAACTGGATGTAAACACAGGCACTATCAACGCAGCCAGTATATGTGACGAAAACAACGCCAACTGTTTGGATCTTTCAAGTGGCGCTGGCTCAGGCAACTTTCTTGCCGATGGATCAATTCCCATGACCGGCCCTTTTCAAGCCAATGTCGGGTCCGTCGCAGCACCTGGAATCACACTCGAAGGTGATGAAGACACTGGTTTCTTTTCAGACGCACAGGGAGTTTTAAAATATTCATCGAATGGCGTCGCTCACTATTCAATCAACGATTTAGATATTCGTAGTACGAATGTCAGTGGATTTTTACTCAAACAAACTGGCAGCACTGTGGCAGCACCGTCTTACAGCTGGGCCGCTGATACAGATTCGGGATTTTACCGATCCAATGCGAACGAGATAGGTCTTTCCACGGGAGGTATCTCTCGTCTGATGATTGATTCCTCCGGCAATGTTGGTATAGGGACAACAAATCCATCCCATCTTTTAACTGTGGAAAATAGTGGCTCTAATCCAATTGCGGCTATTAGATCAGACAATAGTGATATTATGGCATCTGAGTATGTTCTCAAAAGGAAAAGAGCCGATGCGGTTGCGCCGGGAGCTGGGTTCGGTGCTTTGATCAATTTTCAATTTGAAGGTGCAACTAACGACCTAATGACGAACGCTGGTCAAATTGGAGTAGTTTGGGAAAATGCACAGTCCAACGATACAACGGACAGAGACAGCGCGATGGTCTTTTTGACAACTTTGAATGATAATCTTAATGAGAAAATGAGAATTGCCTCCAATGGTAATGTTGGTATTGGAACCACAACACCAGCTGATAAGTTTCATGTTCACAATACGGGCGACTCTAGATTGTACCTCACGACAAATTCCAACTTGGGAAGTAACAATTCCAGTATTTGGTTTGCCTCCGATTATGACGGGACTCCCAATGGCGCCGCGATCGGTATGCGCGGCGATGGAGGCCTCAGATTTACGGGCGGAACAGACTTGGTTAACCCAGATATGATTATTAGCGATACGGGAGACGTGGGAATAGGCACCACAACCCCTGATGATAAGTTAGTGGTCGATGGAACCATTCGAAATCTCGCTGCCATAGACCAGTCTTCAAATACAACTATTGATTTTTCTTCAGGGAATATTCAATACACCACTGATGATTGTCAGGCCTTTAACTTGCACAACATGAAATCTGGCGGGTCCTACACATTTGTGGTGCAGGGCACGACCTCGGCCACATGTTCATTTACTGCCTACAGTGATGCTGGATCAACCAGCTTGACTGTGCATATGCCGGCTGATCATGGTGCGACTACGGCGAGTACACACACGATTTACACCGCAATTGTCGCAGGCACTCATATCTATTTTGCTTGGATGCCTGACTTATAATGAGACATTAATGGCAGAACACTTCGATTTTTTATAAAAAAAAACAATATTGAATTCGTATATCCATAGCTCAAATTAAAACATTATTTCTACATTCTTGTTTTTTTCTTTTTCAAATGTCTCTTGCTTGAGAATGGAAAATTTTTAAGGTTGTGTCAAAATAATACACCTAAACCTATCATTGACCTCCTAAAGAGATGTTCATTTCCACCGATAAGATATTGACGAGTTTTTAACGAAAAGGTGTGAATGGTACGTCGATGGATCGCATTTTTCCTGTCAGTCTTTATATGGCATTCTATAGCCATAGGCGCTCCTGCGAATTTTTCTTATCAAGGTCAAATCATTAAGCCCGACGGTCAGCCGCTTGAGGGCAGCAACGTCACTTTTTATATTGAAATTTTATCTCCGACACCCAGCGAGTGTGTTTTGTATGAGGAGTATCACACCCTTAACATGACAGGCTCCAATGGTATTTTTGCTTTTGAGGTCGGTGATGGAACCCAAAGTGGATCCGACTACGAAGATGTGAACTCGTTGACCGATGCTCTTTCCAACTCGATTGGTACTATCAGTCCCACAACCTGTGTTGTTGGCCCGAACTATACACCAAGCGCTGGGGACGGACGCCAGATGCGGGTGACATTTGATGATGGCAGTGGCCCCAACACTCTTGCCACCAATCATCAAATCCTTAGCGTTCCTTACGCCGACAGTGCCTCGAGCGTCGATGGATTAACCTCTGCTGACATTCTTAGAATCAATAACGGTGGAAGCTTTGTTTTAACCCAAGCCAACCTTGAATGGATCTTTGCCAACGGGGCTCGCTATGCCGAGTTACAAGCCCTAATTGATGGAACCAGCACTCAATATCTAACGGCCACACCGACGGGTGATGTGTCCATGAACTCACAAAAGATCATTAACGTCGCTGATCCGACAGCTGCCAACGATGCTGCTAACAAAAATTATGTCGATACCAATATCGCTGGACAGCCCACTGATGCTGCAACTCTCAGTGGTTTGGCCGGAGCTGAAAACGGTCACGTGATGTACTGGAACGGCACCGAGTGGACAGCCGGAGCGCCTGCGGGTGACTCCACAAAACTTCCTTTAGCTGGTGGAACCATGAGTGGTGCTATCAACATGGGGAACCAAGACATCACAAACGGTAACAATATCACAGCCAACGGCGCTGTTAGTGCCAATGGATTGAGTACGGGAACGAACTTAGCTTTTTACAACACCGGAAACTATGTCGGTTTCCAAGCGCCTGCTGGAGCCTCTGACCTGATTTGGACTCTTCCTGGTGCTGACGGAACTGCCAATCAAGCTTTAAGCACAAACGGTTCTGGGATTTTATCTTGGAGAAGCTACGTCGAAACAGCTTCGAATCAAGGTGCTGGTGGTGTCGGACCTTATAAACAATTGAACGCTGGTGATTTAGAATTTAAAAACATCAACGCCGGCTCCAATAAAGTCACCGTCACTGATGATGTGGGTAACGATGAAATCGATATTGATGTGGATGAATCCAATTTTAATCCAGCATTGATTCCAAACACTGCCGCAGGCGACATTGCCGCTGGCAACGTTCAAGCTGCGATTAATGAATTAGACACCGAGAAAGTCGCTATCGCCGGTGACGCCATGACGGGTGCATTAACGATGAACGCGCAAAGCGAAGTGCGTTTTGCTGACAGTGATTCTAGCAACTACGTGGGATTTGCCGCACCTGCTGCTGTTGGAGCGGATCTAATCTGGACTCTTCCAAACGCTGATGGAACCAACGGCCAAATTCTTTCAACCGATGGGGCTGGAAACCTTGTTTGGATTTCAGGAGCGGTTGGCGATATCACCGGTGGATCAAGTCTTGGTGCTGGTGTTTCAGTTTATAAAAATGAAAACGCCGGAGTTTTGGAATTTGCTTCTATTAATGCCGGTTCCAACAAAGTAACTATAACAGATGATGCTGGAGTTGAAATAGACATCGATGTTGATGAAACTAATTTCGATCCAACAGCTATTCCGAACAACGCCGCTGGCAACATTGCAGCCACCACTTTACAAGGGGCTATCAATGAATTGGATACAGAAAAACTAAGTGACGTCACAGGATCGGCTCTCGCCGACGGAACCGTTTGGGTTGGCGACGGCTCCAACCAAGCCCAAGAAGTTTCTGTGACTGGTGATGTGGCGATGTCCAACACCGGAGCGACAACAATTCAAGCCAATGCGGTTGAAAGCTCAATGATTCTTGACGGTGAAATCGTCGATGCTGATATTAGTGCTACAGCTGCCATTGCTCGCACGAAAATGGCTAATGGTGCCGCCAACCGACTGGTCGTAAACGATGGTTCAGGCGCCCTCAGTGATGCCGCAGCGATCACGGGCAACCGCGCTTTGACCAGTGATGTGAATGGTATCCCAGTGGCCTCTACTGTGACCGGCACGGAACTTGGATATTTAAGTGGTGTGACCAGTGCTTTGCAAATTCAGTTGGATGGCAAAGTGGCCCTTGCTGGTGACACCATGACTGGTCAGTTATTGATAGACGGTGGAGCTGATGAAGTGCAATTCGCTATTGAAGGTGACACTTTACAGACAGCCAATCTGGTTGAAATTCGAAACTCGGCCTCGACAGTCATAGCCAGCGTGTCGGCTGATGGTTCAGTGAGTGCAGCCACCGATTTAACAACAAAATCCTATGTCGACACCGCTATTAGTGGCATCAACACCGACGAGATTGCCGACGCTGATAACAACACAAAAATCCAAGTTGAAGAAGGTGCCAATGATGACACCATTCGTTTTGATACTGCAGGTTCGGAAAGAATGGTTATTGATGCGTCTGGAAATATTGGTATTGGAACACCCACCCCCTCTGATTTACTAACGGTGATGGGAACTGATTTATCTTCAGGGGTTAGAATTGTAAATAGAGATTCCACAGCACCTGCATACCCGGGAATCAATATTTTCAATTATAAAGGGGCCACTGGAGCTGGAAGCGCCTCTTTAAGCTTGAGAGGAGCTAACGGCACCAACACCACTCCATCTGCAGTAAACTCCGGAGAACAGTTAGGACTCATTATGTCCAGCGGTTACGGAGATACAACACAAGTCAACTCTGCGAGTATATCTTTTGATGCCGCAGGGAACTTCACAGACAGTTCGGCCCCGTCTAATATACGCTTTAGTACCACTTCATCTGGCTCCACCACTGTTTCAGAAAGAATGAGAATTTCCTCCAGTGGAAATGTTGGTATTGGAACCTCGCTTCCTGGAACTAAGCTCGATGTCGAGGGAACGATTCAAATCGGTGATGGTGGTGAGACCTGTAGTGTTGCTACTAACGCTGGTATGATTCGCTACAACTCTGGAAATATTGATTACTGTAATGGATCGGCTTGGACAACTCTTGGCGTCAGCGGAGCTGGTTTAACCAACCTTAATGGTCAGACTGGAAGCACACAAAACTTTGCCGTCGACGCCGCAGGTACCGCTCCGGCCATCAACAGTGTCACAAATACTCATACGCTCAGTATTCCTCTGGCCAGTGGAGCTGGAGTGACCAGTGGTACCCTTTCTAAAACAGACTATGATGCCTTTAGTGCAAAACTTGATAGCGTGGTTGGTGAGACTTTGACTTCAGCCCAGTTTTGGGTGGGTGATGTCACGAACGCTGCCGCGGCCGTGACCATGAGTGGTGATGCCACTATGGACAATGCCGGGGCTGTAACGATAGCTAACAATGCAATTACAAGTGCCAAAATCAATGATGGTGAAATTGTTGATGCTGATATTAGTACTACGGCCGATATTGCACGATCCAAACTGGCGGCTGGAACGGCAAACCGCCTGATTGTGAATGATGGAACTGGTGAAATATCAGAAGCGGCCGCGATCACAGCCAGCCGTGCTCTTACCAGTGACGCCAATGGTATTCCAGTGGCTTCAAGTGTTACATCCACAGAGCTTGGATACTTAAGTGGTGTGACCAGTGCATTACAAACCCAGTTGGATGGCAAAGTGGATCTTGCTGGTGACACCATGACCGGTCAGCTACTGATTGATGGTGGAGCCGATGAAGTTCAGTTGGCCATCGAGGGCGACTTACTACAAACAGCCAATTTGGTAGAATTACGCAATTCAAGTTCAGTGGTCGTTGCCAGTGTTTCAGCTGATGGTTCAGTCAGTGCAGCAACCGATTTAACAACCAAAGCCTATGTGGATTCTGCAGTTAGTGGAATAAGCACCGACGAAATAGCTGATGCTGACAACAATACCAAAATTCAAGTGGAAGAAGGCGCCAACGATGACACCATTCGCTTTGATACCGCTGGCACAGAGAGAATGGTGGTTGGTCCTACTGGAAACGTTGGAATTGGTTCGGCAACGCCTAGCGCCCTTCTCGATGTGAATGGGTCGGCCGTATTTGACACTGACACTCTTGTTATTGACTCTGTTAATAATCGAGTGGGAATTGGTGAGTTCAATCCTGCTTTTACTCTCTCAGTGGCCGGCGTTGCCAAAGTCAATTCAGGACTGATTCTTGGTGCGACCTCGAACTGGCGATTGTCGAATACAGGTGCTAGTAATAATTTCGTACTGACCGATAATGATACTTCGACCGATCGATTATTTGTTGATGGTTTGAATGGTAATATTGGTATTGGAACAACGGCACCTTCTGAAAAACTTGAAGTGTCAGGAAATGGTACAAACACTAAAGTGTCAATAAATCACACTCCCAGCGCCAATTCGGACACTGAAAAGTTTCCAGGTTTTACAGTTTCTCATTACAAGAACGCCATTGGCGGTTACGGAACTCTTGCCTTCTTCTCTCCAAATGGCACCAGTGGTTCCCCTACTTCGAACTTAAGCAATGATAATATAGGTGGTTTAATATTTAAATCGTATGGAAATACGGACTACGGAAACTCAGCCTCTGTTGTTGGAAAATCGGATGGTGCGGCGACCGATATCTCAACACCTGGACGACTAGAGTTTCAAGTGACTCCCTCCGGCTCAACAACGCTTTCTACTGCAATGACAATTAAAGAGTCCGGAAACGTTGGTATTGGAACCACAAACCCTGCAGTCGCATTGGATGTCAATACTGGTTCGATCAATGCGGCTGAGATTTGTGATGAAAATAACGCCAATTGTTTGGATCTTTCTGCCGGCGTCGGTGGTGGAGGCTCGGTTGCGGGTGCCAGTGATGGACAGGTTCAGTTTAAATCAGGCACTGATTTTGCGGCTGGCAATTTACATTTTGATAGCACCAACGATTGGTTGGGAGTTGGTCGCGCACCTCTTTTGCCTTTGCATGTTGAAAAATCAAATGGCGGTTCGGTCACTTACAACACCAGCACCATGGCTCTTTTTCAAAACAACGCCAACACCACTGACGGTACCAATATCATGATGCGTGCCGGATCGACAGGCCTAGGCGCTCTTTATTTCGGTGACAGTGTTATGGATAAAGCTGGTGGTATTGAGTATGACCACTCGACCGACACCATGGCTTTTCGCATGGTGAACACCAATGTTGCATTTTTTGACTCATCTGGAAATCTTGGGATTGGCACTAGCACTCCGCAAGCGGCACTTGACGTCAACACAGGATCCATAAACGCCGCTCAAATCTGTGACGAGAATAACGCCAACTGTTTGGATTTATCTGCCGGCGTCGGTGGCGGCGGTGATTTTCTTGCCAATGGTTCAGTGCCAATGACTGGAGCTTTCGAAGCCGTGAGTGGAACGGCCGCAGCACCTGGTATCACTTTTAATGGCGAAGAAGACACAGGTTTTTATGTCTCAGGATTAGGAACCATCGGGGTCGCAACAGATGGAGTGAATGCCGCAGAACTCAATAATACAGCATGGACAATTTTCCGAAAAGTGCGAACCGACAATGGCTCGGCAGCAGAACCGGAGTTTTCATTCAACAACAATATAGATACTGGAATATTTGATCCAGCCGCCGATACTCTTGGTTTTAGTACAGCTGGAACTGAACGCATGCGAATAGATGCTACAGGCAACGTTGCGATAGGAACCGCTACCCCTCAATCAGCGCTTAGTATTTACAACACCACCGATGGTGGTGGGAATATCACTTTAGAAAGTAACGATTGGGCGAATAGCATTGGACTCACCTTTCGACAGGCTGGTTTTGACAAATGGTCCTTTGGATTGGGTAATGACTCAACGGAAAACCTTTACCTACGCAATAACTATGGAGACCTTATTCAATCTTGGAACTACACCACGGGACATATTGGTATAGGCACCACTTCACCTGGTCAGGCCTTAGATATCCGTGGAGATAACGGTTTACCAGCCACTTCTGGTAGTACCCAAACCGGTTCCCTAAGGGTCTCTTCCACTGGTACCACCATGACTCTCGACTCAGGTGTTCACAGTGGCTCGGGGGCTTGGATTCAAGCCACTCAACGCAACCTTCTCAATAATACATTTAACTTATTGCTGAATCCGAATGGTGGAAATGTCGGAATCGGCACAACAGGCCCTGCCGTTGCGCTCGATGTTAACGCTGGAACTATCAATGCAGCATCCATTTGTGATGAAAACAATGCCAATTGTATTGATTTATCTGGTGGTAGCGGCGGCGGTGCGGCCATTCTTGATGGTGGAAATTCGACGGGTGCTAATTTGACAGTTGGTACTAATGACAACTTTGATCTTAATTTTGAGACCAATGGCACAAATAACATGACACTAACCTCTTCCGGAAAATTGGGAATTGGCACGACCGCCCCATCATCACGGCTCACTGTCGTAGGGTCCCCCACGGATGGATCAATGGACGATATTCGAATCGTTGCCAGTCGAGATACCGCAAGCTCAACAGTTGCCTTTGAAGCAAAAAGGCAACGTGAAACTGGTGGCTACCTTCTTGGCGGTGATAAAATTTTTAGCCTTATCGGTCAGTCCTATAATGGTGTGGATATGAAAACGGATACGACGGCAGGCGGCGATTCTGCATCCATTGAATTTTACGTGGCTGCCAATCACGCCTTGAATGATATTCCTGGTGAAATTCGATTCAATACCGCTGACGTTGGTGAGTCTAACGATTCAACACGAATGACAATTGCAAGTAATGGGTATGTGGGAATTGGTGATACCACCCCCGGAGCCACCTTGGAAATTACGACTCCAGTTGGAGATGCAAACCCAGCGATTCAGGCAAACCATCAAGGAACTGGGCATTTTATGGAATTAAATAATGCTGGAGTTTCAAAGGTTAGAATTTCCAATGAAGGGTACCTAGGAATTGGAGACTTTGTGACGCCGACTATTCCCCTTTACATAGGAAACTTAGGGGCTGACATTCAAGGTCGCATAAGAGTTCAAACCGAACATGATTCGAACTCGACTGGCTCAACCTTTGAGGGATATCGTAAACGCACCACCGGTACCGGTGCCGTTCAAGATGGTGATGATCTTTCGAGATTTTCTGCACGAGGCCACGACGACACCGGTTGGGTCCATAGCGATCGAGGTATCCTCACGATAGAGGCCAGTGAAACATGGACTTCTTCTGCGAACGGAACTCAGATGAGATTTTTCGTTACCCCGAATGGAACAACATCTGCCTCAGAAGTACTGAAAATCGAAAACAATGGTTTCATTGGTATGGGAACGTCCGCAGCAAGCAGTCCCCTTCACATAACTACTGATTCCTTTGCTGGAGATATTGTACGGATGGATAATTTAGGAGACACATCAAGACTTCGATTATTTTCAAGCTTAGGAAGTGAAGCCGCCCCTTCAGCCATAACCAATGGTTTTGCCTTTGGTAATTTCAGTATGAGTGGATATGGGACAACAGGCTTTCAGGCCAATGGGCAAGTTTCGATAAAGGGAGTTGCGGCCGAGACCTTTACTGATACCGCTGCCGGCGCTCACTTGACTATCAGCACCACCCCCATCGGCACCAATACAAATGCCGAAAGGGTTCGCATCACCTCAGCAGGAAAGGTTGGAATCGGAACCACATCCCCGCGAACGACTTTGGATGTGAATGGGTCGATTGCTTCAGCGCCAGCGGATGCAGAAGCCGCCAATACTATTGACTTCGCCAATTCGAACTTTGGTTACACGGCGCAAAGTTGTGGTGCCACGACTTTTAATCTTCATAATATGAAAGATGGCGCCACCTACACCATGGCCGTGCAGGGTACCACTTCGGGGACCTGTGCTTTCAGTGCCTTCAGTGATGCTGGCTCGACTCCTTTAACAGTGAAATACCCACCTTCCCACGCTGCTACCACGACTGGAACCGAAACCCTTTATTCCTTTGTGGTTATCGGCAGCAGCGTCTATGTCGCCTGGGTCCCGGGCTATGCTCCTTAAGAATATCGTGATTTCAACAACTTAGCTGCACACTGATTTCTTGATCTTCGCCTCGCTTTTTAATAAGTTGGGTCCTTTCCGATCCATCCGAAAAGGGAGACCTGACCATGCCCATCAAGCAGCTGACTGAAGAACAAGTGCGCACAATGACCTTGGAAGAAAAGGACCAGTGGTGGCTCGATAATGTCTACCGCGGTAACATGCGCCAACTGACGGTTCGCTCGGCTATCACCGGCGCTCTTCTTGGAAGTATCTTAAGTTTAACCAACCTCTATATCGGTATAAAAACCGGTTGGACCCTGGGCGTCGGAATCACATCGGTGATTTTGTCTTTTGCCACTTTTAAAATTCTTTCGAGCCTGAAACTGGGTGATGAAATGACGGTTCTAGAGAACAACGCCATGCAATCGATTGCAACCAGTGCTGGGTATATGACCTCTCCTTTGATGGCGTCCCTCCCCGCTTACATGATGGTCACCGGTGAAGTGATTCCAATGTGGCAGGCCTATTGGTGGATGGTGGTCCTTGGCTTGTTGGGTGCCTTGTTCGCCTTCCCCTTAAAAAAACGATATATCAACGATGAACAACTTCCCTTTCCTGAAGGATACGCCGCCGGTGTCGTTCTTGAAAACTTGCATGAATCCGATGGCAAAGAAGGATTGGTCAAAGCCAAGATTCTTGGAATCGGCGCTGTCAGTGCCGCCCTGATCGAGTTCTTTCGAACCGGCTCAATACTAGCCAAACTCAAATTGGATGCTTTGACAATACCCGCCCACTGGGAGGACATCTTTGGCATCAATCCAAAAGTTGCCGGTATTCCAATGAAAGAACTGACTATTGGAATGGACACCTCCATTGTCATGATGGGAACCGGAATGTTGATGAGCATTCGGGCTACCGCTTCTATGCTTCTTGGGGCCGTTCTGAATTACTTTATCCTGGCCCCCATTATGATCAACAAAGGGATTATTGTTGGCACTGGTTTTAAAAATATCACCATGTGGGCCCTATGGGGAGGGGCGGCGATGATGACGACAGCGTCTCTTTACTCTTTCTTTGCCTCTGGTAATACCCTTTCCAGCATTGTCGAATTGTTCAATCGCAAGAAAGAGAAAAAACAAAAAAAGAGCGATATCCTTGAGCACATCGAACTTCCGAAGAAAATTTCTTATATCGGAGTGCCGATCTTATCGATCATCATCATGATCATGGGTAAGCAATTCTTTAACATCGATTATGTTTTATCTGCGATTGCCGTGCCCTTAGTTTTCATTTTTTGCATTATGGCCGTGAAATCCACGGGAGTGACAGCCATCACTCCAGGAGGCGCTCTTGGCAAAATGACTCAGGTTACTTACGCCGTTTTAGCTCCTGGAAATATGGGAACAAACTTAATCAGTGCCGGTATCACTTCGGAAGTTTGCCTGAGTGCTTCGAATCTTCTTATGGATATCAAACCCTCTTATATGCTCGGCGGAAAACCCAGACACCAAGCTATGGGTCACGCCATTGGAATTTTTTGTGGTGGCTTGGTGGCGGTCCCGGTTTTCTACATGATGTTTGACGGAGATATTTCAAAATTTTCCACCGAACAGTTCCCCATGCCAGGTGCCACAGTCTGGAAAGCTGTCGCAGAGGTTCTCTCAGAAGGTCTTGGAGCTCTTCACCCCACAGCCCAAGTGGCCGTGTTGATTGGTGGCGCCATGGGTATTGTGTTCGAAATTCTGACCAAGAAAACCAACGGGCGCTTCCCATTAAGCCCAGTCGCCTTCGGTATTTCTTTTGTTCTTCCCTTCCATATCTCTCTGGAATTCTTTTTGGGCTCGTTGATCTTTTGGTTGATGTCCCGTAAGCCCCAGGAAAAACGATCCGATCGCTTCAGTACGATTCTCGAAAACAAAGAAACCATCGGAGCCGGTATCATTGCCGGAGGGTCCATCGTAGGAATTGCGTTGATGATTGCTGAGACTCAGCTGTAAGTCGAAAATTTGTCATCTAAAGTTACAAAAAAAAAGCACCGACTCAGTGGTGCTTTTTTTATTTATACTGACTTGTGATCGGTTATTGCAGTGGAGGCACATTGTTGGCCATGGCATCCGTCATAAAGCATTTCGCTTTTTCGAAGTCGTAGCGTAGGGCTCCACTTCGGCCTTGGCGAACCAACTGGATAGAGGAGTATTGCTCTTCGGCGACTGTTGAAAGTCGAAAGTAAGCCGAGTCTCCTTCACAGATGTCACCATCACAACTTCCCATCACCCATTCTCGACCATCTTCACCATCAGTTAAAGGTATCGCTTCAGCGGCTGGTATAAAACCGCTGTATTGAGTGCCATCGTGTCTTTCAGCTTGATAAAGAACACCGGGTTCCTTTTGATCAAGGCAGCTCAGGTAAGATTCCTCAGACCAAAACTGGGAGCCGTTTTCGTCCGGGAAAGGCGACATTCCAGATATGTCGACACCACAAAAAGTCATTTTAAGAGTGGTTCGAATAGCGGGCTGTCCTTTCGAAACATCACCAGCTAAGGCCGCCTCACAATTCATTTGGTAGGCGTAGTAAGAACTGGCTTGTGCCATCGACAAAGTCGAAAAAAAGGCTACAAAAAATGAAAACGTCTTCATTGTTATCTCCTTGGATATTGCTTTTTTTAATTGAGGCCATTTTAAATGACATAAAGGAGATTCATTGAAAAATCTGATTTTAGTGAAAACTCTATCAAAAGTGCCTGTCTATATTTTAATCATAGGTTTACAGCGGAGGTTCGACTCGACCTTTGCGAACGCAAAAAAAAGCACCTTTGATCGCAAAGGTGCTTTGGGTTTGGTTGTGTGTGTTGTTCTTACTATTATTTCGTTTTCGTGGCGTTGGCGGCCGTTTCTACTGGTTTTTTAGCCTTCGCATCGTCTTTATCGGGTGAACCAAATTTTACATCAGTTCCATCAAGACACTTGTAACCAGATCCTTCAATGTTCGAACGAATCTTCTCAAAAGTGTCCGAGCAAATCGATGGAGTGGACTCGGCCCAAGCCACCTGTTGGGTGTCTCCAAATTTTGTATAATTGACCTCACAGCGCTTCTCACGCTTGTCTAATGTCACCAGTCGCTGATCTTTACCAACTAAACAAGTGTATGCTTTGTTGTCGGCTTGTTCTTTCTTCTCAGCTTTCTTTTCAACTTTCTTCTCAACTTTTTGGGCTTGTTTTTGACCTTGATCCACTGCTGGCTTGTGAGCACAGGAAACAGTGAAGCCTAAAAAACCAACCAAAATGACTAGTGAACTAGCTCTCATAATAAATTCTCCTTTGTGTATTGCTTAAAAATTTGTAGCAGACCCCTCTGCATACCCGTAACTAGGAGCATGATCTGTGCCAGCTCAGAACGAATTGAGACCTTCCAATTTGATACAACTGAAAAAAGGTGAATTCCGGTGACAAAATTTGAACGTACCAATTTGAGATCGCTTAACTTGGAATTAAAGCGATCTGTAAAGAATTCAAATACCAATTCCTACAAAGAAGTTAAGCCTCGCCTTGTGCTACGGTGCGCTTTTACAACCACATAATATAAAAGGAGATTTTATGTATAAGGTTTTGTGTTTTCTGTTTGCAATCACCTTGGGTTCCCAAGCTTTTGCTGGCTATAACGGTGGATATTCAAGTCGTACTTGTATCTCGGGCACTGGGCGAACTGTTTTTACGGACGCACGTGATTGGGAAAATACCCAGTCTGGAGCTATGCGATTGATCATCGACGGTGTAGAAGCCACCTATGATTTAGCCGACAAGAGTGTTGAAATCGTGGGTGACGATGGCGTTGTCTCAGTCTTGAAAAACGGTGTTGAAGAAATCCTCGTTCGTTACAATATTCAAAATCAAACGGCTGTGGTAACCGTGAATATCGACCCTCGCAAAGGGAGTTGGGCCAGCGAGAATGCGCGCGCCGAAAGCTTTGACGTTCATATGACATGTCAATACTACGACTACGAAAATCCTATCTAATCATTAGACAAAAAGGGCTCTGTTTCGACAGGGCCCTTTTAATGGAGCGAGGCTTTTTTAAAAATCAAAAACTGATTGTTCGATGGCATTTCATGATCCTTAACAAGAAGAAAACGCCTCTTTCTTAACTCGTCTTCCACGGCCTCAAAATCACGAATGCCCCCTTCGGGAAAGCTCTTTTGAATCCAAGCCTCAAACTTCTCGTTACTTTCTGTGGTGAATTCGCCATTGTACTTAAAGGCACCATACACCATAAACAAAGACTCATTGGGCAGGCTGGCAATATCATCAAAAAGCTGGAGACAGTGCTTCCAGGACATGATGTGCAAAGTGTTGGCCGTGAAAACACAATCAAAAAAGCCTTCGGGTAAAGAATCTTTCCCCACTTCATATTCCACGGGCCCTTTGATATTGCTGCGAGGAAAGTCTTTTAGCCACATCTTAATGCCTTCATGACGATCGGCTAAATCTGCCAACGTCCATTTCAACTCCGGGAAATGAGGAGCCATGAAAATAGCGTGTTGTCCTGTACCCGCGCCCACCTCAAGTAGAGATTGGTAACCCTCTAAATAGTTATTAAGGACCGCTAAAATCGGTTCGCTGTTTTTATCGCAAGAAAGGGCGTAAGGTTTTTCTGGAATCATAAACTTATTTACAGGTGTCTAACATGATTTGGATGTTATGGCTCGAACCACGCAAAGAAAACTCAGCCTCACGTGTGGCTCCCTTTTTATTTAAATAGCTGACTGTAAAAGTGGAGTCTGCTTTTAATCGATTAACCAAAGTATTACGGTCTCTAAGACGATTGGCGACGATGGATTGGTCCCCACTGGCCGGTTGCATAAGAGTCATATTAAATATTGGAGTTTCGGGGCGATCGGTTTGAGCCGAAGCTTCATAATATTCGTTGGTAGGATCGGCTTCCGGGAAAGAGATTATTATAGGGTAACTGTAATCCCCTTGTCCGGTGGCGAGTTTAATCACTTGCAGCGTCCACAACTCAGTCTGACCATCGACATTGACTTCCGTAGTGGTCTCGGCCAAACAGCCCATTTTCTCTAACGGAGTCATTACATCTTTTTCAGCACGCCAGTCTTTAAGACTACTGATTTCCGTGGCTTGAGCTGTGAAAGACCACAGAACACCGACAATGACTGATACTATGAATTTCATCTAAGACCCCCGTCTAAGCCTTTGGCGGCCAATTTAGCACAGCTTCTTTTATAATCAAATCCTCGATTTCAATTTTTAAATCATTGAAACCATTCATGTTTTAATGTCATTGACTTCAAACTGTGAGATCGAGATAACCCCAATATGGCAACAACAGAAATAACCAAAGACAATTTTAAAGAGATTTACGAGAAAAATGACATCGTGATCATCGACTTTTGGGCGTCATGGTGCGGTCCGTGTATGAGCTTCTTGCCGGTCTACGAAAAGGTTTCTGAAGATCATCCCGATGTGGTGTTTGGAAAAGTCGACACTGAGGTGGAACAAGAACTGGCGGCTCATTTTTCGATTCGCAGTATTCCCACCTTGATGGTCATTCGCCAGGGTTATGAAGTGTTTTTTCAGCCCGGCGCTCTTTACGAAGAGCAGTTGATCGAGCTTATTACCAAAGTAAAAGAACTGGACATGGATGAGGTTAAAAAAAAGCTCGATGCCGAAGACCAGAGCGCCGACTCTTAGTCGGTCAATACAAGGTCAACAAATTTAAGGTAGCGCAACTCACGGCAAGCATGGGGAAAAGGATGATCGAATCCTTGCCCCGAAACTCGAAGAATCTGTCCACGACGACGGGCTTTTGATAAAGACTCATCAATAATCTCAAAGAAATCCTGAAATGAAATATGACTGGAACAGCTCGATAAAACCAGATGATGGCCTTTTTCAACCAATTGTGCGGCTTTTGCAAAGAGATCAATATAAGAGCGAGTGGCTTGGCCTTTGGTTTTTTCCGAGTGGGTCATCGAAGGAGGATCGACCATCACAATTTGAAAAAGATCCGACTGATTTTCAATAAATTGAAAAACATCTTGGCCAATGATTTCATGCTTTGCCTTGTCCAGTCCATTTAAAAGCCAGGCTTCATCAGCCATCGCCAGCGCCGGTTCGGACAGGTCGACACTGGTCACATGTTGCGCTCCTCCTCGTCCGGCGTACAAAGAAAATCCACCGGTGTAAGAGAACAGGTTTAAAACCCGTTTATCGCGACTGATTGTTTGTAAATAAGCACGGTTATCCCGCTGATCCAAAAAGAAACCGGTTTTCTGACCATTGACGATATCGACCACAAATTGAACGCCATTTTCTTTGATTTGCAGGGCGGCTTCCGGCAGAGGCTGTCCAAAAATCAATCCCTGCCTTGAGTCTGAGCGACGGGGTTTGCAATAAACCGATTGAATCCCTTTTTGGTTTAGTAGCCATTGAGCCACGAACTCTTGATCCCAAAATTCGTAACAAGAGTCTCCATCAAATTGTAGGACAGCAACATTATTGTAAACGTCGCACACAAGCCCCGGCAAACCATCGCCTTCACCGTTGATCAGACGAAACGCATTGGTGTGATCGGAACGAAGAGGCTCTCTGAGTTTCCAGGCCGAGAGCAGTCGTTTTTGGTAAAAAGCCGCGTTGGGTGGCTTCGAGGCGGTCGATAGGATTCTGAGAGCCAAAGGCCCCTGTGGACTGTACAAGCCCCAAGCCACGTCTTTGCCTTTGCGATCGATGACCCGACAAAGGCAAGCCTGGTGCGCCGTTTTATCGGTTTTAATGGCCTCGCGATAGACCCAAGGATGGCCGCGCAGAATGTTTTTCCGTAAATCACGGGTCAGTTGAACTTTAAGCACCCTCCACTTATACTTGTCCTATGAGGGAAAACAATAAACCCATCCTTTTTTTCGACGGCCACTGTAATCTTTGCAATGGGTTTATCGACTTTCTGGTTCGTAAAGACCGCAATCGAAAGGTTCTTATTGCCTCTTTACAGGGGAAAACAGCCCAACAGACGCTTCCTCCCGAGGCTATCGAGAAATTGGCATCGGTGGTTTATATGGACTCCAACAAGGAGCTTCACTACAAATCCTCGGCCATTTTTCGAGTCGCCTGGCAAGTGGGTGGCTGGCTCCATATCATCACACCCTTTCGGATCTTGCCCCGCTTTTTTACCAATTGGATTTATGATTTTGTGGCCCTAACTCGCTATTCCTTCTTTGGTCGCCGTGACACCTGTCGTATTCCCACTGAGGAAGAGCGCCGGCATTTCCTTGATTGAATCTTAACCGCATAAAGGCTTGAAATATAAAGTAGAAGTGGACAAACGTACCAATCGAGGCTAACTTTCGTCCTTTACAATTGAAATTTTAAGGAACTCGTTATGTCGATACCCATTCGTAATATTGCTATTATTGCCCACGTGGACCACGGAAAAACCACGCTTGTTGATCATCTTCTAAAACAGAGTGGAACCTTTCGGGCCAACGCTGAAGTCGACGAACGTTTTATGGACAGTATGGACCTTGAAAGAGAGCGCGGAATCACTATTGCCGCTAAGAACGCCTCTTTTAACTATAAAGATATTAAAGTGAACATTGTGGACACCCCCGGGCACAGTGATTTCGGTGGCGAGGTTGAACGAATCCTTGATATGGTCGACGGGGCCATTCTTCTTGTCGATGCCAGTGAAGGCCCATTGCCTCAGACTCGGTTTGTTTTAGAAAAAGCCTTGAAAAAGGATATTAAGATTATTGTATGTATCAATAAGATTGACCGTCCCGACGCTCGCATCGATGAGGTTCATAACGAAATTTTTGATCTGTTCATTGATCTTGATGCCACCGAAGAGCAAGCCGACTTCGACGTGATCTACGCCATCGGAAAAGATGGGATCGCGACCACCAACCCTGACGAGTTGAACGATAATTTGGGAGTTCTTTTTGATTGGATCATCGAAAAAATTCCGTCTCCCGTTGCCGACGTTGATGGCCCGTTGCAATTGCTTGTCGCCAATATCGATTACGATGATTATGTCGGACGCCTTGGAATTGGACGTATCCGCTCAGGATCGATTCGAGTGGGTCAGGATATTTTGGTCTGCCAAGAGAAAGGCAACAAACGAATCAAGGTGAGCACCCTATTTAAATACAGTGACTCACAGAAAGTAAAAACAGATGCTCTTCACGCTGGAGACATTGGTATTGTCGCCGGTTTTGAAGAAATCTTCATAGGCGATACGCTGACTGATCCCGCCAACCCGAAACCGTTGGAAAGAATCTCCGTGGATGAGCCGACAGTGGCTGTGGTTGTTTCGGTGAACGATAGCCCGTTTGCCGGAACCGAAGGGAAACAGGTGACCAGTCGAAAAATCAAAGAGCGTTTAGAAAAAGAACTCCTGTACAATGTGGCCATTCGAGTGGAAGACACCGACTCTCCTGAAAGCTTTAAAGTTTTGGGCCGAGGCGAACTGCAACTTTCTGTTTTGTTTGAGCAAATGCGACGCGAAGGCTTCGAGCTCTTGGTCAGTAAACCTCAGGTCTTGATGCATAAAGAAGAGGGCGAGTTGAAAGAGCCTATGGAGATCGCTGTGGTTGATGTGGAACAAGACTACGTTGGAGCTGTCACCCAAAAACTGGGGGCTCGTAAAGGTGTCTTGTTGACGATGAACAACAAAGGCTCGAACCGAACACGGGTCGAGTTTCGCATTCCTTCAAGAGGTTTGATCGGGTATCGCTCTGAGTTTTTAACCGACACTCGTGGTACAGGTCTATTAAGCACCTATTTTGATGGGTATGACGATTATCGTGGCGAAATCGAAGGCCGCCATACTGGTGCTATCATTAGCGACCGCAAAGGCACTGCGACAGCCTATTCTATTGCCAACCTCGAAGATCGCGGTAGCATGTTTATCAAGCCAGGAACTGAGGTCTATTGTGGCATGATCATTGGTGAAGCCAACAAGTCCACCGACTTGAACGTCAACATCGTCCGCGAGAAGAAGCTGACCAACGTTCGTGCTTCCGGATCGGATGAAGGCATCAAGTTAACTCCACCAATCAAGCTCACTCTTGAATCGGCTTTGGAATGGGTGAAAGACAATGAGCTTATCGAGATTACGCCTAAGAATATTCGACTGCGTTGTCGCGAAATGGACCCTAACAAACGCAAGGTAAAGAAGGAAAAGGCCTAGGGAGCCTGGGTTATAAAAGAAGAAAAATGAAAAGCGCCCTAATTAAGTCACTTTAAAACACCGAAAAGTTCAGCGTCAGAGACTGACTTTTTACTTATGAAATGAAATCAGAGATTTGCATGTTTTTCAATTGGTGAATCTCTTTTTCTAATTCTTCAATTTTTTGATTGCGGGCTTCGACAAATTCCGTTTCCGCCAACACACCCGAAAAGCCGAGCTCTTCAGTTGTTGTGGTTTTTTGGACTTTGAGTTCGGCATAGTCCAACTCAAGCTTCGCTAATTTAGAATGAGCCACAGCCAATTGAGCTTTGACTTTGTTGTGGGCAATAATTCGCTGGCGCAAGAAGAACTGCAACTCATCAATAAAATTCGAATTCTCTTTTTGCAGCTTCATTGTCAATAAGATCAAGGCTGTCACAGAAGCCGCTACAATCACTACAAATAAACTCGCTGAAATCATCACAGAAGGTCTCCCTGTTGGTTTCGTTACCTCTTCTTATCGACTCCCTGGCCTGTAGAATTTAGACAAATGGACCAAATCTCCATCTTAGTCTTGTCAATTTCCCCACATTATTATTAATTAAGCCCCCAACCCCGACTGGACTCGACGAAATGAAAGGACTCCGCTCTTGATCCTAGCCTTTGTAAGCGCCTATTTGCTGATTCAGCTTTTGATCTCTTTTGTGGTGTCTCGTTACATCAAATCCGAGTCTGACTTCTTTCTTGCCGGCCGCCGACTGCCACTATGGCTTCTGTCTTTTTCCCTATTTGCCACCTGGTTTGGTGCCGAAACCACCATTGGAACATCGGGGGCTGTGTTTGACGAGGGTTTAGCTGGAAGCCGAGCCGACCCGTTTGGCTACTCTTTGTGTTTGTTTTTAATGGGACTGCTGATCACAACGAAACTGTGGGCCGGAGGCTTCACAACCCTCGCCGATTTCTTTCGAGAGCGTTTCGACTCCCGCATTGAGAAACTGGCGGTTTTAATTATCGTGCCGTCGTCTCTTCTTTGGGGAGCGGCCCAGATGCGAGCCTTCGGGCAAGTGGTCACCAGTATGACGGATTGGGACCTCAATCAAACTCTTTGGATCGCCTTTGCCTTTGTGACTCTCTACACCCTTCTTGGAGGTCTGCTAGGGGACATCATAACCGATGTCATTCAAGGTATTATGATTGCTCTCGGCCTGGTTTTGATCTTTTATTTTGTCGTCAAAAGCGACTTCGATTTCCAGACGTGGTTACAAAACATACCCAGTGAACGCCTGCAATTTCGCAAGGCCGACGAAAGTTTTTGGCAAAGAATGGATCGGTGGTCGATTCCAATTTTTGGTTCTCTGGTCGCTCAAGAGCTCATCTCAAGAGTGCTATCAGCCCGATCGGCTTCGGTGGCTCGAAACTCCGCTTATGTCTCTGGCGTCATCTATCTTTTCTTTGGTAGCATTCCGGTTTTACTTGGCTTGATGGGGCCCGATATTATTGGGGAGCTGTCTCATCAAGAGGATTTTATTATCACTCTGGCTCGAAAGTTTTTACCGACAGCGGCTTTTGTCATATTTTCGGGCGCCTTAATTTCAGCGATATTAGCGACCATTGATAGTATTCTTTTAAGCGTTTCGGCCTTGGTCTCTCATAACGTGCTGGTGCCTGTCTTTGCATTGAAAACTGAGAAGCAAAAAATTATTTCGGCCCGTGCAATGGTCATCGTGTCGGCCCTGATTTCAGTTGCCATCGCTTTTTCATCGGAATCGATCTACCAATTGGTGGAGGTCGCCTCTTCTTTTGGGACCGCCGGTATTTTAGTCGTTGTTTTGTGTGGCCTTCACAGTCGATGGGGGGAACAACTGTCCGCCTATCTAGCCTTGATCGCCGGCCTTGTGGTGTTACCGGTGGCGGAATTCGGGCTTCAATTGGAAGCCCCATTTGTAACGACGCTACTTGTAAGCCTGATCGCTTACCTTCTGGGTGGCTTTTATAAATCAAATACAATCAACGCATAGCGGATTTCTTGAAGTCTCTGCACACTGATTGGTAGCGTAGTGCTATCACTTTTTCGAGGGAGTCCCTATGGAACCAACAAAAATTTCACCAAACGCTGAATTTGCGAAAAATGCTCATGTTAAGTCTTTTGACGAATACAAAAAAATGTATGAAGAGTCGGTCAACGACCCTCAGTCGTTCTGGGCCAACATTGCGAAAGAGAATTTTTATTGGAAACAGCCGTTCACAGAAGTCCTTGATTATAATTATGACCGACGCAAAGGCCCTATCAAAATTGAATGGTTTAAAGATGGTCAAACCAACATCACTTACAACGCTCTTGATCGCCATTTAGAAAAAAACGCCGATCGCACCGCCTTGATTTTCGAAGGCAACGAACCGGGTGACAGTTACAAAATGTCGTATCAGGAACTGCATCGCCAAGTTTGCAAATTCGCCAATGTTCTAAAAAGTAAAGACGTCAAAAAAGGCGATCGTGTTGCTCTCTACATGCCAATGGTCAATGAGCTTGTGATCGCCACCCTGGCCTGCGCACGCATTGGCGCTGTGCACTCGGTGGTGTTCGGAGGCTTCTCGGCCGATTCTTTAGCCGATCGAATTTTAGATTCCGAATGCGCCATTCTCATCACCGCTGATGGTTGTATGCGCGGAAATAAACTGATTCCCACCAAGGAAATTAGTGACAAAGCTATGGAGATCTGTGAGCGCAAGGCGTTTCGGGTGAAAACATGTATCAGCCTGGCCCGTCTTGGAGACGACTACCCCGGTGATGTCCAAATGAAAAAAGGCCGAGATTATTATTGGCATGAACTGATGGAACAGGCTTCGGAAGACTGTCCGCCTGAATGGATGAACGCCGAAGACCCCTTATTTATTTTATACACCTCCGGCTCCACCGGCCAACCCAAAGGTGTTCTTCACACTGTCGGTGGATACATGGTTTATGCCGCGACCACATTTAAATATGTCTTTGATTATCACCATGATGATATTTATTGGTGCACCGCTGATGTCGGGTGGATCACTGGTCACTCCTACATCACATATGGTCCTCTTTTGAATTGCGCCACCCAAGTGGTGTTTGAAGGCATCCCCACCTATCCCGATGCGGGTCGGTTTTGGGATGTGGTTGATCGCCACAAAGTCAGTTTATTTTACACCGCCCCCACCGCCATTCGCGCCATTGCATCAAAAGGCAATGAGTATGTGGAAAAGTACAAAAGAAGCTCGCTGCGTTTACTTGGATCAGTTGGCGAGCCCATCAATCCCGAAGCTTGGCGTTGGTACTACGAAGTTGTTGGCGACAGTCGCTGCCCGATTGTGGATACATGGTGGCAAACCGAAACCGGAGGCATATTGCTGACTCCCCTTCCTGGTGCAACACCTATGAAGCCCGGCTCCGCCACCTTTCCGTTTTTTGGCGGGCAACCAGTGGTTTTAGAACCCCAGTCCGGAGAAGAGCTTGAAGGTGCGACCTCTGGCGTTCTCGCCTTTAAATATCCTTGGCCAGGACAAATGCGCACTGTCTACGGTGACCATAAACGTTTTGAAACAACTTATTTCGATCAATACAAGGGATACTATTTTACCGGTGATGGCTGTAAACGCGATGAAGACGGTTACCTTTGGGTGACTGGTCGAGTTGACGATGTGATGAATATTTCGGGCCATCGCATTGGTACGGCGGAGATTGAAAGCTCGCTGGTCGAACACGATGCTGTCGCCGAAGCGGCAGTGGTCGGAGTTCCCCACGAAATAAAAGGTCAGGGGATTTATGCCTACGTCACACTCAACAACGGCTATGAGTACACCGATGACCTCAAGAAAAAATTAAACGATCATGTTCGAAACGACATTGGGGCTTTTGCAAGCTGTGAGTTCATTCATTGGGCGCCGGAACTTCCGAAAACTCGAAGTGGTAAGATCATGCGACGAATACTCCGTAAGATTGCCAACCAGGAAGAAGACCAACTGGGCGATGTCACCACATTGGCTGACCCATCAGTGATCGACCGACTTTTGGAGAATCGAGCCTAAAAGACTCTCTGGTCGTCCATAGTGGACGGCCAACGAGAAGCGGAGCTCAGCCCTTTTCTTAATCAAGACAGGGGCTTTCTTTTACTGATTGGAGTTTTCTAAGTTCTGCATACGGCACTCCTCCTTGCAGGCCTTAAAATAAAGGTCGTGGAACGGCTTTCGAAAGTCATGTTTTTTCGAACCTAAACCGGCGAGGAGGTTGGTCGCCGTGAAATAAAAAATGACAACAACAAGATACTGACGAAGTTTTTCTTTCTTTTCAGGCACTTTTGAGAATTCATCCATTTTCATCAATAGCGGAATCAACGCCATAGGCCAAATATAAAGAAGGTGCCAATAAATCGGCAAGGTGGGAGAAATTGCGGTGGCCAGCATAGCCGAGGCGAAAGCCGAAATGGTGTAGATCGGTAGCCACTGCTGGGGGTTTTTCATTTTGAATTTAAAAATATTGAACTTGGGCTTTTGCTTTTTTAAAAACTGATAATTCACATAAAAGGAAAGTCCCACACCAAAAGCGCCGATCCCATACTTGATCACTGTCCATACCCCTTTAAAAATCTGTTCCATCGAGGCCCACTCCATCCAAGTGAAGTTCAGTTGATGAAAAACATGGGTTTGGAAAATATTTGAACCAAAAAGAATCCAATACCAAAAGCCTTTAAGAAGTGGATAGACGTAGACCAAACCAAAAAACAGAAAGCCCTTACCATCTCCACTGCCGGGCTGAGGAAAAATACTGGGATCTTCCAGGCCAGCAAGAAAATAGGGCACCAGACTGACAAGACCGATAACGATCCCCGCCAAGGTCCCTCCCCAATGGGGCTTGAGAGCCTTCATCCACAAAAGAATCATGGTCATAAAGAATAGGATAATAAAAGAGGGGTGGATTTGCAGACCTAAAAACAAACTCAGTCCATGAACGATGCTAAAAACAAAGGACGGCTTTTTGGAGAGCTTAAAGGCTGACCACATGTGCAAAGTCGAAGCAAAAAAGATATAGCCCGGATTCCAAAGGAACACCTCGCTGAGTCTCCAGGGGTTCAACCAGAACATCACAACCACACCGGTCATCGCCAAAGGGCTAAGAAAATCTCTCATAACATTGCGAAACATGAGAAATCCCAAGAAATGCAAAAAGGCTAAAAAGGCCCAAGCCGCCCATGGTGAAAACCATAACTTCATTGGCAACCCTGCACTCAAACTGAGGAAAGCACCGGGAATGTTACCGCTGGCCCCACTGGAAGAGACATTGCCGTAGGGAATCAACTGACCTTGGGTTACAAAGAAATGGGCTTTGGCCAGTATTTGGATCACATCACCATCGATAAAATGGCTGTAGCCAAACAACGCCATAAGAATAAAGCCTAATAATACTAGTAATTTATCATTCAGAAGAGAGTTCCAATTGGGCATTCTTGCATCTTAGTAGCCACCCAATGTCTTGTCCATTGCTTTGCTCTGCAAGGCATGACATTTGAGAGGGTCTGAGATACCCCTAAGGAAACCGTGGAGCTTGTGTGACAGGAAAAATTATCATTGTAGTGCCATGTTATAACGAAGAAAGTCGTTTGGATGTGCAGGCCTTTCAACAAAGCTTGCAGGCTCTACCCAATCTCCATTGGCTGTTTGTTGATGATGGTTCGAAAGATCGAACGGCGACGATTATTGAGTCAATGGTCAATCAAGATCCCGACCGCATTTTCCTGCATCGTCTTGAAAAAAATTCTGGCAAAGGCGAAGCCGTTCGCCAGGGTCTGGTTAAAGCTTTGGACAAGGATGCCGCACTGACAGGATATTTTGATGCGGACCTCGCCACTCCCATGAGCGAACTGTTTCGCCTTTTAAAAGTTTATGAAAAACAGAACCGTAAAGTTCTTTTGGGAGCTCGAGTTTTTCTTTTAGGACGCAATATCGATCGAAAACGTTGGCGCTATTGGCTCGGCCGATGCTTCGCACTTGTGGCTTCGCAGATGCTAAGATTGAAAGTTTACGACACCCAATGCGGCATGAAGCTTATCGAAAATTTTCCTCAGCTTCGCTCCTGTATCGACACTCCTTTTGATTCCAGTTGGTTGTTTGATGTCGAACTGATTCAGCGCCTATTAAAAAAAGGCCGCCTGACTGTTGACGACTTTTTTGAGGAGCCGCTTTTAGCATGGACGGATGTCGGAGGTTCAAAGGTGAAAACCAAGGCTTTTTTTGTGGCTCTCTTTGACTTGTTCAAAATAAAAATGCGATCCTTCAGATAACAATGTCTATTCGAGTCCTCGTCATCCGATTTAGTGCCATGGGCGACCTGCTTCTGACCACAGGCCCCTTGGCTCATTTACGCAAGAGTTTCCCCGCCATGGAAATTGATCTGCTGACGTCTCCGATTGGCGAGGAACTTTTCATTAACAGCACTGATATCAATAAAACCATTGTCGTTGAAAAAGGCTCGAGTTTGATCGATCTAATTCGGGTGTATCGAAAGATGCCCCACTATGACGTGGTTATTGATTTACAAGGAAACTTCAAATCTTATTTTCTTAGACTCTTTCAGCACGGTGAGTTTTTTCACATCGAAAAACATTCGAAACAACGAAGAGCTTTTGTGAAAAACCGAAAATACAAAGACGAGCTCGGCACCCACGTTGTTGATAAGTACTATAAAACAATTCGGCAAGCGTTTTCGGACCTCCCGGAAAAATCCACCGAGGACCTTCGACCTCTTTTTCCTCCTCAGCACTTCACTTTCGATGAAAAAAGTTTTGATTTTTCAAAAAGTGTGGCCCTTCATCCTTTTGCCAGCCAAAAGAACAAACAGTGGCCTTACTTTGAAGAACTGATACAAAGCCTTATTCTAAAAGAAGTACCGGTCACCCTGATCGGGCACTCTAAAGACGACATCAAAATACCGGACTCTCCCTTGGTCATGAACCTGGTTAACAAAACCACTTTGCGGGAAATGGCCTCTATATTGAGAAGCACCAAAGCTTTAGTAACAACCGATTCCGGCCCCATGCATATGGGGGTGGCTGTTAACACGCCCACCATTGCCCTGTTTGGACCTACCACTAAGGAATTTGGTTTTGATCCTCGATTCAAGAAGGCTTGGGTTTTGGAAGAGAACCTTGAATGTCGCCCCTGCCATGTTCATGGAGGCGACGTTTGCCCTCTGGGCCATCATAAATGCATGAACAATATCACTGTCCAAAGAGTGGAGAAAAAATTGCAGTCTATTCTTTAGACGTAATCCGTTTCTACAATCAGTCGACGAAACTCTGAAAGATCGGCCTTCATATCCATTTTCTTTAGTAACATGAAGATACCACCCAACTTCCGATGCAAGAAAATTAACTTCTTGGGTGGCGCCGAGTACTTGAGCATTCGACTGAACTGCAACGCCTCATTGCGCACCAGCTGACTGTACTCTTTATCGGAAAAGTCGAAGGGCTGCTGCTTGGGCTCAAAAGGCTTCAGGGACAAAAGTAAGAAATCGACAAAGCGTTCTTGCACATCCGGATCTTCACGACGATCCAGGAACTCCATTTTAAAAACCTGTTCAAGAATGGCTTCTTTGTCGCGAGAAAAAACCTTCCTGATCAGTGTTTGATAATCTTTAACGAAAGCCGAATCAAATTCCAGTGTCGCACCAAAATCGATCAACACCATTTCACCTTTTTCAGAGATTAGAAAATTTGCCGGGTTGGGGTCTGTCTGAACCAAATGGTTTTCAAAAAACTCTTTGATATAGAGCTTAAGCAATTGATCGGCCACCTTTTGTTTTTGTTCAATGGATGGATTTGTCTTTAGCCATTGGCTGTATTCCAGGCCCGGTTCTTTAGACAGAACCAAAACTTTTTGGGTTGTAAGCTCTGGATACACTTTGGGAATTCGATATTCCGATCCTTCAAAATGCTTCTTATAACGAAGTAGAGCCTGTTCTTCTTGCCTGTAATCGGTTTCCTGTTTCAAAACCCGTCGTGCTTCCTCCATCAATTCGTCAAAATTAATCTTTTTGCGGTTCACCGCCAGCAGAGCTTTTAAAAGTTTTTTCAGAGTATCGATGTCGGCATCCACACTTTCCGCCACTCCAGGATACTGCACCTTGATGACGACCGCTTCTCCCTTGTACTCGGCCTCATACACTTGACCAATACTGGCCGCCGCAATCGGTTCTTCGGAAAGGTTTTTCAACTGATTGAACCTTTCCTCACCCAGTTCATCGCGCATCTCTTTGATTAAGATGTGGCTCGCCACCGGCGGGGCCTGTGACTGCAATTTTTCTAAAACGGTCATCACTTCCGGAGGCAGAAAATCAGAGCCCTCAATTGACAGTGTCTGAATCGCCTTCATTGCCGCCCCTTTTAAACGTCCAACATGGTTGACAAGAGTGTCGGCCTGCTCAACTAAGGTTGTCAGACGTGATTCTGGGTTGCGGTTGATATATTTCTTACCCTGTTGGACAGCCATTTTAGTGGCCATCTTCAAAAGGTAAGTTTTACGAGATTTCGGTATTTGATTCTCTTCATTAGACATAACGTATTAAAATTCCAATCGCATCTGAGTGATTTTTTTTAAATGATGCAGACAAACTCCCACTCCATGAGCTAAGGCCACACAAACCGCAGCCAATCGAATGTAAAACTGCTTTGGCTTTTCAATTTGAAAAAATAGAAACCGATGCACGGCGATCCATTTTTTTACTAGAAACACAAAAAAGCTATCGAAGTAAGAAGTCATCTGAAGGGCAAAAATAACCGGTTTCATAATGAACAAGTAGCCAGTGAAGGTTTGCTCATCGTAATAGGCCGCCACGTTCTGGGTTTCAAATTCATATTCTTTTTGACTAATAAGGCCCTTCTGATTGAGTACTTTGCAAACGGTGGTCCGACGATCTACCTCGTCCAAATCCAGGCGAAATCTTTTGTTGGGAAATACAAATCCAAAAACAGCAAATCCAAGGCAGATAAGAAGCCAAAGGATGTAAAGGGGAACTAATAAAAGATAAGCCAAGACCTGCATCATCACCTTTCAAAATAGGGTTTAACAATTCGCGACAGCATGCGAGGCCAATGTTGCCCCATTTTAACACCCCAATACGTTTTTCCGGATGGCCAGCAGACCGATTCGTCATTTTTCAAGGCCGAGAACACGCGGTCAATCCACTGCTCAGCAGGAATTGAGCTCATGAATTTAAGATCAATATGGCCTCCATAAAGGTCGGTGATCTCATCATACATACGAGTTTTGACTCCTGGAGTGACCATGAGAAGAGTGGAGACCGACGTGCCATCCAATTCGTTACGGAGAGACTCAGTGAAGCCGACCACTCCGGCTTTACTGGCGGCGTAGGTGCTGGCACACGGGAGGAACATGATTCCTGAAACCGAAGCATTGTTGATAATCTTGGCTTCAGGCAACTCCATCATCTTTGGTAGCATCAGTTGGGTCAAATGCACCATACCCACCAGATTGACCTGAAACATGGAATAGATCTTGTCGATTGGCTGTTCTTCAAGCAGACCCCCGGTCAACTGCCCAGCATTGTTCATTAAAATATCGCACTGGTGACCCGACTCATAAAAAGCCTTGGCAAAGGCCTCTATGTTTTGTTTTTCCCCCATATCCAATGACCAAGATTGAACGGACTCAGCTCCCAATTCCATCAATTCTGGTTCTAAACTTTTTGTGTCACTTCGGTTTAAAAGATGGATCTTCATCTGCTCTTTGGCCGCCCGCTTTGCCATGGCCAGACCAATTCCCCGGCTGGAACCTGTGATTAAAATATTTTTTGATTGAACTTTCATATTGCTTTCCTTTACTTGGTGACTTGACTGATAAACTCTTCGGCGCGTTTAAAGATTTTTTTCTTACGAGAGGTGTCCATTTTTTCCAGCATTTTTACCATCATTCCCATTCGCGGGTTCTGAGAAAAAAACTCTTTTTTATTGTCAACAAAGCGCCAATAAAGCCCGTCGACTATCTCACACCAGTCGCCTTTTTTATAGTCGCTCATCTTAATGATGTAATTGGAGCCACAAATGTAAGGTTTGGTTGAAAATATTCCACCTTCACTCATTTGCCCCATTCCATAAACGTTAGCAGCCATCACCCAATCGGCGCTGTCGACATACATCTCCATAAACCAACGATGGACCTCTCGCGGTTCAACTTCACAAAGAAGCATCATGTTCGAAAGGATCATCAGACGCTCGATATGGTGAGTGTAGCCGTAATTTTGAGCCTTATTGATGGAGTCGTCCAAAGGGGGCACACCGGTTTGGCCGTCATACCAACAGGCCTTTAACTTCTTTTTGTGCCCCCAGAAGTTGTCTTTATTCATCTTCTCGTCATAATTGTCGTAAATTCCCTTAACAAATTCGCGCCAACCAATCACCTGTCTGACATAACCTTCGATCGAAGCGATGGGGACATCAAGCTCTTCACCTTTACTAACAATACGTTCAATCACCTCGTCGGGCGTTAGAAGGCCGATATTCATCAGAGGCGACAAAGCCGAATGAAAACCAAAAGTATCATCCGATCGTATGGCGTCTTCGTAAGGCCCAAAGCTATGAAACTTGTGGTCGATAAAATCTCGCAACCACGCCAAAGCCTGTTTACGGTTGGTCGGCAGCCAAAAATTTTCAGTCTTGCCTGGGTGATCAGAAAAATGTTTTTCAACTGTGTTTTCCACATCTTTTTGAAATTTTGAGGATTTCAGCTTTTTTAAGTCAGGAATCTCAATGTCTTTGGGATACTTTTTACGATTCTCCTTATCAAAACTCCATTGCCCACCTGTCGGTTGATTGTTTTTTTCCACAAGAATGTCTAGACGCTTTCTTTGCTTCGAATAGAAAGTCTTCATAAATGGAGTGTCGACCGATTTTAAATAATCTTTAAACTCATCCTTTGAAGTTAGAAACATGGGGTTTTTATGAATCAGTAATTCTAGGCCCTGCTGTTCACAGAACTTTTTGATTTGCTGTTCGAAAAAGGTGTCGGCGATGTCGTAACAGTGGAGTACTTCAATCTTCGAGTGGGTTTTCAAAAAATCTTTTATTTTATCTGTGAACGGTTTTTTGAAAAGCTTGTGCTCGCTGTTGTAGTAAGACACTTTGACGCCATGGTCGGTCAGCTCAGCGCAGTACTCTCGCATGGAAATAAGAAAAAACAGCAGTTTGTTTTTATGATATTTAAAGTGTGTGCACAGATCATGATCTTCGATCATCAAGACCTGATCCCCTTTTTCAAATGGCGTTCTAGCAAACGGAAAAAGTTGATCACCCAACACCAGATAAAAACAATTCTTTGAATTAGACTTGGACATAACTCTCCATCCAGAAAAGCATGAGTCCGGCTTTGAACGTCCACAAGAATGTGCGCGGCCAATTGGTCCAGATCAAACTCTCAATCACTTGTTGCTTATATCCCGATAAAAGCTTTTTGTGTAAAGGCACACTCACTAAAAAGGTAAACACCCAGGTCATCACAACTAGAATTTGCAAAACCACAAGACGCCAATCAAACCAATTTTGCCAACAGCTCCAAGACGTGAGGCCCAACTCAAGCACCATCACCCACCCCACCAATTTTGTCATGCCCCACTGATGAAACTCAGAAAAGGAAACAAATTTGTTCGGATCCACTGACAAAAAACTGGGATAGTGCACCATTTGGATTGTCCAAATTAGGCCCACCAGGTAAACGGTAACAATAAGATTCCAGAGAAATAGGTTCGAAAGCATCCCCTTTATATTACCCGACCAGGCATTTTTGTTCAAGTTTTCTTGAACTTATGTAAATAGTTAAACATTTCAACCACTGCCCGATTGGGCCCCGTTTAAGTCTTGAGCTTCCGATGCCAGCACTATAGGCTCAACCTATGGATTATTCACAGGTATTGGATTTTTGGTTTTCAGAGTTGGATTCAGCACAATGGTTTAAAAAGGACCCTTCCCTTGATCGAACCATCAAGGATCGCTTTCTAGAGATTCATAATGAGGCAAAACAGTCCGCCCTTTTTGAATGGCGCCAGACTCCAGAGGGACGCTTGGCCGAAATCATTGTTCTTGATCAGTTCTCAAGAAATATGTATCGCGATCGGCCCGAATCCTTTGCCCAGGATCCTTTGGCACTGGCTCTTTCTCAAGAGGCCGTCCAGCAAGGACTGCATAAAAAACTGAATGGCGATCAAGCCTTCTTTCTGATCATGCCTTACATGCACAGCGAAAGTTTAAAGATTCACGACCAAGCCATCCCTTTATTTTCTGAGGTTGCTCCAACAACAGGATTGGAATTTGAAAAAAAACATCGTGATATCATTGTTCGGTTTGGACGCTACCCCCACCGCAATACCATTCTTGGACGACAGTCTAGCTCTGAAGAGCAGGCGTTTCTGAATGAGCCGAACTCGTCATTTTAATTGGCTTAATACAATATTTGAGTCTTAATGAAGAATTGAGTTACAATAGAAGAACTCATCTCGACAGGAGAAATATTATGATTAAAAAACTTTCCATTGTTTTAGCCTTGGCTCTTAGCTTTTCCTACTCCTCGCCCCTTCTCGCCGACCACCACAACGAGAAAAAGACTGAAATGAAAAAGAAAGATCATAAGAAGCATAAAAATATGAAAGACTTTAACAAGTACAATCACAAAGAAAAGAATCCCGAAAAGTATATGGGCGAAGAAGATCCCAAGAACGAAGGCAAAGCGAAAGCCAAAGGCCACCATAAAGGCAAGGCCAAAGGAAAAGCCAAGGGACACAATCATTAATCTCTAAGCCTAAGGTCTGTATCCCAGCAATGGGATTTATAAAGCAGTCGCAATCGACTGCTTTTTTTATTAGCATTATAAACATGAAAAAACTTATTATCCCTACCTTCGTATTCGTCCTTTCCCATACGGCCATGGGGTCCTCTTCTTATATTGATCAGGGCACACTCAGAAGAGCATTGGAAAACAATTTTGGAATAGGCTCGGGTTTTGGTGCCAAAAACAACAGTTGCCTGCTGTGCCATAACACCTCGGCTGGAGGTCTGGGCAACATTAATACCAGCTTTGGAATTGATTTTGAAGACGCCGCCATCGCGGTGGAAGGTCGAGGCAATGGGCTTTCGCTATCGCAACTGGAAAACGTGCTCAACGATGCCACCCTTCGCAGTGCCGACTCCGACGGTGATGATGAGTCGAACGAAGATGAGTTCATTGCCGATACCGATCCTGCTGACGATATCGGTGGCGGTGGTGTTGGCACACCCGGAGATACGGGAGGTTGCGGAATGATCGCACCGCCAAAGTCGGGAGGCACAGGCTTTCCCCCAGCCGTATTTTTGATTTTCTTGCCCCTTCTAGTCCTTCTTGGCCTTCGTAAAAAGCAGATATAAAAAAAGCGTGGTTGAAACCACGCTTTTTTATTCTTGCTACAATCGATTAGCTTCTATTGAACGACTTCAACCGAACGATCAACTCCATTTGAAAAGTTTATTTTCGCCGCTTGCTCAAAGGTGGGAGCAAAAGGTTGTGGCAAATTGTCTTCAAAAACCGGATACTCACATTGCAAACGAAAGGTGCGGCGCCCCTCTTCATTGGCAAACTGGGTAAAGACATAATCCTGTTTTCCCTCGCAAATTGAGTTCAATCGGGACGCGGAAACGGCCTTGTAGGTTCCCTTTAACACGCCTTCGGTTTGCTCAACGGCAAAAATCACACAACCAAAAGCCCGTCCGGCCTGAACCTGGGCGTACCAGTTGTTGTTGCTCTTTACGGGTTGCAAAGGAAAGGCATCGTTAAATTGAATAGAATAAGCTTCAGGAGCTTCAATCGCTTGCGGCGTGTAGCACGATTGGGCAAACGCTTGAACCTGAAGAGTCAACCCACCGAGGACAACCAATAGGAATTTGCTTATCATTTTTTTCATTTTTATCTCCTCTTTCTTAGTGGGTTTTTCCCAGTCCATCATCTTCAACAGCCGGATACTGACTGCTATCGGTCATACTTTTGATCGCCATTCCTTCATTTTTAATATTGTGTAAATAAAGAATGGATTCCATTTCACCTTCTAGGGGCGTTCCCAAACGGTCCCACGCTCTTTCGGTATCAGCCAAATGGGTGGTTCCAAAAGAGGTTTCATCAAACCATTGGGTTTCAAAGTTGACCGGTTTTCCAGCTTGCAGACTTTCCGTGTTGTACCACTTATCTTTGTGCACCTTGAAAACAAACATCCACTGACGTCGACCGTCGACAGGGCCATTCACCGTAATTCCGGGCGCCGTAAAAGCATCCGATTCACTCATTTCATAGGAACTGGCGACAAAAGGTGAGTAGGCTTGGCCAATCACTCGCGCTTTCACCGGCTCGAAGTTGCTGTCGTCATAGCCAGAAGCATACCAATCGGTGTGACGATCAACCGCATCTTTGATGCGTTCATAGGCGTAATCGATTTCGGCAACACCTTGAGGCGAGATTCCAAACACATTAGAAAACCCAACATCGGGCGACAACCAGTGACCTGGAATATTGGCCGCGTAGGCCGACATAAAGTTCTCTGGGTTACTACCCTTATAAAGTTCATCTCCAAAAAAAAGAAAGCTCGCTGGTTGATTCTCTGGATTCAGAGTCGGCACAATGCTGACCAAGCTACCAGTATTTGAAAACTCTGGATCAAACTTTTCGTTGCGAAGAGTCCAAGTCGCTAACGCTGCACGAGCCGCGTTCCAACGACTGCTGAAAGGTTGCGACATATATTTTTCACACTCGGCCTTTTCAAAAGCTAAGGTTTCGTCGGTCGAATAATCTTTGGCGACATACACCGAACCATCGGAGTTACGTCCACAACGCCCCATGATTGAAGTGGCATGCCAAATCATACCATTGCTCTCGGGAGAGTTGGGCTTCATATTGGAGTCGCCTCGGAAATCGTAGTAATAGTCATTATCGTCGGCCGTACAATAAGAGGCTCGGTAAGATTCCAAGCCATGCATGTACTGCTCGTAACCAGGAAATTGCTTGGCTTCTTCAGAAGGTTGAAACACATATTCGGTCATAATGTATTTAACTTCACAAACATCGAAAGCCGGCACCGGTTTGTCGACTTGCCATTTTTCACTTAGAGTCATCAGTCGTGTTGATTGATTCTCGCCCCACGCCTTATCTTCTTTAGCTTGAAAGGCCTGTCGCGAAAACATGACATAGTAGGCATAGGAAGGTGCCGCCACATAAGACCAAATGCTTTCTCCGGATTCTTTCACCTGCTGAGCTGAAACCAAAGCCTGCTCTTCGGCCGGCAGCTTGTACATATTGGCAAGCCACTCTAATTTTTCTTTTATCAAAGTCGGACGATCTCGAAATTCCCCACACAGGTATACCAAGAAGGCGTGAGTGTTACCTTTAACCGGCTGACGATCACCATCATAGAAAACACCAAATGGAGGCTTGCTATCAGGGTTATAGTACTCGTATTCAAATTTTGGTTTTAAGACTTCAACATCAAAAGGCTCTAAAGCTCCTGTGTCCCAATCTTTCTTTTGTCCAAACTGATTGTTACCAGGAAGTTGCAGAATATCTTCATACTGATCCCAAGGAAAGTCGCGGTCTGTGCCTTTGCGAAATCCGTAGCTCGATATGACGGGGTGGTACATGTAGAAGCTAACCGGAGCCACCGTGTTTAATTTTTTGACCGCCGTCACAACCAATGGATCATTGTAGTTGGGATAGGGAATCTCTGTGGATATGCGTTTGGCATCTCCGCAGTACTGCTTAAACAAAGCGTCCATGTCGGTTTTTGCATACTGCTCGGACTCGATACTGAGTTCATACTTTAACGACGTTGTCGCCGCCATGACACCAGCACTGAGGACTAAAAAAGCCAAAATCTTTTTCATAGGGAGGTCTCCTCTTATAAGAATTGCCAATTTGAATTGCGCTCAACTTACTACAAAACGCCCGTTTTGCTTGGGATATTAGGCTTTTAGCAAAATTTACAAGACTGCCTAATTGATCGTGAAAATTCTTGTAATATTCTCCTTAAAGCAGAGATCGGTTTATTTTTTTTAAACGCACCGATAGTATCCGCCTCATGCCTAACAAGATCCTGACAATTGTTTTTTTATGTTCGCTTTCCCTTCCTGCTTTTGGGTTTCGCCCAGGAACCGATGATTCCAGCACCATGCACGAATGCTTGTGGAATCAAGCCGAGCTGGGAGCCGACCAGGTCGAATGCAATGACACTTTTCATCAATATTTTCCGGCCTCGGATCGAAAGAAAAAACAAAACACTGTGCGCATTGGAAGTTACAACATTTTGCGGACCAGTGAGCAAAAAGGAAAAAAGGATCTGGATTTAACAGCACAAATGATCGATTCGGAGTGGGATCTTGTTTCTTTGCAGGAGCTGCAGCCCGGACGAACCGATGAGATTGAAGAATTCGGAAAGACAGGAAAATATTCGCTTCCGGCTTATTTAGAACTTTTTATTAAATTACAAGAATTGGACCCGACCTGGGGCATGATTGTTTCCCCTTTCTCTCAAGGGGGCGACTCTGAACTTCTCGGCTTCCTTTATCGTGGCTCCCAAGTCGATCCCGTGGAGTCAGAATACTGTAAAGTCAATTACCTTGATAGTCCTCCTTATAAAGACAGCTTTGTTTTTCGCGAAATCAATAAACAAGGAATTGCGTCTGGAAATGGCGAGGACCCAGTTAACGACCGCTCCTATGTTGTTCCGGCCAAAGCCTTAGCTTGCCCCCTTAGAGTTTCAGAAATGGCGGCCAACTATTTTATTAAAATCCCCCTCACCGCTCGATTTAAAATCGGCAATTTCGAAAGCTCATTTGTCAGCCTGCATCTCAGCTTCCGTGGGATCGACGAGTTCGACTCCAGCTGTATGGGACTCTGCCAGATACAAAACCTAAAACTGATCAGCACTCTCGACGGTGATGACGACAATCCTATTGCCAATGCCATCAACAATCTTATTAAAAGTGATGAGTTCCAATCTCTTGTCTCAGGAACTGAGGTCAAAATTCCTGATCCGGAAGACCGCTGCCAACTGGATCCCAAAGATCTTAAAGACGATGAGGACCGCGAACGAGGGCAATTTGCCAACTGCCTTGAGCGCCTTGAGGATCAGATCAAACTGATCGAAGAGCATGGTTACCTTCCAAAATCGTGTGCCTCTGTGGTCGAAAATATTGATAACGAAAGAGCCTACAGCCAGTGCCAAGACGATTTTGAAGATCTTCGCGACGACGCTTACAAGAAATTCATCAAAGACTTCTTTGCCGAAGAGGTCTTTACCAGCCGACGCATCAAGAAAATAAAAAAGAAAAGTGGTCAGAACATGGAAGAGTACCTCGCCGAAATTTTTGGGGAAAGTACAGCCACCGGGGTTTTTAATTACCTGGGGCGCGACCACTCGATTTCTAAAGGCGAAGGACGAGAGTTTGCTCGCTTTTATCAAGTCTATCAAGTGATGAAGGCAGCCAAAGAGATGCGAGCTATGGAAGCCACCACCGATGTAATGATATCTGGCGACTTCAATCTAGAAAAAGAAACCGAGCTGAATCGCTGGGAGCACCATTTGTGGCAGGGCTTTTTAAGCCTTTTAGGTGACGCTGAGCTCTACATCGATGGTCTGACTTCGATTAACACCAAGCGTGAGCTATCAAAAAACTACGATCATTTCATTTTTTCTCCCTCAGAAACCAACGAGTGCGATCCCAGTACGGTCGGCGTTTTCAATTTTCTCACCGACACCCTCTCGAACGGCTTTGATCTCGGAGAAGCTGTTATGGATCACGATTACCACTTTGTAATGAGTGACCATTTGCCCATTGGCATTCAGTGCGCCACTGAGTAAGATGGCAGCCTGATAACAGGAGGCTCTTTATGAAATGGCTCAAATTTTTAGGACTGGTCGTCTTAGTCCTTCTTGCTGTTCCCGCATTTCTACCCGATCACTTCGAAGTGGAGCGAAAAATTCTTATCGATGACTCGCAAGCCGACGTCTATTCTTATCTGGTTAATTTAGAATCGTCTCGCGAATGGAATCCTTGGCTTGCCGAAGAGCCCAATGCGAAAATTAAATTTGAAGGCATTCCCGGAGTGGTTGGAAGCTTCCACGAATGGGAGGGCATTGCGGTTGGCCATGGGCGCCAAACCCTGATCGAAGTTCGCGAGCCAGAATATATGGCTTTTAAACTGGAGTTCATGGACCCGGCCTCGCCTCCAGCAATGAGTTATATGGAAGTGACGCCCAAAGGCGATAACACGCAAGTGGTTTGGGGGATGCGCGGCGCTTTAAGCTACCCCTTTGAACGGGTTTTTGGCCTAATGATTCCAGGGATGATCGGCAAGAAATTCACCGAGGGTTTAGAGAACTTAAAACAACACCTTGAAAATACCAAACCAGCCACCGACGCCCTCCAAGACAGTGCCGAGGCCCAGACGAATTCTGAGCCCGGTCAAAACCAAGAAGATCCGGACTCCGAGGACGAAGCCCCTGACGAGGACGCCCCTGAAGAAGACTTAAGGGAAGACTCTGAGGAAGAGGCCATCGCCGAATAGGTGTTGGACCGTCGAAACCTAAGAGAACAGGGCGCCGGCCGCCCCCTTCAGACTTGGGAACTGTCAGATCGGCGGGACGGTCTGGGATCGAAAACGACCATAAGATAACTTTACAGGCATCAATTATCCTTTTATACACAAGACTGACGAAATCCATTGGAGAGTAAGGAGAAAAAAATGGAAACAGTAAAAAGCACAAAAGATTTTAAAATTTTTAAAAAACGCAATGGCCGCTTTGGTGTTAAAAATGACAAAGGCAAGTGGATCAATGGCGAAGAAAAAGTCAAAATTCTTTCTAGCGAAGGATTGATCAAAGTCAGCGTTCCTAAAAAAGTAGAAGAGCCCGCCGCAGAAGAAGCTCCAGCTGATGGCGCTGCCGAAGAAACCAGTGAAACACCTGCTGAATAATCAACCGTAAAGGAGAGAGCCCTATGAATTTACCTCGTCGAGTCGCCATTGTTGGTGGAGTCAGAACACCCTTTGTTAAATCATTCACCAAGTACTCAGCCACCAATCAGGAACTTCTGACCGAAGTCCTTAATCAATTGGCAAAGCGCTATAAGTTAAAGCGCGTCGACGAAGTGGTCTTGGGCTCTATCACTAAAGCTGGAACCGACTGGAACCTGGCGCGCGAAGCGGTGCTGGGCTCTAGCCTTTCCAATTCCACTCCGGCCTTTGATATCCAAAGAGCCTGCGGAACCGGCCTGTCAGCATTGATCATGGTCGCTAATAAAATTGCTCTCGGGCAAATTGAATGTGGAGTCGCTGGCGGCTCGGACACCAACTCGAAGTTGGCTCTCGAATTCTCACGCACAGCCTCTGATAAATTTCTCAGCTTGGCGCAAGCCCGCAGCACCGGCCAGATGCTGGGTGGACTTACAAAATTTCGCCCCTCTGACTTCAAACCGAAAGTTCCTGGCATCACCGAACCACGCACGGGTCTGAGCATGGGCGAGCATTGTGAACTGATGGCTAAAGAATGGAACATCAGCCGAGAAGAGCAAGACGAATTGGCTTTTCAATCCCACAAAAATGGTGCCATGGCTTATGAAGAGGGATTCTACAAAGACTCCGTCGTCCCCTTTAGTGGCGTTGAAAAAGACACGATTCTTCGTCCCGACACCACTGTTGAAAAGTTAGGGAAATTAAAACCCGCTTTTGATAAGAAATCAGGTCAGGGCACACTCACTGCCGGAAACTCCTCGGCGATGACTGATGGAGCCTCTTGCGTGTTTCTGGCTTCAGAAGATTACGCTCAAAAACACAACCTTCCCGTCTTGGCTTACTTTAAAGACGGACAATCGGCGGCCGTTGATTTTGTCGATGGCGCGGGACTGCTGATGGCTCCAACCATCGCCGTTGGACAGATGCTAAAACGCAACTCATTAAGTCTACAAGATTTTGATTTTTACGAAGTTCACGAGGCTTTTGCAGCGCAAGTCCTTTGCACGCTGAAAGCTTGGGAAGATGAGAAGTACTGCAAAGAAGTCATTGGACTGGATGGCGCCCTGGGAAGCATTGATCGCAGTAAACTCAATGTGAAGGGAAGTAGTTTGGCCTTGGGTCATCCATTTGCCGCCACCGGTGGACGAATTGCTACGACTCTTGCCGACCTGCTTCACCAAAAATCTGGTCGTGGCCTGATCTCCATTTGTACAGGTGGCGGTATGGGTGTGGCCGGAATTCTAGAATCCAACTAGATTTTACGAACCTGTGGCGCCTTCGCGTCCCAGGTACTCACTATAATTGATAAACGTCTCGGGCTGATCAAAGCGTACAGTTTTCCAACAAGCCACTTGGTCTTCCAAGGCGTTTAACAGGGTTTGCATCAACTCAGGGATATTAGAACCTGTGGCTGTGACAAAAAAAGTTCCCTTTGAGAAAAGAACCTTGATTTCACCTTTGTAGATTTTATTTTCGTAGGTGAAAGAACCCGTGAAATTGGAATCACTGGGGCACTTGGAACGAATTGAGTTGATTTTCTTAATAACGAGATGCTTATCGTCTCGATCAATTTCAGACGAAAAGTTAAATGAGGACAATTTGTATTCCATAAGAACCTCCAGCACTGGGTGTCCGACAGCTTCTACACTCGGTTACCTTTATGGTAAAGGAAATCAGTTAATGTCTAAACCTCTAATCGGAGGAATTCTTGTTTTCTTTGAAGCAAAGACTGTTTATTACCAGATTGAGACAGATCTTTTTTTACACCTTATTCAATCAACCCCTGTTGCCTTTGAAAGCCAGACCCCTGATTTTCCTGAATCTTTTTTTAACCACTGACAATAAATGACTGGCTTGATTGCCACTAAGAAGAAGAGACCTGATGTTAAAGTAAGCAAAACGACCTTGGTCCAGCCTCTCCATGAAAGCCTAGATTTTAGAAACACCGGGTTATAGATCAACCAAAGAGAAGGGGTGATTTAAAGCTTACAATTTTGTTTTCTGAGTTTGTTCATAGAAGTCAGAACAATAAAAATTGAGGACCTGTTCCTTGTGAAAGAAATCACTCACCTCCCTGAATTCACTAAAACCACAAACTTCCTGCCTCTAACTTCCTGCCTCTAACTTCTTGGCTCTGACATCTGGGTCGGATATCTGCCTCTGGCTTCTGGGTCGGAAGCCTGAGCTCAGAACTCTGATCTCTGAACTCCGAGCTCTGATCTCTGAAATTGAGTTCTGAAGTCTGTGTCTCTAATTCTGGGGTCTGACGCTCTTGGTGGTTAAAAGCTATTTGATATGGGGACGCTACCTCCCCTACAATAACCCCACTATGAAAGTTGTGGTTTTAACAGGGGCCGGAATCTCGGCTGAGTCAGGGATAAAAACGTTTCGCGATGACAATGGTCTTTGGGAAGGTCACCGGGTTGAAGAGGTGGCAACCCCGGAAGCCTTTGAACGCAACCCCGAACTTGTCTACCAATTCTATAACTTGCGACGAGCGCAATTGAAAGATCCTGAATTGCAGCCCAACCAAGGCCACTTGGCTCTAGCGCGTTTGGAAGAGGCTCTTGGCGACGACTTCACTTTGATCACCCAAAATGTCGACAACTTGCACGAACGGGCTGGCAACCAACGGGTTTGGCACATGCACGGAGAGTTGCAAAAAATTCGTTGCCTGCAAACCGGAGAGTGCTTCTTTTGGGATCAAGACCTTGATGCAAAGACCCCTCACCCAAACGGTCTGCCGGCAAAATTGCGACCGGATATTGTATGGTTTGGAGAAGTGCCCCACTACTTAAACGAGAGTGATCAAGTTTTACGTGAAGCGGACTACTTCTTATGTGCTGGAACCTCAGGCGTGGTTTACCCCGCCGCCGGATTCGTTCAATTGACCTCACCGTCTTGTCGCAAAGTCGAATTCAATCTGAGTGAAACCGCGATCAGTCCTCTATTTGACGAAACTGTGACCGGACCCACTGGCCAAACTCTCCCGCACTGGGTTGATGAGTTTTTAAAACAACTTTAACTTTTTTAAAAATTGTCTAAGTTTGTTTTGATTTTCCTTAAACAATCTTTTTGCTCAGCACTCATGGGGTAAGCTTTACTTTCTTTGGTTAAAGACTCATCAATTTGTTTTTTCAGCTTGCGAAGAGCTTCCGCTTTCTTGTCCGGCGGTGCCATACCCAAAAATTGCACCTGCACGCCGATAAGACTGAAAACTGGGTTTTTAGAGGTCTGCGAAAGGGATTTGTAACAGGGGGGCATGATTTTCTCGGATTTTTCCATTCCCTTTTGAATGTCATTCATTTGCTTCATGGCCTTTTGAAAGTCGCCCCCTTCTTTTTGCATCTCCTTTGAAAACTCCTCAAGAGATCTTCCTTGCAAGACCTCTTGCATTTGTGGACTGTTTTCCAAAACAGCTTTACCCATCATCATGCAGGCGTAAGGCAAAACCCCCAACATAAAGAAGACACCGGTGACAATGTAAACTCGAACCGCCACCGCCTTAAAAATGACGATCAAAACATAAACGAAAAAGACCAACTGAAGAATTGTTGAAGCCAAATAGGCAAGACTGGTCAGAAAGCCCAAAAGACTTAATGGAAAGCTCAGTAACCAACAATGGATGGCCAAATTAAAACACTGTTGGAAATTCATTTCCGCATTGGAAATTTTGGCAATCACAAAAACAATCACACTGGCAACCGCCACGCCAATACCAAAACCAATAAACGTTCCCACTAGGCCAGCGAGAACCGAGCCAAACGAACCAAAGGCGGCATTGATCACCGCCTGAATCACAATGAAAATCAGAATGATGACGCCCGAGCTGGAAAATGGCTCATCAAATTGTATAGATCGAGCAAATTCTTTTGGGTTTGTGAGTGCTAACTTATAGTAATCAATGATTGTTGCTGGTTTTTTCTCAAATTGGCCAATGCTAATCATGGTGACATCCCTGAATAATTTTTACTTATTATCCCTGGTTATATTCGAGGTGGATACTGGACTAAAATTTAGGAATAAAGAGAAAAAATCAGGTTCGAGGCCAACTCTTTCTGAAAGGCCTCTCGCTTCACCCGCTTTGCAGAGAGTTCTTGCAAACAGGTCATTGTCTTAGTCGTAAAACCACAGGGATTGATCCCTTGAAAAGCCTGATCGTCTTTAAAAAGATTGATCGCGATCCCGTGATGGGTCACCCACCGGCGCACGGCAATTCCAATTGACGCTAATTTTTGATTGCCGACCCAAACACCTGTGGCTTCACAAGCTTTGTCCTCACCCACCTGCTGTTGCACACTGTGGCCATGAGCTTCGACTTCGTACTCACGGATGGTTTGAATGGCTGCCTCTTCTAAAATTCGCATATAACCGTGCAGACTTTTTTCTTTCTTGGGGATGTAATTGGGCGTGTTTCCACCCAGATCAACGATGGGATACATCACCACTTGGTTGGGACCGTGATAAGTGGCGCGGCCTCCGCGATTGACCTCCACGGTTTCGCCCTTCCAAGAGAACACATCGCCTTCACGGGTGCCTCGCCCCAAAGTGACAACGGGCGGATGATGACAAAACACGATGGTTTCACCCCGTTCGCCAGCAATCACTTCTTCGACGTACTGTTTTTGTTTTTCAAAGGCTTCTTGGTAAGAGATCAAACCCCAGTCTTCCACATCAGGAAACTTGGTCGCAAAGCGATTGACTTCTTTTTTGATAAGGGGTTGCTGAGTTTGATCGTCCATTTCCAGTTACCTTTTCTTCTGCACAATATGAATGGCGTGGCCAAGAGTGGCTTCCGCCGCCTCCATCATGGTTTCACCCAAGGTCGGATGCGGGTGAATTGTCAATGCGATGTCCTCTAAAGTGGCACCCATTTCGATGGCCAAAGCCGCTTCAGAAATCAAGTTGCTGGCCTCGGGACCGACGATATGACAACCCAGCAAAACATTGGTTTTAGCGTCGGCAATCATTTTCACAAAACCATCGGTTTCCATCATCGAAACGGCTTTACCGTTGGCGCCAAATGGAAATTTAGAAATTTTTAAATCGGTGTAACCCTTATCGCGTGCTTCGCTTTCCAACATCCCTGCACTAGCGATCTCGGGATCGGTAAACATCACAGCTGGAACTGTTTTCACGTCATAGGCTCTATTTTTACCGGCAATCACTTCAGCCACTAGCACACCTTCATGACTGGCTTTGTGGGCCAGCATGGGTTGGCAAGTGATGTCGCCAATCGCGTAAATATGAGAAACGTTGGTGCGGCGTTGAGCGTCGGTTTTTACAAATCCACGCTCATCCAGCTCTAAACCAATCTCTTTGATACCCAGTTGATCGGAGTTCGGTTTGCGCCCGACTGTTACTAGAATCTTATCGGCTTTAAATTTTTTGCTGGAGCCATCCACCTCAGCGGTCACTTCGACTTGGTTTCCAGACTTCTTATAAGATTTGGCAAAGGCTTTCAGGTGAACTTTAATCCCATCTTTTTTCAACTTGCGGGACACCACTTGCGCCACGTCTTTCTCAACAACGCCGGCCAAAAGTGCATCTTGGGCTTCCAGAATATCCACTTCGGTCCCCAGTTTGGAAAGATAAGAACCGATTTCCAACCCAATATAGCCACCACCGATAACGATCAAGCTTTTAGGAATTTTCTCTAATGCCAAGGCACCAGTTGACGACATCACTGTCTTTTCATCAAATTCAAATCCAGGAATTTCAATGGGGCGAGATCCAGTGGCGACAATAAAGTTTTTAGCTTTTACCGACTTAGTAGAATCTGAACCTTTAACGTTCAGCTCATTGGGTGAAGCGAACTCGGCCTCTCCGGCTATGATATCAACGCCATTGCCTTTTAAAAGACCTTCCACACCACCGGACATGCGATCACAAACCGATTGTTTCCAGTCTTTTAACTTTTTCATGTTCACTTTTACGTCGCCTTTGATTTCAAGGCCCATTTCGGCGGCGTCGTGTTGCATACGATGCAGAGTATGAGCCGCTCCGATCATGGCTTTTGAGGGGATGCACCCGATATTCAGACAAACCCCTCCTAATTTTTCACGCTCTACGACAGCCGTTTTCAAACCCAACTGCACGCAGCGAATGGCTGCAACATATCCACCAGGTCCCGATCCAATTACGCATACATCAAACTGACTCACAACATTTTCCTTTTTTACAAATTAAATCATATCCATCATCAAGCGACCGGGGCTTTCGATTCGGGCAATAAAGGCCGATAAAAAGCGAGCCGCTTCAGCGCCATCAATCAAACGGTGATCACAAGTCACTGTAAAATTCATAAAGCTAGCCACATCCAACTCACCATCTTTGATGATCGGACGCTCTTGGATTTTGTACATTCCAAAAATGGCCACTTCGGGGTGATTGATAATGGGCGTTGCATAGGTACCGCCAACACTTCCAATATTGGTGATCGTGAAGGTGGCGCCTTTCATTTCTTCTAAGGCCAACTTGCCATCACGGGCCCGAGTCGCAAGATCAACGATCTCTTGTGACAATTGATAAATGGTTTTCTGATCAGCATTCTTAATCACCGGAACAAAAAGTCCATTAGGGGTATCGGCAGCAAACCCGACATTGAAGTATTTTTTATAAACAATTTCTTGAGCGGCATCGTCGATCATTCCGTTGAATTTCGGGAACTCTCGAACCGTGGCCATCAAGGCCTTCATAACAAATGGTAGGTAAGTGATTTTCACACCCATTTTTTCAGCCTGTGGTTTTAATTCTTGGCGCATTTCAATCAACTTGGTGACGTTGGCCTCATCCATCAAAGTGAAATGAGGAATCACGCGCTTTGCCATCTGCATATTTTCGGCGATCTTTTTACGAACACCCTTTAGAGGCACCCGCTCTTCTCCACCGGTGGTAAAATTCTGCGGTGGCGTCCAAGTCGGTGTGGAGGACTTGCTCTGCTGAGCAGTTGTTGGCGCTCCAGCGGCCACAGCTCCGGCCCCATTGCTGGCTGCCAACACATCTTCGCGAGTCACCCGTCCAGCCAACCCAGTGCCTTTTACATTGTTGATATCGACGTTGGACTCACGAGCCAAGCGACGAGTCGAAGGTGTCGCTAAAACATTTTCAGCAGCGACGGGTGGGTTGATCGCTTCCATTCCACCACCGGTCTGAGAACCACTAGCAGCCATCGGACGAGGCGCTTCTTGCTGCTGGTTTTGCGGCGCTTGCTGCTTTTGTTGCTGTTGATCTTGTCGCTGCGATTGGCTTGAACTTGTTTCCTGCTTTTCTTCTTTTTTAGAGTCTTGAGCCTGCTCTTCGCCGCCGGCTCCTTCTTCAACAGTGATGATGGTTTGACCCACCTCGATGGTGTCACCTTCTGAGAATTTAAGCTCCTTAACTTTTCCAGCAACTGTGGAGGGAACTTCAACGGTGGCTTTGTCGGTCATCAATTCAACGACGGGTTGATCCACCTCAATGGTGTCTCCGGGTTGAACCAGCCATCCTACAAGTTCACCTTCGTTTACGCCTTCACCAATTTCTGGCAATTCTACGTTTTTTACTCCCATCCCATACTCCTCTATCGATCGTTGCTACAAAGCTTCTTGTTGTTTATATTTTCCACGTTTCTTTTCAATCACGCCCTTCATAAAAAACTCTCCGGCTTTGTAAGAGCTTCTTACCAGTGGGCCACTGGCACAGTAAAGAAAAGCCATATCATCAGCCACTTGCTTCCAATATTTGAACTTTTCAGGTGTCACGTATTCCTGAACCTTTAAATGTCTTGGACTGGGTTGCAGATATTGACCAAAGGTCACCACATCACAACCCACAGCCTTTAAGTCCATCAGTGCCTGCATAATCTCAGCGTCGGTCTCACCCAGTCCTAACATCAGGGAACTTTTGGTGTACATTTCAGGATCTCTTTTTTTGACTTGCGCCAAAACATCCATCGACTGCTGATAAGTGGCTCTTGGGTCACGCACACTGGGTGTTAAACGCTCCACGGTTTCCACATTGTGAGCAAAAACATCGGGTTTAGAATCCACCACCCGATTGATCAGCTCAACATTGCCTTGAAAGTCCGGAGTTAAGATCTCGACAATCAAATCTGGATCGTTATTTTTAATGGTTTCAACGGTTCGACCAAAATGATCGGCGCCTTGGTCTTCCATGTCGTCACGGTTCACACTGGTAAGGACGACATAGGTGAGCCCCATTTGGGCGATACTGAACCCCACTTTTTCAGGCTCACGATTATCAATCTTACCTTTGGGGTTCCCGGTTTTCACATTGCAAAAGCGACAGCCGCGGGTGCAAACCTCACCCATGAGCATGAAGGTGGCCGTACCACCCGCCCAACACTCACCCATATTGGGGCATCGGGCCTCTTGGCAGACGGTGGCCAGATTCAGCTTCCCCAACATGTCTTTGATGCGGTGGTAGTCTTGCCCGGCCGGCGCTTTTACCTTGAGCCAAGAAGGCTTGGCTGCTTTCTTATTCGGTGAATTTGACATGCTTCCTTTTAGCTGCAAGCCCTTAAAAAGTAAACGGTTTCAAGGCTTAGGGATAAGGGCCTGAATGGCTATAAAGCCCTTTATTTTGATCTGACTCAAATTTCTGTGATCGGTAGGTCTTTTTGGAACGCGAAGGGGTGTCGAAATCTGATTCTGACTGCAAAAAATCAGCGGGCGACCTTTCTCAAGATTCGAATTTTGAGATCTTAGACAACCTTATAGGCAAACGACCTGAAGGCCCCAAGTGTGTCATTAAGGCTTATTTTTTCTACCTTTTCACTCCGTTCGAATCTAAAATTGAGACCAAATGAGGTCCTATTAGCCATAATTTGTGAAGAGGCCACAGCCTGCTATAATGGAAACAGAACGGGTGAAAGTGACTGAGCCCACACGGTAAAACTTTATAAGGACGGCTATGAAAATATCTCGCAACGGCGGCTTTTCATTGATCGAGTTGATGACCACGGTCGCTATCATCGCAGTGTTGTCACTTATTGCGGTTCCCTCCTACAAAACCTTTCAGGCTCGGGCTCGACAGAAAGAAGGCTTTGCGTTACTGAACGGCTACTATTCGGCTGCTATTGCTACAAGGACTGAGTTTGGAGCCTTCCCTGGAAATTTTGTCTATACCGGTTTTGCTCCCGTCGGAACTTTGAATTATCGACTTCGAGCCGACGACAACCCTAACCCGATTCCTGGCGAAACGGCGTTCAATTCCGACCCCGGGTGCTGGAATACAGACCTTGGACGGTGTACCTGCAGTGGAAACTGCCCCTCCTTTAGAACTTGGAACGAAATGCCCGTTGCCGTCGTCGGCGTTTCCCTTGGCATAGCGTCAGTCCAAGCCGCCGGAGTTTGCACTATCGGAAGTTTTCCTGAACCAGCAACCAATAATACCTTCTTGGCGGGAATTGCTGGTTTAATTTCCACCACTGCCACACGTGTGGATCGATATTATATGGATGAAACGAAAACCATTGAAATGTGCACGGATGGGCTAAAATAAAGGCCGAGGAATTCTGCTACCTCATTGCTAAAAATACAAAAACCCACGTTGGCTTCTCCCTTTACAGACTTTGTGACGACTAAAAAGAGTCCTCTCGTTTCCAAAAAAATGGCCCATCGGCTCTAAAAGGTTTGCTGAATTTTGAAGAAATCAATGCCCGTCTTAGAATTGCCTGGAGTGGCAAAGGGGCGCCGTTCCTTTCTTAACTCCAAATCTCAAGAGATAAACAAAAATCTGAGGTGACCATGAAGTTTGAAAAACCGTTGTCTGAAGGCGTTTTCCAAAAACGCTATAAAAGATTTTTTACTGATATTGAATTTGAAGGCGAAACGGTGGTCGCCCATTGTCCAAACACGGGTAGCATGATGGGTCTCAAAGATCCCGGCAGCGCCTGTCTGTTTTCAACAACGGATGATCCAAAACGAAAACTCAAGCACACCCTGCAAATGGTTAAGACTGAAAAAAGTTGGGTTGGAGTCAACACTGGCCTACCCAACAAGTTGGCTGTCGAACTCTTCCTTGAAAATCCACTACCCCATTGGAAAAAATTTGATCGCTATCAACCCGAAGTCAAAATCAATGATAAATCGCGCATTGATTTGGTGCTTTGGAATTCCAAAAAGCACCCTGATATCAAAAAGTGGAATCATAAAAATCTGATGCCCCCTTTGCATTTGATTGAAATTAAAAATGTGACGTTGGCAGAAGGTGACATCGCCTACTTCCCCGATGCGGTTACCACACGTGGGCAAAAGCACTTGGATGAGCTGATGGAATTAACAGAACAAGGTTTCACCTGTGAAATGCTGTATGTGATTCAACGAACGGATTGCAAGGTTTTTAAAGCCGCGGACCACATCGATCCGGACTATGCTCGGAAATTAAAAGAGGCAAAGAAAATGGGAGTGAAAGTGACCCCCCTCACCTGTGCGATGAACAAAAAAGAAGTGAAACTGCTTCAAGACAAACTGCCCTTTAAATAGCAACAGCCTCACCATCACTAAAGTCCTCTCTTGGAACTTCAGAGATGCGCTCGGGGCGAATCACTTGCGAATCCGGACGATAAAAGTATTGACCAATGCCTGGGAAATTCGATTGGCTACTGATCAACCCACCAGCATGCCGGGTTAATGTAAAACGAACCTGTCCAGCCAAACGGTGACGTGTGATAATTTGCAAGGACGACCCATTGATTTGGCAAAGAGCCTCGATTTGACCACCCGACTTGGAGCCCCAACGGACGGTGGAGCGCGCCGGATTGGAGAAATTGAGATTGATAAAAACAGGATTCCTTTCGGCAATATTGCGAGTGGTGTGACTGTTTACCTCTGTCCACTGGCTCTGACCATTGAAGAAGTTTCGCAATTGTTGGCTGGTAGGAGGCACGCAATTGGCCTGGGCCGCATTTGCAAGGAATAGAAAGAATAACGACATCATTGATAATTTAAATAGAGTTTCCATGCTTGTATGATTTTGCAAAGAGTTTGCCATCACAAAAGCCACTGATTCGCTTTACAGACAAAATATCATCGCCTTAGCACGTCCGTGCCGCAATAATTGATGGTTTTGTAAACCAGGAGTGTCTCAATCTGAGACAGGGTTATTGCGCAACAACTTGGTGACTGGCGCGAAAATAAAAAGAAATACCAAGGGCCTTGGCTCGCAACAGCCCTCCCGCCATGCGGGTCAGGGTGATTCGAGGCCAATTGGATTTGATAATAAAAGCATTGGCTGAGTTGGTTTTACAAACTTGCAGGTTTGAAAAGTTCACAGGACTGCCATTCCAAATCACTTCACTGTCGCCAGGACTTGAAAATTCCAAGCGGATGTCGACGGGTTTTCGTTGATGCTCCAAAAGGGTGTCGGCTGAGTTCACTCGGCTCCACTCATCAGAATTTCTAAAAAACTGGGCCGCCTCTTGATAGGTTGGCACCACACACGCCCCTGCTGGAAGTGAAAATATTGAACAGGTAAAAAAAATAGAAAGAATGATCTTCATAAGGCTCTTTGCTTATTTCTTAGACTTATCAAAATCAAATGTTTCGCTCCATATTTCAGCAAATTGTAGAATTACCACTGAGACCTATGAAAAAACAGCCGCTGAATCAGCCCACTCTTCATCTTTAGGCTCTTTGTTAAGCGTCGCCTAAATATCTACCGAACTTTATTTCGAAGTTGTTTGCAACGGTCCAATGAAAAAAGGCCGCCTTAGGCGACCTTTTAAGAATTTAACTTTTTGCTAAAACGGTGTCGTTATTTTTTCAAATGTCTGTCGATAACTTTTTTGAACTCTTCATAAGGATAAGCTCCTTTTAAAGACACACCATTGATCAAGTAACCTGGAGTTCCTTGAAAACCGAACTTACCGGCCTCTTGCATATCACTTTCGATGATCTCATCAATCGTGCTGCTCTTAAGGTCTTCCTGCAGTTTTGACATGTTGGCACCCACATCTTTAGCCAACTTTTTATAAAGCTTTTCCGCATCACCATAAGTTTCGTTTTGGTTTTTAAAAACCAACTGCTTAAACTCATAAGCTTTCTCAGCATCTTGCATGGCAATCGCTTCAAAATACTCCGACCCACGACGGGCATTGGGGTGCTTCTGCTCTAAAGGTAAATGTTTAAAAACCAATTTCACTTTTCCATCATATTCGTCGATGACACGTTTAACCGTATTCGCTCCACGTTGACAGAAGGGACATTGGAAATCCGAATATTCAACAATTGTGACCGGGGCCGACTCGCTGCCAAGTACCGCACGATTGTCACCAATTTCAGGTTTTTTGGGATTGGCAAACTCAGCTTCGCGAGCTTCCATTTCCGCTTTTTGAGCATTTTCCATCTCAGCCTTTTGGGCTTCTTGGGCGGCTGTTCGAACCACTTCCATAAATTGTGCTGGGTCTTTCTTGATCGCTTCAAAGACGATGTCCGGGTTATCCTGAATCGTTTTTTTAACAAGCTCAGAACAGTTGGTTGTTAAGCCAAGGCATGCCACCAAGACCAGTGTGCGCGCTATAGTTTTCAAAGTGTCCTCCTTATTTACCGACAGCCTGCTATTCTACACGCTTAACCACTTGAAAAGAAATAACCTTTTATGGCCTTAAGCGAAATGACGCAGGATTCAGCTTTTCTGATAATCGTAGCATGAGGAGACGTGTCATGAAACTTTTAGCTCTACTAATATTGGTTCCTTCCTTCTCAATGGCAGGATTAAAGTTCCCATCGGACCGTTTGAAGGTCATGGATATCGAAACGCTACAACGAATTGTAGCCACAAACTTAAACGGAGCCCAGCGGGCCATCGCCCAAGGCGTTGACATTGACGGTGACGATGGCGAGTTTGCGGCCGACGAAGGTCCTGGAAGTGATTTCACCCGCGACGAAGGCGCGCAACTGATCATCGAATCGTTGCAGCTGATTTTTGCGCGTCCCGAGCAAACCCACGCCACGTCGGTGATTTATTCCAATGTTGAAGGTGTGGCCATCGAATACGGCGGAATTTACCAGTTCTTGGAACAAATCGTGAACCAAGCTCTGAACACTCTTGATGAGACCGGTAAAGACAAAGCTCTGCTTCGCGACCAAAACACCTACGTGTACATCCTTAACAATATGATGTCGGAGATCAAGCCCCTTGCTGTTTCTAAAGAGGGCGAGAAATACCGCCAGCTGATTGAAAAAATTCGTGATGAGGATATTGATTTCACCGATTCGCTGAAATCCTACCGAATTCTCAATTCCATGTCAGACATTGCCAATCCCTCAAAAGTGGCCGAGCAGATTGTCGGCAAAAAAGACTGTGCCTGGTGGGAATTTCTTTGGTGCTAATCAAAGGGATTCACGAAGGCTGACTTCAAAGGATAAACAACAACGAGGTGCGGTCCTGCACCTCAGCTCAAACGACACCTAGCCCAAAGCCTTGCTTGCCTTCCTTAATCGAAATCGACCAATAACAGTAAATGGTTTTGAGTTTTTTTGGAGAATCGCCGAAAAGCAGACCATGGGTCAGACTCCGTTTAACGAAACCAAAGCTTATCTCCGCCTGATTTTGGGGACTTTTTCAGTTCTAGCAGTGCTGACCGCCGTTAATATCCTTATTATTTTGAATGCTCTGGGAACCGATGTTTTTAAGCCGTTTCAACGCAACATTGCCGCCGTATCAACGGCTCCGGTGACGATTGTGGAGAAAATTCAATCGCCCATCGTCGAAATCAACTGCCGCAAAAAAATCGATGTTCTGCGAGTCAAAACCAAGGCCCCCAGTGCTCGAATCTTTTTTATAAACTGCGAGAAAGTGGGACGCTTGGTCAACCAGAGCAATCAAAACCAAGGTGATATCTTTCCTTTAAAAAAGAATCTTTTGACCAGTGATTTTATCTTCCTCAATGAGGGTGAAAACGCGATCATCGCTCCGATCGGAGATTCCGTTCAACGTATTGAAATTACCAGAGAAGTTACAAAGAGCTCAGACCCTGACAAAGCCCTTTGATTCGCTAACGAAAGGGTGCTAAATCTTCCCCCTCGATGTTAGAACACCTGAAAACCCAAGCAGACCTTCATTTGGCTCGCAAGGCCTTCCACCTCTTCAGTATCTTGGGAATATTGATATGTATGATCTTTTGGCCGGCTTGGTTGTGCTGGACGGTTTATGCCCTGGTTGGAGTGCCATTGATATTTATGGATTACTTTCGCCGCCATTTCCCAGCCTTCAATCGGTTTGCCCTGAAAGTTATTGGCCCGGTGATCCGCAAGCATGAAATTCGCCGCCTTTCAGGGTCCTCTTATGCCATCATCGGAATTGGCCTTTGCTATTTAATTTTCCCAAAACCCATCAGCCTCTTATCGGTTTTATTTTTAGCCATTGGCGATCCCGTCGCCAGTTTTTTTGGTCTCCTCTACGGAAAGACGAAAATTATGGCCAAAAAAAGTCTGGTGGGAACCTTGGCCGCCTTTAGTATCTGCTCGTTGGCGGCTCTTTTATTTTTTCTTCTCTACCCTCTCTCCATGGAATCCAACGGTGCCTTGGCCTTGCTGGCGCTCAGCTTGGCGTGTGGCGCGATCGGCGCAATCAGTGAACTTCTTTCCTTTTTCGGAATCGATGATAACTTGTCCCAACCCATGGTCAGCGGAGTCCTGCTGTCTTTGTTGTTTTGGCAAATAGGAGGTGTGGTTTATGGCTGAAAAAAACACCCCACCCCGGCGTCGCACTCGGGCCGGAGTTAGCATTTACGTCCTTCCCAATCTGTTGACGACGACCAATATGTTTTTTGGTTTTATGTCGATAATTTTCGCCATTCGGGGCGAGTACTCGTTTGGTTCCTACGCCATTGTTGCCGCCGCCGTGTTTGATCTTTTGGATGGACGGGTGGCGCGCTTGACGGACACCACCAGCCAGTTTGGCGCCGAGTACGACTCACTTTGTGATTTGGTCAGTTTTGGAATGGCCCCGGCCTTGATTATGTATCTTTGGGCTCTGCAACCTTTTGGCCGCGTCGGTTGGTTGGCCAGTTTTGTTTTCGTGGCCTGTGGCGCCCTTCGCCTGGCTCGCTTCAACGTTCAATCGGCCGCTGAAGGCTCCCATTTTGAAGGCCTCCCCATTCCAATGGCGGCTGGAATCGTCGCCTCGTCAGTACTCTGTTTTAAAGACCTTGAAGTCGACGCCAGTCGAAACTTCTTGCTGCTTTTTATGACCTTTATGCTGGGAATCACGATGGTCAGCCAATTTCGCTATAAAAGTTTCAAAGACCTAAACCTCAAGCAGAAACAGCCTTTCACTTATTTGGTGGTTGGTGTAATGGTTATCATCTTAGTGGCGATCAGACCGGAAGTGATGCTTTTTGCCCTGTTCTTCTCGTACGCTGTCCTTGGGGCGGTCATGGGACTGTTTCAAAAAACTAAAGAAAACCGCAAAAGAAGGAAAAGAAAATGAGTCGCGAATTATCCGTTGGAATTGTTGGAGCCACAGGCCTCGTCGGGGAAACCTTTCGAGAATTGCTAACCGGGTCCAAACACAAATTCAAGGAGCTGCGTCTGTTTGCCAGCGAGCGATCGGAAGGCCAAAAGATTGCGTTTCGCGACCAAGAGTATGAATGTCAGGTCCTAAAAGACGGCTGCTTCAAAGATTTGGATGTGGTTTTCTTTTCCTCAGGCGATCCCATCAGTAAAGAGTGGGCCCCCAAAGCGGCCGCCGCCGGTGCCATTGCTATCGATAACTCGGCGGCTTTCCGCATGGACCCCAACACACCTTTGGTGGTTCCCGAAATTAACTTTGATGAAATCAACAACCCCACCCAAGCCCGAGTCATCGCCAACCCCAACTGCTCCACCATTCAGTTGGTGATGGTGCTCAACGCTTTAAAGAAGTTTGAACCGGTGGCTTGTCGAGTGGCTAGTTATCAATCGGTGAGTGGCGCTGGTAAAGAGGGTATCGCCGATCTTTTAGAGCAAACCGAGGATGTTTTAGCCGGCAAAGATCCCAGAGAGGGACGCAATTTCAATCCTCCCATCGCTTTTGAGTGCCAGCCAAAAATTGGCGGTTACAACGACGCAGGATTTTGTTCTGAAGAAACCAAAATCATGAACGAAACCAAAAAAATTCTGTCACGACCCGATATCAAAATGTCAGCCTTTACGGTGCGAGTTCCCACCCAAAATGGACACGGCGAAGCGGTTTGGGTGACATTTGCCAAAGATGTTAGCAAGCAAGAGATCGAAAGCACATTGAGTGAGTGCAGCTACATTCAATACCTGAACAACGATCAGGGTAAGACTTTCCATTCTTACAAAGAAGTCACTGGTCAATCGGATGCTTTTGTTTCACGGCTTCGTAAAGATCCAGAGTTCGAAAACACCTGGATGTTTTGGGTTGTCGCTGACAATCTTTACCGAGGAGCCGCCTCGAATGGACTGATCATCGCCGAACGAATTTTTGATTTGCTCGACAGTTAAGTGACAAAGAGCCAAAAATCCAGCAATTGAGAGATAATCCGGTTGAAACCCGCTAACAACCGTGACAGACTTTAGTCATGGCGTCACGGATCGTTCTACCCCTTATTTTTATTGGTCTTTTCAGCTTCATGGCCGGGGCTCAGGTCACTCCCACCAATCCCAATACCAACACCAACCAATCGCGGGTGACTTCTATCAGTGACGCTTATTCCAATATCACCGGGCTTTTTGTTAATGAAATCAATTCGTCAGCCACAGTCATCCATGGCGGTGCTGCCGGTGGTCTTGTTGAGGGTTGCGCCAGCAGCCGGCGTTCTTCCACCAGAACCTGTGACAACTGCTCAGATAACTTTGCCTCTTGCAATAGCCGACGAGTGCACAACGATCTAAATTTAACGATTCAGTTTCGACCAAGCTCAACCGCCACCGACGTCATCGGTGGGCAGGTTTTTGTTACAAACAACATCGATCCTACTCAGGCTGAGTTCCGAAGTCTTGATATTATCCAACAAAGCCCCGCTGGACTGATTATCCCCGGCAATGTCGTCACTGTCTCTGTGACGGTGAATTGGGGTGATATTTGTGAAAAATTCTTTGGTGGTTCAGCACCCACTGGAGACACTGGAGGCTGTGAAGACGCGGAGCCTGGTCAACAGACCATTCGCCTTGGAATTGATGAAAACAATGACAACCAGTTTGATGAACAGGGAGTCACAGAAGTTCAAATTTCTTTGGCAACTTTAGATATTGGTGCGACCACCTTGTGCGTGCAAGGAGACCCCGTGAATGCGGCCTGTAATTTTGTGGCCTATCCGGGGGATAAAAAAGTTTTTATCGAAGATGTTCGAACCGATTGCTCATTCCCACGAGTCGGCGATAGTACCATCGAATCGGTTCGCGTTTTTTACGAGGAATTAACCGATGGCACCACCGACGTTCCCAATGCCTCTTCCAGTGTGAAAGACCTGGCCGTGGCGAACAGCTCAGGAACCTGTTCGACGTCGAAAGTGATTAGTTTTGCCAACAACATTGTCGATGGCTTGCAAAATGGCGAGACCTATCGTTTTAGCATTGGCTTACTGGATCAAGCCAACAACTTAGGGGGCATTATCGACATGACCTCCACCCCCACCGATCTTGCTGACACCAGCGGCTGTTACGTTGCTGATCCGGACTTTCCCGCCAATTGCCATGTCGCCTCTCCAGATGAAGTTTTAGGTCTTATAGAAAAAGAGTTTGATTGTTTTATCACCACCGCCGCCTACGGCTCACCGTTTCGCCCGAAAGTCGAAGACTTTCGTGCGTTTCGCAATCGCTATCTTCACAGCCATTGGCTGGGCCGACAGATCATCAAGTTCTATTACAACACCAGCCCCCCTGTGGCAGAGTGGATTCGCAATCACCCTGACTCCAAACCGGTGGTGCGCGGAATTCTTTATCCGCTTTGGCTTTTTGCAAAAGCCTGTTTGCTTTATCCTTTTTTGACTCTTTCCACTTTACTGCTTGGTTTTTTTAGTCTGTTTTGGCGACGACGTCTGCGCGGGGTGAAACAATGATTTGGATTCTTGTTTTTACACTCTTAGGATTTGCCGAGGAAGAGCCGGCCGCCGAGTATCCCTACCCGCAAAGAACCTTGGCCGAGGACACCTTAAACCTTGAGCAACCGGTTCGCAAAGGCAAGCGCGGTGAGTACTATTACGATACCAGCCAAGAAAAGAAAAAAAAGCAGCCCTATCAGGGCATCGAAAAACCCTATCGCGTGGGTTCCGATGGAACTTATTATTACGACACTGGCGATACCAAAAAAGATGATGATATCAACGCCTATGACGGAGTCGAGAAACCCATCGACCGCGACTCCCGCGGTGGCTATTACTATAAAAGAAAAAAGAAAAATCGCGAATCAAGAGCTCGCTACGGTCCTAAACCTGCCAAAATTGAAACCGACGGCACCTATGTTTACGATGTCGATCCTGGCAAAACGCGCAACATCTTTTATCTTCGTGGAGGTGCTCTTGGGTCGCCAAAAATCACCGCTAGCTCGGGCGCCACATTTGATGATGTTTATGGGAGCAGCAGCAATTTTGTTTTAGCTCTAGAATACGACTGGCTGATTGCTGAAAATCTTTTTTTGAAGCTAGGGTCTGGGTTCACCACCACCGAAGGCAAGGGTCAGTTTGAAAATGGCCGTCCCACCATTGAAACTTTTCAGTTCTATATTTTCCCCAATACCTTAACACTTTCCTACAAATTGCAAATTGCTGACATCCAGTACCTCACTCCCTACGTTGAAGCCGGCCCGGGTTATTTTTCGTTTATTGAGCATCGTAGTGATGGTGACTTTTTTGCCTTTAAAGGCGAAACCACAAAATTCGGCGGCGCTTTTGTCGGCACAGCCACAGCCGGCTTATTGATCTCCCTTTCCAAGTTTTCTAACGGAACCAGTCTCATGACGGACTATGGCGCCACCCAATCATGGATCGATATTCAGTACAAACAGGTGTTCGGCCTGGATGACCGAAAAGACTTTTCGTCGAACATGATTACCGGTGGGTTTGCTATTGGATTCTAAAAAAGTTCGCATTCGCATGTGCCTCGCATACGATGGCACCAACTATTTTGGCTGGCAAAAACAACCCAACACGGCAGACACCATTCAAGGCCTGCTGGAATCAAGCCTGTCTCTTATATTCAATCAGCGAGTGACGGTGGTGGCTTCGGGACGCACCGATCGTGGTGTCCATGCCTTGAATCAGTGGGCCCATGCCGACATCGAAGATCCGGTGAATTTGTACAATCTCAAATACAAACTCAACCGAATGACGCCGGACACGATTCTTGTAAAAAAAATTGAAGAGGCTCCCTTTGATTTTCACGCCCAGATCTCAGCCCTTTCCAAATGCTACAAGTACCGCCTGATCCCCGATATTCCGAAAAGTCCCTTCCGGGGGCGCTATGCTTGGATGCCACGCAAGGCTATGCCTCTGGAATCTTTACAAGAAATGGCCGAAGTTTTTTTGGGGGAGCACGATTTTTCCAGCTTTCAATCCCAGGGCACCCCGGTGAAGACGCCGGTGCGCAAAATTCTGATAAGTCGTTGGCTTTCCAGGGATTATGGGGTTTTGGAGTATCAGGTGCAAGGAACTGGGTTTTTAAAGCAAATGGTGCGCAATATGGTGGGCACAATGATAAATCTCTTGGAATTTCAGGACCCTGCAGCCCGCCTTCAAAATATTTTACAGGCCCGAGACCGCAGCCAGGCGGCGGCGCCGGCGCCGCCTCAGGGTCTGTTTTTATCGTCGGTTCAGTATCCCCAGAGCCTTGACAATAAGTGCCGAAAATTATAAGTGTTTTCATTCTGAATTTCATAAAGGTTAGAGCAATGAAGACTTGGAACGCGAAAAACGAAGATTTTGAAAATAAACGCAATTGGTACCTCGTAGATGCCCAAGGGCAAAGCGTAGGACGTTTGGCCTCTCAAATTGCACAGGTATTAAGTGGTAAATCAAAACCCACTTACACGCCGAATGTGGATACGGGAGACATGGTTGTTGTCATTAACGCAGAGAAAGTGACAATGACTGGAAACAAATGGTGGGACAAAAAATATTTCCGCCGCTCTCGCTACTTTGGCTCTTTGAAAGAGACCACTGCGAAAGAAATGTTAGAAAAAAATCCAACTTTTATTTTGAAGGATGCCGTGCAAGGAATGCTTCCGAAGTCCAAGCTTGGTAAAAAGATGGCAATGAAACTTAAAATTTACGCGGGTAGCGAACATCCTCATCAGGCGCAAAACCCACAGCTTCTACAGTAGACAAGGAGATTATTGAATGGCTGCTGCTACAGTATATTACGCAACCGGAAGAAGAAAAACCAGTGCCGCTCGTGTGTTCATGACCACGGGAACAGGCAAAGTCACCATCAATGGTAAAGATATGGAAGAGTACCTGAAAAGACCTTCTTCTAAAGCTCACATGAACTTTCCATTGGAACTGACTTCGCAAAAAGGAAAACTGGATCTTCGTATCACTGTTAAAGGTGGCGGCGAGTCTGGTCAGGCTGGAGCGATTCGCCATGGAATTGCTCGCGCTTTAACTCAGTTTGACGAATCTTATCGTGACCCTCTTAAAAAAGCCGGACTTCTTACTCGTGATCCTCGTATGGTTGAACGTAAAAAATACGGACTTAAAGGCGCTCGTCGCGCAAGCCAATTCTCAAAACGTTAATTCGTTTGCAAATTGGAAGACAAAAAAGGCAAGCTGACAGAGCTTGCCTTTTTTATTTTAAACTCAAATTCGACGGCTTTTGTTAACGTCGAGGAAAAATTTTATTTCTTATTGGGGCACTGACTTTAAAGCCCATCATTCCGGCCACCATGCCTCCGACAAAGACTAAACTTACCAAGTGACCTGATGCAAGACTGGTTAACCCAGGTCCCGGACAGAAGCCCGCAATCCCCCAGCCCACACCAAACAGAGCCGCTCCAATGATTAAAGGGGCAGTCAGATCCGATCGATTGGGAATATGAAACTGATCAGCCAGCACAGGACTGCTGCGTTTGCGGATCCATCGATACATCGAGGCGTGCACTCCGATCGCACCGATCATCACAAACGCCAGAGAGGGGTCCCATTGACCAAACAGGTCCAAAAATCCAATAACCTTTTGTGGTTGAGTCATTCCGGAAAGTCCCAGGCCAATGGCAAACAGTATTCCCATAGTTATAGCCGTTATGTTCTTCGACATTCTCTTCTCCCAATCGTTATTTAAAAAGCGCCACCGTTAACACACCGAAGGCCATAAAGGTCAGAGTGGCGACGATGGAGCGTAAAGAAAATCGGCTCATTCCACAAACACCGTGCCCACTGGTGCAACCATTCCCTAAAAGAGTCCCATAGCCAACAAAGACCCCTGCCAGGGCGAAACGCCAAGGACCGTAGTTAACAGTGTTTTTTAAGGTTTCCGGCTCAAGGACGTTTAACAATACGCCACCCATAATAAGTCCGCCCACAAAACACAGTCGCCAACTCCAGTCGTTTTTTTTCGGGTTTAATACGCCATAAAAGATCCCGCTGATCCCTGTGACTCGACCCTGGAGAAGAAGCATGAACGTGACCGCTAATCCGATCAGAATTCCTCCCACCAGAGCCATCGTCCAATCCCATTGCCAAAACTCAGTCATCCAACGTCCTTTGTTTGTTTACTGCACTCATATCTTACCTCTATCAGAGACAACAACTGAAAATATATCAATCCTCGATGCGAAAAAGGATCACCTTAAACCATTGATTTTTGGGTGAGACCTATAAATATCAATGGTTCTATGGAATAATTTAAACCTCAGGAGGCCAACTATTATGCTTAAGCCTATTCCATGGAATTCAAGAATTCTCGGTGCATTGTTTTGTTGGTTTTTGATCGCCGGGTGCGCCAGTAAAAACAGAGCCCTGCAACCGGCCATCTCCGAAACGGCAAAAAATTTGCAGCAGATTTATCGCTCCTCGAAACGCCCCTGGCCCCACTACAACCTTCTCAACTATCCAATCATTTTTATCTCTTTCAAAGACAAAATAGTTAAGCGATTTATTAAAGGCGATCTGCAAGATTTAAACTTCGAAAGCTGGAGTCAAAAAATACCGCGTTCGCGAATCGGCTTTGATACTTTGCAAATCCAATCGACCAAATACTTGATTTTGCACTTGGATAATTACAAAGAGCTGTCGCCAATGAAACTTACAGAGACCGCGATTCACGAGGGTTTTCATTATTTTGGACAAGAGGAGTGGCGGCAACACAAACAAGAGAAAGGCCGTGGCGACATTTATCCGCTGCAGGCAGTCCCACGGTATTATCGATGGGAGATGCGCCAGAGCCTCAGCCATTTTTTGCAAACCAATGACAAAAAAAGTTTGCAGCGATTTTCTTATTGGTATTTTAAATGGAAAACCAATTTCAAAGAAGAGTATGAAAACTACACCGATCGTATCGAAGGTACAGCTCAATACTATACCAACAGTTTAGTAACTTTGCTCAATCAGTCGGTGGGAAATCAACCACAAGACGAGTTTGCTGTTTTTAAAAATAATGGAGTTACTAGCAAGAGTTTTCAAGAGATGTTCAGTCTGAGTTATGAATCCTATGTCTTGGGAACACTCTCCGGTCTTATTCTTGATAAGCTGGGTGCGGCGGGATGGCACAAGACCACCCGCCTCGGCCCCTCGCCCCTAGAACTATTAGCCCGTCGCTATAAACCTTTGCGGGACAATGTGAACAATGGTGTGCAAACAGAATTCCTGCGGGCTTCCGTCCGTGAAATGGAAAAAATAGATAAAGATGGCAAGATCGACAAAATTATTAGTGGCCTGGCGAAACCGCAAGTGCTCAAAGCCTTTATCCCAAGCCAAGGCAAACAGTTCAGTTCTTTCTCCATTAAAGGAGTGTACCGTTCGTTTTTTAACTATCCAGGAATAAAGAATGTGGAGTTGATCAAGCTCTCCTCCAGTCATATGATTTCAGGTCCTAATATGAATTTTAAATTTCTTCCCGGTGATTTTTGGATCACGGCTCAAGAAACGCCGTGCTCGAAAAAGCACGGAACCATTTTGTTGTTTGAAAAAGAAAATGTGGATGTGCAAAACAATCGATTGAAGGTTAAAGCCAATCGCTTAGCTTTTAATGGCACTTTGAAAAATCACAAAGGTGTTCAGTGGTTTTGTATTGATGAACAAATGCAAAGCCCTTAGCAGAATGGCTGAGATTAAGAGTCGATGTCGATGACAATCACTGTGATATTATCGTCACCACCGGCCTCTTTCGCCTTTTCAACACAAACGTCCACAGCTTTATCTTTTGGATGGGTCCGGCAGACCTGGTGAATGTCTTCATCATCCACCAACCCACAAAGACCGTCCGAACAGAGCAGAAAATGATCGCCAACGTTGAGTGGCTTACGAATGATGTCACAACGAACATCTCTCTCAAAACCCACGCTTCGCGTTATAATGTTCTTCGCCTGAAAGTCTTTGGCCTCACTGTCCTTTAAAAGACCGGCTCGAATGTGCTCATTCACCAAGGAATGATCCTCGGTCATCTGCCACATGTATTGGTTGTTATAATAATAGGCTCTGGAGTCGCCGACGTTGCCAATAAAAATTTCATTTTCATGGATATAAGCCGCGACTAAAGTCGTGCCCATCCCTTGATACATTTTATTATTGAGCTGGCTTTCAGCATAAATTCGCGAGCTGGCTTCGGTATACCCCTCTTCGAGCATGGCTCGGGGAGACAAAAAAGTGTGCTCTTCTCGGTGCATGCGGACCACTTCAGCCATAGCTTCAACAGCCAACCGAGATGCTAAATCCCCGCCTTTGTGGCCACCCATGCCGTCGGCAACGATAAACAAACCCATGTCGACATCAACCAGGAGGTTGTCCTCGTTCTTGCTTCTTTTAAGACCAACGTCGGTAACCCCGTGGGCGGTAACTTTCATAGCTCAATTTTACGCAAGTCCGAGTAACAACTCAAAGATTTTTATTTTTTGAGACTCAATAAATCCCGTGAAAGGGCCGATAGGATAATAATGAAAGAGAAAAAGAACTCCCGAATTGCCTTTATACTCTCCGTCCTTTTTCACGTTGTCCTTTTGATCGTGTTATTACTTCATGAACACCAGAAGAAAAAGGCTCTCGCTGAGAACGCACCCCCTAAAATTGAATGGGTAGAACTGCAACCCCCCTCCGATGAGTTGAAAGCGAAGCAAATTGTCCAACAAGATGACAAGTCGGTGAATGAAGAAAAGCCTGTCGACGACTACAAACTCAGCAAAAATGATCAAAATGTTCTGCAAGAAACCAAGGCCGCAAAAAATGGCGCTTTTCAAAATCGTAAGAACACCCAAGAGGCCCCAAAGAAAAAGGCCCAACCGCAAACTCAAGCTCAGAAAAAACAAAAAACTTTGGATAATTTGAAGCCCAGTCTTTATAGCACCGACTACACCGCCTCGCAGATGGCGCCTCCACCGGAGCCCGCGATGTCGGGTGCTGAAGTCAGCCAAAACGACGATTATCTGAAAGACGTGGTCGCCGGTGCCGAGACTCTTCTAAGAACCCGCGAGTTCGTCTATTACTCCTATTACAACCGCATCAAAAGTAAGTTGAGGCAGCATTGGGAGCCCCGAATTAAGGAAAAAATTGTGAAAATTCTTCGAAAAGGTCGTCGGATCGCTAGCACCAACGACAAAATTACCCGCCTTGTCATAACTTTGGACAAACACGGAGAGCTGAAGAGAATTCAGGTGAGAAACGCCTCTGGCTACAATGATTTGGATGATGCCGCTATAGAGGCCTTTAAAGCCGCTGCACCCTTTCCGAATCCTCCCACAGGCCTTGTCACCGGCCAGGGAGAGGTTGAAATTCCCTGGGACTTCGTCCTAGAAACCTGACTTATTTTAATACGTTAAAGGTTGAAAAAAGGCTTCACAGATGACCCATTTTTTGCTTAAGATCCGGCACAAACGAAAGAGGTAATCATGGCTAAGGCTAAAGTTTCCGCGAAAGCTTTAAATTCAATTTTCTCGCGCGCTCATTATCTTGCGACGCAAATGATCTACCAGGCGAACAATCGCAAAGAAAAAGCCAAGGGCGACCCCAAGGTGGGTGGCCACGCTTCCGGAAGCAGTTCAGCCTTACATATTTTGGGATCCCTGCACCTATTTGTAAAAAATGGCTACGACCATATTTGCAATAAACCTCACGCTTCGCCGGCGGACCATGCTTTCAACTACCTGCTGGACCAACTCTACGACAAGGAAGGTAACAAACTTTCTGCGGAAGAAAAAAACAAAGCAATGATGCGTTTACGGGCTTTTCCCAACGACGAGTATCCCCACAGTTTTCAAAGTTACCACTCGGTTTTTGACCCCGATCACCACAACTTTTTTCCTTCGGGTACAGTTGGAATTCCTCCGGTCAATGCCGGCTACCTTGCCTTGGCTTATCGATTTGCAAAAAAACACGGCTATGAGGTTCCCGACGCCCACTTTTGGTGTGTGATGGGCGACGCCGAATTTCGTGAAGGATCACTTTTTGAGGCCACTCCCGATTTCGCGGAAAGAGAGATTGGTAACTTAACCTGGATCCTTGATTACAACCGTCAAAGCTTGGATGGACATAGAATCACCAACAAAGAAATCATGGGTGGTACCGACAATGAGCGTATCGAAAAAACCATGAAAGCCAATGGCTGGGAAGTCATTCAAATTCGCCACGGAAAACTCCGCCAGGAATTGTTTGAGCGTAAAGATGGCGATGTTTTTAAAACCTTTTTAGAAGAAGACATCAGTGACTACGCCTTTCAGGCGCTTTTGTTGATCAAGAATGCCAAAGACCTGAAATCGAACATGAAGAAAAAGTTCCCCGACTTAAAGAAGTTTTTAGAGGATGTATCAGACGAAGAACTCTACAAAGGCTTGCGTGACCTGGGTGGACACGATGTCGATGAGCTTCGTGCCGCTTTTGAAGCTTCAAAAAAGGATCAGAAACGCCCCACTATTGTGATCTGCCACACCCTGAAGGGTTGGGGATTACAAATGGAGGCAGAACAAGGCAACCACTCCTCTTTACCCAGTAAAGACGAAATGAAAGAGCTGCAAGAAAAGCAGGGCCTTGAGGGTGACACTTTGTTTGCCCCCTTTGAAGACGGCACACCTGAAGCCCAGTTTTTAAAAGAGCGCGGCGATAAAATCACCAAAGACATGCAAAAGCAGTTCGATCTAAAAGAGAAAAACCAAAAGTTCTTTCAAAAACAGATCGAAGAGGACGGTGGAATTCCTGACAGCTTGGAAATCAACCTGAAGATGGCGAGTTACCCTCACACGCAATGGATGTTGGGTCAGTGTGCCGCCAAACTCACTCGAATTGCTAACACCAAAGATGGCAACGACGATAAGCCTTTGACTGATGACGAGAAAAAATGGCGAACCGCGGGTGAGCTATTAACCACAATGGCTCCCGATGTTGGAACCAGCACCAACTTGAACCCCGCGATGGATGGACATATTTTTGGTGCCCCTGTTGAGGAAGATTTCGAAGGTCAGTTTGGTGTTCGAGACACGAAGCTTCCTGACTTGGTCCCCAACGAGGAAAATTCTGATCGGTTTGTACGTTTTGAAATCACAGAGGCCAACACCATGTCGTGCATGGGGTCCTATGGTCGCATGCGAGACATCACGGGCGTACCTATTATCCCACTTATGACCGTTTATGATTTCTTTTTGAAAAGAGCCTTGGATCAGTTGTTTTACAATCTTTACTGGAAATCCAGCTTTATTTTGGTTGGAACACCGTCGGGTGTGACCCTGTCTCCTGAAGGCGCGCAACATGGTTGGAAATCTGATATTCAGATCCCTAACCAAATCACCTGGGAGCCAGCTTTTTGCCAAGAGATGGATTGGATTTTATCGGAGAGCATTCGCCGCCACCTGACCAACGACAACGAAGGCCGCAACGGTGTTATCATTCGTGGCGTGACTCGCGGTATAGAGCAAAAGAATCTTTTGAAGTATTTGAAAATGCAAAAACGCTTTAAGACGGATGCCAAGCTTTTGGCTCGTAAAGATCAACCGATGGATGGCGCCACTGATGAGTCTTCAGTTAAGGCCATTAGTGACTCTGAGATTTTCTCAACCCTTCGAGAAGAGGTCCTGCAAGGAGCTTACTATCTGATTGATTACCGTGGTTATGCTGGTTACGAGCCTGGTGACAATGTGGTGAATATCTTTTCTTTGGGAGCCATGGTCTCTGAAGCCATTGATGCATCCGAAAAGCTTTTAGAAAAAGGCATTTACGCCAACGTCATCGTTGTCACCTCCACCGATTTACTGGTCGGCAACTTAGCACAAGAGAACAATTACTCTTACCTTCGTGAGTCTTTGAAAGTGACGGGAGACTTGCACTTGCAACCGACAGTCAACGGCAACGCCACCTCAGGAGAAATCGCCACCCTTTCGGGCCGTCGAGTTCCGTGCGTGAGTGTTCACGACGGAGAGCCAGGGCTTCTTGATAACATTGGATCGATTGTTGGAGTTCGGCACGAAACCTTAGCTGTGCGCAAACATTCAAAATGTGGTCGTCCGGTTGAGATCTATAAGTTTCACGGTATTGATGGAGACGCGATTGTCGAAGCCTGTGGTAAAGTCTTAGCGGAAACCGCCATGGAAACAATCCAAGTCAGTCAGCGCGCCTTAGGACAAGCGGCACAGTCGACTCAGGTGGCTGGTGATTGGAAGCAATGGTGGGATCAGAAATAATCACACCGGAAGGCTTCCGAGTTCACGTCCACCCAGCGAAAAAAAAGAAGTACCAAGCCACGGTTATTTTTGTGCACCACATGTGGGGCAGTCACAAAACAACCTGGCGCCATTATCGCTATCTGAATGAAAAGGGTTTCGATTGTGTCTCTTTCGATCTTTTACTGGGATCCGATTTAAAAAAATTAGAGTGGCACCCCGACTTAAAGTTTTTTTACAAAGGGGTTTTCTATGTATGGACGCGACAGATTCGCTCGGTCTTGGATCATATTGAGGGCGATAAAATTGTCTACGGTTTTTCGGGCCCCAGTCTTTCCGCCATTTGGGCCTGTCATGGACGGAATGACATTTTAAAAGTGGTTTGCGATGGGGGGCCGTTCCACCAAATCTATGAAAATACGCGAAACTTTTTTGCCAAAGAAGTGGGAATTGAGCAACCCCTTCTCAACAAGTTGACAGCTTACTTTGGCTCTTTGATTTGGGGACGCCGGCCTTTAGAAAAACTCCACAAAGTTTTAAGAGTTTGGCCCAAATCAATTCCTATTCTTTCGATTCGCGGAGTTGAGGATGATATTGTCGCCATCGACAGTATTCGTGAAGTCTTTGCCGGTCACCCTGACCTGCAAATCTCAGAACTGGAACTGCGCTACGGCCGCCACCTTGATGGCATGCGTGACTATCCGGACCAGTATACCAAAGCGTTACTTCCCTTTCTAAAGAAAGATATTGTCGAAAAAAAGTAAATGACCACTCTGAAAGAATTTTTAAGAGGTTTTGAAATTCTCACATCGCTAGCATTTGGCAGGTGGTTTCTTGCACATAATCCGAATAGCACGACTTTTCACGTGGGATAGAGGCCGTTCTTCTGAATGTCATTGATGATGGTATATTAAGTTGAGAATCAATTCTGATTTCAGTAATTTCGCAAAACTTTTCTTGTCCGTAAGCGTAAACCGCTATGTGGCTCAATATGCCATTTTGATAGCTCACTTTCTGATGGTAAAAGCCGTCATCGTAATTTGACAGGACGCCTTCTTGTAAAGGTATTTGGCTTTCATCAAGGTCAATCAGTGTTGATTGCCAAGACGTCCAAAGCATTCCATTACGCTCAGTGCGAGAGCGAGAGACACCCTGCCCACCTACCAATGTTATTGAGCCGAGGGTATTGGGAACCTCCTGGTTCGCCATGACCTGAGGTAAGCGGTGTCGACGACGGGAATATTCCATCGATGCAAATATTCGTAGACTATTTCTTTCAGATCCACTCTGCCCTGGAGGTTCACGATAGAAATTGCACACCGGTCCCCGCAATCCAGAGTCGCCGAGATCGGATACAAACTCGGACGTGACCGACTGACCCATTTCAGAGGCCTCTGTAATCGCTAATTTTACATCAATTCTTTCAGTTAATGATTCATAATTGGTAAAAGAGGACGTTCCTCCCATGTCTAAATTTGTGACCTCTGCTTGCGCAGAATCCAGAAAGAATGGAACAAAGAGGATCGCAATTAATGTCGCAAGTGATTTCGAATAGGCCACTGATGACTCCTTTTCCCACTGTGAAGAGCAATTAATGTGCCTGTCTCTTCATTGCCGAGGCTTTGAAAATTGCTTTAAATTGATAACAGGCTGAAAGGGGCAAAAGTTGTCTCTATTTTTTAAAATTGACAAAATTTGTCACACACATGCACTGAAAATGAACGCATGTCTTATTATTTTGCAGCTGAGCAACCCCCTGAAATGGCACACATATTGTATTTTGAAGGGAGGTGAGGAAGGTTGTTCGTGTTTAGTGGAATGTTAATTGTCTTAATTTTAAGAATGCAACCCGTTCGAAAGTGGATGGTGATCTCGCTTTTTGGTGTGGTTCTTATTCAATCACACCACCTGTATGCTCAAGATCTGCCACCTGTCGAGGTTATCGAAGAGGTTGAAGCGATCCCTGAGCAAACCGAACCTCAACAAACGGCCTATGTCGATGAACAATGCCAAGCCATTATAGTGAATCAAGATATCGAAGATCGATATAAGAAAATTCAATCGGCTCTTGAGGCGGACTACGCCCAAGGGATGCCCAAACAGATAAAAACCGACTTGATACGGGTCCGTGACGATATTGATTCTCTTACCGTCAAACTCTTTGAAGTCGACAGTTCAAATTCCCAGGAAGTGAATCACATTGCTCAGCTAACCATTGATTATCTGGATAAAATGATTTCTCTGTTACCCAAGGCCAATCAAATCGCCCCGAAAGTTCGCGATCGCTATGTTGTGCCCTTCACAAATATCAATTCCCTGCGAGCTGAATACCAAGAGTGCATGATGGAGGCTGCCGTAGCTCAGGTCAAAGACCAGGACACAGCCAGCGTTTCCGACGCTGAGGAACCCTCTATCAATATTTATAAAAAACTCACCAAGGAAATGGAGCGGTTAAATAATAATCTGTACACTTTGCAGACCACCGATGTTGAACGGTATGTCAGCTACCGCAATCAGGTCATGAAAAATCTAGAAGCCTATAACAAGGGTGAAAAACAAGCTGTGGCGGTCACCAGTGACTTGCCACAAGTCTTAAACAAAGTTCACCGTGAGATTGAAACTTTAATCCCAGGCCTGGAGCTTTCAAAAGAGTACCTAACAGTGGCTCATTAAAAGTCACCCATGAAAAGATTCAACCAGACAGCGTCGTCTACTGGATACCTTTGGGGATCGAATCAAGCAGTCTTTTTGTGTAATCGTTCTGAGGGTTTCTATAAATTTCAGAGGCTTTTGCCATTTCAACAATCTTACCTTGATTCATGACTGCTAATTCGTCGGAAATAAATTTCACCACCGCCAGGTCGTGGGAAATGAAAATATAGGTTAAATCCAGTTCCTCTTGTAAATCGAGAAGAAGGTTAAGAATTTGAGCTTGGATAGAAACATCCAAAGCCGATACCGATTCATCACAGATAATAAATTCCGGTTCGACAGCCAGCGCACGGGCAATACAAATCCTTTGCCGTTGTCCTCCTGAAAACTCATGGGGGTAGCGGTTGAGAAAGCGTGTTTCTAAGCCCACTTTCTCCATCAGACTGGCGGCTCTGTCCAAGCGATCTTTCTTATTCGCTCCCAGACCATGGATTGTCATTGGTTCGACAATGGCCGATCCCACTGTCATCCGCGGATTTAAACTGGCGTAAGGATCTTGAAAGATGATTTGCAATTTGCGACGCATCTTCCGCATCGCGGTTTTATCAAGTCCGGTCACATCGGTTCCGTCATAAAGAATTTGTCCACCCGTGGGTTCAATCAATCGTAAAACCGTTCGACCTAAAGTGGTTTTACCACAGCCGGATTCACCGACAAGGCCTAGAGTCCGTCCTTTGTGAACACTCAGGCTAACATCATCAACCGCTTTCACGTACTCTTTGACACCACCAAACCATCCGGTTTTTAAAGGATAGTACTTCTTTATGTTTTTAATTTCTAAAAGCACTTTGTCTTTTGTCTGCAAAGGGCGGTCGCCACGAATTCCCAAAACCTCTTCATCAAAGACCTTTTCTTTGCCCTCGGCATCCATAAAGTCGCTGACTGTCGCCAGTCGGTTGTAGTCTTTCTCAAGCGAAGGTCGGCAGGCCAATAGACCTTTTGTATAGGGATGCTGAGGATTACGAAAAAGAGATTCGGCTGACCCTTGCTCTACCAGGTTGCCTTTATACATCACGATCACTTCGTCAGCGATATCGCCTATTACACCCAAATCGTGGGTGATGAACAACATGCTCATGCCATACTGACTTTGTAAACGATCGAGCAATTCTAAAATCTGTTTTTGAATAGTTACATCAAGAGCTGTGGTGGGTTCATCGGCAATTAATAAGTCCGGCTTACAGGCAATCGCCATAGCAATCATCACTCGCTGGCGTTGTCCGCCACTCATTTCATGGGGGTAAGCGGTCACACGATTTTTAGGATCTGGAATTCCCACTTCCTGAAAAAGATCCACTGTCTTCTCCCAGGCTTCCTTCTTCCCCATTTTTTGGTGCAGCTGTAATGCTTCAACGATCTGATAGCCCACCGTAAAAACGGGATTCAAGGATGTCATCGGCTCTTGGAAAATCATGGAAATGCGATTGCCACGAATTTTTCGCATTTGGTTTTCGGGCAATTTTAAAAGGTCTTGGCCTTCAAAAAGAATCTCTCCGCCAGCGATCTTTCCGGGAGGACTTGATAGTAAACCCATGGTGCAAAGACTGGTGACACTTTTTCCTGAACCGGATTCACCCACCAAACCAATGGTTTTGCCTTTCGGAATGGAAAAGGAAACATCATTGACGGCGCGAACCGAGGCCTCTTCCGTGTGAAAATCAACAGTGAGGTTTTTGACTTCAAGAAGTGGCTTCATAGATCAAGGCTATCACAAAAAGTAAGAACTTCCACGCACTTAGGGTTTTTTGTAGGAAACCAACAGACCTTCGACAGTGGGTGCAATAAAACTATTATAAGTCGCATCCTGCAATTGCTCTTTCAGCACCTGCTTCATGACATTCCACATTTTTTTGGGCGTCTCTGGAGGGCATTCCTCTAAAAAAACGCTGCCAAAGAGGTAGATGTTATCAATAACAATGATACCTTGGTCGGCGATGTTCTCCTTGGCCCAGTGCAAATAATCCAAATAGCCGGACTTGTTAGCATCGATAAAAATAAGATCAAACGGTCCTTTGAGGGCCAACACCGGCAAGTTCACTAGGGCTGCACCCTCAAGAATTTCAACATGACATCCTGTGGCAACAAACTCCGGATGTTGAAAAGTCATCTTAGCATTTTTGATGCATTCTGGGTCTTTCTCTAAACAGTAGATCTGGCCTCGGCTTCCGAGGGACAATGCCATCCACGCTGCGGAGCATCCATACTGGGTTCCTATCTCCACAACTTTTTCCACATTCGTATGGGAACAGAGGCCTTTTAAGATAAGCCCCTCTTGAATTCCAATATTTATGCCCAACCTTCCATCATTTGCCAGCCGATTCTCCACCTCCTGAACCACTGCCGGCTTCGCAATATATTGATCCAAAAGTTCTTCTTCTTTACTCTTTTTTGTCCGCATGGCCCTGTTATAATAAGTCTTTACCGGCTTTACACGAAAAAAACTGAGGAACCAGCCCATGAAACTCTTTTTAGTCCTAATTGTCTCCACTCTACTTTTGGTCTCGTGCACTTCTAAAAAGGAACCACAAGGGGATGTTGTGGTCAGTGTTTTGGATTCCAATATTCCTCACCTCGACCCCATTCATTCAATGAATAAATATTCATCAACAATCAACGGCAGCATTTTTGAAGGACTTTATCATTACCATTATTTAAAGCGCCCAATTACAATCGAGCCGGCATTGGCCACAGCCATGCCGGAAGTTTCAGAAAACGGCAAGACTTACACCATCAAAATAAAAAAAGGCGTTGTGTTTCAAGATGACAGAGCTTTTGCCAATGGAAAAGGTCGAGAGGTCACGGCCAACGATTTTATATACTCTTGGAAAAGATTAGCGGATCCCAAAAATAAAGCCTTGGGTTGGTGGATATTTGACGGCTTGATTGTCGGTCTGAATGAGTGGCGCGATCAGATGCGCAATGGTGAAGCCACCTACGAGTCACCGGTTCAAGGATTGAAGGCTGTGGATTCTCACACCTTAGAAATTCAACTGACAAGAGAGTCCTTTCAATTTATTCATTTTTTAGCAACGCCGCCAACAATGGTGGTAGCAAAAGAAGTGGTTGATAAATACGGGCAAGATATAGTCAATCACCCTGTTGGCACCGGTCCCTTTGTTTTAGAAAAATGGATTCGCAATTCAGAAGTGGTTTTAACTAAAAATCCAACCTATCGAGAGGTCTATTACCCGTCTGAAGGCAGTGCCATGGCCGAAAAGAAAGGATTTCTTAAAAGTAAAGGGCGTCAGCTGCCCCTCTCAGATAAAATCATTGTCCGTATTATCACTGAGCGCCAACCCCTTTGGTTGGCCTTTTTAAAAGGTGAACTGGATCACGGCATTATTCCCAAAGACAACTACGACCAAGTCTTTAAAGACAACAAACTAAAAAAGGAAGTGGCCGACAGAGGCATCAAAATTCACTATCTGCCAAGGCCCGATGTGACCTTTATTGCCTTTAATATGGAACACCCGGTCCTGGGGAAAAATAAAAACCTTCGAAAGGCCTTTGCTGCCGGACTTGATAAAGAAGCCATCTTGGCCACCTTTTACAACCATCGTGGTTTGGTCGCTGAAAGCCCGATTCCACCAGGCCTAAAAGGTTACGATCCCGATTATAAACATCCCATTTCCCACGACCTTAAGGCGGCAAAACAGTTCCTGGTGGAAGCCGGCTACCCCGATGGAAAAGGACTTCCAGTTTTTGATTATGAAATGTCGAGCACTTCGACTTGGTCGCGCCAATACGGTGAACTTTTAAAAGACCTGTGGAGTCAGGTGGGTATCAATATAAAACTCAATGCCAACACTTGGCCCCAGTTTGATAAAAAGATTAAAACAAAAAAAGCCACAATGTTCGACATGGCTTGGAACGCTGACTATCCAGATGCTGAAAACTTCATGCAACTTTTCTATTCGAAAAATATATCGCCTGGTTCCAACAACTTTAACTACGTTAATAGAAAATATGATGAGCTTTATGAAAAAGCTCTGGCTTTACAGCCCGGACCCGAACGCTACAAACTGTTCCGAAAAATGGTGGACATCATAAATGAAGATGTTCCTGGTCTGTTTGTGGTCCACCGCATTTTTCGCCTGACCTACCACGATTGGTTAGAGAATTATTATGAATATCCCATTATTTACGACCACCTTCAGTATTACTTCGTCGACAAAGAGAAGAAGGCAAAACTAATTAATAAATTATAGAGGTTTAAAATTCCCAGCCGTTTTATCATTCGAAGAGTTTTGTATACCCTACCGATTCTCTTCGGCGTCACTCTTATGACTTTCCTTATCTTCAACGTGGTTGGCGGCGACCCGGCTTTGCAACTGGCAGGAAAGTACGCGACCCCAGAACAGGTCGAATCCATCCGGCGCGAGTTAGGCCTTGATCGAAGCCTTATCCATCAATATTTTGATTTTGTAAAACAGACAGCCACGTTTAACTGGGGTCGCAGTTGGCAAACCCAATCGAAAATCAGTGATATGATCTGGAGTGGAATCGGTCCATCCTTGAGTCTTACCGTTCCTGCATTTCTTATTAGCTTTTTTATTTCCGTCATGGTGGCCCTATTTTCAGTCTCGGCCCGAGGGTCTTTAGTTATTTGGGATCGCGCCATCAGCATCTTTTGTTTGGCCTTGATGAGCATCAGCTTTCTGGTCTACATCATCACCTTCCAGTATCTTTTCGCCTTCCACTTCCGCTGGTTTCCTCTCAATGGTTGGGACGACTCACTGCTGGGACGTTGGAATTATTTGGTTTTGCCTTGGATTATCTCGGTGGTGGTTTCGTTGGGCCCTAATATCCTTATTTTTCGCTCCGCTTTTCTTGATGAAGTGATTCAAGACTACGTGCGCACAGCTCAGGCCAAGGGCGTCAGTCGGCTCAACCTTTTTAGCCGTCACATTTTGAAAAATGCGATGGTGCCAGTGATCACAATCGTGGTCTTACAAATTCCTTTTCTGATAACAGGCAATCTTCTTTTAGAAGCCTTTTTTGGAATTCCTGGATTGGGTGGTCTTTTGATTCAAGCCATTCAAAATGCTGATTTCCCGGTTGTGAAAACCTTTACCGTGGTCGGCTCTATTCTTTATTTGTTTTTCAATTTAATGGCTGATTTATTGTATTTGGTTTTTGATCCACGGGTGGAGCTGCGATGATAAAACTCCTTCCAAAAGGATTGCGACATCCCACTGCGATTATCAGCCTAACCATAATCCTTGGTTATGTGGCATTGGCTCTGTTGGCAGCCTTGGGCTGGCTTGGAATGGACTTCGCCTCGACCAATATGAATCTCTCGTATCAGCCGCCTTCTTCCGAGCATTGGTTAGGAACGGATTTTTTGGGGCGTGATGTTTTGTCGCGCGCAATTCATGGAACAAAGATTGCCCTTCTTGTCGGTTTCTTTGCAGCCACCATTGCCACCTTTATTGGACTGGTTTTCGGTTCTCTGGCGGGTTTTTTCGGAGGTTGGGTGGATGACCTGGTGGTTTGGCTCTACACCACTGTGGAATCCATTCCTTATATCCTTTTAATCTCAGCCTTCGCCTTTTCTTTAGGACAAGGCTTGTCGAATCTGTTTATTGCTCTTGGGTTGACCGGCTGGGTGAAGCTGTGTCGCCTCACACGGGGCGAGTTCCTGCGCCACAAAAATCGCGAGTACGTCGCCGCCGCCCAGGCCTTAGGGACCTCCAGTTTTGCACAAATTTTTAAACATATTTTACCCAATGTTTTGCATATCGCTTACATTCAGTACTCCCTGTCGTTTATTTTCGCAGTGAAGGTCGAAGTGATTTTAAGTTACTTAGGCTTAGGAGTGGAACCCGGGACTCCGTCTTGGGGTATCATGATCAATGATGCAAAAGCCGAACTCACCCGAGGTGTATGGTGGAATCTGACCGCTGCCACCCTATTTATGTTTGTTTTAATCTTAGCCGTTAATATTTTCACAGACTCGCTAAGACAAGCTTTGGATCCCAAGTCCAAATCTCAGGTAGCGTCGTTTTGATGAGTATCGTTCATGATAGTTAGTGTCTCAGTTATTGTACTTTTAACAATCGCCGCGGTGATAGCCTCTGGGATCTCGGCCGTGGTTGGTATGGCGGGTGGGATTGTCCTACTCTCGATCATGACATTCTTCTTGGACCTTTCTGTTATTGTTCCGATTCACGGGATCGTTCAGTTGGTTTCAAATTCGACACGTTCTTTGAGCCTTTACAAAGATATTCACATGAAGATTTTTTTACCCAGTCTGGTCGGTTGGCCCCTTGGCACGCTGGCCTCGGTCTATGTTTTAAAATCGATTAGCAATCGTGAGATCTTTTACTTCTTAATTGCGGCTTTGATTTTTTATACCGTTTTCAAACCAAAGAAGCTTCCGGCCCTGAAAATTCCATTTTGGAGCTATTCCATTTTAACTTTTATTGCCGGACTGCTGAACCCTATCATTGGAGCGACGGGTCCGATGCTTGGGCCTTTCTTTCTTCGACCGGATCTTGATAAACAACAGGTGGTGGCCACCAAGGCCGCCACACAAACCGTTGGACACTTTTTAAAAATCCCAGCTTTCTTATATTTGGGTTTCGACTATCTTAATTATTGGTTACTGACTCTTTGCATGGTTGTCGCCGTTGTCATTGGCACACGTTTGGGAGTCAGAATTCTAAGAGGAATCAGTGAAAAAAGCTTTCGCTTGATTTTCAAAACGGCATTACTGATCGCCGCTGTTCGCATACTTTACAAGGCGGTACTTAGTTTAGACTTGGGTGTCTTTTAAATTTTGAATGGCATTTTAAATAACGTCGATATTGTCAGCCCGAAGAGAACGAAGAACAATTAACCTTACTTAAGCTCTGGTAGCCAAGTCGAACTGGTATTGCCCGTGGTTTCCATTAAATCCTTATCGTTGCAATTCTCTTCGGCCGAAACCTCATTCCAATCTTCAGAATAATAATAGAATTTGGTTTCTAAAAATTTTCCAGCATTCAATACACAAACACCAACTAAGTTGCCCAGTGGACAAAACCCCTCGGCGTAGATCCCATTGACGATTCCATCACAAGAGACTTGCAAGTCAAAGTTCTCAAAGCCACTTCCTGTCCATTCTCGGCACTGACGATTGGTGGGATCGGGGTGGGTTGTATGATCGCACTTTCCGAACAGGGCACTTGAGGACCTGACGTTGGAATCGACACCGCCCTCTCCGTCGGAACACTGGCATAAAACAAGTGATATCGACACATAGAAAAAACTGAAAACAATTGTACGAATCTTCATGACTCCACCTTTCACCAAAAAGGGGAGCAAAATCGATGCCGCCTTAAAAGCATCCTATGCGAGTAAAGCTCGAAAAAAACGTAAAACAATTTTACGAAAACAAAACACAATAGAATTTGTTGCAAATTGATTCAGTGGAGAGGAGTTTTGTTTCAATTAAAGATTTTAGGAATTGCTAATTTTTAAAAGTGTATCGATGGACTTTTTCATTTTATCGATATTAAAAGGCTTTTTAATATAATCGTCAGCACCCACTTCGAAACCACGCTTCACATCCAGTTCGCTGGTTTTTGCGCTGACGAAAACCAAAGGAATTTCCTTTAAATCGTTGTGCTCTTTTAATAGTTTAGCTAATTCAAAACCATTGATCCAAGGCAGTCCAATATCAAGAATAATCAAATCAATGGGCTGGTCATCAAGGACACTGGAAAGCTGGGTGCCATCGGCGGCCGCCTTCACCGTGTGACCGTCGGCTTCAAAGATTCGGGCTAGCGCTCGTCGCATCGTTTCGTCATCTTCGATCACCAAGATTGTCTTTGGAGTTTTTCCAGTTTTCAAATCACGGTACTGCTCAAGGTCGACAACGTTTTCTTTAACGATGCGATCGCGGGTGATCTTTTCGATTTTTTTAACGAGATCTTCGGTATTGATCTTTTTAGCCACGCACTCCTCCAGCTTAATTAAGGCCTCAGAGACTATTTTCCTCCAACCAGCGCTCACAATCAATAGCTGCCATACATCCTGTACCTGCGGCTGTAATTGCTTGACGGTATTTGTCGTCAGCGACGTCTCCAGCGGCGAACACGCCTTCGACTGAAGTCTTGGTATTATAGCCTTCCGTCTCGATATAACCCACGTCGTTCATCTTGATCTGTCCTGAAAAGAGATCGGTATTGGGCTTATGTCCAATCGCAATGAAAACACCTTCGCACTTCACTTCCTGGACCTCACCGGTCTGGGTATTTTTAATTTTTGCTGCTTCCACTAGATTTTCGCCCACCACGTCGGCCAATTCTGAATTCCACATCACCTCGATTTTTTCATGGGCCAGGGCTTTGTCAGCCATAATTTTACTAGCGCGGAACTCCTCACGACGGTGAACAATAATCACTTTCTTAGCAAAACGAGTCAGGAAAGTGGCTTCTTCCATAGCCGTGTCGCCACCGCCAACAACAATCACTGTTTGGTCACGAAAAAAAGCACCATCACAGGTGGCACAGGCAGAAACACCACGACCTAAAAGGCGTTTTTCATTTTCCAAACCAAGGTATTTGGCGCTTGCACCTGTGGAGATAATAATAGACTTGGACTGAAACTCTTCATCACCCACCCAAAGTTTAAACGGACGGGATGATAAATCTATTTTGGTCACGTTTTTTGGCAGAAACCGAGTTCCAAAACGCTCCGCTTGTTTTTTTGTGACAGTCATCAAGTCGGGACCCATAATGCCTTCAGGAAAGCCGGGGAAATTTTCAACATCGGTGGTGGTCATAAGTTGCCCGCCCACTTCTTCACCTTCGATCATCAAAGGTTTTAAAAGGGCCCGAGAGGCATAAATGGCTGCTGTTAACCCGGCAGGACCTGACCCGACAATAATGACATTTTCAACTTGGCTCATTCCGTTCTCCTTTTAATCGTGGCTGATGTATTGATAGGTTTCTTACCACAACCCGTCCCCACCGACACCTCCGGAGGGGCCCAAGATATGATGTGTCAGGCCCAGACATCATAAATGGAGGCTCCAGAGGGATCCAGAGCCCATTTTACAAAATCTTTAGCCACTCTTTGGGGCTCTAAAATCTCAGAGCCCTCGTTGGTGCGTGGTTTCGCATTTTTTGGCAGGAGATCGGTATTCATATAGCCCGGTCGAAAAAACCGTAAATCGACGCTAAGATCCTCACCCTGCAGAGACTCCACTAGTCCCTTAAGACCATGTTTAGCAGACGCATAACTGGAGGCCATAGGATCGGGCTGACTGTCGGCGATCCGAGATCCGATAAAAATGATCTGTTTTACAAAATCAAACTGCGAATCACTAAGAAGCCGATGCAGCAGCTCACTGGGTGTTAAAAAAGAAACCTGCAATGCCCAGAGATGATCTTTCCACGCTTTTTTCGCAAACAGACCATAAGGACCACCGGCTGCAAAATAAAAAACCCGTTGCGGTCGGTGAGATCTTAAAGCAGCCAATAGAGATTCGACAGAAGGTTGCTGGGCGAAGTCTATGGCTTCGATCTCAGAGGGGCATTGCAAATCATAGGCTAAATTGGCCAAGGTCTCTTTTTTACGTGCACTCAACAAGGCTTTTTCAAGGAGCCCTTGCCGATCCATTTCCAGAGTGACAGCCCGTCCTAGTCCTCGCGAGCATCCCAAAAAAGCCATTGTTTCCATAGGCTGAAATAGATACCATAGGAGCGACGTTCTTCCAACTGAAGGAGGAGTTGTGCCCAAACTCAATTGCCCACAGCTCAATCGAGTTATCGGAGTGGATCCGAAAAAAACTCTTATGCAAAACCTTCTGGATCAAGGCATTCAAGTGGCATCAAGCTGCGGAGGCGATGGCATATGTGGCAAGTGTCGCATGCGGGTCTATACGCCGGGAGAGCTTCCTCCCCCCTCCGATTTAGAAAAGAAAACTTTACAAAAAAATGGCGGTGAACCTGGAGAGCGCTTAAGCTGCCAACTGTTTTTGAAAGACAACGCCATGGCGGAAACCACCTATTGGTAAGTGGCCCAAGCTTTGCTCATTAAAGTCTCCAACAAAGGAGTTTAACAATGAGAAGGCATTTTCTTTTATTACAGGGTTTCATTATCTTAAGTCTGGGACTGATATCCTGCAGTCCGGATCCGCAGTCTGAAGTGTCGGAGCCCGAGTCCAATCTTTCCGTGGAAATCCGCAACTCGGATGAAACAATACAAAAAATTCAAAAAACAAAAAGTCTACGGGTCTCCAGTCATATTGCCCTGAATGAAAACGACAGTCCCCAAACCTACTCGACCGTCACAACTCTTGCCACCTGCCGAACCAATCACGTCCAAGGGGTGGTCGAAAAGGTCAGTGAGCATAAAAATATAAAGGAAGTTCCCGTCAAAGACGTCCTGCCCTCTTTAATCTTCACTCCCTCAGAAACACCGGGGCAAGCCTCATGCACCTTGGATATCCACATGCAAGATGAAAAACACCCCGACGTACGCATCCGCATTGTCGACGTCCAAATATTGGATGTAGAAACGTTCCAAAACTACGAAATTGATTTTTTAAGATCGGAAAGCCAACAACCTTTGTTTTTTCATCACTCGGATCTGACCCAGCGAAACTTCAAATGGCCAAAAACCGAAGGCACTGTTGAAACGCTTTGTAGCGACAGTCGCTCACAAACACTCCTGTTCGGAGAGCCAAAGCCAACCGTTGATTTTTTTCCGGACAGTCTTTTTCTTAACCACAATCTGGAAAAATGTCGTTTGGTCTTTCAGTCGGAGCAGACAACCTGGGTCACTCAGACCTTCTATGTTCAGAGACACCCGTCGAATCTCAAGATCGAATTTAATGAGTTCATACAGAGTGGAGACAGAATTGAATATCGAAATGAGCCCATCATGAAATTCACTATAGTCAATCAAGGAGAGGGAGAGGCTTTTATAAAGATCAATACACCAAAGACAAAAATTCGCTTCACTCCCCTGTTCACCTTTTTCCCATCGTCACTCTTCAATACCGAGGTCCTTTCTCTAAGTGGAGAATGGCGAACTTTTGGAACATTAGAAAAAGAGCATCCAAACTCGCAAACGCAGTCGGTTTATCGGGTCGTTTCTGGCGGGCATGTCGAGGTTGTTTTAATGGCGTCGGGTGCTTTCGATTGTCCAGCCGGAAACTTACCCGTTCGCATTGACCCTCATGCCTCACATCCCCATTGCAACGACTATTTTTACCCAGTCAAAATGGGTTCTCGCTTTTCCTTTGAAGGTTTTCCATCTTTTAACGAATCTGTTTTCGAAAGTGTTGAATCTGACCAATGGAAACAACCGGTGTCACTAAAACCGAACTCTGAATACAATTCCCGCGGTGTTCATCAGTTCTGGATGCCAAGTAGTGAATTCCGCAATCGATGCCCCTACTACCGCGGAACCGGTCATGATTTCAGTAAAAAGTATGAAACTCGAAAATATCCTTTAAGAAGTCGTTTTCACTGTAATCCCTTTTAAATAAAATTTATTCAGCCGGTTTGCGAAGGCTGCAGTAGTAAATCGGTTGATTCTTTTTTAAGAAAAGGGATTCAAAATGGGTGACGAAGTTTTTATCTTTTCTTGAAGAGTTATGCAGGTCCTCAGTAAAAAAAGCGATTTCAAAGGGGCCTTGTCGAAAATGATCAACGGCCCATTTAAAATAATCTTTATTATCGGTTTTGAATTCCACAAAACTTCCAGGCTTCACCACTGTGTGCAAATCCTTCAGAAACTGTTTTTGAATCAAGCGATTTTTGTGATGTCGCTTTTTCGGCCATGGGTCGGGAAAGTGGATGTAAACATTGTCGACCTCATTGGGGGCTAGCAATTCACAGATCCCCTCGGCTCGAAAGCGGGCCATGCGCCCGTTGCGACAGCCCGCGCGCAGGCTGCGGCGAATGCTTTGCACCAATGTTTTAAACTTGAGTTCCAGGCCAAGAAACACCCGCTCGGGATGATTCTCGGTCAACTGCGCGAAGTGGGTGCCGTTGCCAGTGCCAATTTCCAAATCAAAAGGGGTGTCCGGCGAACAACCAAAAACCTGCTGTTTCCAGTGACCGCGGTTTTCTGAGGCCGATTCATCAAACGACCAGTCTTTGAACTCGGTGTACATGAGCTCCACGTACGGATTGACATCACATTGAAGGGTTTTCATGGAGTACACCTATCAAAGGCTCTTACAGGGGGCAATAACCACTGAAAAAATGAAAGGCGCCGGAGCGGCGCCGGAGCTCATTGAGTAATTTTTAAAGCCTCCACCAGTGATTGAAATTCAAATGTTTCCATGATTATAGTGTTCGGCTGACGGCCAAAGGATCTGTACAATGCTAAGAATTTCTTTGTTATTTCAATTTGTTATCTTGTTTAGCAACAACCTGATGGGCGAGCCACTCCTCGGTCATAAAATGATGGTGGCGACTCCGACTCCCTTATCAGCTCAGGTCGCTGAAGAATTGATCCGAAAAAAGGGCAATGTCGTCGATGTGGCGGTCGGTATCGCCCTGACTCTGGCGGTGACCAATCCCCGACATGCCTCATTGGGTGGAGGCGGGTTTGCCATGGTTAAAATGGGCAAAGACCCGGTTCAAGCTCTGGATTTCCGAGAAACCGCTCCTGAAAAATTCCACAAGGACTTTTACAAGGGCAAGGCTGAGGACGCCTCCCGCAAGGGCCCCCATGCCATTGGCGTTCCCGGAATTCCGGCCGGCCTATGGGCCCTGCATAAAAAATACGGAAAGCTTCATTGGTCCCTTCTTTTCGACACGCCCATTCGACTGGCTGAAAAAGGTCACGCCATCACTGGAGAAAATGTCCATCGAGCCACGGTGGCCAAAGACCTTTTTAACGATGCCGGCAAAAAGTACTTTCTCAATAAAAAAGGACAACCCTACAAACCGGGCGAGATGGTCGTGCAAAAACAGCTTTCCAAAGCTCTAAAATTGATGCGCAACCGAGGCATCACGCCTTTTTATGAAGGAAAGATCGCCCGCGATATCATTTCAACCATCCAAGGCGAGGGTGGCGTAATGACTCGTAAGGATTTGGCCAACTACAAAGTGCGATGGCTTAAGCCTCTAAAATCCACCTTTAAAGGCCACACTCTTTATCTTATGCCTCCACCTTCCAGTGGTGGTCTGCTTATCGCTGCCAGCTTAAAAATGGCGGAAAAACTAAAAATGGAAAAGTTAGAGCCGCTAAGCACTTTGGAGTTTCACTACTTCGCCGAAATTATGAAAATAAACTTTCGCAACCGCAACTTACTAGGGGACCCCGACTTTGTGAAAAATCCGACCGATGATTTTTTGAACGATAAAAAATTGTCGGAATGGGTGGCTAAAATAAAACCGGATAAAACCTTAACCATCCAACCCGTCAATGACACTGAATTTAAAGAGTCCAACCAAACAACAAATTTTAGCGTACTCGATAGCAACGGCAACGGCATTGCCATGACGATCACCCTCAACGGTATCTTTGGATCCAAGATTGCCACTAAAACTTATGGCATTGCTTTGAATAACGAGATGGATGATTTTACAACTCGCCCGGGAGAGCCAAACCTGTTTGGACTGACTCAAGGAGCCAATAATTATGTCGAGCCTGGAAAAAGACCGTTAAGTTCGATGTCACCCACCTTGGTGGCAAAAAAAGGCAAAGTGATCATGGCTCTTGGCGCCCCTGGGGGTCCGAGAATTATAACCGGAGTTTTGCAAACTCTTTATCGCGTTTTAGCACAAAATTACGATATGGAAGAGGCGATTCATGCGCCTCGGTTACACCATCAATTCAAACCCGACATTGTTTATGTCGATGATAAAAAATTACCGCCCCTTTCAATCAAAGCTTTAGAGAAATTGGGACACAAGGTTGAGGAAAGTTGGGGGTCTCGAGTGAATGGTGTTCGCGTCAACGAAAAAGGCTTTTTAGAGGCAGCCTTTGACTATCGCTCCGAAGGCGGAGCCGGCGGCTACTAGAAAATAGCACTGTCACACCCTCCCCCTCGGGGTCTAAACATTGGACACTGAATATCGGACCAAAATCAAATTGTCGACTGAACTCGAACTCGAGTGCTCGCCCTGAACAAGGCGACAATCAATTGACCGGCGACTCTTCCGACGAAAGTGTTCTTTAATCATCTTGAATTAAAGCTTCGAATCAAAACTTGTGTTGCAATAAAAAAGCTTAAAAACTTCCACTCCACGGTTTTCTGAACAGTAAACCGGGGTCCTGCAAAGCGGCCGCATACCACGGTCGCATGCGAATCATCGATCGTCCCGGCTGAAGGGGTGAAAAATAAAGATCGATTTTTACCGGAGTGTCCGGAACTCCAGGACGACTTAGAAACTTTATTTATAACCTACTGGATTGAAAGAATTTCTCTGAATAGGCTGGACTGTCTGCGCTTTAGTTTTCTAATTGAACGGTGATTTCTTTGGGCTCT
>CAZPOV010000011.1:0-113880 GCA_964588335.1 uncultured Pseudobdellovibrionaceae bacterium | reverse complement strand
AGAAAAACGAAGCCAAAAAACAGGGAACTAAAAAGCTTGAGGAGAAGGCGAAGGATTTACTGAAAGGTATTAAGTTTTAAAAACTCCTAACCAACAGAGTTTATCGTATGGAAAAAAAGGGACAATTCATTTTAGGCGTTTCCTCTTTTTTTCACGATAGCGCCGCAGCGATTATCAAAGATGGCGAAATTATTGCCGCCGCCCAAGAAGAGCGTTTTACTAGAAAGAAAAACGACAGTTCTTTCCCAACCCATGCTATTTCTTATTGCTTACAAGCCGCGAACATTGAGCCAAAACAATTGGCCGCGGTCGCCTATTACGAAAAGCCCCTGTTAAAATTTGATCGTCTTCTTTCTTCGTACATGCATGAAGCGCCCCGGGGCTTGCCTTCATTTTTAAAAGCCATGCCGCTTTGGCTTAACAAGAAATTGCATGTGGAAAAAGAAATCGATCGCAGTCTTCGGCATCAGTTTGATGGCCCCATCGCCTATTGCAGCCACCACCAGTCCCATGCCGCCAGTGCCTTTTTTCCATCGCCTTTCAAGGAATCGGCTCTCATCACCTTTGATGGAGTTGGCGAATGGAGCACCACCACTTGGGGCGTCGGCATTGAAAATAAAATTTCTCTGGAAAAAGAAATCCGCTTTCCCCATAGCTTGGGCCTTCTGTACAGCGCCTTCACCTATTTCCTCGGGTTTAAAGTTAATGAGGGCGAGTACAAACTGATGGGATTGGCCCCCTACGGGAAACCACGCTACGTGAATAAGATTTTAGACAATATTATTGAGATCAAAGACGATGGCTCCTTTCTATTGAACCTTGAATATTTCGACTTCGTTACCGGTCTAAAAATGACATCTAAAAAATTCCATGAGCTTTTTGAAAGCCCGCCCAGACCTCCTGAAACAGAGATCACGCAAGAGCACGCCGACCTGGCGGCGTCGATTCAAAAAGTCACTGAAATCGTAATGCTGAACATGGCGACTCATGTAAAAAGTCAGACCGGCCAAAACAATCTCTGTCTGGCTGGCGGTGTGGCGCTGAATTGTGTGGGTAATGGCAAAATCGTCCAGAACAAAATTTTCGATCATATTTGGATTCAACCGGCAGCGGGAGACGCCGGCGGAGCCTTGGGGGCGGCTCTTTTTTATTGGCACCAAACGCTCGACCAACCTCGGGCAGTTCATCCTAACCGCGACTCCCAAAAAGGCTCACTGCTTGGGCCCTCTTATTCGAATGAGGAAATTCGGGATGTTTTGCAAAGCTTCGGTGCCGATTTTGATTACATAGATGACGACAAGCTTTTTGAAGCCATTGCCAAAGCCATTGCACAAAACCAAGTGGTCGGTTTTTTTCAAGGTCGAATGGAATATGGCCCCCGCGCTTTGGGCTCACGAAGTATTTTGGGAGATGCCCGCTCACCAACCATGCAGCAACAATTGAATTTAAAAATTAAATTCAGAGAGTCTTTTCGTCCCTTTGCGCCCAGTTGCCTGGCTGAAGACGCTGATCAGTTCTTCGAGTTGGGTGAGACGCAAAGTCCCTATATGCTTTTGGTGGCTCCTGTAAAGCATGAACGTCGACTCTCCGTCGGGCCGGAAGACTCTGACCAACCGATTTCCGAAAAACTGAAGGAGCAACGCTCTGACATCCCGGCGGTGACCCATGTCGACTGTACTGCAAGGGTACAGACCGTCGCCGAAGAAACCCACCCCCGGTTCCATAGACTTCTTAAAGTGGTTAAACAAACCACCGGCGCCGGGCTTGTTATCAACACCTCTTTTAATGTTCGTGACGAGCCCATTGTGATGACTCCAGAGGACGCCTATCGGTGCTTTTTGGCGACGGACATGGATGTTTTGGCCCTTGAAAATTACATCCTCTACAAAGACAATCAAAGAGACGGGCACTGCTCATCGGACACATCTTCATCGACGAGAAAGGACTAGGGTTCATGGCTAAAAGACAAAGTGTCATCAAACAACTGTTTTCCATGATTCTAGCCCACAAATCCTACTGGCTGTTTCCAATGTTTGCAATCATCGCTGTGCTGATCATACTGACCTTGCTAGCTTCTTTTGGAGGCGGAGCCATGGCGCCTTTTATTTACACCCTGTTTTAGGATCAATGGATGTTTACTGAGATCGATTTTAAACCTTCAAATCAGAGGCTTAAGGAATTTGCCACCGGCCTTAGCACGCTATGCCTGGTCGCTATTCCGGTAACTCTTTACCTCACACAAGAGGCGTGGGAGACGGTGACCGGTCTAGGGCTTGGAAGCGCCTCTGTCTTTGCTCTGGCACGCTTCTTTTCTCCCAAGGCGCTGACTCCCCTTTACTGGCTCTGGATGAGCGTAGCGATGGTTCTGGGAGCCGTCCTAGGTCCCGTGATCTTAACCCTAGTTTATTATTTTGTGCTAACTCCCCTGGCTCTAATCTCGCGAGCCACTGGCAAAGTCTGGCTCGACACCGGCAGGCAAGACACCACCTACTGGAAAAGCCTTAATACCGAACGTCCCGACAGCTCCACTAAGCCTTTTTAAAGCCTTCTCTATAATAACTAAAAGTCAAAACACCACCCGGGAACACCTTTGAGATCTCGACTCAAAACTTCCGGACCAGAGGCCTTTTTTAGCCCACAATGTGAAAAGGAGCTCTATTTAGACCTAGGAGCTTAAGACTCTTTTTCGGGTTTTGGGGCGGCGGATTTTCCGGTGAGAATGTTGAAGAACTGAAGCGCGCTGGGAGAAGCCCAGTCTTGGATGCCAATGATCTTCTTTTGCAACATGCCCTTTTGGTCGAAGATAAAGCCCTCAGGAAGGCGATCGACACCAAAGGCATTGCTGAGTTGTTTTTCTTTGTCCATAGTCAGAACCAAATTCTCACGAAAGCCTTTAAAGGCACCAACAAATTCTTTGACGTCTTGTTCTTCGTCATCATGAGAGATAGCAATAACCACCACATTTTCAGGAAACTCATCCATCAGTTTAATAAACGATGGGAACTCTTCCACACAAGGAGCACACCAGGTCGCCCAGAAGCTAAGGATAACGACCTTCCCTTTAAAAGAAGACAGTTTCATCTCTTGGCCTTCCAGGTTTTTGATAACAATCTCTTCGCCTTGATAGATTCCATCCTCTTCAAGGTTGTCTAAAATTTTATAGGAATCGGGCAACGCCTGAGTTTCAAAGGTTGTTGATTGAACATAAATCAACCCACCACCAATCGAAAGGCCAAGAACAATAAACAAACCAATAAGCTTTTTCATAAGTCTCCCCGTGGGACCTGTCTTCTCAGTATTTACAATGCCACATCTCGACCCTTGATTGAATCCTCCGACCGAATTAACGCAGATATCAAACTGACAACGAGTCACACCTCCAAGTATTTGAGCGTAAAAAGCGACAGATGACTCGGAATGCAAGGGCACTCGATTTAGAGGACTTTCTCCCTCTGACTCTTAATCTAGAAGACCGAGGACCAATCACACTCACTACCGAAAAGACCAATGACAGCTCCGAGACTCCACTAAAAAAAGCATAATTCGTCTGAGATTCACAAAGATAAAAACCAACGGACTGTGGGAATCCTGCAGAGTTGGTGTTTGAGTGGGTCTTAAAATAAAAAAGGCCTCTTGGAAGAGACCTTTTTTTTGCTTCGGAAATAAATCGTTTGATGGATTATTTGCGATTGATTTTGCGTGATTTGCTTTGCATTTGGCGAACGCGCTTTCTTTTCGCAAGCTTCGCTTTTTCACCTTGAGCCGCTTCGTACTTGGCTTTTTCATCAGCAGACATTTCTTTGATAACCTGCTTTTTCTTGCCGTCTTTGGTTTTCACTTTAAAAGTTTTACCTTCGTCAGTTTTAGCCGGATCGTAATCAACGAACTCGATAAAAGCCATAGGGGCGCCATCACCAGCACGATTCCCTAACTTTAAGATTCGAGTGTATCCACCTGGACGCTCTTTAAAACGTACAGAAAGATCATTAACGATTTTGCTAACGGTCTCGCGATTGGGGAACTTTGAAAGTAGAGTTCGAGTGGCTGCCACATCGCCTTTACGGCCTGCTGTGATGGCTCGCTCAACATGACGACGAAGTTCTTTTGCCTTTGGAACTGTGGTCTTAATTCTCTCATGCTCTACAAGCGAAGTTACTAGTCCACGCATCAATGCCTTTCTAGCATTTGGCGATCTTGAAAAATGTTTTACCTGCGCTCTATGTCTCATCTCTAGCTCCTACTAAAGTTCTTCTTTTCGGGCCCTGTTGTTTTGGGCCCATCACCCTATTTTCAAAATTCATTCAATCAAAGTCTATCCACAAAACCTTTACGAGCTTCGCTCCATTCACAGACCTTAGAAGTTGTTATTGGGGTCACCGGCTCCACCAGTGCTCCCTTGCGCTCCAACACCCGCTTGAGCCTCAGCTTCTGGTGCACGCACCGGAGTTGCATTTGGATCCCAATTTGGTGGAGGCCAGCCTTCGATCTTCATTCCAAGACCAAGACCCATTTCAGTAAGGATCTCTTTGATCTCGTTCAAAGATTTACGGCCAAAGTTTTTAGTTTTTAACATTTCTGCTTCGGAACGAACAACAAGCTCACCAATGTGGCGGATGTTGGCGTTTTTCAAACAGTTGGCACTACGAACAGAAAGCTCAAGGTCATCAACAGAACGGAAAAGATTTTCGTTCAATTGAGTATTTTGTTGCTCAGGCTTCTCTTCGACAGGTGCTACGTCTTCGTCGAAGTTGATGAAAACTTGCATTTGCTCTTTGATAATTTTAGCAGCCAAAGCCACAGACTCTTCGGGACGAACCGAACCATCTGTCCAAACTTCCAATGACAAAGCATCGTAGTCTGTTCTTTGACCAACACGAGCCGCTGAAACGTTGTAGTTCACACGAGTGATCGGTGAATACAAAGCATCCATGGCAATCGTTCCAATTCCAAGAGCGTCTTTTTCTTGCTCTTCAGCAGGGACGTATCCACGACCGAAAGTCACTTGGATTTGAGCGTTAAAAACGCCGTTGTCACCCAAGGTGGCAATGTGATGTTCTGGATTCAAGACCTCGATTTTGTCGTTGGCTTGAATGTCAGCCGCCGTCACTTTTCCAGGACCTTGCTTATTGATTGTCAAAGTTTGTGGTTCAGCGGTGTGCTGAGTGAAACGAACCTCTTTTAAGTTCAAGATGATGTCCGTCACATCTTCAATCACATCGGGCATGGTCGAGAACTCGTGCAATACATTCTCAATTTTTACTGCCGATACTGCTGATCCCATCATTGAGCTTAACAAAACTCGTCGCATAGAATTACCAAGGGTAATTCCATAACCTTTTTCTAAAGGGCGAATGGAAAATTTCCCAAATCGATTGGAAAGAGACTCTCTGTCAGTTTCAAAAGCTTTTGGTTTAATGAGGTCATGCCAAAATTTATAATAATGTTCTTGCATCAGGGGCTTCTCCTACCAATTAAATTAAATTCTACGACGTTTAGGGGGGCGGCAACCATTGTGAGGAACCGGAGTCACATCACGCATGGAGTTCACTCGAAGACCAGCATTCGCCAGTGCACGAATGGCAGGTTCACGACCAGCGCCTGGGCCTTTTAAAAACACGTCCACCGACTTTACACCCATTTCGGCTGCTTTCTTAGCAGCATCTTCAGCTGTCATTTGAGCGGCAAACGGAGTACCACGTCGACTTCCTTTGAAACCAACAGCACCAGAGCTTGACCAGCAAAGCGTGTTTCCAGCAGGATCAGAAATTGTCACAATTGTGTTTCCAAAACCAGCTTGAACCATGCACTTTCCGCTAGGAACATTTCTTTTAACTTTTTTCTTAGTGACTTTTTTTGCAACTTTTTTTGCCATCTCAAACTACTCCTTAAACCGCTTTTTTCTTGTTGGCGACAGTCTTCTTAGGCCCTTTTCTTGTTCGCGCATTTTGCTTGGTCGACTGACCACGAACAGGAAGTCCTTTGCGATGACGTAGACCACGATAGCAACCTAAGTCCATCAGACGTTTGATTGACATAGAAACCTCACGACGAAGATCCCCTTCCACTTTGTAGTCTTCTTCGATCATGTCACGAAGACGAGCCACATCAGCGTCGGTCAACTCATGGGTTCTTTTACTAGGCTCGTAGCCCATCTTTTTTACTAAGTCTCGAGCTCTTTTAGGACCAATTCCGTAGAGGTAGGTCAAAGAAATTTCTAGACGTTTATTATTCGGAATATCAACACCTGCGATACGAGCCATTATCCCTGCCTTTGCTTGTGTTTTGGGTTTTCACAGATCACGCGAATGATCCCTTTTCTTTTGATAACCTTGCAGTTTTTGCACATGGGTTTTACTGATGCGCGAACCTTCATTTTACTACCTCGTTCAAATCCAAACAGTTAATATAAGTTATTGATTTTTATCACCTTTTTGCAACCTACTCCGCTTTCAAAAAGGACAAAAAGTTGATAAAAATCAGCTCTTTATAGGTAACGGACCGCAAAACTTAACACCTGTTCCCCTTCATCGTCCAGTATTAAATCCCCAAAAAAGCAAGATTTTTCTTGAACTCTGAGAGCCTCATAACGCCTTTTGACAGGGCGTTTTATTTCCTCTTGGGAGAGTAAGGAGGCATGGTCAGTGGCCCTGAATTTTGGTCTTTAATTCCTTCTGATTCCACCTCATGGTTAGGACGCGCCCTTCTCTTTTGGTAAGGAGGACTGTCGGGGTCTTGGTAAGTTTTGGATGCTGACCCACAAGTTGAAGCACATGTCGATAGAGTGGATAAAACCAAACTGACACTCAGTATTTTTTTCATAATCAAAGGTAAGGCTGAAACCGGGAAAAGACGTCTTTGGGATCACCCTGTCCGTCGATCTCCACAAAAAGACCTTTCTTTTGATAGTACTCTTTTAAAGGCTCGGTGTTTTTCGCATAGGCCTCAAGGCGAGTGGAAATAACATCTTCAGAGTCGTCTTTGCGCTGATAGGTTTCACCACCACAGGCATCACATTTTCCAGGAACTTTGGTCGGATTGGCGTCGACATGGTAAACCGCACCACAGTCTTTACAAAGACGACGCCCAGTCAGCCTGTTCACCAGAATTTCTTTGGGAACCTCTAAAAACAAAGCGTGATTGATGGGACTGGCATTCATCTTCGATACCAAATCGTCCAACGCTTCGGCCTGATTGGATGTTCTTGGGAATCCATCAAAAATAAAGTCTCCGGAAGGATTCTTTTGGATGACTTCTTTGACTAAACCAATGGTCACACTGTCGGGAACTAAATTTCCAGAGTCGACGTAGGATTTTGCCTCAAGCCCAAGAGGAGTTTCATTTTTCATGGCAGCACGGAATAAGTCACCGGTGCTTACGTGAATCAGATTGCTCGACTCAACCATTTTCTTGGCTTGTGTTCCTTTACCGGCCCCAGGAGGACCAAACAAAACAATACTCAAAACTGAACCCTTTTCTTTCGAGGACGACGTTGAGCTTTAATGATGGCTTCGTAACGATAGCTATTCACTTTCTCAATCATCTGGATCGCAACACCCACAAGGATCAGCAAACTGGTACCACCAAAGTAGAAAGGAACATTTAAACGTGCGATCAAAATCGTTGGTAAAATACACACAGCACTTAAATAGATGGCACCCACCACATTCACGCGCTCCATGACTTTTGCAATATAATTGGCCGTGCTTTTTCCGGCGCGAATCCCAGGAATAAATTTCCCTGACTTCTTAAGATTGTCGGCGATTTCCTGAGGAGGAAACACAATTTCTGTGTAGAAAAAACAGAAGAAAACAATCAAAGCGATAAACAGAATATTATAGAGTCCACCACCTGTTGGGCTGAGTGGATTCATGTAATCTTGTAAGATTTGTACCCAAGCGGCATCTGAAAAACTGGAAATGGTCGCTGGCATCATTAAAATCGAGCTGGCGAAAATCGGAGGAATAACCCCTGATGGGTTGACCTTGATTGGAAAGAAACTTCCCATCATCTGCCCTTTTCCGCCGCCTTTTTGAGAGATATGAATCGGCAATCGACGCTGAGACACTTCCATAAATATAATGAAGGCTACGGTTCCAACCATAAAACCCAAAAGCATTAAGGCTAAAAGTCCATTGATTTGGTTATTGGATACCAATGTCCAAAGGCCCATGGCTCCGCTAGGGATACCCGCCGCGATACCGGCATAAATGATTAAACTGGCACCTTGGCCAATACCAAACTCATCAATCTGCTCACCGAGCCACATGATAAAACAGGTACCAGCAACAAGAGTCACAACAGTCATCACTTGGAAAGGAATAGGTCCAACCTGTGGATAATAAAGAGCTTCGCCTCCGGGACCACTTTGCCCCATCAACCAACTTGAAATGGCATACCCTTGCACCATGGCCAGAACAACAGTCGACCAACGGGTGTATTGGGTGATTTTTCTTTGCCCGTGTTGGCCTTCTTTTTTCAGGGCCTCAAGGTAAGGGATGGTAGCTGTTAACAGCTGGAAAATAATCGACGCCGAGATATAGGGCATGATTCCCAAAGCAAATACGCTGAACTGGTTCAGAGCTCCACCGGTGAAGGTGTTGAAAAGACCGAAAAGGCCTCCCTGGGTTTCAAAGAAAGATTTTACGACATCACTGTTGATCCCGGGAGTCGGGACGTGCACACCCAAACGATAGATGAGTAAAACAAATAATGTGAATAATAGTCGATTGCGTAGGTCTTCGTTCTGCAAAAGACTTTCTGTTTGCGCGGTTGCCGATGCTGTTGATGCCACTGTTACCTCTATTAGGAGATGAGTTCTACTTTTCCACCAGCTTTTTCGATTTCTGTTTTAGCCGCCTCACTAAATTTATGGGCCTTCACAGTCAAAGATTTGTCCAACTTGCCTTTAGCTAAAACTTTTAGTTTTTCGGCTTTTTTCATGAAGCCCATTTCCACTAAAGACTCTGGAGTCACCTCACCATCGAACTTATTAAGCTGTTGGAGATTGATGATAACATAGTTGTTCTTGAACTGAGTGTTTTTAAATCCAAACTTAGGAAGACGTCTTTGGATCGGCATTTGCCCACCCTCGAAGCCCCAACGGATAGAACCACCCGATCGCGCTTTTTGGCCTTTGTGGCCTTTTCCAGAGGTACCACCCCAGTTTGAACCGTCACCACGGCCCACTCTTTTCTTCTTATGCGTTGCACCTTTGTTCGGTGCTAATTCTGATAACAAACTCATCTTATTTCTCCACCTTTACATCAAGAAGATGCTGAACTTTTAAGATCTGACCGCGAGTTGCAGGATGATCAGGCACAACAACTTCAGATTCGCGCTTCTTCAACCCAAGACAACGGACAGCGTCTTTTTGGGTCTGAGTGCATCCGATCAGACTTCTCTTTAATTTCACTCTAAATTGCTTTGCCATGTTTAAATCCTCAAATCGTCTTACTTATAGGTCGTTAAAAATTCTTTTCCTTGCAGCTGAGAAAGACCATTCAATGTGGCACGAACTGCGTTGTTTGCGTTCCGTGTTCCAACACATTTTGTTAGAATGTCCTTCACTCCCACTGACTCCAAAATCGCTCGTACAGGGCCACCAGCAATAACACCAGTTCCTGGAGCGGCGGGACGCATAATCACTCGTGCAGCCCCAAACTCACCCACAACTTCGTGGGCAATTGTTCTTCCCTCTACCAAAGGAAAGTCGACAAAACCTTTTTTGGCACTGCGAGACGCTTTTCCAATAGCCTCAGGTACCTCACCGGCTTTACCCATTCCAAATCCAACACTGCCATGGCCGTTACCAACCACCACAAGAGCTGAGAATGAAAATCGACGTCCGCCTTTTACAACTTTCGCCACTCGTCTAATTGAAACCACTCTTTCTTCGTATTCTGGTGTTTCTTGCATCCGTTATCTCCTAAACCTGTAATCCACCGTCACGTGCACCCTCAGCGATAGATCGAATGCGTCCATGATATTTATAACCACTACGATCAAAAACGGCTTTGGTGATGTTTTTTTCTTTTGCTCTTTCAGCAATCAATTTGCCCACTTGCGCAGCTGCTTCTTTTCCTTTGCCGTCAATTTTGTCAGCAAGAGTCGATGCACTTACGATTGTTTGCCCGGTCGTATCATCGATCATCTGGGCATACACATTGTTCGAGCTTTTGAAAACACAGAGGCGAGGGCGTTCATCGGTTCCCCAAACCTTTTTTCTGATTTTCAGCTTCTTTTTCATACGGAGCTTCATGCGATTGCTCCATTTTCTCTTAATTGTTACTCTCATATCAGACCTCGTTACTTACCTGCCGACTTTCCTTCTTTACGGCGAATCACTTCATCACTGTATCGAATACCTTTTCCTAGGAAAGGCTCAGGCGGACGATAGTTTCTAATTTTAGCTGCCACTTGTCCTACTTGTTCCTTACTGGCTCCAGTAATGTGAACTGTGGTTTGCTTTTCAACTTTAACTTCAATGCCATCAGGAATTGGAAATTGGATGGGGTGTGAAAATCCAATAGACAATTCTAGAGTCTTTCCAGAAACAGAAGAACGATAACCAACACCGTTAAGGATCAAAGTTTTCGTAAAGCCTTCTGTTACCCCAGTCACAGCGTTTTGTACGAGTGAGCGGTATAAACCATGGAGAGCACGTCCTTTTTGGGACTCTTCTGTACGCTCGATGACAACCTTACCGTCCTCTACCTTCGCTTTCACTTGTGGTAGCATTTTAATAGTCTGGGTGGATTTTCCACCTTTTACGACCACTTCATTATCAGGAGTGACAGTGACTGTAACTTTACTATCAAACTCTACTGGGTATTTTCCAATTCGTGACATCTTTTACCTACCAAACAACACAGAGTAGTTCGCCACCAAGATTCTGATCCTTGGCCTGGCCACCACTCAAGATTCCTTTACTTGTACTCAAAATTGACAATCCATAACCGGCGCGAATGTTGGGGATTTCTTTGGCCTTCACATACTCACGACGACTTGGCTTACTGTATCTTTTTAAACGACCGATACAGCCCTTACCCTCTTCGTTATAACGAAGGTAAACACGCATCATGCCCTGCTTGCTATCTTTAACAACTTTGTAGTTGGAAATATAATTTTGTTCTTTCAAAACTTTCGCAATACCCACACGCATATTAGAAGCTGGAATGTCCACTTTTTCGTGACGAGCCGCTTGGGCATTTCGAATTCGAGTTAAAAAATCGCCAATTGTATCCACACTAAACTCCTTACCAGCTGGACTTGGTTACGCCAGGGATCATACCTTTACTGGCTAAAGATCTAAAACAAATACGGCACATTTGGAATTTTCTCATGAAACCACGGGGGCGCCCACAACAACGACAACGGTTGACCTGACGGACTTTAAATTTGGGTTCCTTTTGTGCCTTAACAATCATTGCTAAACGAGCCATCTTATCTCCTACTTCCTGAATGGAAAGCCAAAGCTATCAAGCAAAGCTTTCCCCTGTGCATCGTCTTTGGCTGTTGTACAAATTGTGATGTTCATCCCGCGAACTTTATCAACTTTATCGTAGTTGATCTCTGGGAAAACAATTTGCTCTTTCAAGCCCATGTTATAGTTTCCACGTCCATCAAATCCCTTTGGTGGCATTCCACGAAAATCTCGAACGCGAGGCAGAGCCACTGAAATCAAGCGATCCATAAAAGACCACATTCTTTCTTTACGAAGAGTCACCGTTACTCCCAAAGGCATTCCTTCGCGAAGTTTAAAGTTCGCAAGGGATTTTTTAGCTTTGGTAATCACAGCTTTTTGACCTGAAATGGTCGTCAGCTCTTCGGCGGCTAAGTTCAAAACTTTAGAGTTTTGAACCGCATCAGGAAGACAGCTGCTAATCACAATTTTCTCAATTCGTGGAACTTCCATTTTATTATTAAGCCCTAACGACTTCATAATCGCTGGTGCCACTTCCTTCTGATATTTTTCTTGTAAACGGTTCACCTTATCACCTCGTCCAATTACAACACTTCCGGTGCCAAAGAAATAATCTTCACGAATTGCTTCGCTCGAAGTTCCCTTGCCACTGGGCCAAAAATACGCGTTCCAACAGGCTCTTTGTTGACGTTAACCAACACCGCTGCATTGTCGTCGAATCGAATATAGGATCCGTCGGGTCTGCGAATTTGTTTTTTTGTTCTTACGATAACAGCTTTAGCCACCTCACCCTTCTTCACTTTTGAAGTGGGAAGTGCTGATTTTACAGAGACAACAACGATGTCGCCCACTGAGGCTGTTCTTCTTTTAGAGCCACCGATAACTTTGATACACTGAACTTCTTTCGCTCCAGAGTTATCAGCCACTCGCATACGGGTTTGCATTTGAATCATCGTACCACCCCTACTTTCGCTTCTTGTACGATTTCAGCTATTTTCCAACGTTTTGTTTTACTTAAAGCGCGTGTTTCAACGATACGAACGGTATCGCCAGTCTTCGCTTTGTTATCACCATCGTGAGCTGTAAAGACAGAAGTTCGACGGACATATTTTTTATATTTTGGGTGCTTAACCACACGATAGATTTGAACCTTAACAGTTTTATCCATCTTGTCGCTAATCACTTGCCCAGTCACTTCGTTTCTTCTACCGCGCGTCTTTTGAGTCGTTTCAGTTGCCATTCTTTACCTCAATTCGCTTTCGTATTCGCTGTTAAAGCTGTGCGAAGGCGAGCGACATCTTTTCGCATATTGCGAATTGAAATGGGATTGGTTAACTGCCCCATGGCGTTTTTCATCTTCGCTTCGAACATGTTCTGTTTTGTTTCACGCAATTTCTTGTGCAACTCAACAGTGCTTAGGTTTTTTATATCATCATACTTACTCATCTTAGGCCTCAACTTCTCTTGAGATAAATTTTGTCTTAAAAGGCATTTTAGATCCCGCAAGACGGAAAGCTTCTTGAGCCTGCTCTTTTGAAACACCATTGATTTCAAAAAGAACCTGTCCAGGACGAACGACGGCCGCCCAATACTCGGGACTCCCTTTACCTTTACCCATTCGAACCTCAGCCGGCTTTTTCGAAATAGGCTTATGAGGGAACACACGGATCCAAACTTTACCACCCCGTTTGACTGAACGACTGATAGCAATACGAGCCGCTTCAATTTGACGAGAGGTCATCCAAGCATCACCTTGGGCCTGCAATCCATAATCTCCAAAACTGACATCGCTTCCACGGTTGGCATAACCTCTACGACGTCCTTTATGTTGTCTTCTCCATTTGACTCTTTTAGGACTTAACACGACCAGCCTCCTCAACTTCCTTCTGGGAAAGAACGTCGCCCTTATAGATCCAAACCTTCAAGCCAATGATCCCGTAGGTCGTGGCCGCTTCGGCTGTTCCGTAGTCAATATCAGCCCGAAGCGTATGAAGAGGAACAGACTTTTCGTTGTACCATTCCGTACGAGCGATTTCCGCTCCATCCAAACGCCCAGAAACCTGAACTTTCACTCCACGAACACCACCACGAATGGCTGATGCGATCGCCTTTTTAAGAGCTCGACGCCAAGAGATCCGTTTCTCTAACTGAATCGCAATATTTTCTGCGACCAACTGAGCGTCCACATCGGGCTTGCGAACCTCTTGAATATTTACGCGCACTTCATTGGGTGTCATGCTTTGCAGCTCGTCTCTTAGAGCATCAATGCCGGCACCCTTTTTTCCAATAACAACACCAGGGCGAGCCGTTGAAATAATCACCTTCAACTTGTTAGCCGCTCGCTCCATCTCAATCTTTGCAACACCAGCGTGCTTCAACTTGTTTTTTAGATGAGTTCTTAATTTTAAGTCTTCATGCAATTGATTGGCGTATAAACCACCTTGAGCAAACCAACGGCTTTCCCAAGTTCTGATGACTCCAACTCTTAAACCAATAGGATTAACCTTCTGACCCATGAATACTACCTTTCATCCAATACGAGGCTGATGTGGCTCGACTTCTTTTTAATAACAAAGGCTCGACCTTGTGCTCGAGGTTGATACCTTTTCAAAAAAGGCCCTTTGTCCACCATAATTTCTTTAATATACAAATTGTCGATATCAATAACTTGCTTTTGATCAGCATTTGCAACCGCTGACTCAACAAGTTTTTTGATCATCATTGAAGGCTTTTTGTTATCGAAGGTAAGGATTCGGATGGCATCGTTTACCATCTTTCCACGCACCATATCGGCAACAATTCGAGCCTTCTGATCGCCAATCTTTGCGTTTTTTAAACTTGCTTTTACTTCCATGACTTACCTACTTTTTCTTTTTCTCAGCGTGTCCGTGGAAAGTTCGCGAATTGGCGAACTCACCAAGTTTATGTCCAATCATGTTCTCATTCACATACACAGGAACAAACTTACGTCCATTGTGTACAGCTAAAGTCAATCCGATCATTTCTGGGAGGATTGTGGAGCGACGAGACCAAGTCTTGATCGCTTTTTTGTCTCCACCTTCGCTGGCGGTGATCACTTTTTTCATCAAATGATCGTCTACAAATGGTCCTTTTTTCATTGAGCGTGCCACTACGACTCCTTACTTCTTCTTATTGCTCTTGCGACGTTTAATAATAAAACGATCGGTTGCTTTGTTTTGACGTGTACGGTGACCTTTACAAGGCTGACCCCAAGGTGTGGTCGGATGATTTCCTTTACCACGACCTTCACCACCACCCATTGGGTGATCAACAGGGTTCATTGCCATACCACGAACAGAAGGACGCTTGCCTTTCCAACGTGTACGACCCGCTTTACCAATTGTTACGTTCTCGTTATCAGTGTTTCCAACTTGACCGACGGTGGCGCGACACTTCGAAAGCACTTCGCGAACCTCACCTGAAGGCAATTTAATCTGAGCCATCTTGCCAACACGACCCACTAGAGTCGCCTCAGTTCCCGCTCCACGACAAAGTTGACCACCCTTTCCAGGACGCAATTCGATGTTGTGGATGATCGTTCCAACGGGCATTTCTGAAAGCAAAAGACTGTTTCCAGGCTTGATATCGGCCTTGGATGAAGACATCACAGAGTCACCAACATTCAACCCAACAGGCGCGATGATGTAACTTTTTGCTCCATCGGCGTAATGAAGAAGGGCAATTCGACAGCTTCGGTTAGGATCGTATTCGATCGCTACAACTTTGGCTGGAACTTCTAACTTATTACGGAGAAAGTCGACCATACGGTATTTTCTTTTGTGCCCACCACCTTGGTGACGAATAGTGATGCGTCCGTAGTTGTTACGGGCACCATTCTTCTTTAGGGACTTAGTGAGTGACTTTTCTGGTTTGTCTTTAGTGATTTCACTAAAATCAAACCCTGTCATCCCTCGGCGTCCCGGGCTCGTCGGGCGATACTTCTTAATACCCATGGTTAAGCTCCCTCAAAAATTGAAATCTTTTGACCTTTAGCCAATTTAACAAATGCTTTCTTCTTATATTTTGGCGGACCAAATTTCGCGTACTTCTTCAGCCAACGTGTTCGGTAGATTAAAGTTCGAACATCGGTGACCTTTACATCAAAAGCCTTTTCTACAGCTTCACGAACTTGGGTTTTAGAAGCCGTTTTGCTGACTTCAAAAACATAAGTGTCATAATCACTGTAAGATGACGACTTTTCCGTTAATAGTGGTCTCTTGATAATATCCATCATGATTGTACTCCGCACTTTTGAGCCACTTTACCCAATGATGCTTGAGTAAAAATTACGGCATCGTATTTGAGCAAGTCATAGACGTTTAGACCCTCAACTGAGTTGTAACGAACCTTTGGAATGTTACGTGAGGCTCTTGCAAACATCGCGTCTTTATTTTCATCAATAAGAAGGACTTTGCTCAATTCAAAATTCTTAATTCTTTCAGCCAGTTCTTTTGTTTTCCCATCTTTAGAAGCCATGTCTGAAACCACAAACATGCGCCCCTCTTTATTAAGGTAAGAAATGGCTGAGCGAAGACCCAATTGCTTCACTTTTTTGTTCATGCTGAAGCTGTAGTCTCTGGGGTGTGGACCGTGAGCCACAGCACCACCACGTAAAAGCATAGAGGCGCGTGACCCCTGACGAGCATTACCAGTCCCTTTCTGTTTATAAGGCTTGATACTACTGGCTCTTACATCACCACGGTTTTTTGTATCGTGTGTACCGGCACGACGACTTGCCAACTGCCAACGAACAAGAGAGTGAAGAATATCTTTACGAATTTCTTCGTTCACCATTTGCTCAGGCACTTCGATGTCGCCTGTCTTTTTCTTTTTCCAATCGTAAACATCAACTTTAGCCATCACGATCACCCTTGCTTCTGCATTCTTACAAGACCGTTGCGAGCACCAGGAACAGGACCTTTTACAAGGATCAACCCTTCTTCTGATTGCACATCAACAACCTCAACATTTTTCACTGTTACATTTTTGTCGCCAAAGTGACCTGGCATTTTACGCCCAGGCATCACACGACCAGGGAACGTACAGTTTCCGATAGAGCCCGGCTGACGGTGGAAAGTCGATCCGTGAGAACCAGGGCCCCCACCGAAATTCCAACGCTTCATGACCCCTGCGAAACCGCGTCCTTTAGACTTTGCAGTGATTCTTAATTTTTGACCTTTTTCGAAAGTGGTTACGTCCACTTCTTGACCAACAGTCACACCCTCTGGAAGTTCTTGACGAATTTCACGGGTGAAGCGAGCGGCTTTGGTCGCATCGACACCCTTGAGGTGACCCTTTTCGGCCTTGCTCATTTTCTTCTCGGCTTTATCAAGAAGAGCAATTTGCACTGCTGAATACTTATCTTTATCTTGAGTTTTTACCTGAGTGACAGTCCAAGGCTGAACTTTTAAAACTGTTACGGGAACCTGGACTCCAGCCTCTGTGTAAACAGAGGACATTCCAACTTTGAAACCAAACATACCATCGAGAGCAACTGTTTTGCTTGAAGCGGCTTCTTGAGTGGTTTCTTCGTTATTCTCAGCGGAAGCCTGGGTCTGTTCTTCGGTGACCGCCTCTTCCGGTTTATTTTCTTCGCTCATCTCTCATACCTCTATTCAGCAGAAAGTTTAATTTCAACATCAACACCCGCAGACAGATCCAACTTCATGAGTTGGTCGATTGTTTGCTGAGTGGGTTCCAAAATATCTAATAATCTTTTGTGCGTTCGGATTTCGAACTGCTCACGGGATTTTTTATCAACGTGAGGAGAACGAAGGACTGTATATTTATTTTTGCGAGTCGGAAGGGGGATAGGTCCCGCAATCCGCGCGCCCGTGCGGCGAGCCGTATCGACAATCTCTCGAGTGGATTGATCCAAGAGCTTATGGTCGAAGGCTTTTAATCGAATACGAATTTTTTGACTCTGCATTTTTGAACGCCTCTTCAAATCTTTAATATCACTAGTGAAAACTGAATAATTGATCGCTTCAAACAGGCCACTAGCACTAGTTTTAACAATGTAGACCGGCGAGTATGCACGTTGGGGGGTGGCTTTGTCAAAGGGCTTTTTCGGATTTTTTTTAGATATTTCGGAGACTTTCTTGAGAGCGTCAAAGTCCTAGAATTCGCTGAAAAAGAGAGGGGAATTTCATCAATTTCCAGGAATTCCGATCAATATCAATCGCCCATCGGCGGTTCCGATGATGTTTCGACCCTCTTGTATCAGAGCCTCGGTGCGAGTGCCAATGTCTGATGAATTTAAACGAGTTATTCGTGCTGTGTCACCAGAGGCTTCGGCCACCGCTCGGGCGACCCCTGTAAACTCTTCAAGAATTTCAATTTCAGCGGCGGACAATTCCCTCCCTTGATCCATCCGATTGAGCATTCCATTGATTATATTGTCGTAAGTCTGGTGAGCCCCCAAACGATCGGTCTGAGGGAACGTCGCGCCATTGATGGTTCGGGCAGGAGCCACCTCAAGGCCAGAAATGCCGCGGTAAGGAGTTGCGGCTTCGACCCAATTTCCAGAAAACCGTGTCGGTATAGCAGAGTTAATATTGGGAACTCGATGCTCAGCCATTGATGAAGTGAAGACATCATAGTCACTGTTCCTGTTCCAGCTACTGGTTGGTGCGGTGAAATCAACAAAGCGCGCTTGAATGGTGCCATCGGCGGCTCGCGAAACCATGAGATTGCCAGCGTGGGCGTCACCGTGCATAAGGCCTCGCTCATACATCATAGCTAACTGAGCTCGAGCTTGGGTGAGCACCTCTTGTCGCTCTCCGGCCGTCAAACGACTGGCGATCCGGTCAAACGGCTCACCATTCACACGTTCTGTGACGTAACCGATCAATCGCCCTTGATCGTCGACAATCTCTCGCCCCACCCTGGGATACAGAGCTTGTCCATTGAAAGTCAAACCCTCAAAGGTCTCAGCCATTCCCCTGATGTCATCCAAATCTCGACGAACTCTTTCAAAAAACTCGGGGGTTAGACGCTCGGGAGAAAGCGGATTGCCGGCGCGGTCAAAAAGGTTATGGACTAAAGCAACATCACCATCCCCCAGATCATAAGCGATCTTTTCAGCCCCCCGGCCCAACTCTTCGGAGAGATTCAGTGACGACAAACGAACCGGGCCGGTGTTGCGACTGAACATGCTGCCCACACGCCCAGCCAGGCGCCGCACCAATGGTGAGGCATGCTCTGCCACCCGCGCCAAACGACTAATAGCGACAGCTTCGGCAGCGCCTTGCGGAGTCACTATGAGAGCACTTAGCCCAATCTCTCTTGCAATTTCCTCGCGTCGTTGACGATACTCTTCGTAGTTTGCAAAGCCAGCGAGAAAAGCGGCATCATTTAGAGGACTGTCATGAAAAATATTCTTTGCAAGATTAAACCCGGGAATCAACATCAAGCCAATATCAGCAAGATCGTTCCAACCAAACCTTGAATAGTCCTGACAATAGGATTCGCCATTTAAATCGGCTCTGATATTTTCAAACGCTAAAAGTTCGTCACGGGTATCCCCACGGAGCCCCTGAACCCACCGCAAGAGAATGTTCAATTGCTCTCCGTACTGATTGTGGGCTCGTGCCGCTTGATTGAGTTTTTCCTGACGACTCATAGAAGAGGTGTCCGCCCTTAACATATGCATCCAGGGCTCGTATTGCTCTGTTAATTCATCAAGCTGCGGGCGAACCGCATCCGTTGCATGAAAGCCTATACCAACAGCGAAAGGAAGCTCTCGCCAATAAGAATACATTTGCTGGCACTCTTGCCGAAACTGGCGCGGAGGATCACGATCGAAATTTGGAAACAAGGCCACCGATGTGCGCCCCGAGTACTGCATCGGCTGAAGATTCAAACCATTTTCACCATCCACCACACACTGTCGCCAGTTGGGAAACCGCTGGTTATTCTGCGGCCACCAACTTTGGATATAATCTCTTTGATGTTGTTGGTGCTCTTGCCACATTTGTTCTTGTTCGGTTTCTGACAATCGCGACAAGTTTCGGCGAATGGCGTTTCCTGTGTCTGCACTCAGTTCAAAATCCGAACCTGGCTGATGAGTCGCCAAATTTAGCGAGTTAAGAATACGAAACCTTTCGTAGTCCGGAAGCTGCTCAAGGATGTGATTTTGAAATGAGCCACATTCGGTGGAGGGGACTTGCGATAGGAGACAGGTTGCTTGAACCCGGTTTTCAGCAATCATAGTTTCAAGTTTTGAAATTAAGCCCTGTTGGGTACGCTCAAGAAATTCTGCGCACTGTTGATCAGGGTCCGCAGACTCTTCGGTGGTGACGTCTGTCGAAGTCGCATCAGACGTTGCCAAACTGTTGACCACGGCCAGATTAATAAAAAGGATAAAAACGATAAATTTCACCACTTAAACTTATCGGTTTATTCTGGGATTTTTTTAAAAATTGAGCGATTCAATCGCCACTGCCTTTCGATGGTCAGTCCTTCTGCAAATCCGCAATGGGGCCGTCCTCAGAAATCGAACAGCCCCCATCCCCGCCTCTGCTTAGCTGTAAGCCTATGTCTCAAAATGAAACATGGATAATAAACTTTTTAAGGAGCGATCTAAGGTTAACAGAGTTGTTGGTGCCACCACTCTCTGGTTTTTTTATAACGTCCATTTTTTTTGCAAGCGGGTGACAATATTCGCCCTGTTAGTCATCTGACACCCGTTTGCCATCCGCCTTCCTATCAAAATTGTAAGTCTCTTGATTTATTGATTTTTTGATGTCTCAGTATGGGACAGGTGCTGCCTCTTTGGCGTAAACCTTGCTCTTTAATAGAACAGACGGATGGTTTTAACCAAAGGATAAAAATGAAAAAGCTAATGAAATTGATTTTGCTAACGGTCGGTCTTTCTACCGCCACAGCAGCCTTGGCAGAAGACCGTTGTGAAATCAAAGACACCCCCGACGTTCGCAGACAACGAACGTATGATAATCCCACCGATGATGCCGCTTGGGGTGACGGAGGCTCGATCGGACACCTTCTCCGAACCCATGGACGCTACTATCGATGTACTGAAGTCACCGAAAATGGTTATGTGCGCGTTGAACACGGAATGGGTTACATTTTCACAAGCTATATTCCTATTACCAATTTTCGTGGCAACACCATTGCTTTGACAAACGGCACGAGAGCCCGAGTTTCAGAGTGGACAGATCACCCGAACAACGATTCTCCAATCCCTCACCCCGAAGAGGATTCACTGCCGGATCCGATCAATCCCAACGAGGATTTTTTAGACTTTTTTCGTGGCGTGGCTGATCGCACCTCGGGTGATCGATGGGAGCTTCCTATGTCTGGCGACGGCACCGAAGGCCCTTGTGGTGGAAAACATATTCGCTCGCACCGAACACGCCCCCATTTACAACCCATTCCAGCCTGCATGTTTGCTCGAGTCTCACAAATGTGGAGAGAGCGCCATTGTCCTGACAATGCCCCTCACTGCCGGATTATGTACGGAGACGCTGGCTTCGGACATCGCATGCCCGGTGAGTGGCCCCACGCCTCCCACCGCCGCGGTCAGTGTATCGATATCTGGCCGATGCGAAATCCAGGCGCCGGTCTTGTCGAAACCAATATCAATAATCGCTCCACCTACAATTCCGACCTGACTTATCAGTTCACACAGCTATTAATTGAAGAGGGGGGCATCGAAACAGCTCATACCCGACGATCTCGTCCCCAAGCCTTTTTCAATGATCCTCGGTTTTCTCGATTGGGCTTTCGCAGCTTGGTGGCTCATGACGACCATCTTCATGTTTGCTTTCGAAACACCAGCGCCAACCAAAGACGTTGTAATAATTTTCGCAGAAATCCCAACATTTGCCATTTTGGTCAAAACCCACCACAACCCAATGGAAACGGCACCGACGGTCCTAGGAATGGCAACAGTGCGACCGATCAACTTCCCTTTTTATCACCCATTGAAATGTAAATCGCCTGTAGGTGGCTCATATTCTTGAGCCACCCTTCTCTTAAAGAAAATTGTAAAAATAAGTTTCAAACCAATCGGAGCGACAATTTTGGGTCCATTCCAACACGATTTTACACGGGTTGACTCTGAAGTCACAATCAACGCCCGTGGATTGGAATTCAAATTGCAACTAATGGGATTCATGAAAACATCTTTATACCGAATTCTATTTTTTTCTGTTCTATTTTCATCGCTGCTTTGGAGTCCCCCTTTATTCGCTGATGATTTCACCTTTAATGTGAATGTGGTCATCAATCGTGTCGACTATGGATATAACTTCTATTCCCCTGAGCAAAGTCAGTATCAGAATATACGAGGTCAACTGCCGTGTATGGCACAGATTGAACGTGAACTAAGAGGCCTACGAGAGGAACCCAGGATTCGCATGCTCATGCAAGGATTTGCTGAAGGCGCGGAAACCACGATCGATAATACCAGCATCGATTTTCATTTTGTGGTGGATCGGGAGACTCGCCAAGTTGACAATGCTTCGGTCGAAGAATTTTTTAGCCCTCAGTGGGTGGTTGTCCATATCAAAGGCCGACCTTGGGAGCGGATTTATGACGGCGCCCCTTCTGGCACTGCGAGCTTGCGAATGCCAATGTATGCCAACGGAACCTGTGACGCTGAGGCAATTCTCGATCGCATTCGCAACCAAAGAGTTCTGCGAGCGGGCGCAGCTGACTCAAGCCTTGAACCCTCATTTATTGGTGATATCCCGATTCAAGACTTTGACCCAACACTTAACAATGAACAAATGATTCAAAGGTGATGAAACTCGACACGAGGCTCTAAATTTCTCGAGACATCGTTTTGTTTACTTTTTAAGGTCCAGTGAATAGTCTAAGATTCGATATTTGACGGGAGCATAAGTATGCTGAATATTTCCTACGCGCAAAACTATGAAGACATCTTAATTTCACGATTATTCAAAAAGAATAAGGGTTTCTATATTGATGTCGGTGCCGCTCATCCGAACAAAGACTCGGTGACCAAATATTTTTACGACCGTGGTTGGAAGGGCATCAATATTGAGCCCAACAAGGAGCAATTTTCTCTTTTGCAAAAAAACAGAAGCAATGACGTGAACCTTAACTGTGTGGCATTCAATAAAAATGGTTCGGTGAAGTTTTCTAATATTGCCTCGGATCCCAAAATATCTTTTGTCGGAGAAACACCACAGAAAGAATCAGAGCATGTCTATGAAGGTTTGCAGAAAACAGTGGTCGATATGGATGCGCGAACTTTAACTAGTATCTATCAAGAGTTTGCCGACAACAAAGATGTGGATTTCTTAAAAATCGATGTTGAGGGAGCCGAAGAGATAGTTCTTGAAGGTATCGATTTTTCGGTCCTGAAACCCCGCCTTATTATTCTGGAATCTGTGGGAGTTAAAAGCGACAAGAAAGTCGACGCCACTCGCAGCGAAGAGATTTTAAAAAACAATGGTTACAAGGCCGTCTACTTCGATGGCATCAACACATACTACGCTCAGGAAACTGACCAGGAAGCCATAAAGGCCTACTCTGTTCCATTAAATGCCAACGATCAGTTGCTTTCGTTTCAACACACGAAACTGTCTTTTCTATTAAAGCTTTTGGTTTGGAAGTTAAAAGGAAAGTGATTGCTTAGTTTGAGCCCTCAGAATTGAGGGTCGGTCACTGTTTTACTTTAATTGTTTTTCGAAGTGACTTGGAAAGGACAGCTTTGCAGGAACCCATCTCGCCTATGCGGAGCAAGCTTTGATTCATGGTGCAAACTTTAAATACGCCCCATTTTCTCAAGAAGTTCTCGTTGGGTTCTCTGCGGCATCAAAGCGTATTCGTTGAACTTCATAATGAAAGTTCCACGACCTTGGGTCAACGAGCGCAGGTCGGTGGCGTAACCAAAAAGTTCCGCTAAAGGCGCTTCGGCCTCGATGGCCTGCAAATGACCTTTCGCCTTAGTTGAAATCACTTTGCCGCGGCGGGAATTGATATCGCCAATAACGGCCCCCAAAAAGTCCTCAGGACAAACCACTTCCAAATAAAACATGGGCTCCATCAACTCACATTTAGCTTCTCTTAAAGCTTCACGTAAAGCCATGGAGGCTGCGATTTGAAAGGCTGGAATGGCGGCCGACTCTTCTTCAAATTCAATTTTATTGATGACAGCTTTGACTCCCAAGACTTGGTAACCAGCAATCACACCATTTTCAAAAGCTTCCGTCACACCCTTGATCACCGCTTGCTTAAACTCTGGAGTTAAACGCTTATCTTCGACAGAGATAGTCACTTGGTTAGGAACGGAGCCTTCTAGCTTTTCAAGAGCAACGCCAACAGTGGCGGCTTGCAACTTACCAGCGACCTCGCGTTCAAAGGTTTTAGCTTTGCCAGCCTTCGCTCCAATGGTCTCACGATAAGAAACCTGTGGTTTACCCACGTTGGCATCCACTTTAAATTCGCGCTTCAGACGATCCACTAAAATTTCCAGGTGGAGCTCGCCCATACCACTTAAAAGGAGTTGGCCCGTTTCCTTATCAGTGCTCAAAGCACTGGACGGATCTTCTTGAATCAATCGCTGTAAGCTTTCCATCATCTTTTTCTGCTGAGCTGTTGATTTGGCTTCGATGACAACCGAAATCACGGGATCGGGAAATTCAATGGCTTCAAGAATCACCGGATGGGCGGACTCACAAAGAGTGTCTCCGGTTCCAGTGAATTTGAGACCGACAACGGCGCCGATATCCCCGGCCTTCAGTTCTTTTATCTCTTCACGCGAGTTGGCGTGCATTCGAACCAGCTTTTGAATTCTTTCTTTTTTCTCTTCTCGAGAATTGAATAATTGTGAGCCTTGCTTCACAACCCCAGAATAAACACGCACGTAGGTCAAAGAGCCCGCAAAAGGATCACTGGCAATTTTAAAGGCCATGGCCACGGTGTGAGTGTCGAACTCGGTGGGACACTTCACTTCTTTTTCTGGCTTTCTGGCATCGACACCAACGATCCCAGGACGCTCAAGAGGACTGGGAAGGAAGGCAATCACACCATCCAATAATGTTTGAACCCCTTTATTTTTAAAAGCGGATCCGCAAAAAACCGGGGTGATGGAAAGATTCAAGGTTGCTTGGCGCAAAGCCTCTTTGATGACATCTTCAGGGATGTCTTCTCCCCCTAAATACATTTCAGCGATTTTGTCACTTTGATCGGCTAAGGATTCAATCAGTTGCTCGCGAGCCAGATCGTAATCATCTTGAAGATCACTGGGTATTTCGCGAATTTCATATTTGGCATCTTTGTCGTCACCATCCCAAATCAGGGCTTTTCCCGATATTAAATCAATAACTCCTGAAAATTCGTCCTCGGCTCCAATCGGAATTTGGACTTTGACAGGATTGCCGGCAAGCTTTTCACGAATCGAATCGACAGACATTTGATAATCGGCTCCGACTCGGTCCATTTTATTGATAAAACAAATTCTTGGGACTTTATAACGGTCGGCCTGCCGCCAGACAGTTTCTGACTGAGGCTCCACCCCACTAACGGCATCAAACACAGCCACCGCTCCATCCAAAACGCGCAGCGATCTCTCTACCTCGATGGTGAAGTCCACATGTCCAGGGGTATCGATGATATTGATCCGATGATCTGCCCAAAAAGTTGTGGTGGCTGCCGAGGTGATTGTAATCCCCCGTTCTTGCTCCTGCTCCATCCAATCCATGGTGGCGTCACCATCATGAACTTCACCAATTTTGTAATTTTTACCCGAATAATACAGAATGCGCTCGGTGGTCGTGGTTTTTCCGGCGTCAATGTGGGCCATGATACCGATGTTACGAGTGAATTGGAGTTCTTCGACTTTTTCTGGATCTGCTACTGACATGGGATCGTTTTAACTTAAATTGCAGCGGGTTGCGAGTGAAAATAAAAACGCCGCTTCAATTGAGCGGCGTTCTAGAAACTGGAATTTAAAAAGAAACTTACCAGTTGTAGTGAGAGAAGGCTCGGTTGGCTTCAGCCATACGATGCACATCTTCTTTCTTTTTGATCGCGTTTCCACGGTTGTTGTAGGCGTCGATAACTTCGCCAGCGATACGAGTGGCCATGTCTTTTTCACCGCGTGAGCGAGAGTAAGATGACAACCAACGCAAAGCCAAAGTGACTCGACGAGAAGGACGAACATCAACAGGAACCTGATAAGTCGCTCCACCCACACGACGAGAACGAACTTCAAGCTGAGGTTTGATGTTCTCTACGGCTTTCTTAAAAACAGCCAAAGGCTCTTCTTCTTGCACTTTATCTTTGATTTGATCAAGTGAGCTGTACACTAGGGATTGAGCCACACTCTTTTTTCCATCCAACATAATCTTGTTTACGAATTTAGCTAAAAGCACATCGTTGTAAATTGGATCTGGAGCAATTTCTCTTTTATAATTACCTTTACGTCGTGACATTATCTACCCTTTAGCTCTTCGGCTTTTTTGCACCATATTTTGAACGACTGCGAATACGGTTCGACACGCCTTGCGTATCAAGAACACCACGAACAATGTGGTAACGACAACCAGGAAGGTCTTTCACTCGTCCACCGCGGATCAAAACTACACTGTGCTCTTGAAGGTTGTGGCCAATTCCAGGAATATAGGAAATCACTTCATATCCATTTGAAAGACGAACCTTAGCCACTTTTCGTAGTGCCGAGTTCGGTTTTTTAGGAGTGGTTGTGTACACACGTGTACAGACCCCTCTTTTTTGAGGACATTTGGTTAGGGCCGGAGAACTGCTTCTCTGCTTCTTCATCTTTCGTTCTTTACGAATCAACTGGTTAATCGTCGGCATTTTACTCCTAAATATCGTTTGAGGCGGCTAACCTATAAAATTACCGCCTTTTGGTCAAGTTTAAATCTTACACCGTCGTCTGTGTGGTTCCTGCGGCTCCTGCCACTCCTGGCAGTGCTGATGCAGAATCTTCATCGGCCTCGTCAACTGTAATTCCCCACTTTTTATAGGTAGATAGCCCTGTTCCAGCAGGAATCAAACGACCCATAATAATGTTCTCTTTCAAGCCGACAAGTTTATCCGTTTTTGAGTGAACAGCAGCGTTTGTGAGAACTTTTGTGGTTTCTTGGAAAGAAGCCGCTGAAATCCAGCTCTCCGTGCTCAAAGAAACCTTGGTGATTCCAAGAAGAAGTGGCTCGTAAGTTGCCAATTGGCCGCCTTCAGTGGCCGCTTTTTCATTCTCTTCCTCAAAAATATACTTCTCAACTTGCTCTCCAGCCAACATGCGAGTGTCACCTGGATCTGTCACCATCACTTTACGAAGCATCTGACGAACAATTGTTTCAATATGTTTATCGTTAATGGCCACACCTTGAAGTCGGTAAACCTCTTGGATCTCCTCAACAAGATAATGTGCCAATTCTTTCTCACCCAAGACTTTCAAGACATCATGCGGGTTGGTGGGTCCATCCATCAAAGCTTCACCGGCTTTAACGTACTCACCTTCACGAACGGCCACGTGTTTCCCTTTTGGAATCAAGTATTCCATTTGCTCACCCACATCTGGGGTAACAATCACACGCTGCTTGCCTTTAACATCTTTTCCGAAAGTGACGTAACCATCGATTTCAGAAACAATGGCGGCCTCTTTAGGAGTTCGGGCTTCAAACAATTCGGCCACTCGAGGTAGACCCCCGGTGATATCTTTTGTTTTTGAAGTCTCTCTGTGAATCTTGGCAACAATATCACCGGAGTGAATTTGAGCGCCATCGTTCACCATCAGCTGGGCACCCACTGGAACAACGTAACGGGCGGGAATATCACGACCAGGAAGTTTCAATGGTTCACCATCAGGACCCATGATGTAAACAGTTGGTTTATTACCGTCAGCACTTTTGCTTTCAGTGATCACCTTTGTGGCGAATCCCGTCACAGGGTCGACCTGTTCAGCAACAGTGGCGCCTTCAACGATTCCATCAAATTTAATGGTACCGGAAACGTCGGCAACAATGGGGTTTGAGTACGGATCCCACTCGGCCAATTTGGTTCCACGCTCGACAGCGTCGCCCTCTTTGACATTCATGATTGTTCCGTAAACCAGTTTGAAAGATTCTTTTTCACGACCATTTTCATCAGTGATCATGACTTGTCCGGTACGGTTAAGAACAACAAGTTTGCCCTCGTTGTTTTCAACAAACTGAACGCCTTCGAGTTTAATTTTACCGTCGTAACGGGATGTGTGCACCGATTGCTCAACGGCACGAGAGGCTGTTCCACCCAAGTGGAATGTTCTCATTGTCAGCTGAGTTCCAGGCTCACCAATCGACTGGGCAGCGATAATTCCAACCGCTTCACCAAGGTTCACTATGTTTCCGCGAGAAAGATCACGTCCGTAACAACCCACACAAACACCGCGACGGGTTTTACAAGTCAGCACAGAACGCACCATAATTTTCTCAATGGCCGAATTATCGATGCGATCAATATGATCCTCAAGAACTTGCTCGCCGGCGGCCACAACAACAGTGTCGTCAGCGGGGTCGATCACATCTTCAAGAACAATTCGTCCAAGTACACGATCGCCCATGGGGTGGATCACTTCTCCGCCCTCAACAATTGGTCTCACTTCAAGTCCGTCTGTTGAACCACAGTCCTCTTCAACAACAACAACATCTTGAGCAACGTCAACAAGTCGACGAGTCAAATACCCTGAGTTGGCTGTCTTAAGAGCGGTATCAGCTAGACCTTTTCGCGCTCCGTGAGTGGAAATAAAGTATTGTAGAACCGATAGACCTTCTCGGAAGTTGGCCGTGATCGGAGTTTCGATGATCTCACCATTTGGTTTGGCCATCAGACCACGCATCCCAGCCAACTGTCTCAACTGAGCCGCGGAACCACGAGCTCCAGAGTCAGCCATGATAAAGATTGAGTTGAAGGAATCGTCGGTGACGGTTTCGCCGTTGACGTCAAAGTCTTGTTTCTCAATTTTACCCTGCATTTGCTTGGCGACTTTATCACCCGTCTGAGCCCAAATATCCACAACCTTGTTGTAGCGCTCACCATCGGTGATCAAACCTTCATCGTACTGAGCCTGGATCTCTTTAACTTGCGCATCGGCATCGTTTAAAAGTTGATTTTTTGTTTCTGGAATAACCATGTCATCAAGACAGATCGAAATTCCGGCTCGTGTTGAATAATGGAATCCCATGGTCATCAATCGATCGGCCATAATCGCCGTGGCTTTGGCGCCTGCAAGACGGAAACACTTATCGATCAATTTTGCGATTTGTTTTTTAGTCATGGTTTGGTTCATTTCTTCGAAAGGAACCTCACGAGGAATGATATCGCTGAGTAACGAACGCCCCACCGAGGTTTCACGAAGAACACCATTGATACGAACTTTACAGGCCGCTTGCAGATCAACAGTCCCGGCTTCGTGAGCAAAAATCACCTCTGATGTGCTGGTGAAAGTACGTCCGGTGCCTTTTGCTCCAGGGCGCACACGAGTCATCCAGTAAAGACCCAAAACGATATCTTGGGTGGGATTGATAATTGGTTTACCAGAAGCGGGTGACAGGATGTTGTTTGTCGACATCATCAACACGCGAGCCTCAACCTGCGACTCCACTGAAAGTGGAACGTGCACAGCCATTTGGTCACCATCAAAGTCGGCGTTGAAGGCCGTACAAACAAGTGGATGCAATTGGATGGCTTTTCCTTCGTGAAGAACCGGCTCAAAAGCCTGGATTCCCAGTCTGTGAAGAGTGGGAGCACGGTTGAGCATCACCGGATGCTCACGAACCACATCGGCAAGAATATCCCAAACTTCAACAGTCTCTTGCTCGACCATGCGTTTGGCCTGTTTGATCGTTGAAGTGAATCCTTGCTCTTCGAGTTTATTGTAAATAAAGGGTTTGAAAAGTTCTAGGGCCATTTTCTTTGGCAAACCACACTGGTGCAGTTTCAAGGTTGGACCCACAACGATCACTGAACGACCGGAGTAATCCACACGTTTACCAAGAAGGTTTTGACGGAAACGCCCTTGCTTCCCTTTCAGCATGTCACTGAGTGAACGAAGAGGTCTTTTGTTGGGGCCAGTGAAGGTTTTGCCTCGTCGACCGTTGTCGAGAAGGGCATCCACAGACTCTTGCAGCATGCGTTTTTCGTTTCGGATAATAATGTCTGGAGCATTGAGCTCTTGCAGTCTTTTCAGACGATTGTTTCTGTTGATCACTCGACGATAAAGGTCGTTCAAATCAGATGTAGCAAAACGTCCACCATCCAATGGAACAAGAGGACGAAGATCTGGCGGAATGACAGGCAAGCAATCCAGCATCACCCACTCAGGTTTATTGATAGAACCCTGGAAGGCTTCAACAATTTTCAAACGCTTGGTCAGCTTCTTAGTACCGGCCTCTGATTTTGTTTCTTTAAGCTCCATACGAAGTTTACGCGAAAGGTAATCAGGATCCACTTTACGAAGAATCTCGCGAACGGCTTCTCCACCCATTCCGGCTTTGAAGTTGGGACCAAACTCATTTAAGGCATTCTGATAAGCCTCTTCAGTCAAAACGGCCCCTTCAGAAAGGTCGGTTTCCATGGGGTCTGTCACAATATAGGCTTCGCAATAAAGAACCTTTTCAACTTCTTTAAGAGTTAAATCGATTAAGTTACCGATTCTTGAAGGCAAAGAACGCAAGAACCAAATGTGGGCCACAGGTGAGGCCAATTCAATGTGCCCCATGCGCTCACGACGAACCTTTGATTGTGTGACTTCAACACCACACTTCTCACAGACTACGCCACGATACTTCATTCGCTTGTACTTACCGCAAAGACACTCATAGTCCTTCACTGGTCCGAAAATCTTCGCACAGAACAAGCCATCGCGCTCGGGCTTAAAAGTACGGTAGTTAATTGTCTCTGGCTTTTTTACTTCGCCATGAGACCAAGAACGAATCATTTCTGGAGACGCAATCGAAATCCGAACAGCGTCAAAGGATAATGGATCTTTTGGTTTGTCAAAAAAGTTTAATAAATCTTTCAAGGTAATCTCCTAAAAAAGTTCTTCAGTCAGTGGCTCGCATTTTGCGAGCTAAAAACAAATGGGCTACCGTTCAAACAAATGGTCTCCCATTCCCACAAATAGTCCTTCATTTATTGCTCAATAAAATCTTCCTCAATCCCGATGTTGTCGTCGTCTCCATCAGACAGTACGCCTGACTCAACGAGTTCCACATTTAGACCCAAACTCTGCAATTCTTTAACAAGCACGTTAAAGGATTCAGGCAATCCAGGCTCGAGAATGTTTTCACCCTTCACAATGCTCTCGTACATTCGTGTTCGTCCAGCGACGTCATCCGACTTCACTGTTAAGAACTCTTGGAGAGAGTAGGCGGCACCATAGGCTTCAATCGCCCAGACCTCCATCTCCCCGAGACGCTGACCACCGAATTGGGCTTTACCACCCAATGGCTGCTGCGAAACAAGAGAGTAGGGACCAATGGAACGTGCGTGAATTTTCTCTTCGACCAAGTGGTGAAGTTTCAACATGTACATGATTCCAACAGTCACAGGGTTTTCGAAAGCCTCTCCGGTACGACCATCAAACAGAACCATCTGTCCTGATGTCGGCATGTGGGCTTTTTTCAAAAGATCTTTTACTTGAGATTCTTTGGCACCATCAAAAACGTGTGAGGCCAAGTGAATCCCTTTATCAACCGCTTTGATCATCTTCTTTAAAGAAGGCTCATCAGCACCGTCAATTTGTTTGGATAGTTCAGGATCATCGAAAGTGTCCTTCATTGCCTGACGTGCATTTTCGACGTTCCAGTTATCCAGTTGCTCTTGCAATTGAACACCCAAATAACGAGCGGCCAATCCCAAGTGGATCTCTAGAACCTGTCCAATATTCATCCGCGACGGAACCCCAAGAGGGTTTAACACCATATCAACAGGCGTTCCATCGGCCAGGTAAGGCATACTTTCGGCAGGTAAGATTTTAGAAACAACACCTTTGTTTCCGTGACGTCCAGCAAACTTGTCTCCAACCTGAAGTTTACGTTTAATCGCAACGTAAACTTTGACCATTTTGATCACTCCAGGAGGAAGCTCATCACCTTTAGTCAGGCGATCGACTTTCTCATCGAAGACCAATTTAATGGCATCCAGTTGGTTTCGAGCTTTATCAACAACACGTGACACTTGATATTCAATCTCTGATTCCATGGGAATATAAGAAAGCAGTTCAAAGGCAATGGACTCAAGATCTTCGCCGGCAATGACTTGACCTTTTTCCAATAATTTTTCAGAGCCGTCTTCGTTAAGAAGAGCGCCGGTTGTTTTCTTGCCGACAAGAATGTTTTTCAGGTCTTCAAGAGCGTTGTTTTTAATAACGTTTTGCTCAACGTCGAAATCTTTTTCAATTTTCTTTTTCTTTTGCTCAATGATCGATTGCAAACGAGTGTCACGATCGACACCTTCGCGGCTATAAACCTGAGCGTCGATAACAGTTCCAGAAACACCAGAAGGAACGCGCAAAGAGGTGTCTTTCACGTCACCGGCTTTCTCTCCGAAGATGGCTCTTAAGAGTTTTTCTTCAGGAGACAGCTGAGTTTCACCTTTTGGAGTCACCTTACCGACTAAAATATTTCCAGGTCGAACCTCAGCACCGATTCGAATAACCCCAGACTCATCCAAGTCTTTCAGAGCTTCCTCGCCGACGTTGGCAATATCACGAGTGATTTCTTCTTTTCCAAGCTTAGTATCACGAGCCACACACTCGAACTCTTCAACGTGAATCGACGTGTAAACGTCATCACGAATCAGTCGCTCAGAGATCAAAATAGAATCCTCAAAGTTGTAACCCATCCAAGGAGTGAACGCGACCAGGATGTTTTGCCCAATCGCCAACTCACCGAACTCTGTTGAAGGACCATCAGCGATGATGTCCGTCTTCTTCACACGGTCCCCTTTTTCAACAATTGGTTTTTGGTTGAAACAGGTGTTTTGGTTGGTTCTTTGATACTTTGTTAAGTTGTAGATATCGACGTTGGCACCAAGACCTCCGCCTTTTGCTAAACGACGAACAACGATTCGAGAGGCATCCACCTCTTCTACGATTCCGTCGTTCATAGCCACAACCGAGGTTCCAGAGTCACGTGCTACAAGTTTTTCAACACCCGTTCCAACAAGAGGAGAGTGAGAGCGCAAGCACGGAACAGCCTGACGTTGCATGTTCGATCCCATCAAGGCACGGTTGGCATCATCGTGCTCAAGGAAAGGAATCAAGGAGGCAGCAATCGAAACCAACTGTGACGGAGAAACATCCATGTAGGACACTTTCTCGGCTGGAGTCATCTGATACTCACCGTTACGACGGGTGGTTAACTGCTCGACTTTAAGTGAGGCCGCACCTTCACGGGTGGCTGGAGCAATGTAATGATCGGTTTCTTCAAGAGCCGATAGATATAAGACTTCACCGTCGGTCTCTTTTTCTTCAACCTTCACATAGGGAGTTTCAATGAATCCGTGGTTGTTGATGCGAGCGTAGGTGGCCAATGAGGCGATCAAACCAATGTTTGGTCCCTCTGGAGTTTCAATCGGACAAATACGACCATAATGGGTTGGATGGACATCACGAACCTCAAACCCGGCGCGTGAACGCTCAAGTCCACCTGGGCCAAGAGCCGACAAACGACGCTTGTGGGTGATTTCTGAAAGCGGGTTGGTTTGGTCCATAAACTGTGACAGCTGCGACGATCCAAAGAATTCTTTCACAACGGCATTCACAGGTTTTGCATTCACAAGATCGTGAGGCATCATGGTTTCAACATCTTGTAGAGACATTCTTTCACGAATGGCTCGTTCCATACGCACCAATCCGATGCGGTATTGGTTCTCTAAAAGCTCACCCACAGAACGAACACGACGGTTTCCAAGGTGATCGATATCATCGACGTTGCCTTTACCGTTTCGTAGGTTCAGAAGCGTGCGAGCCACTTCCATGATGTCTTTTTCTGTTAGAGTTCGATGCTCAACAGGGCACTCTTCAAAAGGAATGTTGAAGCGGTGATTGATTTTCAGTCGACCGACTTCAGAAAGATCGTAGGTTTCTGGGTCAAAAAACAAGCGCTGGAAAAAGTTGGTGGCCGCTTCAATGGTTGGTGGCTCACCAGGGCGCTGTCTTTTGTAAATTTCAATGATGGCTTCTTCTTTGGTCTCAACTTTATCAACCAACAAAGTGTTGCGAAGATAAGGACCGACAGCCAATCCATCAAAAAAGATAAGATTTATCGTTTTAAGTTTCATTGCGTTAACAGCTTCAAGAACTTCTGGAGTCACTTCAGTGTTTGTATCGGCAATGATTTCACCGGTGGATTCGTTAACGATCGGAGCTGCAACCACTTTACCCATAAGGTCATCGGCAGTGAGCTTCAATTCGGTGATTCCAAGTTCTTTGACTTTACGAACGGCAGCACGAGTGATTCGACGTCCCGCCTTTACAATCGCTTCACCAGTGTTGGGATCGACGATATCGACGATGGCTCTTTGACCGGCCACTTTTTCAACGTCGAAAGGTCGAAAGTACTCGTCATTTTTGCCAATTTTTACGGCATCAATGTCGTGGTAATATTCAAGAATCTGTTGCGTGTCATAACCCAAGGCTTTGAGAACAATGGTGGCTGGCAATTTACGACGACGGTCAATGCGCACGTGAAGAAGATCTTTTTGATCAAATTCAAAATCCAACCAAGACCCACGGTAAGGAATCACTCGAGCCGAGTAGATGTATTTACCACTGGTTGAGCCTTTTCCAGAGTCGTGATCAAAGAAGACACCCGGCGAACGATGCAACTGGGAGACGACAACACGCTCGGTTCCGTTGACGATAAAAGAACCATTTTTAGTCATTAACGGAATTTCACCGAGATAGACTTCCTGCTCTTTCACATCGCGGATGCTGCGAGCTTCGGTTTCTTCGTCGACGTCAAAAACGATCAATCGAAGAGTCACCTTTACGGGTGAGGCATAGGTCATCCCTCTTTGACGACACTCCTCCACATCATATTTAGGCGGCTCGAGCACATAACTGACGAACTCCAAGCTGGATGTGTTGTTGAAATCGCTAATCGGAAAAACGGACTTAAAAACTCCATTGAGCCCATCTTCACCACGACGATCCGAATCCACATTTTTCTGCAAAAAGGCCTCATAGGAGCTTTTTTGCATCTCAATAAGATTTGGAATATCGATAGCGACGTTATTTTGAGAAAATGATTTCCGTAAACGGACATTCGAAGCGGTCACCGGACTGGTTGCCATTCGCTCTCCCTCTTTCAGTGACAAACCCCATTTTCATGGGTGTTCGTCCATTTTTTAAGCCAGGGTCCTTTGCGCACGAGCACCCGAGCCTAAATCCACATTAATCCACAAGCACATAAAGGGAAGACCCTTCAAAGACCTTCCCTTTTTGCCAAGTCTTGTTCTGAATTCCTGTTTTCAGCTCCTGCCGCGAGTTTTAACGCGGCAATCACCTTTTTCCCGGATTCAGACCAATTCTTGGCCTTTCATCTTACTAAAAATTATCAAAAATCAAAGTCTTACTTAACTTCAACTTTTGCACCAGCTTTTTCTAGAGCTTCCTTGATTTTGTCAGCTTCTTCTTTAGGAACTCCTTCTTTAACTGGCTTTGGGGCACCTTCAACCAAGTCTTTGGCTTCTTTTAGGCCAAGACCAGTGATGGTACGAACCTCTTTAATAACGTTAATTTTCTTGTCTCCAGCAGAAGCCAAGATAACGTCAAATTCGGTTTTTTCTTCAGCAGCAGCACCACCAGCAGCAGCTCCACCCGCAGCAACAGCCACAGGAGCGGCAGCAGAAACGCCCCACTTCTCTTCTAGTTCATTTACAAGGTCAGCGATTTCCATTACTGACATGTTCGAAAGAAAATCAATTACTTCATCTTTATTTAAAGCCATTTTAATACTCCGTTTATTCTTTAATATTTAAGTTCAAATTCAATTATTCGCCTTTAGTATCTTTATAGGCATTCATCACATTCAAGAAACCACTTGGCACAGCGTTCATGACGCGAACCGCACTGGTTGCTGGCGCCATAAATACACTGAGTAGTTTCGCTCTAAGCTCATCTTTTCCAGGTAGCGTGGCAAGATATTGAATCTTACCCTCATCCAACTTAGCGCCTTCCATAACACCTGTTTTTACCTTCAGTGCTTCAACTTCTTTGCTAAACTCAGTCAGAGCTTTCGCAGAAGCTGAAGGATCCTCATAGGCAAAAACAAAGGCATTTGTGCCGACAAACTCACCATCAAGGGCTTTATCCGTATCTGGATGATCTTTTAGAGCCAATTTGGCGAGAGTGTTTCTAACCACCTTCATCTCAGAGTCGATGTTACGAAGGCCTTTGCGCAAGTTTGTGACTTGCTCAACGTCCATTCCAGTAAAATCAACGAGAAAAGTGGCTTTAGCACGAGAAAGGTTGCTGGATAGCTGGCTGATTCGCTCCGCTTTTTGCGCGCGTGTTAGCATTGGCAATCCTCCTTTCAGTCCCGTTTTGGCGATTCAGAAATTTTGCGGAGGCCTTCGTAGCTCACGGAGCATCCGGCTTTCCCACAATCTCAATAGGCCCTATGGTTTAAACCCGCTCACCGGGCACCTATCGTCTTCGATCGCGATTAATCCATGGAGGCTCACCGCTTGCGGGGTGAGCTACCAAAGATTAAGTCATTTTAAAGCTGCTGGTATCGACTGAGATTCCAGGGCCCATGCTTGAGGAAACATCCACTTTTCTGAAGTAAACTCCCTTAGAAGAGGAAGGCTTGGCTTTAGAAAGAGCATGAATCAAGCTCATAAAGTTGTCCTTCAACTTGTCAGAACCCATAGATTTCTTGCCGATCCCTGCGTGTACGATTCCTGCTTTTTCAACACGGAAAGAACACTTTCCTTTTTTCTCGGCAGAAACAGCATCACCGACGTTCATGGTGACAGTACCAACTTTAGGGTTTGGCATTAAGCCGCGTGGGCCTAAAATTTTTGCCACCTTAGAGACGGTTGCCATCATATCTGGCGTTGCAATGGCTTTATCGAAATCAAGCCAACCACCTTTGATCTTTTCAACCAAATCATCGGCTCCGACAAAGTCAGCACCAGCTTCTTGTGCTTCTTTTTCCTTTGGTCCTTTTGCGAAAACCAAAACACGAACGTCTTTACCGACACCATGAGGAAGAGAAACAGATCCACGCACTTGCTGATCACTTTGCTTTGGATCAACACCCAAGCGGATGGCAACATCAACGTTCTCGTCAAATTTAGCCGTCGAAGTCTCTGTTACAAGCTGGAAAGCTTCAGCCACACCATAGCGGTTGGTACGATCGACTTTTTCTTTATTACTTTTTGTTCGTTTTGATAGCTTACCCATTTTCTAATCCTTTACCCAACGACTTCAATGCCCATGCTTTTGCAAGTTCCAACAACTTGATTGATGGCACTTTCAACAGTGACACAATTCAAGTCAGGTAGTTTGGTCTCAGCAATCTTTTTAACTTCGTCCATTTTAATTTTTGCCACTTTATCTTTTTGCGGCATCTTAGAACCACTTTTTAATTTGCAAGCCTCTTTGATCATGACTGACGTTGGAGGTGTTTTAGTGATGAAAGTGAATGAACGATCTTGATAGACAGTAATAACCACAGGAATAATGGTATTTCCCGCTTTTTGCGTTTTCGCATTGAACTGCTTACAAAAATCCATGATATTCACACCATGTTGACCAAGAGCGGGACCAACAGGAGGCGCTGGATTTGCTTTACCAGCAGGAATTTGCAGCTTAATCATTCCGGTGACTTTTTTAGCCATTTTAGAACTCCAATTTTTTTCGACAATGAAATGACCGATATAGTCGATAAAGTCTAGTGGATCAAGGGCGATTTAGGAATTCTCTTATATTTTTCAGAAACTTGAGGGGCCAGAAAACCTGTTCTTTTTCCCACTCACCGTGCGCGTCATTTTTACTGGGTTATTTTATTCAAAACCGTCCACGGTTAGACTCATTCTTGGATGTAACCCCTTTTATTTTGATTTGACGGAGCCTCCATGAAAAAAATATTAGTGACCGGTGGCGCCGGGTACATCGGCAGTCATACCTGCAAAGCTCTGCATGCAAAAGGCTTTATTCCAGTCACCTACGATAATCTTAGCCGAGGACATCGAGCCGCCGTCCGTTGGGGCCCCCTGATTGAGGGGGACATTCACGATCACAGCAAGCTCACTCACGTTATGAAAACCGAGAATATTCGTGCCGTCCTCCACTTTGCCGCCTACGCCTACATTCAAGAGTCTGTGGAGAATCCGCAGATGTATTTTAAGAACAACGTTGAGGGGAGCATTCTGTTAGTGGAAGCCATGGCTCAGGCTGGAGTTAAAAATTTAATTTTTTCAAGCACTTGTGCCACCTACGGGGAGTCCAATCAGACGACAATTGACGAAAACCATCCACAAAACCCCATCAATCCTTATGGACTCAGCAAACTGATGGTTGAGAGAATTCTTGAGAAATATAAGGAGTTGGGTGTTTTGGATTTTTGTGCTCTTCGCTATTTCAACGGAGCCGGCGCTGATGCCGACTTGGAAATCGGCGAAACCCACGATCCCGAACCCCATCTTATTCCTAGGTTGATTCAAAAAATTTTGGATGGTGAACCGGTGGCCATCAATGGCAACACCTACCCGACGGCGGACGGCACCTGTGTGCGCGATTTTATTCACGTTTCGGATCTGGCCCAAGCCCATGTTTTGGCTCTGGAGGCTCTATTGGAGCAACGCAATGGCTGGGACTTTTATAACTTAGGCAGCCACCAAGGGTACTCTCTTCTGGAAATCGCAGCGGCCATTGGAGACCGCCTTGGAATCTCTCCTGTTATTGAATTTCACCCGCCCCGTCTAGGCGACCCCGCCCGTTTGGTGGGAGACGCGCAACGATTTCAAAAAGAGTTTCAATGGCACCCCCAACACTCTGATCTGAAGACAATTGTCGACAGCGCAACCCGCTGGCAAAGAGTTCTTAGAGAACACTAGAATCCTTGGGCTCACACCTTTGCGACCTTGATTTATCAGGGGATCCGCGGCCCATTTGTAAAGAAGAGTCCCGAAAAGCATTAAAGGTTTTACGATTTCGCTTGGTTTGCTGATTCAAAAAAAAAGAAGTCAATACCAGACGAAACGATGTTGCTTGGTGGCTACGATGTTTTCCAGTCTTCAAAAAGAGTGCGGATACTGCCTTTCGGTGGTGGACTGGGCCACAGTGGGATCCATTTCGCGAGGAAGTGGCCTTTGGTTTTCTTTCTAAAAAAGACCTCGTGATCCCACTCAAGCTCTCCAAAGGCAAGAAGCTCATCGATATATTGGTGATGTCCCGCCGAATAAGCCAGACGGGCCGCCACTTCGTATTCGAATATATTTGTACTTTCTAATTTTCCAGCTCCATACATTGGAATAAACCAGCCACCGAAAAGACACAAAAATCCAATGGTCAAACCGATGCAAGCAAAGACCAATTCTCGCGGAGCACGGGGCTTGGCCCCTTGCTCTTGCAACATCTCGCGAATGCGCTGGCGGTGGTGAAGCTCTTCATCGCGGATTTTTTTTATTTCTTGCTTCTCAATGGAGCTAGTCACAAACAAGGATTTATAATGTCCCGTATAAGCGTAAGCTGCTGCCAACTCACCAGCATGAGCATTTTGCAAAACTCGCACAAACTGGCTCTGCGCCTCGGTTTGAGACAATTTAGGAAAATGGGCCAACTGGCTGGGCTTGAACATGTCTCTTTATAACACGTCAGTTTAAATTTAAGTATTTTTTAGTTCTTTGTTGGATTTCTAACCTTTCGTTTGTGACTTTGATTTCAAATCAGAAATTCTTCTAGCTCGTACCATCCGTTCGACTGAACGGTCACGGGAACCCCCCTTTAGTAGAGGTTTTCACAGCATTGCCACGCACCTCTTATCATTAAGCGAATTCATCAACTGACCGAACAATTTTTATGTCTACTTTAAAAGTTTTTCTCACCACTGTTGTATTCGCTAGTTTTCAACTTTTCACTTTTCAAGCTCAAGCCTTTGAAGCCTGGTGGCAATGCTCCAGTCGCATTGGCGGAGACTGGACTTTTGGCCGCGCCCCCTATTCTTGCCTTGTCGATCATATGCAAACTCAATCGACGGTAAAAAATCAATATGGCCCGATCCTTTTTGGGGACGCACGTTCTAGAACCACAGAGCGTGGACGCTATATGAATGAACTGAATGCCGTGGCAAAAGAGATGGCACGTTTTTATTTACAAAAAAGAAAGCCGCAAGCCAGTGAAGCTGAAATTCAAGCTTTCACTAAAGGCCTTCTGACTCTGATGCATCAAGAAACAGTTTGGTCGCATTTTCGAGTCGGCACTGATAACCGCGTGCGCTACATGCGTGGCGACAGTGGCCATGGCCACGGACTGATGCAGGTCGATGATCGCTCGCACCAGTCAGCTCTATTGAGCGGTAAAGGCGTCGATCTCGCCCACAACATGGTTTATGGTTTGGATATTTTTTATGAAGCTTGGCAAAGAGCACCCTCACAAAGTTGTGTGAGTAGCGCCAGCAACTACACCGCTCGCACGCGCTCGGCATGGGCTGCTTATAATGGTGGACCCGCACGCATCTGTCGCTGGGCCAACCCTTCAAGCCCCTTTGCTCATCATGACGAGCAATTTTTAAGTAAACTACGCAATCAAACTTTCAAAAGCTGGATCAGCTCAGAGACTCACAAAACAGATCTGAACATCTCTTGCCTTGTCGACGGCTCACGTCCCTGCGCCAACACCGGCTCTGGTCCCGTGCTGCCCTCTGATGATGAAGCCTACCAAATTGGTGACCTTTACTGTCGCTGGGGAGAGTCTCTTTACTGTGTGGAACGATTGAATGACCTCAAATGCCTTGAGCTCGCCGATAACAAATCTTATCCAGTGCGCGGAACCCTTGAAGAAAATCAAGTGGGCAACCGACCCCTGGTTATTGCCGACCGCAATCAACTTTGTGGCGAAAATGTGCAAGGACTTTTTGAAGTCAGCCAGCAGGTGGAGCTTTTAAAAAACATCAATATTCGCAAAACTCCCGGTGGTGAACTTTTAAAAACAGCGAGCACCGGCCTACAGACCCGAGTTCTCGATTTTGCTGTAACCACCTCGACCGATCAAAAGCGTTACTACAAAATTAATAGTGATGGCACTGAAGGCTATGTCTACGCTGGCGATAAACAAAGTTTCTTGGAATGGGTGATCGCTGTTGAAGAGCCTGTTGAGCCGGAATCTCTAATTGCCAGCATCGGAGACAATATTGAAGTGGTGGCCCCCTTTGGAATCAACCTAAGAACCTCTCCAGGAGGACGCCTCTTAGTGCGTGTTCCGACAAGCGAGACCGTCGAAGTTCTCGATCGTATCGTTCAAGGTAGTAAGAATTACCTTTACTACAAAGTGCAGTACCAAAACCGTGTCGGTTACATTTACTCTGGCTACCTCGATGACATGGAGACGGTTCCACAATGGACTGTGGTGGTTAAAAACTCCAATTTGTTAGCACTTAACAACAACGTGCCATTTCGCTTTTTAAAGGCCTGCCCGAGCGACAGTTGCGATTTCACCTCCCATGCCCTTCGCAGCGGCAGTGAGCTTGACCAAGTGGAAGTTTTGGAAAGCCAAGGCCCATGGGCTCACGTTGCAAACACTGACAAGACCAAGCAAGGCTGGATCCTTTTGTCCGACTTGCAGGAACAACAGTAAGGAGTTGTTTTGAAAGGTAAGATTTTTGGTGCGACATTTGTAATTGTTTTAGCGGGACTTTGGCTTTTCTCTGATAAGACCTCAGAGAATCGAAGCCAAAGATCCGCGACTCAAGAATCGGATCGCCAAGTCGCAAACACCCAACCGACAACGCCGACGGCAGCAGGCTCTGCGCCACCGACGGCTTCAACCTTCAAGTCTGGCAAAACGCCCACTGTAGGTAAGCCGGATCAGTCAGCGAAGGCTCAAGATCGCCTACAACAACTAGAAAACTGCTACAAAAGCGAAGGACAGTGTGGGTTTGATCTTTCTGATCCGAAAGCGGAGCACTTTGCCATCGGTCAGGAAATAAAAAAGGAACTTTTGAAAATTCAGTTCCAGGCCCAAAAACACAAGCTGCAATCCCCTGAGCTAGCAGAGATCGCTCGTCATCATTTAAAAAATCCAGACGGCCATGTGAAAGAGGCCGCCTTGCACTTGATGTCGACTCAAGAGACCAGTGAAGACAACCTTGATAGTATTCTTAATGAAATTATCATGTACCATGACGCCCACCTTATTCAGCATGCTCTACTCGAGATGACTCGCTACTTAGGACAAGGCTACGATCAGAAAATACATCAAAGCCTCAGTCGAGCTCTGGCCCAAGGCGCACCTTTTGTTAGCCTTGAGATAGCAAAAGGCCTACAGCCTTTTATCAACACGGCCAGCTTCGGTATTTATAGCAATCTATTGACTCAATTGGGTACTGGTTCCAAAACCCGGAACCTATTAAAAGTCAACTTAGAGGAATTTGAAAGAAGACAGTCGGCCGGATAAACCACGGCCGAGCGCTCTTAGTTCTTTTCGACTTGGATGAAATCCAATTCAACAGGCGTGGGACGCCCAAAGATGGATACGGAAACTTTCACTTTTGCTTTCTCGTCGTTGATCTCTTCAACTGTTCCATTAAAATTGGCAAATGGACCATCGATCACGGTCACAGACTCACCCACTTCGAAAGTCACATGCGGACGGGCTTTTTCCGTCCCTTCAACCATCTGTTTGGTGACTTTTTCAACTTCGTGCTGAGGAACCGGCTGAGGGCTTTGACCGCCAATAAAACCAGTCACCTTCGCTGCACTTTTCACCAAGTGCCAAGTGGTGTCTGTCATCACCATGTTGACAAAAATGTAGCCAGGAAAAAATTTACGGGCTCGTGTTTGTTTTTTACCCTTGATCAGCTGTACGACGTTTTCGGAGGGCACAAGAATGTCTCCGAAATACTCTTGCATATTTTTAGTCGTAATACGCTCTTCAATAGCCGTTTTGGCGACGTTTTCACAACTGGTTTGAGTATTAACAATGTACCATTTTTTTTCTTGTTCCACTTCGCTCTCCCTAGCTCCACTCAATGATGAACTGAATCACCTGGCTTGAGAAGAAATCAAAAAGTCCAAGGAGCACCCCAGACATGAGCATAAAAATACAAACAAAGATTGTCATGGCTGTCGTGTCTTTTTTTGACGGCCAAACCACTTTGCTCACTTCGACAATCACTTCGTTGGCCCACGTTTTTACTTTCTTAGAGGAGTAACAGTAAATGAGAAAAAGAATTCCGCAGGCGACCGGCAGTAAATTGCTGATCAATTCGGAGTCCATCACTCGCGCATAAGGACCCCAAGAGCTTGAAAGTAACGTATTAAGGACTTGCACTGTGTATCCAACCAAAAAGGCTCCACAGACAAAACTGACAAACATGATTTTACCAATTAATTTTTCCATCCAATACGCTTCCTCTAAGGTTCGCAGTCAAAGGCTTTTGAGCCATTTAACGGCGTCTTTTTTTAAAATGGCAGGGCAGGAGGGACTCGAACCCCCAACCAACGGATTTGGAGTCCGTTACTCTACCAATTGAGCCACTACCCTACACATAAGCTAGTATTCCTAACAAAAAAAGGCCCCCATGACTAGAGACCTTTTTACAAAATCGCAGTAATTCTGGAGAATTACTCTACGATTTCAGTAACGACGCCGGCACCAACGGTACGGCCACCTTCACGAATGGCAAACTTAAGACCTTTTTCCATGGCGATTGGAGCAATTAGCTCAACGCTCATTTCAATTTGGTCACCAGGCATAACCATTTCAGTTCCTTCTTTCAAAGAACAAACACCGGTAACATCAGTTGTACGGAAGTAGAACTGAGGACGGTAGTTAGTGAAGAATGGAGTGTGTCGTCCACCTTCTTCTTTAGTAAGGATATAAGACTCACATTTGAATTTTTTGTGAGGAGTGATTGTTCCAGGCTTGGCAAGAACTTGACCACGCTCAACATCTTCTTTCTTAGTACCACGAAGAAGACAACCAGCGTTATCTCCCGCCATACCTTCATCAAGAAGCTTACGGAACATTTCGATTCCAGTCACAGTGGTTTTAGTGGTTGGCTTGATTCCAACGATTTCGATCTCTTCACCCACTTTTACAATACCACGCTCAATACGACCGGTAACAACAGTACCACGACCAGAGATAGAGAAAACGTCCTCGATAGGCATCAAGAAGGTCTTATCAACATCACGCTCAGGCTCAGGAACAGTCGCATCAACGGCATCCATCAACTTCATGATGGCTTGTGTACCCATTTCGCTGTCTTCACCCTCAAGAGCTTTTAGAGCTGAACCACGAACGATTGGAATGTCGTCGCCAGGGAATTCGTATTTGTTAAGAAGCTCACGGATCTCAAGCTCAACAAGCTCGAGAAGCTCTTCGTCGTCGACTTGGTCACATTTGTTAAGGAAAACAACAAGAGCTGGAACACCAACCTGACGAGCCAAAAGGATGTGCTCGCGGGTTTGAGGCATAGGTCCATCCGCTGCAGAAACCACAAGGATTCCACCATCCATCTGAGCCGCACCAGTGATCATGTTTTTCACATAATCGGCGTGTCCGGGACAATCAACGTGAGCATAGTGACGCTTTTCTGTCTCGTACTCAACGTGGGCGGTCGAAATCGTGATTCCACGCTCTCTCTCTTCAGGGGCTTTATCGATCATGTCGTAATCCATAGCCTGCCCACCACCGTTCACAGCTAGAGTTTTGGTGATTGCAGCCGTCAAAGTTGTTTTACCATGGTCAACGTGGCCGACAGTACCGATATTCACATGGGGTTTTCCCCGATTAAACTTCTCTTTAGCCATTCAAAGCCTCCTGAAAATTATTATTTTTGTATTTCATGTTTAATTAAACGCCTTTACCAATGTAATCAATAAAAAAATCTACCTGCAGAGCCATAAAAATGGTGCTGATGGAGAGAATCGAACTCTCGACCTCGCCCTTACCAAGGGCGTGCTCTACCACTGAGCCACATCAGCAGGTTCCTCTCCAAAGAGACTTTTTTTAAAATTTGGAGCGGGAGACGGGTCTCGAACCCGCAACATTCAGCTTGGAAGGCTGACACTCTACCAATTGAGTTACTCCCGCTCGTGTTGTCTTTTCCTTTTTGATTCCCCTTGCTTTACACCCCCAAAGGGGTTTTTAGCAAATTGACAATCAAAATGGCCGAAGCCAAAAATCCACCTTAAAAAAATGGTGGAGGAGAGAGGATTCGAACCTCTGAAGGCTAAGCCAGCAGATTTACAGTCTGCCCTCGTTGACCGCTTGAGTACTCCTCCTCGAACCAATAAGACTCTATTACTTAGAGCTTCAAGGCAAATTGTTTGATCCATCTACCCGAAATTTCGACCCAAGTTATGGAACCCGATGTCAAAATTTGGTGCTGAATGAGGGACTCGAACCCCCAACCTACTGATTACAAATCAGTTGCTCTACCAATTGAGCTAATTCAGCCTGTCGATTTCGATCAGACTGACGGGTTTAAAAAAAAGGGCTGATTAAGTCAATATGAAAAGGCATTTAGGTGACCTAAATGTAACGGTGCCGGGTGTATTCGTAAGCACAGAGTGCAAAAGCCACCGAGGCGTTGTAGCTGGAGCCAGACTCCACTTGCGGAATGCTTACGAATTGGTCACAAAATTTTTCGGTGGAAGTCCGCATTCCCTTTCCCTCGGCCCCAACCACCAAGACCGTCTTCCCTCCCGGCTTTTGCTGCGGCAGTTGAATATCACCATTTTCGCGCAAACCGTGGACCCAATAACCTTGATCTTTAAACCATTGCAGCTGAGAGCCGAAGTGGCAGGATTCCACCGGCACGTGCTCGGCCCCGCCGGAAGCCACTTTGCAGACCACCGGGGTGAGGTCGACCCGACGATTTTTGGGAATAAAAATCCCATCAACGCCTAAAAGCCAGCTGCTACGGAGGATGGCGCCCATATTCTGTGGGTCGGTGATGCCATCAAGAAAAACCACCAGGCTTTCATTTTTTTCAGCCACTTTGTCCTGCCAACGCGGGCGTTCATTCAATTGAACGGCGATACCCTGATGACCTTCGGCCAAAGCGTTAAAAAACTTTTTTCCTCGAACTTTTGTTTTCAGTTTTTTCTTTTGGCAAAGATTGGCTAGATTTTGCCAATCTTTTTCTTTGCCTTCCATAAAGCAAACTTCAGTCACCCAATGAGGGTTGACCTTGATCGCCTCTTCGCAGGAATGGATTCCGACAACCGTTCTGTCTTCGCCACGGTCGCGACTCAAAAGGCACCTTCCATCAATTCTTTGGATTTAGTGAGAGCCTCTTCCAAAGGAACTTTGTGCTTGTCTTTTGATTTGCGTACAAAAAGTTCAACTTCGTTGTTGTCAAAGCCACGCTTACCGACCACAACCCGAATCGGAAACCCAAGTAGGTCTGCATCTTTAAATTTGATCCCCGGTCTTTCTTTTCGGTCATCGACAAAGACTTCATAACCCATGCGCTCCATGGATGAGCGGTAGACATCCAGCCAATCAACTATGGATTGATCCTCAGGATCAAGCAAACAAACATGAACGTGAAAGGGAGCCACACTTTTAGGCCAGCACATTCCATCCTCATCATGACTTTGCTCGATGATCGCCTGTAGGCTTCGGGTCACCCCGATACCATAACAGCCCATCTCAACAGTCTGCGACTTCCCGTCTTCATCAAGGTATTTTAATCCCATGGCCTCGGAGTATTTTTTGCCAAGATAAAAAATATGTCCCACTTCAATCCCTCGCTTGGCGGCTAATTTTTTACCGCAGTCCGGGCAAGGATCACCACTTTCAACCTGAGAAATATCGGCATCAAGAGACAATTTAAAATCTCTATCCGGCACCACATTCTTTAAATGGAAATCATCTTTGTTGGCGCCGACGATAAAGGAATTTAATTGTTTAAGCGCTGGATCTTGAACGATGGTGACGTCCACCCCCACCGGGCCGCAACTTCCCGGACTGGCACCCGTGAGCTTGCGGACTTCATCATCATTTAAAGGCTCCACATCCGAGGTCGCCTTTAACACAGTTTTGGCTTTAATAAGATTGACCTCGCGATGACCTGGCAGCAATAAAGTGGCTTCTTTCCACTTCCCCGCTTGATTCTGATATTTCACAAAAAAGGTTTTTACCAATTGAGACGCAGGTGTTTTTAACGATTTTTCTAAGTCTTCGATAGACCGAAGTCCCGGCGTTGCAAACTCCTGCATCGGCTCGTCAGTCCACACCGAGGTGGTTTCAGGCAAAACCAGAGGGGCCACTTCGGAGTTGGCCGAATATCCGCAAGCCTCGCACAACAGAACATGGTCCATCCCGTGCTCGGCCACCACTTGAAACTCGTTGGAAAGATCACCACCAATGGCACCGGAATCAGCTTTTACCACGGTGTAATCCACACCCAGTCGTTTAAAAATGGCATGGTAAGCCCGTTTCATGGCCTCGTAAGATTCCATAGCAGCATTACGATCAAGGTCAAACGAGTAAGCGTCCTTCATGATGAACTCACGCCCGCGCATCAAGCCAAACCGGGGTCTAATCTCGTCGCGATACTTGGTCTGAATTTGATAAGCGTTAGTGGGTAGATCGCGATAACTTTTGATATCATTTCTCATAAAATCAACCACCACCTCTTCGTGGGTCGCACCCAGACAAAAATCGTGGTCATTTTTGTTTTTAAACTTAAGCAACTCGCCCATTTTCGGCCAACGCCCGGACTCTTTCCAAAGTGAGGCTGGCTGCACCATGGGCATTAGGATCTCGTGACTGCCCTCTTTGCCTAGCTCTTCCCGTAGGATTTGTTCAAACTTGCGAATGGAGCGTAAAAAAAGATAACCGTACGAGAAAATCCCGGGAGCAATTTTTTTTATCATGCCTCCACGGACGAAAAGACGGTGGCTTTCCATTTCGGCATCTGCGGGGTTTTCTCTAAGAGTTTTAAGAGTAACTTGTGACCATCTCATTTTGATATTCCTTATTGAAATTTTAGATCCCTAAACTAGCAAGTTCGCCGCTAAGTCTCAATCAAAGAATTCTTTGGCTCAATTGTTAAAACCTATAAATAAAGTGCTTCGAAAAGAGATTAAACATCAAGCTTTTTGTAAAAATTCCCGATACATAGACGTGGTAACGTTTGTACAGTTTATGAAAACCAGAAGACCTTTGAGCTCTCTCTTTGCGTCCCTAACATCGGCTTCGGTGTTGCTGGCCACTTTTATATCCACACTTTTTTTCAATCCCAGTTCAGCGTCGGCACAAGTGGATACCGACTTTTCAGGTGGTGGCGCGCTTCGTGTGGGCGATTCGACTTCAACATGTGATTCCACCATTGCTGGAGCGATCCGCTATGATGCTGATGGCACCAACCTAGTAGGATTTTGTGATGGCTCGGCTTGGGTCGACTTTCTCACCTCTTCGGTATCAGGGGTTCTGAACAATGGCAATAGTTTCGCCGCACCGATGATCATCGGTACCAATGACAATAACTCCCTCTCTTTTGAAACCAATGACACAACTCATATGACAATCGATACCTCTGGAAATGTCGGCATTGGCACAACAACACCGGGCGCTGAATTTCACGTCAATGGAACAGGGGCGATAATTACCCCTGGTGGAACAATAGCCACTCGGCCTGTATCGGCGCAAAACGGGATGGTTCGCTACAACTCAACAAGAACTTCGATGGAAGCCTATGTCAATGGTCAATGGGTCGATTTGGCCGGTCTCGCTAACGGCAAGAGTCTTGATTTTTTCAGTTATGACTTTTCTGTACGCAGCGATGATTCTATAGCGAAGATCGTTCATCGAAATGTCGATAATGGGAGCACGAAACACACAGCATGGGAAATATTCGCATCCGAAGAACATTCAGGTACAGCTGGCGGAAACCAGCAGGTTTTTTATACTGTGCCTAATACAACCAATGTGGCCCAAGAAAGGATGAGAATCACTAACAATGGTTACGTTGGCATAGGTACAGCAACACCGGCCGTAGAATTAGACGTCAACACCGGGTCAATCAACGCAGCTGAAATTTGTGATGAGAACAATGCCAATTGTTTGGACCTATCGGCTGGAGGTGGCGGCTACAGTGCCGGTGACACAATTTTATTTGCCGATGGAACCGGCGCCACTCCCGGCCTGGCTTTCAATTCCGATCCGGATACGGGAATTTTTACCCTAGGCAGCGGTGAAATTCGCTATTCCATCAACGGAGGAAATATTGCCACCTTGGATTCTAACGGGTTTGTGTCTTGGGGAGGTTTAATGGCTGACAATGGAGATGCCACAACCCCTGATTTTCGCTTTGGCCTGGATACTAACACCGGAATGTTCTCATCTGCTCCCGACACCATCGGCTTTTCCACCGGTGGCAACGAAGCGATGACCATAACCTCCTCTGGAAATGTAGGTATTGGCACCACAACACCAAATGAATTGCTTCAATTAAATACAGGAGCCGGCCGCTCAGCGGCTCTTTTCACAAACACAAATTCAGGGTCAACAATCAATGATGGTTTTTATGTGGGGTATGGTTCCGGTGGTAATGCTGCAGTCTGGAACTACGAGGCTAATCAATTGATTTTGGGAACAAACAATCTTGAAAGAATGACGATCGATGCATCTGGAAACGTGGGAATTGGCACCACGACTCCGGCGGGATACTTGGAAATCGTAGGAGATGGGACTAACTATCAGCTTATTCTCAATGATAATGCGGGTGGCACCCAGGATGACGTCGGGTTTAGAAATGATGGTGATTATTTTTACTTTAGAAACTCCACTCAAAATGAACCTTTGTGGTCACAAAAGCTGAGTGGAGGATCCCTGGGAAAATTTTGGCTGAAGAACGATTCAGCGACTCTTGCCTTTTCAGACACTAGCAGTTTCACAAATGCACAGGATGAATTTAGAATTGATGCCAATGGTGGATCCGGGGAAACCCTAAACTTTGAGTTTTATGACCAGGATACCACGACAGCTTTCAACTTAATGACGATTGATGGTAACGGCAACGTAGGTATTGGAACAATCGCTCCGTCAAATAAACTTCAACTGGAAACAGACAATGCCTCTGTGAAAATGCAGGTTGTTAATACTAGCTCGAGTGTGGCACGTTACCCAGAAGTGAATATTAAAAACTGGGAAGGCGCTACGGGTGGTTATCCCATTTTTAAATTTACTAATTATGGCGGAGCTAAAGGTTCAACCTCGATTACGCCTACCAGTCAGGCTGTTGGACAAATAAGATATGAAGCCTACGATGGTTCAGCGTCTCAGGTCGTTGCCACTATCACTGGTGAGACCTCAGGAACTTTTGCCAATGGCAACCATGAGGGATTTCTTGTATTTAAAACAAACGACGGGACAACCTCTGAGCCCACCGAGCGCATGCGAATAGACCCGGATGGAAATGTCGGTATTAATTATCCAAACCCGACAAAAACCTTACAGGTGGGCGGTGACTTTGGCGCCGGGTCCGTTGAAGTCTACAATGGTGCCGCTGGTGCCAGCCTCACTGCCATCGGATCGTCGTTAGATGCCTACAATTATTCCTACCTGAATTTAGCGAACACCTCCAACAGCAACCAGTGGAGTCTTGCTTATAGAAATGGAACTACGATTGGAGCTGACGCCGACAAACTGATGTTCAATTATTTTGACGGCACCACCTACAATGACTTTTTAGTAGTGACCCCAAGTGGTGATGTGGGAATTGGTACGACCAATCCTAGCTACAAACTTCACGTCAATGGTTCGGTGGCCGGTGTGGGGGCCTACAATAACTTGTCCGACCGACGTCTTAAAAGGAATATCTCGTCTATCGATAATCCTTTGGAGAGCTTACTACAGATTCACGGTGTCCTCTATGACTGGCGTCGCGATGAATTTCGAGATTACGATTTTCCCTCGGGTCAAGACATGGGGGTGATCGCCCAGGATGTGCAAAAGGTTTTCCCTGAAGCGGTTTCAGAAAGCGATCAAGGCCTTCTATCGGTGGCTTACAGTAAGCTTATTGCTCCTATTATTGAAGCCATTCGAGAGCTGAATCTGCGTCTACAAAAAACTGAAAGCGGTTTGCAATCAGAAATTTCAGCTTTGAAGACAGTCCAGAAAAAACAGAAGACTCAGAAAGATATTGAAATTCAAAATCTTAAAAATGATCTTCAACAAAGAGATGAAAAAATTAACCTTTTATTACAGCGAATTGAAAAAATTGAAGAACAGCTTATCAAAAACCCTAAGAAGACGGCTCAATAAAATCTCTGCCGCTTCTTTTTGAGGCAGTTTAGAACCACAAATCCCCCACTGTTATTTAAGTATCTCAGCGTTCAGTCTTACTTCGAGACATACACTCTGTACTTTTTTTATGACGTTAAAATTATAAAAATAAACGTCTCTTTTTTAGACTTTAAATCAAGAAATTTTCAGGCCTATCCGATAGTTATGTGTGGAAACGTTGAGCGATTATAAAAAATTTTTAAACCTCTTGATGGATTGTATTTCCTTTGAAAATCCTAGGGCTCGATCTTTACTATTCCTCTTTGTTTCTTTGTTTTTTACTTATCCCGTTTACGCTCAAGTCGACACTGACTTTTCTGGTGGTGGTGCGCTTCGTGTTGGCGATTCGACTTCAATCTGTGACGCCTCGACTGCCGGAGCGATTCGCTATGATGCGGATGGCACCAACCTTGTTGGATTCTGTAATGGGTCGACCTGGCTCGATTTCGTCACATCTTCCGTTTCAGGAGTGGTGAACAACGGGAATAGCTTTGCCGCACCCATGATTATCGGTACCAATGACGCCAATGTCTTACAATTCGAAACGGGAGGCTCAACTCGAGTGACGATCGATACCGCCGGAAACGTCGGTATCGGAACGGCATCGCCGACTGAAAAAGTTGAAATTTTAAGAAATTTGGTGGGAATTTCTGACTCCTTGAAGCTTACAAACACCAGTTCTGGTGATGATCGTGGGTCGGGAATCTTATTCCAAAGTGGAGCTATTGATTCCGCCCGCTTGGCCTCAACTCGAGGGCCCAATGATGCTTCTGGTGATCTCCACTTTTTCACCCGACAATCAAGCACGCTGGTCGAGTCGCTTTCAATTGTTGGAGCGAGTGGCTTTGTGGGTATAGGAACGACGGCTCCGGCTGTCGAATTGGATGTGAATACTGGCGCAATTAATGCGGCCAGTATTTGTGACGAGAACAATACCAATTGTATAGACCTTTCAGCTGGCGTTGCAGGCGATAATTTAGGGAACCATTCGGCGACAACTTTTATCCACATGAACGGAAATAATATTCGCCACCTTGGATTGGGAGATGCTGCCAATCCCGGTTTAACCTTTAGCTCTGACCTTAACACGGGTTTCTGGTCGCCACTTGGTGATACCATTGCCGCTTCAACCGCAGGAGTAGAACGCTTAAGAATCGACAGTTCGGGCAACATAGGAATTGGCAGTGCGAATCCAACCTCAGATCTTGATGTTACAGGTCGAATCAAGTCGAATAATATTGATGTGGTCACAGCGACAAGCCCTCCGGGGTTCGATTTTACGTACAATAACTTTTTTCATGCATTTGATACTGCAGGCACAGCTCCCGACGAAACGAGAGTTTTCGAATTCACTTCAGATGTCAGCAACATCGGTATCGATTTTCAGGACTACCTAATTACAGCACAATTTTCTAACCGTCTTTCTGCCGGGATCGTTGCTGGTCAAATAGCAGTCAACGCACAGACTTATTCAAGCACTGGGATGTCAACTTATGAAGCAACAGGAGTGGCCTCATTAGTCACTGGAACTGGTAGCGTTAACAAAGCTTATGGTCTTAAATCCGATGTCTATAATACTAACACTACCGACTCATATGGGCTTTTTTTAGGAAACATCCTTGGTGGAAACCAATGGGGAGTTTATCAAACAGGTGCTGACGACACCAACTATTTCGCAGGCAACGTAGGAATTGGAACCACCTCTCCAAGCGTCGCATTGGACGTCAACACCGGAACAATCAATGCGGCTGCGATTTGTGATGAAAACAACGCCAACTGCTTGGATCTGTCGGCTGGAGTCGGCGGAGGCAGTGGTGATATTTCCAATGGAGGTAATACGACGGGTGCCGACATTACCATTGGGACCAATGATGCTTACGATCTTGACCTCGAGGCCAATGGTTCAACCGTCGCCAAAATATCCAGTGATGGTGAGTTTATAATGGGAACTCTCGGATCTATGTTTAGCGGAAAGAAAAATTTTAGAATTGAAACCAATCCATGGGATGCTTCCGGAGATTTTACTCACATCAACAATGAAATTTACAAGAACGGAAACGCGCACTTCGGAAAAATTATAGGTATTCGCAATCAAATTCGTGGCGATTCCTCCAACAGTCAAGATCAACAAGTCGCCACCTACAATATTATTTCCTCATGGGCGTCAAGTCTGAATTCAGGAATGGGAACCCTCAACGAACTGGAAAGTAAATCTGGTAGCACCACCGACATGACGGGATCCCTGTCCAACTTAAAAGTCGATGGCGGTACAGTACAAAATTACTACGGATTTCGTGCCATGGCTTCAAATTCGGCGACGCTAACCAATGCCTACGGACTTTATATTGATGACCTTCCAGGCACGACAACCTACGGAATTTACCAAGCTGGTTCTACCGACGACAACTACTTTTCAGGAAATGTTGGGATAGGCACAACTGGCCCAGCCGCAAAACTTCATGTCGATGGCTCTGGTGCCGGTGGTGGATTATGTGTAACAAGCGACGGGACATGCGGAGCGATTCCAGCGGGTGGTGAAATCTCAGCTGAAACGACTTTAAATACAGGAGCTGATTACGCCGAGTATTTCACTGCAGAAGAAGAGGTAAAACCAGGAGACCTTGTAGGCCTTAACCCAATCACAGGCAACGTGCGAGCTTATAGAGAGAACGATCACCTGTTAGGAGTGGTTTCAACCTCCCCAGGGGTGATCGGTAACTCAGAGCTCGCAAAGCAATCGAACACAGTTCTCGTCGGTCTCGTTGGGCAAGTTCCATTCAATGAAAAACAAGTAGTCATTAAAAATGGAAAAATTTGGACCCATGATCATAAACCTGTGGGTTACTTACTCGCCAACGGTTATGCTTACATCAATTTTAGCTCAGCTGACCATGAGCAAAGCCAACAAATTCATCGGTTAATCCAGCGAACAATTAATCAAAATAGAGAAATCACAAGCCTCAAGCGAGACAGTGAGGAAAAAAATAGAAAAATGGAAGCACTGAAACAGCGTCTAGAAAAAATTGAAAAATTACTAGAAAAGTAACTTTTTACAATCTCTCCTTTCAGCTCCTTAATCGAGTTATTAATGCTACCTCTGTTATTTTAAAAACCAGGTTCACAACCCCGACATGGATTATTCTCTGCTTTATATACATACAATTTGGGCAACAATTTTACCCAAAATGATCAGCTGAACCAGCAGTTACAGATAATTAAATATTTCCACCAACCGTTTCGAGCGACTGTTAGGTGTCCCACTGCTCCATTGAACTATCGTATCCATAAAACAGAATAATTAGAGCTCTAACTCCAGGCTTTGTCTCGCCGTTTTCAGATTTCAAGCGCATCTTGTTGTTTAAGTTGGGAAGATCGTCAGCCCAATAGCTACCATCGTTGATCAGGTTTTCATACATGAGGTTGGCGACTGGCTTTTTCACCCGCACACAACCGTGGGAGTCTTGATGTTTACCAAGCAAACTGTACTTATTGGTGCTGGTTCCATGAACCGCCAATCCCGACCATTTCCCCCAAGGATATATGAGGTCAAAGTAGAGGGAGTGCCACATCCCCGTACCGTATCTTTTGACATCGGATTTCGAATGGTTAATTCGATAGATACCGGTGGGAGTGTCTACATAGGGTTGAGGATCCGCGGCTTTATGGCTGGCACCACTGGAGACTGGAATAAGGTCTCTCATAATTCCATGTCCATTTATTTTTGTTCCATCCAGAGCCTCTATGGTCGTCGCAAAGGCTGGTTCGCCATTGTTTCCAGCCACATCGCTACGAATACCCACCACTTGGCCTTTTTCTCTCACGAAAAGTTTTTGATCAGCCTGTGTTCGCTCGATGACTTTCATGTACTGCGCCGGTATGGGATCAGCCATATTCTGACGACCTTCATAATCAACGTTTATAAAGATATAAACGTCAAACTCAGCTTCCATGGTTGAGGTGATATACGACGCCACCGTCTGCCATGACATTTTGTAGTTAAAAAAACCAACCAAATGCTTCATGTACTGACGGCCGGTCATTTCGAGGTACTCTTTTTTACTTAAAGTCACCATCTCACCGGCGTCGTTGACCTCGACAACAACTCGGTCATTGACGAACTTTGGACCCCCGGTCTCAAGTTTTATTTGTGCGATCGATACAGACAATTGAAAAAATAGTACGACTGCCAAAACAATTCGGCTCATAAGCTCCCCCCAAAAAAGAATGTTAAAGGCCGATCTGAATCAGCCTTTTTACCGCCCCAGATGTGCCTGGATTGAAAAGAGATTGCAAATAAAAACCTCTAACAGACTGAAGTTCCTCGTCTTTGCAAAGTCTATGTGGGTTCGATTGAAATATTTATAGGACCCGACATCGAATCCCCCATAGCGGTTCAGGTTCTGAAGTTAATCGACAAGGAGTCGAGAGTCGTATGGCATACAAAATCGGGATTTTTCTTGAGACCTTACATTTTTAGTATAAATTGGTGGGCATGAAACTTCGAAAAGCGGTCTACGCCGGTAGTTTTGATCCACTGACCAATGGCCATGTTTGGGTTATCCAGCGCGCCGTCACTTTATTTGATGAGTTGACCATTGCTATTGGGGTCAATCCTGACAAAAACTATTTTCTGTCGGCGGAAGAAAGAAAAGAAAACATTCAAGATCTTATTGATCATGAAAACTGGTCGTCCTGTAAAGTCGATGTGACAATAATTAAAAATCAGTACCTGGCTCGGTTCGCAGAATCTAAAAACGCGTCGTGCCTGATTCGAGGCATTCGCTCGGAAGCGGATTTCAGTTACGAATACGCTATGGCCCAAGCCAACCGTGCGCTTGCGCCCTCCATTGATAGCATCTATTTAATGCCACCTCCCAACTTGGCACAGGTCAGCTCTTCATTGGTCAAGAGTATGATTGGCCCTGATGGATGGCAGGACCTGATTCGACAGTACCTTCCTGATGCCGTCTATGAATCTATTTTAAAAAAGAACCGCGACGTCTAAAGCCGAAACTCCCATGGGTTTTTCATCGCCCCCACCCAGTCGGGGTTGCCAAACATTGAAAAAACACCTATGTTCAAATTCATATGAACAAAAACGAAGATATTGAAATTGCCATGTTCCCGATCCCCAATGTGGTGACTTTTCCTAAAGCGGTGGTGCCTTTGCATGTTTTTGAACCTCGCTATCGCAAGCTGATATCGGACAGCTTAGAGCAAAAACGCCGGATTGGTGTTTGTCACATTGTCCGCCTTCTTCATGAAGCAGAAAAACCATCAACATTGGAAGAGAAGCTTAAAAGCAACCAAGACACCTACGAACCTCAGTCTATTTTTTCTGCTGGTTTCTGCGAACTCAAAGAAACCACGGAAGATGGCCGGATGATGATCGAGGTTAAGATGGATGGACGCTATGAATTGCTAGAACGAATCCAAGAGGTCCCCTACCAAATCTATCGATGTCGAGAATACACCGACGAAACCAGCGATGAGTCGAAAGCCCAAAAAAAGCGCGAAGCCATTGATCGATTCTTATTAAAGTTTGCCGACCAGAAAGACAGTGAGAAAGTTCAAAAAATGATTGAAGCTCCGTCTTGGCAGGGTCTGTCGATGCAAGACTACAGCTTTCATTTGTTCAATATGCTGCATTTTGATGCGGAAATCTCGCAGACAATATTAGAAATGAAATCAAGTGAAGAACGGCTCGATTTCGCTTGTCGCGTCCTTAATATTCCAACCTAGGAACGACTCTCTACTCGAGGTCGATTCCAAAAGATTTAATTTTTCGGTGCAAGTAGGAGCGCTCAAGACCAATGGCTTCTGCGGTTTTCGAAATGTTGCCATTGTTCTCGTTGATTTTCTTGATGATGTATTCTTTTTCGAACATTGATCGCGCCTCACGAAAACTGCCGGCATCAGAAAAGACTGAGCCTGCATCTTTTTGATTGAGACCAGCAAACGTAAGATCGTGGACATCGACAACATCTTCTTCTGTGAGGATATAAATGCGCTCGATAAAGTTTTTGATTTCTCTGACGTTTCCAGGCCAATCGTGTTTGACCAACTCTTTCATCGCTTTGGCTGAAAACTTTTTCTCAGGGTAACCACCACTGAGACAGGATTTTTCGGAAAAATGGCAAACCAAAGGTTCAATATCCTCGCGGCGGTCCCGCATCGGTGGAATATTAAACGGCACCACATGAAGGCGGTAATAAAGATCTTCACGGAACTGCCCTTTGGCAACCATATCTTGAAGGTCTTGGGTGGTGGCAGCAATCACCCGCACATCCAACTCCAATTGTCGACTGCCACCGACTCTCTGAATTTTATGATCTTCCAAATATTTGACCAATTTGGCTTGAACCGCCATCGGCAGTTTGTCGACATCATCAAGGAACAAAGTCCCTTTGTCAGCATGATCAAAAGAGCCTTTACGCTCATCGCCGTTGCCAATCACAGCGCCTTGTTCATAGCCGAACAATTCACCCTCGATCAAATCTTCGGTGTTATGAGCGCATTTAAAATCGACAAAAGACTGACCGGCGCGGGGACTGAGGTAGTGGATATTCATGGCGACAAGTTCCTTGCCCACACCCTGCTCGCCTTTTACCAAAACCCAGGAGTTGGTGGGGGCAATTCGAGAAATCAATTCTTTTATCTTCTTTGCCTCATTGGAGTTACCAATGATCGCCATGTTTTGCCGCAGTTTATTGAGTAAGGATTTTTTCTCGGTCCTGATGGTGCGAACATCGATTAGGTTTTTTAATAGAATTGTGATTTTATCCATGGATATGGGCTTTTCAACAAAATCCCAAGCGCCCAATTTGGTGGCTTCAACAGCGGTTTCGATGGTACCGTGACCTGACATCATAATGACATCCGGCCGGTTCGGTTGAGGAGACAATTCCCTTAAAAGGTCCATGCCATCGCGATCACCAGGCATCCAAATATCCAACAGGACAATATCTGGCTGAAAACGATCGATTTTCTGAAGTCCGACCTCAGCATTTTCTGCCGAGTCGACGACAAAACCCTCGTCGGCCAGTGACGCGCAAAGAACTTCACGAATTGGGGCCTCATCATCAATCACCAAAATCTTTTCTGTTTTATATTCCAAAATGACTCCTGGTTTTTTTTGGTTCTACACTAGGGGGTCAGCCTTGCAAAGTCCTTTATAACCCACTTTAACCTCGACTGTAAGGCAGCTCAATACGTGCGACAAGCCCCACAGGCTGATTTCTCTCTAACTTGACATATCCGCCATGGTCTTCAACGATCTTTTTGACAATGGTCAGGCCCAGTCCTGAACCCCCTGGACGCTTCGAGTAATAAGGCTCGAACATTCGACGCATCTCCTCATCAGACACCACCTTGCCATTGTCGATCACACTGATTGTTACCAAATTATTACTCTCATCCGACTCAACCTCGATTCGAATTTCCGGTTGGGTAACCTCGGTGGTGGCATTGACCGCATTCTCGACCAAATTGAAGACCGCCCGTTTCAACTGTTCAGGATCAAAATAACAAGGCTTTAAATGGTTATCGAGGGTACCGACAAAACGAATTTTTCGGTGAGCATGTTCGTAGAAGGCTATCACTTTTTCAATCATTTCGTTGAGATCTCCCAGACGCGCATGAGTCTCAGGAAGACGGGCAAATTGGCTAAACTCATTGATCAGATATTTCAACGAATCGGTTTGCTCAATAATCATATTGGTGCATGATGTGAAGGCCGGATCATCAATATCTTTAGAAAACTTTTTCTGCAGACGTTGGGCTGACAATTTTATTGGAGTCAGAGGGTTCTTGACCTCATGAGCGATTCGTCGGGCCACTTCTTTCCAAGCCGCAGCTCGTTGCCCTTGAACAATATCCGTTAAGTCATCAAACGCGACAACCTTTCCTAAGTCTTGTCCTCTGTCGTTGTAGAGAGTTGAAATTTTTAACATCGACGGGATGCTGGTGTTTTTGCGATCAATGATGATTTCTTTTTCAATAGTATTGAGCTTGTGGGTCTTCATTTTACTGACCATCTGGCGATACAGTCGAAAATACTTTTCGTCTAAAACCTCTTGGGCATTTTTGTTGATATAATCTTTGGTGTTGATCTGCAGAAGTTTTGAAGCCTTTTCGTTGATCATTGTAATACGATCACTTGAGTCCAGGGAAATGACACCCGTATTCACGTTCGATAAAACCACGTGCATATAGCGTCGGCGCTGGTCCAACTCCTGCAAAGTGGCTTTTAAACTGTCATTGGCCTCACTGGTTTCACTTCGATAACGTTCTAGAGCATCCACCATGACGTTAAAATGCTGAGCCAAAGTGTCGACTTCGGTCTCACCAGCATCAAGCTCCACCTTCTGGTAATTCCCTTCGGCAATCTTTTGCGTCGCCTGACCCAAAGTTTCTAAAGAATGCGAAAGGTGTTTGGAAATATAAACACCAAACCACACCGAACAAAACAATATCATTAATGTCATTAATACCAGAACGATGACGTAAATCGATTTCAATGGATACTCAAGGGGGTTCACCCCTTTCATTTCCTCATAGGCTAAAGACACGTCGTTCATTTTCGAGATTACAGAAACTGGTATAAACGTTGATATGGCCACCAGCCCTCGGTCATCGCCCATGGGCACCATGACCCGCACCAGATTACCCTGATTCAAGGTGTTGATGGCGCTTTTTTCTAATCCGTCACTGATCACCCGCTTTAGAAGATCCATGGAAGGAGGGGGAATGATCGGAACCGTGGCGTCATCAACAATTGAAATTAAACGCTCACTTTCAAGATCCGGATAATACTCAACAACATCCAAGCTTTGCTCTTTTCTGAAGTCGACCAGCACTTTTTTCTTTTCTTCGCTTGCACCGGCTTCACGCAGCCGCTCGGCCAGAATAAATGCGGCATTGAAATTCTTCTTTTTGGCTGTGGAGTAGTACTCATCCTGAATCACCACCGCACTCTTCAAAACACTTTGCATTTTGTCACTGAACCATCGATCAAAGCTGGAATTGATATAAAATAAAGAAATCACGAACATCAGCGCTGTCGGCACCAGACTGAAGACTAAAAACGTGGCAATCAGGCGAGACTTAAGAGAGTTACCTATCCAGCCCTTTCGATTATCAACGAAAGCCTTAAACAGGTTTCGCAGAATAAAAAAGGACAGAAGTAAAAGAAGTATGAGGTTAAAATTGATGAGCCCAAAAAAGAAAATCGACTGGTTCAGTGGAAGTTGCTCACCAAAACTAAAGATTTTGATTTCAAACCAGGCCAGAATACAGAAAACGATAGCAAGAACGATGGACAGAGTAATTTCTCTGTTTTTCTTTCTTGCTTCCAATCTTTTTATTTTCATCACCTATAGTTTAAGGATGGAATCTATGACTTGCAACATATCTAAGGCGACCTGTGCTGCCTCTTCTCCTTTGTTGCCTTTAGCGCCGCCACAACGCGCCTCTGCTTGCCCTCGATTCTCTGTGGTCAGCACCCCAAAGGCCACCGGCTTGTTGTACTGCAGCTGTAACTCAGAGCATCCTCTTTCGACAGAGTTACAAACATAATCGTAATGACTGGTTTCGCCGCGAATCACAATACCGAGCGCCACCACAGCGTCGCAATCCCCCTTTTCTAAAAGGTTTTTGACGGCCAACGGAATTTCAACAGCGCCCGGGACGTAGACGCGAGCATAGGGCTGTAGATCATTTTTCGCCAATTGCTCAATAGCTCCTGACTCTAACTTTAATGTTAACTCTTCATTGAACTTTGCCGTTACAATGGCCACTTTCTTCTGGGTACTCATACCTGGCTTTGCTTGTATCACATTCATAATTTCACCTAATTTAAAATTCGTTCAGATTCTTCAGTCACCGGCACAGACTCTTCACCTGTGGAAGTCACCGACACGATTTCAAGGCCAAAGCCTTTAAGACCAATGTTTTTCGGCGGCATTCTAGAGACTAAATTGATTTTACCAACGCCCAAGGCGCGTAAAATTTGAGCGCCAATACCATATTCACGAGGATCCATTTTCCGAGGCTTAGGCTTTTTGCCGAAGGAATTGACCTGATCGGCAATAATCGAGCTCATGCCCTCTTTGCGAAGATAAACAAAGACACCACTGTCCTGCTTGGCCAGTTGCTCTAGTATGCCATGAATCCGCGACTGGGAGTCATAATTTCCACCGCGTAAAACATCACCAAGAACATTCTCAACCTGCACTCTTACAAAGGTGGGCTGGTCTTTTTTAATTTGGCCTTTTTGAATGACAATATTCTCCGACCCATCCATCACATTTTTAAAGACTTTGACACGAAAGTCGGAACTGAATGGATTGGGAAGAGGTTCGTCAGCCACCTCTTTGATGAAAGTTTCGTTTTCAAGACGATAAGAAATAAGATCTTCAATGGTACCGATTTTCAAATCAAACTTTTCAGCAAACTCACGCAAGTCAGCCAATCGAGCCATGGTGCCATCTTCTTTCATTATCTCACAAATAACGGCCGCTGGATTCAGGCCAGCTAATTTGGCCAGATCCACACTGCCCTCAGTATGGCCGGCTCTTTTAAGAACACCCCCGTTTTGCGCCCGAATAGGAAACACATGTCCTGGCATGATGACATCCTGAGGCTCGGCACTGGGACTGGCTGCGACTCGAATCGTATGGGCGCGGTCGGCGGCTGAGATTCCGGTGGAAACTCCCTTTGAGGCTTCGATGCTAACTGTAAAAGCTGTTTTGTTTGGCGAGTTGTTGGTGCGATTGCCAACCATCAAAGGGATTCCTAGCTTTTCAATCTGGTTCGCTGTCAGTGCTAAGCAAATCAAACCTCGTGCCTCTTTGGCCATGAAGTTGATCATTGCCGGCGTCACGAAATCAGCCGCTAAAACAATGTCTCCTTCATTCTCTCGATCCTCATCATCGACCAGGATCACCATTCGTCCATTACGAATATCTTCTATGAGTTCTCTAGCACTATGCATTTATTGCTCCTTGGGATTTCAACAGCCCCTTCATGTAATAGTCCGTCTCTAGGTTCACTTTTGACGATTCATTGATTTCTTCAAAGTTGGTCTTACGCAAAGTTTCTGGGATAAGGCATACTTGAAAAATATTATCCTGTATGCTGTTGACGGTTAACGAAACACCATTGATAGCCACACTGGATTTTTCCCAAATCAGCTTGGCAAAACGGGCGGGCACTTCGAAATCCAAAAGCAAACATTCACCCGCCCACTGCTTTTTAACCAACGTCGTAGTGGTGTCGACATGTCCAGAAACCAAGTGACCATGGATACGATCACCAAACTTTAACGACCTTTCTAAATTAAGAGTTCGAGACTCCAACTGCTGTGGGTCCCAATGGGTGATTTGTAAAGTTTCATAGCCAATCGTAAACATCATTGTTTCAGAATTAAAAGCTTCAACAGTTAAACAGACACCGTTGCAGGCCACGCTGTCACCAATACTTAAGTCATCAAATTCCGGTGGTCGTGCCACCACGATTTGAATCGCTTGGTCCTTTGGAAGAACCTGCAAGATCGTTGCTTTGTCTTCAATAATTCCAGTGAACAAGAGTGGTTCCTCCAACAGCCTGAATTTGCTGGGAGAATATGGTTTTTGATTCCCATTGTCAATAAGCGTCGAAAAGCTTTTTTCAAGTGATTTCAATAACTTAACTTCTAGATTTCGAGAAAGTTGGCCAAAGATTTGATATCCACCGAGCAATGGTTCCCCGTGTTGGGGTGCCAGTAGGTCATGGCGCGGGTCTTTTGCAGCTGTAAAACAAAGGCTTCAACACCCTCATAAAGGCCAAATTCATCACGGGTGCCAGCTGTTAAATAAAACTGTGGACGAGATTCGAAAGAAACTGTTTTCACTTTCTCCAAAGGATTGAATTGCAGCCATTCATCAACATTCACAAACAAGCGGCGCCCCAAGCCAACAATGGTAAGAATCGATTGAGGATGAGCGCCGGTCCGGTGCGCAAAGTTCATCAATTTGTGCCATCGATCAAAAGGACTAATTTTAAACAGCGGCGGACATAAGGCCGCCACTTTCTGAAAGTGGCGAGGCATTTCTAGAGCAACCGTCAACGCATTCAACGCCCCCATTGAGTTACCAATCAACATTCTTTGTTGCGGTCGACCGATACTCTTTTCGATGATCGGAAACACTTCGTTTTGAAATCTCTCCATCAGTCCGGTGTCGTCTTTACTCATCTTTTTGCTAACAACCCAAGTTTCTCCGAACGAAACTGTGATCACTAAAGGCACCTTGGCCAACTGCTTTTGCCATACATTTTGCAAAAGGGCCGTATAGCCTTTACCTTCACTCCAAAAATTTTCATCACCTCCCCGCCCGTGGAAGCTGTAGAGAAAAGTCGTAGTGTCAGTGGTGGGAGTTAAAAAAACGCAGTATTTCCAATCCTTGCCCCCTTGGTAGCATTTCTTTTCTGGGGCAACGAATGGAACTTTAAGGCCGCCAAAACTGCGAGTGAGAAGACCTTTGTAAGTGACAAAGCCAGCCAGGATAATGACGTACGCATAAAACAAGTATTTGATGGCTTTCCACATGAAAATAGTTTAGCCACTTTTTTGCAGAATGCAATCAGAGGTTCAAGGGCTTAGGAAAATTTAAGCCCCAGATCATGTCCCTTAACCTTAACGGTATCGCCTTTATTGATCTCACCTGCGAGCAACTTTCGCGACAGAACATTGACAATTTCTTTCTGTATCACTCTCTTCAAGGGCCGCGCACCGAATGTGGGATCATAACCTTTTTTAGCAAGGTACTCGACAGCGGCATCGTCGAGCTCAATGTTAATTTCTTGTTCGGCCAACCGTTTGATAAATCGATTCAACTGAATTTTAACAATTCCGTGAAGGTTTTCTTGGCTGAGCTTCTTAAAGACCACGCGCTCATCAATTCGGTTTAAAAATTCCGGTCGAAAGTAGCTGGCTAAGGTTTCATCGATTTTATTTTCAATCTGCTCATCAGTGAGCTTATCGTCCATAATAAATTCCGACCCCACATTGGACGTCATGATGATAATTGTATTTTTAAAATCAACAGTTCGCCCTTGACCATCCGTCAACCGGCCTTCATCAAAAACCTGCAACAAGATATTAAAGACATCTTTGTGAGCCTTTTCAACCTCGTCAAGCAAAACCACCGAATAAGGACGACGGCGAACCGCTTCGGTCAATTGTCCGCCCTCATCGTATCCAACGTATCCGGGAGGCGCTCCTATTAGACGAGACACCGAATGTTTCTCCATGTATTCACTCATATCGATGCGAACAATATTCTCTTCGGTATCAAACATGAATTCAGCCAATGCTTTAACAACTTCGGTTTTTCCAACACCCGTAGGCCCCAGAAACAGAAAAGAGCCAATCGGTTTGTTGGGATCTGACAAGGCCGAACGGGATCGGCGAATGGCATCCGAGACAACCTCAAGCGCTTGGTCCTGTCCGACCACACGGCCTCCTAAGAGCTTTTCCATTTCGAGAAGTTTTTCGGTCTCGCTCTTGATCATTTTATCGACTGGAATTCCGGTCCAACTGGACACCACTTGTGAAATCAATTCGGGGTCGACAATTTCACGCAACAGCTTTTTGTCATCGTCTTCTTTTTCTTTTTCCGATGAGGCTTGATCGAGATTTTCTTTTTCTTTTTCTAAATTTGGCAGCTCGCCGTACTTCAATTGGGCCGCTTTCTCTAGGTTGCCCTCGCGCTCGGCAATTTCAATTTGCGCTTTGATCTCTTCAATTCTTCGCTTGACCTCTTTTAGTCCTTCAATACTTTGGCGTTCTTTATTCCATTGACGCTCTAAAGTTTCCAATTGGGCTTGAAGCTCTTTAATCTCACTTTCTAGCTCTCCCAGTCGTTTCGGATTCGAGTTTTCATTTTTAAGGGCCTGCTCTTCGATTTGCAGCTGCATGATATCACGCTGGACGCGATCAATTTCAACCGGCACAGACTTGATCTCCATACTCAGCTTACTAGCCGCTTCATCCACCAGATCGATGGCTTTGTCCGGTAAAAACCGGTTAGCAATATAACGATCGGACAGCTGTGCCGCTGCAATCAAAGCCGCGTCTGTGATTTTCACTCCGTGATGCACTTCGTATTTGTCTTTCAAGCCTCTTAAAATCGTTATGGTATCCTGCACCGAAGGTTCACCAACGAAAACGGTTTGAAACCGTCTTTCCAGGGCTTTGTCTTTTTCGATGTACTCTCGATACTCATCAAGGGTGGTGGCGCCAATACAACGCAACTCTCCGCGAGCCAGCGCCGGCTTTAATAATTGTCCGGCATCCATGGCGCCATCGGTTTTGCCAGCCCCCACCAGAGTATGAAGCTCGTCAATGAAGAGAATGATCTCACCATTGGCGTTTTGAACTTCTTTGATAACGCCTTTTAAGCGCTCCTCAAATTCTCCTCGATATTTGGCACCAGCGACCAACGAGCCCATATCAAGGCTCAGAATTCTTTTGTCGTTTAAGACTTCGGGAACATCTTTGCTAATAATTCGCAGCGCCAATCCTTCGGCAATGGCTGTTTTACCGACTCCGGGTTCGCCGATGAGTACCGGATTGTTCTTTTTCCGACGAGCCAAAACTTGAATGGTTCGTCGGATCTCTTCATTTCGACCGATCACAGGATCAAGCTTTCCTTCACCTGCCAATTGAGTCAAATCACGGGTGTATTTCTCTAAAACTTTGTAGTCACCGTCGGGATTCTCACTTTGAATGGTTTCGCCACCTCTTAATTCGGTGTAGGCCTCCATCACTTTGGTTTCTTCGATGTTGAGCTTTTTATACAATTGATTGAGTTCACGATCTCCCATTTTGAGTGAACAGACGAAAAAATGTTCCACCGAAATGAAACCATCACCAAGCTCACCAGCTAAACCTTCGCTGAACTTAAAAAGAGATTGCAATCGTTGACTGGCTAGCAGGTTGGACTGTCCAGCCGTTACTTTGGGCATTCCATCAAGACGCCCTTTCAAGGCCGCAATCAGCTCACTGCGATTGGCGCCAATGGCTTTTAATAGATCCGAAATACGATGGGTGGGCTCAGAGAAAATTTGTGCGAGCAAATGCTCTGGCTCAACCGATGAGTGAGACAACTTCTCTGCCGTCTTCGCGGCTTTCTGCATCGTTTGTTTTGCTGGAACTGTCATTTTTTCTATATCGTTCATGCTGTCCTCAAAGTGGTTTACATCTTCATTCTATATACTTAAGATGGGGCCGATTTCGGAGTTGTCAATGTCACAAAATGGTCAAAATCCAGGGGCCTTCACGCCCAAAAGAATACGCCGAACGATCAAACTCGATCGCGTCCAAGCCTCTGATTTCAATAACTTACCTTTAACTTACGCCTGTGAGCACTGCTCTTTTTTTGATCCCGAAAAAGACCTGTGCCTGATGGGTATGCCGACCGCTCCCCATCGCCTCAACCAGCAACACGAGACTTTTAATCTGACTGGTCACATGGCGTTCTGCCGTTTTCTAGAGATCGATTAGTGAGTCATACTCTGACCTTAATATTATTGTTGAGCGGCATCTTCTTAGTTATTGGACTTGGGGTTGTCTTTCTTTATTTAAAGAGAGAGGGCGTTGAACCGTCTGAAGGATTGCAATTTGAAAGTCAGCAAGGGTCGATCTTTTACAAGCTTTACGGCAAAAAGGGACCCGCCGTTGTTTTGATGCATGGTCTGGGAGCCTCCACTTATTGCTGGCGAAAAATTGCTCCGGAACTGGCGTCGAAATACCAGGTGATCTCTATAGATTTATGGGGTTTTGGCAACAGCTCGAAGAAAATGTCAGCACCTATGACTCTCGATTCACAGTCGGATGTGATTATCGAGCTCATGGACTATTTAAAAATCAAAGACTTCCACATTGTTGGACACTCGATGGGCGCAGAAATTGGTTTGTGGCTTAAGCATAACAATAAGAGAGTGAAAAAATGCATTGCCATTACACCCTCCGCTCATCCCAGCTTAGTTTCTGATTGGCTACGACGTTTCGCTTGGATCGCCAAACTGACACCATTGGTATTGACGGCCAATGCCATCAAAAGAATCTTGGTGCGTTCATTAAAAGACCCTGGGCAAATATCAGATGAGATGATTCAATCCTACTACCGTCCCTACATGGACCCTGCCGCCCACGTTAGCTTTGCCTCAGCCCTTAATATCATTAGTGATTGGCGAGTCTGGAACTGCCTCGATCAACTCGACAAAGATGTTTACGTTATATTTGCCGACCACGATCAAGTCATTAATCGCAAATTGACTAAAATGATGATCGATAAATTCGCCACAAAAAACATTATCATTCATCCATGGGCTGGACATTTGCCCATGGAAGATGACCCACAGTGGTTGGTCGAGCAGCTGTTTTTGACACTAAAACAATAAAAAAGTCTTCGATCGACCAAAGAATTGTTGGATTCTTACCACTTTATTCCTCGACCTTCCTCTTGAAATCAAGACCTATGCCTTAGGACGTCGGCCTAGAAAGTAGACGGAAAGTCCTATTCCAGACTCAAGTCTCGTCAAGAAGCTAACGCAACTCCCGAATAGTGGGGTGTTAAAAATGACAAAAGTTTTTTTAGAAAAAACGGGAGGAAACAAATATGTCTATGCGAGTTGCTACCAATATGTCGGCGATCAATGCTCACCGAACCATGCAGAAAAATAACCTAGCGATCCAAAGCAGTTTTGAGAAACTAGCTTCTGGAAGCCGAATTAACAAAGCCGCTGACGATGCTGCCGGTCTAGCCATTTCTGAAGGCTTAAAGGCGCAAATTCGTTCAGCCAGCCAAGCCAAAAGAAACACCAACGATGCCATCTCTTTAGTGCAAACTGCTGAAGGTGGTTTGAATGAGATTGGAAATATCGTTATCCGTCTTCGTGAGTTAGGCATCCAAGCCGCTTCTGACACAGTTGGAGCCGATGAAAGAGGCTTTATCAACGCAGAGGTCGCTCAACTTAAAGAAGAAATGCAGAGAATTTCTGAAACTACGAAATGGGGATCAACCAATCTTCTTGATGGTTCAACTCCTCAGTTTGACTTCCAAGTGGGAATCTTTAACAGTGACTCATCTGATCGAATCAGCTGGGACGGCTCAACCAACGTCGCAACAATCGACGCCCTTGGATTAGCTTCCCTTGATTTTTCAGACAAAGCGGGTGCGCAAACAGGTCTTGCTGAACTGGATGCCGCGCAAACTGAAGTGAATAGAATTCGCGCCAATATCGGTGCCGTGCAAAACCGCTTCAACTCCACTGTTTCGAATCTATCAAGCATGGAAGAAAATCTTTCTGCTGCCAACAGTCGAATCCGCGATACAGACATCGCTGCTGAGACTGCGAACTTAACAAGTAGCCAAATTTTAATGCAGGCAAATACCGCAACGTTAGCTCAGGCTAATCAGAAGAATCAACTTGCTTTGCAACTTCTAGGATAAACTTAATTGCCCGTTTCAGGAGGGATCATGGGGGTCCCTCCTGTTTTTTTGACCGGAGCAAATAAGATCACTTGTTCGTTTTAAGCCCAAATCACCGGCCAGTATTCTGTGGCGGGCGCGTTAAATCGGTTTCCTTTTGACAATTATAGCCACCTATCGAAAATAAGCCTTTCGCAAATGTAAATCCGACGGGGGATTTCTGTACTATGGCAAAGAAGAAGAAAACCACACGCAAAAAAGTGATTAAAAAGAAGGCACCAGGCCGTAAAAAGAAGGCCAACAAGAAAAAGGCGCCGACTCGTAAGAAAAAGGCACCAAAAAAGAAAGCGCCTCGTAAAAAGGGTTCGAAGAAAGCCTCTAAAAAGAAGGCCAAAAAGAAAACAACCCGTAAAAAGGTTAAAAAGAAAACGACCCGCAAAAAAGCTAAAAAGAAGGTAAAGAAGAAGGCTAAGAAAAAAGCCACCAAGAAAGCTTCGAAAAAGAAGGCTAAAAAGAAAGCGACGTCTAAAAAGAAGGCCAAGAAAAAAGCGGCTAAGAAGACGAAAAAAAAGGCTAAGAAAAAAACTACAAAGAAAAAAGCGAAAAAGAAGGTTTCTAAAAAGAAAGCCTCTAAAAAAACGGCTCAAAAAAAGCCTGCTCCGAAGAATAAAAAAGACGAGAAAGAAGTTGCCAAGGCCAACGATGAGGCCGCCAGTGGCGTCTTAACCAAACCGGCTGTTCCCTCGTTTGAAGACATCATGGCTTCAGACACGGATGAAAAGCCCATCCTTGGTGCCAATCCATTTAAAGTCGAGGAAGACAAGGATAAGCAACGCTCTTTCTTTGATGATGAAGATGACTTGAGCGATATGGAAGAGCTTCGCGGCGATATGGATAGCCTGGGAAGCACTGACGACTCCGATGAATTTGAAGAAGCTGAAGAAGATGAACAAGAGGACGATGACCTCTTTGATGACCCCGAACTCAACCCCTTCGACGATCTTGATGATGACAATGATTTTGACGAAGATGACGAAGGCTCGTACTTCTAGAGTTCTAATCCCAATCAGCCCGTCCCACTATTTTTTAACAAACCACCATTTAATGGTGGTTTTTTTATTCTTAAACAATTTTGGATGGCTTATTCGATACAGAGATTGCCTTGGCTATGAAAAAGCGCGGTGAGCCAACCTTGTGACTCGTTGATTTCTTTTTGCCGTTGAGTAAACTCTGGAATGATAGCGGCACCTTGCTTTTTAATACCGAACGTCAACCCAAGATAGCTTGAATTTTCAATGAGCAAATCAATGACATGGGCGTGAAAAGGTTGAACGAACTCTGCGTATTCTTCTTCGGTAAAATCACGGCGAATTTTGTCGGCCAATTGCTGTTCTAGATCTGTGTCGACATCACTGAAAATATTGTGACTCTTCAACTCAGGACATTCGGCTTCAAGAAGTTCTTGTAACGGCAGAACACCCTCTTCCAGCTGTTCTCCTAACATAAAGTTGCTAGCGGTACAGATTGGCTGCTCTATTCGAACTTGGATCTGTTGTGGCGTCAGTCTGTTGACTCGCAAGAGATTTCTGATTTGAGTTTCTTTTTGTGCCTGAGTGGACCAACTGACACTTCTGAATAAATCGATATAACGACGACGGACTGTCACTGCTGGGTCCGTACTGTAAGAAAAGTCGACACGATTTTGTTCCAGATTGACGTAGGCTGAAAGATCACATTGGTGGATGATTTTGACTTCCACTGGCGGTGCCGATGAAGTTGAGGTTGAAGAAGACTGTTCCTGACTGCCGGTCTTGATGGATGGATTAACACCCTCGCCAATACCGCAGGCCCCTAAAACAAGTAGCTGAAAAAATAAGATGATCCGAATGCTTACCTTCACAATGCCCCCCAATGCTCGGTTTCCGCTATATCCTTATCATTCCACCTTCGCCGGTCACAAAATGACATGTCTCATTTCGAGACAAGTTTTCGTTTGATTTCGGTGCTTAGATCGAACGAATGAATCTTGATCTCCCCCTAAAACTCTACAGCCTTATTTTTTCTGGCGCAGAGAACGTAGAAATCGTAACAGTTTCAACGCCGCTGAAAGCAACGAAAAATTTGAAGTTCTTCAAATTAAAACTGACGCCATTGAGTGGAATTGAAAACTGGCCGGATGCTAAGTTAGTTTAGTGACAATGTAACCGCATTTTTTTGGTTACGTTCGGCAAGATACTTGCTGACAAAAATAAAAGTCAAAAAAGTGAATCCCCAGACCAATTTATTGTTATAGCGAGACAGGGGCTCCGAAAAGAATCCGATAGCGATGCAGTTTAGAAGATAGGCCGCAAAATAGTAATAGACGATCCTTTTTTCATAATCGAAAATAAGGTTTTTGAATAATAAGATCCCTAAAACTAGAACACTAATAATCGACAGACCCAGAAATACAAAGCTGGCAGTCTTGGTATAGCTTTCAAGAGAAAAGTTTCGCCCATTAAAGATGTTTTGATTGGCAAATGCTAAAATAGTATCTTCACCAGCGTATTTCCCGTATTGCCGGAACAAAGCTATATCGTCCAAAATTATTGGCATTGGTTGTGAAAATAACAAGGCCTGCAAGAGACTTTGATCGACGCCTTTAAAAAGATAGGTCCAGAGTAGTCTTGATTTTAAGATCTCTTGATTGGCTTGAACAACACTCGGCAGAATGTCGATTCCTGGAGCGACGCTATTGGGAGATCTATCACTATTCCAAATAGCAAAATGCCTATTTTGTGCGTTACAGAAGACCATTTTTTCATCCGGACACTTTTGTGAAAAATAAGTCTCTGTGATTTGGAAAGCGACCAGTCGTGAATAAACGAAATAGTGTGCCGACTCTTCAAAGCTCTTTTTAGGAAAGAAAAACAAAAAGCGAACGGACAGGATGGTTAGAACGACTGCAACTCCTGCGAACAGAGCGCGGCGATAGTTTTTTGAAAAATGAAAAATAACTAAAGGAATAACACAAATGAAATTTGAAAAATGCATGAATGAAAAAAACGCTGTGGCCAGAAAATAGAAGGTACGTTCACCTGGTTTGCAGAGAAAAAAGCCAAGCATGGCAAAGACTGCTAAAGGACTAAAAATATCAGGCATGATAAAATTACTCACATGGAGCAAGGGAGTCAGCATTAACAAAAGTCCGATTGCAAAGAAGACTTTTCTTGAACATTCAGGCCAAACCAGTCGGCTGAATTTAAATAGGAACCCAGCAACCAAAATGTTTTGCAGGAAAATGACGCCTAAAAAGCCTGCCACTTCGAAGGGGGGCCTCAATAACAAACTGTAGGTCAGGGGGCGCCACGCAATATTGGCCGGTTCAAGGAGGTGAAAGGCATTGTAAACATAGTAAGCGGAGTCGTAGTAACTTAAGGGGAAACCGTTCAGCAAGCTTGGCAAAGTCCAAAGAACTGCGAGGATAAGGCAGACCAACCCATTGAGGATGTGACTAAGAACACTTGGACCTTTTTCTGCATTTCCCATCTCTTTATTGTCTTATAGCCCTTTGCGGAAAACAAATTTTCAGGGACTAATAGAGAAAAGACCCTCTTTTAGACTGGGAAACCAACAAGGCCCTAACTTGTTACAATCCCAACATTGAAAATTTTGTATCGATATCGGCCGAAGTCTTGTTGGATAAAATAGTGATTCCGGGAGTTTGAGAAATGTCTATGGCTTGAAGTTTGACTCTAATAGGCGTTTTCGTCAAAACTGCCACTTGCCTGCTTGCTAGGCCATTTGCTATGAAAGCCCTATCTTAAAGGAGATTTAAAATGCGCTTACTTAGTTTGATTTTTACTCTAGCTTTAACAGTTAACGCCAATGCCGCTAATATTTCTTGCCAAAACGTGGATGAGTCTTTTGAAGAAGACACACTTGAGTTTGTTCAAGAAGGCCAAACCACATACGCCTACTACTTTGATAACGACAGTTATTACTCGGTACCTTGTGAAACCACAGCTCTTGATGGCTACATTTGTGAGGACGCCAACTTTACGGTTCGAATGTACGAAAGCGGCGAAGCCTATGTCGATTATGCTGGCGAAGCTTCGGTTCGATTCAACTGTTTTTAATAAACATTTGTTGGTGAACTAAGCCGAGTTTTTTCTAAAGCCTTGCCTAAAAGTTACGTGCTGTCGCTTTAGTGACCTTGGTGCAAAGATCAGAGAAAACTAAGAAATAAATTGAGACATAAAAAAAGGAGCCCTCAGGCTCCTTTTGTTTTTTAAAAATGTTTTTCATTGTTTATGCTTTTTTCGGTTTGCTGTGAATCGCAAACTTCTCAAACTCACCGTACTCGTGCAATTTGTTGTAAAGGGTCTTGATGGTGATTCCAAGAGCGTTAGCGGCTTGGGTTTTGTTACCTTCAAAGTAATTCAGCGCTTTAATAATATGACGCTTTTCTAGCTCGTAAAGAGTCATTGAAGGATCGTACTCATCCATCGAGATGCGGTTCTCAGGATTGACAATTGAGTTTGGTAGATCACTGGCGACAATGATTTCGCCATCCGCTAGAATTTGCAAACGCTCACAGAGGTTTTGCAACTCACGAATGTTTCCTGGCCAGTCATACTTCATCAAAATTTGCATCGCTTCTTCGCTCATTTTGCGCCCACGATTTAAAATTCTTGAAGTGTTTTTGGCAAGAAAGTGTTCCACCAACAATGGAATATCTTCTTTGCGGCGACGCAGTGGTGGCGAATGGACAGTGATCGTGTTGATTCGGTAATAGAGATCTTCACGGAATGTTCCTTTCATAACCTCAGCGTCCAACTCGCGGTTGGTGGCTGAGATCAATCGGATATCGACCTGAATAGGCTCTTTACCACCAACTCGATAAACTTCGCCTTCTTGAATGAAGCGCAATAGTTTGGCTTGCATTCCAGGGCTCAATTCACCGATCTCATCAAGGAACAGAGTTCCTCCAGAAGCCATTTCGGCCAAACCGATTTTCTTGGCGTAGGCTCCAGTAAAAGCACCTTTTTCGTGACCAAACAGCTCACTTTCAAGAAGAGTCTCGCGAAGAGCTCCACAGTTGATAGCGACAAAGGGCTTATCACGACGTTGGCTTTTTGAGTGGATGGCGTGGGCTAAAAGCTCCTTACCGGTTCCACTTTCACCTAAAATCAGCACAGAAGCGTTGCTAGGAGCGACTCGGTCAACCATCCTCATGACCTGTTTCATTAGGTCCGATTTGTGTATAACCTGGTTTCCAGCTAAAATTGGATTAGAGGCACCACCAGTAATAGGGCTACCCGGAAAAGTTGTATTTGACATACGTACCACCTCATTTGTTTCTTTTTGATACAACGTATCATTTTGACACGGAGTATATGTGCAGCGCGTAAAAAATGCAAGAAAAAATTCAAAAACTTGCACTTTTTCCAATGAAATCGAAATAAACGGTAGTTCAGGTTCTCTGGATCTTGGGGAGTACCTATGCAAATACCTGGAATATCTCGATTTCCAGTCTGGTCTCTCCCCACACAGCCTCCGCGCCTATAGCACAGATGTACTGCAAGTTTTTCAACTTGATACTTTATATATTCTTTCTGGTCCGAAAATCAATGGGGATAGCCACTATTTTGTGCAATCTAACGAAAAACAAACAATTACAATGGGATATAAGGATTGGGCGGCGCGCGGGATGGAGAAGCTCCGATCTTGGGACGATATCTCAATAAAATCCCGAAAAAGGAAAATATCCAGCCTCAATGGCTTTCTGAATTGGCTGCGCAGCTTTCACAATATCGATCTCGGGTTGAAAGTCGAAGCCCCTCGCGGGGTTCACAGAAAGCTTCCCCACTTTATTTCCATGGATGAATGCATGGGCGTCCTGCAATTCCTGGCCAAAGATCCAATCACCCAGAAAAAAATTCAACAACGGAAATTGTTTTCTCTTCTGTACGGATGTGGACTGAGAGTTTCAGAGGCCTGCCAAGTGCAGTGGTCTGACTTCAAGTTTGAAAAGCGCACTCTGTTGGTGCGAGGCAAAGGCAACAAAGAACGCCTAGCCATCATCCCCAAAAGTGTTTGCCTGTCTTTACAAAATGAACATCGAACCGGACCGTATCTATGGGGCAACAAGCCCTTACCCACTCGCAGTGCCTATCAACGCATTAAAGACTTGGGAAAAGAGAGCGGCCTACTAAAGCCCTTGCATCCCCACGCTCTTCGCCACAGTTACGCCACCCATTTACTAAGCAGTGGATCCGACCTGAGAGTCCTGCAGCAATTGCTTGGGCATCAGAGTCTCGCCGCCACCGAACTTTATACCCATCTTGATATGGACCAACTGGCCAATACTATGGAAGCTCATCACCCTTTTTCAAAAAAATAAAGACTGTAACCGGAAACCTGGAATGGGTTCATGCCACCCTTCAGACCGATGCCCCCACCGCTAGACAGCCCGAGTCCCTTTACCAGAAGCAAGGGCTAGGGCCACCCTCTGCCAGAAACAGTGCTCCAATGGATGAGATCTTGCGGTTGGATGGTCCTTCCTTTAAACTCATTACTTACGTAGGAACGTCTTCATGAAAAAAGTTGTATTTTTTGATCGCGATGGAACTTTAATCGTCGATAAAATTTACCTCAATGATCCCAACCAAATTCAATACTTACCCGGCGTCTTCGAGGGTTTACGACTTTTACGTGATCAGGGTTTTGAGTTTATTGTCGTCACCAATCAATCGGGAGTGCCCCGTGGTCTTGTCGACGTTAAAAACTTGCATCAAATTCACAAAAACATTCGTGAGGATTGTGCTCGAGCCGGCATCGATATTCTCAGCTTTTATTATGCGCCTTTCATGGTGAATTCGGGACACCCGATGCGGAAACCGGGGCCAGGAATGCTGGAGGCAGGAGTCCGTGATCATAATGTCGACCGCACCGTCTCTTGGATGGTGGGTGACCGCATGACCGACGTGGAAGCTGGCCACCGAGCCCACATGAAAAGCGTCTTCCTGCATGGAACCGAAGATCCTTCGGAGTCAGAATATGACGATGCCGAGTATTACGCTCAAGACTTTCTTGAACTCAGTCGCTACATCTGTGCTCAGGATTCGACTCTCAATTCTTAGACGCTCCAAAATGCAACAGCATCCATCGACGACAATAGGAACATCTGTTCCACCTGAGGCTGTCTCAAGGTGGCGCAATTATTGGAATTCTTTTAAGTTCCACACTCAGACACCGATAAATCACTTAGAAGAATAACCCTAAATTCGAGGAGCCTATGGTTCGTTTACTGATCATCTCCATTGCCTTCTTCTTTTCTACTCAAGCAATGGCTGCCGACTGCGGTGTATTTAAAGTCGTCAAAGGCGACGTAACCTACACCAAAAAAGGGAATAACAACTTCAAAAAAGCTCGTAAAAATAAAAAAGTTTGCCAAGGCTACACTGTCAAAACGGCGGTGGATAGCCGAGCTAAAATTCAAATGGCTGATAAAAACGAAATCAACATTTCACCCGATTCGGAGCTGATCATCGAGGCCTATGAAACCGGTAAGAAAGCGGTTCTTAATGTTATCAATGGTAAAGTCCGCTCGGATGTAAAACAGAAATACAATGATACCAAGCAAAGTCATTACCGAGTAAAAACCAAATCCGCTGTGGCCGGAGTCCGCGGAACCGAGTTCCTGACCAGTTACAACCGTGCCACCAACCGATCACGAGTGGTTACCTTCGAAGGGGAAGTGGCCGTTGGACAACTCAAAGGGGGCAATTTTATCCCTCAAGTCACGGTCAAGCCTGGACAGTACACTTCAAACAGTGTCGGCACCGCTCCTCATCCGGCCCGCGAGGTTCCTCCCGCAGAGTTTGCACAAATGGATCAAGAGTCAAAAGTGGATGATGCAAGCCCAAGTAAACAACCAGCCAGCACCACCCAACCTGAAAAGAAACCAAAAGGCGATGACAAAGCCGGTAAACAAGAACCCAAACTTGAGCCCAAAAACGGCAAAGGTCAAACAGGTCCGCAAGGCGCCCGAGGCAATCCTAAGCCTGGGACTGCTATCAACGGCGATGGGTCCGATGGAACCGTCGGCAACGGAAACCCTGGCGAGGTGGCAGACGATTCACCTTACCGTGACGATGAGCAGTACGGCGATCCAAACTTCGATCCATCGATGGATGATGGATCAGGGGGCGAGCGCGATGTCGCCTCAATCGAGCCCGATGCCGGGATGGATAATCTTTTACCACCACCCGATCTTGAGGGTGGCCCGGCGATGGATGAGATGATTGGTGTCGACCCCAACATGGGTATCGTTGACATGGACAACTTCACTCCAGTTGACTCGCCCATGGATAATCCGATCATTCAAGATGGAGTCATCAATACATCGGATCGCGTGCAAGTGATAATCAATCCTTGCCTCCCCGGCCAATGCGGTAATTGATAGTCGAGTCCGAGCCTTTCACAAAAGGCTCCCATTTCCAGAGCCTTCTTGGCTTTCCTCAACAGTCGCTGAACTCTCTACCTAAGTCGAGAACTGCGGCTTCACAATTTACGCCAATAAGCACAGTCTTTTGCCCATTCTTAGATGTCATTTCATTGTCATAAACTATTGATCACCTTAGACTATTTAAAAGATAAAACGAGGACTTAATAGATGAAACAACTTGTATTGTTCGCCCTTATGGCTGGACTCGCCCAAACCTCAATGGCTGCTGAAAGTCGATTTAAAATCTTTAAAGAGAACAGTGACAAACGAGCCGTTATTGTCAATTCACGCCCCGTCTCCTTTTTCTATGAAAAGGTTGCTTGGAACGAAAAGCCAACCTCTATTGAGTCTGGGTATGTTTATTTACGGAATAAAAAAACCGAGAAAATCTATGAATTGAATATGGTGGAAACAGCTCCTAACTCCGGAGTTTTCAGCATAGCGTTTCCGATTGGGGTTCTTGAATCCAATGAGGTTCCTGCTGAGATATACTCAGCTCCGCAGTCCATGTTGCAAGTAGAAAATCGTATTGATTTGATGAAAGAATTTATCGAAGACGGTTCGGTGAAAAGAAAACCCTTTTTGTTAAGAGTATTGCGAACCAAGGGACAAATCGTCGACATTTTTGATGATAAAGAAAATGCAATTGCTGCTTACAACAAGTACCGAGAAGAGATGGGCCTTTCCCCTGAGCAATTAGAAAGTCAGAGTATAATTGAAGTCGCCAATCAACAAAAGGTTGAAAGAAAAAAAGTTATTGATACCTCAACATTGCAATCGCTTTTTCTCGCCAATGAAAACGACTTACAAGCCACCAACGCCAAAAACGAAGAATTGCGTGAAGTGATGCGAAATATCGAGGTAAAGCGTCGCAAAGATGTTAAACAGGAGGCCTCGTCATGGTCGCCCCGACAACAACGACAGAACAATGAGCAGGCCAAAGAACTGATCAAAAAGGCCGTAGAGTCCTTGAAGGCCAGTCAACTCAATCAGTCCATGGAGGAGTTCTTTGCAGCCTCTAATCTGGCTCCTTCGGAAGAAAACATTTATCAACAGTACGGTGTCAGTCTGTTCCGCAACAAAAAATACAATCAAGCCATTGTTGCCTTGGACATTTCGCAACCTACAGCCGAAAGAATTCCAGAAAAACACTTTTACATGGGAATGGCGTTTTACCAGCTAAAAGACTACGAAAAAGCAATCAGTCATTTTGACAAAGTCATTCAGTCGAGCGACAAAGCCTTCGCGGCCACTGCCGCTTTCTATAAGGGTTCGGCTCTTCTTGAGATTAATGAGTTTGAAAAATCAAAAGAAGCTTTTCAATATGTTCTCGACAATTCAAAAAATCCAGAACTGGATAAGAAAGCTGAAAAATACATTGAATACGGGCTTGATAGAAAGGCTCTAGCAAAGAAACGTGCCAACTGGTTTCGAATCAGTGGTGTTATGGGTTTAATGTACGACTCAAATATCATCTTGGCGGATGATCAATTGACCCGAAACAACGACGTGACCGATGAAAATGGTTGGCGTTTATTAGCACAGGTGGCGCCTAAATTTCGCCCCTATTATTCTCAGTCCGATGAAATCAATATCGAGCTAAACGTCACCACACTGAAAAGCTTTGATGAAAGCTTTCAAAGCAATGACGTGGCCGAAACAGCCGATCCGTTGGTTTTAGGAGCCAACGTGCCCTGGACTCATCGAGGGACCTTGGGAGGCAAAGGCTATGTTTTCGACCTGGTCCCCGGCTATGAACAAATCATTATGGATCTCGACGGCACCGGAGCGGCGACAATCTCGAATTCCATCAAACTAGGAATCAATAATACTCTTGTTGTGAATCGAAACTGGATTGCCAAAGGCGACTATACCTTTGCCTCCGTTGATTCAAATATTCTTGGTGAAGAAACCGTCGCCGATGCCTTTAGTGCGAGAATGAAGCTATCCAGCATTATTATCTTAAATAAAGATTTAGAAAGATATCTTATTCCTGAGTTCTCCTATCGGATCCACGATGCCAAGTCTTCGATATATGCTTTCAACAGAATGGATATCGGAGTCACTTTCACCACGGCCCTTTGGTCGTCATTTGTTTGGAATAACAAGCTGGCCTATTTTATTTCGAACTATGAAAGCACTCGAACTGACAACAATTACACGGTGGCCACAGGTCTTTCGCGAAGGTTGAATTCGAACTGGAACTGGGGAGTGGTTGCTTCTTACATTGTTAACGACTCGACCACAAACCGCTACAACAAGTACAATGTTTTAACGAACTTCTCTTTCAATTATTAAATATAATCTCATCGCAGCCTTTTGGCTGTGATGATTTAAAACCCCTATTTGAATAGTGATGATAAAGAACCTCATTGGCTTTTAAAATGGCCACCCAAGCCTGCAGTGGATGCTTTAAACCTGCAGCCCCGACGACTTTTCCAATAAATCCACTTCTCGTAAAAGCTTTTGTGTCAGTTGATTGAGGTACAGGTATTCATCTTCAGTCAATTGAATCTCATGATGAGAGCGGACCGGCTTGGCTATGAACTCTCCAGTATCATCATTGAGAGCTAAAAATCCAAGATAGAACAAATATTTCAATTCAAACTGCAAACGCAAAAGATGGGGACTGTCGGTGGACTCTAAGGTCTTTAAAGAGTTGCCAAGGAGATCAAATAGATTTTTATTGTCCGAAAGTCCCTCGTAAGTCCCCTTGGATATCAACTTTACAAAGTGGAAAGCCAACTCCAATTTTCGATAATCTTTCCTGAGACCCGCAAAGGCTTCGATGACTCGCGCCTCCTGGACGTAATAAAATCCCGATTTGGCTTGCGTGTAAAAAATCTCTACAAAATTAAAAGGCTCAAGAACGCCACCACTGAATCTGCGTCGACTATTCAATGCGTTCTTCGCGGTGAAGACAAAACGCTCCCCCTCTTTACTAATTACATCTAAAATCAAGTCGGCGTCCCGAAAGGGTTTGGCTCGAAGATTGATAAATCTACCAGACGGCATAATAAAGAACCAAAATTCCCACAGAAAAAATGTTGGAAAGAATCATACTAATGGAAGGCGCTGAGACTATGGGATCGAAGCTCAAACGACCAATCAACAGAGGCAACCCCACTGACACGACGATGGAGGCCAACATTTGCAAGCCTAAAACCGCCGAAAGAACAATCGGCACGTGCATCCATTGTGTGGTCGAAAAAACGCCAGCTAAAAAAAGAATACAAGTTAAAACGGTTAAACTCAGGCCGACAGCAAATTCTTTTTTCAGATCGGCCCAAGATCTTTGCGTGGTGGCGGCGTGAGTTCGCAAAAAACTGACAATCATGGTCACAGTCTGGCTGCTGACGGTCGAGACAACAAAAAAAGCGAGCGGCAAAAGACAAATGGCATTACGCAGGCGATTATCGATATCAAACGGTTTCAGGGTGGTCCACAGCATAAAGAAACAAATGGCTCCCCCCGCATAGGCCAACAGCAACCAGGGGATTCTCGCCCTCATATGGGTCCAATAGGATTCTTCAAGGGCGGCTCCCCCCATCCCCATAGCTTGAATGTCTTCGGCGGCCTCTTCACGAATCACATCAATCACATCGTCAACGGTGATCACACCCACCAAGTCGTTATTGTCGTCAATCACTGGTAAAGACAGGAAATCGTATTTTTCAACAACCCGAGCCACTTCGTTTTGGTCGGTTTGAATATTCACTGAAATCACATCGGTCGACATAATGTCTTTTAAAATATCTTGTGGCCGAGACAGAAGAAGCTGTTTCAAACTCAAAACCCCAACCAATCTTTGGGTGTCGTTGATGACGTAAATATAAAAAGAGATCAGGTCTTCATCCATGCTCTGGATTTTTTCGATGGATTGTTTCACCGAAAAGGATTCATCGATGGTGAGAAACTCTGAGCTCATGAGTCCACCGGCTGAATCCTCGGGGTAACTCATTAGCTCTTCCACTTCTTGCAGTTCATCGCGATTCAACCCACTGAGGATCTTTTGTGACATCTCATCGGGCAGGTTTCCAAGCAAGTCGGCCGCATCATCACTGTCCATAAAACCTAACAGCTTTTGCAACTTTCCGACTTCATACACATGGGCAATTTCCAACTGGAATTTCTTGTTCAAATGACTAAGGATTTCGGCTTGGCGGTCGGGGTCGGAAATCAGCTGAAAGACTGAGATTCGAGCTTCTGTATCAAGAACCTCAAGAACACTGGCGACATCGGCATCGTGGGTTTTGTTGATCATTCGACGAATATTACGTTCAGCCCCCCGGCGTAATAATTTCGAAATGCTATTTGCTAATAATTTGGTTTTTTGATCCACGATTAAGCCTCTTTCTTCTTGTATAACACAAAAAGGAGGCCCCCGAGAAGGCCCACTAAGAATTGTACAGCCTGAAAAAAGGTTATGACCAATACGCCGAACTCGCCATTGCCAGCGACTTTGTCAAAGAGATAGAGAAAGGCCGCCTGCCCCACCCCGACACCGGCGGGAGAAATGGGAAGAATGGTCGCCAAAAACCCAAACGGAAAAATCAGCATGAGAACCCAAATCGGAAACTCCATTTTCAAATAAAAGATTAAAAACACGCCAAGACCGATCACAGTTCCTTGCGAGATCAAACTGAGGAGAAAAGGTAGAACAACCTTCTGTGGTCTCTGGAAAAAGAAAAACAGCGGGTGAAGGACCTTTTCGAGTACAGGATGCGAGCGCAGCAAGAGCTCAATCTTGTCTTTAGGACTGAGGATTAAAAAGGCGATGAGAAAGACAAAACCAATCAGAATGACTACGCTAAGAGACAGGAAACTGGCCTGCAGGTTGGGTTGAAGCTGAGAATAAAAAATGACCCCAGTGAGCCCCGAGTACAGCAAAAGAGCCAAAAGGCCAAAAATGCGATCAATAAGAATACTCCACCCGATGAAGACACGCTTGCTTTTTTGATCGCGCATGAGGTAGCCGGCTTTGACGACGTCCCCGCCGACTCCCCCAGGCATGAAAAAATTAAAAAAGATTCCCATGAGTGACAGACGGAAGACCTCCATATATGGCACTTGCACGTCTTCAAAACGCAGGAGGATTTGCCAGCGTTTGGAATTGACCACCAAAACGAAAAGGAACATGAGCACGCCGGTGACCCATACCTGGAGGTCACTGATCTTCTTTAAGGCGTTCAAATCGAAGCGTCCTGAAGCAATGAGCCAATAGATAAGACCACCGGCCAATGCCACCTTTAAAATCGGCATAAGCCATTGCTTAAGGCGTATTTCCTTGCTAACCATAGTCCCTGTATCTAAGCTTTTGATAGGACTCTTGCCAAGGTAAAGATTATGGAAATTGCTGTAGTAGGAACAGGTTACGTCGGATTGGTTGCTGGAGTCTGTTTTGCTGATGTGGGTCATAAGGTCACCTGCGTGGACAACAACCCCGACAAAATCAATGCATTGAATGACGGCAAGATTCCGATTTTTGAGCCCGGTCTTGAAGACATCTTGCGGTCTGCAAAAAGTCGAATCTCTTTCACTTTGGATCTTAAAAAGGCACTGAACCAGTCAGAGGTTGTGTTTATCGCGGTTGGCACCCCTGAGACGGCCGACGGTAGTGCCGATTTGGGCCCCACTTTTAGCGTCCTTGAGGATATTTGCAAAAATGCCACTTCGGCTAAAATTGTGGTTTTAAAAAGTACGGTTCCGGTCGGCACCAGTAAAAAAGTGAAAGACTATATCGCAGCCAACAGCGAGTGGCCCCATGAGGTGGTTAACAATCCAGAATTTCTGAAAGAAGGGGCTGCGATTGATGACTTCCTGCGTCCTGATCGAGTGGTTATCGGTTGTCAGAGTGAAGCGGCTGCCAAAGTCATGGGGAAAATTTACGCTCCTTTCGTGCGTAACGGCCACCCGATTCTTTTTATGTCGAACACATCAGCGGAACTTACCAAATACGCCGCCAACTCTTTTTTATCGGTGAAGATTTCTTTTGCCAACGAGTTGGCCGCTCTGGCCGATCAAGTCGGCGCTGACATTGACGAAGTCCGAGCCGGATTTACCTCTGATAGCCGAATCAATCCTTCTTTTTTCTATCCGGGATCGGGTTACGGAGGCAGCTGTTTTCCAAAGGATGTTCAGGCTTTGATTCATACCGCTGAAGATAGTGGTACGACTATGAATATTGTCAAAGCCGCTGATCAAGTGAACGACAAACAAAAAACCGTCCTTTTCGACAAGGTCATGGCCAAGTATGGAAACATCGAAGGAAAAACCTTTGCGGTTTGGGGATTGTCATTCAAACCTCGCACTGACGATGTTCGTGAAGCTCCAGCTGGCTACATTATCGATAAACTCACGGCCGCTGGCGCCAAAGTTGTGGCCTATGATCCTATTGCCACTGAAACCGCAAAGGCTTACTTCAAAAGTGATTTCAAAATTGCCGATTCTGCCAACGACGCTTGCAAAGGAGCTGATGCTCTGCTGATCGTGACCGAATGGAACGAGTTTCGCAACCCTGATTTCGAGGGTGTTGTTGCCAACTTAAAAGAAAAAGTTATTTTCGATGGACGCAATGCTTTGAATCCCAAGGACGTGAAAAAACATGGCTTTGAATATTATTGCATTGGTCGCCAATCTTTTTTCAATGAGGTTTAAATGAAAGTTTTAGTTGCTGGCGGCGCCGGATTCATTGGAAGCCACCTAGTGGATGGCCTTTTGAAAGAGGGTCATAGTGTTGACGCCGTCGATAATCTGATCACGGGTCGCATGGAAAACATCTCCCACCTCAACCAAGAATCGAAATTTAATTTTATAGAAATGGACATCTCAAAAGAGGTTCCGAACAAAACATATGATCGCATTTACAATTTAGCCTCACCGGCTTCACCCATCGATTTCTCAAAAATCCCCATAGAAATATTAATGGTGGGTTCTTACGGACATAAAAATCTTTTGGATCTCGCCGCTGAAACCAAGGCTCGAATTCTTTTTGCCAGCACCAGTGAAGTCTACGGTGACCCTTTGGTGAACCCCCAGCCGGAATCCTATTTTGGCAATGTCAACTGTCGAGGTGCAAGATCCTGTTACGATGAGGCCAAACGTTTTGGTGAAGCCTTAACGGCCGTTTATCAACGCACTGGAAAAGCAGAAACGCGAACCATCCGAATCTTTAATACCTATGGACCAAGAATGGCTCCTAATGATGGCCGAGTGATTCCAAATTTCTTTATGCAAGCTTTGCAGAATAAAAAACTTTCGGTTTATGGTGACGGCAAACAGACGCGCAGTCTTTGTTTTGTATCAGACATGGTCAACGGTATGATTCGGCTGATGGAAAGTGACGTCTCCACGCCAGTCAACATTGGTAATAATGACGAAATGACAGTTCTTAAGATTGGCCAAATTATCAACGAACTCACGGGTAACACGGCCGGCTTTGATTACCACGACCTTCCAGAAAATGATCCGAAGGTGCGACAGCCTGATACCCAGAAAGCCAAAGAACTCTTAGGTTGGCAAGCTGAAGTCCCTGCTCAAAATGGATTGGCTGAAACCATGGAGTACTTTAAAAGCTTTTTATAGTTCCAGAGGCAATAAGAACATTCCTGGCGTCGGGACAAACCATCCGCGACTTATAAGTTCTCCAAATGGCGAATCGACCAACTCCGGTTGATAACCGGGACTTGGGTACTCTCCGAAAAACTGAAAGCCACCCTGCGCGTCTCGTTGACCACAAAGTTCATCTTCGGAAAAATCATTGGGATCCACTTTCTTCATAAGCATGGTCAAAGCGATCACGTTGCGCGGTCCCTGGAAGTGTCGTAATCGCATTTTCAACTTCGAATTGCTGCCGATTCTGACGGGAGTGACTGAGCATTTTAATTGTGGAGAATGATACTCGTCGTTGTCGACGATTGTCTCATAGGTTCCATCTCCATCGACATCAATATCTAAGATCGATCCGTCATCGGAAATGAGTCCGAACAAATAATGACCGGGTTGCTGACCGGCCAGCTGCAGACGCCCTTTTAAGTCCATTGCAAAGGCTTCAACCAGAATCTTTCCGCTGTGGTCTGTTAAATAAGTGGCGTCATCAATTTGAAAACCATCACTAAAAATCTGTGATGGGAAGAAAACCTCAGGCACTAAAATTTTATAGTCGGCCTCATAACCCGTTTCAAGAATCACATTGACGCTGGTAATGTGAGAGGCATTAAATGGTACTTCCTCGTCGAATCGATTGAATAAGGTCTCGGGCCGAACGACTCCATCGGTTCGATCCTGTAAATAAAATAGAGATCCCAAAAGACCGTGAGTGGTATCCTTACAGTCGGTTTCCTGTTTCTTATCGGCAAACGTTAAACAGTCGATATCCCCAAAACGCTCTTGCACCGAAGGATCTTTCGAAAATCGGATACCCGAGTTGGTTATAGGACCACAGCTTTGAATAAACAGAATTGGAACAACAAGTGTTAGCATTAAAGATTGTTTAGTCATAAAGCCCCCAGCTTTATCTCTAAATATATAGGCTTAGGACGTTATAAAATGACACGTTTCATATTGAGACGGTTTTAGCGCGAGAGACTTTCTAATTTGCTTAGACAGTCTTTGAAGACTTGTGAGAAAGCGGTATTGACCACCTGTCCGTCAAGAATCAGGGTACCCTGCATTTGCTCTGGCGGCAGACCTTTTTTCTCGGCCTGGTCAAACCAAGTTTGGTTTTGCCAACGACACAGGCTGGTGGTCTCAAACTTATTGTCATCCCCCAGAGGGGTCTTATCGACAGACAGAGTTTTCTTTAGAAGCTCCATCATCGCCGCTCCATCATGATCCTGCAAGACAATTACAGAACGATCATAGATACGTCGGGCATTTCTTTCACGAAACCAAGGGCGCACGCCGCCGGGAAGAGTCGATTCAAACTGCGCAATTTCAGGTTGAAAAAGATCGGTTTTCTTTTCTAGCGCTTTCGCCACTTTCACTAAATCCGTCTCGATCGACCACGGCAATTGCGAAACCGTCAGAATCGGCAAGGTGACTTTGTCTCCAGTGAAAACAAGAGCATAGTTTTTATTCACAGATGCAATGATGATATCAAACTCGCTGAGGTTTTTCACAAAGCCTTTATTGAGGCTAAAAAGATGATGCGCCAAATGAATGCGATAGATTTTATGATTTTGTAATTGCTTTAAAGTTTCAATGTTATTGTAGAGCTCTCCGGTGATGGCATCGTCTAGGTCATGAACATAGGCGAGAACGGCTTTTTCTTCCTTTGCCATTTCTTTGTCAAAGGTGTCTTTGCAGCGCACTCCGAGCTTCGCCAGCTCCAATTCAACATGGGTGAGATGGTCACCGAATCCTATATTCTGCACCACTTTTCTTTTGTGAGTGAAACGCAAATGCAGACCCAACAAAGTTTCAAAAAGAGCGTGATGAAGGCCTCGGTACAAGTAAACATTGTTGGGGCTTCCCAACTTGTCTTTAATAAATTGGTTCATTTGACGCCAAATAAATGGCGGGTGGGCATCCAAACGCATACTTTATTCTACGCGATTCAAAGAACTCGTCAATCCTTCAAAGCTAGTAACCGTAAGTCGCCATGGTGAAGCTTTCGCGGGTGAAAACCACTTGATCGTCGACCGAATACAGAAAACACTCACGAGCCCTTCCGCCGGGAGCTGGAGCCGGGATTTTTGCATTACAGGCTGCTATCATTTGATCGATTTGAGCTTGAGTAATAGTCTGCGTTGATTGCACCGACTCCCAAAAACCATATCGATCAATGGCTAAAGCATAGAAAGAACTTTGGCTGTGTTGGTCTCGAATGATTTCACGTACACTGTCATCAATAAAAGGAATCGAATCTGCGTTGAAGGCCACCGGACCATAAGTCACCCTTCGCTGATCCCATTGATAATCATCTAAATTGAAGACAACATCTAAACCAACAGCATATAAGGTGCAAGGTTCATCAAGAATCGCTTCACAAAACTCCATCGCCCGTCGAGTGGCATCTTCTTGACTGACACGACTCCAGCCAGAATGGGTGGCTCCATGTCGACCAACGGCATAGGACTTGAATTCTCCTGGATCGATATCTGGATAGGTTTGATCGGCATAGTCCTGCCAATGATTGATATTGCCAGGAATCAGTTGTCCACTAAATGTCTCGGGCACTGTGATCACAGAATTGAAGTTGACTAAAAAATCATTGCGATCTTGCGCAATCAAATCACCAGAGGCAAACAACGAACAGGGGCGGTTCATATACTGTAACTGACATCTTTCTAAAACAGCTTCGTCCCAGTCCGCTTGATCTTGCACGTTTTGGTTATTACCAGAGCTTGAGACATACATCTCGCCGTTTTCAGTAAACGCCATGGCTCGGAATCCGTTTCGATTGTTATAAAATTGAGCCTGATTGATCGCATCTTCACTGGTGAGCTGAAAGGGAATCAAAGACGGGTCGTAGGGGTCTCCTTTGAAAAACTCAACATCGGCCACTCCTTCAACTCGAGATGAATCGCCGGATGCACTGGTTGACGCCATTTTACTACAATTTTGAAAACCCACCACAGTGACAATAAGACCAATAAAAAGGTAAATTCGAGACTTTAAACCCATTCGATTCCCCCACCTATGAATGTTGTCCTAAGAGTTAATTTTAACAAACTCCACCAATGAAACCATCGAGATCTGGAGATTCTTCAAATGAAGTCTGAAAGTCCATTTAATAGCTCCTGGTTATTTGCGACGAATCATTTTGAACCAAACTTAGGGACAGGACTGGACTGCCCAAAAGTTTGAGATAACAACACTTATGTTACAAAAAAGGGCTTTACTTTGCGACCCTGCCAATGCTTATCTAAAATAGAATGATGCGTGTTCGAATCCTCTTAGGTGTTGTATTTTTATTATCGGCTTGTGCGGTCAACAACGATGAAATCGACGGCCCGGTTTTTTGCAGTATTGACCAAACCGACACCTATGAACTTGGTACCAGTCCGGCGGGTGATTTCAATGTCACCAACCTTTCAAGAACCCGCGTTTTTAATGACACCGACTGCCCCAATATCAACACCGATTCTTTTACGACTCTGGTGAGTCGCGCCAAACGTGTGGACAACTTATTACAGATTTTTGTGAATCAGTACCAAAGCAGTCAATTCCTTCTGGAAATGCAGGTGGCTGGGACCGACCTGCAGGCCGTTAAAACCAATGTGAATATTTCGAACTGCAGCATTGTTCGACAGTGGGATGGCACTCTCAACACCGCTGGCACCACCATCACGATCAACGAATTGGTCACCTATCGAGGGGCTTGCCAATCCACGTTTTACAATCCGGATTTTGATACAACAAATCCCGGCAGCTGATGGCTGATCATTAGTCCAAGGAATTGTTTTTTGTTTTGATCTAAAATAGACATCAACAAGTCTGTTGAGAGCCGCCCTTGCCATCGACGACCCCTATCAAGTTCTGACTTGTTGATTCCGTGTTAAGAAAAATTAGATTCCCATTTTATGACGATCTTTATCAGAGACCACCGAGGGAACACCTTTACCGTCGTTAAGGTTCTCACGGTAAGCCAGGTGGCGAATGTCATAAACAAAATTGTCGCCATTGTTTCCTGGAGTTTGCCACTCAGGCCCCATGCGGATGGCATCGACCGGACAAGCCTCCTCGCAATAACCACAGAACACGCAACGGAGCATGTCGATCTCGTAGTTAATGGGATACTTCTCAACACTGGGGTCCTCATCTTCTGAGGCAACAATGGTAATACAGTCCGCCGGACACGCTGTCGCACACAGCATACAAGCCGTACAGCGAATATCGCCATCTTCTTTGACTGTTAAAACATGGTTTCCCTTGAAACGAGCGGAGTATTCATATTTTTGCTCTGGATAATTAAGGGTCGCCATTTTCTTTTTATTAAAAAGGTTTTTCAACATGGTGCTGAAAGTGAAGCCCATTCCAGAGAAAATCCCCGGTAAATACCAAAGACTGTTCACATTCGGTTTTTGAACTTTAACAACGGCCATAACTATCCTCTCTCATGTACGAATTCATTGTGAATTCTTTCAGTCTGATTCACAGGATCTAAATTAACAAAGTCACCTTTTAAGACGGTGGTGATTTCCGAAAGGCTTAAAGCCTGTTCGACAAAGATATCGACTTTTTCGAACTTCTGCTCTTTCCCTTCAAAGTTGACAAAAGTCCCCGACTTTTCGGCAAAAGTCTTCACTGGTAAAAAGTGAAAAGCCCCACCGGCTTGCTCCGCGGGTTCGACATGGGTGGCTGACATCCAAACCACCAATTTATTGTTCGCCAAGGCCTGTGCCACACTTGGGATATCGTCAAAGGTCCAAGTGTTCTCAGGACCAGCAACCACCACAAGATCCATATCCTTAATACTTGTTACATCTTTTTTAGCAGTGATTCTTGCCTTTTCTAAAGCCTGTTGTAAACCTTTGGTGTTCGGATTTTTATCTCCACGAATCAACAACCCATCAAATTCATTCATTTGATTCTCATGATTGATCCAGTGATAAACGTTGTCCGTGCCAAACTTGCCTTTCCAAAAGCCAAGCAAGTCATTGTATTCTTCGGAGGTGTACTGCCCGGTTAAAACCAAAGCCGCTTTTTTGACACCGCTCATTTTTTCCCGCAACTGCCCCAACGAGTCCAGGGCCGTCTTGTAAACAGTTTTACCATTTTCTTTATGAATCGCTTGAGTCAGACGGTTTTCTTTTTTGATGGCTCGTTTTTTGTTATCATCACGCTCACCAACAAACTCTGTGGTCATGACATTGGTGGATTTAAAAATCTTTCGACCTTCATCACACATCCAGTACCCGTTGACTTCCGAGTATCTGGGTTTGACTCGCCACAAACCTTCTTTATTGAAATAGACGTCGACATGACAGCCTGTGGAACATCCCGTACAAACAGACGGCTTGTCCTTTAAAAACCAAACTCGTTGTCGGAAACGGAACTCTTTCGATGTTAGAGCACCGACCGGGCAAATATCAACCGTATTGACGGAGTAATCGTTCTCCAGCGGTTTTCCAGCGTAAGTGCCAATCTCCGAATGATCGCCACGATTGAAGATTCCAAGCTCATTGGTCTTAGACACTTCTTCAGTAAAACGCACACAACGAGAACAAAGAATACAGCGCTCAGAATCCAAAACGATTTTCGAACCAAGGTCCACAACTTTTTTCTTTTTGACTTTCGGCTGACCCATTTCAGAATCGTAACGGCCAAACTGCATGTACTGATCTTGCAAACCGCATTCACCGGCTTGGTCACAAATCGGACAATCCAGCGGGTGATTGATCAAATGAAAATCGAGACCCCATTTGACCGCGTCTTTCACCATCTCACTTTGGTTAGTAACCACCATGCCCTCAGTCACAGGAGTGTTGCAGGCAATTTGCAGTCTTGGATTGCCTTCGATTTCGACCATGCAAAGGCGACAAACTCCAGCCACACTGAGTCCGGGGTGCCAGCAATAGTGGGCAATATCCTGATCGGCTTTTTTAAAGGCTTCAATAATTGAGGTGCCTTCTTCAACTTCAACTTCTTTGCCATTAATTTTGCACTTAAGCATGGGCCTGTCCTTTAACTTTAGAATAACCTTCTCGGATGAAGAACTGAAACTCGTCACGAAACTTGGGAACAATACCCAAAACAGGAAGAGCGGCCGCATCCGATAAAGCACAGATGGTGCGCCCCTTCATCTTGTTAGCCACTTCACACAACAAATCAATATCAGTCTCTTTGGCTGTTCCCTCGACAACGCTGCCCACCAATTTATGGAGCCAGCCGGTTCCTTCACGGCAAGGGGTGCACTGACCACAGGATTCATGATGATAAAAATGGGAGATCACTTTAAGCATGTCGACCATACAACGCTTATCGTTCATGATAACGATGGAGCCTGAGCCCAACATGGTTCCCATCTCGGCCAAACACTCATAATCAAGAGTCGCTTTTTTAATTTCTTCGGCGGTGATGATCGGAGCTGAGGTTCCTCCTGGAATCGCCGCTTTAAGCTCCCCGCCTTTCATTCCGCCACACTCGTTATTGATCAGGTCCATTAACGGGTAACCCAGTGGAACTTCATAGTTTCCTGGCTTATTCACGTCTCCGGCGACAGAGAATAATTTAGTCCCAGCCGATTTTTCGGTGCCGTGTTTTTTGTAGGCCTCGGCACCATCGCGAATGATGTACTTAACAGCCGCCAAAGTTTCCACATTGTTAACGATGGTTGGTTTTTTTAAATAACCTTGCACCGCTGGAAATGGAGGTTTTAACTTGGGTTGACCTTTTTTACCCTCCAGAGAAGAAATCATCCCGGTCTCTTCACCGCAAATGTAAGCTCCCGCTCCTAAGTAAATGTCCATGTCGTGGTCGAATCCACTGCCCATGATATTTTTTCCTAAAAGGCCAGCATCGTAGGCCTCCTTGATCGCCTTCTCCACAACTTTCGCCGCGTAGACGTACTCACCGCGAATATAAATGTAACTTTTCGGAGATGATATGGCGAAGGCTGAAATAATCATGCCCTCAATCAACTGGTGCGGCGCTCGTTCCATCATCATACGGTCTTTAAAAGTACAGGGCTCACCTTCGTCAGCATTACAAAGAAGGTAACGAGTCTCGCCGTTGTTTGGCAAAAATCCCCACTTCACACCGGTCGGGAATCCGGCTCCGCCTCGGCCACGCAGCCCTGAAGCTTTAACCTCTGCGACAATGTCTTCCGGTTTCATTTTAAAGGCTTTTTCAAGCTCGGCGTAGCCACCTTTGGCTTTATAACCTTCTAAAGTTCTAAAATTATCATCGTCATAATGTTCGGTTAGAATTTTCACTTCCATTACTTCAGATCCCTTAACAAGTTGCGCGCCGACTCGGGCGTTAAATCTTCATAATAATCTTCATTCACTTGCATCATCGGAGCCTTATCACAAGCTCCAAGGCACTCGACCCGGGTGAAGGTAAAGCGACCGTCTTCGGTCATTTCACCCTCTTTGACATTATGCTCATCAAGGAACATGTCCGTCATCTCTCGAGTTCCTGCCATGGCACAGGCGACGTTGCAACACACCTGCACATGATACTTACCCACCGGCTTTTTGTTGAACATCGTGTAGAAATGGAAAACCTCGTTGATCCGAGCTTCGGGAATTCCCATAAGGTCGCTCAAATGGGCGATCGCGTCTTCAGAGACCCAGCCACCGTTTTCCTTTTGCACTTGATAGAGAGAGGGAATAATCGCGGACTCCACCGTTTCGTAGCGGGCCAGTTCCTTTTTCACAAATTCTTTTCCATCTGCAGACAACTCAAACATTTTTTACCTCTAACGATCCAATTCGCCAGCAATCAGATTCATACTTCCTAAAATCGCAATAACATCGGCCACCAAGCCCCCCTGAATTTGTCCCGGGAAGGATTGATAAATGGCAAAACAGGGTGGACGCACTTTCAACCGATAGGGAGCGCCACTGCCATCGCTGACCAAATAAAATCCAAGTTCGCCATTCGCCGCCTCAGTATAGTCATAGACTTCACCGGCTGGCGGTCGAATACCGTTGATCACCAACATAAAATGGTTCATCAAACCTTCGATATTTCCGTAAACATCTTTCTTTTCCGGCAACACAATGCGCTTATCGCGAATGGTGTAGTCGCCTTCAGGAATGTTTTTACAAACCTGCTCGACAATTTTTACCGATTGCTTCATCTCTTCGATACGAACCAAATATCTTTCATAAACATCACCGGTCGAACCAATAGGGACATCAAAGTCCAACTGGTCATACATATAATAAGGCTGATCTTTGCGCAGATCCATTGGCACACCAGCGGCTCGTAAACACGGTCCTGTGTAGCCCCATTCAATAGCGTCTTCTGCTGAAATCGCACCGACTCCCACCGTTCTTTGTAACCAGATTTTATTACGGCTTAAAAGTCTTTCGATGTTGGCCACACCTTGGCGCAGCTCTTTGCAAGTTTCTAGAACGTCGTCATACCATCCCTCTGGAGGGTCTTGCGCCATTCCCCCCACCCGAGTCATTGAGACTGTTAGGCGAGCTCCACAAAGTTTTTCAAAAAGCGTGTAAACTTTTTCACGTAAAGAGAAAAGGTGAAAGAACCCGGTTAAAGCACCAAGGTCAACGGCGTTGGCGCCAATACACACCACATGATCGATGAACCGAGACAACTCACAGAGCACCACACGAATCGCTTGGGCTTTGGGTGGAATTTCCACATCCAACAATTTTTCAACCGCTTTGCAATAACCGACGTTGTTGATCGGCGCCGAACAGTAATTCAAACGATCGGTGTAAGGAATCACTTGATTGTATTCGTGGGTCTCGGCCATTTTTTCAAAACACCGGTGCAGATAACCAAGCTCAACATTGGCTCGGTTGATGTACTCGCCTTTCAATTCAGCCATCACCCGCAGAGTTCCATGGGTGGCGGGATGAGAGGGACCGATATTCAAAGCCACCAAACCTTCTTCATCAGACTCTTTATAATCGGGGTCGTTGTCGAAATGAATCGGCAACGGCGTGTCGCAAGGCTGTTGGTGATCGGCATCGTAGTCTTTGCGCAAGGGATGACCGACGAATTGATGGTGAGTCAGAATACGACGCATGTTTAAGTGACCAGTGAATTTGATACCGAACATGTCATAGACTTCGCGCTCAAACCAATCGGCCCCTTTCCAAATTTTTGTTAAAGTGGGAACCTCTTCTTCAAGTCCCAAAAGAACTTTGATTCGAAGGCGCTGGAAGCTTGTTGTGTTTAGAAGTTCATAAACCACTTCGAAACGCTTTTCGCGGCCCGGATAGTCCACCGCCGTAATGTCCATAAGGAAATCAAAATTTCCTGAACTCTTTAGAAAACCAAAGACAGAGAGAACGTGCCCGGCTGGAATTTCTAGAATTTCAGCGCCGTAAGACTGCGTCCAATTCCACTGAGGCGACTCTGACTTGAATTGTGTTTCGAGATCCGCTTTTAAGTTAGTATTTTGCACTTTGTTCATATGGATTCACCCAGTTGTCTCGCCAAGGTCTTGGCTTATGGTCCGCGATCATTTTCTGTAAAGCTATCACTCCATCAAGGACGGCCTCGGGAGTGGGAGGACAACCTGGAACATAAACGTCCACAGGTATCACTCGATCAATTCCTTGCATCACATGGTAAGCCCGATAAAAACCACCCGAACTGGCGCAGGCCCCCATGGAAATGACGTACTTGGGCTCGAGCATCTGTTCATAAATATTGACCAAAATAGGTCCCATCTTTTCAGTGATTGTGCCCGCGACTAATAGGAGATCGGCCTGCCTCGGTGAAAAACGAACCACCTCGGCCCCAAAGCGAGCCAAATCATATTTTGGCCCCATCACGGACATTAATTCAATTCCACAACAAGCGGTTCCGTATGGCATCGGCCACAATGAATTTTTTCGACCCCAGGCCACGAGATCATCGAGCTTGGTGGTAAACGCAAAAGACTTCGAAAGTTCATCGATGTCTTGATTGGCCGGTAAAGGGTTTGATTGTGCCATTCCCAGTGCTCCTCATTCTCAGCAAGTTTTCATTGCCTCTGTCATCCCTTTAAAATGGCGAAATATCAAGTCAAATGGGGCACTTTGCATAGCCTGTCAAAATCTTAGAGAGGGTAAAAATTGATAATAATTTTCATTAGAAGCTTGAGAATGGTTTAATGAGACTTGAACAAAAAACTAGGCTTTTTTAGAATTGTAAGATTAGGATTTAATATTTGAAAATCGGATCATAACAGTACTCGACGGGGAGATTGCGATCCTCACCGTGAACAAATCCCGATCCTAAGATCACAGTTTGCTTGCGAGAGCGAACATCTTTGGCCCATTTGGGAATCACGTCTTTGATACGAATCTCAAGCATTTCAAGCATTTGCTCTTCTTCTGTGACTCGAGAGGTTTGCTCGGCCAACCAGTCTTCGTACTCTTCAAAATGCTTATCCTTTAAGCTTCCATTTTGAACAACGATATCAAATAGAAATAGATACGCCCGCAACTGCTTCCAACCCAAGCGCCCTTTGTAATCTAAAGCCCGATCGTGGATATACTGAGCCGCCTCAATCTGCTGAGACACATAGTCGGGATGGCCGGCAATTTCTTTCAATGCCGTTTTCCAAGCCGATTTAAAATTTCGACCTGCTGAATCGGTGTATAATGTTTTCTTCGCCCATCGAACACTGGCCGAATTGCTGCGTGTTTGAATCCCGGCGTAGGCGTACTTCTTGTCTATATTGGGGTCTTGGTTCAGCACCAAACGTCTTGATTGCGTGGTCGCCTCACCCAAGGCCGAGACGGCCGTGACCGAGTCACTCGAACGCTCCCACTTCTCCAACATACCAAGCAGCGAATCGAGCATTGAAGGGGTCATGGCATTTTCTAAAACAGACTTATTATTGTCGCGCAGATTGATAAGCAATGGTTGCAGAGTTCCCTGTCCTAAATTTTGATTGAGAATACCCATGCTCACACCCTGACCATCAAAGTTATTGGACAGGTTGGTCCAGCCCGCATGTCCTTCGAAACTGCCCGTAATATTCATCCCCAATGCAAACGCCATCTCATCGGCGGCCACGTAATCACTGGGCCAGGAAACGTCATCGAAGTCCAAAGCCGAACAAATTTGCGGCACACTACTAGGCTCACGAACCAAAGGTTGTTCGGCAATCAAAGGCAGTTCTTGACCATCTTGGATTGAGTTTTTGTCTGCTTCGGCACCACATCCGAACAGAGTGAAACTTAGGGCGAGTACGACTGAAAAACGCTGGAATATTGACACCTCATCATCATAGCAAAATCTTGTTTTGAAAAACTCCAAGGATTGTGCAACTCAAAATTACGGCTTTCTTAGCAAAGATTTTTAGACTAAGGGAGGAGAGCCCAGCGAACCAAAGTCCAGCGAGGAAATGCCAACAGCCCCTCATAACAAGATCACACAGCCAAAAAAAAGCCCACCAAAGGTGGGCTTGTATCTCTTCAGTGGCGGGGGCCAATGGCCCCGAACCACAAATTTACTGAACTAAGTTTCGTACATTTAATTTACCATTTGAAACAGACTTGTTTTGCATGGCATTGATTGGAGTGGCACTGCTTAGGATCGCCTGCTTCACCTCTCTCCAGTCCGCATTGGGGTACTTTGACATATATAATGCCGCCGCCCCCGACACATGCGGAGCCGCCATCGAAGTTCCATCCCAAGTCGCGGTAATCAACCCTGGGATATCAATGACGGTGTCTTGATAAACGTTATCGGGAACCGTTGAGAACACAGCCACTCCAGGAGCCGCAATATCAACAGTGGTTCGACCCCAGTTTGAAAATGCACCCAAGGCATCGTTCACGTCGGTGGCTGCAACCGAAATAATGTTTTCGTGCGGGTAAGAAGCTGGGTAAGCCGGCTTGGCATCGGTATCATTGTCATAACCCACACCCTGGTGACCATTGCCTGCCGCCGCCACAAACAAACGTCCTTTGTCGAGTGAATATTGAATGGCATCTTGTAAAGCTTGGCTGGCTTCTTGATCGCCGCCATCGCCTTCACTTCCCCATGAATTTTGCAGGATGTGAGCACCGTTATCGACCGCATATTTGATGGCACCAATGGCACCCTCTGTGGTTCCCTGCCCCTCTTCTGTCAGAAAGCGCATGGCCATGATTTTCACGTTTGGAGCGACACCGGCAATTCCCTTACCATTGTCTCCGGTCGCGGCCACACAGCCCGCCACATGGGTACCGTGCCCGGGGTTTCCTCCCAATAGAAGTTGAAATCCGGTTTTATGAAGATCGTAGGGTTTATTGTCATCACGGCCGAAGTCCCAACCGACAACATCATCAATATAACCGTTGCCATCATCATCAATACCATTGGTGGCCTTACTCACTCCGTTGGCATCAGTGCCCAGCTCCCCCGGGTTTCTCCACATATTGTCGACAAGGTCCTCGTGAGTGTAGTCGACACCCGTATCAATAACGGCGACAACAATATCTTCACTTCCCTTGGTGCCGGCAACATTCCAAGCGCCTTTAACGTCATTGTCTTGCATGCCCCACTGCTTATTCCATAAAGGATCAGCGCCCGATCCACCCGTGACAGTTAACGGAATCTCAGGATTGTCTTCCCCACGAGCAAGCGCTCCGCTCAATTGCTCGTAAGCGGCCATCTCTTCAATTTGAGAGCGTAAAATAGGATCGTGAACTTCAATGTTGGTTTGTAATTTTAAAACCATGTTTTTTTCAACATGGGCAACGTCAGGATGCTGACGAAGCATCTCCGCCTCTTCCGCCGAGATATCCAGCTTAACCCAATTTTTAAAATTCAAATCTTTTAAATCAACACCGGCACGGTTCATTTCCGAATCGAATGCTTGGATGTTTCTTGAATTTTTCAATTTTACCAAGTAGCCAGTGGCATCGGCCGCTTGCACGTTGACTGCGAACAGTAGCGCCACAATTGTTAATAATGCTTTCATTGAGGTCCCCCTATATAAATGTCTAGTACCAACTAGAGAAAAGCCTATTAGGGGTGCGGAGAGTCTATCAATTCACAGCCAGATCTTCTGGTCTCAAGTCTGTTTAATATTCGAATTTTTATAGATTTAACTCGACCAAAGTCGAAGCTATGACAGAATTTTTATCAGGAAATAACTCACCTAGAAAAAGGTCTAGTTTACTCTATGCTCCTGATAATATACAGATTTTATAAAAGGTCTGGGCCGATCCGAGTAGCTATTCTAATTGTCTAAATTTAATAAAAATAAACAGCCGGACATGACCAAAAGTGAACTAGAGTTTCGGAACTCTCTGATCAATAAATTGATTCAGAAATTCATTTTCTTCATCGAACTCGACAGCAACCCGTTCGTAGTTGATTTCTTTTTTGAGATTAACCACTTTGCCTTTAACCTGAACCGCTCCATGCTCGTGGTTGGCGTTAATAATAATATTCACTCGCTGGCCAAGGTTAATGATGGTCGATTTATCAGTGACCACACCCAGCCCTTTCGCCGAAAGCGACCAAGTCACTCCACGATAAAGTTCCGCAGACGCACTGATAAACACTTCATTATCATAGGGAATACGAGGCAATTGTCGGCGTCCAAAAATCCCCTTAAGCTGGGGGCAGTTCAACAGCTTCTCTAGACTTTTCACCTCAAAAGGTCCACATCGACTCAGAGGCTCCCACTTTTCTGAAGAAGGGTGGCGCACAAGATTGTCCAGGTGAAGACGTTTTTGATGAAAAAACTCCAACATTTGCAAGAGTGAGAAAGGACCAAAACTGCGATCACCATCTTTAACATACCAGTGATTGAATAATGAATCGTAAGAATAACCATTCGACGCTAGCATAAGCTTACCGGCTAAAAAATGGCCAAAGTCATTGTATGATAACAAGTCTTGCCATTGGTTTTTGCCAACATCAGAAGCTAAGCTGTTAAAAGGTAGCACGCCAGAAGACAGCATACCAAGAATCTCTTGGAAACTTTGCCCCCCGTATTGCGTGTGCCCCATTTTCACATCGCATATATTTTTCAAATACTTTCCCAGGTTTGTTTGCTGTCTTTAGTATATTGGCTCCTAAAATTTTTCGAAATACAAATCTCACTTTGAGACACAGATTTTCATTAAGAAACTGTCAAACAGTTGAAACCTGACTCGACCTTCAGTAAGTTTTTGGAATGGATACACCGGCAATGCTCGAAACCTTAAAAAAGCCCGAAAAAGACAACTTCTTTATTCTCGATATTGATTCGACATTGGTGACCACTCACCAGCGCAATCAAGCGATATTGGAAGACTGGATAAAAGCAAAACGGAAACAATTCTCTGATGACTGCTCTCAGCTAGAAACGGCTAAATGCCAGTTTGGCGACTACGGATTGGTGCACGCTCTACAAAGAGTGGAATTCAAGGAATTGAATCCAGGATCAAAAAACGATTTGGAAAATTTTTGGAGAACCCATTTTTTCTCTAATAAATACCTGCATTCTGATGTGCCAGTTCGCGGAGCGGTCGATTGGATACAAACCCTTGAAGAACTGGGAGTCGATTTTGTTTATCTAACGGCTCGCCACAAACCGACAATGTGGGAAGGGACTTTGTCCTCACTGGATGCCATGGGCTTCCCCATTGACGAATCTCTTTTGTTTTTAAAAGACAATTTAGAACATTCTGATGAAGAGTATAAAACCTTACTCACGGGTGAGCTCATAAAGAACAAAAAAGACCAAACCCTGTGGTTCATTGACAATGAACCCGTGGTACTTCATCGAGTTTCGCAAGATCATCCTGAGGTAAAATTGGTGTGGTTTGAATCGACTCATTCCGGCCGCATGCAACCACCGGAAAAAGCTCTAAGAATCAACAACTTCACTTTTTAAAAAAATAACACCTTTGCGCTCAACGGCGTCGACCCGCCGGCGCCGACCCACACTCAACGAATTAAAAGTCGGCAAGATTATTTATTTTTCAGCTTTAAGCTCCAGAGAGAGATATCGTCGATCAAAGGGCGAAATTCCCCAAAGCGCTGAACCTTTTCTAAAAGGGTGTCACAGGCGCTGGCAAGATCTCCATCACCTCTTAAAGACTTGACGTAGGTCCCTAACAGTCGCCTTTGCCCAAACAGCTTACCCTGTGGGTTTTCCGCCTCTTCGAAACCATCGCTAAAACAGACATAGTAAGCATCAGGAAGCAGGCTGCGTTTTTCGAGGGAAAATTTCGGCTCCCCTGAGGTTCCCAATGGCGTGCTCGGCTCGGCTGACAGAGTATTAACCGCGTCCCAAACACTGTTACTGGAATCCAGTGATTTTGGCAGAAACTCAAAAATCTCGGTGTGTCCAGCCTGACAGAATTGCATTTCCTTGGCTTTCAAATCGATCTCAACAATTTGAAAGGTCATAAAGTACTCGCCTTTGGCAAAATCGAGAAGACTTTGATTGAGATGACGCATTTTACTGATAATATCGAGATCATTTTGCTTTTCTAAAATAGAAACAGCACCTTTGACCACCCCTGTGACCATGGCCGGTCCCACACCGTGACCGGTCACATCTCCAGCCCAGATCCTTAGCAGCCCGTCTTGATATTGGTGATAAAGGAAATCGCCACCGCATTCAGCCGCCGCCTGATAATAAGAATAAAGACTGAAGTCTTTTTCCTCACGCGTTTTTTCTGGCAAGACCAGAGCCTGCAGCTGCTCAGCTGATTGGATCTCTTCGCGCATTCTCTTGTTATCGAGTGCGGCTGTTTCAAGCTCCGAAACATCTGTCCCAACTATTGAAAACAACTGAACGCCATCGGCCTTCTGATTGACGTTCCAGGAATAGAGGCCAATACTAAACTTCATTTTTGTGCCTGAGAAATTCATATGAACTTCAAAATAAAAAGTTTTATGGGGTGTTTCAAAGGCCAGCTCCATCTTGTTTTTAAAAAACTCTTTTTGATCCTCAGCAATAAAATCAAAAACATTGAAAAGATTATCTTTTCTATAGCTCTTCTGCATAAAGTCTTTAAAGGAATTATTGGTTCTGTAAATAGTTCCATTCTGATCGGCAACCAAATAAAGCCCCGGGAGACGATCAATAAATTCATCACTGCTTTTTTTAGACCTTTCAAGGATCAAAACCACCTCTTCGGTGGCTTTAAAATACGGGCTCTTCATAGTTGATTCGTTCATAGGTTTAAAACCTTTTTTAAGGCGCCAATGAGGGATTGTTTCTGATAAGGCTTAGTAATCCAAGCCCGCACTTTCAATTGTCTTCCAGCTTCTTTAAGTTCGGAACTTGAATCTGTCGTGAGCATAAATACAACGACATTGTTTTGTTCGATAACATCGGTGCAGCGACGAAGCACATCGATTCCGGTCGCACCCGGCATATTAACATCAAGAATGGCCGCATCAAATTTCTGATCAGACTGAAATGCTGAGATCGCGGCCAGCCCATCGACAGCCGTTTGAACCTCAAACCCGGCCTCTTGCAAGTCTTCAGATAATTGGTGTCGAAGGGTTTCAGAATCATCTGCAATTAATATTTTCTTCATTGCATCTCCCATTAAAAAAACTCAATCTCTCCGGCCTGGTCGGAAATTGTTAAATCGATATCCTTCAGGCTAGAGTCTAAAGAAATTATATTAGAAAAGTGAACTGTCCCGCTTGGAAAAGCAATGGCCCAACTGTCCTCGAAACTGGAATTGTCTTTTACCTTATTAAAGAAGAACTCATCAAAGCCCCGTAGAGCAATCGGCAGACTGATATTACAATCGACTTTCGAATTTTCAAACAGCCATTTCATATGACCGGCTGTTAAATTACTAACCTCTTTAAAGAAATCGGTGACAAGGTTACGAAGATCGCCGGACCGAGGCTTTTGAGTGTAAATTTTGTTTATCAACTCCTCACACTCTTTATGATCAAAAAAAACTTTAAATGTTATGTGAACGTGTTCGCCAGCCAGTAAAATCACCACCAGACTAAGGTCATGCAAACGTCCGGCTGGAACCTCTTGGTTTATGATCTTGCCGTCTTGAGTTTTTGAATAGGTTTGGATGCGAGCAAGGAAAGTCTCCTGAATGGCTTGAGCAACATTTTCTACGAGAGGTGTTTTTTTCATAACTAGGTTCCAAAGGATACTGTTCGTGAATCAAAAATATTCTAACAGGTATAGATTCACTTTGGAATCATTATAAAATTCTCTCAATCGACCGATAAAGACTGTGGGAAACTTTAATGGAGACCGGTTTGCTAACTGTACTAAAGTATAAGTTCATTCAAATAGCCACCCTAGGTTGCAGTGAGTTCGAAGGAGAAACCAGTAATCGGATAACGATTTTGACCAATGGTATGACAATGTTTGCCTTGGTGATGGCTATTTTAATCAATCTGCAAATGTATGAACTGTCGGGCCCCTGGTACTCAATGATAATTGCCTCTTCAATGGCGATTCTTCCCCTTTTTATTTTCTATCTAAATCATAGACATCGACTGTTTCAAGCTCGACTCACAGCCTACTTTTTGACGATGATCACTGGAATAAACGCGGCTATTTTCTTTGGCAAATCATTCAACGGATACTATCTGGTCTTCTTGCCGCTTTTTTACAGCATCATTGCTTTTTCAAGATCACGAAATTGGATTCGCTTGAGTTTACTATCGTTTGCCATTTTGATGTCTTGCGTGATCGATTGGTTGTCCCACAACTCAATGATTCCTGTGACTGGCCTGCACTCCAAAGACTTCCCACTGTCTGTTCTTATTTTCGACACTCTATGTTTCACGGGACTCTCTTCGATCATGATTTGGGTTGAAAAAACTATGGCTGACCGACATGAGCTAGGACTGACCAAGGCCCTTGATGAGATCGCTCGGCAAAAGACCAAATTAAAAACCATTTTCGACAATGTTGATGTTGGAATATTAAGTTGCAACCATGAAGGAAAAATTGAACCCGATTACTCCCGAAAAATTCGCGAAATTTTCCCTGAAGAAAAACTAGAAGGACGCTCTTTAATTGATGTTCTTTTTTCTAACAGCCAAGTTTCCTCCGATCAACTCTCCATAATCAAAAACACATTTTTTGTGTGCCTTGGTGAAGATACCTTAAATTGGGAAATGAACAAAGACCATTTGATAAAAGAGATCCGTCGATTCGAAGGCAAGCAAAGTCAATACCTGAAACTGACATGGTCGCCACTGGTTCATGATGACTTGGTGGCAAAAATTATTGTCAGTGTCGAAGATGTGACCAATGAAAAAATAAATGAAAGACGATTTGAAAAGGAAAAGAGATTACAAAATCACGCTCAAAACCTTGCCCAGGTCATTATCCGCAGCAGCACACCCGAGGCTTTGCAACTTATAAAGGATATGGACACTGTTGCCTCAGAACTGAACAACTTCAATTCTGAGTCAAAAACCAAGCTAATGCATCACTTGCATAGCCTTAAAGGCAACACTCGACTCAATAAAATGGATGAGGTTTCTAACTTGATTCATGATCTTGAGACTGCGGTCTCCAATCCCGACGTGCAAAACCTAGAGGTTAAAATTGAAAAGTACCTCACAATGAATAGCGAACTCCAGCAAGTGGCTGAACATCTTTTCGGAAAACTTTCCAACAAAAATGTTAATTGGACGCTCTACAAATATCTTGGAGACCTCAGATATCGCATTGAAGAAGAGCTGAGAGAGTCTGATTCCCGTAACCAGTTTCAAACCCTCTCCATTGATGATCAGGTCTGGGACTGGCCCGAATATTTACACAAGCCATTGCAAAATATTTTAACTCACGGAATTCAAAATTCTATCGATCACGGATATTTATTAGCCGACTTAACAAAGCCCATTCATATTTCAGTAAAAACTCGAAGCACCGACACTGGGTACTGCCTTTTCCTTGAAGACTATGGCAATGGATTAAATCAAAACTATATTCAAAAGCAGTGGGAGACGCTGGATCCAGCAATCAAAAAACAACTGAAGGACCGAGAAGACTTACTTTTTATCGATAGCCATTCATCAGCAAAAAACCTAACCAAAACCAGTGGCCGAGGCGTCGGCTTGAGTGCCATCAAAAGCATGGTCGAAGAACTTGACGGAGAGGTTCAGATTAAAGATCACCCTGATCACCGAGGAACACAACTCTCAATTTTCATTCCAAAGAAAGATATCCAACTGAAAGATGTTAGCTAACTTGATCGCGATTTAGTTGGAATCTAGAAAATAACTGTAAAGGTTGGTATTACAGTCAACTGTCAAACTTGATTTACACTTAGGAAATGTCTCGCACTCTAATGTTTCAATACTATTGACAAAATTATCGAGATTTTCTTTCAGTTTCTGTTTGGTTTGAAGAATTGAAAAGTCGATGTCACATTTTTCGCAGTATATAGGGACTTGATAGGAGGTTATCTCAGCCTTTGGTGGCATAACACCGGTAACCGTTCGAGCCACTCTCAAAAATGACGACGGACAGGCTCTGAACTCAACCTCTAGGTCAGTCTTCGTTTTCACCTGGTCAATGAAAAAAATCCATTTTTTAATTCCGCTGGAATTCATGGCGTGAAAACGGCTAAAATCAACGGTTAGTTTTTGGGCTCCGTCGAGAACATCAGCCGATGGCATTGTCGAATCTTCACTGAGAAAACCGATAAGCGAAATTTGCACTTCTTTGGAGTTCGGATTTTCAATTGCATAGAAAATGTCATTATTTCCGTTCGACAAGAATCCTCCATCGCCTCTTAACCGACTCTAATTAAAGCTCACTCAGCAAATTTAATCAATACGATATGTGCCGATTTTCAAGAATTCGATCTTTCAGGCAACTCTGACGCCGCAAATGGTGTCCGCAAACCATCGCTTGCCCATAAATCCTAGATTTTTAAGGACCTAAGCCTCCGGACCTTTTCAAGGCTTGCCTGACCCTTACCAAGCTTTTAAATCATAACGACTTTTGTCCTTGGCCTGAAACGACCCATAAAATCAAACCCACGCAGACGATTGTTCAGCTGAAATTTGAAATTATTTTTGCGTGAGTTTTTCTAAAGCCAGCGCAATTGATGCCACCATAATACTATGGCTGATATCACCGTTATAAAGATGCTCTCGTAATTTATCTAACGTGCAAAAATAAAGTTCCAGCTCTTCAAACTCATCAAGTTCTTGTTCTTTCACTTTTTTGCAGTCATAGGCTATATAAGTATGCATTTGATTGGTCTGTAAGGCCGGGTTGGGGTAATGCGAGGCGACCCACTGCATGTTCTGAGTATCATAGCCCGTCTCTTCTAAAAGTTCACGACGAGCCCCCTCTTGCATCGACTCGTTCCGATGCGGATCAGTGGAACCACCAGGAACTTCCAGGTGAACCTGTCCTGAGGCGTGGCGATACTGCTTAACCAAAATCACTTCGCCTTCTGTGGTCAATGGTACGACATTCACCCAATCTGGGAAATTCATGACATAGTAACGGGGCATGACTCGTCCATCGGGAAGCTGTAATTTTTCAGATTTCAGATTGAAGAGTCCGGACTTGAATATCTCTGTAGTTTCCAAAACTTTCCATTTCATCACGACCATCCTTATTTTCGAAAATGAAGATCTCTTTTCCAATTTAACAAGTCAAATTAGAATAATTTTACATAGCAGAAAGGCATTTGCCAGTCATACAGAAATAGGATAGGTCCCTATTATGAGCTTAACTTTAGTAGCGGTACCTATTGGCAATCTTGGCGACATCACTTTAAGAGCTTTAAACTCTTTAAAGGAAGCAGACCTTTATATCGGCGAAGAGCGAAAGCCCATGTTTCGCCTACTCAAAGAGCTTGGAATTGAAACCCCAAAAAACTATGAATTACTGAATGAACACTCAGAAACCAGTGATCTCCAACGCCTGAGCGCTCTTTGTCAGGACCAGAAAGTGGTTCTGCTTACTGACTGTGGCACTCCTGGGTTCAGTGACCCTGGAGCCGAATTGGTGGCTCTGTGTCGGAACAACAACATTAAAGTCACCTCTAACCCTGGCGCCTCATCTCTAACGACATTTTTAAGCCTCTGTGGTGTCCGTCTGACCCATTTTGACTTTTTAGGTTTCCCTCCTAGAGAAGCCTCACAAAGAACGCAATTCTTTAAAGACTTGGCTACGAACAACAACCCTAAGATATTGATGGACACACCTTACCGTTTACAGAGAACGATTCAAGAATGTGCTCAATTTGCTACTAACAAAAATATGGTTCTTGGAATTGACCTGACCAAAGACAATGAGGTTTTTTACACAGGCACCTGCAGCCAAGTTGCAAAAAACTGTCAGGAAAACAAACGCGAGTTCCTTTGTCTTTTATACTGACCCAAACAGCGAAGCGCGCAGGCACTCAATCCTCCTTTGTTCATGGGCTTGTTTTTTCTATCAAACATCAGCCAGCGCCGCTGCAAAAGGCAAAATTATAACTTGCGTCGGATTGGCCTGAAAACGGTATGTGGAAAGAGCACGAGACAGGCTCGAAACGGCTGAAGCATAGTGCCCTCCCGCTGTCAGAAGTGCATTGACAGCCAACTCTTCTCCATAATACTGAGCGTAAGATCGCCCCAAATTTTGGACATCACTAGAAAATGAGTTTCGATTAAATCGAAGATCACGCCCTCGCAGCCTCAAGTTCAGTTTATTCATGCGATAAGCCCGACGAATTATTGCAGCGTTTTGTTGGATGCCAAAAGCACGACTTTTTAATCCAGGGACCGCAGGAATAATATAAAGCATGGTCATCACCAATGTTGTAAAATAGGAGCGCACGTATTGATTGAGGATTTCTCGACTGAAAGCCTGAGTGGCACCATACTGCATTTGTCGAATGAGGTCGGCTGTTGTCTCTCCCAAATGCTTCACTGTCAGAGTCAGGCCGAGTGATGCACAAACAAATCCAGCACCCAAACGTCCAATTTGCACCAGTGGATGTGGAACCGCCGCCAAGGCAAATGTGGTCACATGACAGGTTCCTAGAGCCAGCGTTTTCCAACTTGTAAATATCTTTTTAATTTTCCCCCACAAACGAGTTTCATTATTCATCGCCTGAATGTAGTTAGAAATGATGGTGCTTTGGTCATCGGAAAGGTGACTGACCGCCCTTTCCAAGGCGGCTGTAAATCCGAGCAGCTCAAAGCGCTCGCTCCCCTGCAAACCATTGACGCTGGCCATGACGTTCTCGAATTCGCGGCCACTGTCTTCGATGGTTTCGATAGCCGTTTGTCGATTTAAATTCTGTGATCGAGCCAATCCAAAAAAGGGATAAGCACCCAGATACTCGGTTACCGCTGCTGAATAATGACTGTAAGACCCACGACGGATGTTTTGCAGCATTTGGTAATATTCGCGAGAGTGTTCATTCAACTGAAGGTTGGCCAAGGTCCGAGTCGAAGCACCTTGATCGTCTCGATAAAGCTGTTGAATTAAAGCCCATTCTTCACGCCCTTCCTCATTCCGGGTCGTAAAATACAAACGAACACCCGAGTGAACAACATAACCATGGGACATTTGCCGCATCCGCATTTCAAGATCGGCGTATTGAACAAGCCCTACATAAATTCTGTATTCCCGATACTTTGTTAAAATTTCGTCGGCCTCTTGGCATGAGTCGGCTTCGAAACAGTCGATAAGATCAACATAGGTTTGCACCTTGGCCTGCAAGTCATTGATCACTTCCGTTTTCAGTCGACCAAGAAAGTTGTCGACAACCGCTTCGGCCTCTGTCGCTTGAGGCGCATTGGCTTTTGCCAACGGCGCGGTCAACAGAATAAATATTACTGAACCCAATATCGCCCGTTTAAAAATACTGAGTTCACTCCAGAACCTAGCCACCATCATTCACCTCTTATTCCTTCAAAAAACTTTTTAAGCTTTTGAAGCCCACTCCTTGTTTTTCTTAACCAAAGTTTGTGCCAAACTCGGAAACTGGGAATAGGAGCCCCTGATCGGAAAATTGTAAAAAGGTGACGCTCAAAATTGTCCGCAGGGGTCAATTTACGGCTTTTCTTCGAAAACCAAAAGGAAGCTATTACAGAGAAAAAAATTCCAAAAACAAGGACTGAGGCATTTATAAATCACGTCGAGACGATCCAAGAATAGGAAATCTGATCACCTGCTTTCGAGTCATATCAATTTGAAACAGAAAAGAGGGGAATGACTAAAAAGTATCATTCCGATATCCCGCCTATGCAAAAATTGGGAAACCAAGAGTTTTCAAGAGATAATAGAGTACGGATAAGGGCGACCGTTCATCGAACAATTTTGGGGGTTCATGAAACGATATTTCAATTTCTATCATTATTTAATGATAATCCCAACGTTGGTTCTGTACACCAACTGCGATGGCTACCAATCTTCGAGCCAACAACTGGGGTCCCTTTCCAGTTGCACCAACTCAGCCAGCCTGTCTTTAAAGCTTTTAAACTTTGACGCTCAAAAAGACTGTGAAAATTTGGATCTCATTCAATGCGAACGACGGTCTTTCCATCCGGATGTTGAAACGACAACAACCTTGCGCGAAGAGTGTGTGGAGAATGTTCCCCAAGGTTCTATTTGTTTAACGCTCACAGAAAGAGCTTACAACACCGAAGGCGCTTCCGAAAACCCAGCTGACTATCAAGACGGCGCCGCTTATAACTACGAGGAAGTGAATTGTTATCTCTCTCATTTCTCACACAATCAAAAGCCTATTTTCCAGAGCTCAACTCCAAATCTAAAACAGAGCTTGGTGGCACTCCACAAATCATGCTCCGCTGGAGGCGTCCAGTGAAAGTATGGATCTTAACTTTAATTATAATCACGTCTTCTAGCTTGGCCTGGGGACACGCCCGGCTGCTACCCGGAGGCAACACTCCTGGACGCAGTAATGATGCCAACCTTAAAAGTGGTGTCTGCGGAGGTATTCCGAAGGGAACACCAGTGGCCACATTCAATACTGGACAAACAATCACTGTGCAGTGGGAAGAAACAATCAACCACCCGGGATACTTTGAATTCTATTTGTCATCAGACAACGACCAAACCTTCACCTTGTTGACAACAGTTCCAGACACCCAAAACAACCGCAACGACCTGCCACACCGTTACCAAGTCGACATTCAACTGCCACAGGGTTTGAACTGCGACAATTGCACTCTTCGAATGATACAGCAAATGACTGAGGACCCTGCCAATCCAAGGCCCTACTTTTCTTGTTCTGATATCCGAATTGCCAGCCAGGGCTCAGACACACCCATGGAGCCAGTTAATGAAGACGCCAATACGCCGCCTCCGGCCGCTGACTGTCATTCTAATTAAAGACCGGTGCAAATAGCCAGGGATTGCGCCATGGTCAAACAGTCGTTGCGCTCTTCATCGTCTCCACCGACGGTGAAAGTGTTCACTTTAATACCAGCAACAGTTTCGAAATTTTCGTTGACCAGTTCAAAGTAAAGTTGAGTGTCGCCACCAGAGTTCTCACAGCGACAGGTTCCTTGCATCGATTCACCCAGTTCGGATTGGCTGAGCTCGGCTTCACAGGCCCGTTTTTCTTGGTCGTCACTGCCTTGAGTGTAAACACCCAATTTATCAAAGCGAACCTCTTCGCCGTTAGAATTGAAAATGGTTCTGTAAAGAACAGGGTCCGACTGATCCGAGCAGCTGTAGACTCGGGTGAATTCACTGGTGGTCGACGAGCCGGGAAAGATTCCATAATCCGCAAAAATAAGGCGAATTTGCCTTAAATTTCTTCGAACTTGGCGACGATCTTGGACCTCTAATTGATCAATATTGTTTTTGATCATGGCCTCAAGACCGGTGGCCAACTCTTCGACGGATTGACTTTGCGCCACCGCCAATTGCACAAAAAATAAACTTAAAATAGAACAGATCACCTGTTTCATATCTCCCCCTTTAGAATTTTGAGGATAGATACTTTCTAAACATAGACCTGTAAAGACTTATTCTAAAATCAATCGTCCTCGGCTAACTCACGCTTTTTCAGCGGTTTATTGACCTCCGCGTCTTTGCGATAAAACAGGTCACCGTCAATTGGAATCCAACTTTTTAAAAGACCCGGTTGGACTTTGATTAAAGTGGTTTTAAAAAAACCTTTACGGATTTCAATCTTCTTTTTGCCTTCTGTCTTCCAACATAAAGAAAGGCTATCTCCTGAAATTAAGTTATCGCCCCAGCGAATTTCTGTGGCCGAAGGATTATTAAAATCGATGCTGAGAAAAACGGGACGTTGTTTGGCGAGAATCATCTGATCAGCGGCTTCCACCTCGGTCCAGAGTGATGCCTCTTCAAAGAAATCACGTAACTCACTGGCCGATGGCTGAAAGCAAGCCTTGGCAGGCTGCAAAGTCAGGAAAATGGCAAAAGCAATAAGTCCTCTCATGCCACTATTTTATCATTTCAGGATATATGCGACGGCCTAAAATCCTTAATCAAGGCTATATTTATTAAATATGTCTCGAAATAACACAGAAACACATTTTAAATGTAGAAAAAGCGCGCAAAGCACCCTCAACAACAGACGCTGAAAATGTAAAATCGGTTGTGAGATCGATTGATCGATGAGTCGAAATTTATAATGGTAATTAAAGGTTAGGGCCAAACGAAGCGCCAGCGCCCCATGCGATAGCAGAGCCGTCCACTTTTTTTGCAACAAAAGTATGAGGCGAGGAAATAATTTCTAAAACACCGCCATTTAAAAATGCTTGAACTTCCGAGATGTCACTACCGTATCCATTGCCCCAAGCAACAACGGATCCATCTGATTTTAATGCTGCAAAGGCTCCGTCAGCGCCATAAATTTTGTGGACACCAGAAAGCAAACTGGATCGAACTGCCGAAGAATTACCACCGCTTGCATCATCTCCCCAAGTGACAACAGAACCATCATTTTTCAATGCCGCAAATGCCGCAGCTGTACTACTGACAGTAACAACTCCCGATAAAAGTTGTGAACTGACTGCAGATGAATCTCCTCCATAACCGGGGTACCCCCAGGTTACGACTGAACCGTCATTCTTGAGTGCAGCAAATGAGTATCCCGTACTATACAAATTAGTAACACCAGAGGCCAGCAATGCAGAGGCCGAAGAGGAGTCTCCCCCATAACTAGGATAACCCCAGGTCACAACAGAACCATCATTTTTTAACGCAGCAAAAGCAAGACGATTTGAAACAATATCAACAACACCCGAAGTCAGTGATGCTGCAACAGCTGTGGAATCTCCCCCTTCCATCGGACTCCCCCAAGTCACAACGGCACCATTAGACTTTAAAGCAGCGAAAACATCATCAGAACCAAAGACAGTCACAACATCGGAAGAGATTTGAGCACTAACAGAACTTGAGTCAGCACTCGCCCCCCATCCACCCCAAGTGACCAGTGAACCATCATCTTTGAGTGCGGCAAAAGAAGATCGAGTCGAAAATAGTTCGACAACCCCCGACGTTAACTGCGAACTGACCGAGCTCGAGTCTCCTCCAAAGTCACTCCTCCCCCAAGTGACCACCGAGCCGTCCGATTTTAAGGCGGCCATTGCTTTTTGAGTGGAAAAAACTTCTACAACCCCAGACGATAGCTGGGAACTTACCGTACTTGAATCACCACCCCAACCGCTATTGCCCCAAGTTATTAGAGAGCCATCAGATTTAAGAGCTGCGAAACAGTACTGACCAGAAAACAGCTTAACCACATCGGCACTTAAGGCTTCTGCGACCGAAGCGCTACTCCCTCCACTGCTTGCATTTCCCCAGGTAAAAACAGATCCGTCTTTTTTCAGAGCCGCATAGGCATCATAGCTGGTGACTATCTCTTTCACACCTTGGGATAATAAATGATTGACCCCTGGCTTTGCGGCACCCCATAAGACTTTACTCTGATCATCTTTTTCAGCAATGAACGTTCCCGAAACTGATTTTAAATTTTGCACACCGAAGCTCAGCTGCTGACTGACCAATGATGAATCTCCCCCGACCCCACTTCCGCCCCAGGTAATAACAGAACCATCAGTCTTTAGTGCGGCATAGGCACCATCATAGCTTTCAGACCCAGTCGATATTATGTCTACAACTCCCGAAGATAGATCAGAGCTTACAAAACTCGAATCACCACCATCCCTAGAGGAGCCCCACGTCACAACAGAACCATCAGACTTGAGAGCAGCAAAAGAAGAGTAATTGCTAACCACCTTCAAGACACCCGACGTTAATTGACCACTCACCAGACCAGGGTTTCCTCCACTGGAATCAGAGCCCCAGACCACTAGCGAGCCATCTGATTTCAGGGCTGCATAGGCCCATTGATTACTGTAAACCTTCACTATACCGGAACTCAATTGAGCTTTTGTGGCACTGCTCGGTGAGCCACCATGGGTGGATTGTCCCCATGCCACAACCGATCCGTTACTTTTCAATGCAGCATACCCCCAGCCATTCGGAGTCAGTTCGACAACACCGGATGAAACAGAGCCTGCCACTGATCCGGGATCTCCTCGATAACCCCAACCAACCACCGAGCCATCGGTTTTAATCGCGGCAAAATTATACAATCGACCATAAAGCTTTGAGACTCCTGAACTGAGCTGAGCTGCCACTCCGCTGGCGTCGCCGCCACTGAAGGAATCTCCCCATGCGACCACAGAGCCATCTGATTTCAGAGCAGCGAAGGCCTTATCTGTATTAGCGATATCAACAACTCCGGAATTTAGGACGGCACTCAAATGACTGGCATCGCCTCCTTTGTCTGGAACACCCCAAGCGATGACTGAACCATCATTTTTTAGAGCGGCAAAAGCATAGTTTGTGGCAAATAACTTGACGACTCCTGAGGCAAGAACCGAACTTACCCCACTTGAGTCTCCACCGAGGCTTGCGTTCCCCCATGTCATCACCGAGCCATCATTCATTAGAGCTGCAAAAGCTGGGGAAGAACCAGAAATTGAGGCAATGTCTTGAACGCCTTCAGCTAACTGGCGCTCAATATTTTTGGTATCAATTGCAGTGCCATGCGCACCCCAAACCTTTACAGCTCCATCGGCCATAACAGCCACGTGAGCCGTGCCATTGCTAAAAAACTTCGAAAGCTGCTTTTTCTCTTCGTACTCGTAATGTAATGAATGTTGCATACAAGGAAAAGCGACGTCCCCTTGCTGAACCTGTAAATAAAAATTAAACTCACCATTGTTTAGGCGGTTTGCAGAGACGGTTTGAAATGGTGCATTCGCATCTGTCACCTTTGTTTCGCCAATGGTCTGCGTGCACTGGCTATCCGAGAAAGCAAGAATCCTTTGCCCATCCAGGAAATTTCCTGACAAAATGATTTTAGGATTGGGATCTCCCTCGACTGAGCTAGCTGAACTTGACAATGAATAGCTGGGTTTTTGACTAACGAAGACCTTAAAAACTTTCTCCTCAGACTGTCCTTCGACTTCCACTCTAACCAAGAATTCATAATCGCCGACTTGCGATGATGTAGGTGACCACCGAAATACAGCGTCTGAAGAAATAGTTAAGCCTTGAAGCGAAGTACAGGGCTGATTGGAACTAACGCGATCATCAAATTCTTGATCGTAGTAACAATCTATAGAGATTTCAGAAGAGACAGTCTTTACAGTCTCAAAAGTCTCGACTTTTGTGGAAACAGAAGAGCCAGGGAACAAATCAATTTCGAGTGGACTGGTGTCATCGGCGTAAACACCTTGATTTTTCAGACTTGATAAAGAAACTTTAAATCGTAGAGCTTCATCTACATCAATGGCTATCCCACAACCAGAACAGAAAACTAGACAAAAAATTGATAAAATCCTTATCATATTTTTTCTCCAACGTGCCATGGGTTCTTATCGGTAGCATTCACACCTACTTTAGTCGTGTCTCAAAACGAACCAATCAGAGCCAACTAAAAACGGCTAGCGTTTAACGACGTTATTTTTTGTGAAAACAAAGAGCAAACAGGGTAACAGCGTCAAATCCAGAATGAGTGCACAGATAATTCCTAAAGCCCCCAAAAAACCGAAATTAAATGAAGGTATAAACTGAGACAATAGCATGGATGAAAACTGAAGTGCTAAAACTAAAGAGGTGGATGCCATCGCACGTCCAACTCTGACGCTCGATTTTGAAATACAGTAAAGCTTGCATCGTCCGGATTGTCTATGTCTCTTAAATTCTGAAAAATAATGAAGTGTATCGTCGACAGCGATGCCCAGGATAACTGTTCCTACCAATACCGTGCCGATATCCAAAAATATGTTTAAGTACCCCATTAATCCAAGTAACAGTAAGGGTGCTACGGCATTTGGAATAAAACAAATAAATGCTGATCTGAAGTTTTTGGTGAAAAATAAAAGAATGAGAAAAATCAATCCCGCAGATAGCAACAATCCAGATTTTTGGCTTTCAATCAAAAACCTATCC
>CAZPOV010000010.1:0-124571 GCA_964588335.1 uncultured Pseudobdellovibrionaceae bacterium | reverse complement strand
GAGGACCTCATTTGAAAATCGAAAAAATATCAGCGGAACAAACCCATCCCCTTCGTCAGTCGATTCTTAGACCTCATCAACCATTGAACGAGATGGCTTACCCCTTCGATCAGGAAGAAGGAAGTTGTCACTTTGGGGCCTTTATTGAAAAACAGCTTGTGGGTATTGCCTCAATATATCCGGAGTCAAAAGATGGAGAGATCCATCAAGGGTATTGGCGCCTTCGCGGCATGGCTGTTGATAGCAGTTTACAAGGAAAAGGCGTGGGACGACAGCTGGTGGAAGCCTGCCTCAACTATGCCCAAGGTAAAAATGCGAAAAGTGTATGGTGCAATGCTCGCACTTCGGCCGTTGGTTTTTATTTGTCTCTTGGGTTCAGACAAGTGGGCGAAGAGTTTGAAATAAAAGGCATAGGACCTCATTATTTCGCCGAAATACATTTTTGATATTGTCAAAAGTCGAATCGTGACGCAATGGCCTTGCAATATAGGGGTAGACTTGGCAAAAATTAAAAAACAGTCTGATCACATGCCACGTTTTTCTGTTCTAAATAGCGTCGTATCCGATCAGACATATAGACTTCATGGGAGCCCATCGATGATCAAATTCCTCTTCCTTATTGTTGCCGCTGGCAGTGTTTTGTCTTGTACTTCTCAGGAGATTCAGCAAGGGGTCGAAATTTTTAATGAAGGTCTGAAGTCTAAAACGCTCTCTTCTGCAGAGGCCGGCGCTGGCCTTAAAAGTGCCCTCACGCGTGGCGCCGAAGTGGCGGGCTCGCAACTTTCAAAGAAAAACGGATTTTATGGTAACTCCGCCATTAAAATTCTTTTCCCTCAGGAGTTACGAAAGGTGGAGACTCAGTTGCGAGATCTGGGTCTTGGCGCTTTGGCTGACCGAACCATCGAATCTTTCAATCGAGCTGCTGAGAAAGCCACTGAAAAAGCCTATCCCATTTTAAAATCAGCCATCACCGAAATGACTATTCAAGATGCCATGGACATTTTGCTCGGTGACAAGGATGCTGCTACCAATTATTTGCGAAACAAAACAACCACAAAGCTAACGGCTGCATTCCGTCCGGTGGTCAAGACGAGTGCCGATAAGGTTTATGCTACCAAATATTGGAATCAGGTGGCGCAAACCTATAACAGAATCCCTTTAGTTAAAAAAGTTCCAGAAGATATCACCGGTTATATTACCGATAAAACTCTTGAAGGCTTATTCTACCGAATAGAAAAAGAGGAAAAAGCCATTCGCGAGAACCCGGCGGCTCGTGTGAATGAATTGTTAGAAAGGGTGTTCGGCTACGCCGACAGAAACAGCAAGTGAAACTCCCAGAAACAGTAAAGACTTGATCAGTCGGCCGGAAAGATCAGAACGTCATAGGCCTGAAGAATCTTATAGAGATCCAGGCGATAGTTATAGACTTCCGGATCAATGCTTTTAACGTCAAACAGAACAAAGTCTTTGTCGGATTCGAAAAGCCCGAACTCAATAAGATAGATTTTTATGAGCTCTTGCTCTTCGGGTCGTAAGGTATGGACCGTTATTATTTTCTTTGCATCGCCGTACTTGTTTTTCAACAGTCTGACAAATGGGGTGTCTCGACCAAGGCCATTACTATAATAGGAGCAATGGTTGGCACCATAAACACTAAAAATTTTTGTCTCTGTCTGTAAATAAGTATCGGCATTGCTGGCGATAAAAGAATCTCGGCTGGGCTCTTTATCAACAAGATTCCCGTTGAGTTGATCAATTTGTGAAAAAGTGATGGCCGCCTTTTGATGTTTTAGGTTTTCGATTCCCACAATCGGTCGTCCCGGGTTTCTTAGTAAAAAGGCGCTGGCCACCTCTGAAAAATTTTCGCCGGCGACTGGAAGCGGCTCCAGTAGAGCTTCACTCATTAAAGCTTCTGCCTTTTCAGGGCGACCTTCGATAGCCAAGATATTGGCATCGACTTGAGTTAAAATCTGAGTGCTCAAAAAATCTCGAAAATAGGAGTTATGGGTTTCTCCAAAGCAAAGAAAGTCGTAACTTTCAGAATTGAGCTTCTCTGCCCACTGGCTAAGGCTGGCTTTGCGAGCTTCTAGCGATTTTTTAAACAAATGCTTACTGGAAATTTGAAAGTCGTTGGCTGTGGCCAATGATGACAGAATTGTCAGCGTCAAAAAAATGAGATTTCGATACATGGATCCCCCCCGGGTTCATGGACGTTTGTGGCTCAGGTGTTGGTAGGCGTCAACCAGTATGGGATTCCCTGGGGTTTTTGAAAAGAATTCCAATCCATTCCTGTAAATCTCTCTAGATCCAGCGAAGGGGTGGTCGATTGGGGCATTTTTTGAGAGATTAGAGTCGTCTTATTGGGGGGAACCATGGGGAAGACATTTTTACTTCTGGTATTGCTTTTTAGCGTCAAGGCTCAGGCCATGCTGACCACCTGTATCAACTATGATGTTGAAAACACTCATCCTGACGACATTCGCGTGTCTCTCTTTATCAAGTGTATGCGTAAAGGGCCGATTATTTACGTGGATGGAGGCATTGATCCCTACTTGATCGATGAGCTTCGTGTGTTCAATGAAGAACCCATCACTAGTATATACCTTAACTCTGGAGGAGGGTTGGTTGAAGACGCCATCGAGCTGGCCGAATTTATTCGGGACAACGGCATCACGACGATTGTGCGTAAGAATGCCCTTTGTGCCAGCGCCTGCACTTTGCTATTTCAGGCCGGAGTTCGTCGGGTGGCTCATCCCAAGGCGCGCTTCATGTACCACTCCGCCCGCAATCTTATGATCGGGCTCGATAAGCAAAAGGCGATTCAGTCCTGCCTAAAAAATCCCAATGACAGTTGCATGTCTGAAATTGAAGAAAAAAGACAAGATTTACTGGCCACCACCGAAGAGATGTTCGATCTTTACGAAAAATGGGAGGCCTCACCCAAACTTCGAGAAGACTACTTTGCACAACCTGAAGAGGAGGCCTGGTGGGAGTCCGGTAATTATGTTGGCCTTCTTGACTGGTGGTTGATGGCGCGCAGCCTTCGTCAATACAATGTGGTGATGGAATTACTGGAAAAGTAGTTCTATTGTTTGACTCGCTATCGAATTCCGTGTGACCCGCGGTAAAAGCTTTTTATTTATATTTACAGAGTCGAACGGAACGCCGTGATGAAACCTGCTTCGATTTTTGACAGCTGTGGATTTTTTTCAAGGCATCTTGTTCTATTTTCGATTTCGAATAAGTTATGGAAATGTCTCGAAATCTTATGCTGTTTCTCTACTCCTGGTTGTGGTCAATCACTTGTTGGGGCCAGGTCCTTGTCTACACGGGGACATTTGATCCGCCTCATCAAGGACATCGCAATGTTCTGACTCAGGCAATGGACATGGTGGATGCTCGCCAAGCTTTTGTTAATCCGGGCCCAACAGATCACAAGCCATTGGCGAGTCCATTGGAATTAAGAATGCAAATGACAGAACAGGCCTTTTTGGATATTCCTCGAGTCGAGATTCCACCTCATGAGGTCAGCGAAGCCTTTTGGGATCGTCAGGACAATCGCGCCATTGAAAGATTAAAATCCATGTATCCCGGCGAGGAGATTTATCGTGTGGTGGGAACGGATCGCTTGGCCTGGGAAACGGCAGAAACCATTCGTCAGGCTCCCTATAAATTTTTAGTTTCCATAAGGAGTGCTGAATCAGAATTGCCCGAAGACCTTCGCCCTTTGCTGAACCGACGGATATTTATTTTACCTCCCCCCGAATTGACAATCTCTTCCACTTTAATGCGCCAACAAATCGCAGAAAACATTCGTCCGACCTACGTCAATAAAATGGTTTTCTCTACCTATGTGAGATACCGATTGAGACAACTCCCCAATTGTCGTCTTGTATTTCAATAGTCATACATTGTTATTCTATTAAAAATTCACTTAGAGTTCAGATGGCGAGTTTGTTGGTGGATTTTCAGGTGTCTGAGGCGGTGACGTGGGCTGACGTAATGTGTAGCGATCAATGGAGTCAAAGGGAGCGTTTTCATCTTTGATGCTAATATGATCACCTTCAATAAGGTCTAGAGCATCCCCTAATTTTTTACTAGGAGTATAGAGGTTTTTACAGGTATCAGGATTGGCTGGATAGGTGACACAGGTGTTGTCATAATCAATGTTAGGGGCCGATTGGCAGCGGCCATCGTTGGCTTGGGCTGCAGAGTGGATTCCCATTGCCTGGCAAGTGCTAGTGTCTACGATCGGGCTCCCCGAAGAGCCGGCAGCGCTGTCACAAGAGTGAGTCGGGCGATTTGACGCGGGATCATTCTGACACCGGGTCATGCCGAGGCTGTCACTGGCAAAAGGATGGCCGACAAGAGTCACATTCGAAGCCGCTGGAGTTTCTCTGGATAGCTCTAAATGGCGAGCGTTGGTCGGTAAGCGATCCAACTCGATAAACACGGCATCGGCCTGCAAGGGGCCAGGAATATTCGCCGTGGTTCCAGGGTTTGGAAAACTGTACAAAATGCGTTTGCATCCCACCGACTCCCCAAGTCCAGTGAAATTAAAACGAAAGTGGTCACTGTCGCAGGGATTGGTATTGTTTTGTAAAGAGTTGCGAACTAAGTTTAAGTCCAGTGCTGTGCGCAGATTGTGTTGATTGGTTAAAAGTATGGGTGGATCGGTAGAGACTAAAAAACCGGTTCCCGAGTTATTGCCTTGGCCTGAAAACGAATTTGTTATGGACGTCCCGCAAACACCCCAGCGACCATAGGGAGTGATATCGGGACGCACTTCAACGCGGGCTATCGCTTGATTCATTCTGGATTCGCAAGCTGTCGGATTCGGACGACTCGAAATCGGAGTGAAGTCAAAGTACTCACCTATTTGCAAAGCATGTGCGGATGTAACAACGCACAAGATATTAATGACAGTAGCTAACGATTTCCAAATCATTCAACTGATCCTTTTTACTGTGATATTGATAGGCCCGCTGCTCACAGAATTTTTTTGAAATAGCTGTTTTCACATAAAAGGTTTGTCCTTTTTTTTCGATACTTAAAATTTTATGATTTCTTTTATTTGCGCTTTTGACAATTTGGTTCAGATGTCGAGAAACCTTTTCACCGTAGATCTTCGTCAGCTCGGCTGGGCTGAAACGGTTGTGATTTTGGCCCTTTGCGAATAAAAAGACTGTCCCTAGTGCTATCAAAAATATCTTCATAGTTTTAATTATAACCCAAAAAACATATCTTGTCTTGAAAGGCATCTCCCGTAAGTCATTGAAAACCCGAGCTAAAAAAGGTGTGGTTGGCGATAAGTGGATTTAATGGCTGTGGAATATCAATGGTTGCGTTGATGGCCTGTTTTTTCGAACTGTTTTAGGTATTCGTTTTTCTCTTTTCGAGCTTTGCGCATTTTTTCCATTAAAACCTTCATGTTAGGTTTTTCGCCGTTTTCAGATTCTACAAGGGAACCGTGTCCCCCCGAACAGTCACTGGCGGGCTTGCGCAGACTGAGGTTGTCGAGCTGGATTTTCGCTTTGGCGATCACATTTCGATAAAAGGAAGGGGCCATCTGTTTGGTGGTGTAAAAAAAGGTTCCAGCACAAGAAACCAAGGCGGTGACTATAATGATGGCTAAGGTCTTCAATTTCATACCCCCTGATGGTTTCAATGATAGTCTCAATTCGCAGAGTCATCAATCCAGTTTCGTTGCCTGACCTTCAGCCAGCCCTGTGTTAAGGTCGGGGCATCAATAGGAGGTTTCATGAATGTGCAACACAACCCTGAAAAGAGACGCTTTTTTGTTGAGGTAGAGGGTAAAGAAGCCGAGCTGACCTACCAGGACATGGGTGATGATGTATTGAACTACAGCAGTACTTTTACACCCCCTGAATTACGGGGAAAAGGTCTGGCTGGACAGGTGACCAAGGCGGCCCTTGAATATGCTAAAGACAACAATAAAAAAGTCACACCGGGGTGCCCCTATGTGGCGACTTACATTGAAAGACATCCGGAATATAAATCCTTGATCCCCAATTGAGTGATCCTTATCGGGAGTGAGAGGGGCCATAGTCCCCATTATTCATTTGCTTCAAGGTTTCAAGAACGGAATGGGAAGTCACCGCTTGCTGGATTTCTATATGCCCTTCTTTTAACATCCAACGATGTAGTTTTGGTAGTTTGTAAGCGGGTACCTTCGGGTGCATGTGATGGGCGAGGTGGTAATTTATGGTACCAAAAACGCAGTCTAAGACAGGCGACGTAAATGTCCGTGAGTTGCGAAAATGACTAGAGTTGGTTCCAACATGCTCCATATAGGGTCGTAAGCCCGATAAAAAAACGGCCGAGCTATAAATCGTGGCAAAGGCCAATCCAAAACTTGCAGGATAAAGCACGATAAAGATGGCGTAAACCAACAACCATAAAGCGGAACTCAGCAAATTGATCTTTGCCAACCGAAAAAGTTGAAAATTCTTTAATCCCACCTGGTTGGGGTGTGGGAGTTGGCCGCGCGCCAATGCGATGGTGTCTTTAAGATAAGCGCGACTGGCTTTACTTCTAGCTAAAAAAAGGCGAGACCAAAAATTACGCAGTGGAAAAAACAAATTCAAGTCGGGATCTTTATCGGTGTTGGTGTGCCAGTGATGCAGAGCATGAGTCAAAGCAAACCCGGTGTTAAAATGAAGTGGAACCATTGAAGACAGAAGTGTACCGATTAAAGCGCTCTGGTATCGATCATTCGATAAGGTAAAGTGTGTGCCTTCATGTCCCAGCAGTCCGACGTTGTGTAAGGAGAAACTTCCGATAAGAATAAGAGGAGAAGCGACGGCGATTTTTAGTATCAAAAACGTATCGCTTGCTAACAATAATGTGGTCAGCACTAAAGCGGCTAAATAAAAAAACACTCGTTGAGTCACCATCAAAAGCATAAGGCGATGATTCTGTTGTGAGAACTGTTTTGGAATTTTTTTATAAAGCCCCATTAAGCCTCCACCGCATTTTGCCTTAAAGGTTTAGATTTTCCCACTTCATTAATAGTTTTAATGTTTGTAACAGCTCCGAAGAGAGCTAGAATGCGCAATATCTGATAATGGACATCAAACTCCCACCATTTCTTTTTAACTGAAAAATACTTTGCTCTTGCATGATGGTTGTTGTGCCAAGATATAGCTCCGCCAAGATGCAAGGCCGCCATTATGAAGCTATTAGTGGAGTGGTCGCCTGTTTTGTAATTGCGGTAACCGAGGGTGTGATTAATCACATCAACCAAATTGGCCGAGTACACGACGATCAGTGTTTTCACAAAAACGCCGTAGACAACAAGGGTGAGACCGATCTTCGGTCCGCCAGCAAAATTGCCAACAGCAAATAGACTTAACCCGTAGGCTAATTGCAACAGGTTGACATTATCATCACAAAACCGAATAAAATAGTTTTGCCGATACTTCTTGGGAACCAACTTTCGATACTGGTCCGGGTTCTGAAAAACCTCGGAGTGATTCCAGTTCCATGCCAATAGGGCATGGGCGATGCCGAGTGAGGGACTGTGAGGGTCCTCTTGTTTGTCCGAGTAACGGTGATGAATACGGTGCATAGCCACATATCGAAGGGGTGCCGCCATGGGGCCTCTCCAGGTCAAGGTCCCCAAAGCAATACCTAAATTTTCCAACCACGACTGAGCCTGGAAGCTCGAGTGACTTAGGTACATATGATGGAAAATTCCCATACTGTAGGCCGTTAAGGCGGCTAAGCCAAAAGCCAATGTAAAAGCCCAGGGCTGATAGAGAACATATCCGCCCACAAGGCCAATAAAATGAAGGGCGATGGCCCAGATAAGATATCGAGGCTGAAAACGTCTTTCAGCGAGTTGGTTGGATTTTATCATGTCCTGACCCATCCGGCACCTCTGTGTTTGTTACTTTCGAATCTATCACGAAATATTGAAGGTCAGAGGATGGGGAAAGTGAGACTGTAAAATCTTTAATTGTTCCAACGGTCTCGGCGAAGTTTTTGTAAACAAAAAATGAAGGGGAGGGTCTCGATGCGCAACAATGAGGCTATGGTCTCAAGTTCTATAACAAGGGCTTAAAGATTTTTTATGGTCATTTGGAACTGAGGTTAGAGGTCCCTAAGAGACTCAAGCAGTTGGTCGCCAAGGCCGTCCACTTTGGCTGGACCAAATCCGTAAACCTCTTGGAGCTCGTCCAAGTCTTGTGGATTTTTGTTAGAGAGATCGATTAATGTTTTGTTGCTGAAAACCATAAAGGCTGGAATATCATTCTTCTTAGCAAAAGCTTTGCGCCATTCCTTTAAATGGTCATGACGTTTTTGAGCCTCTGAGTCTTTGAGTATAAGATCTTTTGGAACTGTTTTTGACTTCTTTTTCACTTGTCGGGTGGGGCGAATCTCTATGGAAGGATCAGGGGTTTGTTTAAGCTCGGCGTTGGGCGCACAGACATCACAGTGGCCACAACTTTCAATTCGATCGGTGTCTCGAAAGTATGTAAGGATGCCCGCGTGACGGCATTCTCCACCTTCGACAAACTTGGTGATGGCATCAAGACCATTCCAGCGGCGATTTAAAACAGCCGTCTCTGCATCGGATTGCTGAATAAAAAATGATTGCAAGCCTTTGTCTTTTTTCGCATAGAGCATGAGGCAGCAGGCCGGTTTGGTGTCGCGCCCCGCACGTCCCATCTCTTGATAAAAAGATTCAATATTGGCTGGCATCTGAAAATGAATCACCAGGCGAACATCCGGATAATCGATACCCATTCCAAAAGCATTGGTGGCTGCTAAAATTCTTATTTCACCGTTGGCCATTTTTTCTTGCACTGATCGACGGGTGTTTGAGTCCAATCCGGCATGGTAGTAAGAGACTTTTTCAAAACGCTCGCTCAATTCAGCAGCGATCTCCTCTGATTTTCGGCGCGTCCCACAGTAAATAAGAATGCGTCCCTCTTTTGTGTTGCGAACGGCTCCGTGAATGAATGCCCGTTTCTCGTCTTCGTTTTCACAAACTTCAACTTGATAATAAAGGTTCGGTCGATAAAAGCCATAAACGTGATTCTCTGGCTCTTTTAAGGTCAGTTGGCGACTGATGTCTTTAAGGACTTCAGGAGTGGCAGTTGCTGTAAGAGCCAAAATTGGTACATCCGGTTTTAGCTCGCGCAACAACCGTAATTTATTGTAATCTTCGCGAAAGTCGGGTCCCCATTGAGAGACGCAGTGGGCTTCATCAATGGCAAACAACTTAACGTCTTGGTCGACAATCCACTTTGCAAACCCCGGATTTTGCACGCGCTCTGGAGATAAGTAAAGAATGTAACTCTCAGCCTCTTTCATCTGCTGAAAAATCACCTTTTTCTCGTCTCGACTTTGACCAGAATACAAACATCCGGCATTCAGACCGATTTTGTTTAATTGATCGACTTGATCTTTCATTAAAGCGATCAATGGACTTATAACAATGACCAAACCTTTTAAATATTGGGCGGGGAGTTGGTAGCAAAGAGATTTACCACCACCGGTGGGCATCACCGCCATGGTGTCATTACCGTTGACAACAGACTCGATGATGGGCAGCTGTCCTTTACGAAAGGATTCCAGTCCGAAACTATTTTTTAAATGATTGATCAGTTGTGTTGTTATGGCCATGGGCTCTCGATGGTGCAATTCACAATCCCCAGCATATGAAGGCCACAGCCTTATTTCAAGGGGAAACCGACGAAAGAGCTGTTCGAAATTTAAGCGAAATTGCTGAGATTCGTTTTACTGGAGTTTGAGAACTTTTAAAAAATGATTCAACAGACCGGTGGCCTAAAACACGAGGGCTTCCGTATCCCGAGGATCAAAGCTAAGGTTTGCTATCCCCTTACAAATCCAGGCCCTAAAAACAAAAAAGTGAAATCAAAAAGAAAACAGGGCCGGTGCCACGGCCCAGTTAATAAAAGTCGATGGCTTCAAATACAGTCGTCAATATGACGATCGGGAAGCTTCTGACTTTCGAAATGGGAGAAAGACAAACCTCGAATCTCAGTTGTCACCAGCTCGGTTAAATGCACGCGACAGGTGTTCTCTTCCTCGATGGGTGTTAAAACTTTCTGGCGCCGAACAGTGATGTCGGTTTCCACTACAGCTGGGTTTCCTTGAACCACAGCATCGACCGTAAAAGCTTCGAAGTTCGCCATGCAAGGAGCCTCTTCGCCCAGGTTGCGATGATCGAGGACTGTGATGGCTGCTAACTCTGGAATAAGAACTTTTAAAGTCGGGGCTCCATAGCCCAGTGTTGTAACTTTAACCTTGGCCGTCGAAAGGTCGACAGGGACGGTAAAAGTCTGTTCCGATAAATCCACGGTGTTGGCAAGACTTTGCCCCTGAGCGAGGCTAGCAACAAGTAAGCTTATCAATACAACTGTTAATTTTTTCATTTTTCCCCCTTTTGATTGATTAACCCTTTTTGAGTTGGTCCTGTTTATAGGGCGGGCGAGAGAGCAATGATAACTTTTAATGCCGATCGCTGAGATAGGAGAAATCAATACTGGAATGGCCTCACGTCCACGGTTTTGGAGCTTGAAGGCATTAGAAAATTCTCCTAATAATAGAAATCTAATATTACGGCACTCGCAAAGGAGGCGGAATGGAGCAGCAAGAATTCCAACCGGGAGACATTTATCAACATTACAAGGGGCCACGCTATCGCATCCACAATATCGTTCGACACAGTGAAACTTTAGAAGAATTGGTTTCTTATGAATGTCTTTATGAAAACGAAATGGGCCAGCACTGGGTCCGTCCGAAAGCCATGTTTTTTGAAACTGTGGAGGTGGGCGGAAAGACAGTGCCCCGTTTTAAGAAGATAGAGGAAAGTTGAAAAAAGGGCGCGTGTTTGACACTCAGATCAGCAGACCTCTTTAATTTGAAACCTACTTAAGTAAGATCTCTTGCGCGGATTTTTGCACGTTTAAGGGTTTGTTTATAGAGTCGAGATTGAGATAAAGACTCACTAGGTAAATTCCAAGGTGCAGAAAATCGGCCGACAATTTCACATTATTTTTCTTCAGGTAAGCAAAGAACTTTTCAAAACTGTTTGAAAATTTCTGCAATTCAAAATTTACAGCTGTAGGCGAATCCGAGCCGACGTGATCCAGTAACAGTTGTTTAAGCTCCTGCTTTTCCTCTTGTGAGGCTCCTTTTTTGACTAAACCCATTTTCAGTAGTCCGTCATCCAGTTCTTCACTGTTGTCGGAGTAAAATCCGCGATACACTGAATGCAGACCTTGTCGGAATGGCTCGTTCAACTTGACTTGTAGGTTGCTCGGTTGCCAGATCAAATGATCATCATTCCACTGAAAGTGTTTCTGTCGTAAATCAAGAAACAAGCCATCCGTCGACTGAATTTGAGAAAAATAAATTTGCAAGATTTTGTGACCGTATTCAGACTCAGCTTCTGCGGGCACCGCCGAATCAGTGACCGATCCCATGTCCACTCCAGAGGGCAGAAGGGGTTTTACTTTCTCCTGCAAAGCTTTAGCTTCCTTCGAATTGAGATAGGACTGTGAGAGCCCATACAGGGCCGACGAAGCCTCTTTCACACTAATGATTTTAAAGGCCGAGGGGCCGATGTGTTTTAAAAAAACCTGAAATTCTTTTGGGACAAGATTCTTAATTCCGAACATAGTCCTGTGTATTCCATACTTCTTGCAAAAATGAAAGACCTTCTTTGTAAGTGCATAGGGCGCAAAATCAAGTGGGCGCTGAAACTGTGTTCAAGAAGCGCCATAAAACCAAATCCCGAAGAGAATAGACGACTGACCTGCTACCAAGGAATGTCCTGTTTATTGGTTAGCCAGTGGTAAGCATTCCACTGGCGACGCCTGTGACGGTTTCTCTAACCAAAGGAACCTCTTTCTTTCTAAGCGCTTCAACCTCAAGAATATTAAGAGGGTAAATCATAGTGGAACGAAGTTTAATGCTTTGTTCTAACCAGGGTCGAAACCAAAACAGATTTTTTTGACCGGTGATATCTTCCACAAATTGCACTGTTTTCTTAAATTCTTTCTCGAATTCATCAAGGTAATGTTTTTTGTCGTCTTCCGAAAGAGTCGATTGACTGAGGTAAAAGCCCCAAACTGATAAATCCACTTTCGCTAAAGTGTAGGCGAGGACTTCAACAAATGAACGGAACAAACTACTTTCTTTAAAAGCTTGTTTTAAAAGTTTTTTCTTATCCTTGGTGAGCTCGTCAAACGAAGACCCTATGCCCCACCAAACGGGAAACAAAGTGCGAGTTTGGGTCCAACAAAGAATCCAAGGAATGGCTCTTAAGCTTTTTAAACTTAACTTTGCTTTTCGCTTAGAAGGTCGCGAGCCGATACGAAGCTGGTCTAAATACGGGTAGGGCGTTGCCTTTTCAACCATTTCCATAAATTGACTGTCATTGACTTTTTCCAGGTATCGAAGTCGCACTAGGTCGGCAAACTCTCTGATCTCTTTTAACACCTTGGCACTGGGTCTTTCCGATAGAGGTTTAATGGCATTATCTCTGATTTTTTGCACTTGGCTGTTAAAAATTTCTGGAGACGAAAAGGTACGATGAATCATTTCGCCTTGTATGGTCGCTTTAAAACGTTTTTGTGCTGACTTAGGCCACCAACAGATCTGATCTTTCAGTGAGCCTCCACCACGGGCGACACTGCCGCCTGAGCCATGAAAAAAGATCGGTGTGTAACCTTGTTTGCGGATATATTGGTCCAGTTGGGTGAGGGTTTTTTGAATCATGACACGACTGAAAAGAGCGCCACTTTCCTTTGAAGAGTCAGAGTAGCCAAGCATAATTTCTAGTTTCTTCCCCCAATTTTCATTAAGAGATTTTTTAAAATCTGGAAGTTCTAAAATCTCTTTCGTTAATTGACTGGAGGTTTCCAAAGCCTGGCGGGTTTCAAAAAGGGGAACTACTGGTAAATCCAGTTTGCCAGTCTGAGATTTTAAAAGCTTTAAGGCATTTTTTACATCACTGGAGGCTTCACACATGCTTATGATAAATCCACGGGCGTACCAGGTGCTGTGGCCCCCTTTGGAGATGTCTTTCAGCGCCTTCAACATTCGAGCGATCTCAATATTGGATTTTTCAAGAGCTTCAGCAATAAGAGCGGCGTCCTCGCGGATTTCTAAGGGAATCACTAGGCCAGGGAACACCCGCAGAAGGGATTGCAGTTGTTCGAGATCGGGTGAATCCAAACCAATTATCTTTTTGTATTGCGCAGAGATTTCGCGAAGACTTTTATAAAATTGAGTCAGCTTTTGCCCATCATTGGGGCCGACGGTTTTCAGTCCTTTCAGGAGGCGTGAGAGGGTGACCATTTTATTTTTTAAATTGTTTAGGTTTTTCGAGTTTTCGTCCAGTAACTGTAAACTGGCTCGGCATTTTTCAATGGCCGAGCTAACAAACGGCAAAATCTTTTTTCGCGAAAGGCTTAGCGAGCTTAACATGACTTTGTCGTTCACCCCGGGGTGTCCGTCTTTGTCGCCGCCAACCCAGGTTCTGATATAGACGGGTTGTTGATTTTGTTCATACTGACAGAGTTGCTCAATGGTCTCCGCTTTCAACACAGTTGAGTAGATATAATCGGCCTCGTCTTGCACTGTGGGAGCTTTTGGTTTTGAAATGGGTATTTTTAATAACATTAGAATCAAATGAAAAAAGGCTTTTTCGTCGGTCTTTGAAAACTGAGACATTTCCAGGCGTCGTCTTAACAAAGTATAAATTTCGTTGATAACAGAAATCGCGTTAGCACTTCGGGCCTCGGTGGGATGAGCCGTTAGAACAAATATGATCGGGTCCATCGGCTTTAAAATAGAGGTTTCAGCTTTTTGCGACAATCGAAAGCTTCGATGAGCGTTTTCGCAAAGATTAATCAATTCAAGGCTAACGGCAAAAGAGTGGGCCATGGCAAACTTGTTGTTTGGAGACTTTTTTGAAATCTGCTGCAAGCTTTTCAGGTGCACAGCCTGTTTTTTTTGGTTTGATTGTCCTCGCACACTTTTATAATTCAGGCGGATTTTTTCAATCTCTTTATAAATCTCGGTTCCATACTCTTGACGGATTGCCTCGCCAAGAAAACTGAGGGCTTGATGAACCAGGGCTGTTAATTCGGTGGGTAGTTTTTCGTGTTTCGTGTTCATGAGACGGAGACTACCATATTTTTTTAAAATGAATACCTCATTTGGTTTTTCTCCAGTTGCGTTGTCCTTGATCAAAGCGTCTGCGGGACGCCCCAGACCTAAAGTTATTAATGGCAAAATGGGTTCGGCAATGCTTACTAGGGCCGCTTCTGTTTGTATGCTTTGAATATTAAAGAAGACGTTGAGATGGAGCTATAGACTTGCTTCAGGGCGTAAGGCTGGTCGCAACGGATATTTGTAGTTACAAGGCGTGGGTTGTGTGTCTGGTGCGCTAAATCCTTTAATTTCAATACAAAACAAAAAACTGTATTCGATCCATACGATCAAAGTCAGGGATCTCTGTTGCTGTCTTAAACCGTCAGCAACTCGCTGTCGGTCGAAAAACGGTCGAGGATTTCGATTAGATGATCGATCAAGCTTAAGGCCCCTTATAATGGGAGTATTGGGGGCGCTTATGAAAATTATTTCTAAAATTCTAGTGTGTATCATGTTTACGATTACAGCACAGGCCGAAGACAATTGGGTCTGGGTGGGGGATATGAAGGTTCCTGAGTCGATGATCGTGTCTGAAGGTGTCGACGCCGAAGGCACCAAACAGTCGGGAGTGCGACTGTGGGAGGATGGTATCATTCGTTACCGCTTTGCCAACAATGTCAGTCAATATCGAAGACAGCTCTTCTTGCAATCATGTCTGGAGATGGGTGAGTTTGCCAATGTCCAGTGTTTACCTAGGCGGGCTCAAGATTCGGATTATGTCTATGTTCAACACACCAACAACAATGTTTGTGGATCATCTTACCTGGGGCGATACGGCGGTGCACAGCCACTGAAGATTAACTGTTGGCGATCCCGCACGATTCAGCATGAACTGATGCATGCTCTGGGTGTTTCTCATGAGCACAACCGAAGGGATCGCGATCAATACATCACCATAGTTTGGGGAAATATCAGCCCCTCTCTGCGTAGTAATTATCGTAAACTTTCTGGGGGGCAAACCAGTCATCTGTTAAGCTATTACGACTACGATTCAATCATGCATTATGGATCACGATCAGGATCAGCCAATGGCGGTCTTGTTATGTACCGTAGAGATCGAGGACCACAGGAGGGTTATATTTCCCAGTCCAACGTGATGTCTTACGGCGATCACTACTTTCTTTACGCTTTGTATGGTGGCGTAAAGCCCTAATATCTTGGCTTTAATCGAATCCTTGTTAACTCTGAAAAAGCGTTGTGGAATAATTTTCAGAGTTTCAGCTATCAATACAGATCTATTAAAGATTTAGGTAAAATGGGCCTCTTTGTGGTGGAGGCTCTCTTTGAAATCTGTACTGTTCCTACTGTTGGTGAACCTATTTGTTTTGCCATGGTCCGTCCATGCCGATCCGATCAAAGATCTTTCCGAAAATAAGACGGAGCTTGAACGCATGCTCACTGAATTGGCTGAAACCTCTCAGGCTCGCGACTTGATTGAAGGGACCGGCGTTCGGGCCGAAGCCTTGAAGCGGCAAGAGCGTCGTCGGGCTCGAGAGATTGCCCAGTTTTTTCGAAACTTTCCACACTTTTTAACCTTTCAGTCCGGTGAATTGGCGTCGCGTTGGTTTCATCAACTCCCGTCAAGGCAGCTACGATATCAGTGGATTTTTCATCAGTTCTTAGGCTACCAGGTTTTAACTACTAGTGATCGCCAAGAAATTTTTAAAAGATTAAAAAATTGGGGGTTGGAAGCGCAATTTCGTTTTCGGTTTATTCAAGAGGGTCGTATCGGTCCGCGCACTGGTGAGACTGTTTCATTTAAACGTTGGGTGGTGCAAACTGGACTGGCTTGGATTGATTCTCAAAACAAAATGCTGGAACAAGGGCGTCCAAGGGAATTTGCTCGAGTTCTCGATCCATTGTTAATGGGGATACACAATGCAGGCTACTCAGCCGGTATATATCATTTTTTTGTTGCCAATCAGCCGTTGGATTTGCGCTTTAAAATTTTAAACTATTTATTGGATCACAAAATTGCTTTGGTGAAAGTGGCAATGATAGGACATACCGTCAAAGATATTTCAATTCGCGACTGGATTCGCCACGAGCCCGACCTATTTCGAAAATTTATTCGGGTGGTTGAACCCAGTAAAATGAGTGTCGAAAGATTTGTAGCGGCCTACGGAACTCGCGAGTTCCTGCTTGGTACATTTAATATTTTCCCAACGGAGAGTGTAGACGGCCGCGCACACATTTTCACTGAACGAGGAGAGGGCTTTAAAACTGGTGAGCAGCTGATGCTCTTATCGGAGCGGTTTCAAGCTCAGATTTTAACCCAGGTGGTGAATAACCAGAACAGTGATTGGGCAGTGGAGCTTTTAAGGTTCGCTGTTGAACAGGGCTTCACCAGTCGACCTGAAATGGGACGAGCATTGGGGGAGTCATCAGTGATGCAGGATGCCCGTTGGGCTCAGTGGATGCTGGCACTGGATCGAGGGGTTTTTGCAGACAACATTGATCGGTATATTCGCGAGTCAGTTCTTTACCAACAGACCTCGCAAGAGGCCCTGGAAGTGCATCGGCTGATTTTAAGAGCAGCGGTCGAAAAAGTTGTCAACAAACAGCGCTATGGGCCGGGAGAGCTCGATCCCCTTGATTATTATCTCAGTCGTGCAATGGGCCATCCCCTTTTATTCAAAGAGGTCCTTTTCCCTCTTTTATCGAATGTGTTTTCTAATTATCAGCCAGCGATTTGGAAACGCTTTTTGGAGCGGGTGGTAATGCCGGTTCAATTCAAACCAGAGATTCGAAACTTTCTATTGGACTTTATCTATGAGCACCGAATCAATGATTTGGAAGTTTTAAGGCTTCTGAATCGAGCCTTCGGGGTGCCGGCTTCCTTTGAGGCCGATTTGAATCGGGCACGAAATCAAGACATCGAGCTTGAATTACGCCAAATGGCCTTTGACCAGATTTACTTTGAAGGCTCGCAAGGCACTGGAGCTCTGCGCTGTCAGTCGATTTACGCTCCATAATAAGCTTAGCAATTGACCGGGTCGACTGTTACAGCCTCCTCTCCCACCCCTGAAAGTCGGGGCAAACCCCTATAAAAACGAACTTATTGGCGTTTTAAATCTCAATTGAGAGCGTGTCGGTTGCCAGTCAGTGACTGTGATGGCCTTGAGGTTTTGTAATTTCGATTTTTTTTGTATAATAGAAGCTAAGAATGTAAGGTTTCCAAAGCATGAAAAGACTGTCGGTAACGCTGCTTATTTTATTATCATTCGTCCTGCAAGGTTTTGCAGCTTCGGCCTGTCATCATGCCGATACGTCTGATTCAGGCAAGGAGTCCTGTCATCAAGACATGGACCACTCCGCCACTCATTCTCATGAGACTGAAAGTACGACTCAGATGATCGAAAGTCATCAGGACCCCAATTGCATGATGTGCTCGACGGGTCGATGTTTTTCAGAAGCGCCTTTGCTGTTCCAGGCGATCGCCGATGCAAAAACTGAAAAACTGCCACAATCAAAATTCATAAACTTAACCAAGCATTGGGCTTCTTTAACTTTACGCCCGAATTTTTTGGCGAGTTTTAAGCCCCCCATACCATCTTTCCTGCTGCCTCAGTTGCAGAATTGGCAGGCGTTTTTCTCGGTATTTCTAAACTAAGACCTTCCTTTTTTTTATTTTTTCTGAAATTTAAAAACTAGGAGGAGCCATGGTTTTTCATAAACCATTCTGTTTATTTATATTTATAGGATTGGTATCGGTGGCGGCACGCAGTCATCCTGTAGCGTTTGCCGACTCGGTCGGAATAATGGGGCATCACGCGCCTATTATGACCCACAATCAAGTGAATTACTCGTTTAAGCATTGGTTCGCCGCTGGAGTTCACCACTTCCGACGTCCCAATCTATTGCAACCCACTCATGCCACCTTGGCGTCAGCCAACTTTTTGATCAAAAGGTGGAATGGCAGTAACTATCAAGCCAATATTTATGGTGTGATTGGAGGCGGTCAAAGTGAGTTGTCGGGGCGACCCGAGGGTGTGGGGATGGGAATTCTCCAGTTCGACATCGAAGACCGAGAATACTATTTTTTAGCAAGACACCTTGAAATTCATAACGACCAGCGGGCGGAGTATCGCCAGTCTGTGATTCGGGTGGGACTGGCACCCTATCAGGGAAGCTTTGACGACATCCATTCATGGTTGATCTTAGAGTGGCAAAATAATGATTTTGTGGGCGCCGGTCCACAGAGTGATATCACGCCCTACCTAAGATTATTTTATCAAAACTTACTGTTTGAAATCGGGCAATCGTTTCGAGGCATCACCCGTTTCAACTACATCGTTCATTTTTAGGAGAATTTTATGATGAAAAAATTTATAACTTTAATTGTATTCGCAGCACCCTTGTTACTCACTTCTCCTGTTTTGGCGGAAGCTAAAAAGGAGTCTATGAAGAAAGAAAAAATGGGTGAGCATCACGGACACGGCCATAAGCATGGCAAAGGTCAGCATGATCATAGTGATCAAAAAGCCAGTGTTAAAAAACTGAAAAACGAAAAAATGCTAATCAAAGTCAATGGTATGGTTTGTGCGTTTTGTGCTCAAGGGATCAAAAAACAATTCAACGGACGCGCTGAGGTCAAAGAAACAAAAGTCAACTTAGACAATATGGAAGTCTTAGTGACTTTGAAAAAAGGCCAATCGCTGAGTGAAGCCACCATCAAAGAATTGGTGACCAACGCTGGCTTTAGTTTTGAAGGTTTAAAAAGTGAATAGATTTTTAAGTTATTTTTCACTGTTTGCTTCGACCGGCACACTGTTCTGTTGCGCGTTGCCAAGCCTGCTAGTGGCTCTCGGTATGGGAGCCACCATGGCCGGCTTGGTGTCAACGGTGCCGCAGTTGGTTTGGCTGTCTCAGTACAAAACCCTGGTTTTTACTCTCAGTGGCGTCATGATCAGTGTGGCGGCGATTTTCCACTACCGCGCCCGCAATGAGCCTTGTCCGATTGACCCGGTCAAGGCGCAAGCCTGCACCACCGCTCGACGCTGGTCATTTTGGACTCTGTTAGTTTCTGGAGTTGTGTGGTCATTGGGTGCATTTTTTGCTTTTGCCGCCCCTCTTCTCTTTGCTTGAGGAGGGGATTTACAAAAGTGTGCAAAACTGTCAAACAAACTCACTGTAATAATTGTAATAGCCTTATCTTAGGCTGTGGTGGACTTGCAGAACGTGCTATGAGCTAGGTAACTTTTTCTCTAAGGGGTGAATAATGAAGTCCTTTTTTATAGCCATGATTTTTATTGCTAGTTATGCAAACGCGCAAGCAGGGGAGTCGTCAGCACGTATCCTTTGTTACGACCGATTCGAAGATGAAATTTGGGAAATGACTGGCGAGAATTTTGATGACAAGGGATGCAAGGGCATGTTGATTGCTGGCACCGTTGGGATCTGTTTTGAGGGTGATGCCAACGCTTTGGTAAAGCGAATGAATTCTGGTGTCTTCAAATACAGTGATTGGCAAAAGGTTAATAAAGATACGGCCTCTTTGCTTCATGAGGATGTTATTCAATATGGCAGTTATGAAGGTGATTTTGTCGGGTGGACTCGTACAGACAATCAGATGTTCCGCTGTCCAGCCTTCGATCTAATTAAACAGTACACAACCCAATTGGCTGAAGATTTGAACTCCAGCGTCGATTATGCTGTGAGCCGTCGATATTTTGAAGAGTTTGGATTGCCATTTTGGTTGGACTCTCCTGCCGAAGAATAGGGCGATAAACCTTTCAGCAAGCTGGGATTGTTAAGATTTAGCAACATGACACTCTGTGGTTGTTTCTTGTTAGAAACTCACTGAGAATACTGACATGGAAATACAAATAGTCAATCCTGGCGATTTCACCCCGACTCAGCATTACTACCAAAAAGTGGTTAACGCCCACATCCATCCTCTCTTAAAATATTTTCTTGGTATGAATCAGGACCAGGTGGTCAGTCGTTATTGTCACTTGAATCCGCAAGCCAAGCCGGCGCGGCTTATGGAGTATTTGAAGTATAAGGCCAAATACTTGCGTTGGGCTGGTGCCGACTTGTTTTATGTCACCACCGCCAAAGGCATGAACAAAACTGTCGTGGTTGAGGTCAACTCTTGCCCGTCGGGGCAAAAGTCCATGCCTTTGCGAGATGAAGACAACGAAGCCGGTGGTTACGAACTGGTTATCAAAAATTCATTTCTATCAAAATTAAAAGGTAAAAGGCTGGTCGATGGTGCCTTGGGCGTAATTTACGATAAGAACTTTATGGAAGCCTCAGGTTACGCGGCGACGATTGCCGACCTGACCGGCGAGAAAGTTTACCTTGTTCCATTTTATCAAAAGTCTTGGCGAGAGAATTGCCGCTATGAAGACAAAGTCTTGCAAGTCAAACAGGGGGATGAGTGGGTGAGTCTGCGGGCCGCCTTCCGCTATGTGACCCAAAAACCTTGGAATCGAATTCCAGTGGACTGCAAAACTTTGATTTTCAATCCTGTGGTGGCTTGCCTAGCTGGCGGACGAAACAAGCTTATTGCTGCCAAAGCCTATGAATGGTTCAACAGTGAAATTGCCAGCTCTGGCCTAAAGATCAACGTGCCTCATACCATTTATGACGTTTCCAAAATGGAGATTCCTCTTCTGATTCAATCTCTCGGGGGCCGTGGTGTGGTTAAAAACCCCTACAGCAATGCGGGCCAAGGTGTCTTCACCATTACCAATCAAGCCGAGCTGGATCGGTTTATGGAAATGGAAGACAATTATGACCAATACATCGTGCAAAGCCTGATTGGTAACGCCTCTTGGAGCTCAGTGAGTCCCGAGGGCGCTCTTTACCATGTTGGAACTATGCCCAATAAGAAGAACCAAATTTATGTCGCCGACACGCGCTTTATGGTCTGTTCGGGGGCCGAGGGCTTTAAAGCTGTGAGTCTCTATGCTCGTAAAGCGGCCTCACCTCTGGCTGATGAACTCGACGATAGTGCTGACTCTTGGCAAATGTTAGGAACCAACCTCTCTCAAAAACTGGGTGAGGATCAATGGGGTTCTGACACTGATCGATTAATGTTGATGGACACTCGGGATTTTAATAAGCTGGGGATTGGCATTGACCAACTGATTGAGGGCTATGTGCAAACTGTCCTCTCTGTCATAGCGATTGATCGTTTTGCCGCGCAGTTGATCAATGACAAAGGTCGTCTGAAGCGCAAGTTGTTTCGTTCGATCAATAAAGATGACTCTTTCGCCAGTGAGATATTTGACTATGACCAAACAGATTCCGATCATCACCAAACTCAATCTTAAATCAGCGCCCGTTGGCCAAGTTTCAAAATACCATTTTCACATTGTCGACAATGGTTTGGGATTTCCAGTTTACCTTCCAGTGATAGTCGCGAAAGGCAAGCGGCCTGGAAAGGTTCTTGGCTTCACAGCCGCCGTGCATGGAAATGAACTCAATGGAATTAAAGTCATCCACAAACTGATTAAAGAGATGGAAGAAGAGATTGATCAGTTGCAGGGGACAGTGGTGGCGGTGCCGGTGGTCAACGCCTTTGGTGCTCTAAACTCGGAGCGTCTGTTTAATAACGGCCAAGACTTGAATCGTATTATGCCAGGAAAGCCCAAAGGCAATAGCAGTGACCAGTATGTGCATCGGTTCCTTCGCCAAATTGTTAACAAATTTGATTACCTTGTTGACCTCCACACGGCCAGCTTTGGCCGAATCAATTCTCTTTATGTGCGGGTTGATTTGGACAATAAAGAAGCTAGAAAAATGGCGATGCTTCAGCATCCTCAAATCATCGTGCATAACAAAGGAAAAGACGGTTCCCTTCGGGGGGCAGCGGCCAAGCTAGGTATTCCAGCCATTACAGTAGAGGTCGGTGATCCCCAGCGCTTTCAGAAAAAATTGATTCGAGAATCAGTTGTGGGAATTAACAACATTTTAGGTTTTCTTAAAATGCTGCCGATCGAAGAGTATCATCCCGAGAAAGATCCCATCATTTGCGAGAAGTCTTATTGGGTTTATACCGATCAAGGCGGCATCCTCGAGACTCACCCGGTGTTGACCGACCAAATCGATAAGGGTGACAAAATTGCCACCCAGTACGACCTTTTCGGAACCAAAATCAAAGAGTATTTCTCACCTGGTTCCGGTGTTATTGTCGGAAAAAGTGTGAACCCCATCAGTCAGACCGGGGCTCGAATTATTCATTTGGGTGTTTTAAAAGATTAAAAGACTTTCTCTGGTCCTAAGGGCACAATTCTTTGTGGGTTGAGCTCTTCGTGACTGTAATAGTAATGCCTTTTAATGTGATCGAAATTTGTGGTTTTTCGGATCGCTTCGTTTTCATACAGATTGCGCGTGTAACGTGACAAGTTTTTATAATCAGCAATCCGTTTAATATTGCACTTGAAGTGAGTGAAATACACGACGTCAAAGCGTAGCAGGCTTGGAATTAAGCGGATGTCGGCTTCAGTCAGTTGATTGCCAACCAAATAATCTTTGCCTTCTAAGTGCTGATCCAGTTTGTCTAAAACTCGAAACAATTCGGTGACAGCTTTTTCATAGGCCTCTTGGTTTTTGGCGAACCCTGACTTGTAGACACCGTTGTTGACGGCTGGATAGATCTCATCGTTCCATTGGTCGATTTCTGATTGCAAGTTTTTCGGGTAGTAGTCATCGGTGTTGCCGGTCAGATCGTTAAACGACTGATTAAAGATGCGAATGATTTCTGAAGATTCGTTGTTAACAATTGTCTCAAGCTTTTTATCCCAAAGCACAGGCACGGTCACAGAGGTCGAAACTTTAGAGTCGGCTTTTTGATAGATCTCATGAAGATACTTTTTACCGTAAAGGGAGTCGCCTGTGGCTCCGTCTTTTGAGGCGTCAAAGCTCCACCCATATTCCAACATGTCCGGATCAACCACGTCGACACTGATGTGGTCGGTCAGGTTTTTTAACTCGCGGAAAATCAATGTTCGATTCGCCCACGGGCAAGCGTATGAGACGTAAAGATGATAGCGTCCGCTCTCGGGCTGAAAGCGCTCGTGATCTTTGCTTATCGTATCTAGAAAAGTACGAGGCAGACGGTCATACTGGCCTTTGTCGTCACTGGTTATAATACTGGTTTTGACCCATTCTCCATCGACTAATTTTCCCATTTATGATCCTCCGTTGGTTGTTGCTTCTTGTACTAATTGACCCATTTTGCCGGCCTGAAAATCTCGAATCGCCTGCATAATCTCTTGTTGGGTGTTCATGACAAAGGGGCCGTAATGTGCGACAGGCTCATCAATCGGTTCGCCATTAAGAACCAGCAGGTGAGCACCCGAAGTCAGATCTAGATTGATGGTTTCGCCACTGCGTTCGAACACCGCCACTTCACCGGGACGCAAATTGCGATCTTCGATCTTGGCGTTGCCTTTCAGCTGAACGATCAAAGTGTTGGTCTGATCTTGCAAGTGCAAAGGCAGAGTCTGCTCGGTGTCGGCGTGGACTTCGAAAATATTAATTGTCGACAAGGTTTGCGCCGGTCCTTTTTTGCCATCAAACTCTCCGGCAATGATTTTGACTTTGGCTTTGCCATCAGCAAGAGAGACGACCGGAAAATCCTCCTTGTTCATTGATTGATAGCGGGGAGTGGTCATTTTATGTTCGGCTTTGAGGTTGACCCAAAGCTGCACCATTTCAAATATCCCACCTTTTTCAGCGAAATTCCTTGAGTGGAACTCCTCGTGCACCACGCCTGAGCCAGCCGTCATCCATTGCACGCCACCGGTTTCGATGCGGCCACCCCCACCTCCGGAATCTCGGTGATCCACCTCACCTTGAATGGCAAAGGTGACGGTTTCAAAGCCACGGTGGGGGTGCTCTCCAACCCCTCTCTTCTGTTGGGTCGGTGAGAACTCCCTGGGAGCTGCATGATCAAGAAGAAGGAAGGGTGTAATATACTTGTAGTCCTGTTCGTGGACTGAAAACATGGTGCTGACGTGGAATCCATCGCCCACCCAGTGCTTTTCCTTGGGATGAAGTATCTTGTGAAGTTTTTTATTTTTATCGCTCATAACAAATCCTATTAATTTTGAGGCACCAAATATTGCGGTGAGGCCGGCAAACACGGTCATGAGTTTGCGGCGACTGATGGCTTGCAGTTTCATAAGCACCTCGTTTTTCCGTTTTATTATGGGATAGATTATGGGCAAATAAAAGAACAAACTTGCGAACATATTGTTCTAAAAATAGAACATTGTTGGCGCCAGCCGTTCTAGCTTTTGGCCTCAGCTCGATCTCTGAGACGTCGCTGAAAATAGCCATTCAGCGAGCCCAATTGGTAAAGGCAGCGGATGCTGTCTTCAGAAAAGATCGGAACCGAATTGACAAGGGTCCATTTCTGCAAAGTCGGATGATTAATCAGAGAGTTTTTGGCAATTTCGTTGGCCTGGAGTTTGGCAATGACTTCCATCAACGTGAAGTAACCTTGATGGGAAAGAAAATTTTTGAAACTCCAATGGTAGAACAAGGAATTGTAACTGAAGCTCAAGGGCTTCTCGGAAAGCTTAACGGCCAGTTCACGAGCAATAATGGGGTTGTTGGAAACACTCTCCCATCTTTGTTTTTGGGAATGAAAGATTTGGCATGAGAGTGGGATTTGCCCACGCTCAATACCATAAATGACATCCTTGGCAGAGAGCCCCCAAAGAGTGGTTTGCGCCGATTTCACATCAAACAACATACGGTCCTCGCAGAGTAAAATGAATTTCGCTTTGGGGTTATAGTTAGACAAAAAGAAATCAGAAAAGGTTAGTCGCAGGTGAAGATTTCAATCAAACAAGTGCGAAACCGATCGTTTTCGAACCGAAAGTTTCGACACCAGTGAATGGGGGCTGTCACTGTTTGAATCGTCATTTTTGGCAATCTAAAAGAAACTGTCTAAATTGTGTCGAGGTTTCGAAAATGTTCATTCTTTTGTCAAAATCCTGGTGCCTCAATTAAGCATAAACCACTGTTTTTACAAGATAAAAAGAACTTCTCCTATATAATAAAAGCAACTCAAAGGATGTTGAGATTATGATTAGAATGAAGAGAAAATTCTTAAATCAAGCAGCCAAGACGGTGTTTCTATTATTAGGACTGATGACCTTTGTGGGTTGTTCGCAAGGAGGGGGTGGGGACACCGTTTATGCTCCCGCCTCAGACGACTCTGAATCACCTGTTTATCACCATTTGGATGTTAATTCTTTTCAGCTGAATAAATTAATTTGTGATCCCATGGGTGTCCCTGGAAATCCAGGACTTGGTGACGGCTTGATCGCTGAGCTCTTCTATCTAGACACTCGTTTGCATCATCATTCTGGAGTTCAAGATTTTTTCGACAAAGGCACGCGTTCCACTCAAAAACTCTTCTTTACTGAGGTCAACGTACCGACTCGCGTTTTTGACACGGGCTTTCCGACAGAGGCGGGAAGCGTCGTGCAAGACGATCTTGGTAACGATTTGGTTGAATATTTTGCGCTTCGTTTTAAATCGGTTTTAAAACTGGCTCCTGACGATGAGGAGGGAGAATATGAGTTGGCCCTGTTATCTGACGACGGTGCGATTCTTAAAGTCATTGATATTGATGGTGAAGAACGGGTGATCGTCGACAACGATGGAGTGCATCCCTCCAAATTTGGATGTTCCAACCAGACTATACATATGGATAAAGATACGGCTCTTGATATTCGCATGGAATATTATCAAGGGCCTCGCCATCATATCGCCCTGATTCCTATGTGGAGAAAAGTGGACCAAAACACAAAACCGGAAAAAGAGTGTGGTCAGCAGGGGAATGGTCGCTATTTTAAATTCAATCACAATTCCGAACCCCAGAAAAAATACCTGGATCTATTGGATCGGGGTTGGAAACCTATAGCCTCTGACAATTGGGAGTTGCCACCGAGTTCCATCTTCAATCCGTGTCAACAAGGGACCAATGCGACCATCAGTAACTTTGCTATTGAAAAACAAGGCGAAGAGGTTGTGGTTGTGACCTGGAACACCGATTTGCCAGCCACATCACAAGTTTTGGTACGAGACCAGAATGGGAACGAGTGGATGACCCAATCCGACAATATTTTGCGGACCTCTCATCGCGTGGTGATTGATCAGGGACTGAAGGTTGGGCAGACTTATATTTTTCAAGGTGTCGCCATCACTAGCGACCTTGGAAAAACCCTCGGTCGCGTTATGCAAATCACTTTGTAATTAACGAAGCGTCAGTTTTCACACTTCACATCGCTGTGGTCACAATGAATGGCGTTGGTGTGATTGCTACAATCTTTTAATACCTCGGCCCGTGCGGCTCCCTTCGAGGTCTTAGTGGCTGTAAAAGTTTTTCCCATAGACTGGATGGAGCATGTCCACGAGGCCTCCAATTGACTTTGTCCTTTTTGGTTGTTCATAGAAAGATGAAAAACCTGCTCTTGCAATTGGTAAACGGCCCGTTCCAGTTCCCAGACTCGGCGACGCAATTCCCGTTTGGAATAACCTTCGTAGTTGCTACCGATTTCAATTTTGAAAACCTCGCGCGGACGAGCCTGTGACAAGGTGGGGAATAAAGTCATGCTGACGACAGCAAAAATGAGAAGTTTCATCATCTCTCCTTAATAAAAGGGTTTATGTTGACGGCCTGTTCCGGCCGCAAATAACAATTGGGGATAATCATCCTGTTTCATTGAATATATTCAGTGCTTTAAAAAATATACTGACAGAGCTGTCACGTGTCATGACTGGGTTTTCATAGTCTTGGGGGCCATCTCGAAACTGGAGCATCCAAAAATGGTACAGCCCTTGCTCAACCCAAGAACAAATATTTTCAACCAAGGAGAAAAATATGAAAAAACTAATGATGCTCTTCAGTCTGTCGTCCGTCCTTATGGCTTGCTCAAAAAATGATGGCCCACCAATGGTCGCTGAACAACCGATTCGCAACGAGCTGGAGATGAGCTTTATCGGAACCGAGGACCAAGACAAAGTGTTTGGTTATCAACAAGAGTTGAGCAGTGTCGAGTGTCGATACGATCATTCCAATAAATCTTTACGAGTGGTGGCCTATCGGTTTGTTAATGGCCCGCAAATGAAAATCACAGAAAGTTTGCAGCTGACCGACTTTGCCATTGAGCCCAATAAAAGTGGTTTTTTAAAACCCACGGAAGGAGATATGGTGCCATCGTTTATTTTCCTTAGCGATCAAGTTGACTTAAAATACACGGATCAAAGCAATTGCTCGACCTACTATGAGGTGGAAGGCGACGAAATTAGAGGCAACGTCCTGTGCTCGGCTTTGCAGACCGAAGAAAATGAAAACACCTTTGTGTCGCTTGAGTTTCAGTGTCTGAATCAAAACTATCTTCTTTTTGAAATCAAGCAGGAAATGATCTAACGACGGGGGCTCGCAAGAGTCCCTCTTCAAGAGGTGTATTATGAAAGTCTTTTATAATGTCTATTTTGTCTTATTCTTTCTGATTATGGGGCCTGAAGCTGTTGCCAAGTCGTTGCCAATGAAGAAAGTGCAAACAGTGGAGACTGTTTGGGTGCCCATGAACCAGGAAGAAGTGGATCAATCCGTTGAAGCGATTGAGGCTGTAGAGATTGAAGACAGTCAGCAAGGGGCTGTGCCTCTTTTTAAAGAGACCGCATCGCAGCCGCCAGTGGTGCCGGCGCGCGAGGACCCTCGCCCGAAAGTGATGAGTCAGGCGCTGCCGGGAGTGCAGGTTCAGCGCCTTGAAGGCGAAGGGCCGAACGAGCGCCCGATCATTCAGGTGATCTATCAGGGGGTGAAAGATCCGTCAGTCGCTGCGACACCTCCCGTGAGTCCTCCGGCTCCCAAGCCCCCTCCAGTGGTTCCGGTTACAGTCCCTGAGGAATCACCTAAAGAATTAAAATCACCGGTGAAAAATAAGAAATCCAAGGGTGATGTCTACAACTTTTACTTTCAGTCTTAGTCGTGTTTCACAAAAATAGAAATCTTACATAGGTAAAAAAAAGTATGACAGGGATGTCAGTCATTGCTATTGAAGACTTCATGGATCAGAGTCAATTTGAAATTATTCAGAGCTTAGGTTCTGGCGCCACAGCCGAAGTTTTTAAAGCCCGAAACAGGTCGACCGACAGTTTCGTCGCTTTAAAAAGTTTTCTCAATTTTATCAGTCAAGATCAAGATTCTCTGAAGCGACTGCGGGAAGAGATTCAAATACTGAAAACCTTCGATCACCCCAACGTCGTTAAAATGTATGGCGAGCACATGCTTGAGAATCAGTTGTGTTTGGAGTTGGAGTTGGTTGAGGGACATCATCTTCGTGATTGGATGAACACCACTCGCAACCCCTTGATTGAAGTGGATCTATGGATTTTGGTGCAAGTGGCACGCGGCTTGGGTGCTGTTCACGAACGGGGCATCATTCATCGTGATTTAAAGCCAGAGAATATTTTGATCTCTTATAACGGTGATGTGAAGCTTTCCGATTTCGGATTGGCCAAAGAGTTGAACCGCCTGACCATGACTCGCTTGGGGTTATTGGTGGGCTCATTAGGGTACATGGCCCCGGAAGTGACGGAAGGGGAAAAGTCATGCATCAAATCCGACCTGTTTTCATTTGGTGCTATTGCCTATGAGCTTCTTTCAGGTCAGCCACCTATTTATGGTGACACCGCACAAGCCATCTTGAAGAAAGCCATGGAGCCGGTTCCACCTTTGGCCACAGTTTGCCCCCATGTTCACCCCAGGGTGGCTCATATTGTGGATCAATGCCTGAAGCAAAGCAAAGACGATCGGCCCGAAAGCATTTGGTCCGTCGAGTCGGAGTTGATGGGTGTATTGAACGATTCCGGACTACTACCCAAGTGTCGCGACCTGGTCGCTGCCTCACCCAGTCAAAAGGTGTTTAAAGAGTCGTTGACTATGAAGCGGGACAACTTGGTCCGGCAAGTGGAAGAGGCTGAGCAATCCAAAAAGATTGATAAAAAACTTCTTTTAAGTTTGGCGAATGAATTTCAAAGACTTTTTCCAGAAGATCCCACCGGTATTGAATTGTTGGCCCTTTTAAGAAATCAAAAATCTTTTAACTGGAAACATCCCATTGTCTTAGCACCTTTGATTTTGGTTTTTAGTGCTTTGTTGTTGTATTCACTGATTGACTGGACGCTTTTAGATGTGGAGGGCGCAAAACAGCCCGATCTACAAGCCAAAGAGTCTTTGCCCCCGGAGTCGGCGATCAGCAAGGGAAGTATTCCAGAACCGTCAGAAGTAAAAGCTTCGACTGTGCCAAAATCTCAAAATACTAAAAAGCCGGAGCCGATTAGCAAGACTAAACCAGCGACAGTCAGCGATTCCAAGCCTCCGTCTCAGTCCCAGACCACGACCAAGAAAAAAACCAATGGGAAACCAAAAGCCCAAAAGCCGGCGGCCTCTGTGAAGAAAAAAAGTCCGCCCCCAGCGCCGATGCTGGGAACGCTCACGTTTGAAGTCGATGACGATGTGGATATTTTTGTGGATGGCAAGAAAGTTCCAAGGCAGCAGCTAGAGAATTTCAAAGTCAAACCCGGCATGCATCAATTCAAAATGATCAAGGCAGGATTTGATCCGATCGACAATGAGATAGAAGTCAAGGCCGGTAAAACCACAACGATTCGTGCGAAAGGAGGAGCTTGATATGTCACAAAACCAATGGAAACTTTGTTTGTTAAGTCCTCAATCAACCCAATTCGTCGAAGTTCGAGGATTGATGGCTGTCGGTGGCGAGCAGTCCACGGGCGTCAATCTGAAAGGGCTTCGCTATAAAGATGATTATCTGATTCTGTCACCAACGCCGCAAGGGGTGAGCATTCACTGCTTGAAAGGTAAAAAAAACCAGAGCAATGTTCAGTTAAATATCAATGAACACTTTCAGTTGCAGGATCTAACATTGTTGCTGTTGCCGGGTGGAGTTCCGTCAGGCATTGGTGATGTTGAAAAGAATTCCGAGCGTTTTGCAGATGATATCAAAGTTTTGGTGCAAAAGTTTTCACAACCCGGTGATTTAAAAGGTTCCATGGAGTTATTGCTTGAAACAATGATTGCGGCCTTTGAAATGGACAAGGGCCTTCTTATTGCCAGCAACCCGCAAGGTGAATTTAAAATGTTGGCAGAAGAGAATATTGCAAAGGATGAGCCTTGGTTGAGTGAAACCCTAGTGCAACAAACCATCACCAGCCAGAGACCCACCTTGGTGCAAAACATCATCGGTAGTCGCTTTGAAAAAAGTAAAAGTTTGATGGGCACTGGCTTTATGTCAGTTTGTGCGTGGCCGTTGAGTGTTCGGGGAGAGGTTTTGGGAGTCTTGATGATTGGTTCGGATCGGCCTCACTCTGGTTTGACGGCCAGACAAACCGCCTCCGCTGAAGCCTACGTACAAATGGCCGCTCTGATGCTTAAATTTTATTTGAATGATCTCACTTTAAAAAAGGAAGTGGAAACCTTACGAGCGGCACAGACCCAAAAGGACTCGCCGTTAACGACCGTTGATGAGGCCTTGCGAGAGCACATTAAGCTGGCAGAACAATTGGCGGATACCGAGCTTTCCCTGCTTATTGAAGGCGAAACCGGAGTTGGTAAAGAGGTGATGGCGAAGTGGATTCATAAAATGAGTTCTCGCAAAGACAAACCCTTTATTGCTGTGAACTGTGGAGCCATTCCGGGCGAGCTTTTAGAAAGTCTTTTGTTTGGACACCGCAAAGGGGCGTTTACCGGAGCTGTGAAAGATCAACGAGGTAAATTTCAGCAGGCCGATGGCGGCACCCTGTTTCTTGATGAAATTGGTGATCTACCAGGGGCTTTACAGGTTAAAATTCTAAGAGCTTTGCAAGAAAAAGCGGTTGAACCATTGGGCGCCGAGAAATCCTCCGAAGTCGATGTTCGTATTTTATGTGCCACTCATAAAAATCTAAAGCAGTTGGTCGAAAAAGGGGAGTTCCGCCAAGACCTTTTTTACCGTCTGGCTGAAGTGTCTTTCGAAATTCCTCCCCTTCGAAAACGACGTGAGGATATCTCATTGATTGCCAATGAGGTGTTGGTTGAGAAAGGTTCTGATAAACGTTTCTCGGCTGATGCGATCAGTTGGATGCAAAGCCAAGAGTGGACGGGAAATGTCCGAGAGCTGCTGAGTGCCGTGAAGCGAGCCATGGCTCTGTGCACGACCGATGTGATTCAGGTTCAGCATTTGACGATGGGAGGACCACAAGACTCGTCGAAAAAAGAGCTCAACTGGCTGGGCGGAGAAAATCTTGAGGATGCCAAAAACAATTTTGTCACCGACAAGGTGAGGCTGGCGTTAAAGAAATCCAACAACAAACGCGCGCAGGCGGCAGAGCTCTTAGGAGTCACCCCAAGAACCTTGTTTCGTTATTTAGAGAACATGGAACCGTGACAAATGTGTCATGGTGGATGGACAAAGCTGTCGTGAAATTGCCAAGTTTAAAGATGAAGAGTAAGAAATTTCAGGGGTTTAGGGAAAGCGGAAGTTTGGTCCAAGCTTTGAAGAGACTAGGGGCCAAACCAACTCGGAGGATTGTATGACTTTTACAAAAAAACTGTGGATCGCCCTCGGCGCTGTCGCTTCACTCAGTGGCCCCGCTCAAGCCCAGGATGTTTATAATTTTTATTTTCAAAAGAAAGGCAAACAAGAAGCTGAAAAACAGAAGCCGCAGGCGCAACAAGATGATGGGGAAGAAGAGTACGTTGAAGAGGTGATGAAGGTGGATGACGATGTCCTTCTAGTCCCTGACAATTGGACCCCTGCCGGACAACGCTACCGCAAAGTTTATATCAAAAAACCAAAGATGATAGAGGTTGAGGGGGCGAACCAACAAGTCGTTGCCGCTGAACCTGAAGTGAAAACAAAAGATACCAGCGGACGTGGTTGGCAAGCCAAGTTAGGGATTGGATCTGTAGTGGTCGGCAACCATTTTAACACTCCCTTTGCGCAGTACCAGTTGACCCAAAAAACCTATGTACTGGGTGCCACTTATCATATGTCCAGGTATTTTCAGGTGAACTCGGAGTTGCATCTTCCCAACGGCGAGGCTGAGGCCAATGGTTCAACTCTGATTGGTAATTATCATATGGATCCTCAGTTCGCCATTGGCTTAGGGGCGACACCCATTCATTTAAATGTTTTTGGTGGTGAGTTCCTCGCTATTGGAGTGGATGGCGGTGTTGCCACCGGAAATGAGAGTGGGCTGGATCGAAGTTCGAATCGTGTCTACTTAGGTCCTCGCCTGTCGATGAGCTTCAGTGATACCTTTTCATTGATTTATTCCTACCGTAAAAACATCAGTGGCGAGGGTGAGTTCTCAACCAATTCACTGGCTCTGGCCTACAAGTGGTAAGTTCGTTGGCTATGGTGTTACAGAGAAATAGAACATATTGTGCTCGTCGCCTCTTGGGTCTTTTTCTATGTGTGGGCCTCGTTCTTAGTTTTGCTAAGTGGGCCCAGGCTGAAGAAATTTATAATTTTTATTTTCAGAAATCTCAAAACCAAAAACCGGAAGCCAAGGATGCTCAACCCCAAGACCCCATCCCGGTTGTAAAATCTCAGGCAAAGAAAAAAACTAAAAAAAGTGAAGACTATAAAAAGTGGGAGCTGAGTGCCGGGTGGGGGACTGTGTTTGGTTCGGCTCAAGTTTACGCTCCTCTTTCCAACGGTGGAACTGTGCAAACCACCTCGGGCTACAGTCAAAATCTTTATGTGTTGGGTGGTAAATACAATATCACTCGTTTTTTTGATGCCCATGGGGCTTTGCACTTACCCAATAGTGACATCCGTCTTGATCGCACGATGGTCGGTTTTCAGGACGAATCCCGAGTCGCTCAGGCGCAGAGCACCTTAGACTTTCAGCTGATGTTGGGAATGGGAACAACACCGCTTCACTTTGATTTTTTAGGATTCAATTTTTTAGAGTTGGGTTGGGATGTCTCGTTTATTTTAGGAGATGAAAATTACTTGGGTGGAAACAGTTCAGTTTTGGTTTGGGGGCCAAGGGCCGCAATTAATTTTTCAAGCTCGGTATCATTGTTGCTTTCGATACAGCGAGAGATTGAACGCAGTGGCGGCTCCAGCATTGGTGTCACCTCCGCACGCTTTGCCTATCGCTGGTAATCAGTGGGAAACTGTTTTGTTGTGAATCCGGGTGTGGGCGTCCCATCCCATCCATGTCGCAAAAATCAAGCTGGCAGGCAACCCCAAGAGCACTCCCGCGAAAGCGACATAGAAGTTTAAAAATAGACTGATACTAGGATCCTGGTATCCAGCCCCCGATACCCATGCCAAACCAGCAATTATATAGGGACTAAGAAATGTGGTTAGTAGGCCAAAGGTAAAAATGCTCATTAAAGATAAGATATGACTCCACACAATGATTTTGTGTTTTTCGGTGTTGCGGTAGATCTGTCGACCTATCAGGCCGCCAATCAATTCAATGGATAAAATGAGAAAGGGACTAAAAAGAATAAGAACATAGGTGAGGAAGGCTAGTTTTTCAAAGTTTGGGTCTCTAAAAAAGTCGAAAGCTGAAACGCCGCCGATGGTGGCCGTGTAAGTAAAGATCGCGTATTTGTAGTAATGCTTTTTTAAAAACTGATCCGAGCGCACAGCCAAATCCCGACAGGCCTCTTGCCAATGGGGGTAGGTGAACTTAAAGTTCCATTCGGCCAGGCGCTTGGAAACAACCCGTCGGCTTTTCAGAACCAGTTCGGTATCTGTTTTCATAAAATAAGCGCCCACCTTAGCCATCGTGCGCGTGGCTGGAAGACCGACTGGCATTCCGATCATTTTTCGCATGATTTTCATAAAGTCTTTTTGTGGAAGCGGGTGGGGGGCGGCCAGATTGATAACCCCTGAAAAATCATTTTTCATTAAAACATCCAGAACGCCAATAAAGTCTGTTTCATGGATCCAAGACATGTATTGATGGCCGCCAGCGATTGGACCTCCCAAGCCTTTTTTGGTGAGTCCTGCAAGCTCCATAAAGACGCCGCCTTGATCAGGGCTCATCACCATGGCAGATCGCAGAGCGACTTTGCGCGTGTTTGGAGTGTGGGATTCAAAAAGTGCCTTTTCCCACTCTTTGGCAATTTTAATACTGAACTGCCAGTACTCAGGAACGTCGGCCTCAACGCCTCCGATCACCCCAGAGTCTTCGTCGTTGTCGTGATCCAAGGTGTGTTCATAAATCGTGGCGGTGCTCATCTGCAGCCACAAAGGAGGCGGTGTGTGGCACTGAGCAATGGCTTCTCCAATCACCCTTGTGCTGTCGACTCTTGATTCAAGCATCTGATTCAAATTGGCATCGGTGTAGCGACAGTTAACAGTGCGGCCAGCCAGGTTGATGACCACATCAGCACCCTCCAGCTGTTTCTGCCAGGGTCCCAGGGTTTGCCCATTCCATTGAATTTGGTCTTTTCCAGAAGGATTTCGGGTCAGGACACAGACCTCAAAGCCTCTTTGGCTATACTCCCGGTAAAGCATTTGGCCGATCTGTCCGGTTCCCCCAGCTATCACTATTTTCATCTGAAACCTCAGTATTTTTAAGTGTTTAAAAATAGGCTGGACATCAATGTTGAAACTTCTATAATAAAGGTAAACGTGTTTACCTTAAAAGGCAAGGAAAATTCATTGGCAGAAGACAAAAACAAAAAACGCGGACGCCCCAGCGGGCGCACGGAGCAGGGTGAAAAGCAAAAAAAACATCTGTATCAGGTGGGCCTGAAGTTGATTCAAGAGCAAGGCTACGAAAACGCCACTCTCAGAAAAATGGCCAAACAGGCGGGGGTGAGTCCGGGACTGTTTTACAAGTACTACTCCAGTAAGGGGGCTTTGGTTCTTGAACTGCATGAGGATTTAACATCGGCTTTTGAAAAAAGGTTTGAATCTCAGATTCAGCCGGGTTCTTGGGGGCAACGTTCCGTCGAGACTCTTCGTCTCAGTCTTGCCACCTTAGCTCCCCATCGTGAGGCGCTAAAGGCGTTGATTCCTGTTTTAGTCGGTTATGAGGATCAAAATGTTTTTTCCGGCTTTTCCGAGTTTTCACGGCATCGGGTGGAGAATCTTTTTTATCGAGCGCTTCAGGAAAGTCAGTCTCCCCCGGCTAAGGATATTATTGAGCCCTTGGCGCGGCTGACTTACACCGTTCATCTAGCCGTCCTATTATTTTGGCTTCTCGATAAAAGTGAGAATCAAAAAGCCACAGACGGTGTCCTCGACTTTTATGAAAAGCTTCTGCAGCCCTTGAAATATGCCATTAAAGTGGGGGGAGCGAAAAAACTAATCAAAAAAGCCGATGCCCTTTTCCAACAGGGGTTGGTCGCCAACGACAAAGGCCAAGATTGATAGCCACAAAGACGGGTTGTCTTTGGTTTTGGAGACATTAACTTTTATAATGACAGGCAATCTATGCCTAGAAATGTTTGAGGTGCCAATGGATCAACAAGAGCCAGGACGCAATGACTCCTGTCACTGCGGAAGCGGAAAAAAATATAAAAAGTGTCATTGGCCTCTTGATCAAGAACGCTTGGCTGAAGAAGCGACAGTACACCGACAACATCTTGAGTTGTGGAAAGACCCAAACGTCATCTATCAGAATTGCAATGGTGTTGGCTCTGAAGAGCCGTGCCCCTGTGGATCGAATCGGCCTTTCAGTCGCTGTCACGAATTGGAATTTTTAAAAATTAAAATAGAGAGAATGAAATCGGGGCATCCGACCTCTGAGATCGACAAAGTCGCCAATGCCGCTGAGGTCATCCAAGCTCAAGATGGTTTAGCTAACGCCCCTCGAGTTATGGAACTGATGAGAGAAATCGAGCGTTTAAAAAAACAACAAGATTGAATTTAAGTGATTTGCTCCAGATTCGGTCGGATCTTTCACAGTGGTTGCCTTACTGGTTGGAGGCAACCGGGGTTCGATGGCATCGTCTGAAAAAAGATTGGATAGCAAAAGATTGTTGAGTGATATTTCGCCTGTTTACTTCCAACATTCTATAGTTTTTAAGTCGATCTGAAGATACAATGGAGTTATGAGAAATATTTTATTTTATTCGTTAATGTTGTTCAGTCTGAAGGCTTGGGCTGTCGATCCTTTTGCCTGCAAAGCCAATTCGGACTGTGTGAGAGTGTATGTCGGTTGTGGGCACTACGGGGCTGCTCACCGAGACCATGGTCCTTCGATCAGTGAAAAGGCGCGAAACAATGATGCCGACTCTTTTTGTGTGATGCCATCGAAAGAGGAGATTGAGGCTGAAAAACGGGCCCAACCCCAATGTAAAGACAATAAATGCCAATTGGTTCCAACGCCTTGATTTCGAAATGAAGCCAGGTGTTATTTGCAAATAGATCTTCAGCCTCGGTGAGGCTTTGTTACAATGGCAAAATGAAATCCATCCTACTTATAATTATTCTATTGATGGGGACTCCGGCCTGGGGAATTAATTATTTCCGTTGTGATACCACTAAAAATTGTGCAAAGGTTTACGGAGGATGTGGTCGGTATGACTCTGTCCATCGACGTTATAAAGAGCTCTACGAAGCCAAGGCTCGTGAAGGTGACAAGGTGTCCAATTGCCTAGCACCAACGGAGCGAGATAAAAGAATTAAGCATCAAGGCATTCCGGTCTGTAAAAACCAAAGGTGTGGCTTAAAGCTGCCGCCAAAAGAGTCGACGGAAGAAAATCAAAAAGCCGCTTGATAAATAATCGAGGATTGCATAGAACTTTAAAAAAATCGGGGGTTCCATGAAATACTTGTTCTTTGATACGGAAACGACGGGTCTACCAAAAAATTTTAGAGCTCCTTACACCGATTTAGACAATTGGCCACGAGTGGTGCAGCTGTCTTGGTTGATCTCTGAAGATGGGAAGATTATCAAAGAGTCCGACAACATTATTAAGGTCGATTTCCCGATTCCTGAAGAAAGCTCTCGTGTTCACGGGATCACCAATGAAGTCAGTCAAGAAAAAGGAATTCCTCTAGATAATGTGTTAAACGAAATTCGCAATGACATTGATCGCGTGGATTTTCTCATCTGCCACAATTTAAGTTTTGATATGGCAATCCTTCAGTCTGAGCTTCTGCGTGCCGGTAAAGACCATGAGATTTCGACTGGGCAGTTTTGCACAATGAAGTCATCTGTGGATTTTTGTAAACTACCCGGTCCCTACGGTTTTAAATGGCCAAAACTGGAAGAGCTGTATCAGATTTGCTTTCAAGAAAAATTAGAAAATGCCCACGATGCCATGGTCGATGTGAAGGCCACTTACCGTTGTTTTAGCAAATTGGAAAAAGATCAAATTTTTCAATTAAGAAAATAAGTCACTTAGACCTTGCGTGTTCTGGTCGAGGTTTCTAATAGAATAATTTTGATGTTTCACAACGACAGCTTATAGTAAGGGTCTTTGGGCTAGGAATATCACTGGGCTTTACGTGAGACATGGTCGGGTCCGATCTACAGTGTGCTGTGATGGTGGCATACTTAACCCATGTCTCAAATTTTCAAAAAAATATTGTGTTCGCTATTCCTATTATTATTTATCGCCGCTTGTTCAGTGGAGCCCAGTCTGTATCAAGGACTAGGACCTGAGGAAGATGGAGTCCTGGCCATTGAAATACCAGAAAACGATGAGGCCGCTGAACTTCCGGAAAGGCACAGTGTTAAAGACACTCTTACCAGCGAAGAAGAAGATCTCGTCAACGAGTGGCATGAAGGGGAAGCCGAAAAACTGAGTTTTATTGTTATTGATGTTGATAATAGTAAGGTCATTAAAAGTTATTTGGCCGACCAACCTCAAAGACTGGCTTCGGTTTCCAAGATTCCTGTGGCCCTGACAGCTCTTGAAAATGTGAGAAATGTCGAGGTTCCTAAAGTTCAAAGCATGTTAAAGATCAGTAATAATGGGGAAGCCTCTCGCTATGTGCGCCTGGGAGCCAAAGCTCTGAATGGCACAATAATACCGACGCCTCATTACCCGCAGGCCCATAGCTGCCCGGATGAATTTTTAAATGATCAACTGGCAGCAGAAGTGGTTTTCGATTGGGTGAAATCGGAGTTGCCAAATGTCGATTGGACGGGGGCCAGTTTAAACGATGGCGCCGGCTGCCACTACGACAACTTTATGACTCCCTTACAGGTGACTAAGATTTTACAGTTCGCCGATTCAATGGGACGTGTCTATGACGGAAAAGACTTTGAAGATTTATTGTCGATTAACGGAGTCGATGGCACTTGGAAAAATAAGAATTTAGAGCATAAAGGTTACATTTTTGCAAAAACCGGAACTCTGAACCCCAATGCCAATCTATCAGGCTACTTCTATGCCAAGCGCAATGGGGCCTTTGTGAAGCACTATTTCAGTATTTTTGTGAACAAAAAAGGAGCGGGAGAGTATTCTATAAAAGCGCGTAAGCTGATAGAGGGATTGATGCGCTATTGGATCAACTACTACTCGGAAAATACCGGTCAGCCGATCAGCGAATTTTAATGTAAAAATAAAGGCAAATAGGCTTGCTGACGTCTTTTTTGGGCTCCATTGAGCTGGCATAGTCCCAGACGATGGAGGTCCAGCGATGTCGAAACTCTGGGGTGTTTTCGGACCACTTGCCAAGCCTCCCGCATTCCCATGGACCAACGAATATCATCGAAGGCAATAATCGCATTCGGGCTGGCATGCTCAAGCATCAACTGAAAAAGCGATAGGGTGTCTTGCTTCTCATGATCGCCGTCAATAAAAACAAAATCCACAGATTGTAAAGATCGAATGGTTTTCTTGATTTCGTGAAGTCGATGTTGATTTCGAACCTGAACATTCTTAAGGTTCAAATGTTTTAGAACGCGATCGGCGGTGGAGCAAAGAATCGGATTGATTTCAAAGGTGTGCAGTTCGGCTGATGAATTCTTCGGAAACGCCATGGCCATGTAGGCCGAGGAGAATCCAAGACAGGTGCCGATCTCAATTCCGTTACGCATCTGCATTTTCTCGATAATATTGTGAAATAAAGACAGCCACTGCCAGCTGCAGCCCCAAGAGTTGGCCTCGACAATCCAGTCAATTTCCGATTCACTACGATCTGAAAAGACCTCCGTCGAGCCGCGTTGACTGATGCGGTTCCTCAAAGTTTCGATGTGCCGAAACTTTTCAAAGTAGTCGGGGCGATTGAGATCATGGAGCCACTCATTGACGATTTTAAATAGGGGGTTGTTTTTTCTTTGAACGGCCAATGGCGGCGTCAGGAGACTGCGGGAAATGGTCTTCGAAAGGGATTCAATAATTTGGTTTTTCTTCATTCCTATTGATCATGATAAATAAAAAAACAGGAATTCCCAGAAAAAAATAAGAGCAAAAAAAAACCTCTAGCAAAGGCCAGAGGTTTTTTTATTCTCAAATGATTTGAAAGGCTGTTTAGTTGCCCATTCCAAAGGTTGTTACCGCTTCAGCAGCAGCATTCAAGTTTAGAATTCCACCGGCAACAGTTTCATTTTCGAACTGACGAGTTTTAGTAACAGTTTCCATGATCATTCTTTTCATCTCAAGAGCAGCAGCTCCAGGGTCGTTCTTGTAAAGATCAGACAAGGGCTTGGAAGCGATGCTGTTCAAAAAAGCAACCGCACCAGCCACATGGGGTGTTGCCATTGAAGTTCCTGTTAGGCGACGAGTCGAGTTTCCAGAGTAAGTGGAAAGGATCTGCGTACCTGGAGCAGCAAGGTCAATAGCGGTGGTTCCGTAACCAGCGCTGGCACGTGTGCCATCGGATTGGTTGTTGGTCACAGCCATAATGTAAGGGCTGTCACAACCTGTAGGTACGTCGCCCACTTGGTCAATATTAACGCTTCTGTTGGCCGTGGCAGCAGCGGAAATGATTCCAACTTTACCCATTTCATTATAAATGTCGTTCCAGGCGGGATACTCACCAGAGTTACAATCCGCGAAATCGATTCCAAAGCTTGAGTTTGTAGAAACGATGTTGGCCCCTTTGGCACCATCAGTTTCCAGCCAAAGCGTTTTTTGCTCAAGGATATAGCGGTAAGCATTCAACACGATCGACGTGTTTCCAGAGGATCCAGGAACGTTCATGATTTTAACATCCCAGTTCACACCGGCCACTTGGTTTTGGTTGTTACCACGAGCACCAACAATTCCAGCAACATGAGTACCGTGAGAGCTGGACTTTTGCTGACCCGAGTTGGTGTAACCATTCCAACCATTGATGTCGTCAATATATCCATTGCCATCGTCATCAATGCCGTTTCCAGCAATTTCTTGCTCGTTCACCCAAATGTTATCAACAAGGTCGGTGTGCGTGATTTCTACGCCTCCATCAACCACTGCGACAACGATATCATTATCATTAAGATCTTTTCCGCCGGTACCGTAAGTCATCCATGCATTGATGGCATCAATTCCGAAGTTGGTCTCACTTAAGCCCATAGACCATTGTCCACCGAAGTCAGGATCGTTGGGGCCATTCTCAACATCTTCGGTTTGAAGTTCTCTTTGTGTCACTTTGTGATCAACCTGAGCGTATTCAACATAAGGATTGTTACGAATTTCAGCCAAAAGATTGGACATGTTCATCATAGGATTGGGCTGTAGAAGGTGAATGTTCATATCGGGAATGATGGGTGACTGAGCCATCACGGCTTGCTGAAACCCAAGACTGCGAAAATTCACATCTCCTTTAAATTTTACAATTATGTTTTGAGCATCCACCGATTGAGAATTGGTGTTTGCGAAGTCATCGAAACTGCTCGCCATGACTTGGCTAGACAGTAATAAAGCGATTATGGCAATCATTGCTTTCATATGTATTCCCCCCACGTGATTCAGGCTCTTCATTGACCCCGAACTGGACTCGACTTTTGTCGAATGCCAACTGAGGAAAAATTGTTACGCGAACGGCTCACTTTGAATAGTGAAATGTACCAACAACGCATTGTTCATTATGTTTTTTAATGGGCGCCTATCTGTAATAACGATACATAATGTGTGGAAAAGGGTGCTAAGTTACTGAATTCCTGTAGCGCGCTGTTAAGACTCTGTTATGAAATGAAACGAAATGTTTTAGATTTTGTCTAAATTGTGTTCGTCTCGTGATGATTTCCTACTTTTTCTGCGAAATATCCGAAAACTTGTTCCACCTTGAGAAAGCCTGCCTTTTTACCTCAGATCAATAGTGTCAACGGCCGATAGCACAGACGTAGGATGGAGGGTCCGTTGAAGGTTTGGCAAACGCCCGTCGGGTTGATTTATTTCATTATTATCTGTGGCAACACGGCCTGTGTTGGGCCGACCACGCCCTTTGGAGGTTTGGAATCTGTTAATGAGATTAATCCACAGCGCCAACCCCAATCCGAAAAACAAGAAGACAAGAAAAAAAGTTCTCAGTACAAAATCAAATTCCATCCACAGCGGCAGGTTTTACACGATAAAACCGATTTTTCTGTGGAGATTCACAGCAGTCGCCCATTGGATGACGAGATCAACATTAAAATTTCCTACAATAATATAGATGTTACTAAAACTTTTTTGAAGCACTCGCATTTGCATCGCAGTGCCGACGGGCAAACCTTGATCTACGTATTTAATGATATGCGGTTAAAAACCCTAGATATGAATCATATTAAGGTGCAAATCGTTGATAAGAAGGGGCAGGGTCTGGTGACAAAGTTTTTCCGTGAACCTGAATGCTCCATGGAGAAGCCGGCACAATTGGCTCACCTGGGAGAGTTTCACGCACCAGAGAATTATATCGGAATGATCGAAAGACTGTCAGACGAAGCCCAAACCAACCCCTCCTTTTTAGCTGGAGTGGTAGCTCAAGAGTCGGGTTTCAATCCGAAAGCCGTCAGCTGGGCGAAAGCCATTGGCCTGACCCAAATCACCCCTTTGGCAGAAGAGCAGGTGATTGCATCGATTGATCATTGGCCGCGCTATCCAGGAATCAATGATTTGTCTTATTTTACTTTGAAATCAAAAATCGTTTTGGGAGAGATTGATCGCGAAACCGAGTGGCGATTGAATCCGCAAAAATCATTAATGGGGGGCTTAACCTATTTTCAATACCTGCGAAAGTATTGGGAATTGGCAGGCAACAAGGAGCTTGTCGACAGTCTCGGAGGAGACCGCGATAAAGTTCTGACCGAGTTGATCCTTGCCAGTTACAATTCTGGAGCCGCCCGAGTCAAAAAGGCAGTTATAGATAAGCAACATAAATGGAAGCAGCATGAGAATCTGAAAGAGGCCGTTCGTTACCTGAAAAAGGTGAGCAGTTATTGTTATCACTACACTAAAAAAGAGGTGCAAGATGATAATGAGACCTAAACAGTTCTATATGGCTTCCGTCGTGTTATTGATGTTGGCTCTGTCGTTTCCGATGCAAGTGATGATTTTGTACGGACATCACTGGAGTGAAACCCAGGCGATTTTTTCTAAAATCACTTGGTTAAATTGGATGGTTATTGGCAGCTTTACTTTAGGGGCTTATTTCTATTTTCAGGCGTCTCGCTATATTATCTATTTGGCGCCCCTTATTTTAGGATTGGTGGCGTTCAATAATTATTTGGTCGGCAGTTTTGCTGGCGATTACTCTTTATTGCAAACCACTCTCGGAACTTTTGCAGTGGGTATCGTTTTTGCGCCCCTCGCCTTGCCCTCCTCACGGGTGGTCTTGAAAGATCCAAAACGTCGTTGGTGGCGTCGGTCAAAAAGGCATAACAAGCGAGTGTCGGCGACCCTCAACCCCTATGTCGGTGAAATGCTGCATGTTCAAACCTTTGATATATCACAATCAGGAGCTTTCGTTTGCCTCGATGAGGGACAGACGGAGGTGCCTAAAGTTGGCGACACGGTTCGAGTGAGTTTTAAAGTGAATTCTATGAAGAAAATACGCTGCGAGGCTGTGGTGGTAAGAATCGCCGATGCCCGAGGTCACTACCCCCGAGGCATGGGTCTTAAGTTCACTCAAATTGATCGCAACCATGAAAAAAGTTTTGATCGCTTTCTGAACTCACCAGATTTCAGCCACTAGTGTTAGCGTTTCTATTTTAATTTTTATTTCTGAATAAACGTCCGCAGTTGCTTGAGAAGCGACTGCGCGTAATGAAAGTCTGGGTTGATTTCTAAACTTCGTTGTAAATGAATCAAAGCCTTCTCGTAGTTTTGTTTCTGAATATAAGCCCGTGCCAAGTTGTAGTGGGTTTGCGCATAGATATCGGAAATCGCAATGGCCTTTTTATAATGTGAAATCGCCCTGTCAAATTGCTTTTGGGTGCTATAGGCCATCGCCAGGTTGTTGTGAACACGGGCGGTTCCCTCACTGTATTCTAGAATATTTTCATAAAAAACAATGGGTGTGGCCCAATCTTTATTTCTGAAGTGGGTCAGGCTTGCAAGCGACAGACTGCTCACCATGAGCAGGACCAGCCCCACTCCTTGAACCCGTTGGTTTTGCGAGTTCATCAGTTTTGCCAAACCCTTGCCCACGACAATAAACACACCGATTGACGGAAGGTACAGCCAGTGCTCTAAAATAAAAGAATTCACTGGCACCAAAATACCCATCATCGGTACAAAAGCGATAAAAAACCACAGCCACGAAAACAGGGGCCAGTCTTGCTGTTTTTTAATATAGCACCCTAGTGCCATGGCAAGAGTGGTGAACGCAATAATCGCACCCAAAATTACAGGGAGGCTGGTGGCCTCTGTAAAAACAGGGAAGTTGCGCTCCATGTGCAAGTGAATGGGATAAAAAAGAATTTTTAAGTATTCAGGCAACGTCGCGAGATAGGTGTAAATTCGGTAAATGATGTTTTCGGTGTAGACATTGGTTGTCTTATAGAAGTCGTAGGTTTCATTAAAATTAAGTACGGTTTTTCGCAACACCATATAAGCACCAGCCGTCAGCCAGAAGGGAAGGCTCACCCAGTGGGTTCTCCAATGCCAACGTTGGGACCGAGGTGCTTTCAAGGCCAACACGAGCATAATCAAAGGTGGAACCACGATCATGGCCTCTTTTGAAACCAGAGAAAGAACAAACAAGATCCAAGCCGCAACAAGAGCCTTCCAATGCTTTTTAAAATTCGCAAACGGCATCACCCAAAGGGCCAGAAGAAAGAATATCAAGCCCATGGGATCGGCGGTACCGCTGATGTAAGCAATGGCTTCGACGTGAGTTGGATGCAGAGCCCAAAGCAGACTGCTGGCCCAGGCCCAAGATCGCGATCCAAAAAGTCGCATTAAAACCATGTACAGCAAAAGGCTGTTAACAAGGTGTAAAATGATATTGCCCAGGTGGAAGGCGACTTTGCTGTAGCCAAAAGCTTGAAAAATAAAAAGGTAATAGATGTTCTGGGTGGGGCGATAAAAATTATCGACACCACCGAAGCCGGCTGTCGAATTGGAGACCAGCATTTTAGGGAGATGCTCGAAGCTTCTAAGGAAAGAGTTCTTTTCAATAAGAAACTCATCATCCCAAACGAAGTCGTTGTTAAGACAATTCAGATAGGCGACAAAAACAGCCAGAGCGATTGAGATAAGGGGTAGAAGTTTTTTAAGTCTCATCTTTTAAAGCGTTCAGACAATAACACCCAAAGAGCTTTGACTCCATCGCGCCAAGAGATTTTCTTACCCTCGGTCACCGAGCGGGGTTTGTAAGTGATGGGTTTTTCAACGATTTCTATTTTTCTTTTTAAGATTTTGGCGGTGATTTCGGGCTCCCACGCAAAATCATTATGAGTGAAACTGAGGTCTTGGAAAATCGAAGCATGAAATAACTTGTAGCCGGTCGCCTCGTCGGTCAATTTCGAGCCGAATAAAAAATTGGTGAAGTAGGTGACCACCAGTCCACCCCAATAGAATAACAAAGTGGAATGCTCCCGTTCTTTTTTATTCAAATTGCGTGACCCATAGACCACTTTCTTGTTCTCCGAAAACGGCGGGAGGAGACTTAGAATATCATTCGGATCATATTCAAGATCTGCATCTTGCACCACCAGTATCTCTCCTGATGCCTGAGCAATGGCGGTTCGAATGGCGCCCCCTTTACCTTGGTTTTCCTGACGCACCAATTGAATGGCAAGTTTTGGATTGAGAGCGATGAATTTTTCAACCTCTTCGGCCGACTGGTCGGTTGAACCATCATCGACGACGATGATTTGGTAATTTTCATCAACCAAAGCCTTTTTGACTTTATTAAGGATAAACAGGATTGAAGACATTTCGTTGAGCATTGGGATCAGAATCGACAGCCGATACGAATAATTCGATGGGGATTGTTGGCGGGCCGTCGTCATTGTTAGGCGACCTCACGAATTTTTCGACGCGAAACGAACTCTCGAATAAGCTTCTTATAGCGAGTGTCGAGATTGATGAATTGCAAACCTATATGAGAGTCGTCGGCAAGATACACACATTCAGCTTTTGCCACCACTGGCCCAATATTCACCAACACAATGGTGATTAGCAAATGGTCGCCCTTTTGTATGGGTTGGAGGTTCGAGTCTTTTGCGATCAAAGCCCCGCCTTCTCCTAACTGGAGACAGGGAACCAGTGTCATTGTGCCATCATAAAGAGCGCCAACGGTGCCTTCAAACTTTCTACGGGGAGCCTTTCGGCGAAACTCTTTTTCCATAGCTTCTTATCGTGAAAAAATGAGACATTCTTAAGAAGTTTTGAAGGTTTAGGCCCAAGTCTGTGCTAGTGGCAAAGGTCTTTGGTCGAGTTTTAGGCAACGAAAAAAGCCAGCAGAGAAGCTGGCTTTTCGAAAATGAATTTAAGCTTAAGGAAATTAAGAGTTTAAAGCCTTATTCATGGCCACTGTCAGTCGGCTGATTTTGCGGGCCGCTGTTTTGGCGTGAAATTTCCCTTTGGTCGCCGCTTTATCAATGGCGCTGGAGTATTTGCGGAGAGTGGCCGTTGCCGTCTCTTTGTCTTTGGATGCGATGGCCTGACGAACTTTTTTCTCAAGCTTACGGATCGCCGACTTCATTTGTTGGTTGCGATCTCTACGAACAATAGCCTGGCGCGCGCGCTTTTTTGCTGATTGAATATTTGCCAAGGGTAAACCTCCAAGATAACTTATGAACATGTGGTGATAACGGAAAAGACGCTATAAGACAAGCTCTTTCCTACAAAGGATTTTCATTGGATCAATCGGCTCAGAAGCAACAACCTCGAAGCACCGCTGGATCGGCCCTATTATTTGGGTCTGGTACTCTAACTAGCCGAATATTGGGTCTTTTAAGAGATTCCCTGATTTTTGCCTACCTGCCTATCGACATGAAAGACGCCTGGTTGGCAGCCTTCCGACTGCCCAATTTTTTCCGCCGTTTTCTGGGTGAAGGCGGGCTGGCCGTCAGTTTCATTCCGATATACGTATCATTGATCAAAAAAGGCGATCCTCAGGCCCAAAAGCGTCTGACTGATGGTGTTTTTACCCTGTTAATGGGAGTGGTGATCCTCCTCTGCGGAGTGACGTTCCTGCTGATGGACCAAATTGTCCCTTGGTGGCTCAGTGGCGATGGCTTTACGGATATTCCAGGCAAGATTGATATGACCATTCTGATGGGAAAAATCATGATCTTTTTCCTGTTTTTCGTCACCCTATTTGCCTATTTTATGGCTCTCCTCAATAGTCACAAGCAATTTGGTTATTCAGGATTTGCACCTTTATTTTTGAATCTGTCTATTATTTCGGGCTTATGGTTTTTCAGGGACACCGCAAGGATCGTGGAAGCGTCAGCCGGGGCGGTGGTTGTCGGTGGGCTTTTGCAGGCCTTGTTTTTACTGCCATCGATCATTCGCCTGAAGATCACACCAAAAATTTCAAAGCGTCCTTTAAATCCCGAAGTTAGAAAAGTTCTAATGAAATTTCTACCGGCTTTTTTCGGTGTCGGAGTTTTGCAGATTCTCAATTTAGTGAATGTTTACTTTGCCAGCCGACTGCAGGGTGCGGTTTCTTATATGTATTTAGGGGATCGCTTGCTCGAGTTGCCGCTTTCTTTGATAGCCGTCAGCCTGGGCACCACTCTGTTGCCGACTCTTTCTGATTATTGGAGTCAGGGTAAAACAGAAACATTCATGGTTTCAGTTTCAAAGCACCTGAGTTTGTTTTACTTTTTAGCGATTCCGGCGGGGTTCGGTTTTTGGTTTCTTGGCGTTGATATCATCGACGTCCTTTTCCAAAGAGGTGAGTTTACCGGTCGTGAAGTGGCCATCGTTGCCGTGATTTTGAAAATCTACTGTCTGACCTTGATTGCTGCCGGTTCGCTGAAGATATTGAACCAGGCATTATATGCCTCAGGAGACACACGGACCCCAGCGCTTATAAGTTTGGTGGGATTGATTTTACACTTACTGATGGCGCCCTATCTGATGGACCTTTATGAACTGAATGGACTGATTGGATCGACGGCGCTGGTCAGCCTTTTCAATTTTATTTGTTGTTTAGTAATGCTCCAGAAGCGGATCGCTTGGTTGAATTGGAAACGCATTGGACGCAACTCCGCTTTATGTTTTGTTGCTGCATCGGCCATGGGTTTGTACCTTTTTGCAGTCAATCAACTGACTTGGAAACAGGGGCGTTTCTTGTTCGATTTTCCTATTCTGATGTTGATTATCACCGGGGGCGGAGTGATTTACTTTTCTTTGGCAGCGGTTTTTAAAGTCGACGAGCTGAGTTTTTTGGCAAGTAAGTTTAAAAAGAAGATTTAATTACAAACCCTCCTCCTGAAAATATTACCTAGCATTAAAAAAAATCATGGGACTCTTTCCCTCATTGGGCGCTGTCTTTGTTTTCGCGCCCAAAATAAGCGTCGCTTATGGAGCGAATAAAATTTCGTGGATTGCCGAATTTTAACCCCGACTTGTAGAACAAATCCACAACTTAACAGGGGGGCTCGGTGCAGCGTCTATTAACGTACATGCTTTTAATTTCATCGTTGATACTGGCTGGGGGAGCCAGTATCGCCGGTACCGAGTATCCAGCCACTTTTCAGTCCGGACGATTTATAATTTCCACATTGGATCAATTTGAAAAAAGAAATGCAGAGTTGCATCCCGAACTTGAAATTGTAAAAACGCCGATTGATTCCATAGAATACAAAGACCAGACCTACAATGGATTCAAAATCTCTGCTGAAGGGGTGGAGAAAGGCAACAAGATCATTCAGCTGATCACCTATGTCGAGTTATTTCCAGGGTTGTGGAAACTGATTTATGTGGAAAACAAAGTCTGTATTCGGTCGTCTATTCTCGAAGATGGAGAGATGGTGCAAAAATGGTTCTGTGACGAAGATCCATTTCCTATCACAGGTTTCCACGATTTGTTTTTAGTGACTGACAAGAATGTCGATATCGAAGCCATTCAACCGGCCTTCGAGGAGCCCATTGAGCGCTATCAAGCAGACGTCGAAGTGGCTGCAGAGGACAGGATCATGAGCTTGGCCGATCTCCAGAAAGCTCTAGCGCAAGTGGGTAGCACGATGGTGCATCAGGGTGCGGAGTATCGTCCGGCTTTACAGCCCGATGCCAAGCCGCAACCGGCCGTAGAAATTTATATAGAAGGAGTGATTGAGGGCGATAAAACCGTCAAACAAACCTTCACCTATGTGGTCGAAGGTGATCTTTTGAAACTGAAAGAAATTGATGGGGTGATCTGCTGGTATGTCGATTCACTAGAAAAAGAGATCTGTGATCCCGTTTATGTTCCGACACCAGCGTCGTCAGTGCCTATGCAGTTGCTCAATCATGAGCAGTTGACCGGGACTGTGATCGGAGTCGATGTCGCTGCCACGCCACAAGAGGTTCCCAAGAGCCGTCAGTGCGGAGCTTTACAAGATCACTTTGCAACAATCCTTAAGGTTCATTTTGAAAGAAGTCTCTTCGATGCTTCAAAACCCGAAGAATTTGATCGCTTTATAAACAACTTCCCGGACACCGCCGATCCCATGGGCCTTTTGCTGTCTCAACAAGACAAGCAGCGCCTGTTGGCTGATTTCAAATCCCAACCGCAGTATGAAGACCGCCGCGCCGATCTTATCGAGCAGTTTAAAGCCGGACGGCTGGGCGACTGTGGTTGGCTGGTTCAATTCATGGAACAGTTGAAAGGGGAGCTGTTGCAAAAAAGTTCTCAAGTTTTTCAACTTCTTAGTTCTATTCAGGTCAACGATTACCAAGTCGAAGGTTTACCACAATCAAACCTTTCACCGGCTCAGGTTCGTGTGTTAGAGAAAATTCCCCAGGTGGTTCCGGTGGCATTACAAACGATTCAACCCAAGGCGGCGATTGACGTCGCGTTGGGACGAATGAAAATATACATCGAACGAACTTTGGCTCGAATGTCAGATTTGGAGCAATTCACGGTTTCGGCCATGGCACAACAAGATGACTATTCGACAATGATTGCAGTGGCAGGAGACATCGCCGGCACCTTGAATGGCCACCAAGAAAAGAAGTACTTTGGACTTTCTGTTGAAATTGGCTTTAGTCAGAACCACTACATTGTTCGTTTGCATCCAGCCGCGCAAGCCCAGGGTTTGCAACTCGGTGACAAGGTTTTAAGAATCAACGGTCAAGAGGCCCAACAAATGTCGACTGAAGAGGTGGACAGTGTGTTGCTTGATACCGACCACAGCATCCAATTGAGTATACGGCAAGGAGGCCTTGAAAAGGCGGTAAACTTACAATCCACTCGACTCAATCCTCTGCGTTTCTACTATCAAGTTTCGGTGCAGTCGATAAATGACAGAGTTGTGTTGAATATCCAGATGAGCTCGTTTGAGCCTGGTATAACCAAAGCGATCTATGATGATGTTATAAAGATTTTACAAACTCAGACAGTGGATGCCTTTGTTCTGGATTTGCGAAACAACCCGGGTGGTAATACCGATGAGGCGATCAATGTTCTCAGTCTTTTTGCAAAAGACCGAGTTGTGGCTTTTTCAAAACTGGGGGCGCGACATTTCTCGGCTTTAAAGGAGTACCCAGCCAAAGCTGAGTTTTTCATTGATGACAGCAAGCCGTTGGTGGTCAAGGTCAATCATCGAACCATGAGTTCCTCGGAAATTGTGGCCAGTAACTACCAAGCTCTTGGACGCTCGTTGACAGTCGGTGGTTCAACCTATGGCAAGCTGGTCGGACAATTCTACATTCCCATCAGTTTGCAGGATCAAAGACAATTTGGATTGCTGCTCACGGCTTTTGAGTTTTTTAATGTCAAAGGTCAGGCACTCAATGGCATCGGAGTCACTCCTGATTACATCACGGAGGAAGTGATGACCACACCCTCTGACGGTGGTGTTGGGCTAGGTCGCGATATCTCGTCGGACCAGCTGCCGGAAGTACAGCTCTACGATTTTTCTGCCGAAGACGTTGTCAGTTTAGGTTTGAATTTGGCAGACTAAGAAGGGTTGCGTAAGGCTTTTTTGGCTTGGCTCCATAGACTCTCTTTTTCGGCGCGCGAAAGAGAGTCAAAATCAGGACGGAGTTCCTGCATTTTATAAAATCGTCGAATAAACTTGCGATTGGATAGGCGCAAGGCCTTTTCAGCATCAAGATCGAGATGGCGGGCCAGCTGGGCAATGGTAAATAAAAGGTCACCCAGTTCCTCTTCGATATGCTGTATGTCACCAGACGCCAAGGCCTCTTTCAATTCATTGTATTCTCCTGTGACTTCACCAAAAACTTGTTCAGGAGTGTTCCAGTCAAAATCGGCTTTTTTAGAACGTTTGCCAATCTTGTGAGACTCTAAAAGGGCCGGGAAAGTTTTTGGAATATCAAATAGGTCTACCTGTTTTTCTTGAGATTTGATTTCTTCCCAATTTTTGACGACCTCGTCGGCATTTTCAACTTTGGTGTCCGAAAAAACATGGGGGTGTCGGCTGACCATTTTCGTATTTAAGGTTTCAAGAACATCCTCTATATCGAAATCGCCATTTTGTTTGGCAATTTCCGAATGCAAAACCGATTGGAACAAGAGATCACCCAATTCCTCTTTCATGTTCTCAATGTCTTTACTGTGAATGGCTTCTTCCAATTCGTGGGCCTCTTCGACAGCATAAGGGGTTAAGCTCTCGTGGGTTTGAGCTTTGTCCCAAGGGCAACCGTTGGGTCCACGTAACTTTTCGACGATAGAAACCAGTTCTTTAAATTTTGACATGGCCTTGTATCGCGCTTCCTCTGAAATCTGTCAATGCTGGTCTTGATTTTGATATATTTCAGGCCTGATTTGTTTTTTTCATTAATATCGCCGGGACTGAATATTTTTTTGTCAGCGTCTAAGGAGCACACGTTTCAAAGTGAGAATAATGACCCTATGTGCAATCTAGAGGTCGCTCTTAAATTATTACTTTGGTTCTGATCTTGCATCCTTAAGGAGTGGGGAAAGAATGTCGAATGGGGATCTATGCTGGGAAATTCAAGAATTATCCGAATGATTTTATTGGGTTCAGCGGTGTTGCTGTACCAAAACTGCGGTGGTTTTCAGAGCTCTGAAGAGGCGCTTATCGCATCTTCATCGTCTGTCAGTTTCAAGTGTACTGATGACAGCCAGGCCTCGGAAACAAAAAGCTTGTTGCTGTCTAAGCAGCAGATGAGCCATGCCATCGAAGACTTGTTTGGTGCGGAAACACTCGATAGTATTTCGGGAGCTCTTTCAAGTCTTGCTGATCCGATCAACGATGCCACAACTCATGAACGACAGAGTTTGGTGTCTTCGGCAGAAGTCGACTCATTTCATTCCATTGCGCAAGCTGTGGCCGCCGATGTGGTAGGAACTCAAGTCAAGCGTGAAAATGTCTTTGGGGCTTGTGCCTCCATGGCGACCCCAGGGCCTAATTGTATTGATGGGTTCATTAATAATTTTGCTGTGAAGATATTTAGAAGACCTTTGAAGGCGGAAGAAGTCACGTTTATAAAAAATCTAGCCAACAGTGGTGGTGATTATTTAACAAATCTTGAGGCGGTTTTGTCCTATGCTTTACAGTCGCCTTTCTTTTTGTGGCGACTTGAGCTTGGTGAGGGTGGTAACCACACACCGGAGCGGACTTACCTCACTCAGTATGAAATCGCGACTCGCATTTCGTTTTCAACAATCGATTCTATTCCCGATGCGGCTCTGTTAACGGCGGCGCAACAAGGGCAACTATCAAACATCGCGCAAATCAAAGCTCATACAAAAAGACTTTTGCAAACGCCTCGTGGCCAGGAAAAAGTCGCCAATCTGTTGTCTTGGTGGGCTTTGGCGGATCGGGCCAAGGATGTTAGCAATTTACCCACTGAATTGACGGGCTCATTACAGCTGGATGGTCTGAATCAAGCCATGACCGATGAAGTTCGCACATTTGTAAAACAAATCGTATTCAATGAACAGGGCAGTTTTAAAGATTTAATGACCTCCCGAAAGTCGTTTGCTACTCACCCGGGTCTGGCTGAAATTTACGGTCACGCGCCAGCAACCGCTGGTCAGTCCGCCAATTTCGGAGGCCGTCGTCAGGGACTGTTGATGCGTGCCAGCTTTCTGACTCACGACACTTTCCGCACCAGCATTATCCATCGTGGCGTCGATTTTCAAAAACGTTATCTCTGTAACAATATTCCAAGTCCCAATGTGAATATCATGGGCGACCGCGATGCCGATGCTTTGACCCACAACGAGTTGTTGAATACGTCCAATCGAGAGTCCATCGCACATCAAACCAAAGACCCTGTCTGCATGGGATGTCATTCAACGATCAATCCCACTGGCTTTGCCTTTGAAAACTTTGATTCTTTTGGTCGTCTTCGCGATCAGGAAATGATTTTTGATTCTGAAAACAGCAACAGCTTTGTGCGCACTCTGCCTGTTGATACCAATACAGTGATTCCCATGGGCGGCGGCACTGAAGTTCCAGTGAGTGATGCCTATGACCTTATCACCTCTATGGTTGAAACCGGTGAGGGGGCAGCGTGTATGTCGAGAAATCTTTACCGTTATGTTTTTGAGAAACAGGAAGAGCGTGTCGACGACTGTGAACTTCAGCGTGTTTATGAAGGGGTGAATAATCCTGATCAACCTTTGCTCGAAGCCTTGGTCGATCTTATTGCGAACGAGCACATTGGCGAAAAGGTGCATTGATATGAAAAACAATAAGTTAAGTAAAAAGCAAATTCAACAACGGCTGCATTCGCGTCGACAATTTCTTATAGGCTCTGGCTATTTTTGTCTTTCACTGCCGCCCTTGTTGTCGTTGATGCCACGGCAAGTGCTGGCTCAGGTGGCCGGTCAAAAGACAGTCCGTTACGTCAGCTGTCTCGGCCACTTGGGAATTGACTACCATCAATGGACTCCAGTGGAACAGGCGGACCTGGTGCCAGTCGCTGGTGCAACCGATATGTGGTACAAGCCTTTGGCGAACTTTGCAGGTCCTCTGTCGAGAGTCGTCGATTCCTCTTTTCAAGATCTCTATCCCTACATGAATGTGATTTCAGGTATGTCTCTGACCGGCGGAGATTATCAAGGCCACAATAACTCTGTATTGTCAGGAACTCATAGTGGCCATCGAAGTCCTATTTATGGAAAATCCATCGACGTTATCATTGAGCAGTCGCCCAATGTGTATAAAGCGACGGATGTGGTTCATAGAAAAGCCATTAGGATGCACGATTCTTCTCACGTCATAGGCTACTCGTTCGATCGAAAAGCGGATGGGAGTCGGGCCGTTTCGCAACACTTACAGGGGGATGTCGCCCTTTTTAATGCCTTAATGACAGGGTTATCCAATGGCGGGCCACAAGGACCGACCCAGGCACAAACCAACAAAGAGAATGTTGTTGATCAGGTCTTTAATGATTTAAAGGCCCTTGAAAATAACAAGCGGATTTCAAAGTCCGATAAGGAGCTTTTGGATCGCTATATTTCAGGAATTTCTGATTTGCAGAAAAAAGTGAAAAACAATGTGTCGCTCCCTCCAAGCTGTACGCAACCGTCTGTGAACTTTGAGGTTCAGAATAAAGGCAATTACTATAAGTTTCCCACTGGTTCCGGATGGGGAGTGAACAGTATTGATGCCATGTATGACAATTACATAGAAATGTTTAAGTTGGCGGCTATGTGTGATCAAACCCGGGTTTTCCATTGGGCTCTATCGCGATGGGATGATGCGCTAGTTCCAGGAGGAACAGCCGGTGGTTTGCACCATGAGGCTCCGAGCAGCGACGTCCAAGCCGACCGACAGCAGTACTTTGTTAAAAAGATGTCGCAATTGGCACGCGCCTTTCGCGACACTCCGGATCCTATCAATGGCGGAAATCTTTTAGATAACTCGATTATTTTTTACACCAATGAGCTGGGGGCGTGGACCACCGCTCACAATATTTGGAACATTCCCACCATTTCTTTTGGTAATGGTGGCGGCAAAATCTCTTCGGGAAATTTTATTGATTGTCGACAAAGACCACTACAAAAGCAGAAAAATTACTATCCGGGGCGTCCCTATAAGCAGTTTTTGCAAGCGGTGATGGCCTCGATGGGAGTGACTAAAGCAGAGTATATGCAATTTGGTGACGGTAAAGGTTTCGGTGAATTCAACGACACGGTCAACCAGTTCGGCTTCAACAAAGCGTTGTTTAGCCAATATGCCAATGAGCACAACGATCCATTGCCCTTTTTCTACACCGGGTGATGGTTCACTGAACCAGTAAGATCAGCAAAGCTGTGATGGGTCGGCCGTCAGCAGAACCTAATCTGTTGCTTTTTGTCGCACCTAATCGCTTTAGGCGATCCAAATAGAAAACCTTGGCCGACTTCGTTGGCGCCGTCATTCCCACAGGAATGACTTCCTAAATCTTCTAAAATTAGGTATCAGTATCGGTTGTTAAGACTGGGGCCGACTTGTGGAAATCCATTTTGCAAAATTAAGTCCATGGCGAATTCCTCGCCGCTTTGTCAGATCATGGATGAATGATTTGGCAAAAGAGCTTAAAAAACGGGCCAAACATGACATTTCAAGGCGTGAAATCACTTTAGCTTTTGTTGAAGCATCACATATAAAAAAACTCAATCAGGACTTTAGGTCTAAGACCAAAGTCACTGATATTCTTAGCTTTTCTGGCTTCACTAAAGTCGAGCTAGGGGAGCTTGTCATCTGTGGTGAGGTGGTGGATACGCAGGCTGCTGACCACAAATTAAGCAGAAGGGAGGAGCTGGGGTATTTATTGATTCATGGGGTCTTACACCTTCTTGGCTACGAACACGAAAAGGGTGGTCAGGCTGAAAAGGAGATGTTTGAATTGCAAGACGCCCTATTTGAGGTATTAAGAGACAAATACTTTTAGATTTCTGGTTTCAAAAAGGAAGAGCATGGAAGAGAAAACCTATAATTTGCAGACCCATTTGAGTGAGTTCCGTAGCCTGACCCAGGAATTGTCTGAGAAATCCGCACAACTGCGGAGGTACCTTTGACATTGATCGCCGCCAAGAGGAGTTAAAAGAACTCAATCACAAAGCGCAAAATCCGGATTTGTGGAAAAATCCCGATGAAATGCAAAAGGTCAATACGGCGATCGCAGTCCATGAAAAGACCTGTCAGCAGTGGCAAGAGCTCAACGATAAAATTGAAGAGGTCGGTATTCTCCTTGATATGGCTGAAGAGGGCGAGGACTCCGAGTCTTTTCAGGAGGCCGTCGGTGAAGTGGCCCGCTTGCAGAAAGTTGTGGATGAGTTGGAGCTGCAAAAACTTCTGGATGGCGAGAGTGATATCAACTCAGCCTTTTTATCGATCAATTCAGGAGCCGGAGGTACGGAGGCGGCCGATTGGGCGGGTATGCTTTATCGCATGTACACTCGCTATGCTGAACAACAGGGCTATAAAGTGGAAGTGATGGAATACACCGCTGGTGAAGAGGCGGGAGTGAAATCAGCCACTTTGAATATTCAGGGACCTTACGCCTATGGGTATTTGAAGGCCGAATCAGGTGTGCATCGGTTGGTGCGGATTTCACCTTTTGATTCCAATGCCCGCCGACACACAAGTTTTGCCTCTGTTTTTGCTTGGCCCGAGGTCGACGACGATATCGAAATTGAAATTCGCAACGAAGATTTGAAAATCGACACCTATCGAGCCAGTGGGGCTGGAGGCCAACATATTAACACCACTGACTCAGCGGTTCGAATCACGCATGAGCCGTCGGGCATTGTTGTACAGTGCCAAAACCAACGGTCTCAACACGCCAACCGCGACACCGCAATGAAAATGTTACGAGCGGCTTTGTATGAAAAAGAGTTGGAAGAGCGAAACAAAGAAAAAGACGAAATGAATTCCCAGAAAAAAGCCAACGAGTGGGGCAGTCAGATCCGCTCCTACGTTATGCATCCTTATCAAATGGTGAAAGATCATCGAACCTCTGAAGAAACCAGCCAAGTGCAAGATGTGATGGATGGTCATCTCGATGATTTTATTTTTTCATTTTTAAAGTTTCTGAAAGAAGAAGAGGTTGATTCTTGAACTGGTGGCTGTATCGAAAATTCATTTTTCAAAAACAAATCTTTTCTGAGCCAACAACTCTGTTTTCTCTGTTTGGCATCAGTTTGGGTGTTGCCTTTTTAGTGGTGAGCATGGCTGGGTTCAGTGGCTTTACTGAGAGTCTGAAAAGTTCAATCATCGATGTTTCCGGAGATGTCAGTGTCTTCAAGAGAGGTGGGCGCATCACTGACCCCAAGGCTGTTGAAAAAGACATTCGGAGTGTCAGTCCCGACATCCGCCAAGCCTTGGGTTTTGTACAAGTTGAAATTTTAGTAGCCAGTGCCGGTAAATTAACAGCCGTCATTCTTCAGGGGGTGGACTGGCAAACCGCTCAAGGCCTTGAAGAGCTGCAAAGACGAACCATTTCGACTTTGCCTCAGGGTGAAACCGGCCTGGGAGAACCTGCTTACTTGGGAAAAGTGGTGGCTAAAAAATTAAAGCTAAAAGTGGGTGACCCTTTTAAAGCGATTTACACCAAGGTGGCACAAAGCTCCAGCTCGCGGGTCGATCGTAAGGTGCAAAATTTCTACGTTCATTCCATTTTAGACTTTGGCAAGTATGATTTCAACGAGCGGGTGATGATTGCTAACATGGACGTTGTCCAGTCGTTGGCAGAGATGGGCAACAAAATCAATGGTTTTCGTCTTCGCCTCGATGATTCCAATAAATCTTTTAAAGAGGCCGAGAAAATTCAAAAACATTTAGGATGGGATTACTCGGTACGAGATTGGTCGATGACCAACAAATCTTTGTTTCGGGCCATCGAGTATGAAAAGATGGTTTTGTTTTTTGTCATGTTGATTATGGTCATTGCCGCCTTTTTTAATGTCTCGACCACTTTGTTCTTAGGGGTGCTTCGACGTTATTCTCAAATCAGTGTGATGCGGGCCTTGGGGTTGAAGAAAAAACACATCGTGTTTTTATTTTGCTTGCATGGTTTGGCGCTGGGAGTGGTCGGTTTGACCATAGGATTGACTTTGGGTTTGTTGTTTTGTTTCGGCTTTGAGACTTTGCAAAAAGTTTATCCCATTATGCCTGAAGATGTTTATCGGATGTCCAATTTTTCCACTCATCTGGAGTTTCAAGATGTGGTGTGGGTGATCGTTGCCACTCTTGTGATTTGTTTTCTAAGTACATTGGCGCCAGCCTTTCGCGGTGCTAACCTGTCACCAGTCGAAGGATTGAAGTATGAATAATGTGATTCTTTCTACGAAATGTATTACCAAAGCTTATCAGATGGAGAGTTCACGTCTTGAAGTTTTAAAAGGTGTGGATATCAGCATTCATCAAGGTGATGCTGTTTGTATCATGGGTGTCTCGGGGGCAGGGAAAAGCACATTGCTGCATATCTTGGGAACACTCGATATGCCCAGCTTGGGTAAAATTTATTACAAGGGTGAAGATCTGACCCGCAAAACCGATGATGAATTGGCGGATTTTCGAAATAAAAAAATGGGTTTTGTATTCCAATTCCATCATCTGTTGCCCGAGCTCACAGCCATCGAGAATGTTTCCCTGCCGGCTCGAGTGGGTGGAAAAAGTAAAGCTGAATCTGAGAAAAAGGCCACAGAACTGTTGGACTTGTTGGGGTTGAGCAAGCGCGGTCACCATTATCCTTCGGAGCTGAGCGGTGGGGAGCGACAACGGGTCGCCATTGCCCGTTCCTTGGTTAATGACCCTGAAATTCTTTTTGCTGATGAGCCCACCGGAAATCTCGACAGTGAGAATGGGCGGGTGATCCAAGATTTGTTTTTTCAATTGCAGACGGACTTGAAACTCACCTTGATCGTGGTCACCCATGACCAGGATTTCGCCAACCGATTCCCTAAACTTTATAAACTCAAAAATGGTGTTTTTGTCGACTGATTAGAGCAGCAAGAGACGAGCCTGTATGAGGCTGCCAGGGTTCTGGTCCTGGCTGGATCTCAAAATTGCTGGCGGTTCTTGCTTTTAAATGGCCCAAGCGTGTTGACCCTTGTCTCCTAGAAATTTCTTTGAAGAAACGGTTGGTGGCCCTTTTTGGTCGGACTGTTTCAAGATGAGACACTGAGAACGGTAACAGAAATCGCAACTTTCTTGTTGCAGTGGCGTTATCTTACTAAGGGAAAGGGGATGTGTTATGCGTCGCTTGTTTTTTATGATTCTATTTTGTGGTTTTTATGGCGCGCAGGCGGCAGAAATGCCGGTTGAAGGCTTGTCTGATTTTTCGTTTGAGTTTGCCAATATTCAACGAACCGTAAAGATTTTCCGTGGCAGCCCGTCGGTGGCAAAAAAAACATCGGTCCTGATTCTTCTCCATGGTGGAAACGGCAGTGTCGACAAGTTCAGGAAGGGTACGGGCAAACAGTTTGAAGCCCTAGCCAAGCAAAAAGGTTTTATTTTGGTCTATCCCCAGGGAACCGATTCCACAGGTCGCAATCGCAACCACTGGAATGACGGTCGTGACACCTACTATGGCAACAACAGTGTCTCGCATGTTGATGATGTCAGCTTTCTAAAAGAACTGGCGAAAAAGCTGAAGGCTCATTTTACAAAAATTGATGGTCAAAAAATATATTTGGCCGGTGTTTCAAACGGCGCCATGATGACCATGCGGGTGGCTTGCCAAGGCGATAATTCTTTCGCCGGGTATGCTGCTATCATTGGCAGTCTGTCCAAGGAAATCGCCAGTCGTTGCCAAAAGACCGTCGGTAAACCCATGCTTTTTATCAATGCGACCGAAGACCGTTTGGTCAGCTACGATGGTAAAGATCGGCGCCCCTTGCTACTGAAACGAAAATTGGATGGTGAACGATTAACAGTTCCACAAACTCTACAGGTTTTCACCTCACGCAATTCGTGCAAACCATCACCAAGCCAGCAGAGTTTGGCTGATCTCAACCGCGAAGACGATTCGAAAGTGGAAAGGTGGGATTACGATTGTGCCTTAGCTCCGGTGAGGTTTTACAAAGTGGTTGGGGGTGGACACACCGTCCCCGGCATGGAGGTTCCCAAAGGCCTGATTCGAAAATGGGTGGGAAAACCGAATCGTGATATTGTTGCCGCAGAAACTCTGTGGACATTCTTTAAGCTGTAATCACGGGAAATGCACCGCTGGAGCCGGTTTGTGATTAAACAATAAGCAGTGTCTCCTTTTTGCTTCATGATGTTGTGCGATATATGTCCCCAGTGAGTCCCTTATTTCCCTCTATCTAGTGGGTTTTTTTGACTTTCACTATATATGGGAATAGCCTGCCCCCTTTAGAAAAGATGCTGTAAGAAGAGGAATTTAACTTGCTTTCTCCTTGGATAAAATTCACCGGCTCATTATTGATCCTTCTTTTTGTTGCCTGGCAGCCGGCTTTCGCCGTCGCGGAATCGGTGGAAGCCATTAAGATCGTTGGCAACAAAAAAATTGAAAAAGACGCCATTATGCAAAAGCTCACCAACAAAGTTGGAGTGGCTCTTGATGAAGACGCGGTCCAAGGTGAAGTGAAGCGACTTTTTGCCACCGGTTATTTTCAAGACATTGAAGTCCGCGCCAATCCTGGCAGCAAAGGTGGAGTCATCCTGACTTACAAAGTGGTCGAGAAACCCGCGATCACATCGATTGAGTACAAAGGCAATTCGGAACTGGATGACGAAGAGCTCGGTGAACTCACAAAAATGAAGATTTTCGAAATTATCGATTACGGAAAGATCACTCGTGGCGTTTCGGACATTTTAAAAGCCTACGAAGAAAAGGGCTATTTCCTAGCAAAGGTGGATTACAAGGTCGAAAAAGATGAAAGAGGTGGCGTCGGTGTCACTTTTAACATCACGGAAAACGATCAGGTTTTGGTGAAAAGAATATCCTTTATCGGTAATGATAAAGTTTCCGCCAATGACATCAAATCCAAAATGCTCACCCAAGAGGGGGGCTTTTTTAGTGCTGTCAGTGGGTCAGGGACCTACAAGCAAGATGCTTTTGAGCAAGACATTCAACTGATCAGTTTCCTTTATTTCAACAAAGGTTACGTCAAAGCCAAGGTGTCTCGCCCAGAAGTCACAGTGACCCCCGATAAAAAGGGGATCTACATCAGTATTGAGGTTGAAGAGGGTGAACAGTACAACACCGGAGAAGTCAGTTTCTCGGGGGATCTTTTGTTCACGACAGAGGAACTGGCGGAGACAGCGTCGATCGATGAGTCCGAAATTTTTGTTTACGAGACAGTGCAAGAGGATATCCGCGCCTTCACCGCCAAGTACGGTGATTTGGGATATGCCTACACCAACGTGATTCCAAGAACCTTTATCCGTGATGATGAACTCAAGGTCGACATCGTTTACGATTTTGATAAAGGCAAAAAGGTTTATTTTGGAACCATCAATGTCGTCGGTAACACTCGAACCCGCGATAAAGTGGTGCGCCGTGAACTGCGCATCGGCGAAGGCGAGCTTTATAATGAATCCCGTAAAAGGGAATCCATCGATAACATCCGTCGTCTGGGATTTTTCGAGCAGGTGCAATTCAACTCGAAGACACCGGCAGGCCGTGACGACCTGATGGACATCGACATTGTGGTTAAAGAAAGAAATACCGGAAGCTTTCAATTGGGTGCGGGATATTCGTCCTTCAGTGGTGTGATCTTCAATGCCCAGCTCAATCAGACCAACTTCCTTGGTAAGGGTCAAAACGTTGGTTTGCAGATTGATTACTCGGAAATCCAAAAGCGTTATCGTTTGAATTTCACCGAGCCTTATTTTCTCGATACTCTGTGGACCGTCGGCTTTGATGTGTATCGAAATGAAAGCAACATCCCCAATCTTTTCCGCGAAAAAGTCGAAGGGGGCGCTGTGCGTGTGGGGCATCCCATTTATGGACGCTACTTCTACGGCTTTCTACGCTATAAAATCGACGGTACAGAGCTTGAAATGCAGCCAGGACCCAATGCCACTGATATCCTAGATCCTAAGTCTGCCGAAGGTGTGACCAGCTCTTTAACGGCCTCTGTTGAGTACGATAAGCGGAACGACCGTTTTGCTCCGTCTAAGGGGATTCACACCAGCGCTTCCTATGAAGTGGCGGGTATTGGAGGAGGATTGACCTATCGTAAGGCTGACGCCTTTTTTCGCTGGTATTACAATATCTTCTGGAATTTGGTTTTCCGAACCAATCTGCAATACGGAATTATTGAGGGGCCCAAAGACCGTCCGGTTCCCTTTACCAAGCTGTATCGCTTGGGAGGACCTTTCAACCTTCGAGGTTTCGACTTCGCTGACGTGGGTCGTCGAGAGCAATCAGCGGTTCGTGAGGACTATTTAAATGGCCCTCCGTATGGGACCGACCCCGACGGCAATGCCATTATTCCCAATCCCGACACGCCGTTGTCACCCGCCGAGGCTGCGCGACAGTCCTATATTGTGGTTGGTGGAACTCAGCAGGCTCTGGCTATGTTTGAGCTGGAGTTTCCTCTTGTCAAAGAGGCTGGAATTCGCGGTGTTGCCTTTTATGATATGGGTATGGCGGATAATAATATTGTGGATACTCGTTTCCGAGAGGATTTTGGCTTCGGTGTGCGTTGGTTCTCTCCGATCGGCCCTCTTCGATTTGAGTGGGGATTCCCGTTGGATCGACGAGCTGAGTTGCAAGAGGAAGGCTCAGAATTTCACTTTGCAATTGGAGCCCCTTTTTAATACAAAATGGACATTGGTTTAAATATTGGTCTGTCAGACAAAGGAGACATGACATGAAAGCTTTAATTTTGACTCTTACTTTTTTATTTGCGACTCCGGCGATGGCCTTCCAAGCGGCTTATATCGATATGCAGGCGGCGATTCAGGCCACCAAAGCCGGTAAAAGTGCGAAGTCTAATCTTGAAAAAGAATTCAATAAGAAGAAAGCGGAACTGAAGAAAAAAGAAAGTCAGTTAAAAAAAGAAGCCGACGAGTTTCAAAAGAAAGCCAGTGTTCTATCGGATAGCTCACGTGCTGAAAAACAGGCGGCCCTGCAAAAAAAGATGATGGCGTTTCAACAGGAATTACAGCAAAGCCAATTGAACATTCAGCAGAAAGAGCGTGAGCTCACCGAGCCCATCTTAAAAAAGATCCAAGAAGTGATTGCGAAAGTGGCCAAGAAAAAGGGCTATTCCATGGTTTTTGAAAAAGCCAGCCAAAGTGTGATGTGGGCCAAGTCGGACCTTGATATTACTGATGAAGTGGTAAAGGAATTTGAAAAAACAAAATAATGGCAGAAGAAATCAGCGTTTTAGATATTCAGAAGATTCAAAAAAGGATTCCACACCGGTTTCCTTTTTTGCTTATTGATCGTGTCCTTAAGTTTGAGCACGGCCCAGACGCCACCAAATACACCGGTCGTAAAATTGTGGCCCGTAAAAATGTCACCATGAACGAACCTTATTTCGTCGGTCATTTTCCAGACAACCCGGTAATGCCGGGCGTTCTGCAGGTGGAAGCCATGGCGCAGGCGGGAGCCCTAGCCTGTGCCCCAGACGACAATGATTCAGTGGATGTTCTGTTTGCAAAAATCATCAGTGCCAAATTCAAAAGGCAAGTGACTCCTGGGGATACTCTTGAGATTCAAGCCCATGTTCTGAAAGAGAAATCAGGAATTTTGACGGTGGAATGTCAAACCCACTGTGATGGTCAATTGGTCTCTGAGGCCACAATCATGGCGAAGGTAACGCCGAGGAAGAGTTAACATGGCTATTCATCCGACTGCCATAGTTTCAGACCAAGCTATAATCCATGAAACAGCCGAAATTGGCCCCTATGTGGTGATCCGAGGTAATGTCTCGTTGGCGGCAGGAGTCATTGTCGATCAGTTTGCTACCGTCGGTGCTGCCAACACCGTGGTCACAGTGGGTGAAGGCTCGCGAATTTACCCAGGCGCTGTGGTGGGCGAGACGCCCCAAGACCTTAAATACGGTGGCGAGGCCACCAAGGTGATTATCGGTGCCAATAATATGATTCGTGAATACGTCACCATTCACGCTGGAACGCCCACCGGTGGTGGAGAAACGGTGATCGGAGACCACGGCCTGTTTATGGCCTATGTGCACATCGCTCATGACTGCAAAATTGGAAACCATGTTGTTATTGCCAATTCCACGCAATTGGCGGGTCACGTTGAAATGGAAGACCACGTAAAAGTGGGAGGCGTTTGCGCCTTCAACCAGTTTGTGCGCTTGGGTCAGTATTGTTACATCGCCGGTGATAGTTCGGTAAACAAAGATGTTTTGCCCTTTGCCATTGCGCAAGGGAAGTATGCGGTGATGCGAGCCGCGAACCAAATCGGCATGGATCGCAGTGGCTTTTCAAAAGATGATATCGGCGCTGTTCGCAAAGCTTTGCGAATTATTACCAAGGGTGATCACACCACCATTGAAGAGGCTTTGAATCGTGTTGAGGCTGAGTGTGGGCAAAGTGAGGCTGTTCAAGCTTTGCTGAAGTTTTCGAAACGATCAGAAAGAGGATTGGCGTTATGAGTCAGCTAAAAATGGCCGTTGTCGGTGCCGGGCACCTGGGGACTTACCATGCCGAAAAATTTCACAATATCAAAAACTCACAGTTGATGGCGATTTGTGACCCTGACTTAGAAAAGGGAAAGGCCCTGGCCGACAAGTATGGCTGTCAGGCTGTTGAGAATTACAAAGACATTTTAGATCAAGTGGATGCGGCTTTAATTGCAGCACCCACGCCGTTGCATTTTGAAATAGCGAAAGACTTTGTCAATTCTGGCAAGCACCTTTTGATTGAAAAACCAATCACGACGACGGTGGATGAAGCCACTGAACTTTGCCGATTGGCCAAACAAAAAAATGTGATCTTGCAGGTTGGACATGTCGAGCGATTCAATCCGGCCCTGGTTTCGGCTAAAGGCAAATTGAAAGAGCCTTTATTTATCGAGTGTCATCGCTTAGCGCCGTTTAAACCACGCAGTACCGATGTCGATGTGGTTTTGGATCTGATGATTCATGATCTTGACGTGATTATGAGTTTAACCAACAGTCCTGTCACCCAAGTTTCGGCGGTGGGGACACCGGTGATCACTCCCCATGTGGACATTGCCAATGCCCGCTTGGAGTTTGCTTCGGGTGCGGTGGCCAATATCACGGCGTCGCGAGTATCGCAGACGGCAAAGCGGAAGTTTCGTGTGTTTCAAGAAACTCAGTACCTGTCTATCGATTTTGGAACAGGCGAGTTGAATCTGACCACTAAAACCGGTGAGTGGGAAAACTTCGAAGAAGACCTACCGCTGGAGTTTGAAGCCTGGGAACTGGATAAAGGTGATGCCTTGCTCGCTGAAGATCAATCTTTTGTGGATTGTGCTCTGAGTGGGAACTCTCCCATTGTCACCGGAGAACAAGCCCTTTTGGCCATGAAAGTGGCGGAACAAATTCGTGATGAGATCAGTCGGCGACTTGCAAACCGATAATATCCTAATCATTGCAGCCGAAGCTTCCAGCTGTATGTATGCCAAAAACTTTATTAAAAGTTGGCGGCAATCCCATCCACGCAGCCATTTTTATGGAGTCGGGGATCGGGCGATGGCCCGCGATGGCATGGATTGCCAAGGGTTCGCGGAAGACATGGCGGTGGTGGGTTTGCAAGAGGTCATCAAGCATTACGGAGCCATTAAAAGTGTTGCCGATGCCATTTTGAAAAAAGCCGCCGCTGAAAAACCCAAATTCGCTCTGCTTCTCGACTATCCTGGTTTTAACTTAAGGTTAGCTAAAAAATTGAAGGCCATGGATATACCAGTGGTTTATTATATATCTCCACAGCTTTGGGCTTGGAAGAAGGGGCGGATCAAGCAGGTTAAAGCCTATGTTGATGAAATGTTGGTGGTGTTCCCCTTCGAGGTCGATTTCTATAAACAACATGGTATGGAAGCCCATTTTGTCGGCCATCCTTTAGTGGAGGTCATTGAACAAGAGATGGATCACATTCCGGAGCCAGCAAACAAAGTTCCGGTGTTGGGACTGATGCCCGGGAGCCGCAAAAGTGAGATCCAATACAATTTAAAAAGTCAGCTTGAAGCAGCAGCTATTTTAAAGACAAAAGGGGAGATTCAACCTCGCCTTTTACTGGCGCCGACATTGTCGATTGAAGATATCGAACCGGCTCTGAAAGCTTATGATTTTGATATCGAAGTGGTGCAAGCACCGCCCACGAAAATGATCTTAGGGTGTGATTACATTTTGTCGGCCTCCGGAACCGCCACTTTACAAGTGGCACTTTGTGAAAAGCCGATGGTGGTGATGTATCAGATGAACCCCATCACAGCATTTATTGCCAAGCGTTTGGTCAATACGGTGGATGCTTTTTGTATCGTAAATTTGGTGGCGCAAAACAAAGTGGTACCTGAGCTTTTTCAGGAACAAGCCGCACCGGCGTTTTTGGCCGCTGAGATTGAAAAGCTTTGGAAAGATGAAGACCTTCGTAAAACCCAAATCGACAACTTGAAAAAAATTAAAGACAAACTGGGGCAAGGCAACGCCACCGAAAACGTGGTGAAGTTTTTAGAGAGTCGATTCTTCGGATGATGCGGACCTTGCTTTGGCCGTTAGGCCTCCTTTTTATGTTTCTGGCTTGGTTGCGAGGGCGATTTTATGACTGGGGCTTTTTAAAAACAAAAAAGTTGTCTCGCCCAGTGATCGCATTTGGAAACCTGTCCACCGGAGGCACCGGAAAGACGCCTTGGGTGCAAGCGCTCAGTGATTATTTTACCGACCAAAATAAAAAAGTGGTGATTTTAAGTCGAGGTTATTCAGGAGATTTTAGTGGCGTCCTGGAAGTGACGGCAAAATTAGATCCGCGCACCTGTGGTGACGAGCCCCTGTGGTTAGTACAAAAAACCAAGGCTCGCGTTTATGTGGGGCGGGATCGTTGGCGGGCCGGAGAAAAAGCGCTTGCCGATGATGCTGTTGATTTGTTTATTCTCGACGACGCTTTTCAACATCGAAAGTTGCAGCGGGATGCCGACATTGTGCTTTTAGATGGGTCGGCACCAAGAAGCAATTATCGACCTTTACCGGTGGGTTATTTGCGCGAGGGATTCTCGGCTCTCAAGCGCGCACGCTTGGTTATCATTAATAAATGCAATTACACCGACGACAAACAACTTGAGTGGTTGCAAAAGCAATGCGCCCCCTATGTCTTGTCAGAGAATATTTTTTTCTCGGACTTCGTTTTTTCCCATTGGTCTCCCTTGGTGGAGGGTCTTTCTTGGAGTGAGCCAGGAGCCAAAAAAGCCATGACCTGTGGGGTTGGTAACCCAGACGCTTTTTTAAAAACCTTGCAAGAGCAAGGTGTGGAACCCGTCCGTAAGTTTGTGTTCCCAGACCATTATTACTGGAAGCCCGATGATATCGAAAGAATGACCTACCATATGAAGGTGGAAAACTGCCGAGACCTCATGATCACCGAAAAAGATGCGGTGAAACTGCACCGCTATCGTAAACACTTTTTTGAGATAGGCATTCAGATGTGGGTTTGCAAAATGACAATCGAACTACAGGAGCGTCGGGACGAATTTTTCACAAGGCTTGAGGAGGTTATCCGTTGAAAGTATTGAAATACCCTCTACTGGCAGTTGCCTATGTGATTCATATTATGCCGCGTTTTGTGCATCAGGGGATTGCTTGGATGATCGGCCTGATTTGGTTTGATGTGGTGCGAATTCGTCGGCGCGATGCCATACGTAACGTCCAGCGAGTGTTTCCCGAAAAAACCGAGAAGCAAGCGGCACAGATGGCCAGGAAGTCGCTTTATCATATGGGGCTGACTTTGACAGAATTTTACTCCATGCCTTTTTTGGATCAAAAAAAGTTTGAAGAAATTGTCGACCTTGAAGGCAATGAATATATCGATAAAGCTCTTCAGCAAGGGCGAGGTGTGTTCTTGCTAGCACCCCATGTCGGTAACGGCGATTTCGGTACCGCCGCCTTGGCCAGCTGGGGCTATAAAGTGCATATCATCTCTAAGGTTTTTGAGTGGCAATGGCTCAATGATCTTTGGTTCGGTGCCCGAAAAGCCAAAGGCGTGCGCTTTATTCCGCCACGCAAAAGCAGCTACGAGATTTTGAAAGCATTGAAGAAAAATGAAATCGTCATCTTTGTTCTTGATCAATACACTGGTCCCCCCAATGGTATTTTAACCACATTTTTTGGCTATGAGACCGGTACGGCGGTAGGGTTGGCGCTGTTTGCTAAAAAATCAGGCGCGCCAGTGATTCCTATTTACGACAAACGCATTGGTAACGGACGCCACAAAATCACCTGCTCTCCGCCCATTGAGTTTGAGGAAAAAACCAGCAAAGAAGAAACCCTTCGCCATATGACCGAGAAATACAATCGCGCTTTAGAGAAGCAGATTTTAGACGCCCCTGAGCAATGGATGTGGGTGCATCGCCGTTGGAAAATGGGTTTTGAGGGGCAGAAGCCTTTGGATTGAAACATAATGTTTCAACCGGGAAAACTCTATCGACTTGGGCTTAAGACTGCTAGAATGGTCGGGATGAAATTTGTTCTGAATGTAACGGCCCTAATATACCTGTCTGCAGTGCTTGTTTCTTGTGCTACCTTTGATGAAGAAAAGGCAGCCCAACAGGTTGAAGACACCTCCGAGTTTGAAGACGTGGTAAAAATCGAAACCATGGATGAGCCTGAGGAGTCCCCGGACTCAGAGGACAATACGGCGGAGGCTAAGCAAAGTCCCTCGGCTACCAAAAAGACTCCGTCAAAAAAATCAAAAAAGCAGCAAGTCCAAAACGACAAAAAGCCAGCGCCATCGGCAAAATCCGAGTCGACCAAAAAACCAGTCAAGTCAGTCGAGAAAAAAACCACAACTCAAAAAGAGTCGGCGGCCAACAAAAAACAAAAACCATCGAATAGAGAGTCGACAGACAAAGATCCGAAATCAAAGAGCCAACAGGCGAAGACGCCGCGCCAGCCACCTTTGGAAGACTCAGAAGGTTTTGATGGAAGAAGGCCCATCGATCAGCCCTACAATGTTGGCGAAACCATTGTTTTAGGCATTTCGTATTTTGGCGTCGAAGCCGGCAAGTTCACTATGAAAGTCATGCCCATGGTTCAAGTGAATGGAAAAAAGTCTTATCACTTTAAATATATAATCAAAACCAGTCCGTTGTTTTCGGTTTTTTATAAGGTCGACGATGTCGCTGAAACCTTTGTCGATTATGAAACTCTTTTACCACACTCCTACGAGATTCATGTTAAAGAATCCAAGCAAGTCAGAGAAACGCGCACCTACTTTGACCATAAAAAGCAGGTGGCAACGATGTGGGACAATAAAAAAAGACCGGACAAGGAACTAGAGAAGAAGAAAATCAAATGGGACTTAGAAGCCTATTCGCAGAATGTTTTCAGCGCCGCCTATTACCTACGCAACTTCACCCTGAAGGTTGGAAAAGAGTTAAAGGTACGAGTCGGGCATGAAGGTAAAAATATTGAAATGACAGCCAAGGTGATTCGTCGAGAGACAATTTATACGGATGCCGGTAAATTTGATACCTTTGTAGTAAAACCAAAATTTGATATCGATGGGAAGTTCAAGCCGACGGGAGAAAATTACCTGTGGTTGACTGCTGACGACAAAAAATTTATTGTTCGCCTAGAATCCAAAATAAAAATTGGCAGCATAGTAGGCGAGGTTCAAAAACTGAAACCATGACTCATCTTTATATTCAAACAGCCTTCTTAGGCGATCTGCTGTTGTCGATCCCAACATTAAAGCACATCCGATATTGGTCGCCCCAATCTCAAATACTTTTGGTTTGTCGCAAGGGCTATGGCAGTCTTATGAAAGAACTTGGAGTTTGTGACGAAGTTCTTGAAGTTGATAAGTCGAACAAAGCAGACGTGGGAAAGTTTCTTAAAGATCGCAGTTTTGATACTGTTTTTTGTCCTCACCAATCGTTTACCAGTCATAAAATTGTAAAGTCGTTAAAGGCCAACCACAAGATCGGCTACAAAAAATTTTGGAACGCGTCTTTTTTCACAAAACGGGTGGAAAGAAATCTACTTTGGCCAGAGGCTCTGCGGCAGTTGCAGCTGCTGGCGGCCGTGTACGAAAAAGTGGCGGTGAACCTGGAAGCCTTTGCCCAGAAAGAGGAAAGTATTCCGCAGTGGGCGGAGATGAGCTTAAATCATTTTCCTTGGACCGAGAGTAAACTTAAAAAACTGGCTGAAGACAAACTGCCCGGGTTTAAAGTCGATCGCCCCTACGTGTGTGTGGCTCCTGGAAGCGTTTGGCCCACCAAGCGATGGCCGTCGGAAGGTTTTATTCGAGTGGCCACTCATTTTGCGAGACAGAATTACCAGGTTTTGATTGTCGGTGCTCCCGACGAGCGTGAACTTTGTGAAAAAGTCCACAAACAGATTCCCAATAGCTTTAGTTTGGCGGGTCATTTGAATGTACTAGAGTCGATGATGTTTCTATGGAAGGCCAACGCCTTAATATGTAATGACTCAGGAGCCATGCATATGGCCAGTGTGGTCCGCTGTCCGACAATTGCCATCTTTGGACCCACTGTTCAGGAATTGGGTTATAAACCGTGGAACCCTGAGGCGCGTGTGGTTGAAGACCAGGATCTTCTCTGTCGCCCTTGTGGTCAGCATGGGAGTCGCTCTTGTCCGATCAAAACCCACGCCTGCATGAAGAATATTAAGCCTCGGCATGTGATTGAGGCCGTCGAATCAGTCGTCCGGTAAGTTCTTCAGGTCGATATTGAACTTTTTTATTTTCCGCAACAGAGTGTTTTTGGGAATGTTAGCGTTGGCGACCGTTCGATTGATCTTTCCATCGTTAGCCGCCAAGGCTTTCTCGATAAACGATTTTTCCGATTCAATTTTAAATTTTTCAAAATCCAAATCTTCAGTTTTTGGTTTTTCTGACTTCACAATTTGTGGTGGCAAATCGTTAAGCCCGATGGTGTCACTGGTGGCAAGTATCAAAGAGCGCTGCACTAAATTTTCCAACTCTCGGATGTTTCCGGGCCAAGGATAGTCGGTCAGCTTTTTCATGGCTTCGGCAGAGAAGCTTTTTTCTTCACTGGGTGTGTTTGCGAATTTCTTAATAAAATAAAGCAGAAGTGAAGGAATGTCGTCCTGCCGTTCTCGCAAGGGTGGAATGAAGATGGGGATTACATTCAAGCGGAAATAAAGATCCTCACGAAAACGCCCCTCTTCGACCAATTTTTCAAGATTCTGATTGGTCGCCGTGATAATCCGAGCATTGGTTTTTTGGGTTCGGTTGGAGCCAACCGGCATAAAGGTTTTGTCCTGTAGGACTCGTAACAACTTGGCCTGCACCTCAAGCTTCAATTCACCAATCTCGTCAAGAAAAAGGGTTCCGTTGTTGGCCAACTGAAACTTACCGATTTGTCGTTCATTGGCATCGGTGAATGCTCCCTTTTCGTGACCGAAAAGCTCACTTTCCACCAATCCGTCAGGAATGGCGGCACAGTTGACGTTGACCATGGGCTCACTTTTTCGGTTGGAGTTAAAGTGTATGGCTTTGGCGACGAGATCTTTACCGGTTCCATTTTCTCCACGCAGAAGAATGGTGCTATCGACATTAGAGATTTTTTTGATGAGATCAAAAACATCTTTCATCGGTTTCGAGTGACCAATGATTTCACTTTCTACATCAGATTCTAAAATCGGAAAACTTAAAGAAATTTCTTCAACAAGACGTCGTGCTTCGACGGCTTTTCGAAAAATTTCTAAAATTTTATCTTTCTGCAATGGTTTTTCAAGATAATCATAGGCTCCCAGTTTAATGGCGTGAACCGCATCGCGCACGTTGGCATGGGCTGTAATCATGACCACAAAAGCGCTGACTTCCATATCAATGAGTTTTTCTAGAGCCTCTAATCCATCCATAACGGGCATTTTGACATCCAGTAAAATCAAGTCGAATGCGGTGTCGGCAATTTTGTCGATGGCCTGTTGTCCATTCTCGGCTTCCACAAAATTCATTTTGCCGCCACCATCCGTTTCAAGAATGTGGATGATGTATTTTCTCAAATCCGGTTCATCGTCAGCTATTAGAATATTAAGAGGTTTCATTGTTGCTCTCCTCGCTCAAGGGTATTAGAAAGCCGAATTCACTACCACTATTTTCTCGACTATTTAAAAAAACTTGTCCTCCGTGGAGGTGAATCACGTAGCGTGATAGAAACAGTCCCAGTCCATAGCCACTTTTTTCTTTATCAAAGCGAAACGACTTCTCCCAAATGTTCTCTTGTATGTTTTTTGGGATGCCATTACCTTCGTCGATCACGGAGACTTTAATAAAATCCTCAACTTCGTCTGAAATTACAGTAACTTGACTGTTTTCAGGAGAATAGGTGACGGCATTTTCCAAGAAGTTGATAATGACTTCTTTTACCAATGAAGGGTCAATATCCACCATAAACAAAGGTGTGGTCTTCTTGTTAATTTGAATCCCTTTGCTTTGTGCTAGGTGAAGATTTTGTTGTACGGCCTGATCAATCAACTGGTTAAGGTCGGTGGGCTCTTTGTTCAGAGAAATACTCTTTGACTGGATCTGAGACATCTTCAAAATCTTTTTTATGTATTTATCCAGCTCAAGTGACGATTGGTGAATCTTATCCAGTTCAGAATGGACCTCTGGATCATCAATTTTACTTTTCAGTGTGTCGACGATACCAATGATCTTCGCCAAAGGGGTTTTTAGATCATGACTGAATAAGCTCAAAAAATTGGTTTTCATTTCTTCAACCTGATTGAAGAAGACAGATTCTCGCTCAAGGCTCCAGCGTGTTTTTTCATTGAGGACAAATTTGTAGTTTGAAATCAATAAGAACGTCAGTGCAAATTGAATGATGGGGGCTAATAGGGGCGTCCAAAATGAAAATGTATCAAAGGTCCAAAGAGAAAGACTGAGATAGGTGATACCAAGAACGACAGTTGAAATTAAGGCGAGAGTCGAAGGCAGATAAATCAGAAACATGGTTGTAATGAGCATCAACGCAAAAAGAATAATAATGGGTGCAATGAAACTTTTTGGCGGGATAAAGCGATTGGCAAATTGATTATCAAGAAGAGTGGCGACGATTTCAGCTTCCGAGAGTAAGCCAACCGGTGTCGTATAATAATTGATCGGCTTGGTGCTTTTAACTATGACCACTTTATTTTGCAAATCCATTCCGCTCGCAGCCAGGTCGTAGTAATTGATATTAGAAAAAGTGTTCTCAGAGCCCCGATAGTTGAGGGTTAAGGGTTTTTGGCCAGCTTTCGGATGGTTGTCATTAAGAAACTTTACTCTTCTTGTTAAACCATCGCCATCAGGAGGGAGGTCGATACTTAAATAATTTGAAACTTTCTCAGACACAATATAAGGAGTGACGATTTCATCACTTTGGTCTTCTAGAAAGTGGCTAACATAAATATCCTTAACACCTTTTTGTTTCAGTGTTTTTAGGACCTCTTCAATCGAGTCACTGTTGGCCACCTCAATGATGAGAAGTTGATTGAAGGTTTCTTGTTTTTTACGAATCTTGAATTGGAGATCAAAGCTGTTCTCGCGCGTAAGAAATAGCACCACCAGGGAGGTTAAAAATATAACGAGCATCCGTAGGAACAGGTCTTTAAAATTCAAAGGTTGAGCCATGGCCTTATTGTAGTCACTTGAAGTCCATATGGGCAGGGTAAATTTTACTTAACCACGCCATTAAAGGCTGATATATCCTAGGAATGGAAATCCATCGCGGAAATTTAGCGACAATGAAGCCCTTGCCCTCGCCTGTGGCCCTCACAATAGGTAACTTTGATGGTGTCCATAGGGGTCATCAGCACATGATCGAAAGTTTGATTGAAAAGGCCCAAAGTCGAAACTTGCAATCGGCAGTTCTCTGTTTCGAACCGCACCCCGACCTAGTCTTTAAAACCAAGGGATTTGAGCTCTTGATGGATGAGACCGCCAAGATTGAACATCTGCAGGCCCTGGGCGTTGAGCACCTTATTTTTCAAAATTTCAACGCCAGCTTCGCTCAAGTCAGTGCCGAAGACTTTTTGCGTCAATATCTCCTCCGCTTTTTCGACCTTGCGATTCTGTTCTTCGGCTATGATTTTCGCTTCGGTCACCAGGGTGAAGGGGACTTTGCAATGGCCAAGCAGTTCTTTTCAAAGTCCGATGTCACCGTCTTGCAAGGCCAACCCTTAGTTGAAAACGGCCAGACTTTGTCGAGCACATGGGTGCGCCATCTATTGAAGTCGGGGGAAGTCAGTGAGGCTTGCCAGGTCTTGGGGTACCCCTATCGTCTGCAGGGAAGAGTTGAAGAGGGGAAGAAGCTTGGCCGCACGCTCGGATTTCCAACCGCGAATTTAGGGGAGTTAAAGACTCTGGTGCCGAGAAACGGCGTTTACCATTGTCGGATTGAGTGGGGAGAACAAAGCCATTCGGCGGTCGTCAATATCGGGGAACGGCCAACCGTAGCGGGAGATAAAGTCACTGTCGAGGCCCATATACTGGACTACTCCGGCGATCTGTATGGGAGGTCCGTTGACCTAAAATTCTATCGCAAAATAAGAGATGAGAAAAAGTTTGAAAATCTTGATAGACTGAAGGAGCAAATTAAAAAAGATATTGGCAATTTGAAGGACAATAGCGACTGTGAAAAACTTACTTAAAGGACTGATTCTTTACTCTCAAAGTCATTCCTTCTATTCTTACTTAGAAAGTCACCCTGAATTGAGTCAGCAAGTGAAGTGGCAAGCTGTCAAAGATTCAGGGCTCTCTGGTAAGTCATTGAAAGAAAAAATCGCCGACTATGACCTTTCGATTATTGCTGATGAAAATTGTTTTAATGCCTACGAGGTCGTCAAGTATCGAGCCGTTGGCAGTCATTTTTTAAAGTATATCGACTTGGTGTCCAATCAGCAGGGAACCTTGTGGGGACACTCGATTTTTAGTGAAGTGTTTCGTGAGGTGTTATTAAAGTCGATTCAAAATCAAGACTATAAAGGATCTGTCATTTTTCTTGGGCATTCGCCATTGGCCCTGCCGGTGATTGATGTGTTGGCACGTTTCGGATTTGAGGATTTTGTATTTCTAGAAATGCACAATAGCGGTTCCGAGGCTATGATTATTGATAATGATCAGTCCGGACTTCTGGGTGTTAAGATCTCCCACGTCGATTCTGCCGATTTTATCCAAAGTGAAAAAGAGTACTCCTTTTGTTTCGTCATGGAAGAGACCTACCCCCAGCAAATTTTAGAAGACATGAGCTATTTTCATTTTCTGTCTTCCAATTCTTTGGTTTTTGATTTGGTGGGTGACTCGAACTTCTTGTTCAAAGAGGTGGCGGCCCTTGGAGTCGATATCATGGCATTTGCTACAATTCGTGAGATCTGGGCTGAAATCCTTGCTCGCAGGGTTGGTGAATTAGCCTCTAATTTGAGCAAAATGGCTTCGGCTAGAAAATAAAATGCAAGCCGACCTCTCCTCTGGACTTGGGTCCTGTACACTTTTCTTCGAGTTTCTGTAAACTACTATAAGGACATTATTTTTGGAGGATTCGAGTGTCGAATAAGGCTCTAGTTAGTACACTTGTTGAGGGACAACTGATTTCAGCTTCCCAACTTGAAAAAGCCAAAGACGAGCAACGCAAAAGTGGGGAAAATCTCACCTCTATATTGTTGCAGCAAGGGGCCATTGATCCGCAAACATTGCGCGAAAAATTTTCCGATTTGTATGGCTTTCCCGCCATCGACTTAAGTACTTTCGAAATCGACCAAGAAGCTCTTGGCATGCTCAACGTCGAGCAGTGTCGCAAACACACAGTGATTCCTGTGTCCAAAGCTGGCAACAGTTTGGTTGTCGCTTTTGCTGATCCCACCAACATTTTTGTGAAAGATGATATCGCGTTTTTAACCCGCTGTAAGATTCAGCCGGTGGTGGCACTTGATAATGAAATCGAAGCTGCTCTTGAAAAATACTATGGCGCTCAAGGTGAGTCGGCTGGCGATATCCTCACCGAAATGGAAGCCGATGCGGCTGAGGAATCAGAACTGTCGCCGGCCGCCGAATATGAAGTTGAAGAAAGTAACGATCCGGTGATTCGATTTGTCAATACCATGTTAATTGAAGCCATCAATTCGGGAACCTCCGATATTCATATTGAACCCTATGAAAGATACCTACGGGTTCGCTTTCGCAAAGATGGAACTCTGATCGAAAAGTATCGACCGCCGGTGGCGATGGCGGTTTCGGTGGCCAGTCGATTAAAGGTTATGTCGCGACTGGATATTACAGAAAAAAGAAAGCCGCAAGACGGACGAATCCGAATTCGCATCCCTGGCCGGGAGCCTGTGGATTTTCGAATGAGTGTTCTTCCGTGTGTGACCGGAGAAAAAGTGGTTCTCCGTATTCTCGATAAGTCGAATTTAAAGCTGGATCTAAGAGACTTGGGGTTTGAAGAAGAAGAACTGCAGAAGTTTCTCGAAAGACTGCATCGGCCTCAAGGACTGATTCTGGTTACCGGTCCAACGGGTTCCGGTAAGACAACAACACTTTACTCAGCCCTTTATGAACTTCACGACGTCACCAAAAACATTAGTACCGCCGAAGATCCGGTAGAATTTAATATCGAGGGTATCAATCAGGTTCAAGTCAAACCAGATATTGATTTTACCTTTGCTGGCGCTCTGCGATCGTTTCTTCGTCAGGATCCAGATGTGATCCTGGTCGGGGAGATTCGAGATCATGTCACCGGCGAAATCGCCTTTGAAGCCGCCTCAACCGGTCACTTGGTTTTAAGCACCCTCCACACCAACGATGCCACCAAAACCATCGATCGCTTACTTAATATGGGGATACCGCCGTTTTTGGTAACCTCCACCATTGAACTGATTCTGGCCCAGCGACTGTTAAAGAAAAACTGTCAAAACTGCTTGGTTCCCGATAGCGTGACTCCCGAAGTCCTACTCGGTATGGGAGTTAAGCAAGAGGATATTGCATCGGTCGAGCCCAAAAAAGGCGAAGGTTGCGCCAGTTGCGATGGCACTGGCAAAACCGGTCGAGTCGCTGTTTACGAGGTGATGCCGATGACCGATCAAATTCGCGATGCGGTTCTGACAGGTGCTACACCTCTTGAGTTGCGACGAGCGGCTTTGCGTGGTGGAATGATTTCTCTTCGCCAATCGGGAATTACAAAAATGAAAAAGGGCCTCGCCTCAGTACAGGAAGTGCTTTCGAAAACTATGGAGGACCCTGAGTTCTAATGAATTTGATCCAGCTGTTGAAATTTGCAAAAGATCGTGGAGCTTCGGATGTGCATATCACACCCGGCGCGGCTCCAGGACTCCGTATTGATGGTAAAATTGTACGAGTTAAAATGGATAAATTATCCAGCGAGGACTCACGTCGAATTTGCTATTCCGTTTTGAAAGACCACCAGAAGGCCATGTTTGAGCAGGCTAAGGAGTTGGATTTTAGCTTTGAAGTCAAAGGGGTTGCGCGGTTTCGAGCCAATTACTATTTTTCAAAAAATGCCGTGGCTGGAGCCTTTCGGCAGGTTCCTGTGATGGTGCCAGACTTTAGAGATCTGGGATTGCCTGATTATTTGCGAGCGCTCACCAATATTCCGAATGGATTGGTCTTAGTCACTGGGCCGACGGGTTCTGGTAAAACCACAACGATTGCTTCGCTTTTGGGTGAAATCAATAAAACCAAGTATGGCCATATTGTCACGCTGGAAGATCCCATCGAGTACATGCACGACCATGCAAAATGTATGGTGAGTCAACGCGAAATCGGCACCGACTCCAATTCGTACACCCGAGCACTGAAATCGGTGGTGCGACAGGATCCTGACTACTGTTTGATCGGTGAGTTACGAGATTTGGAAGCCATTGAAACAGCTCTACAGTTGGCTGAAACAGGTCACCTGGTTTTTTCAACTCTGCACACCAACTCGGCCGTGCAAACCATCAATCGAATCGTCAGTGTTTTTCCATCCGATCAACAAGATCGCATCCGGGTGATGCTCAGCTTTACACTTCAAGGTGTGATCAGTCAGAAGTTGCTGCCAAGTAAAAAGAGCGGGCGCGTTCTAGCCTATGAGCTTCTGTTGATGAACCCCGGAGTGCGAAATCTCATTCGTGAGAATAAATTGCACCAGTTGGAGACAATGATGCAAGTCGGGCAGAAAAAAAGCGGTATGACGACTTTGAACCAAAATCTCTTCCGTCTTTTCAAAGCTGGACACATCACCAAAGAGCAAGCCCTGCAAAACAGTTTAGATGTTGAGCAGATGATGAATCTCTTTAAGAAAGCAGGGTTTTAATGCCAACGTTTGGATATCAAGCAAAAGCATTCAACGGCAAAGTGGTTCAAGGATCGATTGAAGCCAACAATGAAGCTGAAGCTCGTATCAAGTTGCGTGCGAAGAAATTAATCCCTATCAAGGTGGCCACCGGGGCGCTGTCGTCTTCTGGGTCGGGTCCAAAAATCGCCAGTCGCTTTGGTGCTAAAGTAAAACCGAAAGATCTCCAGGTTTTTACTCGTCAGCTTTCGGTCTTGATCCAATCAGGGGTGCCGTTGGTTCAAGCTTTGGAAGTGCTTTCACAATCACCCCGTGGTAAGGGTTTGGACGCTGCTTTGAATAAAATTGTCTCTGATATTTCTGAAGGTAAGAAATTAGGAGACGCCTTTAAGGCTCACCCGAATGTTTTTAGCAAGTTTTATATCAACATGTTAATCGCCGGGGAAGAGGGTGGTGTTCTCGATCAGGTCCTCAACCGTCTCGCCGAATATATCGAAAAGTCGGTCAAATTGAATGGAAAAATTAAGGGCGCTATGTCCTATCCCGTCATTGTTCTATTTATCGCCTTAGCGGTGGTTTTTGGATTATTGATATTTGTGATTCCCAAGTTCGTTGAAATTTTTGAAAGCTCTGGAATGGAAATTCCGTACATGACGAAAGTATGCATGAACATGAGTGATTTCGTTATCGATCGTTGGTACATGATATTTGTGGTGGTCGGTGCCATCATCGCTTCGTTTAAGGCTTGGCAAAGCACCAAAGCGGGTCAAGTTCAATTGGATAATATTTTAATCCGCCTTCCTGTGTTTGGTGATTTTATCATTAAATCGGCGATGGCTCGATTTTCAAGAACTCTTTCAACATTGTTGGCCGCCGGTGTTTCGATTATGGATGCTTTGCAAATTGCCGCCAACACCTGTGGGAATTCAGTTATTGAAAATGCTCTGATGAAGTCGCGCCAGTCAATTGCCAAAGGAAAGCTTTTATCCGTACCATTAGCACAAGAAGTGTTTATTCCGCATATGGTGACTCAAATGATCGCCGTTGGAGAGCAAACCGGTGCTTTGGATGAAATGTTAAATAAAGTGGCTGATTTTTATGAAGATGAAGTGGATGTGGCGGTGAACAGTATTACCAGTCTAATGGAGCCCATGATGATTGTGGTTCTCGGTGGCATTGTCGCTTTTTTCGTTATCGCGATGTATCTGCCGATCTTTAATATGGCAGGTGGTATGTAATGGTCGCCAGTCGTGGTCTGGCACAACGCTTTGATTTCTCTAAGACTGAAAATCAGTCATTTACGGTGCATAGCATTCGCTTTGGATTTCTTCTTGTTGTTTTGCTTTTTACGCTGTCGTTTCAGTTTTTCGAGTCAAGGATCGATGCGACTCAGGTTTTTTACCCACTTTATTTTTTAATCGGTTTTTCCCTACTTCTACAATTCAGTTTTTTTCTGTTTTTTCGCAATCTTCATAACAATCCATGGACCACAGGGTTTTTGTTTTTCTTTGAAGCGTTTTATATTACAGGGTTGATTTATTTTATTGGCGTTCAGCAATCGCTGTTGATTTTCCTCTATCTGGTCAATTTGATATTGTGTGGAGTGATCTTCCAGCGCAAGGGCGCTTTAATGTTAGCGCTTTGGACTTCGGTTTTGTTTTCTTTCATCGTCTCACTGGATACCAGTCTGTCAGGAAACACAGCCTATCTAGCGGTTGGGGTCAATAATTTAGCATTTTTTACGGTGGCTTACCTGGCTGGCTATCTCAGTGAGCAATTGAATGTGATGGGTGCGGAGCTCAAGGAAAGAGTGCGTGATGTTGTCACCTTAAAGAATTTGAATGAACTGATTCTTTCCAACATCAATTCGGGTTTGATCACAGTCGACCAGCAAATGCGGATTCTGCAGGCCAACCCGGCCGCGCATTCGATCCTTGGGCTGAAGCCCGGCGAGGTTCTCAATAAGCCTTTTTCAGCCTGTCTACCGCATATTGAGTTGGCCACCGCCAGTTTAGACCATGAATTTGACATCAAGTTTGACCGACAGGGTGAAAAGCGACTTCTTAATTTGAGTGTGAGTGAGCTCCGCGATGAGAGTGGTTTGCCCCAGGGACGCATTGTCGCCTTTCAAGATCACACTCACATGAAGGCTCTTGAAAAACGCGTTCGACAGTCTGAAAAAATGGCCGCTATTGGCCAGTTAGCCGCCGGTATTGCCCATGAGATTCGAAACCCATTGGCCGGTATCAGTGGAAGTATAGAACTGTTGAAAGCTGGGGATAGTGATGCTGCACAAACCACCAAGCTGATGTCGATCGTCAGCAAAGAGATTGACCGGCTGAATAATCTGATCACCGAATTTCTTGACTTTGCCAAGCCCGAAGCCCCCATGGAAGACAAAATTGACCTCGGGAAACTGATCGCTGAGGTCGTTCAGTTCATGCAAAACGATGCACACACAGCAAATCTTAAAGTTGACTCGATGGTTGATGGGGAACTGAAGATTCTTGGCAATCGCGACAAGCTGAAACAGGCCTTACTGAATATTTTGGTGAATGCAGCCCAAGCCATGGAGGGCAGTGAGCAGCCCACCATTACCATTTCTGTAAGAAAAAACGGCAAGTGGATCACTGTCAGTATCAAAGACAATGGTGTCGGTATGAGTGACGAGCTTAAAGAGAGAATTTTCGAACCCTTTCATACCACGAAACATAAGGGCACTGGGCTTGGACTGGCGATCACTCACTCCATCATCGAATCTCACAAGGGCGATATTCAGGTGAACAGTGAGCTTGGTGTCGGCACCGAATTTTTGATGAACTTTACAGCGCTCAATCCATCTTAGACGCAGCGCTTTCGTACCTTTGAATGGTCCTGGCTTAAGACTTGCCCAAATTGACTATTCAACCGACAATGGAGTTTGGAGGCTTTGGATGAAACCAAGAATTCTTGTTGTCGATGATGAAGAATCCATTCGTGAATTTCTAGAGATCATGTTGAAGAAAGAGGGTTATGAAGTCACCTGTGTTGAGGATGGGCAGAAAGCCATTGATATTCTCAAAAAGAAGACTTTTGATTTGGTTATTTCTGATTTGCAAATGCCAAATGTCACAGGGATTGAGCTTTTAAAGCATTGTAAGGACAATTACCCCGACTTGCTTTTCATGATGATCACCGCGTTTGGAACAACTGAAACTGCTGTGGATGCTATGAAGATGGGGGCGTACGACTACGTCACTAAGCCTTTTAAATTGGATGAAGTTCGAATTAACATCGCCAATGCTTTGCGCAGCCAGCATTTAGAAGTAGAGAACCGCACCCTTAAAAAAGAACTTAATAAAGAATACAGTTTTCAGAGTCTTGTTGGAAACTCTCAGCCGATGCACAACATCTACGAGATGGTGAAGCGGGTTTCGGCGACGCCGACCAATATTTTGGTCACCGGTGAAAGCGGGACCGGTAAAGAGATGGTCGCCAAAGCGATCCACTATAACGGTCCGTTAAAAGATAAGCCTTTTATCACTGTAAACTGTGGAGCGATTCCTGAATCTTTGATGGAATCAGAAATGTTCGGTCATAAGAAAGGTTCTTTTACAGGAGCTGTTTCCGATAAAGCCGGTCTTTTTGAAGTGGCCGATGGCGGAACCTTGTTCCTTGATGAGGTCGGAGAGCTGCCTTTAACGATTCAGGTTAAAATGCTAAGGGCCATTCAAGAACGTGTGGTAAGACGTGTCGGATCCACCGAGGACACCCATGTGACTGTCCGTCTGATCGCTGCGACCAATCGTGATTTGGAGCAAATGGTTGGCGATGGTAGTTTTCGTCAGGATTTATTTTATCGTTTAAACGTTATCCAGATTAAAACGCCACCGTTGCGTGAGCGTAAAGATGATATTTCTCTTCTCGCTGAGCACTTTCTAAAAAAGTACAACGAGCGATTGGGAAAAGCTGTTAACAGTATCAGTTCCGATGCCATGAACATACTTAAGAAGTATGATTACCCAGGTAACGTTCGGGAGCTAGAAAATATCATTGAAAGAACGGTTGCACTTGAAGCCGGGGCTTCGATTTTACCAGAAAGTTTGCCTCCCTTTGTCAAAACCACCAGTGGTTCCCGTCAATTGGTTTCCAGTGAAGGTATTGAGATCACCGAAGAGGGTATCGATTTAGAAAAGGTGTTAGGGCAAATCGAAAAAGAGCTTATCATTAAAGCCATTCATGCTGCCGGTGGTGTTAAAAAACGAGCGGCCGCCCTTTTGGATATTTCTTTTCGGTCGATGCGCTATCGTGTTGAGAAATACAACCTAGGCTCTATTTCTGACGAAGATGAAGAGGACGATGAGGTTTAGATGCTGAAGGAGACCATCAGCATTGGACTTCTGGGGCTTCTGGTGGCCTCATGCAGTGGTTGGAGCTCGGAGTTGGATACCGCATTTATCGATGACGGGAAGTCCCTAAAAAAGCCCATTTGCGAATTTGAAGTGACAAACAATTGTTGGTCCCAGTCTTTGAAACTGATTCAACATTGTGCCCCCGTGGTGGCCGACGCTGAAGAGCTTTTGACGGCTGATAATGAAAGCTGTAAATCGAGCCAAGGAAAACAGATCAATTTTATCGATGATTCCTTGGATGCGTTTCTGGCTTATGAAGACCACCCTTTGCATTTCAAGGTCTACAATGGACAGAAAACGTGCTTTGAGCTTTACGGAAGGCCGGGAAGTTTTAGCATTGAAAGTGATGAATTTGGGGCTCTATCGATTCAAACCTTAGCCAGTGGCGACATTCAGGTCTCTTGTTTTTTCAACGAAGGCTTTGTGATCCCGAAAGACGCTCAGACTTTGGGGTGCCGAGGGCAAAAGGCGGCGCCGGAGCAGGTGACGCCGGCCTATGGATTGAACTACGAACAGCAAAAAGATGGCTCCGGTGGCGTTATCTATGATCAGTTTCAATTTTTCTTTGTCGGTGGGGGAGCCTCCGAGAAGCCGCTTTTTAACTGCCATCGCTAGCTGGTCATATCCAAAACTTCAAGTTTCACTGATTTTGTTAAAATTCGCCCCATTCGACGAAATTTAATTCTTATTCGATCACCCACTTTCTTCTCACTCAAAGTGTTATAGAGGTCATCAAAATTTTCGATTTTAGTTTGGTCAATATCGGTGATCACATCACCAATTCTAACTCCTAATTGAGGGTGCTCTTGCAACCCGCGAAGGCCGGCACGGGCCGCTGGACTGCCGGGTACGACTGATTCAATGACCACGCCTCCATTGATGTCATAACCATATCGTCCAAGCAGACGCTTGCGCATTCCAGACAGCGGTCGAATACCCAGACCTGGCTGGCGAACTTCGCCAAATTTAATAATTTGATTGGCTATGCGTTTGATGGCACTGGATGGGACCGCAAAGCCAATGCCCGCCGACGAGCCAGAACCGGAAACGATGGCCGTGTTCATCCCAGCCAAATAACCGCGACTGTCGAGGAGGGGGCCTCCGGAGTTTCCAGGGTTGATACTGGCGTCGGTTTGAATCATGTCTCGTATGGTAACAGTGCTCAGCACAGAGGGCATTGAACGATTCAATGCCGACACAATTCCGGTGGTCAAACTTTGTTCGAATCCAAAGGGGCTACCAATGGCCAAAACCTTTTGCCCAACGCGCATTGTATCCGAATCGGCGACTTTTTCAGAGAACCCAGAAGAATTGAGTTTCATTCCTGAGACTTTCAAAACGGCGATGTCTTTGCGCGGCTCGGTACCGACGACCTTCGCCTTGTAACGCTCACCATCTTTGCTGGTGACCCAAATTTGGCTTGAAGAGTTGAGTGCGGCTCCAATCACATGAAAGTTGGTGATGATGTGTCCTTCTTTGTCCCAGACAAAGCCGGAGCCAGAACCTGCCGGAACCTCTTGTTCATGGGATGAGAAAAAGAAATGACTCATTCGAGTGGAGTCGACTGAGACAACCAAGGGTGAAGCATCGGCAAACACGTCCATGGTGTTCTTTTCATTCTCAATAAAGTAAGACTGTTCCGCTTTGACATAGTCCTCTGGAGCGGGAACCAGGGTGTCGGCTAAGGACCCATTAGCAAGAAAGCTAAACACTAAGAGTATCAACGACATGAGACCTCCTTGTAAACTCAGATCTAATTCTCAAGGGTCAATATTACAGATTTTTGCAGTCCTGAAAATTGCGACCTGACTCAACGGAGGGAGAAAACCTCTCGATGGAATAAATCGATTTCTATCCCATCAACTGATCAAACAGAGGGCCTTCAATAGCGACGACGGCCGGCTTGGGCATTTGCCCCTTTCCATCGGGCCAGGTGCTGGTTGGGTGGGCGAGGTTGTTGCGTCCGGAGGACCCAGGGTGTTGCACCGAGAGGAAGAGAGTTTTGTAGTCCGGGGTAAACCAGGGCCCTGTTAACTCAGCGTCAACGGGAGCCGAGGCCACTTGGATCGGAACGCCGGCATTTTTTCCCGACATTGGAATGTAAAATAATCCGTTGTTACCAAACTGTTTATAGTTCTTATTGCCAATGTCTTTTTCTGACATATCGACGGTCACCCAAAGATTGCCTTTTTTATCAAAACAAAGGTTGTCAGGACAGGCCAGGCCGCTTTGCAAGCCTCCACTGATCCAGGTGTCAGCACTGAAAGTGACGGAATCATGATCTTTGTCTTCGCTGATTTTCAAAAGACTACCGTAAAGGTTTCCAGTTTGGCTGTTTTTGGTCAGGGTGATAAAAATATCACCGGTCTGTGGATGAACGGCCACATCCTCGGGGCGATCTTGCGGAGTGGCACCAACAATTTCAGCTGATTGGTGAGCGTAGGTTAAAACCTCAAGTTGATTTCGGAAATTGTTCTTAAGTACAGGACTTTTTTCAATATTAAGAGCCAACCATTTTCCATTTTTGGTGTCGGCGGCATACAGAGTTCCGTCTTTAAAATTCATTCCTGTTGAAACAAATTTATAGATGTAGCCACCTTCGCGGTCTTCACCCATGTAAACGGCGACTTTCTTATCGCGAGTGACAGCAACAGTGGCGCCTTCGTGGGGGGCGCGACCTAGTAGGATTTGTTTTTCAGCCGCTCCAGTTGTTGGATCGATTTCAACAATCCAACCATAGTGTTCGGGTGGCAGAGGGAACTGTTTCCACCAATTGAACTTTTCAAAAGTATGAACCGAGCGTTGACCTTTGACCATTTTGGCCTCGCCATAAAAGCCATCGTAGTTCTCTTCACTGGTTAAAAAGGTGCCCCAAGGGGTGAGGCCACCGGCACAATTGGCCAAAGTTCCAACCGCGGCTTTGCTTCCCTGAATCGTCGTGCCGTGACTAAAAGGTATTTTGGTACGTCCGTGCACCCGTCGATTGTATTTTGAATTGATTTGTACAGCCCACTCGTCAGAAATTTTCTTCACGTGCAAGATCGAACCGCCAACGGCCTCTTGCTCTTTAATGATTTCATTGATCGAGCGAGTCAGTTGGTCCGAGTTTTTTCCATGAATAAACTGCGGGATGACAGATTCATGATTCACCCAAAGCAAACCTTCATTGGTTTTGCCTGCAAACGGAAGGTAACAGGTAAAGTCATTGTTAAATCCGAAAGTTTCACCATTTTTATTTATTTTATCTCCCCATCGGGCCAACACTTTATATTGCAAGCCATCGGCTAACAAAAGTTTATCTTCAAAAGAAGGTTGAATACCTTTAATTTCAGAATTTTCCGGTGTGGTTGTACAACCGGTTAAGGAGTTGAGGAGAAGGGGACTCAATCCTAGTAAAGTGGTTTGACTGGAAACGAACCTAAGGAACTGTCGGCGACTCTGCATTGTATCCATAAATTATTCATAGGGGGAACCAAAATAATTGGCAAGTCTGAAGCGAGATTTTTACAGATTTATAGGATGCAAACAATAAAAAAAACAAAGCCGAACGACGCTAACATGAGTTTGATTTCAAATAATTTGATTTGTTTCAAATTGGAATTCATGGTTCAGCCGCCTTTCTGTTGAATTTGACAATTCAAGGAGCAAAACTGGTACCACAATGGCACCATAAAAAATGGTTAAAAATCATCAACGTTAACGGTCTGTTAGACGGCTCGACAAAAGTTAGAGATTTCCAGTCTTTCGTTGAATTATTAAACAAAAGGCCCAAAAACGTCTCATTATGATCAAAAAAGTACAGAAATCCCCTGTTTTTAGACCATTGCCTTAAACCTTAGGGCGGGGTCTCCGAATATGACAGTGATTAACAAAGGGGTTAAGAATGTTAGGTAAACCAATATTGACGTTTGTATTAACGTTAGCGATATCGGGACCTGTGGGAGCACAGTCCTTAGAAGACGAGCTAATGATAGAAGCTGAAACAGCGATCGCCGACTCTGAGGCGGCTATGCAAGAAGCGAAAGAGGCTGAAAAAGTGGCTTTAGAAGAGCAGCGAAGCAGTCAGCTTTCGATTCGTAAAGCAAAGCGCGAATTAGAGAGAGCTCGACAACAAGAAGCTCAGGCTAAACGAGCTATTGCTCGCGCCGAAAGAGATCGAGCTCGGGCTATCGAAGAGGCCGAAAAAGCTCGAATCGAAACCGAACAAGCCAAACAACAAGCATTGATGGCTAAAGATGAAATCAATGATCTCAATCTTCGTCTTGAAGACTCTAAGATTGAAAGAGAAAAAGCATTAGAAGAACAAAAGCGAGTCATGGAGTCTTTCGCTGATGTTAAAAAAGAGATGGAAGAAATGAAAGAGAAGTTGAGTGAAGCCAAGAAGGAAGAGCTCATGGCGGTGAAAGCCCTTCGTCGTGCCGAGACAGGACTTAAGGATTTGCAAGCCAAAGCTCAGATATCTTACAAAACAGCTGACAAAGATCGTGCCCTTTTCTTAAGTGCCGTGACCAGCCACAGAGACACGCTTCGACAAATTTCTAAAAAACTAGATGAATTAGAAATCGAAGTGGAAACCGACAAGTCTTTCTATGACAAACAAAGACGTAAACGTTTGACTCGAACTCTTGGTTCAACTGTTGCTCAAACCAACGGTAAAGTTGCGAAAGTCATGACTTCTGGTTGTAACATTCGTAACTACCCAAGCCTTTCTTCAAAGGTTCTTGGAAAAACATCTCGTGGTTCTTCACTTCGTGTGAAAAAATACAACCGCGGTTGGTATTCAGTGATTCACAATGGTCAAAAAGCTTTTATGGGAGCCGGGTGTTTCCAATAAAAAGTGATTTTGAATAATCTCTTTTTGATCAAAAGACGACTTTCCAGAAGTCGTCTTTTTTTATTAAAAGTTTCTAAAAACACTAAGGAACCCAAAGGGGTTCCTTTTTTTTTATGAATCTATCGCAGCTGTGTGTTGCGCACGCCAAGTTGGTTTTGCCAAGGTTCAATGATAAAAGCCTTGGCTCATCGAAGTAAGCTTAGAACTTAAGGTTTTGCAGAATCTCCAGGTGGGGGAGTTAAACTTCCCTGCAAATGAAGGGTGCGTGTTGGAAACGCGAACTCGACACCTGTTTCTTCAGCCAATCTATAAATGGCTTCGTAAATATTCTGGCGTTCTTTTAATTCTTCACCCCAATCATTTGTGATTAAAAAGAAATAGACTAGGATATTGAGGCTGGAGTCTCCATAGCCCGAAAAATAGACGTGGAAGTAGTCTTTTCTAGAGATTGGGTTGGTTAAGATAATCTCGCGAATTCCCTCGATAAAGCGGTTGAGTTTGTCCATTGGTGTATCATAGGTCACTCCCAGAGTGGCGGTGGTCCGGCGATACTGCCGCACACCCAGGTTATCAATTTGCACATTGGCAACATTGGCATTGGGAACTGTGATCAATGAATTGTAGAAGGTGCGCACCCGAGTTGAACGGAATCCAATCTCCTCGACAGTGCCTTCGACTCCATCCAGAGCCACCCAGTCGCCAATTTTGAAGGGGCGATCAACCAAAATCATTATCGACCCAAACAGGTTGGCGGCGGTGTCCTTGGCAGCAAGAGCAAAAGCCAAACCACCCAGCCCCAATCCAGCCAGCAAAGAGAAAACGTTGACACCCATATTCTGTAAAACCACAAGAATACCAAGTAAAATGATTGTCAGTTTCAGAGATTTTTCAAGAAACGGGATCAACTGATCGTCGAGTGTGGATTCGGTCTGTAAAGCTCTTTCCTTGAAATAGGTTCCTAACACACTGACTCCGATATAAGCCGCCCAAGTGAAGGCAAACCCAAAAACGACTTGAATAAGACCATTGACAATACTGAAGGAAAGTCCTTCGAGCTTCAGATAATACATCCAAAAGTACCAAAACACTGCAGCCACAAGTAAAGAGATCGGGCGTTCAATTTGCTCGAGAAGTTGTTTTTTCCATTCATACTTTTGGGTAAAATCAAGATTCTTATAAATAGCTAAAATAAGAATCGTCAGAAGTCGAAAAATCAATCCTATAAAAAGACCGAGAAGCAGACCCAGCCACTGCCAGTTCTTGAGACGTAAGGTTTCTTTTTTTGACCACTCTGGTAGGTACTTTTCCATCCAGGGTTGAATGTAAGCGGCTCCCTTTCCACTTCCTTCAAGGTACGGGTGATCTTTTACTCTTTCATAAAATTGGCCGGCCCGCTTCCAAGTGCTTTCTGTTATCAGCCATTCACCTTCTCGATCACCATCGGTTTGCAGCTTTAAGACAATTTCGGTTTTAGCCATTCGCCACCTATTTTTTTGAGGGGTTTCTGGAACCTTACTGAGATCAACCACAATGACTCGGTCGATAACTTCTTTTAAGAAAATAGCCGCCAGTTCTTTTTCTCTTTGTGATGTGATAACACTGGTGTCTTTTTCTGCGAAACAGCGAATGGCGTCGTATATGCGATGGCGTTTTGCGGGTATGTTTTTGATGACCCCTTCGCGGTAGTCATTCATAGCAGACATAAAGGTTTCCATGGTGTCGCGAGGCGAGTCGGTTTTGACGTAGGCAAGCTCATCAATGGGCCAGGCCGCCGGGGTTAGAAACAGAATCACGATGAATAAACCGAGTGTGCGCATATGTCCTCACTTTTATAAAGGCTATCCTATCAAAATCTTCCTTGATGTTGAGTCTTAACGTGTTGCCCAAGGGGAAGGGGGGTGGTAGAAAACGATTATGAAGATAGCATTTTTAGTTTTGTTGATGATTGGTGTCAGTTGCACTCCCAAAGACCAGGAATCTGGTGGCGATACGGCGGCAACTCCTAAAGAATGGAAAAAATGGACGAAAGATCTTTCGAAGAAGTACCAAGAACCCTTCTCGTCGCCATCAATCACTCATCATATTTATCTAAAAAACGTTGGCGAAAAGGTTTTTCTTAAAACCAGTGGGAATTATCCACGATTTCAGCGCCAATGCGAAGATTGCCCTTTGGCACTTCGGCGCCAGGACGATGCAAAAATTTTTATTCAAGAGGACGATCAAAAGCAGGCCATCGAATTGCCGGTGGAGAAGCCGACCGCGGTGCTGAAAGATGAGCAGTACTTTTTATCAGCCTATCATTACAAAGATGAAGGCCAAGTCCGAGTGTTTGTGCATGATTTGAAACAGTCAGGTATTGAAAAGAAAAGAAATCGAGATTTCTTTTCTTATTCCCCGACCTACAAAGTGCAAACCGAGTGGCATTGGCTCGATCAACCAAAGGATGTCACAATTCAACGATCGGATGGCTCTAGTAAAACCATGCAAAAAGTGGCCTTGCTTAAGGGAAATCTCCTTGATCAACCGGTTGAACTGTCGGTTTACAATTTTTCTTCGGATGATTCTTATAAAGATGAAGCGGTAACCATGCTTCTGTATCGTGATTACAGCAATGGTAAAAAAACCTACGGTGCCGGACGATTTTTAAATGTTGAGTTTCCCCAAAAAATCAAGCAGCTGAAAGATGGTGATGCTATCTCTGTTGATTTTAACTTTAGTTACAACCCACCGTGTGCGGTTTCCACTGGTTTTCACTGTCCGTTGCCACAAGATATGGTGAAAACCTCAGTCGAAGCTGGAGAAGCCTACACCAAGGTTAGCCATTAAGTCTATTTAGCAAGTTTCGGAAGCTTGCCAAGTAAATCAGCCAGGCTCCAGCGGCGACGCAAAGGTTTTGAATTATCGGTTCGGGTGTTATCAAGATTCCAAAATAAGTTCCTGCATAGTAAGAAAAACCGGCAGCCACAGCCATGCCGGGCAGTAAAACAGAGCGCTGCAGTAGGGCTTTCATGGAGTAGGGAAGACTGAGAGGAAACAGAAGCCACAGACCGGTGAGCCAAATTGGGAAGAAGGTGTCGGGGTCGGGGATATTGAAGACTCCGAGACGAATCAACAGAAAATCACCTGAAATCCCGAGAGATGCAGCAGCGATCAAGACAATCAAATCCCTTTTTTTATTGTTGGAGAGCCACTGAAAATGAAGGCCTAGCAAGAAGAGGCAGACACAAAAGCCAAGCCAGTCGTAACCATGGGACGCGGTTAAAACCAGAGTCCACCACCCAAATTGAAACCAAAGCAAGTTGACCATGGTTCATACTACAACGCCGTTTCGGTAAGATAAAATACAATTTTGTAAGATAGACATCCTACTTTACAGATTCCGGGGGCAGGGTTCCTTCAAGAGACTTTAAGCGTTTACCAAAGGCCTTCATAACAAAAGCGTGGATAAGAGCTTGGGTGTAGCGATAAATATACCAGGGCAGTCGAGGCTTAAAGTTATGGATAGCGGCAATAAAAAATTGTTTTTCTGGTCCGAGTCGAAACTCCAGGCGGCCTCTTGGGCCTTGGCCATCCAAGATCCCACCAGTAATATAAAAAAGCTGGCGCCCCGGAAAAGTGCGGTCACTGGAGAGCTCTAAGATCAGCAAGGGTTTCTTTATCAGAGTCGTACCGAAAGAGACGCTGTTTTGGGTGGCTGTCGCAGTGATGTAAGGCCACATGAACTTTGGTAGCCATTGGTTGTAGTAGCGTGCCACATCTTTCATCGTCCAATTTTCAGGATAGGGGAGCCGTTGCACTGAGCGAACAAGAGAGGTGGCTGGTTTTTCTGCGGCCTGCTTTTGCATTGGTAGGCGTGGTTGGTTGTCGTTTTTTATGCTGTTGTGAATGGCATCGTTAATGGAGTGAAACTCGGGGCGAATCTGCGCCGGAATCTGCCTTTCCGAATCGACCACCATAGGGTGCACAAGAGAGTCCACAAGAGGGTAAACCAAGCTGCGCGACTGGCCCGTGATCAAGGTGACCCAGAGTTTCGAAAGGGCTCTGGGAATCCAAGGAAGGTGGATGTAAAGATTTTTTTTACAGACTTCCTTTGAAACAATTTTTAAAAGATCAAAATATTGAACTTTCTCTGGTGACCCCAAGTCAAAGCTTTGCGACTTTTGTATTTCGTAATCGATGAGTTTACCCATGATCTTAATAAGATCTCGAATGTAGATAGCCTGAGTTTGAGAGCCGGTCCAAGAAGGGAGTCCAATGATAGGCAGTCTTTTAACCAAATTTCGCACCATTTGAAAAGACGAGCCGCCGGCGCCGACCACAATTCCACAGCGCAAAGTGATGGTTGGGACGTCATGACTCGATAAAGTTTTCTCAACCTCAAGGCGACTAAGGAGGTGATCAGAAAGCTCTTCACTGTCTGGAATCAGTCCACTCACGTAAATTAGTTTTTGCAAATTGTTTTTGTTAGCGGCCTTTGCAAAATTATCAGCCAATATAAAATCGAAGTCCTTAAAATGACCTTGGCTGAGGCGGGCTGAAGGTGACATCGAGTGAACCAGATAAAAGCCCACATCACAGTCGGCCAAGGCTTTTTCACAATCTAAAAGGGAAAACAGGTCAGCCTGTCGGCATTGTAAGCGCGGGTGGTTCGAAGACATTGGCGAACGGCTGATCGCCACAACCTGATGTTCCGTTTCTTTTAAAAGATAGTCGATGAGGTAAGAGCCTATAAATCCAGTGGCTCCTGTGACGGCTATTCGCATGCTCTTAACAGTATCACATACTCTTGCAGAGACAATTGGAAAACCGTATAAGACCCACCAGTCAAGGTCGACCGGAGTGTTGGAGCTTGCTGAAAAGGCATGCGTTATAAGGGGAGTGTCGACCAGCAAGAGAAAAATTGTAAAAATATTTAAACAAATGACCAAGCCTCTGGTGGGACAAGGGGGACTGGGAAGTCATGGGTGTGAAGGACAAATTATCGGTCAGTGGTCGGACAAAAGGAAAGTGGGTAATCCCAGTCGACCTGGATTCAATTTATGCACTGAGTTGTTAACCGCCCTAGGAAGCCACAGAATCCTTGAATATCAGTCAAAAGCTGGAGATGATGGGCCAAAGCAACTTAGAACAAAAAGGAGTTCGAATGAAATCGTTATTAGTATGGCTGTTTGCAGGTTTTGTAGCTCTTTCTTTGACAGCATGTTGGGAAAGCGAAACTGAAAATAAAATGGAAGACATGGGTGAAGCTGTTGAAGAGACAGCCGACGACATGAAAGAAGGAGCTGAGGACGCGGCTGAAGATATGGAAGATGCCGCTGAAGATGCGACAGACCCTGAGTTGAAGCACTAAGCTGAAATATGAAATAGAAAAAGCCGGTTTTTAAAACCGGCTTTTTTTTTGGGAGAAAACCGCGTGTCGAAAAAACATTGGAACAGTCTACTTCTGGTTTTAGCTCTTTCGGTAGCGGGTTGTGCCACGTCTTCAAAGACTGTTTATCAGTCGGGTTTAGCGTCATGGTATGGCAAAAAGTTCCATGGGCGTCGAACGGCCAGTGGTGAGAAATTCAACATGACGGAATTCACGGCAGCTCATCGACGGTTAAAGTTTGGCACCCGTGTGAGAGTCGAAAGTCCTACCACGGGCCGCTCTGTGGTTGTTCGCATCAATGATCGCGGACCTTTTTCAAAAGGAAGAATCATTGACCTATCAAAAGCGGCCGCCCGTGAATTGGGAATCTTGAAAAAGGGATTTGCCAAAGTCGATCTTTATGTTTTGAATTAAAAATTGTTTCTTGAGAAATTGATTTTTTCAGCCAGACTCATGCCCTCTCGGTCCAAGCCGGCCACTGTTTTCAACGGACCAACAAGACCTTTTTGGTTTGCGATCTGAATTGACAGGCCAGGACGTGCGTTGACCTCTAAAACCAGGGGCCCCAGAACCGGATCAACGACAATGTCCACCCCCAAATAGGCCAATGGAAAGACCTCGCCACATTGGGCGGCTATATTGATGATACTCTCCCAATAAGGAACCTCGCGGTCTTTTAAATCAACATCAGGAAAATCTGGGTGATTGAAAATACGACGGTTGTGTTGGGTAACAAAGGTGATTTTGCCATCTTTCAGGCGAAGTCCGCAGCCGACCGCCCCTTGGTGCAGATTGCCTCGGCCGCCACTTTCTTTTGAAGGCAGACGCATCATCGACATCACAGGGAAGCCGTGAAACAGGATGATTCGAATATCGGCAATTCCCCGATGGCAGATATTTTGTAGTGCTGGGTGAGGATTGATCTTCTGCTGGAACATCACAGTGTCGGTGGTTCCATCCAAAGAAAATACTCCACTAAGAATCAGCGACAGGTAATAGGTGAACTCCTGAAAAGAAATTTCATCCTTACGAGTGGTTCTTAAAATTGTGTCGTCTCGCTTTTCATCCCATTGAATGCCTTCAACAATCATGATTCCGTTGCCCATAGCCCCGCGCGAGGGTTTGACAACAAAACTTGTTGCTTCCTTCAGAAGTGGATGCAGTTTTTTAAACTGACTGACCGATTGGACCAGCCCCAGAGTTTCAGGATGAGGAATATTATTATCTTGCAAGACTTTTGTGGTTAAGTGCTTACTATCAACCAAAGGATAGTAGCGTCTTTTGTTAAGAGGTAGAATGTACTCTCTTAAGCGTTTGTTGTTCCCCAAGACACCTTGGCGATTGAGCCTACTTAAAGTTGATAGCATTGTCCTCATCCACTTCTTTGAATCGGAGAAGCTCCAGTAATCTAAAGCCTGTATAACTTCCAATAACCATATTCATTCCGACCGAAAACAAAATGACCTCTGGGTTGTTGAAGAAAAAGGTTTTTAACCACGAAACAGCAAGTAAACCATAACAGATTATGGAAACAAAAAATGTACCAATGGCTGTCTTAACTGTGTTGATTGGACCTTCTTCCATAATTGAAAGGCTCAGTTTTTCAATAAAAACCGTGATAATTACGATTGGAAAATAACTCAGGCTGCGCTGGGTTTCTGTTAAAATATCCAAGCGGAGGCAAAGAATGGCGAAGAGTAAATAGATAATAATGGTGAAGCTTAATAAAATTGATAGCCTTGGCACTGCTAAAAGATAGAAGCGATCCAATACATATCGTTGTCCCAGTCCTAAAAGAACTACGATTGCAAAAAACATAAATCCAAATAAAAACGATGTTTCTAAAAAGAACAGGGTTAGTAGAATCGGCATGAAAATACCGAACGTTTCAACTCCTAAAATCACTCGCGCAAAAGAGATGGCAATGGTGCCAAAGGGGACCAGGATAATTCCCAAGATAATGGCTTGAACCGACAAGGGGAGGCGGTGCAATGAGAATGTGGCCCAAAATGGACTCATCGTCTCAAGGCGGCTCAGCTGCTCTTCCGATGAGATCGGGTCGTATTTCACCGGCTCGATGCGTAGGTTCAGAATATTGTCGTTCTCTAGCATGGCAGCCTGGGACTCGCAGTTACGGCAAAAGATAAGTTGATTGCCATCAAGTTGGCCATCAATTCGTTTCTCGGGGAGATAGGGCGTCCACTGACCGTTGATAAAGACCTCGGTTAGGAAAACCCGTGTGTAGCGCACCGGCTTGGCTGGTTTGGGCTCTAAGAAAAGGGCGCCAAAAATCACTCGGGCCGGAATATCAGAAAGGCGTGAAAGTCCCACCAAAGTTCGCGCTTGTGCTAGAAAACTACCACTTGATAATTCAGTGACGTCAGAAATTTTACCCGAATCATGCTTTAGCGCTATCTCATCAGCCAGGTAATAAAAGAATTTATCAAATTTTGTCTTTTTATCGTCAGACGGAAAAATCAAGGTGTCTTTAAGCTTGTTAAGGTGGATCAATTCGTCCGCCGTATAACCTTCTAAACTGAGGTAGGCTGTCTTTTCAGAGGGCAGCAAGCTTTCAACCGGATCGCGTTGAGCCATTTGAGCGTTGCGGGGTTGGATCTGAAAAGACAAGACGCTATCGGCCGGCTGGCCTTCAATGAGTTCAATATTGATATAGTCTTTACTTTCAGGGGGAGCATCGACGCTCAGTGATTCCCCATTGAGCTTCAAATCTTTTATTCTTTGGTATTTGTTGAGTGAAGGGATGGGCATGATTGGTGCGCCTTGGTAGTCCACCGAAAATTCTCTGGGCAATTCTTTATTTATTGAGAGTTCGACACTCCAGAAGTTGGAAGCCTTTTCAGGAACCACCTGAATGCCAAGAAACTGTATCTTGTAAAACAGGCTCGCCACCGGAATGCCAAGCAATAGAATGATCAATGCCAGTTTAGAATGTCTCACTTATTGTCTCCTAGGACTCGAGATTGTGAGACATCGACAACGTAGTCTCCAAGCAATAAATTTCTGCCCACAAGGAACCGGTGTCTCAATTTTTCACGATTGTTTAAGTTCACATTGACTGTCAGCTCGCGTGTGCCCAGCATCAGCGTCATTTCAACAACATATCGTTTTTCAGATCGTCCGGAAGTGCTGCGCACTCGTGTTTCTTCGACAACTTTCTTCATCATTCTGTGAGTGCGACCTTTTTCATCGATTGTTGAAAACTCGACATATCTTTCACCCGAAATTTCTTTTTCAACAATGGACTCGGCGTGCAAAGAACAGGTTTGAGCCCCAGTATCTATGCGTGCTCGGATGGGAATATCAGGAGCCATCAGGCGAATCCATTCGACCCGCCCTAAAACCGTTTTCGACTTCATGTTCTTTTTAACTTTAGCCTGTTGACCACCGAGCACTCGGCGATGCCCCAGTTGAATCTCCCGAAGCTCCGGTAAAATTTCATTTCGAATGGTTAAAGAGACTTTTTCTAATGTTTCTTTTTGAAAGTCATCCAGCTCGTCCTGAATACGTTCGTAGTCTGAGGGTTGCTTTTTCGGGGCGCTCTGACAGGCGACGACTGTCAGAACAAGAGCCGCCGACAGAAACATGTTTGAAAATCGAAAGAGGTTGTTAATTAAAGAAATAGATTCACTCCAGATGAGACTCGCAGTTTGTTCTTTAAGTACATAAAATTACTCTAAAAATGTCAACCAAAAAGCCAAGAACTCAAGCTTTTGGAGAGGTCTGTAAAGGCTTCATAGAGGACTTTGTAGGGGCAGGCCGGGTGGACTCGCTTTGACGAGTGGCAGCCTTGAATTCAGTCCATTTTGCCAGCGGTCGGAGCTTTAAAGTTGAATTTGCTGGAAGTTAGAGATTTCGATGTCATCGGGCTCGGCAAACAGGATGTTTTCAATGGTCGAGAGCTCGGTCTCGATCAAGTAAAAGACAATCTGATCGTAATCCAAAGCCTTTGCAGCGAAATAATCTGCAGTAGGACCTTCTGGACAGTTATGCAGGCTTCCCAAGTGGGGGATAAGGTCAATGCCTGAGTGAATATCACTACATATAATTTCACTTTCAAGTCCCTTGCCCCAGAGAAAGCCTTCGAAGTTTTTCGAGTTTTTAGTGGTTGTATGAAGATTAGTGACGACCAGACTTCGTTTTTGTTTTGGAATTTTTACCAAAAGCTGATCGAGCATTTCTAGCTGACTTGTATTTCTGTCGTCGAATGTCTTTTTCAAAAAATAATATTTTTGGGTGGATGGGGCGGATTCAAATGTCTGTACAATGATATCTTTTGGTTCGGCCGAAGGAACTTCGGTTTCAGCAGGCTGAAAGCTCAAATTTTCGGTGGACTCAAACTGGATTGGTGGCATCGTTGTCGAGTCACTTGCAGAGTCGACATCACTGGCTTGTAGCGGATTTTTCATCTGACCAGATAGTTCCCGACTGTTATGAGCTTGGGCTTTTATTGCTTTGATATGGTCAAACAGCAACCACGCAACGACACCTTGGGATGCGCTAAAATAGAAGATGAAGAGAGGCCCCAGTTCTAGAACAGCAAAGCTCAAAAAAGTCAGGTTTAGAATGAAAACCAGGGCGTAGATGATTGATAGCATCAGTCAATCACCTCGATATTCTTTTTCGCTTTTAGTGCCTTGCCAAATTCATTCATATTAAATGGTCTCACTTCGAAATTTCCCGAGATCGGCTTTTGTCCCGTCTCTTCTACAGTCCATTGTACAATGCCTCTTGTCTGAGCTCCAATGGGAACAGTGAGAATAGGTATTCTGTCTGGTGCGAAACGACGTGTGGTTATGATTTTCTTGTCTAACTCGACAGTGACCAAGCAGGGTTCAAGGCATTTGCTCTTTGGAAGAAGCACGACCTTGGTTGCGTTTTTAACCAGAAGAACTTGGTTCAGCTGGGGGTAGGGAGCTGTGTAGGAGCGGTTGGTGATGTTGTCTGGAACCTTCAGGCTCGATTGAACTCGGATGGGCTTGGCTTTTCTTTGTAATAGTTCTTTTGAAGAAGTGGGGACCTTCTCTGTCTCAACGGCTGTTGACGAACTTTGCGGGCGGGTCTTTCCTTGATTCTGCATTTGATTTTGAGCTCGGGGGTCGGAGGCTTCATCAATTTTTTCGACGGTTTTATTAGGCTTTTTGGCGACCGATGTTATTTCCTCAATTTCAATTCCACGCTTGCCGTCATAAGAGAGGGTGAATCGACTGAACTCCTCACCGTCCAAAATAATCGCCTCTTCCTCGGTTTGAAATTCAATCTCGGTGTCCTTGCTTAAATTTCCAGAGACCTCACCTTTTTCAATTTTAATATTAAATTTGCCATCTTTTTCCCTGAATACGACCAGACTGTCGGCAGCAATAAAGATCATCGAGTCCTCTTGCAGTCGAACTGTCGCTGATGACGAATCGCCGGTAAACACAGCATCTCCATTTCCAATGGGATCACCCTCATAGATTCCAATGAATTCAAACATTTCCGGGGTTCTTCTGTCGACCGATCCCATTCGCTTTGCCAATTGACCGATACGATCTTCCGGAGCCACAACCGGCTTGAAAAAGATTTTATCGAAGTAAATCAGGCCTATCGAGGATCCTATGAATATAAGGAGCACAATCGCTAATATGATTTTTTCTTTTAAGCTCGTGCGACCTAGAAAGTTCATAATTTTTATTATCAGGAACTCAATTGGCTTTTCTTAGTCGTTGGGCGTGATTCCAGACTTTGGTAGCCTGATGGTGTTTCACTTTAAGCTAAATCTAGCCTTAAGCCACGCTAAAATTATCTCATTTTGATAAAGAAACAATCGGTTATTCCGATGAGAAGTGTGATGAAAACGATTCTTTTGATTCTTTTATTATTTATGTGTGGCTGTTCGACGGGACGCATGGTTATTGAGTCGGCGCCAAAGCAAGGGCAGATCTTTGTAAGAGCGGCTGGACAACTCAACGAACAGAGTCTAGGGCAAAGCCCGGTCAGTCGCGACGTTTCAGAGATCCAAGATTTGGCTGGCGGAGTTGATACTATTGTCGTTGAAGTGCGAAAGACGGGATATTTCCCAAAATCTGTGGTCGTCACCGATATTGATTCACTGTCTGACATCAAAATCAACTTAGAGTTATCAAGCATCGAGGACTTTCTGACCGGTGCCGATCCCAAAATGGGGGAGAGTCAACGTCGGGTTCTATTGGACCTTAACGAACAAAGAAGTCGAATGACCAATCATTTGATAGATGATCTTTTTGAGGCTCAAAGGTTGGCGCAGGTGGGACGGGTCGCTGACTCCCTTAAAAAATTAGATGAAATTGAAAAAGACAATCCAAATGTCGCCAGTGTTTATGAGATACGCGGTGGAGTCTACTTCATGCAAAAAGACTACCCCAAGGCCTTGGACGCTTTTCGCAAAGCGGCTCGTAGCAACCCCTCCAATCTAGAGGTCCTTAATATTAAGTCGTTCTTGGAAAAGAAGCTTAATGTTAACCGTGGGCGCAATGTTTCGGAGGCTGTCGAGTGAAAATTTTTAGCCTATTACTGTCTATTCTTACCTTCGGTTCTCAGGCCCAGGTGGTTTCTGTGGATCGTCCCGAGTTGGAGGCACAGCGGTTGAACTACGAAAGTCACTTAACTCAGAAAATAGAAAAGAACTTAGTCAACTTGGTGAGTGAAGAAGCGTATGTAGTCAATGTTTCGGTCCGTCTTAAAACCCTTGGGGTTGAGACCGTAAATCTTAGTGCCCCCACACAAGGTCCCCTGACCGAGAGAACCAAACTGGAGATCAAGCGAGAGTTTGACGGTGAAGAAGGATTGATTCCGCTTTCCAAGCTGGGAGTTTGGTCGGTCGATGAGCCCACCCAGGCCCCCAACCAGCAACCAACCTCTTTTCAAAAAAGAATTCGAAATTTTTCGGAACTGATTCGGACCATTCAAATTGATATCCTCTTGGATAGTGACCGCGTACCGGAGCCTAAAGTTCGCATCGTCCGTCAAGTGATCGGAACAATATTACGGGGCCGACTGCCGGTTGCCGCCAACCTGAATATCCAGTCTCTGAAATTAGAAACTGTGGCCAAAGAAAAAGACAGTTTGAAAAAAGAACTTCTTTCTGAAGTCAACGACCAGATGCAGAAGTTGAAAAAAGATGTAGAAAGCAGTGCCAGGACGCCGGCCAGTGTGACTGAAAAGACAACCATTGATTATTTGATGGACTTTAAAGAAGTAATATCAATTCTCTTTGTTTCCATGGTCTTGTTCTTTTTGGGACTGCTTATTTCGCAAAAGTACACAAACATTCAAGAGAAAAAAATTGCCGTAGAAGAATCGATTTCGATGCGCCAATTGGATATCCCGAGAGCGCAAAAAGAAGCCGAAGGTGAGGGTTCGCAGATCGTTGAGATGCATGCCGGTGGTGACAATGAGGATGCTAAGAGTGGATTTGATCAATTTGACGAAATTATAAATAGTCAGCCCGAGCGAGCAGCGTACATGCTGAAGCAATGGTTGTATGGTGATGATAAAGAGTCTAATGGGATATTAAATTTTCTACCCAAAGTCATTCCGTTAAATTCACTTCGATCTCTTTTGGATTTACTAAGCGAAGAGGATCGAAAAAAATGGAATCGAGTCAACAAGGTTGATCAGGGTGCAATAAATCCCAAAGTTCTGGATCGCTTGATTGCTCAGCGTATCTCCAACCATATGATTGAACCAGAGATCGGAATTCCAGAATCGACCCGTCAACTTTTAGCAGGAATCACACCTCGCGAAGGCGTCCTCTGTATTAGAAATGATGTTGAAGTCGGCGCTCTTCTTGCTTTAACGATGTCGTCGATTCAATACACTCGTATTCTGAGTCTCCTTGATCAAGAAACAATTAAGAAAATTGCCGTTGCCAGTGGCCAAATGGATAATAAAAAAATGCGATACATGGGCGTGAAGATCGAAAAGATGCTCAATGAAATTCGTCAAAAAGCAAAATCACAATCCTCGGTGTTCCTGGAGAAAGCTCCAGAACTGATCCGCGATCTTGGTGTTGGTAAAGAGAGCGCTATCTTTGAAAGTATTGCTGGTATGGGACAAAAAGAGTTCTTAGTTGAAGTGTCAGAGCAGTTTTTTCCAGCCGAACTCATATCGGATTTACCTCAACATATCATTCGACAAGCTTTAGACGGTCTTAGTCTACCAGCCAAAGCAGAGTTGATTGCCTCTCAAGAAGAGCTTGCGGAATTGTTTTTAGAAGCGGCCGGTCGAGGCAAACTCAAAGAGATTTTACAAGTCGAGGTTGATCAAATTGAATCAGATGACACTCGCAAAGGCATGATCCTTCGACAAAAAGATAAGAAACTACAAAACTTTGTCAATAATGTTCGACGACTTATCAAAGAAGAACAATCGGTTTTACTTGAAGTTCAGCCCATCATTAAATCCTGGGCCGATCAAATGATCAACCGAACAGGAGGGCAGAATGCGGCTTAAAATTGTATTGCTGCTCAGTTTATCTTTCGGTTTTACTGCACTCAGTGAGGCGGCTGCCACTTCTTTACAAGGGCACATCCGAACCGGCATGGTTCAAGGTCGATTCACTGGCGCCGACTCTGGTCGTTTTGCCGTCTCATCCAGTCTGGAGCTAGAGGGAGAGTTTTTTACAAGCAACCGCGGCTCTTTATTGGCGCGAGCGACAATTTCTTTAGATCCTTCCAGCGGACAATTTAAGTACATCTATATGGGATTGGGGCAACGGTTTTATTTGTGGAGCCGAGGCCGCCCCGTTGAAGGGTACTATGAAAGCATTTACACTTCGACTCGACCGAAGTTTCGCTTTTTTGTTGAATATGGAATTGGCTTAGCACAGATTCAAGTGCGCTCGGTGACGGATTCTCTTTCCGTACAAAGCACAGTCGTTGAATTGGGCGGTGGTGGTGGCACCATCTATCAATTTTCAAGAAATTTTGGAGTCAGTTTAAATTTAATGTGGAGTCAGGGGTTCGCGGTCTCTTCGGTAGCGATCGATAGTAACGTTATCCGAGGAATGGTTGGAATTACAGGATACTTTTAGGACGTTATAATGAATATTTATTCGTTAAGTGCATTTTTACTAGCCGGTGGAGTCTTCTTTTTTGGAGTCTTCACATCGACAGATAATGTCTCGGCATTTATCGATGGACATGCCGCCCTGATTGTTTTTGGTGGAACTGGAGCAGTTGCCGCGATTTCCTTTCAGTTGGATCGAATTTGGATGATGCTTAAAGTTTTTTACTGGCGCGTTTTCTTTAACAAGAAAATCGATTTCGTTTCGGTCATTAGGGATTTGATGGATATTGCCGAAGCCTACAAAGCCGGCGAAGCTCAGCTGGTTGAAATTATGGACCGAATTGATGATCACTTTGTCCATGAGGGAATGGAGATGTTACAAGACAATTTTCTTTCCCATGATGAGTTAAGACGCATCCTCAGCCTACGCGTTCAAACCATTCACTTTCGCTACAATGAAGACGCCAAGAAATTCAAAGCGCTTGGTAAGTTTCCTCCGGCCATGGGTCTTATGGGAGCGGTTTTAGGAATGATCGCTTTGTTGCAAACTTTGGGGCAACCCGGAGCCGAGCAGAATGTTGGTCCGGCAATGGCGATTGCGATGGTCGCAACTCTTTATGGAATCGCTTTTGCCAACCTTGCTATTCTGCCAATTGCGGAAAATTTACTGGATAGTGCAAGAGAGATCCAAATTAAGAACAAGATCATCGTTGAAGGTATTCTTTTGATTGCTCAAAAGAAAAATAAAATTATGTTGGCTGAAGAGCTGAACTCTTACTTACTACCGCAAGAGCGAATCAACTGGAAAGAGTCTGAAGTCAAAAGGGCGGCCTAATGTCTTTAGAAGGTCTTGAAATTGAACAACATGAGGAAGAAAGCGAAGAGGTTTGGCTGATCTCCTATGCCGATTTGATGACTTTGTTGTTTGGCCTGTTTGTGCTGATGTACACATTTGCAATGTCTCGCTCGCCTGAAGAAGTTGAGAAAGTGAAAGAAGGAGTGGCGCGATCATTTGGTGGCTCCTACGTACCCCCTTATCAAGATCTGGTGAAAGAGCTAAAGTTAGAGAAGGAAAGAAACGCTGTTTTACAGGACATTGCCATTGAGCCCCTGAGAAATGGTCTTGAAGTTACTTTCCAGAGTGGGTTGTTGTTCAAAACCGGAGAAGCGGATTTGAGCGACCAAATGAAAGACATCCTTCGTAGTGTGATTCAAGTGATTTCATCGAATATTGACAAAGATCAAATTGTCGTTCAGGGACATACCGACGACGTACCGATCAGTTCTGAGCGTTTTCCATCGAATTGGGAGTTGTCCGCCGTTAGAGCATCGTCGGTGGTGCGTGAATTCATTCGATTTGGTTTTGATCCAAGCCGAATACATGCTGTCGCCTTTGGTGAGTCAAAACCTCTATTTCCAAATAAATCTGACAATGGAATACCAATACCCGCTAATCGAGCTAAAAATCGTCGCGTTGTCATAAAAATTGTTGCCCCCGGATATGTGGATAGTCTGAATGAGCGAGAAAAAATCACCAATTAAATCCATTACTATTCGGGCGCTGTTTTTTTTGATCTGCGTTTCGATGTTTCTGTATGGCTCACTTCACTATATGGATCACATGCCGTACACGGTAAAAAAGCCGATCATAAAAATAAAAAGGTTTTTAAAGGCAAGGCAAAACCGAGCTCTTGTTACCGACGATTCCATCAGCTTAGAGCGCCGCAGTCAGGCTCTTAGAAAGTTGGAACTTCTTAACACCGACGACTTACAGGAGATTTGCGAGAAAATTGTCACCAGCGCTTCTCGCCAATTAAAGAAGCAGGCTCAAGAGTGTGTTTTACGAGTGGGAACTGAAAGTGCAATTGAAAAAGTCTTTTTAAGTCTTGATGACAAAGATCCCTTGGCATTGAGTTTTCAAAGGGCTGTGGACTTAATATCTTCAAACCCCCAAGGCCGAGATGTTTTAAAAAAACTGCTGGAAAAGAGGGATATAGGAGAGACTCTCCGTCTTTCGATTCTAGGGACACTGGCTCAGAATAACAAAACTTTTCAAGATCAGTTGCAACAGATGTTTGACAAAGCCGAGACCGAGGAACAGCGCTATCAGATTATTCAAACACTAACCTTGGCTTCGCCAGACAATCCTGTTGTTGTAAACTTCCATCACCAGGCCGTCAGAAACCCGGAGGCGAACATTGAAACGTCGTTGGTTTTTCTTGCCCATCGTGGCGATCCTTGGTTGCGAGAGAATTTTCTCAAGCTGTACCAACAGTTTGGTTTTAAGGAGCAAAAGCAGTTGCTCGATCTGACGCCCTATCTCTGTCCAAACTTGCAGGTGAAGCAATGGAAGAGTGAATTTTTAAAAACCAATTCTTTTGCAATAAAACAAAGACTCTTTTCAGCTCTACTGTTGTATCGCCTTAAAGATCGATCCGAAACTATCAAGCGATGGCTGGCTGATCCCAAATTGCGACCCAAAGAAGTCGATCTTTTGAAAAAGAAAGCGTCACAATACAGCCGTTCGGAAAAGCAGGTTTGTCGTTAACGACGACGCAGCTGCATGCCCGCTGTCGATCGACCCAACAGGATGTCGTGATCGGTAGAGCTGGTTTTGTGATAGGTTTTCACATCATAGCAGGCGGCCGACGTGTCGCTGGCATTGACGTAAGCAGAGCCTTGTAGATCAAGTATTTCAACCCAACCGCTGTTATTGACAATATGAGTGCTGATGCGCCCGCCACTGTAGTAGCTATCAAGATTAGTGATGGCTTCTTGAGTGCCGGGATAGAGAGGTTTCACAAAGTAGGCATCACCATTCAAAGTTCCATTAAGCTGGGCTCCACTGTCGGCATAGCTTGCGGTTGCGCCACTGGTCGCATTAAAATGGAAGAGATGTTCTGTGTTGGCGTCATCGAAGAAAGCAGCGCTAGGAACGCTCAGTGTGGTGGCTGAATAACGGTCGATATCGGAGATACGAACCTCGTCGATCAAGCCGTTAAAGTGTCCGCCACCACTGCTGCCACCAATTTCAAGATTAGCTGTTGATATTGCAAAAGGACTGGGGAGAGAGAAGTCCATGCTACTATTCGACTGTTTGTCGACTCCATCAATCCACAAGGCAATATCGCCAGCACTGATGGTGGCTGCGACGTAGTACCATTGATTGTTGTTCCAGGTATTCGATGAAGAAGTAACAGAGTAATCGACACCATTATGATGAACGCTGAAAACTAGGTATCCAGAAGCATCAAAAGCCAGTTGAAAACTACCATCGACGGCGTTGCCTTTCTGTAGAAGGACAGTGTTGCTTGGTGCACTGGCGGGACGGAACCACATGTCAACTGTCGCAGTCGCTGTTAGTCCTCCACCATCATTGACGCTAACAAAACCATTTGTTCCCAGTAAACTTAAAGCACCATTAAATCCTTTTTCTCCAGACCCCAGAGTGGTGTAAGCCGCTGAAGTGCTGGACCCAAATGTTGCGTTCTCCTGGATGGCCGTGAGACCAAGACTGGATGCCACAAGAATTGTATTTTGTCCGGAACCAGCAGAACCCTCGGCAATCGACAGATCATTAATGGCTAGAGAGGTCAGTTCAGCGCTGGTTGTGGTGTTGTAAGTTCGGGTTGGACTAAAGTTCGCGCTTAAAGGCAAGATGAGGTCGGCGCGATGCAAACCTACAGAGTCCTCACCATAATAGAGTTTGCCGGTGGAATCGATATCCACAGAGTTCACAGAGTTGGCTGTCGGATCACGATAAAGGCTAGTGGTTGAAGTGAGACGTAAGACATCAACACCATTGTCTTCGGCAATAAAGGCATAATCGGCTCCGCCAAATTCGCGCACCACCAATTTGTTCAATCGCGATGAACCCAGGAGAGGATAAGTGGTGTCGCCTGACCAGATGCCGGCGCTGTTTCGGTTGGCAATGCTGTTGCCAGAAACATTGCGTGTCGCGCTATTTATCTGAAAGACCTGATCGTTGGTCAAATCGATGATGATCAAGCCTCCGGTCGATGCGCCATCGTTCATAGCTAAAAAGATTTTTCCATTCACAGCGGCCACATCAACGATATTACCAAGGTCACTGTCGACGGCATAATCCGACCCAGCCAGAAATCTTAAAAACAGACTGTTGTTGGATTCATCAATAATGTCGAGTCCAGCATTGCTAGCCACCAAATGAACTTGGCTAGGGAAATCATCTCGTGCTCCACGATTGGCGCTGGTCGCTTCATTGAACCAACTGAGTCCCGCATTGGAGATCCAAGCCGAAGAAGAGTCATTGTTGATATTCCAATGGTAGACCGCATTGACATTGTTAGAGGCTAGGTGATTGTTACCATTGGCGTCACTGCTAGAGGCTGAGAAGATTCCATTGCCAGGACTGACATTAAAGTTGACAGCATCGATGGTCCCACCGGTAGCAATCAACTGTCCGGACCCAGCCTCTGTGACCACGACTGTTGTTGAGGTTCCAGTCACAGGGTAGGGCTTGCCTGCCATGACACCGTTACCCGACCAGTTAACACTCTGGTCAGCAAGGTAGTTTCCGTAAGAGTCGTAACCTGCGGCAAAGGCTTGAACAGAACTGTCAATGGAAAGGTTCTGCGAGGCCATCGCCGAGCCAGCGCCACCAGCTTGATCTTCCACTTGGACACAGTGAAGAGATGCGGCGACCACATCGAAGTTTGCCGAAGTTCCGGTGGCGTTATTGCCGGTGTCTTGTTCGGTGGCCGTAATGGTTCTCGACGTTTGCACACGTTTCATTCGAAATGTGGAAGTTGTGGTGGCGACACCGCTTGAAAAATTCAAAGAGGTTGAGGCGTATTCAGGATTCATGTTGAAGCCAGAGCTGCAAACATCGGTACCACTGGCACCCGTGCTTGTCCAATTGATGGTTTTGACCCCAGTGTAGGCCGCAACAGTTTCATTATTGGCTCGGCGTGCTGTCAAGCGCACAGCAAACCCTGCGCCGGCCACTGGATTGGAAGCAGGCACCAGTTCAACCAAAAAGTTATCAACACCTTCAGAGGTTTGAAAGCTAAACGGTGAGTTGGTTGCCTCGGTTTGGTTCCCGGCATTATCAAAAGCGACCACTCGAACTTTATAGTCGGTGTGATCGGACAGGGTGCAACCAGAAAAGGCTTGATATGTGGTGCTATCAGCCGCTGCCGTATCGACACCACAGACTGTGACTGTCTCGGCGTCATTGGTTATGAATACAGTGTAGCCATCTTCACCATTGCTGTCAGACCAAGTCAGTCGAGGATTGTTGAGACTGCTGGTTAAGAAGGCGTCGGCGGTCGAATCGCCACCGCCATCGACACCAGAGAAAGTGAAAGATGTGGGAGCCACAGTATCGACGGTGAAAGAGAATCCATTATTGTCGGCAGCCGTGCTTTGTTCGGCGGAATCTTCAGCTAGAAGATCCACGGTGTATGTGTTGCCGTGGGTTAAACAGGCTGAAAAACTGTAACTGGTTCCAGAAATTCCAGACACCGGAGATCCACAAATGGGAGTGCCGCCGTCACGAATGGTTAAGGTGTAAGTCACTGGCGTGTCATCTGAAGCCGCTTGCCATTCAACAGTGGGAGCTGTGGTGGTTCCCAGCCATTGATCAGCCACTGTGTCAGTTCCACCGCGTACACCAATAATATCGTTGCCAGCGGGGAACTGTGGTGCCGCATTGTCATAGGTTATACTGGCGCTGGCATAACTGAGAGAAACATTTTGTGCGATGTCTTTAGCAAAAACATAAACCGTGCGAGCACCAGTATTGGCCAAGGTGTGTGCGTAAGGAAAGACTCCTGGAGGACTGATCCAAGCGCAACCACTGTTATAAGTGGGGTTGGTTGGTGGTGAGTTGATGAAGGGTTGCTCGATGATACACCATTCATCGGTGTCACCCGCCAATGTGACATCTAAATCGACAGTGGCCGAGTTCGTGTAGGAAGTGTTGGTGGTGGACTGGTCGGCCAGTGTCAGAGCGGCTGGATTGGCAGGAGCGACACTGTCAAGAGTGATTGTATCAGTAATAGGGTTCACCGAAACATTGTTAGCGTTATCGGCTGTCCATATATACAAGGTCTTGCTCCCTTGTGCTGCTGATGTCGCTACAGTGCTGGGTCTTGAAGTGTGCCAACCGTTGTCTGACCCAGCGCCGCCATTACAGGCGGTGCGCTGATTGGTTCCCGAAGTCGGACGTGAACTTTGGGTTTCGCTGACACACCATCGATTGGCGGTGGTATCATTACCAATACTGGTGGCAACGGTGGTTTGTCGAATATAGTTTGCATTACTAGTTGTTGGATCGCTCAAAGCCAATGTGGGATCAACAAGGGTGGTATTCACGTCATAATTTTTTGAAGTGACCGACACAAAGCCCGCCGCTGTTGCTTGAATATTGTTGGCATTGCCGTTCGCCGTATGAAAAAGAGTAAAGTTGGCTTGACCACCGACCAATGCTTGACTGGTTCCACCTGTTACTGTGGCTGCTAGACTGGGGCCAATAGTTACAGTGTCAGTGTCTGATGTTCGAGGGTTGTAGTAATCGTCGGTGGAATAAACGGTGGCTTGAAAAGGAAAATCGCTGCCTTGGGTTTGATTGAAAGGAATCCCACTGGCTGCAGCATTGGCTGTGGCTTGTCCAGGCGCAAAAACTTGGTTGGGAAGGATCACTAACAGTTTTTTTCCGAGTCCAAGAATGACATTGTATTGAGTCGAGTTATTTTGTGCGTAACTTCCACCACTTGGCGTGACGTGATAATTGCTTCCCACCAAATAGGTTTCTACAGTGAAGTCTGCAGTACCATTACTCAGTGTCTGGCTGGCTGGACTGACAGAGCTATTTGGGGTTGAAGCGGCAATTGATACCACGGTGGCATCGTCATCGACAATATTGAACTTAGCGTCAGTGGCATAGACCCGCACATCGACAGACTGACCACTGGTTCGATCTTGCACCGTCTGATCAGCCACCGCCGAAGTTAAAAGATTATTCCCCTCTACCAATGTTTGATAGTCGGTAAACAGTGCAATCAGTCGAGACGGGGCACCGGGTTTAACGTTATAGGTAGCCGGCGTATTGGCAGCCAAGGTCGACGTTACCGTTAGTGATTGATTGTCCGCCGCTGTTACTGGGTTGATTGTAAAAGTCACAGCACCGGCCGCAAAGTTACTGGCGGCGGGCTCGGAATCTGTGGGATCGTCAGGGGTGGCGATAGAAACGGCACTGGTGTGATCAGGGCGTGTATTGAAATAATCGTCCACCGCTAATAAGTTCACTGAAAACCCACTGTCTGTATCTTGGTCGTTGGGTGTGCCGGTGACGGCTGCAGCATAATTACCGGGTGCTTGACCGGGGCTGTGAGTCTGACCCGGTAAAATCGCAATGTACTGAGTGGCGACATTGGCTTTGGTTTCATAAAATTCTGAAGTTTGCCCCGTTAAAGAAGCTCCACTGGCTGTATTGGGTGTGACAGTCTGATCGGTGTCGGCCAAATAGTTGGTCACAGAGAAGGTCACGCTGCCCCCTAACATGGCGGTGTTGCTTGGTGGAGCGGCGGCTGGATCGGTGTCCAAAGTTAAACTGATATCACTGTGACTATAGTTATCAACATGGTTGAAATAGGGGTCGAGAGCCAAGACTTCAACGTCAAAAGCCACTCCGGCCGTTTGGTCGGGAACTAAGAGGTCGACGGCAGTGGCTAGGTCCGGAGCCCCTTCCAAAAGATTTTGGTTTGGTAGTAGCGCTACCAACTGGCTGGCTGCCGCGTAGTTGACGGTGTAGTTGGTGCTCGGGTTGTCAGTGAATCCCGTCGAAGCGGTGATGTTATGGACAGCGCCTTGTTGTCGGACCCGAACATTGAAAGTGGCGACACCCGCCGTAAAGTTTTGTGAGGCGGGAGTGACTTCAAGATAGGGGTCGGTAGAAGTTAAAGAAACCAGGCCGGTGTAGGTGTCGACAGTATTGTACGAGCTATCAACAGCACGAACTTCGACATTGAAAGAATCGCCGGCGGTACGAGTCGCTGTTCCTGAGAAGGGCACACCGGTAATAGCAGAAGCAAGAGATCCCGTCCCCTCGGTAAAAGTTTGGTCAGGAAGGACAACCACTGTTCGAGTGACCGATCCATTTTCCACTATCATAGGTGCATCAACGGTGAGACTATTATTCGATTGTAAGACCGCTCGAATGGTAAACGAATCGGCTAATGTGTAGGTGAGACCGCTGAAGACCGACTCACCGTTGATGGCGGTGACTGGTGAGTATCCACCAAAACTTTGACTGGCGCCAATTAAGGACAGTTCCACCACATCCGAGTTATTGGTGGTGATGACATTATCAAAGGCATCAAGCAGTTCAACACTGAAGGGTAGCAATGGACTGATGGTGGTTGAAGGACTGGTCGGCTCCTCGCCTGGCTTAAAACGTATGTTTGAAATTGTGGTTAGAGGAAGAACAATCAGGGGCTCTTCTGTATTAGTGCCGACAATGCCTGTGGTGGTGCCTGTGACGGTGAGTGTGCCCGATTTTGTAGAGCGAACATCAACAAAAGCGCCTCCATTGGTTATGTTTCCAGTGACAGTTTTTTGTCCTGGCAACGCATAGTTACTTATCGTCGAGGCTCCAAGGTCCGAGGCCACAATATCTTCATCACCCAGTGAACTGGTTATATTGAAGGTTACATTTTTACTCGAATCAGGGCCTGAAGCTAGTCGGTTTCCATACAGATCTTCAACCTGAATTGTATAGCGATTGACGTCACCTGCATTGACTTGTGTGTTGTCCGATAGCAAAGCGAGATGATCAAAAGATTGTGGATTTACAAAAAGAAGAGCCGACTGACCAACGACCGGAGACCCCGATGTGGTTGCAATCTGAATTCGAGGATTGTGGTTAGAGTTGTAGAATGTGAAGGATTCACTTCCAGAGAATACATACTCGCCATTGGTGAAATTGTAACTGCCACCTGCCGGGGCCACCTCGGAAAAATTCAAACGCGTGGGACTGTTGTTAAGAATAGTGATTGCCAAATCAGTGGAACCGTTGATGTTAGTAACGACATTATCTTTAGCATCGCGTACACTGGCGGTAACTGTTCGCGCACTTCCGGCGCTGAAGGTCTCTTGGTCAATGTCGACCTGGATTCGGTTAGGAACTCCTGGATTGATTGTTATGACTCCGGTTGTTGCTGTGGCATCACCGTCATTAGTTGAATCAAGCCGCAATCGTATCCGTCCTGTTCCGGGGCGCTCGGGGTTAAAGGGTGTTTGAATAGTTCCGCTGATGATTCCAGAAACAGCATCCGTGGGATTGAAAGGCTGCACTAAATCATCCCAGGTCACCCATCCACTGCTAACAACTTTCGGGTTTCCGTAGGCATCCTTGGCAACAGCGTAAAGATCTGTTGTTTCATCCGTTGTCATGCTGAACGCGGTATCAGTGACCTCGGTTCCACCGGGAGGAGGAGCATCACGCCAGATTTCAGCGCGACTAATGTTGCCGGGAATCACGGTCCAGTTGATAGAGTCTGTTATTGTGGGATCATCATTATCTGTAACTGTGACAGTGATGACATCACCGGCTCGGGGTGTGACCAAGTTTTGAAATCGCCCGACGGCTGTGTAATCTCCAATATTGTCACGGTCCTCTACCGGTAAAACTCTTTGAAACAAAACGTTGGGATAAAGTCCGTTTGAGAGAAAAACCGGAGTTTGGCCATCGGGAGCGGAGTTAAAGGTTCCGCTCACCGAAACATTCAAATCACGATAAAAGGATTGAGTTAATTCGTTACCTTGTTCATCTTTAGGGACGACGACAAGGGTATGACTGCCGGTCGCTGAGGCCTCATTATAGGGCTTGTAATCATCTGTTTTAACTCGCAACTCAATTGAAAAGAGTTGTCCGGGATCGACTGAACCTCGAAAGTATTGATCATAAGGGGTTCCCAAATAGCTACTTTGAACACGTAGCCATTCACGGTTGGGGTCTCCTCCGGTGGCTCGATCGGGGGTGAACATTTGTGACGTGCTTGTAGTTGGACCCGAAAACTGACTGGCTAAAAAACTGTCAGGATTGGCAATATCAGTGTAAATCCAGTCACCCGACAGGTTGGCAATAAAGTTTCCACCCTTGTCTTCAACAGAAAGATACACGTTAATGGGACTACCTCCGGATTCAACTTCTAATCCCGCGCACAGATCTTTTTGAGTGCTTTGGTAGTCCGCTAGTAAAATATTGTCCATGTCTCGCCAGAAGAAGTTGGAAAAGGACGTGTAGTCAGACTCACAAAGAGAGTTGGCTCCAGCCCCCAGTCCATCTCGTAACATCAGGTGATCTGGAGGTCCCACTGTCATTGAATAGGTGACAGAACCAGAAACATTGGGAAGCGACATATCCGAGCTGGCATCCACCGACGCCATCACCTGGGGGTTCACCGACGTCGCATCAAAAAAAGTGATCCGCTTTGATAAAAACTGCGCGCGTCCACCAAAAAATGGAATACTCAATGTGCGACTGACTTCTGTTCTTTCTTTCAATCCAGAATCATGAACCATCGGGATAGCGCCCCCAGAGGGCGTTGGAGCAGTGACATAATTACTGAAGGTCAGAGTGACAGGAAAGGTTCCAGTGTAACCGGTACTTCCAAACTGTTGACCATAGATGTTTCCGTTCGCGTCCAAAATGTGGACATCAAAGGCAAACTCTTCGCCACCCACCCGAGTGTAGTTGCCATCGACAGGCACAACTTGCGCATTGACGGGAGTTCCGGGGTCGATTGAGATTTGTCCAGAGCTTCCGATTGGATATCCAGCGACCGTAGCAAAAATATATCCGAAATTGGGGAAAGGAATGGACTGGTTAAAATCAAGAGAGGTGCTGGTTCCAGAGAGTGTACTTAAATTGGCGGTGATTTCTGTAGCATGTGAACTGGACCACGTGACACTGGTCGCATCGCTGATATAGTTTCCTACAGCATCGGTGATAGCGGCATAGACTGTGAGGTCTGGATCATCAGCGGTGAATACGGTGTCGGCAATGGTACTGGCTCCGGCTGTAGGACCTCCTACGGCATCCGTGACCACCACTTGCGATGGAACATCAGCATTGACAGTGATCTGTTGACCAAAAATATCAATAAAACCCGCATCACCATCACCGAGGAAGACTCGGGTTGGCACTCGCGCGTCAGTCAGAGTGATATTCTGGGCGACGTCACAGATCCCTTCAACGAACGTGCAGGTGAGAAACGCAGGTAGCAAGGTTGGTGTTACGCCGGCCCAGCTGTCATCAGTTATGAATGTCCACTCGAGATTCAGAGTCCCATCGTAGCGAACCAGATCGAGCGACTCGGCATCAACAGTTCGAACCTGGACCGAAAAAGGCTGTCCAGCGGTTTCGATACCAGAATTTTCTGTTATCAGTTGGAATTTAATATTGTCAGAGGTGTTGTTTGACCCAAATTCGAAGGTGACACAGGTGTTGGAATCTTCAATGCAAGCTTGTATCTGGCTCATCGTATCGAATTCTACAGGTGAACGTACGCTGGTTTGAGCAATTCCGTTTGAGGTGGATTTTGAAGTTGTTGAAGTGATGAATAGGTAAGAACCGCCGACCTCGGAGAAGTTGATGTTGATACCTTCAACCCCAGCTCCGGACGAGTCGACCACTTGCACGACGGCGGGGTCTTCAAAAAGCTCGTCGGGTGCGCCAATTTGATTATTGCCACTGATAACCACCAATCGGAGTCCGAAGGAATTGTTCTCGACTTCAGGTGAAGCATCACCACCGAGGCACGAAATGTTGAAAATTGCGAGAGCGGCCAGAAGAGGGCCATTGACGAGCCATCTTTTGGAAAGCGGTAATTGCTTTAAAAACGTACTGATTTTCCATGCTTCCACAGGGTTTTTATCGGTCTTTTAGCCAAAAGGTTTAGGACCTTTGTGCCGTTTTGAAACATTTCCGGGCAAAATCATTTAATTTTTTATTATTGAAGAATCTCTCAAATAATAGCCGTAAAATTCCGATAATGAGACAATGAAAAGAATCGTAAAATACTCAATTCGAGACAAATTGCTAGTGCTTTTGGTCAGTATCCCTTTGGTCAGTCTTTGTCTTTTTGTGTTTTTCGGTACCCGTCATTTCGTGAAAGATAAAAATGCGTATATTTTTGATGCTGCTTCGAAAAATGCAAAGCAGTTGTCCAGTGAATTCCACCTGTCGTTTCAATCCTACCAACGGGTATTGAACGGTATCCTGAGCGTCTCAAACTTAGAAGCGGGTCAATTGGGTGCCAATAGTCAAAAACGCTTTCGTGAACAGAGTATGATTGAATACCTCTTTCTCACTGAGATAGAGAATGAGATGGTCAAAACTCTGGATCAGTTGATAAATTACCCCAGAGAAATAAAAAGTATCAAGTTGTCTGATTTAGATATCCCTTCTTTGCGTCGGATTATGGGTAAAAAAGATCATCTGATTGTCGACTATCCTGATCGCTCAAGGTTTTTCATTTTTATGGAGCGAGTTTCTGACGATTTGGAGAATGACAAGTCCGAGCGATTTCTCGTCGGTCTGGTCAAGATTCCAGAAGTTTTCGAGGCTTTTGCAACACCAGGGGTGTACGCCAGTTACTTGGTTCACACCAATCAGGCGATTCTTATTCAACCTAAGTTTTGGCGACAATCGAAAAAAAATCAGTTGTTAACAGATGCCCGAGTTTTTGTGCCAGCCTTTAAGAAGAAGACACCGCAGGGAGTTTTTGAAATACCCCTTGCCGACAAGAACAAATTGATTGTCGCTTTTGCACAAACCAAGATACCTGAAATCTATGCTTTTAGTGTTGTTGATCAATCTATTATCATGACATCGATATATCGCTTCTTCCTTAAGTCGCTTCTCCTCCTTGGAGTGGTACTGTCACTTGTCATCTTTATCGGCTTCATGTCGTCATTTCGACTGACAGAATCTTTGCGAAAGCTTATGGATGTAACAAAAAAAATTGGCTCCGGAAATTTCAATGTCACCGTCGATATTCATAGCAATGACGAAATTGGAGTCCTCGCCGAGGATGTCCAGTGGATGTCCAGAGAGGTCGTCAAGCTCATGGCCAATCAAGTTGAACAGGCTCGGATGGAAAGTGAATTGGGAATGGTTCAACTGGTGCAAAAGAATCTTTTTCCACCACTAAGCGCTCGAGTCGGAGATTTTGAAATTGAATGTCGATTTTCTTCAGCTTCGGAAGCGGGTGGGGATTGGTTTCATTACACCGTGTTTGAAAAAAATCTGATTTTGTGGATTGGTGATGCCACCGGTCATGGAGCCCCTGCGGCCATGATCACCGCCGCCGCCAAGTCCGCTTCTTCGGTTATTGAATTTGAGTTGGAAAAACGTCATGTGTCCCCCAATGAAATTATGAAAATTCTGAATCGATCAGTGAATGCCACGGCTAAAAAATCGGTGATGATGACGTTTTTCGTGGCTTCTATCGATCTTGAGACAGGACTTGTAACTTACGCCAATGCCAGTCATGAACCTCCAATTTTGATCCCCGCGAAAGACAAAGTTCATAAAAAAGACTTTCATGTACTTTGTGATGTGAATGGCAAACGATTGGGGGAATCTAAAGAGTCAGAGTATCCCGAAGGTCGGCATCAGATGAAGCCTGGCGAGACCCTGTTTCTCTATACCGATGGCATCACCGATTTGGAAAACTCAAAAGGTGAAACCTTTGGTGATGGTCGTTTGCTTCGTACTATCGCAAAGCAAGCTTCTGGGGAACCCAGCACTCTTGAGTTTGCCGATCGATTGAATCGATCTTTCGAAAACTACCGTGAAAAAACACCGCTGGTTGATGACTTGATGTATATCGCATGTCGCTTTAATGCCGCTGTTGAATCAGAAGAAGAAATGGCCAGTTAAACTTCGATGAATTGCTTTAAAGAAAAAGATCTAATACATAAATGACAAAGATGAGATTAATATCAAATTTTACAATGATTCTCCTTGGTTAGGAAAAATCACTATAATTTTATTGCAAAGTTTAGGTTATCAACTCAGCTATCGGGTCGTGGAAACAAGACTGTCTTCGATCTTTTTCAATTGACGTAAAAGAGCCGGAGAGTCTTTTAAGCTTTCTGTGAAAGGATGGCGATTTGTGGCTTCGCGAGATTCTGTGGCTTGCCGATAAATTTCTTCAAAAAGAAGCTCCGTTGATCCCATCATTGCTGAAGGGAAGGCACCATCGTCTTTTTCTCCATAGCTGACGATCAAACCTCTTTGAAAAAGCTGTTTCATGGATCGGTTGTAAAGACTTTCAAACATCTTGCCGCGTAGGTCAGCTGCTGATTTGATTTCTTTTGTCGATACAGGGGAGTCTTCGCATAGAATTCGATAAATCGTTTTTGCCTCAGGATAAAGATTTTTACGAATCTGAAAATTATTATGAAAATGAGTTAACATTTGTTGAAAGACAGTTTTTGAGAAAAAAGTCGCGCGATTTTGATACCATTTGCTGTAAATCACTTGTCCCGAAACCGAAAGCTCTTTCATCAAGTGCCAAAGATTAACCACACGATCATCACCAGTCTCATCCCAATCCCAGCGCATTTTCGAGCGAGGATAAAGACTTTGCCAAAGAGAAGGCGGGTCGTCTTTGTCTTTCACTGGAAACACAAGCAAACATCCTTTTTTATTGATGGCCTTTATCGAATCTGTTTTCAAGCTCATTTATCACCCAGAGTGATAATGGGAACTTCTCGGGGAAGATCTTGCAACAAACTTTGAATCGGTTCCCGCGAGCCTTGGTCATCAACCAAAGCGATGCAAAAGCTGGCTGTGCTGACAGCTTCAAGAACAGTTTTTAAATCAGCCTCTTGTTGCAACCATTTATTATTAACAATAAGAACATCGGAATCCGATCGCAAGGCGCTTCGAAAACAGGAAATAAAGCCATTTTCTTCGATACTGTCATCTTGCAAAGTAAAGAATGGAATGCCTAAGGAATCAAGATTGTCTTTAAAGTTTTGCAGCTTTGTGGTTTTGATCAATGCGACCGAGGGGAACTGTAGCTCTCCTAGGTCATTTTCGGCTTTTTTTTTATCCCTTAAATCGGCTTGAATGCGTTCAATAGTCGATTCTTGCAGGTCAACGGGAGCGTATTTTTTAAATATAGAAAGATGATCGAAATCTTTACATTCTTTAATGTCTTCAAGGTATTCATAAAGTTTGTCCTCGTTGACACCATAGCTCCAAAGTTCGGATAAAAAGAGATCAGGGACCAGGTCAAGCGGTACAGTTGCAAAAGATGCATCCTTCAGTTTTAACTTGGGGAAGTAAGGTTGGTCGGCAGCGGCTTTTTTTATACGTCTTTTGCTGGGTTCTTCAACGTTGTCGGGTCTTAGTTGGAAATTCTTCGGCCAACAAGTGTATATCCATTCAGAAACACTAAGACGGTGGCGATAAAAAAAAGACTTGGCCATAAACATATAAATCGAACAACGCAGACTGAAGCGTCGAAAGTGGGGGTCCTCTTCAGACATTTCTTTGGCTTTTTCGCCAGCTTCCAAATTGGTTTCAAGAAGTTCAAACAGAATATTTTGCCAATCAGCGTGGACGTCTCCGAGTATTAGGAAAATACTTTTCAGATGATTGATTTTCATGGGAAGTTGACTGTCGTCGATAGAATTCAGCCAGTAAGAGCTGTTGAAACGGCGGACACCATGGAGAAACTCCTCCATAAGTAAAAACACATAGGCGGGCTCGGGAATCTGTAATTTGACCTGCTTGGGATCGGTGGCAAGAAATATTTCAAAATACTGAGAGTAAATGTCATCGGGGTCATCAAGAGAGCGCAATGGTTTTTCAGAAAGCATGATCCATCCTTTTTACGACCTCTATTGTATCCAATTCCACTGAAAAGGTTACTCTTTACAAGTGTCGTCGAAACTCAGACTTTGGTCTTGCCGAGAATGCATCTAGCCATGACTTGCTATTAAGGCGTTTGCAGCAATGCTTTTACTAATTCTTGGTTAATAAAAAAAGTATAGATCAAGTAAGAGAGGGCCACCAAAGTAAAAACCAGTTTGGGTGTCGGTTTCCATTTCTTGGTAGACGCACCAGACAACTCTGAGTCAATGGATGAATCATATTCTTTGGAGACAACGGAGCGGTAAGAGTCTTTTGATACACGTAGGGGTTCTTCTTTTCGAATTTGATAAGCTTGAGCATGACTTTCGTTGTTATCATACTGATAAGCTCGGCGTTGTTCGCTGGTGAGTGGAGCATGAGAGTTGGTAATTTTTCTTTTAAAAAACAGAAGCCACATCAAAATATCGAGGATCAGAAAAGTAAAAGAGGCACTGACAATGCCAAAAACAAAAATCACTGGAAGGGCAAATCCTAACCCTTGCGGTGTGGTTCCGGCCGCTACAATTTTGTAGCACAGGAAAATATTGATCGGTAACCATAGATAGAGACACCATTTTGGTAACACTCGCTTATAGCCGGACATTGTTCTATTTTTCCATGGCTGGGTAAGGAATCCAATTTAATAATTCGTATCATAATACTTCAACTCCCTGAAATAATTTGTCTAACCGACCGTTCCGCGATGTGTACGTATGGTCAAGAATTGGTGGGCTTCCTGTGCTACTTAAAGAAATATGGCCTTTGTTGTGTTTTTAATCTCAGCCTTAGTCGTTGCTGTCGTCGGCACCAAACTTTCGATCATTGCCGATCGTCTTGCCGATCGAACAGGTTTTGGTGAGGCATTGATTGGAGCGGTGGCTTTGGGAGCCACCACCTCGATCTCAGGCTCTGTTCTGTCGGTCTATTCGGCCTACCATGGACAAACCGACCTGGCTGTTAGCAACGCCTTGGGAGGTATTGCGGCACAAACCTTTTTCTTGGTTTTGGCTGACATTTTTTATTCTAAATCAAATCTTGAGCACGCCGCTGCTTCTCCCACCAATTTGATGTTCTCCGTTCTATTGATCATCCTGCTGTGTTTGCCCATCGTTGGACAAGCCCTGCCTGCCACTGTTTATTGGGGGGTGCATCCGATGACGCCGATCCTGGTGTTGTTTTACCTCGGTGGTTTGCGCTACACCCAGGTGCAAAAGCAGCACCCCATGTGGCAGGCGAAACTGACCAAAGAAACTGTTGTCGACACGCCCGATGAACCGGAGGGTGGCAAAGAACTGAAGGTTCTATTGATGAAGTTTGCTGCGTTCACCGTTCTATTGGTTCTGTCTGGGGTTGCCATTAAACAAAGCGGTGTCGCCTTGGCCCAACAGTGGGGGATCAGCCATAGGGTGCTTGGCACACTTTTCACAGCTGTCATCACTTCGCTTCCTGAACTGATCACCACATTTGCAGCGGTTCGCCGGGGGGCTTTAGCCTTAGCGGTTGGGGGTATTGTCGGCGGTAACACCTTTGATGTTCTGTTTCTCGCGTTTTCAGATATGGCCTACTCTAAGGGCTCCATCTATCATTTGCTCCAACCACAGCAGCTTTCATATTTGGCGATGCTGATTTTAATGGTGGCGGTCCTGGCGATGGGTCTGCTGCGCCGAGAGAAAAGAGGATTGGCCAATATTGGATTGGAGAGTTTTCTTATTGGTGGGCTTTACTTTGCAAGTCTTTACTTCGTGGTGACATAAGTCACAGAAGTGTAAGCTTTTCAGGCTGACTGGCTTTGACCCTAAAAGGCTTTGCCTCCTAATCTTGTCGCCATTAAGTATAAAATTCAAATCTTCAAAAGAGAGAGTCCATGGAAAAATTTGTGTCACTGCTATTTATCTTAATATTAGTTCTTGCCGTGGGTTGCACAAGTTCACCGAACTTGGAGTCCTATCCCGAACGCCAAATCGACCGCCCCTACACCCTTCCGGATGGGGTGGCCACATGGAAGACATCGGTTTCGGCTCAACAGATTGATGATGGGCGAGGTGAGGTTACGGTTTCTGCCTATCCCTTGATTTGGGAGCAGGCTCTTTCTGACAAATGGACTTTGGAGTACTCGCCGATTCCGCTCAGCGCCCGTTATCAAATTTCAAAAACCGAAAACAACATATGGGGTCTGCGCTTTGGATCGGGCCTGGGTTATAGTTCTTTTTCTGGAGTGATTTTGCAGCCTCAGTTGGGCTTTTATCATCGTGCCAGGCTGGCCAATTCTTTGGCGTGGGAAAGCACAGTGAATTATTCGCGAGTTTTCTCCAGCGAGAAGAATCGCGATGAGTATGAAAATGCTCGCCTCACCACAGGTCCCATGTTCCAGTTGGACAATAACAAAGTCATTTCACCAAAAATTGGTTTAGGAGCGATTCGCAACGAATTGGCTCGTTTTTCTGACTACGAAAACTACCAAGGCGATGATGATTTCAGTTTTACGCTGCCGGCTTCGGTTAACTTTCAATGGCTCTTCCACCGTCAGTGGGAGTACTCGTTGGGCTACTCGGTGAACTCACTGATAAGCGAAGACGATCACCTCTCCATCCACAACCTCAACACATCAATCAAACACTTCTGGTAACTATTGTTGATTGTATGTTTTTCTTTATATGAAAAAGCATATGGATAGGCGACAGGTTCATTTTTGACTATAAAATTCCTTTGCGAACCTTTCAGCACGTGCCTTTATTTGTCAAAGAGAGGCTGTGTCAGGGGTGATTCAGTCGGTCTAAAGTCTTGTAAACTAGAAGATGTGTCTGCAAAGGCTGAGGACCCGACGGTTACTAAGAAAGTATTGAGGTTGAGTCAAAAACCATTTAAGATTTAACAATGACCACAGTCAAAATCAAAGTGAATTATCATTTTTACCTTCATCATGAGCCCACTAAAACTTTGATAGAGAAACTGACCTGGACCCAAATGAACTCCTTATGTCGAACCCTACGGTCGGGAGAGTGGGCGGATTGGAAAGTTTGGGTGGCAGAATTAGAGCTTTGGTTTGATCTGACCGATTTGATTCAAGAGATTCTTAAACGTTCTGATGGATTGTTTCGAAAGCCGCCAGTTCCTGAGCGCGGTAAAGATGGACGCACCATGGAACATCAACTGGTGGATGCACCAGAAGACAAGAGGCAGCACCCTCGGTATGATATTAAACTGCCCGTAATGTTGGATATCACAGGTTCTCTGATCAATACCTTTACATCCGATATTTCAGAAAGTGGTGTTCGTTTGAAAGAGGAAATTCCTTTGCGTAAAGAGATCAGCCATCTTTTTCTTTACTATCGCAGCGGCAATGCGCTCATTGAATTTAAAGCCCGCCCAGTGATGGAAGGTACGTCCAAACTAACTTTTGCCCGCCTGCAGCTGATCAGCTGCAACCACATCGATCTCTGGCGCTCCCTGATCAAGCGGGCCGCCCAAGATTCTGAAAACTTGACGGAGTGACTTGAATTTTCTCAATTTCAGGAAAGTCGAATCCATTTCGGTGTTAATAGTTTCGACAATTCGAAAATATATTACATGACTCAGAAATTTTGTGGTGGGATTTGTTTAGATCATATAGGCTTCGAAGCCAAATCAATCCATTGAAAACCAGAAGGTGAAAATGATTCGTTCGATACTGACAATAGTAATAACTTTAACTTCATCCGCAGTCTTCGCCGAAAACACTTTGGTCGTTTGTAAAAACTCTGAGACTTCGGCTTCGATTTCGATCGATGGCAATACGCAAAAATATCAAATTGAATTGGATGGGGTCACCCTTGATACGGAACCCACTCACCTGGGTGCAAACACACGTTCTTTTATTTCAAAGAATTTTGCCAGAGACGTTGATTTGATTGCCTACACTTACCGACCGGGATCTCTGTCGGCAGATGTCGTTTTAGAATTGTTTGAAGACGACTGGAATGGCATCGGGTCTGTTTATGCTCGATTTTCCAATGAGGACTGTGAAGTCAATTTCTGAGGTTGTACAAAAAGGGGCCATGGCCCCTTTTTTTTTACACTCTTACAGCTCGCCTTGATTTGAAAAGGTAAACATTTGAAGAGCTTTCGGCCTTATTTTTTAAACAGAGCTCGATCCAATGAATGCATCCCAGGGCCAATGATTAGAAACATCACTGACAAACCAAGGTAGACCAAAGCCAGCTCATAGGAAGCACCTTGGCCAACAAACGGATCGCCGTTAATTACCATGTGAAAATAGGTGGCAAAGGCCATGGTGCAAATCAATCCTAAAGAGACCAATGGAGTTAGGAATCCAAGGATCAGGCCGATTCCTCCGAAAAACTCAGCCACAGCTGCCAAGAACAGAAGAAATCCAGGAATGGCCGCCTCCGGACCCGCCCAAGTAAAAGGGGCCTGGATTTTTGGTAGACCATGAAAAATAAAAGCCATGCCCATAATCAAGCGAACAAAGAGTAAGCTGAAAGAGGGAATCAGAGGAAGGGGGTAGGGACTGAGTAACTTCTTTATATTCATAATGCCATCCTTTAAAGGCTTAAGCGCCTATGCCTGGATGATCGGATACAAATCGGTGAAAATCAACTTCAGATGTGGGATGGGCCAACAATACCTATCACTGACTTGCCGCAGGCCAGTTTGCTCCGCATCGGAGGCGCTGTGATTTTATAAACCCTAAGCCGACTACTTGATCAATGGCGGTAGAATTTGAATTCGACTATTACCGGTATCAGTAACGTAAATAAAGCCCTTGGAGTCAATGGCGATGGATGTGGGATTCATAAATTGTCCATAGTTGTCTCCTTGCTCACCTAATATGCGGAGAATACTTCCTTCCAAATTTAAAGCAACAACATGATGAGATCCATGATCCGTGACGTAAAAAACTCCTCGAGATAAATCGAGAACAAACTTTTGAGGTTGCCGAAAAGGAGCGTTCGGTGAGCTATTTGGAATATTCATAAGATCACGCAAAAAGGTGCCGTTTCGGCTGTGAATGGAGATCCTATTGGCGCCGCCGTGAAGCACGTAAATTTCACTCTCGGTTGCAATGACATCTTGTGGGGTCGCTTCCTCGAGCCCCTCTGAAATTTCATACAGAAAACGTCCCAGTAGGTCCAGAACTACAATTCTATGATTGGAGGAATCGGCGACAAAAATTTGATCGTTGTAGATGTGGATTCCTGATGGGAAATCGAGTGTTACTTGGTCAAGACTTTCAATACTACCCTCTGTTCTAAACAGAATAATTCGATTATTGTAAGGGTCTAAAACGTAGGTATTTCCAGATCTGTCCATGGCGATATCTTGAGCCTCTTTAATCCAATAAGACTCAGAGGTGTCGACTTGTCTCGAAAGCAACACTTCTCCTTGCTGATTCAATCGAGTGATGCGGTAGTTCCAATTGTCAACAATGGTGACATTATCATTAGAGTCAATATGTATAGCCTTCGGAAAGTAGAAGGATCGAAGATCAGAAGAAGCGGGACCGAAATGGTGAGAATAATTGAGATCATCCCCTCCAGAGACGACGACATTATTCATATCTGTCGTGTGCACCACTTGGCCTTGCTTGGTCATACAGAATGAGTTCCCCAGTCCTAGATAAATGGATTGATCTGAATCATCATTAAAGGGGAGTGTTTTTTGAGTAAACTGACCTGTTTGTCGATCGATCGCGCTGCCCATTCCATCGGAAAGGTACAAAGCTTCATTTTCTGAAAGGGTCAAATAATCTGCAACGACCAGGTTATTTAATTTGTCACTGGGTGCATCGATTTGAATTTCACTTTGCAGGGATTCGTTAGAGCCATAATTTTGAATTATCCCCTGGGCTCTAACGACAATCAATTCGTTGTTAAAATTCCACTCAATGTTTTGTATTTGGTTTTGCGAACCTTCTCTCAAATCAAGGTCAGGCAAGCGCGATCCGCTTGCCGAGAAGTGAAAGACTTTATCGCGGCAAGCAATCAAGAGTTCGGACCTAGAATTGTGATCCATATCTGTAATATTACCACAGTCGAGCCAAAGAGGGTTTTGATTCGTCGGCTCTATTTTGTACTGCAGTGCCTTGGTCACCGGATCTATAACCAGGACATTTTGTTGGCTCCCTGATGAGTTTTCTAAAGCGACCAGACTGTTTGAGCCCCAGCTGATGTGTTTGGGACTTTCTAAGTTGAGATTGGGGCTGGTGTCGTTGGTGATTCGACTGAGGTATTCGCCTTCCGAATTCAAAACAGCTATTCCAGGTCTTTCATTTTCGACGATATACAGGTTTCCTTGGTCGTCACAATCGACTCCTGTGGTTTTTTTAAAAAACCAGTTGTTGATACCCCAAATTCGAATTGTCGCTGTGGCATAATTGCCAGTTTGATCTTGCGCCACAAGTTGGACTGCGGGCTCCTGATAATTAGACGGAATGGTAAATGAGTAAACTCCGCTCGATTGTTCAATAATCGTCGAGTTAGGTACATTCGAAGTCAGTTGAATGGAGCCTTCATTGCCACGAACATAGATAAACACGGATTCTCCGGGAGACATGTGACTTGGTGATAAGATCACAAGCTTCCCATCGTAAGAGCCGCCGTTGGCTTGCCTCGATGTATTTGAGGAGGGGGTATTGCTCAACGCTTCTTTTTGCTTCGGACTACAGTTTTGAAACCCAATCAACAGAGCAAAAACAACAAGCCAGGGGAATAAAGTCATATTCCATAATCGAGACAAAATAAGAACCCTCCCTATCCCTAATATTATCATAGCTTTTCGTCGAAAAAATGTAACTGGTTTAACCGTTACTTTTTTGGCCCCTATTTTAAAAGCAAGTTTTTGCTTCAAACTGAGATTCTTACAGGAAAAGATCGCGATCGGTCTTCTTGCGGGCTTTAATCAGTCCCTGCTCTGTCACTCCAAAATACTCTGAAATCCGTCTGTTATTGATGTAGGCAAGACAATCTCGATAC
>CAZPOV010000009.1:0-141960 GCA_964588335.1 uncultured Pseudobdellovibrionaceae bacterium | reverse complement strand
GGCTGGACTGTCTGCGCTTTAGTTTTCTAATTGAACGGTGATTTCTTTGGGCTCTTCGGTGCTGGTTAATTCACTGAGGGACATCTTGCGAAATCCTTTGAACTCTTCTTGTCGAACCGGGCAGTCTTTGACATTGCAAAATTGGCAATAAAGTTTTCGACAAGGATCAATGTGAAAATGAATTTCGCCCGAGAATTCGTAATTGGCGAACAAAGTGCGTTCATACACATTGGTGTTGTCATGGGCCTGTTCGACAGTCCAATACTCCGGGACCACGACATGGGCGTCAATATGATGGTAGCGCCCAGCGCGCATCACTCTTAAATGGTGAACTTGAATAATCCCAGGCTGTTTGTGCTTGTTGACCACTTCTTGAATCTGCTCCAAAACCGAAGTCTGCTCTTCATCAAGCAAGCCGCCCACGGCTTTGCGAATCAGCTCATAAGCTTCTTTAATCAAATGCAAACTGACTAGAATTGCCAAAACTCGATCGATCCAAACAATCCCGGTGACAATCACCAACCCCAGTCCAACGATAACCCCCGCCGTTGTCCAAAAGTCGGCCATAAGATGGCGGCCACTGGCTTCTAGGGCCATTGAATGTTTGCGTTTGCCAGTGACTTTTAAAAAAATTCCTGTGGATAAATTGGCGACGGCGGTTCCGGCGAGTAAGCCTAAACCCGTCTCCAATTCCACCAGCGGGGTGTTCTCATAAAAGGCTTGAAAAGCTTCGACGATAATAAGAAAGGCTGCAAACGCAATCAGTCCGCCTTCTAGCGCTGCCGACAGATACTCCATCTTACCATGACCATAGGGATGATCTTTATCGGCGGGCTTGGCCGCATAAACAATCACAAAAAAGGCAATCACAGCGGCCAAAATGTTAACAATACTTTCCATGGCCTCAGAGAAAAGAGCCTGAGATCCGGTCATCCTAAAGGCGATAAACTTTACGTAAAAAATTAAAACGGCAACGATAATTGCAAGAACTGAGGAACCGCGAACAATGGGGCTTAAAGTTTCATTACTTGATGACATAGGCCTTCCAAGGCTTCGATAAATGTTCTAAAAATTGCAGCCGTCGTGCCGAAAGACCAAAGTGGTTGCCCGGAAATTCGCTGTAACTATGTCTCACTTTATTGGCTTTTAAAGTTTCGACGATCTGTCGCGCACCAAATTGTAAAGAAAAATTGTCATACTTACCGACATCCAAATGAATGATTTTACCCTCTAAACTTTTCTTCCGTTTTTTTATAAATCGAACCGGATCATGTTTAAGCCAAGCTTTCCATAATGATGAGTCAATCACACCGGTGTGCAAGTTGATGGGGAACTCCAAAAAATCATTCTTGAAAGCTTTTTTCGGTGAATAGCAATGAGCCATAGCAATAACATTGGCCAGGTTGAAAAAGGATCGCTTATCTTGCAGCTCTTCTGCAGCAATCATCTTCTTGATGGATTTAAAGTTTTTGTATTTTAACAGCTCAGGGGCCGCATTAAAAAGCTCCGGCAACAGACTGGCCTCAAAGTAACTATCGGGAGCGGTGGCAAAAGCCACCCCAAAAGGGCTGCTTTTTTCACTGATCAAAGCTAAGGCTCCATAGCCACCACTGGATCCTCCCATCACACAAAGATTCGATGAGTTGCTACTGATAGAAAAACTGTCTTTGACAGCTTTAAATAAATCTTTACCCACATAATCACCATATTTTCCACAGCCCGGACTGTTGATAAATTGTGAGCCTCCCCAATAAGTGGTGGCCTCAACAAAAACATGAATGGCCTGTGGATATTTTCCGGAGTCGACCCCGGCATCCAGCTTTTGAATAAAATTTTGATTCAATGTTTTAACCTGAAACTGGTTGTAACCAGTGGAGAAATAACCTGATAAGTGAAAGACCACGGGAAGGGCCTTCATTTTATTTTTTGGTAAAAGGACATAATTGTGACGACGACTGGGATCCCCCAGAGGATTGTTTTTGAGAGAGGGACTGTCGACAATTAAATTGCAAAACTCATGCTGTTTTAGACTGTAAGGGAGCTCGAAGCTCTTTATCTCGGTTTTGATCATGCCCTATTAGGCTTGAAATTCTTAAAAATGTCATTCTCATTGTGCATAAATGTTGGTATATCTCTGTGAAAACACGAGGAAAACAATGAACAGTTTGCATGATCCCATGAGAAGTGAAATCGCCCAAAAAGTCAGTGAACAAATTGAAAGTTGTTTTCAAGTGAAGCTCGAACCTACCGAGATCATGCAAGAGTTGGCAACGGTCCCCAATTCCAAGATGGGTCATTTGGCCTTTCCTTGCTTTAAGCTTTCCAAAGAATTGAAAAAGAATCCCAAAGAAATCGCGGATCAAATCGCCGAGCAGTGGTCCGATCAGGAAATGACGGATCAGATGAAGTCGGTGGGTCCTTATTTGAATTTCTTTTTCAAGCCCACGTTCTGGGGAAAAACGGTGCTGGCACCCATGCAAAGCCAAGATTATTTTTCAGTTCCAACAAGCCAAGAGAAACCTTTTCTAATTGAATACTCTCAGCCTAACACTCATAAGGAATTGCACGTCGGCCATATGCGAAATTTATGTTTTGGCTACTCGTTAATTCTTTTATTTAAATATTGTGGCAACAATGTGGTTTCTTGTACCTTTCCTGGTGATGTTGGAACCCATGTCGCAAAATGTTTATGGTATCTTAAGTTTCACAACCAAGAACCGGTTCCAAAGACCAATAAAGGCGAATGGCTTGGAAAAATGTATTCAGCGGCCCACAATAAACTGGAAGATGAAAAGGGCACTCCTAAAGAAGACCAGAATCGCCAACAGTTGACTGAAATCTTAAAACAAATCGAGAAAAAACAGGGTGAGTTTTTTGAGCTGTGGAAGGAAACCCGCGACTGGTCGGTTGAGCTGATGACCAAAGTTTACGATTGGGCGGGTGTCGAATTCGATAAATGGTACTGGGAATCCGATGTCGATTCCGACTCGGTCGAATTGGTGAAATCTCTTTACAAAGAGGGGAAGCTGATTGAAGACCAAGGAGCTCTTGGTATTAACCTAGAAGATGAAAAGCTCGGATTTGCCCTTTTCTTGAAATCAGATGGCAACGGTTTATACTCGACAAAAGATCTTGAGCTGGCGCGACGCAAGTTTGCTGAATTCAATCCGCAAGAGAGCATTGTCGTGGTTGATCTTCGCCAAGAGCTGCATTTCAAGCAAGTTTTTACAGCCTTCGGAAAATTTGGGTTAGGTGATACCGACAAATGTCGTCACCTGAAGTACAATTTTGTGGAATTGCCAGACGGTGCTATGAGCTCGCGCAAGGGAAATATCATTCCCATCACCGAACTGATCGAAAACATGCGACAAACCATCAAAACCGAGTACTTGGATCGCTACAAAGATGACTGGAGCCAAGAGGAAATTGATAAAACCGCTGATGATGTTGCTCAAGGCGCTATTAAGTACGGAATGAATCGCATGGATCCCGCTAAGAAAATTGTTTTTGACATGAAAGAGTGGTTGCGTCTCGACGGAGAGTCCGGCCCCTACATTCAGTACTCCCATGCCCGTATTTGTTCTTTGCTGCGAAAGTTCGGAACTGAAGTTCAAGAAAAGCCCGATTGGTCTCTACTCACTCACGAGCGTGAAACAGAGCTGATGATCCATTTAAGCCTTTTCAATCATGCTATGTTTAAGTCACTTGAGACTTATAAGACGTCTGGCATCTGTAATTACCTTTACGATTTAGCCAAACTTTTTAACAGCTTCTACCAAGCCTGCCCTATCGGTAAAATTGACGATGCGAATTTAAAAGCCGCACGCCTGGGCCTGGTTTCATCGGTTCAAACCGCGTTAGCGCAAGGCCTGGCTCTGCTCGGCATTCCCGCCCCTGAAAAAATGTAGAAAATTTTAGTCTTAAGCACAAATGTTCTAAGAAATTTCTGTTGCGAAAAAAGTGGTTTAAGCTAATCTTCTAACATTTCAGGGGAGAAAGATGAAAAAAAAAATAATCGGATGGGTCATAGTTATTCTGGCAACCGGCCCCTTGGCCAAGGCTAAAAGTATCAACAAATCATGTCGTGCGGCTCATATCAAAAGTTTTTTTGTCGATAAAAAATTGGTGAAAACCAGGACAAATGATCTTTGCTTGGTTGCAGATCAAGTCTTACCTGCCGACGCTCGTGTTTTCATTAACCAAATAAAAGACGCCAACGAAAAGATTATCAATAGCCTGGGACTCTCTGAAGTCAGCCCCTTTTTTAATGAGTTGTCTGTGAGACTGGTTCCATCCGACTTGAGTGTTATTGACTCAGCCTTCGAAATCGTTGATGGCACGCCTCAGGTTCGCTTAGGCACAACGAAAAACCATTATTTCGAAAGATTTTCTCAATTTGTTTACACTCATGAAATGGGTCATTGGTACATCTCCTACTATTTACCGACAGTAGAAAAGGTTGCTAGCTTAAAAAACATTGCGACTTTTCAGGAATTTTTCGCTGATGCATTGGTGATTGATATTTACGGGAACCTAGACACCTCTGATATCGAAGCACCGTTGTGCATAAGGCAGATTCGTACCGTTGGCGAGCACCAAACCTTTAAAGGAGAAATTGGAAAATATGATACCAGCAGTTATTTTAGAGAGGCCGCGGCTTGCTGTCGCTCTTTAGCAAAAAAGGGCGAGGAAACTTCTCTGTCGCAAGCGGCCTGTAAGCACAACAAAGAAATCGAAACAATCTTTTTCCCCGATGGCCTACCAAAATACTCCCGAGCCCCTCTTGATCAGAACGTTCATTCTCTTTACCTTTCGGAATACGATAAGAGGCTTGAACCCCATAAAGCTTCAACTCCAATAAACTCATTCTTAATCGAGCTTTCAAAAAAGACCAAAAAGTCGATCATGAGTCTACTGCTTCCAACATTGAAAAAAAATATCCGCTCCCAGACAGCTTATCAATGCAGCTTTGAGGAAATTCTTGATCAAAGCGTTTTTGATGTTGTCGAGGAAATTGACGTGCCAACCATCGACTCTTTGTTTTTAGAAATACGAGACCAAGTCTCGACTGAACACACTGGAGTCTTCGATAGTTTATTTAGAAAATATGGGATGCACACAGCTCAGGTGATATTGAGGAACGAAGAAATTGATATAGCAAAATTCTCTATCCAGGAGCGGTTGAAAAACAAAACGCATGAAGTTTGGAAAACTGGACAAGCCTTTTTGCAGAATTGGCATTGCATCGATCAGCAGAGTGGTCAGTTATCGCAAGAGTGCGACCTTGATATCATCTGTGAACCTCAAGATGCGTCTTTATCGCTTAGACGTGAATTTATTCGGCGAGACAACGGGGTTGTGTACACCCCTGTTGTAAAGTTCATCCATGAGGTTTCAAACAAAGAAGTGGTTTTTGTTGGCTTGAACCATTCGGGCCCAACTCATTATTTTAACAGTCTTGATAAGTTGCTTTCCCGTTGGATAGATACTTCCAATAATTATTTTTTAAGAGAATTTTTTACCTGCGATAAAGATGGACAAACTCTTACAACCAATCGGAATCAAATTAACCAAAGTGACTCCAACTATTTGAGCGCGCATTTAATAAATTATTACCATCCCTATCTTTTCTTTCAAGAAGAAGACTCGCATTTAACGCCACTCCTCAAAACTTATCAATTTTATAAAAAGAATTGCGTGAGAGATATCGATGGCCGAACTTTAAGACCCTTTGAAATCGTCGAGCGGAATAGAAATTCTTGTGCCCAAGCTGAATCGAAATCCTTAAGTTGTCAGTGGAAAACCATCGAAAAACGCTTAAGCGCCGCCGCTAATTCTAAAGAGGGGGATGTTATTTTAAATAGATCATCCGATGCTGTCCAGATAGCCGCAGTCAATATGTATAGAGGACTACCAACAGCTGGAAACTTAGATTTGTGGGTCCAATTGCTAGTTCCTACCAATCATGTTTTATATAATTTTAGAGAAAAAACATTAATAGAAAACGTTGTGAGCTCATTTGATAAAAATATTGATCGAATCATCTTGCCCTGGGGCGTCGGCCATGTTCAAGCCATTAAAGAGCTTCTTTATTTAGAAGGCTTTTATCAGTTTGAAGTTGAAGAAGTTCCTTATGCCAGTATGGAAGATTATGGGTTAGACACGGGCATAGACTCCATGCTCACCATTGATTTTGAATACATTGGGGAAAATTACAATTTTTAGGTAAACTAAAGTTTCTCCTCTGGTCTGTTGGCCATCGGTCCCCATTTCTCTTCGAGTGAACCTATTCAGGTCGGCCATTCTCAAAGTGAAATTGAAGATGTATTAGATCACACTGTACATTTCCATTTATGTTTTTCATCGAAAAAAGCTTGCACACTCACCAGCACCTCTTCAGGTCACCTGAATTTATTGTTTTAATCTAGCTGCGACATATATGCTTTGGCTTTTTGAAGGGGAACTCTCTTCTTAGCAGCTTGGCAACCGAAAAACCCTAATTGTCACTATTAAATTTTGAAAAAACTACTCGAAAATTCGTCCGCTTAAAAAATATCGAGACGTCTATAGGAGGGCCTGTTTCCTTGATTTCGAAAGGTTTAATACTTCGAGCAAAGCAAGATCGGTGGCGACTGGCTTGATAGTATCGGCTCCGTTTTTACAATAAGCTTACAAGTTCTCTACATCCTATATTCTTTACAAGTCCAGTTCCCATTTCCTGGAGTTATGGTATTGACTTTTATAACCCTTACCTGGAGCCAAAATGAAAAATTTATTTATTACTATAGTTTCTTTTCTAATTACATCAACAGCTTTTGCTGACGTTCTTTGTTGGCCTAGTGGTGCTAGCTGGGGCCTTCAGTTCAACTCCGGCAACACTCCATATTTCCAAGAGGCTTATCAAGTTTTGCAAAGTGGTGAATTATCAGCAGCGGACGTAGAAATCCAACAGGCTTATATGAGTCCTAGCGAATTTAAAGCCCGTGCCCTTTTCGATGGACAAAACACACATATCAGAGCCGAGCTTTCTTCACGTAATGGCGAATTTGCTATTTACACTGGAACAATCGGTATTGAAGGAAAGCTCCAATCAGTTACTTGTAGTCAAAACTAATGAAATAAAAAATGCTCGCAAAAACAGCCCACTCTGGGCTGTTTTTCGTTGGCTTGTTCGCGGCTTTGATTCTGACTTTTCACCTATCGACTGTACTTTGGTGTTTTAAATACAGATTATTTAAATTTAAATCTTCAAATCAATTGGCTTTGCGTCTTTCCACGGAATGAGATTTTACATCGACTTTATCGTCTCTAATTTCTGTGAAGGTGACTTGGTTGCGTCCGTTTTCTTTGGATTTGTAAAGACAGTGATCGGCATGGCGAACCAAAGAACGTCCGTCCATCAATGATTTACCATCAACCACCACCGCGCAGCCCATCGATGCGGTCAGCTTGATCTCGTCGGACTCGTGCTGGAAGTGATAATTTTCCATGGTTTTGCGAAGTCGTTCGCAGAAAAGCTTGGCGCCTTCAGCCGTCGTTTGCGACAAACAAATCAGAAATTCGTCGCCCCCATAACGGGCACCAAAATCATGGGTCCGAATATTCTTGCGAATAATTTTCCCCACCTCTGCCAAAACATGGGAGCCAAACAAATGATCGTGGTTATCGTTAACACCTTTGAAGTGGTCCATGTCGAGCATGATGGCCGCCACTCCGTGGCCATAACGACGGGCCCGCTCGATCTCTTGATCCATTTTTTCATAAACCGATCGCATGTTGTAGAGCCCGGTTAGATCGTCAATCTCCACCAATCCCTGCAATTTGCGGTTGGCCTCTCTCAGATCGTCCTGTAATTTCTTCACCCTCAATTGGGCTCTGACTCGGGCCAAAAGCTCCAATCCCGAAAAGGGTTTTGAAATATAATCCAAAGCGCCCGCATCCAATCCCCGAATCACGTCCTCCGTGGCGGTATTGGCGGTCACAAAAACAACCGCGGCGGCGTTCTCTTTTCTCTTTAAAAGCTGAATGGTTTCAAGACCATCCATACCCGGCATGTTGACATCCAAGAGGACCAAATCGGGGCGGTAGCTATCGAGCAGGGACAATCCGTCTTTGCCAGACGTCGCCGACTCCACCGAGTAGCCTTCTTTTTCTAACAACCTTTTCACTATTTTTAAGTTATCGGGGTCGTCATCAACGAGCAGAATTTTAGGGTCCAGTTCCATTCCCCCATTTTAAATCCCCCGCTGAAAATTATCAGTAAAAACTCAAGTTTAGTGACTTGAGTCTAGGTCCCCAGATTGCTAGTATCCGCCCATGTCTTACAATCATGGTTCAATCGATTCGAAGTGGCAAAAAGCCTGGGAAGAAAGCGACGCCTTTGTTGCTGAATTTCCGTCCAAAAAACCCAAATTCTATGCTCTGGACATGTTTCCTTACCCTTCTGGCAGCGGTCTGCATGTGGGTCACATGGCCTCTTACACCCCCACCGATGTGGTGGCGCGCTACAAACGTCAGAAGGGTTTCAATGTTTTGCATCCCATGGGCTACGATGCTTTTGGTCTGCCGGCGGAGCAGTACGCCATCCAAACCGGCGTACACCCTGCCGAAACCACACAAAAGGCCATCGAGAACTTTCGCCGACAGTTAAAAAGTTTCGGCTTCAGCTTTGACTGGACAGCTGAGGTGGCGACTTGTGAACCTGATTTTTATAAGTGGACGCAATTTATTTTCTTGGAACTTTTCCGCAAAGGTCTGGCCTATCAAAAAGAAGTGCCTGTCAATTGGTGCCCTGCCTTGAAAACCGTGCTCGCCAATGAAGAGGTGGTTGACGGTAAAAGCGAACGGGGCGGTCACCCGGTGGTCCGCAAGCCCATGAAGCAGTGGATGTTAAAAATTACCGATTACGCCGACCAACTCTTGCAAGGTCTGGATAAAATTGATTGGCCGAATCGAACAAAAGAGGGTCAGCGCAATTGGATTGGAAAAAGTGTGGGTGCCGAAATCTTTTTTGGCGTTGAAGGGATCAATGAAAATCTTGAGGTGTTCACCACCCGACCCGACACTCTTTATGGCGTCACCTTTATGGTGCTGTCGCCGGAACATCCCTTCGTCGAGCAAATCACCACGGCTGAGCAGAAAAAAGAAGTTGAAGATTATGTTGAACAAGCCGCCCGCAAATCAGAGCTGGATAGAAAAGCCGACACCAATAAAACCGGGGTATTCACCGGCGCTCATGCCATCCACCCTGTCACTGATCAAAAAATTCCCATATGGATTGCCGATTATGTCCTGATGGACTACGGAACCGGAGCCATTATGGCTGTGCCCGGTCACGATGAAAGAGATTTTGAGTTCGCCGAGAAATTTGGCTTACCCATCCGTCGGGTTTTGGAGAGCGAAGAAGGTTTGCCGTTTATGGGGGATGGAATTCTGTGCAACTCTGAATTCCTCAATGGCTTAGATAAAAAAACAGCCATCGATAAGATCATCGCCCACATTCAAGAAAAAGGTGTGGGTCATAAGACCATTCAGTTTAAATTGCGCGACTGGCTGTTTAGCCGTCAACGTTACTGGGGAGAGCCGTTCCCTATCCTTCATAAAGATGGAAAATCTCAGGAGGTTCCATTTGAAGAGCTTCCTGTGGTCCTTCCGGAAGTGGCTAACTACGAGCCCACTGAAGATGGTCGCCCGCCTCTCTCACAAAATAAGGATTGGGTGTCCCATAATGGCGGCGAAAGAGAAACCGACACCATGCCTGGGTCCGCCGGTTCGTCGTGGTACTTTTTAAGATATTTCGATCCTAAGAATTCTGAAATGTTTGCCGACCCGGAAAAGCAACGCTATTGGATGCCCGTCGATCTTTATGTCGGTGGGCCTGAACATACTGTGGGCCACTTGTTGTACTCTCGTTTTTGGACTCGGGTTCTGTTTGACGCCGGCCTTTGCCCTGTTGCTGAACCCTTTCAAAAATTGGCGCACCAGGGAATGCTGCTTGGCCTTGACGGAGAGAAGATGTCGAAGTCGCGTGGCAACGTGGTGAACCCCGACGAGGTTCGCGATCAATACGGCGCCGATGCTCTCCGCTGTTTTATCTTATTCCTTGGACCTATGGATCGCGACAAGCCTTGGAACCCCAACGGCATCAATGGTGTCCGAAAGTTTCTCGATCGGGTTTGGCGCTTGTGCTTAGACGAAAATGGAAAGTATTTAGGGGATGATTCCAAGCCTTCAGAGTCTTTGAATAAACTGATCCACAAAACCACCGAGAAGGTGGGTACTGATATTGAGAATCTGGATTTCAATACGGCGATCAGCGCCCTTATGATTCTGGTTAACGAATTGTATAAAGAAAACTCTCACTCTTCAGAGGCTTTAAAAAAGCTGATTCTTCTTTTAACTCCCTTTGCGCCACACCTTTGTGAAGAAATTTGGGCCGCCATGGGAGAAAAAGGTTTTGCTTCGCTGGCGTCTTGGCCTGAATTTGACGCCCAATTGATTAGCGAAGACAGCGTCTCAATTGCTGTTCAGGTGAATGGCAAGAAGAGAGGAGTCATTGATGTAACCAAAGAAACCAGCCAGGACGAAGCTATGGCCTCTGCACAAGAGATCGAGGCTGTAAAAAATGCCATTGGGGATGCCACAATCCGTAAAGTCATTTATGTTCCTGGTAAGATTCTAAACGTGATTGCGAAGTAGGAGCGGAATGAACTGGCCTGAGTGGAATTTACAGAAAGCCAAAGAACTTTACGGCATCGACACTTGGGGTTCGGGTTATTTCGATATCAACGAGGCAGGCAACCTTATTGTCTGCCCGCAAGGCAAAGACAACCCCCACGTTGATCTGCTTGAACTCACCGAAGAGCTGCAAGAGCGCGGCATTCGCTGCCCCATGCTTTTGCGGTTTCCCGATATCACTTTTGAGCGCATCAAGCTTTTGAACCAATGCTTTCAAAATGCCATCGAGAAATATGAATACCAAGGCTCGTATCAGGGCGTTTTTCCGATCAAGGTCAATCAACAAAGGCATCTGATTGAAGAGATCACCGAAATTGGTGATCGCTACAATTTAGGCCTTGAGTGCGGCAGTAAGCCAGAGCTGTTAGTGGTTTTGGCAATGATGAGCAATCCGCAGGCCTTAATTCTTTGCAACGGATTTAAAGATCAAGAGTACATTGAAACAGCGGTCTTATCCCGAAAGCTGGGGCGTAACACAATCATTGTGGTCGAACGTCTTGAAGAGCTTGATATGATTTTAAAGGCGGCCAAAAAGTTTAATATTGAACCTAAAATCGGTTTGCGCGCAAAACTGCAATCGAAAGCCTCGGGACGCTGGGTGGATTCGGCCGGAGCCCGTTCGAAGTTTGGATTGACCACCTCTGAAATATTTAAAGCTTTCGAAAAACTAAAAAAAGCCGAGCAACTTCCCTCTCTTGAGCTCATACATTTTCATATTGGCTCGCAAATTCCTTCAATAAAGACCATTAAAACGTCTTTAAAAGAGGGAGCACAGGTTTATTCAGAGTTGGTTCGCTTAGGCGCTCACCCCCGGTATTTGGATGTGGGTGGTGGCCTGGGTGTGGACTATGACGGTTCTTCCGCCTCCGACAGCTCGGTGAACTATAAAGTTCAAGAGTACGCCAATGACGTGGTCTCTATCATTAAAGATGTTTGCGAAGAAAAAAAGGTCACGATGCCAACCATTGTGACTGAAGCCGGCCGCGCCATGGTGGCCCATCATTCGGCCCTGATTTTTGATGTGATTGGTCTCAACCGTGTGGAAATGCATGAAGCTCCACCGGCGGTCACCAAAGATGAAAACAAAGTCCTTGTTGAGCTAAAAGAAATTTACGAAACCTTGGATTTGGAAAATGCCAACGAGCACTTCCATGACCTAATGGATATTCAGGAAAACTCGCTCCAACTTTTTACTTTTGGAATTTTATCCTTGGCTGAAAAAGCCAAAATTGAGCAGTATTTTTGGTCCATCACCACCCGCATGTGCAAAATGGTGGAAAATAGCAAAGAGCACGAGGATCTTTACGAAACCCTTCGTCGCTTGTTGTCCGACACCTATTTCTGCAACTTCTCGGTTTTCCAGTCCTTGCCTGATTCTTGGGCTGTGGGTCACATGTTCCCGGTGCTTCCCATTCACCGCTTGGATAAAAAGCCAGAACAAGAAGTCACTTTGGTCGATATGACTTGTGATTCCGACGGAAAAATCGCCGAATTTATCGACGTCGAGGCTGGCGAGCCGCGCAACACATTGCCAGTGCACGGTTACTCGCCCGAACAGCCCTATTACCTGGGTGTTTTTCTGGTCGGCGCTTATCAAGAAATCTTAGGCGATCTTCATAATTTGTTTGGTGACACCGACGCCGTTCACATTTCCATCACCGAAAATGGCTACAGCGTTGACGATGTTGTTGAGGGAGATACGGTCGGCGAGGTCTTATCCTATGTGCAATACAACCTTGAGAAACTGACCGCGAAAATCCGCAAGGCTTCTGAGCACTCCATTATCGAAGGTAGAATGACCAAAGTTGAAGCCCGAACTTTGATGCGGTACTACCAGCATGGGCTGGCCGGATACACCTATCTTGAAGAACCTGAATAAGGCGAGTAGTCTTTATCCATGTTAAAGAAATTTATCGCTATTATTTATTTGGCCTATGAGTGGACGTTACGCTGGGCTAAACACCCCCACGCCACCAAGGCTTTATCCGCCCTTTCTTTTTTGGAAGCCTCAATCTTTCCATTACCCGTGGACCCTTTGCTTCTGGCTATGGGCTTTTCAAAACCTAAAAACAGCTTCTATTATGCTTTTTTAACAACTTTGTTTTCAGTTCTTGGAGCCGTGGGCGGCTATTTTATTGGAGTGTTTGCTTGGTCAGCGATCTCACCTTTCTTTTTTGACTTTATTTTTTCTCCTGAAGCTTTTTATCGCGTGACCGGACACATGCGGGACGGTGGCACAACCTTTGTATCCCTTTTCGTAGCAGGCTTTAGCCCCATACCCTTTAAGATTTTCACAATCGCCGGAGGAGTGGCTGAAGTTCCTCTGCTCCCCTTTGTTCTAGCCTCGGTTTTGTCTCGTGGTCTGCGCTATTTCATTTTAGGTGGAATCATTTACTTCATGGGGCCGAAGGCTCAACTTTGGATTGAAGCCCATTTTGAAAAAATCACACTCATCGTTTCAGGTTTATTAATTCTCACGGTGGTACTCATTAAATTTATATTGTAAGACTAGGGCCATGGAAAAGCCCTACGATTATATCATTGTTGGTGGAGGCTCGGCCGGTTGTGTTTTAGCCAACCGCTTGAGTGAATCACCTGAGAATAAGGTTTTGATGCTCGAAGCCGGTCGCGCCGATCATATCTGGGATGTGTTCATTCATATGCCGGCAGGACTGACCTATCCCATCGGCAATAAAAACTACGATTGGTGTTTTCACTCAGAGCCTGAACCTTATCTAAACAACCGTAAAGTCTTCCATGCCCGCGGTAAACTTTTAGGTGGCTCCAGCTCTATTAATGGAATGATTTTTCAACGGGGTAACCCCATGGACTTCGAGCGCTGGGGAGCCGACCCCGGCATGGAAAACTGGGACTATTCACACTGCCTCCCCTACTTCAAAAAAATGGAAAACTGCACCGCCGGTGGCAATCAGTATCGCGGCACCGACGGTCCCTTGGTTTTAGAAAGAGGTCCGGGCGTTAATCCTCTCTTTCAAGCTTTTCTTAAGTCTTGTGAACAAGCTGGCTTTCCTCGAACAGACGACGTCAACGCCTTTCAACAAGAAGGCTTTGGACTTTTTGATCGCAATGTCCGTAAAGGGCGCCGGTGGAGTGCAGCGCGCGCTTACTATCATCCCATTAAAGACCGACCCAACCTTGACCTCAAAATGAAGGTTCTGACCACTAAAATACTTTTTGAGGGCAAAAGGGCTGTTGGAATTGAGTATGAAGACTCATCAGGCAAAAGACATCAAGTTCGTGCCGGTGAAGTTATTCTTTGCTCAGGAGCGGTGAGCTCTCCACAACTTTTACAACTGTCTGGGGTTGGCAATCCCGAATTGCTTGAAGAACATGACGTTCCAGTGGTCCACGACCTAAAAGGGGTGGGTGAAAACTTGCAAGATCACTTGGAAGTTTACGTGCAGTACTCTTGTAAAAAACCGGTGTCCATGAACCCGGCTTTGAAATGGTACCGCAAACCTTGGATTGGTTTGCAATGGCTGTTTCGCAAGGGACCGGCTGCGACCAACCACTTTGAAGCCGGTGGCTTTATTCGCTCTAATGACACCTACAAATATCCAAATCTAATGTTTCACTTCCTGCCTTTGGCCATCCGTTACGATGGCAGTTCACCGGAGGGTGGCCATGGCTATCAGGTTCATGTGGGCCCGATGTATTCAAACTCCCGTGGCTCCATCAAAATCAAATCGAAGGACCCGAAGCAATACCCCGCTTTGCTGTTCAATTATTTATCGACAAAAGAAGATGAGAAAGAATGGGTGGAGGCGATCCACAAGGCTCGAAAAATCTTGAACCAAGAAGCCATGTCTGAATACAACGGCGGCGAACTGTCTCCAGGCCCCGAGGTGCAAACCGACGAAGAGATTTTGGAGTGGGTCCGCAAAGACAGCGAAACGGCCATTCACCCCTGTGGCACGTGCAAAATGGGTGTCGACGACATGGCGGTGGTCGATCCATCATCCATGAAAGTGCACGGTCTTGAAGGACTGCGTGTGGTCGATGGTTCGGTGATGCCCTATATTACCAACGGAAATATCTACGCCCCCATCATGATGACAGCTGAAAAGTCGGCGGATTTAATATTGGGGAACACTCCATTGAAACCAGAGAAGGTAAAATATTACCGGCCTTCGGCTCAGTAATTTTCTTTTTCACAGAATATGGGGTATGAAAAACTATGAGTTTTGATCCGAATGCCACTGGCCAAAAAGATTCTGGAGTTTTCGCCCTTCCCTATGACTACGATAAGGCGCAACTGGTTTTCATTCCGGTTCCCTGGGAGGTCACCACTTCATTTGGTCACGGAACCTCAATGGGCCCGGACGGGGTTTTTGCCGCCAGTAAGCAAATGGACCTTTGTGATGGCCTTTTCGGCGAATTTTACACCCACGGGATATATCAGTTCCCCACCCCTGAAGAAATTCTTAGCCAATCGCGCCTTCTTAAAGAAAAGGCTTTGTTTTTGCGAGACCTTTTAGAAAAGGGTGAAGAGATCAAAGGCGAAGATGCCGATATCCAAGGAGAAATCAACAAAGCCTCAATCGAACTGAACGACTGGCTTTACCAAAAAGCCAAGACTTGTCTTCAGCAAAACAAATGGGTGGCTGCCGTCGGCGGTGATCACTCAGCACCCTACGGATTGATCAAAGCCTTAAAAGAAAAGTTTGATAAAATCAGTATTTTGCATGTCGATGCTCATATGGATTTACGCAAAGCCTACCAAGGTTACGACCATTCCCATGCCTCGATCATGTTTAATGTGATGCAAGATCTGAAGCCGGAAGCTTTGGTGCAATTGGGAATTCGTGATTTCTGCCCAGAGGAAAAGTCTTTTAGCCAAGACCACAAACAGATCCACAGCTATTTGGACTCGCAGGTGAACCTAAGATTGTCTGATGGTGAGTCCTGGCGGGCCATTTGCCGTGAGGCCGTCTCTAAGCTCAGTGACCAGGTGTATATCTCTTTTGATGTGGATGGACTGACGCCGGATCTGTGCCCCAGCACGGGCACCCCAGTTCCCGGAGGCTTGACCTTTCCTCAGATGGAAGCCCTTCTCCATGAAGTCGTTGAATCTGGCAAACGCGTGATTGGATTTGACCTTTGTGAAGTCGCTCCGGAATCTCAGTACGATCTTGAAGGCTGGGACGCCAATGTTGGCGCTCGTATCCTTTTCAAGCTGGCGGGCTGCTTGCTGCGCAGTCAAAACCCCACTCCTTAAGCCAAAAACGGGCCCTTTCTAAAACCACCCTTAAAAATCGAGGCCGGCCTTCAGAGAGAGCTCACACGGAACCGTCAGCCAACAGCCAGAGCTGCTCTTGGTTTCAAGACTGGTCGCATTAGTGAGTGACCTTTGTTAAAGGCTTCTTTAACTATATTGAAAACTACTTTGGACCCCAAAAGCTTTTGAGCCAAGCAAAAGAAAGGATCTCCCCATGACTCGTACACTGATTTTAGCTTCAATTCTCATATTCTCTCTCTTCAGTTATGCGGAGGAAGAAAAAGTCGGTTTAGAAAACGAAACCGCCCTTGGATATGTGGTGACTGGGGGGAACTCAGAATCCGAAACCACTTCGCTAAAACATCGAACCACCTACAATTGGACACGCGATGTTTTACAGCTGACCGGACATTACATTCAAACCTCAGGTGTCGACACAGAAACGGACACAAAAAATGTGACGGCCGAAAACTGGGCGGCTACCCTTCGCTATGAAAAAGTCTTTGAACCCAAATGGTTTAACGGATTTGTCTCCCACGGCTGGCGCGGCGATCGGTTCCAAGGGGTTCAGTATGGGCATGACACCGATATTGGTGTGAAATATTTCACAGCCAACTCAGAAAAATACAAACAATTTTTTGAGGTTGGTTATCGTTACACGCGAGAGGATTTGGTTGTACCCGACACCCAAGCAGAAATAGACGAATATAAAGAAAATCGAGTCGGAGTAGGAAACCTTTTTTATCCCGAATATCATTATGCTCGTCTTTACGCCCAGGCTGATTATACATACAGCAAATCTTTTAGCCTAGGTGCGTGGGTTGAGTATTTACCAAGTGTTACCAACTTTTCTAACGATCAACGTTTGAATTACAGCCCTTACCTGACTTCGGTATTAACAGATATCTTTTCTCTGAAAGTGGCTTATGAGGGTCGCTACCGTTACAAATTAGCTCCGGGGGCCACGAAGTACACCGACTTCACGTTCACTACAGCTTTGATTGCGAAGTTTTAATGTCCGATAATAAAGAGTGGTGGCATGAGGGCATTCGCTTTGAATGCCAGGGCTCAGGCCGCTGCTGCGTCTCCCATGGCGAGTACGGTTATGTTTATTTAAGCAAACAAGATCGTATTCGCATGGCCCAGCACCTGAATTTAACCACTCGTCAGTTTACAAAACAGTATTGCGAGAAAGAAGATGGTGTCTATCACCTGATCGACGGTGAAAAGGGTCATTGCCAATTTTTAGACAACAAACAGTGCCAAGTTTATGAAGGTCGCCCCACCCAATGTCGAACCTGGCCGTTTTGGCCCGAGGTTATGGATGCTAAAACTTGGAATAAAGAAGTGGCCGCCTTTTGCCCGGGCGTCGGCCGTGGCAAAGTTTGGTCAAAAAAAGATATCTCTGAACAACTGAAAATCCAGGAAGACTCCGAGGACGAATACGTCCCCCGCTAAAGACTCAAAGCTAAGAAGCGAGGACACATCTGTCATTTTTCTTAGCCTGCCAATGTAAAAGTATCAATGCTATGACTCAGTTTCTGATAAACTTCGTCGATACCTGGATAATTGTGTTTTTTCAAAAATTCGTATTGAGCGTCGGTATCCTGTTTGAATAGCTGCAAATGGTTGGCACTATTTTGTTCACGCATCAGATCAAACATATCTTGAGTGTTGCGCTCCCAAAGAAACATTAAATCGTAAACGGTATTGTCAAATGAGTTGTTCTGATTTCGGTACGTTAATGCAAGGTCGGCACCTTGTTCTATGAGACAGTCACTCAACTCGAGGTCGACCATTAAAAATGACATGTGCAATGGACTGACTTTGTCGAGATAAATTTCGTTGATGAAATAATGAGCGTCGACATCGGTTTTTTCTCCATCAAAATTCGTGCACGACAAAATCATTTCAATGATTTTAGCCGAATAGGGGTTCAACAATGGCCCACCAGCCCATAGACTGTCTCTATGATTGCGAACGATTTTTAGGAGCAAAGAAGCCTTATCTCCAAAAACATCAATGTAGTTACAAGCTCCTAAATGCCATAGCTTTTTGGCTGGAGCTAAGCAATCTTGCTCTCCACTGACTCTTGATGCTAAATGTGCCACTCTTGGTAAGTTTTTAAATATGAAGACTTCTTGGTTATGTTTTAATGCTTCAAAAAGTTTTTCTTTGTTTATAAATTCGTCTTTAGAATAGAGGTCTTTGTTAAGGATTTTTTTCAAAAAACTTTGATCAAGATCTGGGGCTTCCAAATCTTTGACTGATATAAAAAGAGTGTTTTCTTGAAAAATCAGAATATCCTCGGACTTATCTTCACAGAAAACGATCACATTCTTCGGAGTGGTGTATTGAGAGGCAAAAAAGAGACCTTCGCCATCATCCAAAACGACCGTGTTTTCAACTTCGATACGAGGAGCGAACAGACTTCCCTTCTGACTGATTACATTGTTGGCCTTGATTTCCTCTAGACCAATCAAATGACGGCGAGTGTGTATGTTGCCATGCACTTTCAGATTAGCCTTGAAGTAAACAGCAACTTCATCATCAAGGAAATCAAAGGTTCGATCATCAAGATCACCATCAACTTCAAGGTTTTCACTGACAACGAAAACCTTTTGAATCGTCTTGGTAAATTCAAGCTTGTCTTGGTAATCTTCGGAGACTCGATCAAAACATACTTGTTTCAGAGTTTCAGAAAAATCCTCGATTTGGCCACAGTCTTTACTAACCTTAACAGACTTGCTATCAGCCTGAGGCATGACTCCTCGAACGACATGATCTGGATAACGGGTTTTTGCTTCCTCCAAAAGAATTTTAAAAGGATTCTCTCCAGCAGCTGCAAGCGCCATAAAATCGGTATTTGGCTCTTGCACTCCATCTTCAATAAATTTTTCCAGGGCCCCGCGACGACAACTGAAAACATCCCCTTGAAAATTTTCAACCACCAAGTTCGGAATGCTGTCAAACACAAGAAAGGAAGCCGATACCGACGAGCACAAGACCGCGAGGGTGTCATTGTATTCTTGACTCAGAAGATTTTTGACCTTCACATTCCCGGCCACTGAAACCCAAGTGGAGCCTCCAACGTAGAAGTTTTCACACTGCACTTCACCCAAGACAATCAGATTAAAACGATCAACTGGAACCAAGTTTTTAACTTTGAGATCACCTTTGACAATCACTGTACAAGGTAAATCATCGGCGGACTTGAAGTTACTCTGCAACGACTCAACCCAATCATTGTCCCAATTCAATTCCGGATCTTCGAAAGACCCTGGAAAGATCGCTACATTTCCAAGATCACAGTCCAGCACAAAATCACTGGCCAGATCTTTCAAGGTGTATCCAAAATCCAAGTGGTCTTTAAAAATGATGGGTCCACGTTCATGAGCCGGATAATCGCATAAGGTCTTTATGAGTTGCTTCATCTTTTGATCCTTTACAAGAGTTAGTTACTTAAAGGAATCGGTATAAAAATTTACAAAAAAGACCTACCATCGACCAGATCTACTGAATTGTAGAGAAACCACAGGAAAATAGCTGCACTTTTACAATTAGGTCCTGCTTCGTTGAACAAAAGCACAATTGATTTCTTTTTAGTATTGTTCAGCTAACAGCTCTCGGTGCCTTAATAAAGATGTCAGCAAATGCAATGAAAGGAGCCCTACAAGCTGGTCGGACTCGCAAGAGAGTCTTCCTCTTCTCCACCCACCATTGTCGCATTGTGAAGGGTGTTATCTCTGGGGGCGCTTGTTAGCTGCTGTTGGCATTGGTTCATTGAATTTTCCAACTCCGCCTGGTTGAGACGGCATTCGCAACGAAAAAGGGACAGTGGCGCCCCATGAAGACCGGCGACGGATTGAAGGGCTTGCCGCATGTCATCGGCAGACACCTCGGTTCCGTCCGATGCAATGCCTTGGATATAATAAAAAGATGCGTTGGTCACCAACTGCAATCGAATCTCCGGATCATGAGTCGGCAATTCATAGCGAATATTCTGATCCAAAAACATTTTTTGAGGATACATGTTGTTGCGTAAAAATCTTTCGTGGCTTTTATGAGAGTCATAACACCAAAGATGACGGCGGACTCCATGCTCAGTGCGATCATGGACGTAATTACTGAGACACCTGTTAATATCCACTGTCGTAGTGAAAGCGGCTCGCTCGGTGCGCTCCGGACATTGCGGCTGAACTGAGAAGGCCAATGTCTGTGTACTATTGGCCGGACGTCGTTTTGCAGATTGGATATCTGACGACTGACAACTGGCAACCATGACAAGCACAGCCACCAGTATACAAAAACAATTCAAAAACTTATCGCGCGTATTTACGCTTAAGGCTTTCACGAATTTCGGCGCCTTCAATGCTTAATCGCGTCCAAGGGATTGCCAAAAGTCTTTCGGCCTCGATGTATTCATCGGTCTCTTCACAGATTCCGTAAGTTCCACCTTCGATTCTAGCCAGGGCTTGTTCAATTTCAAAAAGCTGCTTTCTAATTCGATCATGTTGCCCAAGAACTTCGCTCTCGTTTAACACTCGAACTGTTTGGTCAGCTTCATCCCCGCCCTTCTCTTCAGTGTGCAAATTCTTGCGAATATCTTGAACTCTGTTCAGAAGATCTTCCTTGGATCCTAAGAGTTTTGATTTACACTCTTCCACCAAACTCTTACTAATTTTAGACATTTCCCCCCCTATCAACGTGTTTAATGCCAGTATTAGTAATTCTTATTCTGTCCCATCTTTGGAACTGATCTATTTAGACACATCAGAAGAAAAAAAGGCAAGTCGAAATTCGGTTAAAATTAAAAAACCATAGAAATTCCAGGCCTTTGTCAGGTCCAGGTTTCCACAATTTAATTTTAAGTAATTCTAAGAAATTTTATAAAATGCAGCACTGGCGCGGAGTTAACTCGTTCTAAAATCAGGTTTCATTTTCTTACAGTGTCGTTTACTGCGGAATCCAAAAGTTCGGCCTTTTGGTCGCTAACCTATTAATTCATCAACATATTTTTGCTTCAAGCTATTAACTATATTGATAGTGAGACTTTTTTTGCTCAATTAACAAACAAAAAAGGGAAAGAGACTTTTGAAAAATTGCTTAATATACGAACAAAAACTCTTTAGTAACTAACCTTTGTGTACTCCAAAGGCTCCCAAAGATTGCGATCAATCACCCAATGTTTGCCGCCATAGGAGTCTTGCAAATAGAGCCAGTTTTCTTCCCGCTGTAACTTTTTGAAGGGCTGGTACTTATAGGCAACACTCAAAGGTGTTTGTGGCGCGGTCGGGTTGGGTAAACTCCTTAAGTTGGTGGTACTGACCTTAATAACGGCGCAATCAAAGTCTTCTGAAACCAGACTACTATATATCCACATTTTTTTACCCTCGAGATCTTTTACTAGATACCAACCATTTTGGTAGTCCACCTCAAGCAAAGGCATATAGCGACCCACTGTCCATAGAAGTTTACTACTGGCTTTGGGCTCAGCCCTAAGGTTAGCCTGGCTGACACTGACGCAAAGACTGTGTCCCCATTGGGGCAGCAACAAAACGCAGCTGATAAAGAAAATCCGCATGAGATACATATCCTTCCATGCTAGCATAGTCGCCTAAAATGGACAGGTCCGTCGTGGACTCCCCTACAAATGTCGTATAGGATTTAGCCCGTGGTCGTAGTTCTTTCTAATATCTTAATACTCTTGGCTGGCTTCACTCTCCTCATATTGTCTGGAGACAAACTTGTGGAAACCTCAGTGCGGATTGCTCGACGTTGGAATGTTCCAACTTCCGTGATCGCCGCCACCATCATTGCCGCCGGCACTTCAGCCCCAGAGATTGTCACCAGCGTACTCGCTGGATTTCGTGGCAGCAGTGACATTGCTATCGGCAACCTGATGGGCTCCAACACTTTTAATATCTTAGCGGTCGGAGGAATCTCATTATTCTTTCAACCTCGCGGTAACATTCGTGGAACTTTTGTCTCGTGGATGGTCTTAGTTGGCGCCACAACTCTCTATTATATTTCACTTTTAAATCTTGAGCTGTCTCAGGTCGAAGGGTTAATTTTTCTTGGCACATTGCTGACGTTTTTCGTTTTTTCATTCTTCCGCAAACGTGAGCCTGAATCCGAATTTGAAAACCTGGAATCTAAGTCGCAAGTGCGTACATTCTTCTTTTTCGTTTTAAGTTTTGGAGGCTTAGTCATGGGAGCCGAATTGGCCCTTCGCGGGGGCGTGGCTTTGGGTCAATACGCCGGTCTTTCCGAGCGAGTGATCGCTGTCACCATTATTTCGGCAGGCACGGGCCTTCCTGAGTTAGCAACCTCTGTAGCCGCCGCTTTTCGCGGCCACAGCGATATTGCGATCGCCAATGTGATCGGTTCAAACGTCATTAACACTCTGGCGATTCCAGGTGCCGTAGCAACGTTTTTTACCCTTGAACTGAACCAACGCTTTTTAGAGTTCGACTTTTATATCATGGCCGGCGCCACCGCATTGGTCCTGGTGTTGTATCTGCTGAACCATCCTGTTCTAAGAAGAGGGATGGGATTCTTAATGTTCATGGCCTACAGCGCCTATGCCCTGAAGCTTTTACTGGCGTAGCTTAAAGCTTATTGTCGCATGCTCGCCGGTTTATCTAGGAAGAGGGACCACCCTCTTCCACCAGCACAACAACCAATTTTGAAAGCACCATCCAATACCAAACAAAGACCTCGCACTGAAACCGGTCCCTAGACAGAGGACTCCATTTCGGAGTGTCGCTTAAAAGCGAAATAAATTGTGAGCCTCTTGAACAGTTTCATCAATTCTAATGATTGAGTTGGCAATTTTTAAGCGCTGGGCCGCAATCTCATCAGGTGTGATCGGTCGAACAAGAAGGGCCTCTTCGATGTCGATGGTGTATGAGATCATCTTTAGCAGATAGCGCTGAAAGATCAGCTTATTTTTCTGAAGATTATCAATATCGATGTTTTTTATTTTCGTCGGTGTTTGTGGCAAAACAGCAATCAGATGGGTGCGCAGAACTTGGCTATCGATCATGACCACAGCTTTGAGTTCGTCGGCGCTACTGCCGTCGATCAAATCATTGACCAATTCGCGTAGGTTGCGAATAATAAAACCCATTCGAGCCATATGGTCTTTAATTGTATAATTGCCTTCACATACAATTTCGTCCACTTTTGACTGATTTATAATTCCTGGAAGATTTTGAGCTGCACTACTCCCGGTTTCACTAAAATCAGTAAAATTCGCATTGGCGTTAATTGTTAAGCCCATTGAAAAAATTAAAATCGCGAGTTTCATAGGTTCCCCCTAGTAAAATGTTACGGAGATCTTTTATTCCTAAAAATAAAGACTGGCAAAGCCCTAACCGAAGTCGAAAGGGTCGCTTTTATTGGATGAGACTGAATGTCACAGAATCGGATTTTTTGACATCATGAAATACAAAGAATTTTTCTTTTAAAAAAAATGAGACAAATTTTCTCAGAAAAAAATGTTAGCGCTTTGTGACAAAACGAAGCAAAAAGATCAGTTGTCTTCCTTCTTATCAACTGTCTTTGAAGAGCGAACTTCAACATCAATCACGTCGCTATCGACTTGTCGAGGTCTTTGCAAATCTTCAAAGGGATTCCGCTGCTGACGACCGAACGGATCCTCCCGGGGCCGAGGTGTTTGAAAACCTTGATTTGAAAACACATGAATGTTTCCAGACTTAACACCCTTCTCCCATTGGCCCATAAAAAACTTTTTCCATAACAGCTGAGTCACAGGAAAGATCAGGCTTAGCCCCAAAGCATCGGTTAATATTCCCGGAGTTAACAACAAGACTCCACCGATAAAAGTTAAAAACCCTTTGGCGATCGCCTCTGACGGTAATTGTCCCTGAGCCCCCTGTTTTTGCATTTCCAGCAGTATCGAATGACCTTGCAAACGGAGCATCCAAGCCCCAAGCACACCGGTAACCAAAACGATCAATATTGTGTTTCCAAACCCGATGGAATCACTCAATTGAATTAAAAAATAAAGTTCAAGAAAGGGGACGACGGTGAGTAAAAATAATAACCGACCAAACATTTAGACTTCCAACTCAACAACCACCGGGCAATGATCAGACCCCATCTGTTGATCTAGGATATTAGCCGATTTGAGTTGTGATTTTAGGTTTTCAGAAACACAGATGTAATCAATTCTCCAGCCTCGATTCGCTGGTCGTGCCATTTCGCGATACGACCACCAAGTGAATCGTTCTTTTTCATCGGGATGAAAATATCGAAAGCTATCGATAAAGCCAGCATCCAGAAACTGTGACATCCACTCTTGCTCTTCCGGCAAAAAACCACTGACTGAGCTGAGACGTACCGGATCATGAACATCAATATCGGTGTGAGCCACATTATAGTCGCCAACAACGATGACTTTTTGCCCGGTAGCGATCTGTTTCATCAGGTGCCGTAAAAATTTTTTTAAGAATTCTTGCTTAAAATGATGCCGTTCTTCACGAGCTGAACCATTGGGGAAGTAGACATTGTAGAGCAAAATGTCATGAATCTGGGTCACCACAAAGCGACCCTCATCGTCGAACTTTTTAATGCCGATTCCATGCTCAACGTTTTCCACCGGCAACAGAGAATAGGTGGCGACACCAGAATAACCATTGCGCGTCGAAGCCGAGGTCCAAAAGCTGTCATAATTCAGGGGATTGATAATCTCTTCATCCAATTGCTCTGTATGAGCCTTGGTTTCCTGGATACAGAGAATTTCAGGCTTTTCGCGTTCCACAAAGTCTAAAAAGCCCTTTTTTTGGCAGGCACGTATACCATTTACATTCCACGTCACCAATTTCATGACACACCTCTTTTTTGGCCAAACTAGACGAATGGTTTCAGGAATTCAATTCCCTTTTGACTCGCTGGCTCGATGGTTCTAAACATGGATACTGAACTCACTAATAAGGAGCCGGATTATGCCTATGATCGGTCAACCAGCCCCTCAATTCACTGCTCCTGCAGTTATTGATGGCGGAGAATTTAAAGACATTCATTTGACGGACTTTAAAGGGAAATGGACAGTCTTATTCTTCTATCCCCTAGATTTTACTTTTGTCTGCCCCACTGAAATCACCCAGTTTCGTGAAGCCTTGCCGAAATTTAAAGAGCTTGGCGCTGAAGTTGTTGGATGCAGTATTGATTCTGTTCATTCCCACAAACGCTGGATCCAAGATGATTTGAAAGACTTGGGATACCCCTTAATCGGTGATGTCACCAAACGATTGAGTCGCGATTATGGAGTTCTTCTTGAAGACGAGGGAATTGCCACGCGCGGAACATTTATCATCGATCCTGAAGGAACCATTCAATACATGGGAATTCACAACCTCTCTGTTGGCCGCGATGCTGGAGAAATTCTTCGTGTCTTACAAGGCCTTCAATCCGGCGAACTCTGTGGCGCCGGCTGGTCTCCTGGCGACAAACACGTCGCTGTTAATTAATCCTTCTAACCGGGACGGCTCTTTTCATTAGAGCCGTTATCTATGGCCGCTGATCATCTTAAACCTTTATTGGCTTATATAGAATTTTGCTTCCCAGAGGCTTTTGAGGAGATTGATAAACATGATCTCATCAACCCTCACCTGTTCTCTCCCTTTGTTCTCGAAATTCCCAAAAAAATTCTTCCGCAAATCAAACAGTTCGTAAAACTTGTCTACGAAATCAAAGAAGAAAAAAAATACCAAAACGAACTTTCTTTGCCTGTGGAGTTTCATGATTGGCCAACTAACGAAAGTATTTTAACTTGTTTTGATTTTCACTACAGTGAGGACGTTGGACTTAAATTGATTGAAATCAATACCAATGCGTCACTCTACCTACCGCTTGTTCTGCAACGATGCGCCCAAGCTGACGTTTGTGAACCTCCGCAGATGGATGATCTTCTCAAGAGTTTTGTAAAGGCCTTTAATCTGAAGCCAAAGGACCGGATAAGCATTTTCGATGAGCAGCCGGAAAAAGAAGGCTTATTCTTCGAATTTTTAATCTTTAAAGAATGGCTCACACGGCAAGGGTATCCGACCAACATTATCTCACTGGATCGTTTTGCCAGCCATGCAGAATCTAACATTTACAATCGTTATACCGATTTTTATTTTTCCAGTGATAAGTCTCAAGCCCCACGCGAAGCCTACTATAAAAAGCAGAAAATGTTTTCTCCTAATCCCCGTGAATATGCGCTTTTGGCAGACAAAAGGCGTTTGAATGTTTTGCGAAACCACTTGCTTGAAAAAGACCGTCAGCTCGCGGGGATCATTCCTGAAACCCGACTTTTTTCGGAATTTGAAAGCAAAGATGACCTTTGGTCACAAAGAAAAAAGTATTTTTTCAAGCCCAGCAAAGGCTACGGAAGTAAAGGCGCATTTGCTGGTAAAAGCATTTCAAAAAAAGCCTTTGAGGCTCTCTACACGCCCGACTTCATTGCCCAGGAGTATTGCCCGGCTGGCAAACGTCAATTTCATCGCGATGATGAAGAGTTTACTATGAAATTTGATCTTCGGTTCTTTACATTTGCCGGTGAAGTGCAGAACTATGGGGCCCGACTCTACCAAGGTCAAACCACTAATATGAAAACCCAATGGGGAGGCCTTGCCCCCATTCGCTTTATTTAATTTCCCAGGGTTTTTCTCCGATAAGACCCTATGAAACAACTTCTTGGCAACGCATCTGGATTTTCTCTGATTGAAGCAATGATGGTTGCTGGCCTTATGCTGATTATAAGTTTAGGAGCTGCGCAATTTATTAACTCCCAAAATCAGCAAATCAGTTATATGGAAGACCGCCTGTCTCGAATCCACCTGATGCAAGAGGTGGAACAAATATTGGGTGATCGTACCCACTGCCTGGCCCTTTTGCAAAAAATGAGAATTAAAAACAATCAAGATCCGCAGAATATACGTATTGAAAATGATCTAGGCCGTGTCCTTTATGACCCTGCCTCAAAGGACAATGTTTACGACCATTTGAAAATCACTCACGCCCACATTCGAAACCTTTCTGTCAAAGGCCCGAACAGCATCGGCGAACTTGAGCTTCTTATGGGCGTTGAAAGACTGAGGCAAGGCGGCAGTAATACCCAAATGACACCTGTGCATTTACGAATTCCAGTGGTTGTGAACAATAAAAGCTTCGTGAAAAGTTGCTACCCGAAACGAGCCCCCATTTGTGGCGACACCTTATTTTTGCAAGCCGGTAAACTTCCTGACCCAAAAAAAGATTTCAGAAATTGCTGCACCGGTGGTGGTAGTCTTGGTGACTGCATAACCACTGGTTTGGAAGCGACCAGCAAAGGCAACAGTATCTTCTACATATGCACCTGCGATTGAACAACCCTGTCTCAATTCCAGTCATTCAAGGAATTGACAGAAAATTCCAGTTTCCTAAAACACATCGATTCCTGAAAACAAACCCAGACTTTAAAATCTGAGATTGAAGCATCAAATGGGCATGGCATCGAATATCGAGGATAATTAAACTCCATAGCCTACGTTTTTAAAACCAAGAGGTCGGGACGCAATCAACTAGGAGGATTCTATGAAACTATTACTTTGCCTATTTATAGTGATAATTCCTTTTAAGTCGATTTGGGCCTCCCATATTTTCCACTTGGTTAATAAAAGCAGTCGCTGTGAGTGGAAGCTGTATGATGTGGAAAAAGGCAAAGACAAAGTCTACTTTAAAACCAAGAAATGCCCCAACCAAATCGTCTGGTTGAAAGACAAATCGTTTTACTATTCCATTGACCACAATGTTTATTGGGCCAATCGATGGTCGAAAAATCCAAAAGTCATTACCAATATCAAATCGGCTCGCAAAGGCTTTAATTCTAGCTCAGAGGTTATTTGGGGGGTGAAAGGCCAGTACAATTCCATTCATGTTATGGTGATCGATCCCGGCGTAAAGCATGTTCGCGTTAACAAGCAAGACAGCTATGAATTTCAAAGCCAAGCCATCGATCCGTATAGTTTTAATGGAGTTGCCACCGAACAAAAAGCGGCCGGAGTGATTCGACGATGGCTCAAAGGTGCAAAAAAATGGAAAACAGAAAAAATTAAGCTTGTCGGACGATTTAACAATAGCCACTTCGACGAGGATCTCTACAATATGAGTGTTCTTAGTTCACGACAAATTGTCACCTACAACGAATGCTCCGGGAATAATTGTGAGAAACTACCATCTTCCAGCTTTTGGGACCTGAGTCGTTTCGAAAAGAAGTTGCAGGTGGTCGACAACGGAATTGAAAGCATAGGATACCTAGCGTTAGACGGCGACAAGGGTCTGCTGTTTAAAAAATCTTTGGATGACGAACTCCATCCGGTGAAACCATTTTTGCTTTGCGAGGACAACTGTGAAAAAACCACAGAGATTGAACTTCCAAAAAGTTTTTCAGACAATTATGCCATGGTGAAAAAAGGGCAGCATTACCTTATTAGTAATGAGAACCGTGGAAGTATCGCCAGTCTCTACAACTTTAAATCTGCAAAACCCATTAAAGAATTCAAAGGCCCGATGGTTTTTTGGCATCCTTTTTAAAAAGGAGGACTGGATACCACATCAACATCGCCGCCCAGAAAAGCCCGACATCCATAAAAATAAATATGGACAGGTGAAACATCACACCCATCCAAAATAGGTAAACTCGGTGTCTGGTAAAGACCAAAGTTATAAATAGGAGTTCGAAAGCTAATACCGAATATGTCGCCATTCTCGTCAACGAAGATTGAGTCAGCCAATCCACCAAAAAGTGAGATCTTCCTAGGTATGGAGACTTTAGGAGAACTCCGACCGCCTCGCCAGAACGCCAAAGGGGGTCGGGAAGCTTTTTAATACCTGCAAGTAAATAGTAGTAGGCTAAAAATCCTTGTATGACATACACACATTTTCTTCCCCATTTCTCTCGGAGATACTCATAGGAGTCGAAGCCCATGCTGCGCTTAATACAGTAATGGTTTTCGTAGGGAACAAACCACAAAACAAAAAGAAGCAATTGCAAGAGTTGCTGCGGCTCATGGATCACCATCGGGTTGGCCATCTGGAAACTGAGAGTGAGAAAAAACAGAGGGAGGTGGACAATACGCGCCCAAAGACCCAACGCAAAAAAGCCGCTCAATAGAATAGTTACTATAAAAAGAAAAAATTTTAGTCCGTCCCACGGCCAAATGAAGAACAAAGGTGACTGTCGATAAAATTCAAAAAGATAAGGATCAACCATACCTTGAGCCGAATAGAAAGTGTTAAAATTAGGAAGCTGGATCAATAGCTGCAGCAATAAAAAATGCAACCCACAAGTCACTCGCAGCGCTGAAAAAACCTGTTGATCATTCAATCGGGGTAAAATCACAATCAAACTCCCGTTGAAAAAGAAAGTCAGAGACCTGAATGCGGCCCTCGGTCACAGCAAATGATATTAATGGTCCTCCTAACTCTTTTGCCAACTGATGACAAATAGCATAGCGCGCCTCTTTTAAATCGATTCCCTCTGCGGCTTGTTCCAACAAAAGAATAATAGGAATTTTGAGGCGATACAGATCCAATTCACTTGGCAAAAAGACTCTCCAACTTTCAGCCGATTGGTATGCAATCAACTGTAACGGCTTCGCAAAGTTATTGCTGCCTTTCTCATTAGTCATCATCGACATATCCGAGGTCACTGGTGTGAAAGAGGGATTGGTCCCTAAAGTCGAAAAAATATTATACAGCTGAAATGCCGTGTCTTCGAAAGGACCAAAGGTGAGTCCGATGGCGGAGACTAAGCATAAATAGAGGGACAATATTGACAATCGAAGCATGGACTTGAAACTATCATAAGGAGACTTGGGGAAAAATGAAAAAACAGTGGATTTTCAACAGCTTTATCAAAGATTTCGCGGTCCTTTGGGGCGCCGCCTTTCCATTGATCTTGCTTTTGATGTACACCCCACAAGGAAAAGCCTGGGGACTGTTAGCCTTGGTGGCCTATGTGTTTATTGACTCCGGTCATGCCTATGCCACGGCCTTCAGAACTTACTTCAAGAAGAACATTGTTTTCTCCAGTCCGTTGTATCTTAGCGTCCCCCTACTATGCTTTCTTATCTTTTTTAGTTGGGCTTACCTTGGAGTCCCCTACCTGTGGAGTTTTGTTCTGTATGCCACTTTCTATCACAACACGCGCCAGCACTACGGAATTCTAAAATGGTACGAAAAAATCAATCACTCGATCCCGAACAGTGGCCTGTTTCTTTACGCTTTAACGGTCCTTCCTTTTATTGGTTTTCACTTTAAAAGCTTTCGTTACAGTGGAATCTATCATGAAAAAGAATTCTTCTTTTATCCTGATCAAACTCTCTTCCTTATCTTTCTTGGTCTGAATGCATTAACGCTTTTCACTTTTTTTTCTTATTCCTTGAGACTTCATAAACAAGGCCAATTGCAAAGTCCGGTGTTTTTCTCGATTCTGTTTCCGGGTTTGGTGAACTTCTGCTGTTTTAGTTTAGGAACCACTGTCGATCAGGTTTTAGTGCCAATGGTCGCTATTCACGGCATCGCTTACTTCTTTTTGACTGCTCGAGTTTTAGAAAGAACCTCGAATCGCAAGTTAAGTCTTTGGCTTTTGATCATTCCGGTAGTCGTTGTCAGTGCTGTTTTCGGTTTCTTAGAGTATCTCACCCAAATCAACTTCGTAAAATCGGCCGCTTCCTTTGAATACCGCGGAGACTGGGGCACCTCGCTGGCGGTTAGTTTGGTGGTCACCCCGTTAATGACACACTATTTTCTAGATGCCGTGATATGGCGAAAAAAGGACCCTGAATTTGCTAAGGTCTTTGAATCTTAGCTACACTCCAAACATATATAGTAGATAATCTCCACATCATAGTACCGGGTACACTTTTTTCCACAGTCTTCAGCAATTTGAAAACTGTTTCTTCCCGACTCCGTCGCCATTCCAGCTCCCGGACAGTTCTGCCCACTGGTGATTTTATTTAAAACAGGATCGGGACAACCAGTTAACACACCGTCGGAACTTTTACAATTGACCGTAGTGTAAGCACCTTTCATAAAACAGTTTGTGGATGGCACACAGGAGCCAGTGGTCGGATCGTAGGCGCTTCCTATGGTTGAGCAGGCATCAGTGACTTGAAGTTCGGTCGCGCAACTGTGGATCCGGTCATTTGATTGTAGTGCCATAACGGGAACCTGGTACCGCCTGGGTTTTAACTCTTGGACGTTATCGGCTTTCACAATACCTAAACGCAGTTCAATCTCGGCCACTCGACGCACAACCGTGGTTAAAGTTGTATCGGCATCGTTAGGAGTCAGGTCTATTTCAGTTTCTTGATCCGGCAGGCTGGAGTTTTCTATGGTCAAACTCAGTGTGCGAAGACCATTATAAATATCAGTTCCGGCTTGCAAGTCGTCGGCGGCTGGGTCGGTTAGGGCTTTTTGCTTATTGGCTGTAATCAGGTCGGGAATTGTGATTTCAATAGGTGCACCACTGGCACTGAGAGTGATTCCATTAAGCATCGAAGTGCACACATCATTTTGTGATAACAAACGTGAGAAATCGGCGGCAAATTCGTTGCCTTCATCTTTTGCAGTCACGGTGCTTTGATGTTGGTAAAGGCTAATTAGCGAGTTCCCAATGGCTACCATAATAATTGAAGCCACCGCCGTGGTCACCATGACTTCTATTAGGGACATCCCTTTTGATGCGCTTAATTTCGATTTCATTGCACTTCCCCGTTGCGTGTCAATTACATATATGTTCCAATTTCACTATGCCCCACGACACCAAAGAAAAATTATTATATGGCCTTTTTGGCCTCATGTTGTGTGCCGGCGCAGTGCTTCTGTATAAATTCTATACTCTTGAGCGTGCAGAGCAAGGAGATATTGCCCCGATTGCGAAGGGACGACTTGTCAAACCGGAAGAACGCCGCTATCGCGCAAATCCAACCAATCAAAAACCTCGCCTTCTATCGGCCCGCGCAAAAAAGAAAATAGACGCCCCAAAGGTTTCTGTAAAAAAACAGATTGAAATCAAGTCCCAGATCAGCAAACGACGATTTACCAAACAAACATTCTTAAAAGTCCCGTTGCCAGGCCACCTGAATTACATCGATGTCGATATCGAAGATGGGGTTAAAACCATTTATGGCTACAATTCTCACTCGAAAGAAGCCCTCACCGCGGCGGCTCGACCGGGACCAACCACCATTGAGCAAGTGCGCCAATACATGGAAGAGGAGAGTGATGCCATCCCCAATCTTAACGGTAAAAAGCTTAGTAATTTCTCAAAACCCCAGAGCATTCCAGGAGCTTCAAGGAAAAAGGGTATTTCACAGATCGACGTCATGAGTGCAGACACCGACGATGGCCAGAAAGTGCATTTTGCTTTGGTGAATCGAAAAGACAAGAAAGGCAGTTATGTCTTCGTATACACAGCTCCGCCAGGAAGATTGGATAGCAATGACGGATATCTGGATAAGATATTTGGTCAAATTGAAGCCATGGACCCTCCTCAAAATTCCAAGAAATAATGACTCAATCAATACAAAAACCAACAATTCTGTTGATCACACTTTTGTGTGCAGGCAACGGCTTTTTAGTTGAAACTAATATCACTCAGACCATTGCCGCCAGCTTAGGTGGAACACTTCTCCAGTACCAGTTAGGAATCGGCCTGTTTATTTTTTCGTTGGGCATGGGGTCGTTGCTTTACTTGCGACTGGGGAGCCTCTTCGACCATTCTAAGATTTTAATTTTCTCCACCCTCAGTCTAATCAGCCTTTCGATTCTCGGGCCAGCGCTCATTTACACCATTGGTGAGACCTGGCAGCTCACCTTAGCCAACCCCTTCGCTTGGCTGGCCTATGCACCGCTTATTGTTGTCGGCCTGATCACCGGTCTCGACCTCCCTGTTCTTATTTTTCTGGGACAAACCACCGTTGGCTCAAAAGAGTCCCATATTTTAGGCTTCGACTATTTAGGAATGTTTATCGCTTGTATGGCGTTTCCTTTCCTGTTTCAAAAACTTGGTGTCTTTAATTTGATTTACGCGAATTTGGTCATCGGTGCATTGACACTTCTCCTCCTCCTGGTTTTGCCTTTCACCGAAAATGTCTCATGCAAAGAAAGCCATTCACACCTCCGCAAAGGTCGACTGCTGTTTCTAAGCTTCATGTTTTCGTTCTGCAGTCTGTCCTATGAACTTCTAATGGCGCGCTGGGTGGTGGATTTCTTTCATAACGAAGTTTATGCAATGACTTACGGAATCGGATTTTTTCTTATGGGAATGGCCTTAGGATCATTTACCGTCAACGATAAAAACCTTGGTAAGCAATTGATCAAAATCGAAACAATGCTGATAGCCAGTGCCTTGTGCCTTCCGCTACTCGGTTTTGTACTGGCCACAATGTGGACAACTTATTTTTTCACACCCCAAAGCCAAATTGTTATGCAGTTCTTTTTTCTTCTTTTCATCGGCTGGATCGGTTTTCTATCAGGTCATGAACTGCCAATACTGATGAAATCTTTATCAACGGAAGATCAAAAAGCCTGGCCGGCACTTTTCTTTTGGAATTACCTAGGAGCACTTGTTGCCAGTGTCGTCGTCAGCCTTTATTTGTTGCCCTCTTTCGGTTTACAGATCAGTTTAATTTTGGTGGTGGCCACCAATGTTTTTTTATTTTTGGTTTTTCGTGGAGTTTTTAGTATGCCACGCCTAGATCTTTTTTCTGGTTTGGCTTTGATTGCACTGGCTTTAGCGTTTGTCCCCGACCTAACAAAGCAATGGGAACAAATTTATTTAAAAGCCACCTACAACAAAGTGAAAGTGGCAAAACTCTCTTTACAGACTTTTAATAGCTTTCAAACATTGGATCGCGAGCTTTCAGATATCCGAAGAATAGTCACCCCTTACCAAAATATTGACTTGGTTCGCACTGAGATACCCAATACCGGCACCGGATACGATGACTTGCACCTTTATATAAACCAACAACCGCAGTTTTCATTGTTCTATCACGATCTTTATCATGACTCTTTTAGTGTTGGCGCTTTAAATCTGGCAGAAACAAAGCCAAAGAAAGTTCTTATTCTTGGAGGCGGAGACGGGCTTCTCGCCCATAAACTAAGTCAGCAAAAAGGAATACAGTCGATGACTCTTATCGAGTTGGATCCGGCGATGATTGATCTGGCAAAAAGTCATTGGCGAATTAAAAAAGCCAACGGCAATATCTTTGAAAGCAGCCGTCTAAAAGTGTTCACAGAGGATGCTTTCTCTTGGCTGAAGTCCCACCAGCAGGTGTTTGATGCCATTTTTGTCGACTTTCCTTACCCAACCAACTACGAGCTCTCACGGCTGTATTCACAAGAGTTTTATCGTCTGGTGGCTCGTCGACTGGATGCCAAGGGGTTTTTGATAATGAACGCCCCCATTTCTTTTCGATTCAATAACAATTCATCGGATCATTTAAGGCCAACCGCAACCCTTTTGAACACGCTCAAGACCTCAGGCTTTCAAACCGTTTTACCTTTCGGATCCATCGAGCCTTTTATATACGCTGAAAGACAACAAAGAGCATTGGCTTTTAACTATCAGTCTTTGCCTGAAACCTTACCAAATTCAAGTTTTGTCAATTTGGTTCCCATTCAAGAAGTTCTGCAACTCCCTGATTCCGACCAAGTCAACAGTGTCTATCGCCCTAAAAAGGTGGTGAGCTGGTGATCAGTCGACGAACTTTTTTAGTAAACCTTGTCCATTGGACCCTTCTGTCTCGCGGCGCGCTGGCCTATCCCTTGGACCGCATTCTCGGGCGTCCCCCAAAGTCGTATGTGCAAGCCTATCTTCGTCGCTATTGGGATTGGTACCAGGCTCAATGGTTCGACTTTACTAACCAAATGAGCTCTCAAGAAAAACAGCTGTTTTCTTATTGGCTTAAGAACGTTGAAACATTTGGTCAACCTTTACGGTCGGATCACTACGTCGAAAACTTTTTAACCCGCCATCACCTGATCGCAGACCAAAGGAAACACTCCTGTTACTATGCCGGACTGCCAAGCTGGAACGAGTCGGGATACAAATATGTTGAAGCTTTTCTGCAAACAAAGATTAAAGATTTTAACCTATCTGAGTGGACGGTTGGTGATTTTTTCGGATGGTCCCACGATGTTTCTAATACGACACTGAAAATCTGGTTTAAAAACCCTCTACCAGAAAGCTTTTTAGGAACCAAGAGAGATCAACTCCCCCTTCTAGGCTTTGTCGAGTTTAAGGGAAGTGAGGAGAAAAGACGCGGCCTGGTTTTTCCGGCCTCAGATTTCCAAGATCACCTTCCAAAAGAGTTGGATGCTCGTCTTGTTACCCAAGCTTTTCGTGTGATGGACTCGCAACAAAAGGTGACTTGGAAGTTTCGCACCAAGGGAACTTTTCTACCCGTTTTAAAATCGGGAATCGCGTGGATAGCCGCCCAACATCATTCTGAGTTCAAACAGATCGCTGACTTCATCGACACCAGGGGTGCCGATGAACTGAAGGTTTACTACCCTTAGAATCCACGCACTTCATCCATAAAAACAATCACCGACTCGTCAATACCAAAATCAGTGACCAACTGAGTTTTGACCGATTCGATGGGGTTCAAAAAGTCCTCAACAGACTGGCCAGTCGAAGTGGTCATTGAGTCTCTGGCCGCGATGGCGGCTGCGAGATCAGCCTCTAGTTGCGCCAATTCTGACTTGGCGGTCGAAAGCTGTGCTTTGGCCGTGGCTAACTGAGTTTTAATGGTATTCTCAATATTTGGATCTTCATACATGGCTTTAACTGACTCATAGTCACCTTTAGCATCGTTATAGGCAATTTCGTTGGCTGCTGTTGGATCGGCATCGTAAGTCGCTTTGGCTGTATCCATAGCCGCCTTTGCAGCATCGACATCCGATTGTTTAACTTCACCACCGAAGGCCATTTTGATTTTTGCTAACTTCACAGCCTCAAGTTCATCTTCTAAATCCTCAACTTCCATTTCCAAATTAACCACTTCAGCCTTCTTCGCGAAGATGTCATTTTGAAGAGCGATCACCGCGTCCTGTAAGGCACGGGCCTCTTTATATTCAGCACTGGAGGTGTCTTGGGCGTAACCACTTTCTTTGGTTAATTCCTCTAAATAGGTCCACTCCGTAGCCAGCTTATAAATTTCATTAGCATAAGCCGGTGGCGGATTAAGAGGGTCTGGCACATGAGGCATTAATGATTGTGCCAACTGAGCTAAACGCAACCATTCTTGTTCGAGCCACTCTAAGGTTTTTTTAGTTAAGTCATCGCCACTTTCATCAAGACCATTTTTATCGTAAGGCCAGGGATGGCACCAGTTACAAAGATATTTATCTCCGGAGCCGGCGACACCAATCTTGTCAGCAAACAAATACTCGCCATCTTTGCCTTTTTGATTGAACGGTTCTGGACACTGATTCTTACTGTCGACTAAACCATCCGGTGATTGAAAGCATTTTTTCCAAGGCTTACATTTAATTTCGGGATGAGGATCTTGCGGATCTTCCTTGTATTGGTAAGTTCCCCCCGAACCAGCACAAATCGACGCGGCACTATTGTAACCATAACAACTTCGAATAATACCCTGCCCGGCGGCCGTCATTTGAACGTTCAAGAATACACGAACGTCAATCCGTCCGCGCTCTAAACTGTCTGTGTTGGCATCTTCGAACTGCATCAGTTTTTTAGCATTTTCGACAGCGGCATCGGCATCTTCAAAGCGCTCATCATACATCTCGGATTCACGCAATGTTTTCGACTTGATCCCCGAGGGATGAAAAATAAAACGCGCCGGAAAGGCCAGTTGAACACTTGGTGTTAATGCCGGGTTGTCCAATTGCATGTAATGACTATCCACAAAAGGTCGTTGTGATCGGTCTGGCACATCACGACCTAAAATTTCGATTTCCATGCGATCAATTCCAAAAGATTTTTCAGGATCTTGCCAGCCACGACGAATATTGTCGGCATCACTGGTCAACAGCGTTGAAGCCAGCGCCGGCGCCTCATCAAAATCAGAATCAATAGCGTCGACAGACGTTGTGCTCGCCATTCCAGTATTGACTCGAATTCCTTCTAACATTTCAGTACAGGCTGCTGGATCTTCCATGACGTTGCGAATATTTTCAACGAAACTCTCGTAGGCCACAATTTTGTTTCGATCCGACATAAGCCCGGCGGCACCCACAATGGTTTCAGACATTGATAGAACCACAACCGCACCCACGGCTCCTAGAACCATGACTAACGGAAAGCTCATACCTTGCTGATTTGATAGAAATGCCAAATATGACTTCTTAGTCATACTTTCCCCCTTTAATTACCCATCTTCATTATATGAAAAAAATCAGTAAATTGCCGGCATTTCACCGATTCAATCTCGTTTTCACACAGTTTTTCCGTTACAATTTTCTCGATGACGCCTCAAAATGATACATCCTCCGATAGGGAAATTGCTTCCTCGCGGCCGCGGCTATTTTTTGTCGATGTTCTTCGCTTGTTATCGATGATTGCCATTGCCCATTTCCACATTCATGAGGCCACATTTTACTCGAATCAACACCATCTCGCAAACCATGGTCTTCTGGAACTCCCCCTTGAACATTACTCCCGGTTCATGGCTTTCAGTGGATTCTCGATTGTCTTTCTTTCCTATTTTCTAATTGGCTGGATTGGACTTTCGATACAGAAATTGAAGCAGTTGATGGGCGTGGTTTTTTTAGGCATTTTCACCCTATTTATTATTTATTTCGAAGAAAGCCACCTGGCTTTAGAATGGGACATCTATCATTTTATTGGTGTCGCCAGTCTGGCCCTGGCGGTACTGACTCGGATTCCTTTTGGGCTGATTGTTGGCTCCATCATCGGTGTCGTACTGATCGCCCTTCCTCCCGAAACCTGGATTCTGCCAAGCTTACAAGACCGATGGTTCTACCCCGGAATCTTTGGCAGCTATCATTTGCGCGGTGGTGGCAGTTGGCCCTTAGTGCCTTGGGTGGGACTCCCAATCATAGGATTCAGTTTGGGTAAGATGCTTCGCATGAAACCACGATGGGAAAAACGTTTACACACAATCCATCCTCTGGAGGCCGGACTATGGGCATTGTCCTTCTTAGTCAGTGGGCCCTATTGGGGCGCTTTTTACCCGGTGCCTATCGGCCCTGATTTTTATCAGTTTGTACAAAACGTTGAACGACCGGCGTGGCTGGCGCATATGATTTTTGTATTTTTCTTTATACGCCTAGGCTTTGTTCAGTCCATCAACCAATGGGCTTTGTCACGCCCCGCTTTGGCTTGGGTTTCAAATATTTACCTCAATCGACGTTTCTTCTTTTTCTATATCGTGAACTGGATTCTGATTGGCATTTTCAGCAATCTCGAAACCTTTTATATTAACCATTGGCCTATCTTTGATTGGGTGGTTTTTGGGCTTTTTCCCCTCTCCGAGTTTGTCTGTCATTGTTTGCTCAAGGGCTCTAGAGAAATCCTGGGCTTTCTAAGGACCCATTTGCGCGCCGCCCCCTAAGATTTCTTGTCGCCGTGCCTTGGCTCCATTAGAACGGATTTGTTAGGAAATTCTCAGGCTTTATGCCTTTTTAGGGGACGGGAAAGGAACCACAGATGATAGTTGTAACAGGTGCCACAGGCTTCATTGGAAGCGCCATTGTTTGGGAACTTAACAATAAGGGAATCACCGACATTCTTTGTGTCGATACGGTGCCTGTGCAAGCGCGCCCCGGACTCCTCGACAAGCGCCAATACAAAGCTTTTATGGATCACAATCAATTTCTAGAGGAACTGGAAAAAGGCCCTTCTGAAAAAATTGAGTGGATCATTCATATGGGAGCCTGCTCTTCAACCACAGAAATGAATGTTGAGTTCTTAAGAGAGAACAACACCTTGTACACCCAAAAACTGTTTGAGTACTGTCGCGATAACGACGTTCGCTTTATCTATGCCAGCAGTGGTGCGTGCTATGGTGATGGCAGCCAAGGTTTTGATGACCAAACCGATCCAGACATTCTTCAACCGTTAAACCCCTATGGTGACTCGAAAGTGAATTTCGATCGTTGGGTATTAAAACAAGATAAGTTTCCACCTTTCTGGATGGGTTTACGCTTCTTTAATGTTTACGGTCCTAATGAATATTACAAAAAAGATATGAGCAGTGTGGTGTTTAAAGCCTACCGACAGATTAAAGTAAATGGCACTTTGAAACTTTTTAAATCTCATCATCCTGATTATAAAGACGGTGAACAATTGCGAGACTTTGTCTATGTCAAAGATATCACTCGTTGGATCAGTGAAATTATGGATGGTAAAGGCTACTCCGGCATCTATAACATGGGATACGGTCAGGCGCGCACTTGGCTTGATCTTGCATCCGCAACTTTTTCAAACATGAATCGTGAAATGAATATTGAATGGGTGGATGTCCCTGAAGACATTCGTCCACGATACCAGTATTTTACTGAAGCCAAAATGGAACGTTTTCTGAGTCAAGGTTTCAGCCAACCCCAGTGGAGGCTCGAAGATGGAATTCGTGACTACATCCAATATCTCGACAAAGAGGACCCCTTTCTATGAGGAAATACCTGTGGAAAATATTGAAAAACTAAAACAAAGCATTCCTGATCACCTGAAAGAGTTTATTGTCGAACAGGACACAACTCAGTACCAACCGATTGATCACGCGGTTTGGCGATACACACTTCGTCAGCTAAAAAACTTTTTAAGTCAAAACGCCCATGACTGCTACCTTGATGGACTCAAAAAAACTGGCATCACTGTCGATGAAATTCCTAGTATCGATAGCATTTGTAAAAAACTAAAAGAATTCGGATGGTCGGCAGTACCGGTCAGTGGTTTTATTCCTCCGGCAGCTTTTATGGAAATGCAAAGTTTAGGAATCTTACCCATCGCTTCCGACATGCGAAGCTTAGAACACATCCTGTACACGCCAGCGCCTGATATTGTCCATGAAGCCGCCGGCCACGCCCCCATCCTCATTCATCCAGACTTTGCTAAATATTTAAAGCAATATGCTGCGGTTGCAAAAAATGCAATTGTCTCCAGCGAAGATTTAGCCCTGTACGAAGCCATTCGAGAACTCTCTGATATTAAAGAACATCCCGACTCCACCGAGGAAGAGATTAAGCGGGCCAACGAAAAATTGGATCACATCGCCAACAATATGACTGTCACCTCCGAGGCCACTCTATTGGGCCGTATGAATTGGTGGACGGCTGAGTATGGTTTGATTGGCTCCTTGGATGATCCAAAGATTTATGGCGCCGGTCTTCTCTCTTCTTATGGAGAAGCCAAAGAGTGCCTTAAAGACAAAGTGAAAAAGATTCCTCTGTCTGTGGATTGCGTTAATTTCACTTATGATATTACAGAACCCCAACCGCAGCTGTTTGTTGCCAAGTCTTTTGAAGACCTAACGCGCGTCTTGCACGAGTTAGCGAAAACTTTGGCTTATAAAAAAGGCGGAACTTTTGGTTTGGATCGCGCCATTGAAGCGAAAACCGTGAACACCGTGCAGTTGAATTCCGGGTTGCAAGTTTCTGGTAAGGTTGTCGACTACATCGCCGAAAATGGTGACTGCCTCTACTTCCGCTTGGAAGGCCCCACCCAACTTTGCGTGGGTGGCCATCAACTAAAAGGTCACGACAAAGACTATCACACCCATGGATTTAGCTCGCCCTTGGGTTATGTTGAAGGTTTTGAAGACTGTCTCTCCTGGGCTTCGACAGAGGACCTTGAACATTTGGGTATCAAGCCGGGTCAAAAAGCCCAGCTGCAGTTTGAGTCGGGTGTGTTGGTGGAAGGTGTTGTCAAAGGGACAGAAAGAACCCCTCGCAAAGAACTGTGCTTGATCTCTTGGGAGGACTGTACCGTCACTTTCAATGGCAAGACTTTGTTTATGCCGGACTGGGGAACCTTCGATATGGCCGTCGGTTCTAGCATCGAATCGGTTTTTTCTGGCCCGGCCGACCGGAAAAGCTACGGCCACACCGACTCATTTCCCAAAAAAACAGTGCAACGTAAGAAACCCTCTGAAGAGGCCAGCGCTCTTAATAGGATTTATCAGGACATCCGCGACCTCAGAAACAAGAGCACCTTTTCAGCTGATGATATCCAAGAGATTTTTACAAAACTTGAAGCCAGCCACCCAATGGACTGGTTGACGCGAGTCGAATTGGTTGAAATGACGTACCGAATTTCTGGAAGCGAGGGGCTTCGAGAGTCGATCGTGAAAAGTTTAATGACTATCAAATCAAAAGATCCCGATAAGGCCACTGTCATCGAAGACGGACTCACCTTAGCTGACAAAGACCTATGAATTTTTTAAGAGTGGTTCTTGTTGCTTCAAAATACCCACGCAATGTGGGTATGGTTTCAAGAATTCTGTGCAATTTTGCCGTTGAACAGTTGATTTTGGTCGCTCCCCAGTGCGAACTGAATGAAGAGGCCAAACAAGGGGCGGCACAGGGGCAAAAGCCCCTGCAGAATGTGCAAATTTATCCCTCTTGGAACCAGTTTATAGAAAATGAACCGGAAGGCTTGCGAATTGCTTTTAGTCGACGTCAAGGCAAACGCCGGCCCAGTGTGGCTCTTGATAACTTGCTCGAAGATTCCATTTTAAATGTCGATCGCCCGACTTATTTAGTTTTTGGTGCGGAAGATCACGGCCTCGCCGCCGATGACTTAGATCTTATGCATCGATTGGTCCATTTTCATTTGCCCGGAGAGCTGCAAAGCATGAATTTGTCCCACTCCGTGCTGGTCGCCTTGCAAAGTTTTCATCAAAAATTGGGGCAGAAAAAACTCGATGATTTCGAAAAAGAGCCGATCAAGGATCCTGAACCGGCTCTGAGACTGTGGTTGGAGGCTCTTGATTTCGATTTAGACAGCCAGCCCCGATGGAATATGCTGACCATGCTGAAGCAATTGATCTTGCGAGCGGCTCCTAACAACGATGAACTCCACAAGCTTGAAATGGTTATCCAGCAAACGGTGCGCAAACTGAAAGAGTAGTTATATTCTGAGTCGAAAAATACCTTTTTAAGTACACAGACAGCCTCTCAGCCTCTATCATGGGGGCTTAAAAAGGTGTGCGTTTGTGATCGATATTGAAAAAGAACTGAAAAAAAGAATCCTGTATTTTGATGGTGGAATTGGAACCAGCTTTCAAAAAATGCATCTGGAAGAGGACGACTTTCGGGGTGAACGTTTTAAAGACCATAAAGTGAAGTTAAAAGGGAACAATGACTTTCTGACCCTCAGCGCCCCAGAAAAAGTCAAATCGATGCACCGAGAATTCCTTAAAGCCGGTTCTGACATTATCTCGACCAACACTTTCAGTGGCACCCGTGTCTCGCAGTCGGATTTCGCCTGCGAAGAGTACACTTACGAGCTTAATAAAACATCGGCCTTACTAGCGCACGAGGTGGCCAATGAGTTTGATCGTCCAATATGGATAGCCGGCTCCATCGGTCCGACCACCAAAATCTCCTCTATCTCTTCAGAGGTCAGTGACCCGGCCTTTCGCGATATCTCTTTTGATCAGTTGACTGAAGAATATGAAGAACAGATTACAGCGTTGATGGATGGCGGCGTGCACCTGCTGCTGGCAGAGACCTTCATTGATACTTTGAACTTGAAGGCCTGCATCAAAGCCTCTGACAATGTTTTTAAAAGACAAAAAAAGAAACTACCCATGATCCTGTCGGCAACCATCACCGATAAGTCGGGCCGCACCCTGTCGGGTCAAACCATTGAAGCCTTCTGGAATTCCGTTCGCCATGCCAAGCCTTTAGCGGTGGGCATGAACTGCGCATTTGGCGCCAATGAACTTAAACCCTATATTCGAGAGCTCAGCGACCTGGCGGATTGCTATGTCAGCTGTTATCCCAACGCTGGCTTGCCCAATCCATTGAGTGAAACAGGCTACGATGAGGATCCAGAATACACATCCAATGCTCTTTTAGATATGGTCAATGAAGGCTACGTCAATCTCGTTGGTGGGTGCTGTGGGACAACGCCGGATCACATCCGTGCGACCATTGAAAAAACCAAGGACAAACCACCCCGCACCCTGGTGTCTCCGCCGAAGCGCACCCGCCTCAGCGGTTTAGAGAAATTTAATTTCGATACCATTGAAAACAGCCAATCCTTTGTCATGGTGGGCGAAAGAACAAACGTCACAGGTTCGCCCAAATTCCGACGCCTGGTCGCCGAAAACAAATTTGAAGAGGCCTTAGATGTGGCTCGTCAGCAGGTTGAAAACGGCGCCAATATTCTTGATGTCAATTTCGATGAGGGCATGATTGATGGCGAAGCTTCTATGGAGCACTTTCTAAGACTCATCGGTTCTGAACCCGACATCTCCAGAATTCCGATCATGATCGATAGCTCGAAATGGTCGGTCTTAGTGCAAGGCTTGAAGAACACCCAAGGCAAATCGGTGGTCAATTCTATCTCTTTAAAAGAAGGAGAAGAGGTCTTTAAAGAGCAGGCTCGTGAGCTCTTAACCTATGGCGCTGCCGTTGTGGTCATGGCCTTTGACGAGAAGGGGCAGGCCGCCACCAAAGATGACAAGGTCCGAATTTGTCAAAGAGCTTACAAAATTTTAACGGAAGAGGTTGGTTTTCCCCCGGAAGATATTATTTTTGATCCCAACGTTTTAACCGTCGCCACCGGTATTGAAGAGCACAACAATTACGCCGTCGATTTTATTGAGGCTGTGCGCGAAATAAAGAAAACCTGTCCACTTGTCAAAACCAGCGGTGGTATCAGTAACGTTTCGTTTTCCTTTCGTGGTAACAATGTGGTCCGCGAGGCCATGCACTCCGTCTTCTTATTTCATGCCACCCGCGCAGGGCTGGACATGGGAATTGTCAACGCCGGTATGTTAACGGTGTACGAAGACATACCGCCAGAGCTTTTAACCCGAGTCGAGGACGTGATTCTGAATCGGCGCGAGGATGCCACCGAACGCCTCACCGATTACGCGGCTCGATTCAAAGGCGAGAAAGGCAATGTGCAAAAACAGGATCTCAGTTGGAGAAAAGCCTCTTACGAAGATCGCATGCGGCACGCCCTTGTTCACGGAATTACCGAGTTTGTTGAAAAAGACACTGAAGAGGCCCGCCAAGACCTGAAAACTCCCCTAAAAGTGATCGAAGGTCCACTGATGAACGGAATGAAACAGGTGGGCGACCTGTTTGGTGCCGGTAAAATGTTTTTACCCCAGGTTGTGAAAAGTGCTCGGGTTATGAAAAAAGCGGTGGCTTACCTTGAGCCCTACATGGAAGAAGAAAAAAAGGAAACCGACACACAAAAGACTTTTGTCATTGCCACTGTTAAAGGCGACGTTCACGACATTGGCAAAAATATCGTCGGCGTGGTGTTGGCCTGCAATGGGTATAAAGTTGTCGATTTAGGAGTGATGGTCAGTTGTGAAGCTATCATCGAAGCTGCCAAAGAACATAAGGCCGAGATTGTCGGCATGAGTGGGCTGATCACACCAAGCCTTGATGAAATGATTCAAAATGCCAAGGAATTTGAAAAACAAGGATTGAAAGTTCCCCTTTTGGTGGGAGGAGCCACCACCAGTCGAATTCACACCGCTGTTAAGATCGATCCTGAGTATTCGGGATTGATTGGTCACGTGAGTGACGCGTCTCTGGTTGTTGACGTCTGCAATCGTGTATTAGGTGAAAAGACGGCGAAACCAACCCTGGATGAGTACAAAACTAAATACAAAAAGCTAAGAGACAACTATTTAGGGCGTAAAGACAATGGTGCCGACTTAGTTCCCTATACCTATGCCAACACCAACAATTGGATTCGTAAAAACCCCAACCCAACACCGCTGCCCAAAGAGTTTGGTGTGTTCCCAGCTCATATGAGTGTTGAAGAGCTGATACCTTATATCGACTGGTCTCCGTTTTTCTGGGCCTGGCAAATTAAAGGTGTGTTTCCGAAAATTTTTGAAAGTGAAAAGTATGGAGTTGAAGCCCGCAAACTTTTTGACGAAGCCCAAACCATGCTTGAAACCATCATCAGTGATGGCCGTGTTCAACCGAAGGGTGTTTTTGGTGTATGGCCTGCCTTCCGAGACACCAACGATGTTGTGGTTCTTGATCCCAACGATCCCAATAAAGAAATGGCCCGCCTGCATTTCTTAAGGCAACAAGCTAAAAAGAAAGAGGGAGTCTTTCACCACTGCCTGGCTGATTTTGTGGCCGGCGACAGTAGTGGTGTCGCCGATTCCATCGGGGCCTTTGCGGTCACCGCGGGAAAAGAAGTTGATGAAATGGCCAGTGAGTACGAAAAAGACAACGATGATTACTCATCGATTATGATGAAAGCTGTTGGCGATCGGATTGCGGAAGCCTTTGCCGAGCGCCTTCATGAAAAAGTTCGTAAAGAGTTCTATGGGATCGAAGAGTCGTTTTCAAACCAAGAGCTTATCGAGGAGAAATACCAAGGGATTCGCCCGGCCATGGGCTACCCCTCTTGTCCCGATCACACCGAAAAACAAACAATTTGGGACTTGATGGACGTGGAAAAGTTAACCGGAGTCAGTCTGACAGAAACCTTTGCCATGAATCCTCCCAGCTCGGTTTCTGGCTACTACTTTTTGCACCCCGAAGCGAAGTACTTTCACGTCGGTCAATTGGACCAGTCACAAATAAAAGACTATGCCAAACGCAAAGGCATGACCAAAGAGCGCATTGAAAAATGGCTATCGCCGCATTTGGGATACCACAACTAAGCCTTTTTAAAGACGACGGGAGACTTTCTCCCGGGATTGACTTCCTTACAGATTGGGCATTGCAGTCCATGGCAAGCCCGGGCCTGACAGTGTTCCCGTCCGTAATAAATGATCTGCAAATGCAACTCATTCCAGGTGTCTTCCGGAAAAAGTTTTTTTAGATCCTTTTCGGTCTGCACAACATTTTTGCCATTGGTTAAACGCCAACGTTGGGCCAACCGGTGAATATGGGTATCGACCGGGAAGGCTGGGTAACCAAAAGCCTGACTCATAACAACACTGGCGGTTTTATGTCCCACCCCGGGCAAAGCTTCCAGGTCCTCAAAATTATCTGGAACCTGACCGCCATGCTTGTCTATCAAGATTTTTGAAAGTTCATGGATGGCCTTTGATTTGCGAGGACTCAGGCCACAGGGTTTGATTATTTCGCGAATTTTCTCAGGACTTTTTTTCGCCATTTTTTGAGGGGTGTCAGCCATTTTAAACAACACCGGGGTGACTTGGTTCACCCGCTCATCAGTGCATTGGGCAGAAAGTAACACCGCAACCAATAATGTATAAGGATCTTTGTGATCCAACGGAATTGGTGTCTGGGGGTAAAGCTTTCTAAGTCGTTTGCGGACAATATCAGCCCGCTCTTGCTTGGTCATTTTGAGAACTAAATTATTTCTACAGCGTCGGCTTCAAACTCATACTGGATTTGGCCGGTTTTTACTTTTTGGATATCTTCCATTTTCTTGCCCTCATCTTTCATAAAATGTCGAATGGTGGCCGCTGAGACTTTCTTGCGTTTCATGGTGCCCTGAACGCGCACTTTTTTACCAACAATTGTTTTGGGCACAAAGAATCCATAGTCTTTAAAAAGAGTTCGCACCTCTTTGTTGCCATCTTTTAAAACCATCCAACAGCCTTTTTGTTCACAGACTTTTTTGGCCTTGGCTTCAAATACGACTGCTTCGCCTTTGTACTTGTGGTAGTTTTTCATAACCTCGCCCAGATCGGTGACCTTCTTTGAGGTGATTTTGCCACCAAATTCTTTGCCGACAGTCTCGCTTGGGTTCATCTTTTTGCTGTCCTTTAGTCCAGCCCCAGCCAATAACGGTAAGCTCACCATAACCAGTACTAAGATTGCCTTTTTCATATTTTCCTCCGTCAGCGAACATTGAGGTTGCATTGAACCTCTCAAACTGAAGGCAACCATACAAAATCCTTGAGCTTTTGGCAATTGGCAAGGTCCCTTGGCGGATGCGTCTATTTTTCGGCTTTTCGACCTTTGGCGAGTCAACTTTCTAAACCTATAAACCGATAGAATTCTTAGAGAACTTAACAAAAGAGGGTTCAAGTGGATATAGCAACACTCATAGGGTTATTTGGCGCGGTCGTAATTATTCTGGCCACGATCATGATGGGTAATAAGCCAGCGATGTTTTTCAACATCCCTTCAATACTTGTGGTTGTGGGTGGATCTTTGTTTGTGGTGGCCGTTAAGTTTAGTTTAAAACAACTTCTCAATACACTGAAAGTGACAATCAAAGCCTTCTCCTCGAAGGTGGATAAGCCAGAAGACCTTATTGACCAGGTTTACGAGCTAGCCAAAGCTTCAAAGAAAAGTGGAATTCTTGCTTTGGAATCTTTTGATATCAGCAACGGATTTCTTGAAAGAGGAATCATGATGCTTGTCGATGGCTACGATCCCGACGTGATCCGTGAAATTTTAACTAAAGATAAAGAACTGACAATTGATCGACACCAAAAAGGCCGCAAAGTTTTTGAAGCCTTTGCCGACGTGGCTCCGGCCATGGGGATGATCGGGACCTTGATTGGTCTGGTGGACATGCTATCGAACATGAAAGATCCCAAGTCTATTGGTCCCGCGATGGCGGTTGCCTTGTTAACAACACTTTATGGTGCTGTGATCGCTAACGTGATCGCGCAACCGATAGCTGACAAACTGGCTCTTCGCAGTGAAGAAGAGGAAAAGAATTACAATCTTTGTATTGATGCCGTTATGGGAATTTCCTCTGGTCTCAATGCTAAAATTATTAAAGATTCCCTTAGAGAATATCTACCAGCGCATCTCAAAAGAGATTCCGAAGATATTACAAAGGCGGCGTAACCTATGGCCAAGAAACAGGAACCTAAAAAAGGCGCTCCCGCCTGGATGGCAACTTTCGCAGATATGATGTCACTGCTGCTGACATTCTTCGTACTGTTGCTATCCATGGCTGAGATTGACGCGACAAAATTCCGTAAGGTCTCTGGTTCCTTAAAGATGGCCTTTGGTGTGCAAAGAAAGAACATCTTCGACGAACCTCCAAAAGGTTCAAGCTTTATCAAACAAGAGCACAGTCAAGGTTCACCCTCGCGAGCTCCTTTGAGTGTCGGTGGAGCGACTGCCAACATTCTTGATCCGCAACTTCAGCAAATTAAAAATAAGATGAAAAAGCAGAATGCTATCGCTGAACTTAACCGTCAGAAACGTCTTAAACAAAACATTGTTAAGGTAATGAATAAATTTGAAAACGAGTGGAAAAAGGGTGAAATTGAAATCGAAGAAAAAGATGGCAACCTTGTGATTCGAATCGCCGAAAAAGCGGCTTTTCCAAAGCACAGAACGAAGCTATCCGGGCGATTTAACCCAATGTTGGAAAAGCTTTCCGATGTTGTCCAAGACGTTGATGGCGACATCACCATATCGGGGCATTCCGATGACAAAATCATTAAAACACCAAAGTTCAAATCCAACTGGGAGTTCTCAGCGGCACGGGCCAATACACTGGCACAGGCTTTAATGAAGAAAGGCGATATTGATCCCAAAAGGGTGACTGTCCAGTTCCATGGGCCTACACAACCTCTTGTGCGTAACAACTCTGAGATCAATCGCAGTAAGAACCGACGGATTGAAATTCTTATCAAGCATTAGTCTTAAAAAAGAAACAAGACTTTAACTTACAATATTGGTACAGTTCGGGCATGGAGACTCTTGTCGGAATACTAGCCATTGGAAATGAAGTTGTTGAGGGACAGATCATCAACCGCAACGCCGCTTGGCTTTCTGAACAACTTGGAACTCTGGGCGCGTCACCCCTGTACCATCTTTCTTGCCGAGACCAGCGCCAAGAGATTTTAACAAGTCTCAATTTTTTGGCTCAGCATTGCCACCTGATTCTAGTCAGTGGTGGTCTTGGACCCACGAAAGACGATACCACCCGCCAATGTCTCAGCGACTGGTTGTCTCTTCCCTTGGAGCACGACAAGCAACAGTGGAAGATTATTGAAGATAAATTAAAATCTCGTGACCTGATCATCCGCGAAGGTCATAAGCAACAAGCCTTGATTCCAGCAACCGCGACAGCGCTTGGCAATGAAAAGGGGGTCGCCCCGGGCTTTTTTGTGAAAGGCCACAATTGCTTTTTAGCTTCATTGCCTGGCCCACCTGACGAACTTCAACCCATGTTCACTAACAAGCTGCAGCCACTGATCTTCAAAAATCTTTCTCCTCAAAAAGGAAAAGTTTTAAACACCTGGATTTGCCTTGGCGCCCCAGAGTCGGAAGTGGCTCATATCGTTGAGAGTGTTTTGGGGGAGGATTTGGAAATTGGTTATCGCCTTCATAAGCCTTATGTTGAAGTCAAAGTCTGGCTTCCCCTTAAAACTGATTCAGAAACTCAAAGTCGCTTGCAGACAATGGAACAAAAACTCAGCCCCTGGTTGGTGGGTCGATCCATCGCCGAAATCCGCGAGTCTTTTCATCGCTACTTAGACAGCTACCAACATGTTTTTATTATTGATCATCTGACTTCAGGACTTTTTTTAGAGAAACTCAAAGAGCATCGTTGGGCCGATCATTTGCGCTACCAGTGTTTTGAACACAAGTCCTTTCGTTTTTTTAAACTGGAAGAGATCGCCATGATTTTAAATGTCATGGAAAAAGAAAAGTCTGTAAACGACCTGTTTATTAGTCTTTTCCCGGCCTCTGACAACAGCGCTTACATTGCCTTCGAAAAGGACATTAAAAGAATTGAATTGCCCCGAAAGATTAATGTGCGTTCAAAGCTCGGCCAACTCTACATTATTGAAAAATGCTTTTTAACAAAAACTTTAGAAGAAAAATGACGTCATCAACGTCCATCGATCGACGTACTCTCCGTAAAAAGTGAATTCCCAGTTTTTAAAGGGACGAGCACTCACACCGACCCACACCTGGTCGGCGTACTGGTTTTGAGTGTCGCTGATATGAGCGTCGTAATTTAACGACAGAGTAAATATGTCAACCCGAACCACAAACCCTGGAGTTACAACGATCGTGTCATCGGCCAGCTGATTGTTTTCAAAAAACTGATAAGACATGTCGAGTGCAAACGTGAACTGAGGAAGGACGTAAGAATAGCCAAAACCAACGGAGCTTCGATCGTTATTAATCCCGTTGGGCTCATTGAATTCACCGACCAACCCTATGCGGTGGCTGCTTTCAGGGTCGATCATGATTCCCAGGGTGTACAAATCTTCTTGCACACCGAAGCCCAAAGCAAACCAACCCCAAATCGCACTCATTGTGCCCCGGATATAGGCCTCGCAAGCATCACACGAGTTGGAATAAGCTCCTAAGGCAAAACCGTACTTGGTATCACCGACACCAAACTCAGCTCCAAAGCTTGAAGAGTCGGCGCCATCGATGGCGGCGGTCAGTCGATATTGATCTTGGTAGGAAACACCAACGGGATTTTCATATGTAAAACCATTGGAGAATAAAGCGGTGTTGGTAAGCGCTGGCGATGAAATCCCCTGTCCGACAGCGACTTGATTCAACTTGGCCCCACTTTGTTGCGCACAACAAAAAACAGGAAGTCCAAAAACCACTGAGAACAATAACAGCTTCATTTTACTAGTTTATTAAGTTTTATAGAGCGGGGCAACGAAACCCCTGACTAGACAATCCTCCTGAATATAACAGATTCATTGAATCAGCTCTGTTAAAGTCTAGGAATTCCACGGCTTTGAGTTGCTCCCTGTTTATTCCTATAGGAAAATTAATACATGAAGCTCATCATGATAATACTTATTTCGTCTTTGACTCAATTGGCTCATAGCAAAACTATCTTTGAACCGGGATTGTCACTTGGAACAGGAGTGGGCCAAATAACAGTGGAAGGATTATCAGCCGCTCAGACTCCAGAGGTTCAGGAAACACTTGGTACTTTTGGATTTCGCTATGGAATTACAAGACGCTACATTCATGTTACAGGCATTCTCGAAGGAACTTTTTTTTCCGCAGGAGATCTCGCTACCCAGTTTTTACCTTTTGGAGGTATTGGAATTGGTTACGAATGGAACATCCCAATTCGAACATACCTGATCGCTGGAGCTTATGACTTTGATACCGATTATATCGGCACCGGAGTGGAGTTGTCTTATTTTTTAAATGAAAGCTTTTGGATTGGGGTCCGCTATATAAAATACGCCTCCGAAGTTTCTAGAGACTTAGGCCCCACCGAAGTTGTGGCTGACATCGAGGTAAACACCGTCAGCTTGACTGTTTCATTTCCCTTTGAATTCAACTACCCAGACCATTGGTTTCGAAAGACAGACTGGCAATAAAAAAGCTTTCTCCTGAAAACTCATTCAGTAGCTTGGGAAAATATAATTCGAAACATCCACCCATTCTTTGGTTTCCAACAAGGTTACACCCTTGCCGGTTGACCGTCGCGCTTCAACTCTTACAAAGTTTCCGTGTTTGGGAGAGTAGAAAAACTTTCGGTAGCGATCTTCTTCCAAGGTCCCGTCTCCATTAAATGAACGACAAACGACAACCCAGGTTGGAGTCTGACCGATTTCTAAAGATAAAATCTCTTTACCAGTCACTTTACAGTTCTTTTTGTAACGAAATTCGCCATCCCACTTGCTTTTACCTTTGGCTTCAAAATTCATTTCACTTCCAATTTGGAGAGGGAAGATTTTATCATAGTCGCCCAAAATAATTTGCTCACCTTCATCTCCGGCCACAGTCTGGTAAGTATGGCTGGGTAAAAAGGGACTGACTGATAAAGAGCTTATGGCCCTTTGCCCGGATCGAAGATCCTCTGTTTCAGTTATTTTATCACCCAGTTCATTTTTAGAAATGGTGACTTGACGAGAGGTATCTTGTACAAGTTCACCCGTATTTTCATTCAAGACCCGCGTTCGTGTTGTCCACTGAGCGCCCACGGCCAGCGAAACTTTTGGCGCTGGCTTTTGTAACGTGAGAATAGGATCAGGCTGTGAATTTCCAGACCACCATATTCCAAGGGCCATGATCGCGATAACAAAGGCGCCAGCGGCGGCCCATTGAGTGACTGATAAATTTTTATAGTGTTGTTGGATCACCGAAGTAATGTCTTGGCCAAACCCCACTTCACGTGTGGATGACAATCGAGATTGTGCATTTTTAAAGCGACGAATGGCTGATTCAAGAGCTTCCTGACTTAAAGACACTTTTCTTTTGATCACCTCATCGACAACTTCTGTTTTTTCTGAGAGAGGTTCATCCTTTTCCTGAATCTGGGCCGCTAAACTTAGAATAATTCCGATTTCGCGAGTGGCATAACCTTGGCTCAGTAATTTTAAACGAATTTTCTGCTCATTCAAAATCATGACTTCTGGTCGACGAGCAGCCATCAACTCATTGGGAATCGTCGACATATCAATTTTTTGAAAATCTTGTCTGACTTCAGTCAAATTTTGATAACGTTGATCAGGATCCTTGGCCAGCATTTTATACAGTATCTTTTCTATTACGGGTGGCACGATACGGGCCACCTCTTTCGATAACTGAACTTCTTTATTACGAATATTTTCCATTGTTTCATAACGTGTTTCAGCGGTGAAGGGATTGAACCCCTCTAGCATTTCAAACAGAACAATTCCCATTGAAAAAATATCAGACGTTACACTGGGGCGTTGGCCGACAAATAATTCGGGTGCCATATAGTTTGTCGTTCCAATGACCCTTCCCATGTCGGTCAAATTGACATCTTCTTTTTTAAAATCTTTGGATATACCAAAATCGACAACTTTCACGCGCCCCTGGTTGTCGATGACTAAATTTGCAGGCTTGATGTCTCGATGAAGAACGCCCTGGTTGTGGGCCTCTAAAATTCCTTCAACCATTTGCTGAAAGGCCTCCAAACATTCACCAATACCGAAACCGCGACTCTTAATGGCGGCACTCAAATCTTGGCCTTGGATGAACTCCATGACCATGTAATGGATGCCCTCGTACTGTCCGTAATTATAAACCGAAACAATATTGTTATGATTGAGGGACGCCAAAATCTTGGCTTCATTTTCAAACCGCTTTTGAAGTTTCTCAGAGCTTTTATTTGGAATGAGAGTTTTAATTGCGACTTTACGATCGAGATTCAAATCTTTTGCAAGAAAAACTTCGCCCATGCCGCCTTCGCCTAAAACGGATTCGACAACGTAATGATCAATTTTTGTTCCCACCTGAATGACACCCATAAATACCTCTATCGGCATGATTATCCCGTTCTAAAGTTGAGGACTCAAAGAAAAGCTTTATTGTGCAAGTGGTTATGTCCGCAAGTTGCTCTTTCTCTTAATGATACAGAATCACACAACTGTGCCGCCGAGCCTGCCCCCCCTGCCACAACCCATTTTGACGATATATCAATTTACAAGTATTTCCGGTTCTGTGAACGAATCCGTTTGCTATAGATTGGTGTTTCGTTATACTGCCGATCCATGAATTTCGAAGAGTACCGAAAATTAGATCTTCTCGATCTATCCAGACTTTTAAAATCAAAAGAACTCAGCGCTCAAGAGGTGTGTGAAACTGCGCAACAGGCCCATGAAAGAATCAATCCTAAAATAAACGCTGTTAGTTTTTCTTTTTTTGACGAGCCAAGAACCGACATACCACTTAGCAATCCTTTTGCTGGGGCCCCTTTTTTAATTAAAAATCTCGGCCTCCACATGAAGGGCCATCCTTTGACCTACTCCAGTCGCTTTTGTGCGGATTATATTAGCGATTATGATTCGACATTAGTCTCTCGATTTAAAGAGGCCGGGCTCAATATCCTTGGTCGAACCAATGTTCCCGAGTTTGGTATTTTTGGCGTCACCGAGTCTGAACTCGCCGGTATTTGTCGCAACCCTTGGTCTTTACAGCACACTCCCGGAGGTTCCAGTGGCGGTTCCGCCGCGGCCGTCGCCGCAGGCATTGTTCCAGCCGCCCAAGCCGATGATGGTGGAGGCTCAATTCGTATTCCCGCTTCTTGCTGTGGGCTTGTCGGTTTAAAGCCGACACGCGCTCGTACACCCCTTGGCCCCCGTAAGTTCGAATCTTGGGCCGGATTGGTTTCTAATCTAGCGGTCACTAAAACAATTCGCGATACCGCAAAGCTTTTAGATGTCAGCCAAGGCCCCGAATCGGGATACGCCTATTTTGCACCGCCGCCCCAGGGCCCTTACCTCAACGCCATTGAAAAGCCTGTCACTGAATTGCGCATTGGTTATTCAACCGCATCTGTATTAGGTCAAACAACGGGTGTTGCTTGTCAGGAGGCTGTGAAAGAAACAGCTTCCGCTCTAGCCAGCTTAGGGCACCATGTGGAAGAGTTCGATCTTGAACTTAATAAAGAAGAGTTGCGCCTCACCTATTTTATTATCGTTGCTGTGAGTATTGCCAACGAGATTATGCACTGGGCGAAAATTCTAAATCGCAAACCCGTTGAAAAGTATTTTGAAAAAAGCACCTGGTTTTTGTTTTGCCTCGGCCAGACTCTAACAGCCCTCGAGTATCAATGGGCCATCGAACAAACTCGCAAAGTCACTCGGGTTATGGATGAGGCTTTTGAGAAATATGATATTCTTATCCACTCCACCTTGGCTCACCCGCCAAGCCCAGTCAATCAACTCAATCTCTCTTCTGTTGAACAGCTGGGAATAAAGGTCATGGGCTATCTCCCCTTGAAGGGTCTTATGCTGAAAGCCGTCGAGAAACTGGCTGCCGAGGCTTTTGAAAGATCACCCAACACTCAGATCTATAATTTTTCAGGCATGCCGGCTATCAGTTTACCGACGTATGTGAATAAAGACGGCCTACCAATTGGCGTGCAGTTAGGAGCCGCCATGGGACAGGAAGAATTGCTTTTAAATGTTGGACAGCAACTTGAAAACAAATACCAGTGGCACCAGAGACTGAATAACCTAGAGCTCTGAGATCAGGGACCTTTTAACATTTTGTTGTCAGCCTTGGTTGTCAATATCCTAGTCCTTTATCCATAAATCCAGGCAAAGGCCTTTTCCTTTCTCTGAAACATCCGACCAAAGTCTAAAACACCCCTTAGGTCCTCGTCTCTAAATTCCGAAGAGGAGAGTAATACAAACTATTTAGCCCGAACCACCTCACCCGGTTGTTCGGATCATTGTCGATACAAAACTTCGACATGAGGTTGAGATTGCCGTGGCCAAAAAAAATCAAGTGACTCAAGCCGATCAAACGACGACAGTCGATCGGTACAACCTGCGGGCGCCCGATTTGGAAAGTCTTCCAAAGCCGGCCCGTTGGACGTCTCTTGATATCGCCCGTGGCTTTGCCATTATTTTAATGATCTTAAGTCATTGCGTAAAAGGTCTGATGATTCATTCCCTCATTCCCGATTGGGGTGTTGTGCCCGTGCACTTGATTACGAAGTTTTCTTCTAGTCTCTTTATCTTGGTTTTTGGTGTGAGTGTCTCCTTGTACTTTATCCCTCATATTGGAACTCAACGCTGGAGGAAAAAACGTTTATGGATGATCAAACGAGGCATCGAACTGATGGTTTGGTACAAGATTCTGACTGTTGTTCAAATGTTTCAATTCTATCCTCAGTCGATGATTATTGACACTCTGTTGTTTCGAAGTATGCCGGATTTTGTTGAGATCCTCTGCTTCTATTCTATCGCTTTGCTTTGGTTGCCATTGTTTTTACCGATGTGGACCCGTCTTCATGGTGTAGCAAAGATTACCTTAACTCTCGGGCTGTTCTTTACAGGACATTGGTTGCATTTTAATTTCGACTTCTGGGGCTATGATGTTCTAAAGGCGTTGCTCGTCGAACAAGAGGGATTTTACACTTTTGGTCAATTTCAACGAGGCGCGCTGATTTTTTTCGGCCTGTTTATTGGAGACCTCTATAAGCATTTTAATTCTGAAAATTATTCGAAAAACCCGGTGCCCCGATACTGTGTGGCCCTGGGCTTGATCGGACTTGGCACCTTTTACTTTCTCAATGCCGAAGATGTGAAGACACGCCTTAACGATATCGCTAACAATGTCGGGAAACACCCCTTTGATGCCAACTTTCTTAGTTTTAGCCTAGGAGGGGCTCTTCTTGTTCTGGGTCTGTCGCTTATGATAGGAACATCGATCCGGAAATTTTTAAAACCCATCTCTTATATTGGCCAGCACTCTTTGAATGCTTTTATTTTACATATCATTATTATATTTTATTTTTACCGCTATTACTTCGACCTTCACCATAAAGTGACCTACTTGCAAAGTCTGGGACTCACTGGGATTTGTATTATCGGTATAATCGCTTCAATGTATTTTTGGAATAAAACAAAGACGGTGTTTGCATGAAAACTTGGACAGCCCTATTTCTTTTTTTCTATCTGGCCCACTCGTCCTGCGTTTCTTCGCTGGCTCCCAAAAAGGCTGCGTCTTGGACCATCCAGTTTGAAAATTCAATGACAAAACTGCAAAACCAATTTGATGGCGAGTTTGGGGTTTATATTCAAGATCTAGAAACCCTGGAAGCCTTTACCTTTAAGGCGGATCAATCTTGGTACTTAAGTTCGACAGTGAAGGTTCCTGTGGCGATTGCCTTGTTACAGATGGTGGACCATAAGAAAATAAAACTCAGTGAAAAGGTAACCATCGAAAAGTCTCATTATCGCGATGGCGCTGGCTCGGTCAATTGGAAGAAGCCTGGCAACCAAGTGACCTATCAGTACCTTTTGGAGCAAATGCTGATCTATAGTGACAACGCGGCCACCGATTTGATTATCCAAAAAGTGGGTTTAAAAAACGTCAACCGAGTAGCAGCAGCGGCTTCGGACAACGGTTTTGGACCGATCACCACGTTATTGGATGTTCGCAAGAAGGCTTACGGTAAAATTCACCCTGGCGCCAAAGGCCTTTCGAATATGGCCTACTTTGCCATTAAAAAAGCTCGGACTCCGAAAAGACGAATGAAAGAGCTGGCCAAACAATTAAAAGTGAAACAAAGTGATTTTAAAACAAAAACTTTAGACGAAGGCTTCGAACAGTACTACGCCGAAGACTGGAACTCGGCCACCTTGACCGGCTATGCAAAACTTCTTCGTAACCTGGTTGGCAAAAAGCTTTTAAGCGGCGCCTCCACTCGCAAGCTAGTCACCATTATGGCCAACCTTCAAACTGGCAAAAAGCGCGTTCAATATGGACTTCCTCGCAATGTTGTCTTTGCCCATAAAACCGGGACCCAACACCAACGGGCTTGTGATGTGGGAGTGGCCTGGCGGGCTGAAAGCAAGCGCCCCAAGGTTCTTATTTTAGTCTGCACCCGAAATTGGAAAAAACTCTCGGATGCCGAAAAGATCATGGCTGAAGTCGGTCGCATTGTTTCCAAGTCAGACCTCCTTTAAAAGAATGGGCTTTAAAAATGCCCTTGTTTCGTCAGATTTTTTTGAATTTTCATACCAATGACCTTGTTCGACTTGGCTCTTGGGATCTGTTTACAGAACAGCTGTATAAACAGCACCCGTTGAAACGCCCTGATGGAGAGGGTTTTGAAATTCGATGGTATGGCCTTCGGCATGGCTAAAAACCTGTTTTAGCCTTTCTGTAAAGTCAGGGTTCGCAACCCCATCGGTCCACAGAGCAAACACGCCTTGCTGATGAAGATGACTGGCAAGCTCTTTAAGTCCGTCAAGACTGTAGAGGTGTGTGTTGGTGGGATGAAGGACATGGGTGGGAGTGTGATCGATATCCAGCAATATCGCATGATGTTTTTTTCTTGGACGGCTAGGATCAAAGCCCTCACCTTGTTTCCGAGCTTGGGCAAAGAAATCATTGTGGACATAGCGACACCGAGGATCGTTATTGAGGGTTTCTCCCATTGGGACTAATTCCTTCTGGTGCCATTCTATAACTCCTTCTAGGTAGTCGACGACCACCAAAGACTGAATTCGAGAGTCCTCCAGGGCTTTAACAGCAGTATAGCCAAGGCCCAACCCACCAACCACCACATCCAGGTTGTTTCCCGAAACGGCTTTTAAACCCAAAACGGCCAACTGATCCTCAGCCTCGTGAAACAAACTGGTCATCAAAAACTCTTCACCGAGTTTGACTTCGAAAATATCGAGATCGCCAAACTGAGCCATGCGCCGACGCCGAAGCATCAGATCGCCAATCGGCGTGGGTCGAAAATCAATTTCTTCATAATTAAGGCTCATAGAGGTATCAGAACCTACCTGCGGCTTTTAGGCTTTGCAAAGTATTCCTGTGTCTAAATCCTGGTGGACGCCACCTTTGATTCAAGGTAGGACTACTGCAAATTTTACTCATGATTTATCGATTGGTTCCCTGTGAAAACACTTAATTTTTCTGACTTAAAGCTGGCCGACCCTATCCAGGACGCTTTGAAAACCGTTGGCTATGAAACCCCAACTCCAATTCAACAACAAACCATTCCCTATGTTTTGGATGGTCACGACGTGCTTGGGATCGCGCAAACCGGCACCGGCAAAACCGCCGCTTTCTGCTTACCGATGGTGAATCACCTGTTGGTGAACATGGCCAAACGAGCTCCCAAAAGTCCCCGCGCTCTTATTTTAACTCCGACTCGGGAACTGGCGATCCAAATTCATCAGAATTTAAAAGAGTATGGGCAGAACACTCAACAAAAGTATTCGGTTATTTTTGGCGGCGTAAAGCAAGGAAAACAAGTCAACGAGCTTAAAAAGGGTGTGGATGTTTTAGTCGCCACTCCTGGGCGACTGCTTGATCTGATCAACCAAGGTTTTTTAAAGCTCGATAGTGTTGAAGTCTTTGTCCTTGATGAAGCCGACCGTATGCTCGATATGGGTTTTATGAAGGATATTAAAAAAATTCTTCCGCTTCTTCCCAAGAAACGTCACAACCTGTTTTTCTCGGCCACCATGCCCACTGAAATTGAAAAGCTTGCCAATACCATTTTGCAAAATCCAAAAACAGTTGAAGTGACACCTCCGGCAACAACCGTCAGTCGCATTGATCAGTCCGTGATGTATGTCGATAAAAAAGACAAATTGAACTTGCTGATTCATCTGCTCCAAGGTCAAAAGAAACAAAAGACATTGGTGTTTGTGGAAATGAAGTATGTTGCCAATCGAGTGACTGAAAAATTAGAGAAAAACGGCATCCGCGCTGTGGCTATTCACGGCAACAAATCCCAGAACGCCCGTCAACAGGCCATCAAAGATTTTACCGATGGCAAGGTGGGCGTGATGGTGGCCACTGATATTGCGTCGCGAGGCATCGATATCGATGGAATCACTCACATCATCAATTACGAGCTGTCTAACGTGGCCGAAAGCTACGTTCACCGGATCGGTCGCACCGCCCGTGCGGGAGCCGACGGAGCTGCGATTTCTTTAGTAACGGCGGACGAGAAGTCTTACCTCGTCAATATTGAGAAAACCACGGACCAAGAAATCCCTGTCGATATCGACCAACCCTATCACTGTGAAGAGGCGCGCCAAGCGACAACGGTGAAGGTTGGAAAGGCAAAACGAAAGCTTGAAAACGAACGCAAACAAGAAGGCCGCAAAACCTTTAGAAAAAACACCAAGAAATCAGGCGGCAAAAAGAAATCTGGACCGGGCGGCAAAAAAAGACGTTTTTCGGGAAAGCCAAAAAAGAGAACCGATAGCGAGTCTGGGCAGTCTAATAAGAAAAAGGCTAGTGGCTCAGGAAGGTCAAAAAAGAAAACAAACAGTGGTTCTGGTACTTCGAAAAAGAAAACTGGCAGTGGTTCTGGCGCCGGAAAAAATTCACGCAGAAGTTTTAAGAAGAAAAATAGTGGGTCCAGAGGCCGTCGTTAACTCTTATTTTCGAAGAGTGGGATCGACGGGAATCCCCACAGCTGTCCACACCAGTTTTTTATAGGTTTTACCTTCTCCCACTTTTTTTGACTTAAGATCGACATCCACGATGGTATCAAAACCTTTTTCCGCCGCCAGGAAGGCAAGCTTCATTAGAGCCTCCTCGCGGTCATTACAGTCATCAACGCGAATGGCAGGCTGGGTTCTTTTGATTCTGCGAGTTTCCTTGGTCTGGGTTTTACTGAACACGTCCACTTTTTTGGCCTTTTCGACCACTTCGAAATAGCCCGTGATTCGATCCCCAACACCTTGATTGTAACAATTGGTGCAGAAGGTTTTGTTCTTCAGATCATCGGGCAGCATCTCAATCATCTCAAAGTGGTCTTCATCCACGAAATGAACGCAGGTTTTACAGCTGGGATCCCCGCAGGATTCGCAGCGCAGGGCGGTTTTATTTCTATTACAAATCACACAGGTCAAACGTTGCAAGGCTGAGATCCTATGACTTTTTCTTTTGCCGTTTGCGCGGCTTAGCTGCAACAATCAGAAAGAAGCTTTCATGGCCTTGATCCACCAGCTGATCGATCATTGAATTAATTTTGGTGACGTGGACGTCTTCTACAGAGCTCTCATCCGGACCGATCTTACAGTTAAAGTCCCAAAAATCGAAGTTTTCTGGTAAATCACGCCGACGTTCGCGGGCAATGTATTTTTTGATTTCAAATTTGATAGCGTCCACTTGGCGCGCGGGCTTTTTATTGGCCACATTCACAGAAAACGTCTTCTTCACTTCGACCACCTATAGAAAGAAGCCCGACATTAACTCGCTTTGCCATAAAACTAAACAGAAAAATCCTATTATAGACTTAGAAATGAAAAACCGATGGTCAGACATCCTAATAGGCGGCTCTGGTCCGCCTAAGTTTTAATTCACTAAAATGTGGGCTCACCAAAAACACTATAGCTTCAGCCATAGACTTTAAAGACTTAATTTCAAACAGGGGCGGATCCCGCCGTTACCACCCTTACCACCGGACGCCATTTGAGTTCCCAAATAGTCGTCCAGCCCGCCAGCCTCTTGCTCTTGAACCATCTGTAAACAGCTCTGTGAGGGCGCCTCTAACTTCTGCGGCCAAACATCGAAGCTCGCTTTCACAGTCTGGATCACTTCATCGGGTTCAGCACTGAGAACGCTATAGCGCAGTGGAACTAGAAATCCCCACTCTAAATTTTGGGGATAAGTCTGAAATGAAACTGTGAGACTGAAACTGTTTTCGCCACCATTTGCAGAGGAGCTCGCAAAATAACCTTGGCGAACGTATCGGAAAAGATCAAAAATTTTGTTGCCTGTCTCCTGTCCTTTGGCTCCAAACACATCAACGGGCCAAAGAAAGTTAACGAAAAATGGGAGTCGTTGGGAGTCTGAGTAAATATCATTAAGACTTCCAGTGGGTGAAAAAAAATCAAAATCTCCATGCGAACTTTGATGGTAGCCGGCCTCTAGTTTTTGCTTTTGCAGAATTCTTCGCTGTAAAAATCCTCCAATGGCTGAAGCAAAAAGCTCATCATGGGAAATGTAGGACTTCATTGAACTGTCTGAGTCGACAGAAATTTGATTGGCGAAGCTTTCTAAGTCGACAAACTTATCACGATAAAGGTGGTCGATCTCGTGGCGCAATGAGGCTAAAAGGTTATAAGGCCTAAGATCTGAACCCAAATAAACACGGCTTTTCAAACAATCATAAAAACCGGTAATTTGGTAGCTTCCAGACAATTCAGCCGTCCACATCTTCGAATCATTTGATTTTTGCAACTGTTCTCGTTTATCGAGAGTCAGAGGCTTGATTACGCCTTTGTTAACAAGATACAGAACGAGAACTTGATTCTCATTTCCATAATCAACTTGTCGGTCATTATTGGGCTCATCGATGATTGAATAACTGCCCGAAGACAGTCCGGCCAACATCACAAGGTAGGCGTTCCAAAGAGTGTCAGAGCATGAAGAACTTTTTAATCTCTTCTGAATCTGTACAAAACTTCCTTCGGCGGCTTCGTACTGCTGTTTAAAAAAATGCGCCTCGTATTGATCGACAATGTCCTTAAGACCTTCAATCTCAGTGGAACAGGTTTCGTATCCTGTCACCCACTGGTAAAAGGGTATGGTTTCTTGAGCTTTAAAGGCCCCTCCATAGGAGGTCCCCTCAGCAAGGAAATTCGCCCATAAAACAGACGGCCAAAACAGTAAAAAGACGAGTACTTTATAGATCATCAGCAATGCCTATCACAGAACCTTGCGAGTCGGCATTCAAATTGAAGACAAATCATTAGGTCGCTTTATTATGTTCAATTTGTTGAAAAATTTTTATCGTTATTTCCATTTCAATTCTCGTCACCCACCCAATGGACGAATCAACCCTAACTGAATTATCGGGCCTGGGAACAGCCTTTCAATGAAGAGGCTTCACCAGAAGTTGCCTAATAAAGGAAGGTGTAGGTAACATATTGTGATGATTGAAAGTTCGGATGATCTTATAAAACTAGCAAACTACAAAATGCCCTTTGGGCGTTATGCAGGGTGGGTTCTCGTGGATCTGCCCGAATCCTATGTCAACTGGTTCAACAACAAGGGCTATCCGAAGGGTGAATTGGGACGTCTTTTAGCCATTCTCTACGAGGTCAAATTGAACGGACTCGAGTATTTATTTCATCAACTCCGCAACCACCCCGATCACTCCCCTGACCGCTAAGCTCAATATCTGCTTGAAACCTCTTTCAGAATTTTTTAGGGTGAGCTCATGCCGCGAGTCTTTTTAATTACCAGAGTCGTCTTATTTACAGCATTCCTGGCCTCCTGCAAGCCCCATGTCACGCCCAACTCCTTGGCCTGCTCACAAGATTCAGATTGTGTTGTTATTGGCCGAGGCGGATGCTGCGGGACCGATCTCGCTGTCCACAAAGACTTTGCCGAAAAGCTCCAACAACCGAGTGATGAAAAGTGCCATACGATGAGAGTTCAATGCGCAGAAACCAAAGCTCTTTGCATCGAAAAAAAGTGCACCCTGAAAACTCCATCAAAAAAATTACCAACGAATTAAGCATATCCTATCAAGATCATGTAAATCTCATCCATTCAGTCAGTTTTCGGTGCACCCCATTTTCAAACAATTCAAAAGCGGCTTCTATTGACCTAGTTTAAATACACTTTAATACTTATTAAAAAAATGAGGTGATTATGAGGTTTCTGATTATAGTTTCAGCGGCGCTGGTTATTGGTGGATGCTCGAGCAAAGGTTTTAACAGAGGGGAATTAAAGCAACAGGTAGGGATTTCTAAACCGGTAACGACCGATGCCGACATTGCCAAGGCACTAAAGAAGAAGCCGAATCTGCCAAAGCCTTTTAAAATAGCCATTTACTTCTCTGAACCCGAGCACTATGGAACAACTATGCCTAAATGGCTTTGGACTCAGGAAGACAAGGACCTCATATTTTCAGCGACTAAAAGTCTGCAAGTTCAAAAAATTGTTTCTAAAGTCTTCCCTCTTGTCGGCTCCGCTGTCGGATCGGAAGATTTAAAAGGTCTAAGGTTGGCAGCCGCCCGGCATGGAGCCGATGCGCTTTTAATTATCAGTGGAATCTCTGATATCGATCGCTATGCCAACAATTGGAGTTGGACGTATGCTTTTATTCTTCCCACCTTTTTTGTCAATGGCTCTCAAGTCGATGGCCTGTTTGTGGCCTCTGCCACTATGTGGGACGTTCGCAATGAATTCCTTTACCTGACCGCAGAAACGGAAGGCCAAGCCTCTGAGACCTATGCTCCGGCTTTTGGGAAAACGGATAAGGAAATCGCATCGGAAGCGAAACAAGCTGCCTTAACTGATCTTAAGCAGCAAGTTGTGAATATGATTAAAGGTCAGTAGATTGTTAAAAACAATTGTATTTATTTTTGCATTTTCAGTCATTCCCCGTTTGGCTTCGGCCTTTGCCGCCTCGCCATTAATGACTCTTGGTGGAGAATTGGGGGGTGAAAAAATATCGCAAATCTCTGGCAAACCTGTGGAGTCTTTATCGGCGGGTACAGGTATTTATTTCTCCTTAGGTGCGAAGCTTGATATCGTCGATAACGAGCCCCATTCCTATGAAGCCCGAATTCACTTGGGACTCAATGCCGCAGAAAGCCAAGGCGGCGAAGATAGGCTTTCAACCTGGACAAGCATCCCATTAAACCTTGAATATTTTTATGTGAACCGCCGCAATCAATTCAAAATAGGCTACGGCTTAACCTACCGATTCTCCAACAGCTTAGACTCTGAAAGATCTGGAGTGAAGAATGACTTCAGATTTAAAGCCACCTTTGGGTATACGCTCTCCATTGAGAGATACAGCAACGTTCCTAGTGGTCATCTATCAACAGGAATAAGATACACTTCGATCACCTATAGCGAAGCCACATCTGGACAACCCTTCCGAGGAGATAGTATTGGAGTCTATTTCGTAATGTCTATCGATGTTGAAAAAACGGAAGACTATAATCGAAACAAAAAGCGCGAAGAACTGACGGAACTCAATAAAATTTAACAAGCTACCTAAGTAGCATTTTTTTAAAGGACACACCTGTCTGCGTCCATTGAAATGTGTGGAGGAAATCATCGAATTTCCTCTGAAGATAGCCTGCTGCACTACTTTTAAATCAAGGAAAAGATTTTCAACACTGGAATACTTATTGCACCTATGATATTCCACAAACATTAAAACCTAGGTATGAGGATTCAGATGCGTAAGTCTTTAAGTTTATTGACAGTTTTTGTAATTACTTCAGCGCTTTTGGGCTGTAGCAGTGGAGGCGGCGATTCAGCCAGCGGTGGAAATGGCGGCGATGGCACAAACACAAATTTTACCTTCAATGGCAAAACCCCAGATGAGTTTTATTCTCAGTTTTATTCTGAAGTTCTTTATTGTGATGATGCTGGCAGAAGCAAATGGCTCAAAACTCCAGCGGCGGTCAATGCCTCTATCAACACGAATATCGAGCTTGGCAATGGTCGCTTTATATCTGTTGATCTTTTTCTATCAAAAAACCAATTCAGAACGCTTATTGAAATTTCTGAGTCCACAAATCAATTTGGAATCACTGGGACTTCCGTTATTGCTTCATCCCAAGTTGACGGCAATGTTAAACTATCAAACGGCAAACTTGAACTAACCGCAAATAGTGGTGCCTCCGTTGTAACCATCGAAAACGGGTTTGAACTCAACGGCGAAGATACAATTGTTTTTCAAATGCATAACGCCATTCAAGCTGAAGTATCTGCCGATGTTTTCTCTAACATGGGGCCAGCTCTCAACGAAAAAATGCTAATGAAAAACATAAAACACTCTCTCACTTCAGCCGAAGAAAATATCGGCTGCGCAATGGGTGTTGAACAGCTCGTTTTCCAGTAGATAACGAAATTTTAGGTTTAGATACTAACTGAACATGATGCCTCGGGATGTCCAGCCCGGGCTAAATGAGTCCACCTTCCTAGTTAAAATCGGCCAAGTGATATAGGGCTGATACAAACTTTATCTGACTGCAAACTGGTAAGAGTCAAAAATAATACCATCAAATCATTATTTAGCATGTTTTTTTAAAGCCCTCTTAACATCATTTATGGAAATTTCGTTAGACGATGTATGAAGGTAAACCTCCCGAGCACCAGCCTCTCTTGCCATTTCAGAAAGTACGCGAGCCTCTACAGGAGAAAATCCACCTTCTAGCTCTGGGCTCCAATGCAACAATACTTTGGGCTTCACAAAACTACCTATATTAACTTTTTCAATGCAATCTTTCACTACACTTACCGCCAGCTTAAAATCACTCACCAAACTTCTGGGGTGTTTAAAAGCTCCTTTTCCGGGAAGGTTTACCCTATCTTTGCTATTAAGATTCTTAGCGAGGACCGTGTCCTCATGTATCAAGATATAGATTTCTGATCTAAATTTGGATAGAAGCATGCCTTGATTAAATCTTTATTTACTCTTCAAATCAACGAAAGCTTCGCAGGGTACCAAGTCCCTTTTCCGGAGAACGGGTTTGATTTAGGATTTTTTGCACTGTCTTGTATTTGATCATCAGGAAAGCTTTGTCTGAGGATTGCATCGATAATTTTTCATCTCTAGAAAGACACTGATTGAATCCGATGGGTTTCCCTACCACATTACCAATCGATCCAATAATAAGGAGTTCTTTTATCTTCCGCTCCCTGCCCATCTCGGTCCGCTTTTCTAATTTTGAAATCTTTGTTGTTTAATTTCAAGGGTGTGTCTGAGTAACAGCTTTTCGTTAAGGCAGATTTTAACACAACATCGTTTCGACATTGAAGTTGAGGTTGCAAACATTTAAGATTATTGATTTAAATTGAAATTGCTAAAAGCCTGGACACTGTCGATGAACTCAACACTTCTATCAAAATAAAAAGTACAGGTATTACCTTGTAGTTTCGACGGTTTAAAATCAAAACCTGTAGATAAAGTTGATTTGTCGATTCATTGGACACAAATTAGAAAATTTATGATCTCAAATAGGGCCATTTTATCATAACGAAACACTGAGTTTGAATAGGCTGTGGTGACACTCTTGGCACTGTGATTGCATCTTTTATTGAAAATGGAGGGGACATGAGACTTTCAACTTTAGTATTCATTGCTTTGTTTATCTGTTCTTGCAAATCGGGATCAGGCCCTGGAGTATCTCAAAGTGCTGAGGGAGGTACACAAAACAACCCAGGAGAGATCATTAGTTCTTCCGGCTACAATTATTATGGCAAATATTCGCCCGACTCAAGTTGTGAAAGCACATTAGAATCTTACATCGAGAAGGATGTGAATACTGGCAACTTTAAATTGTCGACCATCGATTGCTCTGACCAATCTGTTTCAACAAATGACTTAAATACCTCTGAAGTTCTAGTGCTTGAACGCAATGGAGGTATAATTGTTTATGATGGATCAATATTTGAGTACATCGGCAGTGATCTCAATGACGCCACCGAGCCTGACGAGGAAGTTCTCTTGTATTGTTTCACTGATGAAAGCACTGATGATTATGAGTATTATCGTTTAATTTTGAGATCAAAAGGAGACCCATCGATTGATAATTCTGTGCAAATCAACTCGGGGGGCTACCATCCTATCGATGGTAAGTTGTACCATCATGAGGGGAAGCGTTCAGGCGAAAATACTTTGAATCTATCTGGTAATGATTTTACGATTGATTACTCACGTGTATTAGACAATGTCTTGTATGTAAGCGCAATGGTTGTTCATTTAGACACTGTCTATGATGAGAATTATTATAATGCAACATTCAATCTTGTAGACAATCAGTACCCAGTTACCTGTGTTATGAACAAGGAATTCAACCCATAATCAAGGTACCAAGTCCCTTTTCCGGGAAACGGGTTTGATTTAGGATTTTTTGCACTGTCTTGCATTTGATCCTCAGGAAAGCTTTGTCTGAGGATTGCATCGATAATTTTTCATGCCTAGAAAGACACTGAATGAATCCGATGAGTATCCCTATCACATTACCAATCGATCCAATAATAAGGAGTTCTTTTATCTTCCACTCCCTATTCTTTGGCCAATCATCTTGGATAAAATTAGATACCTCGATAAACACCTTCACATTCGGTCACATGCTTTTGTTTTGATGTCGAATCACTATCATTGGATTCTCAGTACGCCTGATAAAAATCTTTCTAAAGCGATGACTTATTTTCATCGTGAGGTCTCTCGCTGTGCAAATCGGCAGGCCGGGCGAATCAATCACTTCTTTGGAGGACGCTACAAGTGGTGTTCAATCCATAATGAAGATTATTACTGGAATGCGGTTAAATATGTCTTTAGAAATCCGGTGAAAGCAGAACTCTGTACGAGAGTGGAGTGTTATGAATTCTCGTCGCTCACTCTTGATTCAACACCTGAGCCTTTTAAGATGTGTAACTTTTTCGATGATGCTGAGACTTCAATTGCACTTGATCTTGAGTGGCTGAACGAATCGTTTAGCTCGGAAATGGATGAGGCTCTTAGAAAGGCGTTACGAAGACGGGAGTTCCAATTGCCGAAGGATCGGAATCGCAAAATGATAGAGTTATCGGCGGGGCGGTACAGAAAGGGACTTGGTACCTTTTGATTTTGGCGGAGAGAGAGAGATTCGAACTCTCGAGACGCTATTAACGCCTACACGCGTTCCAGGCGTGCGCATTCAACCACTCTGCCACCTCTCCGAAGTCTGGAAACCTAGTGAACTCAGGGATTTAGCATTCAGGGTACTTTTTGTAAAGCTCTATCCCACTGGCTGTTTTTGGGTTTCAAAGTTTTTAGTTATTTCAATAGCTTAAGGTGTTGACCCTTGGGAAGTGAAGTCAAAGGAGCGATGGGGCTCCGCCAATCGACAGCCTTTGATTGATCATTCGAATTAAATCAGTTCGGTCACGAAGTTGGCTTCAATTTCTTTTCCTGTAAAGAAATCGTCGTCGACTCGACCGGACACTCGCACGCGGTAGGATCAAAAGGTCCCTTTCGTCGATTTTCGCCACCGGGAATGGGCCTGAATTTGTCACCGGTTTTGAAAGAAATTTACTGTAGAACCCGCAGCTGAAGCGGGCCTTGCTCTTAAATACCTTAAATCACCCAACTCTAATTTCTGGGTTCTGTTTTGCAATAGGAATCAGTGAGGAGGTTAGACTCATGATTGGTTGGTTGATTAAAAAGACATTGTTGGCCGTGACAATAGGCCTTGGATTTTCTGTGGCAAAAGCCCAAGACTTAGGAGCAATTCCGCAACCAGAAAATGGTGATGTTGTCTGCCGAGCTTATGTCAGTGAATACCGACCTTTGGGCGATCGCTTGGCGGGAGATCTGCACTTAATTAGCAATCTTCCCCAACGTTTTTGCCGCAATGGACGGGCCCTGGATGGCTCGACTCTTTCTATGTTTGGCCGACGCTTGCGAGTGGTCGCTGTTGGTGACTTTTATCAGTTCTCCGATGGTCGCGACCAGGGCAGCGTCTACGCCCAAACTGTTAACCCCGATTACTCAGAGATCGCTTGTCGTGCTCGCGCAATCACTCCAGAAGGAGACCGCGTTTCATTTTCCCATTTACAAGAGGCCGACTGTTACGCAGGGGCCACGTTTCGAATTGCCGTCAATGGTACGATTCGTTGGGTGCAAGTGGAAACGGCCTATGATTTTCACTATGTCCCTGTCGAAGATGTTCAAGTGGCCGAACCTCTTGAAGACGATGTGCCGCCTGAAGAAATCATCCCGGCTGGCTATTCTATCGAAATATAATATTTGACTCTGATTTCCTTGGCGATTGTTTCGCAAGAGAGAATCTCCCCAACCCGGTCTTCACCACTGCTGTCTGACAAAGTGTTCAAAACTTTTTCACTAAATAGGATGTTTTTCGAGACACCCGCCTTCAGTTCATTAAAAAACGTCAAAAAACTTAGCAAGATTCTGATGCTGAGAAAGAAGCTATGTTGAGAACAGGTATCCTTTTATAATGTTGTAAGTGCAGAAAACCAGGGGAAGGATGTTATGATGCGCTCCATAGTTTTTAGTCTTTTAAGTATCGGTTTCTTAGGCTTAGCGGCCTGTAATTCCAAATCTGTGTCGGCTCCCACCAATCAATCCTCGGGCAGTGGTGGCGAAGAGGTCTGCACTGAAAATTGTAACTCCACCAACACCAAAACCGAAACCATAGTAAAAACCTTTGAGCAGGCTCCCACTGATATCCTGTTTGTCTTGGATGAGTCGTGCTCGATGTCCGCCATCGCCAATGCCATGCGCGATGGCTTTGCCACCATTGCTCAAGCCAATTACCCCAAGGACACGCAGATGGGTGTCACCTATATGTCAACCGCTTGGGTGAACGAGGATCAAAGCATTGATTACGGAAAAGTCTGGCACAATAACATGTCGGTCCACCAACCAGGTTACCTGCGGCTTGTGAACCAAGAGGGCGTAGCCGATTACTTAAATGCCTTTCCCGAAAAAGCCAGTCGATTCACTCGCCCCGCCTGTCACGAGGGTTGGTTTGACCCCGACTCTAAAAATTCCAACGGAGATAGCTGTTTATCGGCGGCTGTTCAGCTGGGGGGTGCCTGCACAGTGACCGAAGCTGGACTTGTAAGCTTGGAACAGTTCTTAAGCTACAAAACCTCGCAAAACCAACGCTTGTTTCGTGAAGGGGCTTTCGTCAATATTATCTTTGTGTCCGACACCCATGAGCCGGGAGCCAATTATTTTGGCAAACCGGGGGCTCCTGAATCCATGAAAAGTGACCCCGAAAGTTTGATCTCTATGATTCATGCTAACAGCCGTGGTGTCGCCTCGGTGAAATTCGGCGGTATTCTTCCACTTCCCAAAAAAGGACATCCAGCTCTTGATGGGTTGAAAGTCATCGGTGAAGTTCCAAAAACGGATGAAGAAGCCAAGGTCGGCAATGAAGGGACCTGGGACTACTCTTACCTACCTGTAATAAAAAGCTTTGATGGTGCTGTGGCCCACGCCAAGAGTGACAACTGGGGAGGTGTGGCCGCCAGCTTGATTGATGACTCAAAGTACACCGGCTCCGTTTTTATTGAGCTTTCTAACAAGGTGAAGAAGATTAAAGAAGTTCGAGTTAATGGTAAACCTTTGGCCCGACGACAGTTCTTTTTAGGGTTGGATCGCGCCTCTTTAAATCTTCGCTACTCAGCAAAGGCCGATGAAAAATTGACCATTGAAGTCGATTACGAGTAATGACAGAAAGCTGCTGGCGCGGAAAGCGCCGGCGGAGTCTGTAGAGTCCAAGCTTTAGGTTTGATTTTAGTAAAACTCAGGCCGCACGGTTTTTCTTTATAAATGCAAAGGCTAAAAAGACAGAGCTGGCGGCTGCCAAAACGTTGGCCCCCGAGTAGGCATAGATTAAATCGAAATCCAGATTCAAACGCGAAAACAGAAAATACAATGCCAGAAAAAATATGATGGTTCGCAGAGCGATTACAGAGTTCCCGGCAATCGGCTGACCGACGGCATTTAAGGCTGAACTGGTGACGATCACAAACGAATACCCAAACAAAGTCCAACCGACCACTTCTAAATACTGACTGGAAAAAGAGATGGCTTGCGCGCTATCTGTAAAAAGAGAACCAATGGCGTCTGAAAAACTATAGAGAAGGAATCCTTGAAAGAGTCCGTAAAAAAGAGAAAACAAGAAAGCACTGGTCAAGGCCGCAATCACGCGGTCTTTTCTATTGTTCCCAAAATTTTGTCCGACAGTTGGCCCCAGCGCTGCCGACAAAGCCAGAATGGGAATCATTGTGAAAATTTGTATTTTTGAAGCCACCCCAAAACCAGCAACTAGCTCTGGGGAGCTCTTGGACAAAAAGTAGTTTCCCAAGCTGATCGAAATGGGGTTTAAGGCGTTACCACCCGCCGAAGGTGCGCCGATTCGCATGACATCTTTCAGGTCATGGAGGTATTTGAAGCTTAAGGGGCCAAACAAACCATAAACTCTAAAAGCTAAGAAAAACTCCACAAGCAAGGCGATAAAATTGGAAATGAACGTGGCAAGCCCGGCGCCTTGAATACCCAATGCGGGAATCACTCCCCACCCGAAAATAAGAATGGGATCAAGAACGACGTTCACAAAAGCCGTTACAAAAATCGCAAAGCTTGGGACAACCGTCACTCCGTGGGCTTTAAAGATCCCGGACACACAGATCGACGTCATCCGAAAACACATGGCCCAGTAAGCCCAGATCATATACTCGTTGATAAACCCCATCGACTCGGGCCCCGCGCCCAGAAAACGAAAAACCGGTTCGATGGTTAGAGTTCCCAGCACACCCAAAGCCATGGACGCCACCAGAACAAGAAAAGTCATTTGCGAGGACAGCTCTTTCACCTTGGTCTCTTTACCGGCCCCTAAAAGTCGAGACAGGACCGAGGTTAAACCAATACTGACTCCGATGGCGAGATTGAGCAAAATAATCACCACTGGAAAAGAGAAGGAGATTGCCGTCAACTGGGTTACGCCCAGTTGTCCGATAAAAAAGGTATCAACCACATTGAAAGACATGTTGGCGGCGATTCCGAGCATCATTGGTAAGCTCAAGCGCAGCAGAATCTTGGGGATGGAGCCCCTGGTGAGGTTCGCTCTTTTCAGTCTCATGCTCTTGAAGAGGTATCTTAAACTTCGCTAAGAGTCGATGGATTTTACAAAAAATGGCCTTGTTTTGGTGCTTTAGCCTTAATTCTCCGTTTCATGAAAGGTCGGGAGAAATCTTGAAAAATCCCATTGAGCAAGGCATACTTCCCTCATGTACTGGTCGATCTTATTAGTCTTTACCTTCGTTTTCAGCCTGCTCGCTCCACCCGTGATGCCGATCAGTGAAGATGAGGAAAAACCAGTCATTGTGGCTAGTCAACATGATAGCAGTTCGCTCGATCGCCCCATTGAAAGCGATACAGAAGATGCGGAACCCGACGATGAAGAAGGTGAAGACGATTTCATTTTCGGCATATCTTCGCCCGACCACCTTTCACTTCAAACCCTAACGGCTTCCAATCGCTGCGGCCCCTACCAATGGCCTTTTTTCGAAGTGAGTTCTCGGCCACCCCGAGCATAACCAACCTTTCATTAAATAATAAATTTAAAATTAATTTTTTTAACCACGGAGACCTTTATGTCACGATTTCAAGATCAGATTCATGTCTATAAGAATAACAAATTTAAAGAATTGGCTGATCATTACTCATCTTTAGCCGATGGCCAGTCCCCTCACACATTTTTAATCACCTGTGCGGATTCCAGACTGTGCCCCCAAGAGATATCGCAAACCCAAGCCGGAGAGATTTTTGTTATCCGCAATGCCGGCAACCTCATCCCCCCTCATGATGCCAACAACCCCACAAACGAGGGACTCACTTTGGAATATGGTATCTCTGTTCTAAAAATCCCTGAGATCGTGGTCTGTGGTCATGCCGGTTGTGGTGCAATGGGAGGACTTGCCAACCTTGAGAAACTTGTTTCACTTCCCATTGTTCATAAAGCCTTGGAAAACTACAAAAAAGCTCACTCCAAAGAAATTGAAGGCAAAGACTTGGATCAGTTGATTTCTTGGAATGTGGATAACCAACTGGAAAACCTGTTTAGCTACCCTTTTGTCAAAGAAGCGATGAAGGCCGGAAATTTAAAAGTTTATGGAATGGTCTACGACTTTGTGAATGGTGAAATCACTTACACTTCAGAGTTGACGAGCGACGGGAGCGTTAGCTCATGAAAAAGGAATTTGATTTTTCAAAATTGAAATATGATCTGCCAGCCAGTGTGATTGTATTTCTTGTCGCCATGCCTCTGTGTTTGGGAATTGCCTTGGCCTCGGGAGCGCCTCTGTTCTCTGGTCTGATTGCCGGTATGATCGGTGGAATTGTTGTTGGCTTCTTCAGTGGTTCCTCGCTTGGGGTCAGCGGCCCCGCAGCGGGCCTCGCGGTGATCGTTTTAGCCGCCATTCAAGACCTTGGAAGCTTTGATGCCTTTTTGGTTGCTGTTGTCCTTATGGGTGTTTTTCAATTGATAATGGGATACCTGAAAACGGGAGTGATTGCTTACTATTTCCCTTCTTCGGTGATTCAGGGAATGCTCGCTGGTATTGGGGTGATTATCTTTTTAAAACAGATTCCTCATGCCTTTGGTTATGATGCCGTTCCGGAAGGCGATTATCGATTCCAACAAATAGACAATGAGAATACTTTTTCTGAGATTTTCCATTTAATGGATAAGATCAGCTATGGCCCAATGATCATTGCTGCCGTTTCCCTGTTAATTCTGATTTTGTGGGAAATGAAATTTATGAAAAAAATCAAATTTTTCCAGTTGGTCCAAGGACCTCTTGTGGCTGTGGTTGTAGGTGTGATTCTCAATGCCGTGTTCTCTGGCATTGAAGCACTTGCATTAGCGACCGATCAAAAAGTTCAAATTCCAGTGGCGGAAGGCATCCAATCCTTCTTTAGTAATTTCAGTTTCCCTGATTTCTCGCAATTGAACAATCCCCAAATCTATATCACAGCCGTTGTATTGGCGGTAGTTGGATCATTGGAAACCCTACTTTGCGTTGAGGCCACGGACAAGCAAGATCCCGAGAGAAGAGTGACACCAGCCAACCGTGAGCTCAAAGCACAAGGGATTGGAAATATATTATCCGGTTTGATTGGAGGCCTTCCTATCACTCAGGTGATTATTCGCAGCTCTGTCAACATGCAAGCTGGGGGCAAAACCAAACTATCGACGATCATTCACGGATTCATTATTCTTATTTCGATTATCGCTATTCCAACTCTTTTAAACATGATTCCGCTTGCGACCTTGGCCGCTATTTTATTAGTGGTTGGATTTAAACTGGCTCGTCCTTCATTGTTTAAAATGAAGTGGAAGCAAGGCTATAAGCAGTTTATACCTTTTTTGGCGACGATTTTAGGAATTGTTTTCACAGACCTCCTTGTGGGTATTGGTATCGGAATTGCGGTGTCTATTGTTTTTATTCTTTACCACAACTTCAAAATTCCAATTTTGGTCTACAACGAGTTTCAAAAAGAAGGAAACATTACTATCGAACTTTCTGAAGACGTTTCGTTTTTTAAGAAAGCTTCGATTTTGAAAGTATTGGCCGATGTGCCGAACGGACGAGAAGTGACGATTGACGCCTCTAAAACCTACTATCTGCATCACGATGTATTGGAAATTATCGAGGATTTTGTGATCTCAGCGAAGAGCCGAGATATCAAAGTCACATTGATCGAACTTTACGACCATAAAGACACCGACCCCCATTTTCATTGTTCCGTGTCGACTGATGACAGGTCTAAAAAAACAAACACCATGCAACCCCGCGGGGTTTAGGGAATTAAGGGCTCTTAGGTGGGCCCTTGTTTTAAACCTCGAAAACTTTCCCCGGATTCATCAAGCCTTTTGGATCAAAAACTTTCTTAATACCTTTCATGATTTCAATTTCTTCCGGGCTGCGCGAGTAAGTGAGATAATCGCGCTTTAAAAGGCCCACACCATGCTCAGCACTGATTGAACCATTGAACTTCGAAACAACAGAAAACAGAATTTTGTCGGATTCTTTACACTTCTTGATAAAGTCTTCTTTAGCCATGCCTTCAGGTTTCAGAATATCGATGTGCAGGTTGCCGTCACCAATATGACCAAACCAGGCCACGCCAAAATCGGGGTACTCTCGCTTATAGGCGGATTCAATTTCTTCAGCAAAAGCCGGAATGCTGGGAGTGCGGACTGAAACATCATTACGGTACGGACTCATCGGACTTAAGGACTCGCTGATGAATTCTCTTAAATTCCAAAGGTCTTTTGCCTGTTGAGGCGACTGAGAGATCACACCATCATTGATCCATCCTTGCTCAAAGCAATGCTCAAAAAGAGCGCCTAAGGACTCTGACTGATCATCGGATCCATGCTCCACTTCAAGAAGTAAATAAAAAGGAGCTTGAGTTTCGAATGGACGCCCCAAATCGTGCATTTCGACCACTTTCTCTAAGGCAAATTCAGAAAAGACTTCACAGGCTGAAAGCTGAGTGTTTTTCATAAAATGACGATACACCTCAATAACGTTTCCTAATTTTTCTAAGCCAAAAACCAAGACCGTTGTGTTCTCAGGGGGGCGAGTCACTTTCAACTCAACCTCGGTAATAAAACCCAAGGTTCCCTCGCTGCCGATAAACAGGTTTTTAAGATCAAAGCCAGTGGCGTTTTTCACCAAACTTTTGTTCAAATGCAAAACTTGACCTGAACCTGTGACGACCGTCAGGCCCGATACCCAATTTCGCATCATTCCGTAGCGAAGAACCCTTAAACCCCCGGCGTTGGTGGCGACGTTGCCTCCAATGTGACAAGAGCCTTTGGCCGCTAAATCAATGGGAAAAAAATAGCCTTTGTCTTCCGCATATTTATGCAAGTCTTCAGTGATCACACCCGGTTCGACTCGGATCATTTGATCGACTTCACTAAACTCTAAAATCTTGTTCATCTTTTCAAAGGAAACCACGACCTCATGATTGGTGGCGGTCGCCGCCGAACTCAATCCGGTTCGCCCACCCGAGGGCACCAAGGCCACATTGTGGGCATTCGCCCATTCTACAATTTTTACAACTTGCTCCTGGCTTTCAGGAAAAACTATGGCACTGGGGTTGGCCGGAAAGTTCATTGACCAATCTTTGCCGTACTTACCCAAATCGTCAGGCGAAGTTGTTGTGGTTGCGATTGCATTCAGTTCGCTGAAATCCATGGGGCTCCCTTTCGTTATGGGTTGGTGTAACTTTGAACGACCTTTAAAACAATACACTCTTTGGGTCCCAACTGCGCTTGATATTGGTAGATTCTATCAACGATATCAAGATAGCTGGCGGAAAGACCTTGCTCTTTCAACAGCGCCTCTACATAGCGAGTGGCACGATCAACCAGCTTGCCATTGGTGGGTCGAACCCAAGTCATAACATTGGATTGATAACGCCCCAATAAGCCCATTAGCAAGGTTGAGTGAGTATTCAGTAAGACTTTCAAAAGTGTGTGTCGAAAAAGAGAGCGTTGAGTGGGCCACTGCCACTGCTTTTCGACTCCGGCCAGTGACATGATCAGATGTTCCTCGCGGCACAGAATTTCAAAAAGATACTGGCGGATATCACCCACACGCTCTTCACGGGACTCCAATGAGCTTTTGCTGAAATCAAAACTTTGCAAATAACCGGTGGTTGTTTGCTTATCGATCTCTTCCCAGTCAAGAGGCCGGGGTTCATGCAAAAGCAACTGGTTCCAAGCGTCGGCCGGCGTATTCGCTGCTGGCAAAAGGATGTAGCACAGAGACGGGCGATCGCCTCGATAGTCATTGTTTTCAAAAGATGGCAGACTGAATGTCGGTGAGCGCTCTGTGGTGTCCGTAAAAACAGTTATGGCGTATTCGCGCGGCATATACATCACGTACTCTTTTTCAGAGTAAATCCAGTGCTCTTTTTCAATCAGATCGGCCAATTCAGAGAAATCCATGGCCTCAAAGCTTTTAATAAACTCATCGATCAGAGCATTCACAGAAATATCGGTTTCGACAAGGGCACACCCTAAAGCCAACTGCAACACCGTGCTGGCCTGCATTCGCGTGCTTCCCGAAAGGGCCATCGGACCGACAAACAAACAGATTTTTTCTATGGAATTATGTTTGATGACCTGTTTTGAACGCTCCACTTTTTCGATTAAAACGTCGTCAGGATTGCAATACAGAAAAAACGGAGGATGCTTTGAAACCGCTGCCGCTTTTTCAGTGGCACCGATCACGTAGGGTGTCTCTCCACCCTCCGTGGTTGAAATCAGTAGATCGTTTTCGGTAAACCCCAACTGCATCAGGTGCCGCGCTCCTAACTCAGGGTAATCCTCAAAACCTTCCAGAGAGTGCACCAAGGCCACGTCTCCACCCGCCATAAACGAAACAACTTGGTCGCTCTTATACTTTTCGCGATACAAAAACTCGGTGAGCATTGATAAACGCCCGGTGGCCCCACAGCCACAAAGAAAAACACGATGCCCTGCCGCCAGAACCTTTTGCGCTTGATCTCTTAAATTTTCAAGACAATCGGCCTTGTTGCGAAACAGAGCCAAGGCGTCGCGATCCACATCTTTTAAAATAGCAATGGCCTTTTTAATATCGTCGTTGACGATTTCAGCCAGCCCAACAGTTTTTTGATGCTGTTGCTCTGTGGGTAAGACACCCAATTGAAATTTTTGGTAGTTCTTTAGGAATTCCGCTTTTTGCACACTATCCTCAGCCGTTTACAATCAGCATCAGTTTAGCGGTGATGAGGCTGAGAAGTCTAGACCTGATGTTTCGAGCGCTTTTCCATGAAGACCAAAAGGTAATGACAAGTTGCAGCTCCAAAACAATGCCACAGCCAGTGAGTCCCCACCGAGAAGTTGTCATGCACCCAGCCTGTGAAATCTGCGGCCCGAAACAAAAGAGCGATGAGAATCAAAATAAAGGGCCTTAAAAATAAAAAAAGGTATTGTCCCTGGGTTTTAAACTGATCGATGAACAATGGTAAAACCACGGGGAAGGCTAAAATGGCATATCCTACGGTGGGTGTATTCGGATTTTCGGGAACAAAGGTCCAAAGTGCAAAAAGTGGAAACGCCAACAACAGGGCAAAAATCGCAATGATCTGCAGCAATGACACACCAATTAAACGCCAATGATAAATTCCGGCGAACACTCCCAAAATATAAATGGGGATCACGTCCATCAGCATCCAGACAATGTGGGAGCGTGTGGCGTGATAGACAGTACCACCGACAAAGCCAATCAGTAAAAACGGCAAAGACACTTTCAGAAATCTTTGAAAGTCGCTGGGCTTTTGAATTTTAATCCGAGTGAACCAATAAATGGCCACCAAGAAAAACAGAATGTTAGAAAAGGTATTCAACGGCTCGACCGGAAACTGACCGAGGTGAGTTTCCGTGTAGAGAGGACCAAAGTCGGCGAGTTTTTCCATTCTTAGGCTTGAACGACTTTCTGTTCAATGGTTCCAAAAAGGTCGTTACCGGTAACGTCCTTCATCGAGATCTTCACCTTGTCTCCCACTTTCATGAATGGAGTTTTAAAGGCGCCATCATTGATTTTTTCAATCATGCGTCGCTCAGCCAAACAGCTGGAACCCGCTTCGGGATCGTCATTTGAAACGGTTCCACTGCCAATAATGGTTCCAGGCATCAGGTTTCTGGTTTTAGCCGCATGAGCAATCAACTCACCAAAATGAAAGTGCATTTCTTTACCATTGGCTTTACCAAAGAACTCGTCATTGAATTCGACGTTCAATGGCAGTTCGATCCGTCCGTTGTTCCAGCTGTCACCCAATTCATCAGGAGTGACGGCAAACGGAGCGAAGGCCGAAGACGGCTTGCCATGAAAAAAACCAAATCCTACTTTAAGCTCTTCGGGAATCAATCCGCGCAAAGAAACATCATTGATGATGACTAGAAAAAGAATTTTTGACAGAGCTTCTTCGGGCGAAGTTCCCATCGGCACATAATCAGTGATCACGCCCACTTCCCCTTCAAAGTCAGTGCCATGAGCAAAATCAATTTGGGGAATATCTTCGGTAGGAGCTAAGAAATTATCACCGCCCCCTTGGTACATCAAAGGAACCTCGTAAAGACGCTCTGGCATCTCAGCATTTCGGGCCATTCGTACTAATTTGACATGGTGTAAGAATGCGGAACCATCAGCCCATTGAAAAGTTCGAGGCATTGGTGAGTGGAAAAGACTCTCGTCCATAGCTTCACCTTCAAGCTCACCGCTGTTTAAATCTTCATAAGCTTTCTTAAGGCGATCTTTGCAGTTGGCCCAATTCTCAACGGCCAAACGGAAGCTGGGAGCGATATCTGGGACTTTAACGTACTTCGAATTGTCTTGGCTGACGACAACCAACTCACCATCATAGGATTTACTTTTTAGGGTTCCGAGTTTCATGCCCACTCCTCTGTTCGCTGTTTCACGACACTGTGTTTCATTGGCCGGACTAAAGTGATTCAAGTTATTCGGTGGTTTTATAGGAATTTGCTATTGCTTGCAACCTCAAACCTAGGGTACAAATTGTTGATATGATTAGGCTTTATAGTTATTTTCGATCTTCGAGTTCCTATCGCGTCAGAATCGCTATGAACTTAAAGAATTTGGATTACGAGATCATCCCCGTACACCTCTTAAAAGACGGTGGCCAGCAGTTTACGGAAGCCTACACATTTTTAAATCCAGCCCATCGAGTCCCCACCTTGGAACATGCTGGAAAAGTTCTTTCACAATCGGTGGCGATCATCGAGTATCTTGAAGCCATTTTTCGAGAATCCCACCTTTATCCGACCACACCCTTTGAACGAGCGCGTGCACGGCAGTTGTGTGAAATCATCAATTCTGACATTCAGCCCCTACAAAACCTTAGTGTTTTGAAAAAACTGGTCAAAGAGCATGGCTTTTCCGAAGACGAAAAATTGAAATGGATTCAACATTGGATCACTCTTGGATTTGAATCCTACGAAGCCTTAGCAAAACAGACCGCTGGTGAGTATTCGATTGGCGACAAACCCACTGTCGCCGATTGCTTTTTGATTCCTCAGGTGTTCAGCGCTGAACGCTATCAAGTGGAAATGAGTATGTTCCCCACCATTCAAAGAGTGAATGAAAAATGTCTTGAACATCCGGCCTTCAAAAAGGCGCATCCGGCCAACCAGCCAGACACACCCCCTTCGGATTGATTTCAAATTTATTTTCTTAAATCAAAACCACAGGCGTTGATAAACTCACGTTTTTGAGCACCCGTTAAATCGCTCTGCCCTGTTTTCGATGCCATTACCAAGCCTCGCATCAATTGATAGTGACAGTCAGAGTGGCGTGAGTCCGCACTTGGCTCCATGACTCGAGAAAACTCGTAAGTATAAGAGTCCACAAATCGAGCATGCTTAGAGCCATTGCTGCGAGTGATGAAGTCGGCACCTGGAGAGCACTCGTAATCAAACTCTGAAAAGTTAAGATACGAAGGCACAAAGTGACCGGCACCTCCATAAGTGTTTCTTCCATGACAGTAGCGATTGGTCAGCCAATTGTTCCAGTTCGAAATGGACACATACTTTTTACTTCTATTAAAAGCGCCCAAATACTGTTGGTAAAATGTTCGACCGCGACGCTTACCAAGCGAATCACTGTGTGACATGTACGGCCTTTGAAAAGCCGCCGCAACACTGATTTGGTTGGAAATGGATCTTTGTTTACAACCTGTCTTGATCGAACCATCTCTATTGTATTCGCAGGGTTCCATAAAACGCCAGACATGATCAGGATTGATCCCAGCCCAGTTTTCAGGTTTCGTTGATTTAAAATGCTCCACTTGCGACCATTTGATAATCACTTTATAACGCGATTCGTTTTTCTGGATCATAGGTCGAACTTTTTCCCAAGAAAAGTGAGTTGGATTCCCCACCTTGGCAAACATGATAGGCTTTGAATAATGTCCCTTAAAGCGCAACCCAGATGTGGCGGGATAAAACTTTTCATTAATCCATCGTGAAATTGATCGGCTGTAAGGAACCCGTCTTGTTTTGTGATAGGTCGATGCGCCCACCCAAGGAACAATCTTTGGAACTGCAACGCCGTTTCTCTCAAGATTTTTATAAGTATTAATCAGAGACATTACAGGTTTATGAATTTTATGCTCAAAGTTCCAATCAAAGTCGTTAGGACCATTGCCATCGTAAGCCCACGGGTCATTCGTCATATCCAAATAGATGTAGTCAATACCTGCATTTTTTAAAAGCACAGCATGCTTTTTAATTAAACCGGCATTATCCGTTAAGCAATAGTAGTCATTGGGTGGCCGCTCGAGCCAATGATGCCAGTTGACAGGACCATAATCATTTAATCTATTACCGTTCTGTCTGATTTCTTTAATGTCAAAAACTCTCTCACTTCCGTAATCTCGAGACATCGGACAATGGTAGGTGGTGTATTGAATTCCGAATTGCTGGCTATTGGAATCAAGAGGAACTGGCGTAAACTTATGCCGATCGTTGAGGACAAAATCAGATCCAGATCGAAGGGCACCTGGTATGCGAGCACTGAAAAAATAGATACGATCGAATTTCTGATCACAATGCTTGTACATATATTTGAAATAGCGCTCTGGGCGACTACCAGTATAGCCATAGGCCGGTCGAACCACGTGAGTTGTGCGACCCTTGCGCACGCGAATAAAGACACTGCTGTCTGTACATAAAACGCCGGTTAACACCTGACCGTCGAAATAGATATTTCCTTTGTAGGAACTATTATTGATTAAAGCTATGGGATTTCCATTTGAACCCGAACGGATCACATCTCCATTGGATGCTTGCTGAACTTGCTCTTGGCCACTCAGTTGACCACAGTTTTGAAATAAAAAGGTTAGCAAGACCGAAAGACTAATTAAAAAGAATTTTTTACTCATTGATTCCCCCAAACATTTACTCTGAGTTCAGTTTCAATGGCCGGGACACAATTTTTTTGTGTGTTTCATGATGAAACAACCCCTTGTTTTTAAGAGGCTATTGATAGTTTCTGAGCTAATATCCCACTTGGTTTTTCGCAAATCGTCCTATAATGAGACACTGCAGATACTTTCAAATAATTAGGAGACAATGCGAGTGCTGCAATAGTAGTTCACTAAAGTCAGCATTATCACTAAAGCTAAGCCTAAGTGGAAAACACTCAAGGCGGCTGGCATCAGATATTTAAGGTTCATCACGCCAACAAAGATTTGCGTGCACACCAAGAAAAACAAGGCCACACCCAAACGACGATGACGTTGCCGCAGTCCCATTTTCTTGGCGGCAAAAACACTGAAAGTGAAAATGGAAAGGATCAACAAACTCAACCAATAGGCCCCAAAGCGATGCATCACCTGAATGCCGATAGGTCCTTGCAGCGTCGGAAAGTACTCTCCATTGCAGGTGGGAAAGTCAATACAGACCAAGCCCGAGTATGTCGCCGCCACCAAGCCTCCCAGAACAATCTGTATCACTACAAAAATGATTCCTAGGACTAAATTCAATCGAAATGCACGACTAATCTTGGTGTCTTTTAACTCACTGGCTGTGACGGGATTAAAACTCAAACTTTTCTTCATAAAGTAAAGCGTCAGCAAGAAGGCTGTGGCCAAGGTTAAGTGCATGGTCACGATGTAGGCGTCGAGCACCTTCAAGACTGTTAAGCCACCCATGATGATTTGCGCCAACAAAAAGAAAAGCCCCACCCAACTAAGAACTCGAAGCTTCTTCAGTTCTGGTTTGCGCCACACCTGAACAAAAAACAGAAGGTAAATAATCCCAACCAGTCCAGCGATCACACGATGAATAAACTCCAGGTAGACTCCAAAGTGATAATCCGGAATGGTTTTACCAAAGCAAAGAGGCCAATCCGGACAAGTCAAACCAGCGTCCATGGTTCGAACTCCGGCACCCAACAACATAAGATCAAAGGTCAGAAAGACTAAGACATTGAGTAAAAAATTACTATTTTTCTTTAAATCCACGGCGACCACCTATCAATGGCAGGAACTATAATAAAGATCAGCACACTGAAGGTTGTCCATAAGAAGAAGCCAATCCATGGTTTTCCCATAGGATCTTTTAAAAAGCCAAAAAGTTCCCAAAGAACCTTAAAGGCAAATGGCATCGCAATTAAAAGATACGCCCAACCCACGGAAACAAAAACAGGTGCTGCTAAGGCTAATGCTAAGTAAGCGAAGGTGTACAGACCGACATAATATTCGGTCACTCTTTGCCCACGAGAGGCCGGTAAGACCGGAATCCCCCCTTGGGTGTAATCATCTTGATAACGTAAGGCCAAGGCCCAAAAATGGGGCATTTGCCATAGAAACATAACCAGGAAAAAATAAAAGTTGGTCCAATCAAAAATAATATCGGAAGCGGCCGTGTATCCAATCACAAACGGCATGGCCCCAGGAATGGCTCCGGGAATGGCGGCGAATGGAGAGGTCTTTTTCCACTTAAGGGTATAAAAGTAATTGTAGAACAACACTGTGAACAGTCCTAAGGCTGCCACTTTCCAAGAAATGTACAGGTTCAATAGAACTCCAAGACTTAGGAAAACTAAAGAAAAGATCAGAGCGTTTTTAGCCGACACCCGCCCGCTGGGAATAGGACGCTTGCGAGTTCTCGGCATTTTGGCATCAATCTCTCGCTCTTGATACTGATTGAGTGCAAAACTGCCCGAACTGAGAAAATACAGACCCAGAAGAGTGATCGAAAGATCGAGGAAGGAGAGATTCTTGATGAAGGGGTGGCCAATTAAAAAGCCACCGGTTGCTGTGAAGATTACAAAGCTGACAATGCCGAATTTCGTTAAATCAAAATAATTTTTCATCCGCCTCTACAGTGTGCTTTGAACAGGGACTCGTGTGTAAATATCGATCACACAGAATATGAAAAGCAACATTACAAAAAGAAAACTACCAAAGATAATAATTGAGTTGGATCGCTCTTGATACAAAAGCTGCATAAAGAACGCCATCACTAAACCGGCTTTTGTGGCGGCTATTAAAAAAGCCACAGCACCGTTAAAGGGGGAAAGATCCATGCCTTTAGCGGTAACCACCGTAAGAATTGTTAATCCCACCAATGCCAAGAAGACTTTTAGGTACGTTTGAAATGGTACAATGTGATGTCCTGCCATGTTCTTCTCCCTTTAAATTAAGTAAAGCAGTGGAAATAGAAAAATCCAAATTAAATCAATTAAGTGCCAAAAAAGACCAATTCCCTCGACGGGAGTATAATAGCTAGGTCCAAACTCACCGCGTTTGGCGCGAATCGCCACCCAGGTGACAAGTCCCATACCAGCCAAGACGTGAATTCCGTGAAGACCCGTCATCATAAAGTAAAAAGAATAATAAAGAGCGATGTTATCTGGAATCTTTACCCCTTCACCCAGAACATGGTGAAGATTATCAAATCCAGTGAACCACATGCCCGGCATCCAACCCTCGTGAATTTTATGAGAGTATTCAAAATACTTAATAATCATGAACACAGCTCCACAGACCACTGTGATCATCAAATTCATAAAGGCTTTCTGCTTATCGTTTTTTTGACAATAATAAATCCCAAGGGCCATTGTCCAAGAGCTTAAAAGAAGAACCAAGGTGTTGGTGGCCCCTAATCTCCAGTCGGTTGTCATTGAACCGTACTTAAAAACTTCAGGGTACAGGTTGGAATAAATAAAGAATCCAACAAATAAAGCCCCAAACATCAAAATCTCAGAGGTCAGGAAAATCCAGACACCTTCGATAGAGCTTTTGAATTCATGCTCCGGGTTTTTAAAATGATGGGCGTACTCGCCACTCTTCTTATCTAACTTACCTGAACTCATAAGGACCTGCCGTTACAGTTGGAATTTCATCGAAGTTCTCATGGGGAGGAGGTGAAGGAATCGTCCACTCAAGAGTTTTAGAGCCCCACGGATTCATGGGAGCTTTAGCCCCTCGGTACCACCCTTGGATAAAAGTATAAAGAGCCACAAGGAATCCAATTCCGATCATGTAGGCTCCGATACTAGAAATCTTGTTTAATGATTCAAATGCGGGAAGATAGTCGGCATAACGTCTTGGCATTCCCATAGCACCCAAAACAAATTGCGGAAAGAAAGTCACGTTGAACCCGATAAAGATCAGGACCCAAGACATACGAGCCGCTGGCTCGCTAAACATCTTACCAGTAATTTTCGGGAACCAATAGAAAGCACCACCCATGATGGCCATCAAAGTTCCCCCCACCATCACATAGTGAAAGTGAGCCACCACAAAATAGGTATCGTGAAAGTGAATGTCGGTAGCAATCGTAGAAAGGAAGATTCCAGTCACTCCACCGATGGTAAAGATGAACATAAAACCCAAAGCGTAAAGCATGGGAGATTGCATCTGGATAGAGCCCTTGTACATAGTGGCCAGCCAGTTGAATAGCTTAATGGCCGTAGGCACACCCACAAGCATAGTGATCACCGAGAACAAGATCGCCGCCACTTCAGACTGCGAGCTAGTAAACATATGGTGACCCCAAACAAGAAAACTCACCCCGGCAATTGCAATCGAAGAATAGGCAATAGCGGTATAACCAAAGATGGTCTTTTTCGAGAAGGTCGTGATCAACTCAGAGATGATTCCCATAGCTGGGAGAATCATGATGTAAACAGCGGGGTGAGAGTAAAACCAAAAGAAATGTTGAAACAGAACTGGATCACCACCCAATTCTGGGTCGAAGATTCCAATTCCAAAAACGTTCTCCATCACCAATAGCATAACGGTGATCCCAACAACCGGAGTGGCGAGAACCTGCAAAATGGCCGTGGAGTAAAGGGCCCATGTGAAAAGCGTAATACGCTTCATGGTCATTCCCGGACAACGCAATTTATGAACGGTGGCAACGAAGTTCACCCCAGTCAAAATCGACGAGAATCCAGCAACGAAGGCCGCCAGAGCCGCTGTGATGTTTGCACCGGTGAAATTGATTGAGTAAGGTGTGTAGAAAGTCCAACCGGTGTCAGCGCCACCAATCCAGCCCCAAATAGGCTCACCCATGAACAAGCTGCTAACCGCTAAGGCGGCTCCTCCGACATAACAGTACCAACTCCATAAGTTGATTGTTGGGAAGGCCACATCTCGCGCCCCTAAATGCAGAGGCATGATAATGTTTCCTAAAATGGCTGGGACCCCCGGAACGATCACAAAGAAAACCATGATAATTCCATGGTAAGTCATAAAGCGATTGTAGATAGCAGGGTCAAAATAACTTCCTGACGAGAACAGTTCTGTTCGGATCAACATGGCGAAAATTCCGCCGACTAGGAAGAAAAAACCAATGGAATAAAAATACAGGAGTCCAATCCGCTTGTGGTCACGTGAAGTGATCCAGGACATGATTCCTTTTTCGTGATTGAGATAATTTTTACCAGCTTCAGACATGAACAATTCTCCCTATTTCACACTTTTGATAAATTCAATAACGGCCGTAATATCGTCGTCCGTTAGCTGCCCTTGATAAGACGGCATTTGATTGGGCGGATAGCCTTGTACAACTTTTTTGTTCGGAGTCATGATGGATTCGCGGATATAGTTGTCGTCAGCCTTAGCGGTGCTTCCATCGGTGAATTGTCGATCACTTCCGTAAAGACCTTTCCAGGTGGGACCCGTCATTTTAGAACCATCAAGGCTGTGACAGCCGATACAGGCGCGTTGTGCGTAAATCTGTTTTCCTTTGTCGGCCAGCGAAAGTTCGCCTCCACCGCCGCCACTTTCACCAACGATCCAGTCATCGAAATCCTGTTGCGAAACAACCTCGACTTTTCCAAGCATGGCAGAGTGACCCGTACCACAGTACTCGGTACAGAAGATCCAAAATGAACCCAGTTTATTCGGCGTGAATGACATCTGCGTGTAGCGGCCGGGAACGATATCTTGCTTCACCCGAAACGCTGGAACAAAAAAGCTGTGTAGAACCGCGCGATCCATTTTGTTGGAAGGGTCGACTTTTTGCGAAGTCATAATCAACCGGACCGGTTTTCCTAAAGGAACTTTCATGGTCGCCGGAGTGGGATTATTGTCTTTATCAAGACCCGCGGTTTCGGTGCGGCCATTTTTATAGGTAAACTCCCACAACCATTTTTTTGCGACGACGTGGATTTCTAAGCCCGCCTCTGGCATCGTCCGCATATCAAGATAAACTTTAGCTCCCCATCCAAAAGACACCATAAAAATGACAAAGGGAATGAAAGACCAAAGGAACTCTAAAGTATAGTTGTGAGTGATGTAGGCTGTTTTGTCATCGTCACCACGGCGACGGTATTTATTTACAAAGTAACCCAGGCCACCCATCAAGATCACAAATGAGATCAAGCTAGAAATCACCAGAAACCCGTAGAGAGAGTCTACACTTTCTGCGATCTCAGTTGCTGCGGGGGGCATATAAGACTGTGCTTCAGCTGTCGGAATCCACCACATCAAATCTACTCCTTTTTGACCAATCAACTGGTCTTCAAGTTTTCGAGCCCGCTTTTTTTGATCGCCACCAAAAAGGCACAAGCCAAGCCATTAATAGTAAAAGAACCAGCGCCGCCAGCCCTCTTAAGATATTCATTATGTAAAATGCATATTTATTCGTTTTTGGGTCATAACGAAAGCAAAAAAGTGCAAAGTTGTCGGCAAGATTTCCAATCTTTCCTTGCGAGGCTTCGACAACTGACAAACGAAAGGTTTGTGGCTGAAAATGCACGCCATGCATGTATCGAGAAATCAGACCTTGCGGGGTCGAAATAATGGCTGCTGACGCATGAGCCCATTCTTTGATTTGCTCGTTCCATTTGAAATTGAAACCGACCTTGTCGGCCAACTTTTGAATATTTTCTTCCGTGCCTGTGAGAAAGTGGATCCCCTTTCCCGCTGTCTGATTTTCTTCTAGATATTCAGAGACATAGGTGTCTTTTTTAGCAGCCGCCAAATCCGGGTCTTCCTTCGGGTCGATGGACACGGCCAGAAACTCGAAATCCTCGCCAGGCTTGAGTTCTAACTGATTAAAAACGTCGAACACGCCCTTCAAATGCAAATTACAAAGGCTAGGGCATGAGTAATAAACAAGACTTAAAATGACTGGTTTTTTATCGCTGTAAAAATCAGCAATCTTAACGGACTCTCCACTTTCATTTTTGAAAGTTAAATCCGCCGGGAGTTTTTCATTTAAATTTTCATCAATGCCGACACCCTCAATAGCATCCGGCAACTCATTTTGTTCTCCCGATTTGGTATCGGGAACATAGGCTTGAGCCGAAAAAAAGGTGAGGACAATTAACAACAGCTTAATAAACAATTTACAACCTTCGTCTCTCAGATATGAAAACGAAATTTATGCGGAGCAATAATTATTCGGACTCAGGGGCTTCCTGATCGCCGCTTTCATTACCCTCTTCATCGCTTTTCATTTCTTCTTCACTAGCGTCTTCAGAGTTTTGCTCGTCTTGGCCTTCTTCAGTTCCGGCACCGACCATTTTGCCAGTGTCTTCGCCTTCGCCTTCAATTTGCACGTCAGGCGGCTCATTACTAAGCTTCTGTTCTACTTCCTCTTTGGGGATCTCTTGTAAGTCCACACCGGAATGTAAAAAAGCAACGTAGACGAAAAACAAAAGAGTCGTAACCATAGAAAACAAGAACGCGAGCATTCCTCCACGGTTGTAATCTCCGTATTGGTATGTCTGAGACATGATCAACCTCCGAACTGAGCTAGAAGCTATAATTCTCACTTTGACACGTTGAAAGCAAGCGGTTTTGGATGCTTTTCTGGCGATTTTGAGGATTGTAAGAGATACTGAAGGTATGAGGTCTCTACTCCTAGCATGCCTTCTCTGTGTTTTCTCCGCCTGTTCAGTCACGAACAATCGTAAAGCTGAATTCGCCGCCATTGAAATGGGCATGGTGAAATCAGAGGTTTTAGAAGTCGCAGGCCCGCCCCACTGGTCGGATCGCTGGAAAGGTCATGATCGCTGGATCTATTATATGGTTCCCGAAGACCGACAGACAGAAAGAGTGGTTTACTTCCGCAACGGCAAGGTTGTACTGACCGGCGAAAGAATCAAACCTCTGCTGACCGCTGAGGAGATGGACTCTTTAAAAGAACCGCGACTGAAGAAAAGCACCAAGGACTTCGAACCCAGCATGAGTGAGGAAGAGCTCCGCAAAGCCATAAAAAAAGAAATTGAGAAAGAAGAAAAGAAAACCGGCAAGCCCAAATTTGAAAAGCTTTAAGGTTTGTTTTTCAAATCCTTGGTTCCTTCTATGGTGTTTGATATATGAGATTCGCCGGAAATGTCTGATGAACTCATGTCTGACCCCTGACAATCAAAGTTATGATGGGTCTACCCACTCTTAATACAGACGAATTATTCGACGAGTTTGATTTTTGAGCGTTTGCGAAGGTAGACGTCGGCCTCACGCTCTTTCTTTTTCTTGCGCTTTTTCTTCACAACTTTTTCCACAGTCGCCACCTCTTCTTTGGGTTCCGCGCGCATAAAGCTAGAAAACTTCAGTTGGATTTTGATCAGCAATTGATCCAGTTGCTTGCTCAGCGGACTGTTAAAATCACGTTTACGCTTGCTGCGATCCGTGACCCGAGAATCATACTGATCCAGGATATGGGCTTTGTCGGGATGCTCGGCTTTCAGATGCTCCCTCGTTGTGTCCATCTTCTTGCGCAAAGAGATCAACTCGGCATGAATCTCCACGATTCGTGAAAGAGTTTGCTCGATGCGAGCTTGTTCGCGGGTGTTTTTTTTCTTTTCGACCAAGACATCCAGCTCTTGTTGGTATTTAAAAATATTGGTCTCCAGGTTTTCCACATCTTCTATGTGCTCTTCCCAGGGCTCCGCCCATAGCAAAGATGAGGAAAAAAAGATCACTACCAACAAACCACTTTTAAACATTCATATCCTCCGCAGTGTCGTCCTCAAATTCGCCGTTGGCATCGGGTTCAACAACCTCCATGACCACTCTTTTCTGTCGCCACGTGATCCCTAGCTCTTGATACTGCAACTGTTCAACAATACGTTTGGCCTTAATCGGATTCAGGTCAGAAATCGTCACCTGCCCGTCGCGGATTTTTTTCAGATACTCGTGGTGATTGATTTTTAATTTCTCATCGAGCAGGACATACTTCAGCGCATCCTTTAAATCTTTTGAATCCAAACGTGAAATCGTAATGTCATAAAGAAACTCACCGTCTTCTAAGCTTGAAGTTTCCGAGTTAGCATAATCCGTGATATCGACAGGTTCTGGGTCAGCAGCAGCGGCCATCGGAAAACTTTCGAGCTCCTCTTCAGCCTCGTCGACAGATGAGGTATGTTCGTCAGCCTGATCCCCTTCATCAGAGTCATCAGGAAATGCGGAATCGGCATGATCATCATCGTCTTCGTCTTCGCTGTCCAGACTGCCTGTCGCAAAAAAATCGTTGTTAATTGAACCTTCAAAATCATCGTCACTGTTCGAATCGTCATCGCTCAAGTCGCCGGTCAGGTCTTCATCTCGATTCTGGGAGAGGTCACCAAAACTGTCGGCTTCAGCGTCAGAAAAGTTGGCCGAATTGTCATCGTCATAGGTGTCGTCTTGCATCTGCTCCATATCCGATTCAATGGGATCACGATCCCCAGAAAAATCATCGGGGTTAGAGTCTGCAAACGATGCCTCATTGTCCTCATCAGCGATGTCACTGTCGAGAGTTTGGATGGCTTCAAAATCATCGGGAGCGGTATAGGACTCTTCTGGCGCGTCAGTGGAATCGTCATCCCATCCTGAATCAGTGGAATCCTCGTCAGATTCAGTGTCTGAATAATCTTGATCGCCAGCCATTTGCACTTGTCCAGACATGTCGATCATTAAAACCGACTGACATTCCGTGCATGTGACCATGCCGAAATCCTGTTCTAAAGTGGTTTCACAATTGGGGCATTTCAGCACCGGATTCTCCTTACCTATCAATCCATAATTATCCCACGGGACGATCGATAGGGCTAGAGACTCAGACTTTCAGACGGGTCGAGATTTAAAACAGCTTTTTCTTTTTCTTGTTGTTTCGCTCATACTTGCGGCGCTGGGCTCGACTTAAACCTTGGTTTTCCTGGGAGGATGGGGCCGGGCCACTTTCAGCAGCCTCGGGACCACTGGCTCCCATCATTGCACCCCGTCCCTCTTGCATCTGTTGATTTTCTTGGGGACGAAAGGCTTCTAAGACCTCTTCTTGATCTTCCGGAGCATTGGCTTGGTTTTCACGTCGGACTTGCACCTTCATCAGCTTTTCAATGGTATCCTTGTGGATCAACTCGTTCATCTCTTCAAAAGCTTGAAAGGTTTCTTTTTTATACTCTAAAAGAGGATCTTTCTGAGCATACGCCTTTAGGTTCACCCAATCGCGGATACGATCGACGCGCTGTAAATGCTCTTTCCAATAATGGTCGATGGCACTTAAAAGAATGCTTTTTTGCACATCTTCAAAAATCGGCTCCATCATTTTCTTTTGAGCTTCGAATCGCTCTTTGACTTTGTCGACAACCAATTCATTCAAACGGTCACCGGTGATCCCTTCGGGGATCTCGACTTCGATTCCAAACTGATTTTCTAAAGCAACTTTCAGTCCCTTGAGGTTCCAATGCTCACGCTTCACATTTTCGCTAGCATAATCGTCAAGGATATTTGACGTCACCTCAGACAGCATATCAATGACGGTGGCCGAAATTTTATTATCGCCCTCATCGTCCTCTTCTAGAAGAGCCCGTCTTTGTGAGTAAACCGTTTTTCTCTGCTGGTTCATCACATCATCGTATTCTAGAAGGTGCTTTCGAATTTCAAAGTTATGACCTTCAACCTTACGTTGCGCGCCCTCAATTGAGCGCGTCACCATGCGAGCTGTGATTGGCTCATCTTCTGGGACATTCAGGGTGGTCATAATCTTTTGAATACGCTCACCATTAAACTTGCGCATCAGATCGTCTTCAAGAGACAGGAAGAAACGAGACTCTCCGGGATCACCCTGACGACCCGATCGTCCGCGCAACTGATTGTCGATTCGACGACTTTCGTGGCGTTCGGTTCCGATGATGTAAAGGCCGCCAGCCTCTAAAACTTCTTTCTTTTCGGCGTTGCACTGGGCTTGGTATTTTTCGACGGTATTTGCAAAATCGGGGTGGTCGCTATCACCCAGCTCTTTTAAAGCCAAGGCTTCAGCATTTCCACCTAAAACGATATCGGTTCCCCGCCCGGCCATGTTGGTGGCAATGGTGATCGCGCCTTTTCGCCCGGCTTGCGAAACAATTTCGGCCTCACGTTCATGGTGTTTAGCATTCAAAACGTTGTGTGGAATTTTATGTTTGGCAAGAGCTTGGCCAATTCTCTCGGAGCGCTCAATGCTGACAGTACCGACCAACACGGGCTGTCCGTTTTTCTGGCGCTCTTTGATGTCTTCAACAATAGCGTTGAATTTTGCCTGCTCGGATTTATAAACCACATCGTTTTGATCCATTCGCACCATCGGTTTATTGGTGGGAATGACGTGGACATCCAATCCATAAATCTTTTTAAATTCTGTGGCCTCGGTGTCGGCGGTTCCGGTCATGCCGGCGAGTTTGTCGTACATCCGGAAATAGTTTTGAAAAGTGATGGATGCCAAGGTTTGGTTTTCGTTTTTGATTTTTACACCCTCTTTGGCCTCAACGGCTTGGTGCAAACCATCACTCCAACGTCGCCCTTCCATTAAACGGCCGGTGAACTCGTCGACAATGACAATTTCATGGCCTTGGACCATGTAATCCACATCTTTTTTAAACAAATGGATGGCTTTCAATGATTGATAGATATGATGAAGATTGTCGATATGCTGGGGATCGAAAATATTTTCAATACCCATGATTTGTTCAATCGCTGAGTTCCCCTCTTCGGTCAAAGACACCGAGCGGTTTTTCTCTTCCATTGTAAAGTGAGTTTCGGGTGTGAGCTGCTTAGCCACCTTATGCATGGCCATGTAAATATCGGTGTTGTCCTCAGCTGGTCCTGAAATAATCAAAGGCGTTCGTGCTTCATCAATAAGAATAGAGTCACACTCATCGACAATCGCATAGTGCAAAGGCCTTTGTACGTAATCGCTAAGATTGTACTTCATGTTGTCGCGCAAATAGTCGAAGCCCAGCTCGTTGTTGGTGCAATAGGTGATATCCGCACCGTAGGCTTCCTTTCTTTCAGCATCGCTCATGTTATGAGTGATTGTCGCCGTCGATAAACCAAGAAAGCCATACACTTGCCCCATCCACTCCGCATCTCGTGACGCCAAGTAATCGTTCACAGTCACAACGTGAACACCTTTGCCAGAAAGGGCATTGAGGTATACCGGTAGGGTGGCCACCAGAGTTTTCCCCTCACCCGTTCTCATCTCAGCGATCGAACCTTTGTGAAGAACATAGCCTCCCACCAACTGGACATCGTAGTGCCGCATGTGCAGCACCCGCCAGGCGGCCTCTCGACAAACCGCGAACGCCTCAACCATAAGATCATCCGGTGTTTCGCCATTTTTCAATCTGTCTTTAAATTCGCCTGTTTTTGCCTTCAGCTGTTCGTCGCTGAGCTCTTTCATTTGAGGCTCAAGGGCATTGATTTTATCGACATAAGGTCGAATGACTTTCATGTCGCGATCGTGGGCCGTTCCGAAAATTTTAGTAAGAAAACTCATAATCTCTCTAAGATAACCGATTGCGCCAAATTCGCAATCATTTCTCAGTCCTTTTTCAATTGTAGATCATTAAAAAAACTTATTTTTTTGAGGATATCCCTCATGAATGGCGAAGCTGCCTTAACCCTTCAAAGGTGATGATGGAAACCGAATTGGCAAGGTTAAGACTGCGAGTCGGTCCAACCATGGGGATTTTGTAGGATTGCGCGGCGCGGGGGCCCCATAAATCCTCGGGCAAACCTCTTGTTTCCGGGCCAAACATAAACCAGTCGCCTTTTTGAAAAGCTTTGTCATAAATGATCTGATCGGTCTTCGTCGTTAAAAAAGAGATTTTATCTAGGATTGGGTGTTCAGTCAGAAATGCCTGGAAGTCTTCATAATAGAAGTGCGTCAGATGAGGCCAGTAGTCCAAACCAGCCCGTCGCACTTGCTTTTCGTCGATGGAAAAGCCCATGGGCCCAATCAGATGGAGGTGACAGCCGGCGGCCACACAGATTCGGCCAATATTCCCTGTGTTTGTGGGAATTTCAGGCTGATATAGGACGATATTAAAATTGGCTTCTGTCATGGCTCCATAAAAAACGAGGCTTCACGTCCCAACGGGGTCAAAGCCAAGCGTCGACCTTTATCGACAATCAATTCAAGATTCATCAGCTCGCGATACAAGTCGAGCTTGATCGGCACTATATCCCGACCCTTCGAGCGAGCCAACTTATGAATGTAACCTTTTTGTCGATCTTGCAAAATTTGAGTCATCGGCGGATGCGCTTGCATGTCCTTCTGCCAGTCGCCCCCTGTAATTTTTTTATGGGCTGAGGTTTTCTTCTTCGGATTTAAACAATAGGTTTCGGCCGTGGCTTGAGAGAAATTGTCCACTTGCACCTCAACACTCTGACGTTGAAAAAAACATTTTTCTGGCTGGCTCCGATCAAAATGCAAAAGTTGGTCAAGGATCGCCCAGTAAGACTCCGGAGCTTCAAGCTCGTACAATGTCCCAGGAATCAAGTCCCCTTGGCTGTCTGGAATCAACGCCGGGTAGCCACAGCGTAAGCGATAGACAGAACCTTTCACAAAAGCCGACTTTTCATTGGTGACGAGACTTTTGATTTTTGGGTGATGAACATGGCCGGCAGCAAAGGAACCAAACGCAAAAAACTTGTACTTCATAACACTCCCTCAGATGAGCCCCAAAATTTTAGAGTCAGGGGATATAGCAAAAGTTCGATGGCCTCGCAAGATTCAGTGACAGCGCACCTGTATTTGACAGGGAGTGAAACACTCTGAACGAGCCAGGTTCAGCGAATGTTTTTCTGATTTTCTTTGACAGAGGGCCCGCAAAAATAATAGCTTGTCTGCATTGATGAAAAAGGTAGAAGCGATCATCAAACCTTTCAAACTTGACGATGTTATTGATTCTCTTACGGAGTTAGGCATTGAAGGGGTAACCATCTCTGAAGTTCGGGGATTTGGTCGCCAAAAAGGACGCACCGAGATTTATAAGGGCGCCGAATACATCGTGGATTTTCTTCCCAAACTTAAACTAGAAATTGCTATCCCTGACTCTTTGACTGATTCAGCTGTCGAAGCCATTATGCAATCGGCTCGAACAGGCAAAGTTGGAGATGGAAAGATATTTGTATCGACAATTGAACAAGCAGTCAGGATTCGCACTGGCGATACAGATGAAGCGGCTTTATAATTTATTTTTTACAATTAACGTTAAGGAGCAAAAACTATGACCCCACAAGAATCGATTGATTACGCCCATAAGTATGGTGCCAAGATGGTCGACATGAAGTTCACCGACCTTTTAGGAACTTGGCAACATCTTACCATTCCCATTGGACAACTGAAGCCCAATGTTTTTGAAGAGGGTCTTGGGTTTGACGGAAGCTCCATCCGCGGTTGGAGAAATATCAACGAATCTGACATGGTGATCCTACCGGATCCTGCATCAGCCAAAATGGATCCCTTCACCCAAATTCCCACAGTCAGTTATATTTGTGACATTGTGATGCCTGAAACAGGTGTTCCTTATGATCGTGATCCTCGTCAGCTGGCTAAAAAGGCTTTGAATTATCTTGCCTCCACAGGAATTGCCGACGAAGCCTTCTTCGGTCCCGAAGCTGAGTTTTTTATTTTTGATGACATCCGCTATCAACAAGACGCCAACCTCGGCTTCTATCAGGTCGACTCTTCGGAAGGCCAATGGAACAGTGGTCGCGAGGAAAATGCCAACAACCTTGGTTATAAGCCTCGTCACAAAGAAGGTTATTTCCCTGCGATGCCCACCGACACGCTTCACGATATTCGTACAGAAATTTGTATGCGCTTAGAGGATGCTGGCATCCCTGTAGAAAGACATCACCACGAAGTGGCCTCAGCGGGGCAAGGTGAGATCAATTATAAGTTTGGACATCTTATTAAAGCCGCCGATGATCTGCAGTGGTTCAAATATATTGTGAAAAACACAGCGCGCGCCCATGGCAAGACTGCGACGTTTATGCCCAAGCCGATTTTTGAAGACAATGGCTCGGGAATGCACGTGCACATGTCACTATGGAAAGATGGCAAGCCCTTGTTTGCTGGCAACGAGTACGCCGGACTCTCTGAAACCGCTCTCTTTTTTATTGGCGGAATCTTAAAGCATGCTCCCAGTCTTTGTGCTTTCACAAACCCTACAACAAATTCTTACAAGCGACTGGTTCCTGGATTTGAAGCACCTGTAAAACTGGCTTATAGCTTTAAAAACCGTTCGGCGGCTGTGCGAATTCCAAATTCTGGTGATAATCCGGCGGCCAAGCGTATTGAGTTCAGAACTCCGGACGCTACCGCTAACCCTTACCTAGCGTTTGCAGCCTTAATTATGGCTGGAATTGATGGTATTCAGAATAAAATCCACCCTGGCGATCCTTTGGATAAAGATATTTATGGTCTTCCTCCTGAAGAGGCCGCGAAAGTTCCTTCCGTGGCGGCTTCCTTAAATGAAACCCTTGCCAACTTAACTTCTGATCAGGACTACTTACTGCGTGGCGAAGTGTTCTCAGAAGATTTTATTAACAACTGGATCAGCTACAAAACCAATCGCGAAATTTTACCAATGCAGCAACGTCCAGTGCCTTATGAGTTCTTTCTTTATTACGATATGTAATTAAATTTAGACCTTAATTTTAGAGACCCAATCACCTTTGTGATTGGGTTTTTTTATGTCAATCCAGACAACTCTATCAAATGATTCGTTCAAATAATCAGCATCGGGACCGTTCCGTCGCCTTGTTGTCACTCTGACAAAACATAGGTGACGGTGACATCAAATTCCACATCTGAGTGCTCACAGTCATCATCATTATCATCTCCGAAGGTGACTAAGGTAAACGAATGATCCGAAGGAACCCCATTGGACATCACGGCTTGAACATATTTTGAGTCTAAATCCAAATCAATAACTCCAGCAGTATCATGACCGGGAAAAGAGCAAATGGAAGTCGCCCCAGGGATCTGCGGGCACACCACTTGTTCTTTATCGCTGCCGAAATTCATTCTAATTCCTCGCAATTGATTCCAATCGTAGTTCAGCAGACCGAAGTTTTGAGGCTTCAAATCGTCTGAGAAATCATATCCGGACGTTATGATGTTTCTGTTAAACAAAAGCGCAAAGTAGTCATCATAACGAAAGGGTTGTGGCTTAAAGTCGAAAATAGCATCACAAATAATGGCTCCTCGAGGAAGCCCAAGGCTTTGCTTTTGTTCAATTCGAGCCTGGAAGTAGGCGTCGCGTGTTGATAAGTTACCACTTTCTCCCCAAGCACAGGTTTCAGTGGGTTTTGGAAATTGAATATTTATAATTTGATTTTTCCGCGGCAAGTTTCTGCAAGCTTTATTGATTACACCTATATCGGTCGTTTCATCGCCCGTTCCCAGTTCTGCGTTGATGGCAACGCTGGCATCGGTATCTTGATTAAAGCTGGCATCTTTACCGCAGTTTTGAAAAACTAGAACAATGGCTATTACAGCAATAGAATATTTATACAACTTTCCCATAAACCCTTCTCTCAACCTAATGATAAAGCAAACGCCATACCAACAACACTGTTAGAGAACCAATTTGAGAAAGTTTTGCTGAAATAGGAACCATTTGTTCTATTTAACAATTAAGAAAAATGGAGTGACTGGACGCTGTCGACTTTACATGCCTTTGCAAACAATATCGGCGTTTCAATTCGATGCAAACGGCTTTAAGGAACAAATAAAGGACTTCTCCTTCAGAGTTTATTGCACAACCACGTAATTGACAGACACATCAAACTCAACATCAGAGTGTTCGCAGTCCTCTTCATCGTTATCACCAATAGAAACCATCGTGAAACTATGATTCGATGGGACCCCTTGAGACATAATGGCTTGAATGAATGAAGGTTCATAGTTTAAGTCAATGACTCCTTGCTGGTCATGCCCAGGGAAAGAACACATCGACTGACCACCAGGAATATCAGGACAGAAGATTTGCTCTTTATTTTTTAGCCAATCCATTCCGGCCATTCTTCCCCAGTCATATTTTAGAAGACCAAAGTTTCCTTTCTCCAGTCTGTATGAGAAATCATAAGACGAGGCAATAACGGTGTCGTTGAATAGTAATAGAAAATGATCATCGTAAAGAAAATCCTGTTGTGAGAAAGTAAACTGAGCATCGCAAATGACTGCTCCCCTTGGCAGGCCCATGGTTCGCGGTTGCTCAATGCGAGCTTGGAAAAAGTTGTTCAAAGGGGCGAGATTGCCATTGGCTTCCCACTCGCATGTGAGGTCAGGCTTTGGAAATTGAATATTGACGACAGCTCTTTGAATTGGCAACCGATCACATGCGTCCGCAATAACATCAAGATCCCTCTCGGCGTTTCCGGTGGCGAGTCTATCGTTAACATCAAGAGTTTCATCTGAGTTTTCAGTTCCACTGCTATTATTGATATCCGCACTCTGAGTGGCTTGGTCTCGATTGAAGCTAGCGTCGTTCCCACAGTTTTGAAAGGCGAGTAGTGTTGCCCCCAAAACTAAAAACAAATTTAGTCTCTTTCTATAATGCATAATGCCCTCTCTCTACCTCTATTCAAAGCAAAACACATGCCAGAGCCAATGGTTTGTATCATTTCAGGATTTATTGATTACAATCAAAACTGAAGTGGGATGAGGCTTCGCAGAAGAAGTTTTAGTACAGATGTCACACTATAAACTATGCAGCTGCGAAAAAGATCAACGTCTCAATTCCATACGTTTTATAGGACCAATTAAAAGAACTTATCCAGTCTCTTCTTTTTTTGACTCCGAGAGAACATCCACAACTTTTAGCTCTTTGCCATCATGCTGAAGAATCTTCGGCTTCTCATCGATGACCGTCACTAGGTTCACCGGACGACGCCACAGAGCGCACAAATTCTTTAGAGTTTCTTGGGCGTAATTGTATTGAATCTCGACGCCTTCATAGAGATGAGTTAACAGTAGCTCGCCTCGGTTATTGAAGTTCGCATTTTCAACATTAATAATAGGTTGCCCAAAGTTAGTTAACTGAAACAGCAACTGAGCTTTGACAGCCGGAAACTGGCGCGTGTCCATTTCGTAACGGCCAGAACGTTGGTTATATTTATAGACAAACATTTTATTGCGAACGCAAAAATCCTCAGTCAAAAACTCGTCGATGAAGGTTACATCATTGTAATCCCGTCGAACCTCAAAAATCTTTTCGCGGCCAAGACCGGCATGGGTGTCCCAAGCCTTCTTTTGGGCAATGTCTTGGCATTCTGACCACTCTTTTCCAAAGCGACCCTTATTCCAGCGATCTTCAATATCTCGAAACAACTCAATACCCACTTTATAGGGATTGAACCCCGTCGGCGACATCGCCAGGGTTCCGGCACAGGCATCGGCGTAATCAATAACCTCGGAATCATTCATAATCGATTCGGTCATGAGCTTTGAATGCCAGTAAGAGGCCCAGCCCTCATTCATGATTTTTGTCATCCCCTGAGGCGCAAAATAATAGGATTCGTTACGAATAATCGACAGAATATCTTGTTGCCAGTGCTTCAGTGGCGCATGTTGCATTAAGAACAATAATACATCTCGCTCGGGCTTTTCTGGAATTTTTGCCATTGGGTCATCTTCTTGCTTCTCTTCAAATTGACGACGATGTTCGGGGTTGACGTACTCATCCATATATTCACGATCGAACTTTAAAAGAGCCTTGCGCGTTTCGTCTTGTTTGTCTTTTTTCTGGTCGCGGCTTTGAGGGCGATAGGGAGCATGACGATCAATCAAATTTTCAATACTCAGGCAAACATCGATAAAGGATTCCACTTCGTCAACACCATAGCGATCCATGTAGCGCCGAATGCGTGTCGCATGGTTGGCCATAGTATCCATCATTTTTCGATCGGTTGGCTCGAACCACTTGTTATTCTTAAAAAAGTCACAATGCCCGTAAACATGGGCCATTACTAATTTTTGATCAACCGTTCGGTTGCCCTCCATCAAGTACGCATAGCAGGGGTCATTGTTGATCACCATTTCGTAGATTTTCGAGAGTCCGTATTCATAGGATTTAGAGAGCTTGTCGTACTCCATGCCAAATTTCCAATGCGGGTAACGCACCGGAAAACCACCATAAGAGGCGAACTGGTTCATTTGATCGTATGTCACCATTTCAAAAATAGTTTCATAACAATCCAGACCGACAGCGCAGGCCAAGTCCCAGATTCTTTTTCTCTCTTCTTCTAATTCTGGTGGTAACTTACCCATTAACGACCTTTCCCTAAAAATTCTTTGATCGAGGTTAGAATAGCGTCTTTGTTTTTAATTTTGCTCATGACCATTTTGTCTTCACTGGGAAATTCTTTTTCAAGGTCTTTAAAGAACTGGCCACTCCCATACTTGCTTTCAACTTGCCCGTAACCAAAAAAATTACAGTAAGGAATCAGGTTTTCTTTTAGAATTTTCATGCACAGGCGGGTGTCATCACCAGACCAATTATCACCATCGCTGAAATGGAAAGGATAGATATTCCATTCATTGGGTGGGTAATCTCGATGAATGATTTCGCGACAAAGTTTATAGGCCGAACTGATCAAAGTTCCACCGGACTCCGAGGTTCTAAAAAAAGTGTCTTCATCCACCTCACGAGCCGTAGCATCATGAATAATAAACCGTGTTTCTAAGCCTTTATAATGTTTTTTCAACCAAGCGTTGATCCAGAAGCTTTCCAACCGCACGATTTCTTTCTGTTCGTTACCCATCGACCCTGACACGTCCATAATGTAGATGACAACCGCGTTAGCTTGCGGCTTGGTCGTTAACTTGGTGGATCGGTAACGATAGTCGCCACGTATGGGTATAATCACCGGATCGTCCGGATCATAAATTCCACTGGCGATATATCTTTTTAATGCTCTTTTATAAGACGATTTAAAGTGTCGCAGCCCTTCCGGACCCACCGGCGCCAATCCGGAATAGCGATTTTTATCAGCAGCGATTTTTGAACCCTTTGGCTCAATGCGTGGCAACTCTAATTCTTCGCCTAGAATTTCTGCAAGTTCTTCAAAAGTGATGTCCACTTCAACCTGGTGTTCTCCAGCTTCGTTACCAGCTTTTCCCTGACCTGGCTTTTTCTCTTTGCCTTTACCACCAACTGGATCTCCGGGCTTTCCCTCGCCTTGACCGACTCCGCCCTTTTGTTTTGGACCGTATTTAAATCTGGGAATATCAATGTAAGGAACCGGGATTTTGACATAGTCGTTTTCCCGCTTCCCTATCATTTCACCGTGAGTGACGTAATCCTTAAAGTTCTCTTTGATTTTGCCACGAACAATATCTCTAAATCGGTTTTGATCCTTTCTTATAGACATCGCTTCCTATTGACTTTCCTTAACATCTCCACGCGCAAAGATACTTGCAACATACTGAAGAACATCCGTGGCCGAAATCTCATCGTAGCCGAAATCCTTAATCAAACGAGCCTTCACAATATCAATCTTCTCTTGGGTGGCTTTGTCAGCCTCAGAAGTGACAAGCGAAGTCAGCTTGATACTGTCTTTTTGGTCTTCAAAAAGTTTAAGTTCAAGAGCCTTATGCAATCTTTCATTCATTCGATAGTCAAAAGCCTTACCCTCAAGCGATAGAGCTCCAATATAGTTCATGATCTCTCGGCGAAAATCGTCTTTTCTCGACTCAGGAATATCAATCTTGGTTTCAATGGATCTCATTAGACGCTCGTTCGGCTCTTCATCTTGACCGGTAAAGGGATTACGGACCTTCTCTTTTTGAGTGTAAGCCTTTACATTATCAATGTAGTTTGAGCACAAGCGAGACAGTGAACTTTCATCAGCACTAATGGCTCTTTGAACCTCAGATTTGATGATTTCTTCGTACTCTTTACGAACCACATCGATTAACTCTTTGTATTCTGACTTTTTATCTTCATTTGAAAGCAAAGAATGGTGCTTCATACCGGATTCCAATTCGTTAAGAACCATAAAAGGATTCACCGAACCACGATTTTGTTGAGCACTGATCAGGGCATTAGAAATCTTGTCCTGAATATAACGAGGCGACACTCCATCAAGTCCTTCACGAGTTGTTTCTTTGCGAAGTTCCTTAATGTTGTCCTCAGTATAATTCGGCAAGGTTTTACCATTGTACAGCTTCATTTTTTGCAAACGAGTCAGATTGGCCTTCTTCGGCTTCTCTAATCGCGTGAGGATAGACCACATTGCTGCCACCTTTGTGGTATGAGGCGCAATGCTGACTCCGCGAATTTTCTTTTTATTAAAATCCTTTTCGTAGATTTTAATTTCCTCATCAAGCTTCGTGATATACGGAATATCAATTTTGACGGTACGATCTCGCAAAGCTTCCATAAATTCGTTGTTTTGCAAGCGCCGGTACTCAGGCTCGTTGGTGTGCCCAATAATCACTTCATCAATATAGGTCTGTGCAAATTTCTTAGGCTTCACCATGTGTTCTTGCGAGGCTCCCAAAAGATCGTACAAGAAAGCCACATCCAGTTTTAAAACCTCAACAAACTCGATCATCCCACGATTGGCGACGTTAAATTCACCATCAAAGTTAAAGGCACGTGGATCAGACTCCGATCCATACTCGGCAATTTTTCGATAGTTGATGTCACCGGTCAGCTCGGTACTGTCTTGGTTCTTTTCATCCTTCGGTTGGAAGGTTCCAATACCGACTCGATCGGCTTCACTTAACACCATTCTTTTCACTCGTACGTGAGCCAAGACCTTGTCGAGCTCGCCGCCATATTTTTCCATAAGGTTTTTAAAAATAAACCGAGACGGAGGCGACAAATCACCTTCAATTTTCACACGGAACTCATCTTGAGCTCCTTTGTTTAAAGTGTCTTCGAATTTGCCGCGCAATTCTTTTGGGATCAATAACAGAGGCTCTTCATGCATTGGACTGGGGAAAGCTTTCACTTCTTTACCCAACAATCCATCGAGCACTCCATCCGGATCGACCCACTCAAAAGTGTACAACGCGCCTTCTGGTTTCTTTGAATACAGCTCTAAACCTTTTTTTAAACGTCGGCAGATGGTCGATTTTGCACTTCCAACTGGACCGTGGAGAAGTATCACTCGCTTTTCAGTTCCATAACCTAAAGCGGCTGAACGTAAAACATTCACTAACTTCATCAAAGAGATATCAAGACCAAAAACTCCATCTTGTCCGCCGTTTTCAGCATCATCAAAAAATTTATAACGAACAATTTTCTTCTTACAATCGATATACTCTTCGGTACCGTAACCCATAATCATGTCATACATTCTTTGAAATGAATTACGCGTGACTCGCGGGTTTTCTTTTACGAGTTGAATATAGTCATCAAAATTTCCAACCCAATTTCTTTCCGCGAATTTCGATTCTTCGCCCCAGTCATTAAGCATATCTTTGAGTGAAAAATTTGAATTATTATCCATCGATTATCTCCTTGGGTTTTCCCTACGTCCATTATGCCGAATTAAATGGATTCAAACAACAATTACCGAGTCATTTAAGGAGCTTGTATATTAAGCTCCTCATTGTAAGACACTGATAAAACTAAAAAGAGAAATCTATAAACGAAATGTTTTGAATTGAGACGTTGGCAACTTTTTAAAAAGTTTATCTTGTACCTGGACCTTAGACCGGGAGAGGCGCACCCGCAAGGCTTTGGTCCCCTTTTCCATGTCTATAACTCGCCGATTGGGTTCGCCGGTTTTAACAGAAAATTGCGTTTTATCAGCCGCTGACTGACACCGAAAAAGTTCCTGTTCGGTGCGGCACCGCCATTCAGTTCCAGGTGATTTGGGATGTCCCAACAAGTTATAAAAAATTTTTGGGTTCACTGAAAGTTTTGTTAAGTGTTTGAAGAGCTTTTCTCCATCATCGGAGAAATAATACTTTCCTTCGGTGAATAGCCACAAGTGCGAGCCTTCAGAGTTTTTGATAAAGGTCGCGATCGGCACATCAAGGACTGCGCTGACGTCCACCCGCATACGATCCTCTCCAGAATCACTGGCCCAGGTCACATTGGCCCATTTGCGATGGTTGGTAGTTTTATTGGTCATTTGCACTTTACCCGTCCAAATCCCCACATCGGTGACTTCACCGCTGCTACTGGGCGTTGTCGAACAGCCCGCAACGAGCCCTACAATTGTTAAAATAAGAGAGATTTTTTTCATGAACTAACAATAAATCTAAAAAGGTCCCATTCCAAGCACGAGTTGGTGCAGCAAGGCCCACTGAGTGTTAATTCGAGGCCGGCATCCGGCCTTTGTTCGACTTTTCGGCCTGAAGCCGTTTGTCGATGGACATTATTTTTGACTGAATTTTTTCTTTATTGTTCTTGTCTTTTTCCAGCTCCGCGGCTTTCTCGTACATTTGTTTCGCTTTGCGAGGCAGCTTGTGTCGGAAGTAAGCATCACCAAGGTGTTCAGCGATAATGGCTTCTTCCTTCTCTTTCTTGTGAGCACGCTCAAGGGTCTTAATCGCTTCAGCGACTTTGTCTTGCTTAAAAAGCACCCATCCTAAAGTATCGAGAATAAATCCATCACCGGGTTGAAGCTTCAAAGCTTTTCTTACCAGTTGCTCCGCCTCTTTAAGATTACGTGTTCCATCGGCGTAGACATAAGCCAGATAGTTTAAAGCTTGCACATGATTGGCATCCAAACCGAGAACTTTTTGCATGTGGACAACGGTTTTGTCTTTCTCTCCCAATCGGTCATAAACAGAGCCCAATTGAAAGTGGATTTGAATATCTTCAGGAAACAGCTTCACAGCGTTCAACAAGACAGTTTGGGCTTCGGCCACTTTATTCTCTTCATCCAAAAGGGAAGCATGAAGAATCCAAAATTTAGGACTGTCTTTTTTATGTTTCAAGCCTTCTTTAACTGAGCTGATCGCACGATCCATATTGCCCATAAGCTTATGAAGGTATGACGCATGCATAACGCTGTCTTCATAATAAGAACTACCAAATTTAATCGTTTCAAATTGTTGAATGGCGGCTCGGTAGTCTTTGACCTCTTCATAGAGGGCACCCAAATAAAAGCGAACCTTTTCGGAGTCCGGTGAGCGCTGTAAAATGGATTCAAGTTTAGTAATCGCCGGTTGATACTTCTTTTGCTCAATCATTATAAGAGCAATTTTCAGACTGATGTTTAAATTGCGAGTATCGTAAGCCTCCACGACTTTCAGTTGTTCGATGGCTTCGTCCATTTTGTCTTCATTTAAATAGATCTGAGCCAATCTTTCAGCAATCACATGGTGAGCCCCATGCTCTTCTTGGAAATTCGAGTAGAGTCGCTTGAGTTTCCCTTCTTGCTTCAAGGTTTCGTAAACCGCGCCCAGAGCCATAACAACATCGATGGCTTCAGGATCCATTTTCAAGCTGGTTACAAAAGCGGATTCGGCATTGGCGTATTCAGGATTGGGCTTGGAACTGTAAACTCGACCTAGGTAGTACCAAGGCTGAGATTTGTCTTTAATCTTTGGATTGCGAACCATCTTTTTAAAATGGGCGATGGATTTTTGGAATTTCCCCTGCTCAGCGTAAAGCGCTCCTATAAATAGAGAGGTCTCTAAATCGTCGGGATAATTGGCTAAAGTCTTTTGGTAGAGTTCCAAAGCCTGGTCGTACATGTGCATGGCCGACATCAAACCACCCAGTAATAGGGCTGAGTCTTTATGCTGGGGATTGGACTTCAAGGATTCTTGGCACTGAGTCATGGCTTCGGTCACCAATCCGAGTTTGACGTATTCAAGCGCCAACCGGTACCGGATCTGGGGAGAGTCCTGATCGTAGACCAACGCCAGTTTATAATTTTCCACGGCTTTCGCTGAATCATCCTGTAGGCTGTAAGACTCTGCCATCGTAAAATGGTAGTCTGCTTTGGTATTCATGTAGGTATCGTTGACCTGGTCAGGCTCCTGATCCGGGATCCTCATCTCTTCGGGAGCCTCATTTCTGACCATCGCGGCCTGGCTGATAAAAGGACTTGTCGATGAGCTTTCAAGGCCCAGATGAGAACACCCGGCTATCAATGTAAACACATATAATAACTGGGTTTTTTTTCCTATTCTCATGAGTACTCCACGGGTTCTACTGGTTCGTTAATTTCCTATCGGTGGAAGCGAAGAATCTCTTGAAGCCCGCGCCAGTAAACTAGACTCAGCCGTTGGTATTGATTTTGGTTTGCATTTGGGGCTCGTCGGGGGAAAAACCGCGGTACACCCGTTCTTATTTAAGGTACTGAAATTACTAATGATTAGGTTGACAATTAAATTGCGCGTTATTTGAGATGATTATTAAGTAATCAGCGAGTGGCTTCCTTGACAAGCTGTGGCGGCAAGAATAGATTCCGACCGAACACAGCAACATTTTCGGGTGGGAGATCCATCCAAAGTCAATGGGAGGAAAACCTTGATTAGCTCAAACCAAGACACCAGCAAAAAAGTAAAGATCATTAAGAGATATCAAAACAGAAAACTCTACGACACCCAACAGAGCTGTTACGTCACTCTTGACGACATAGCCAAAATGATTCGCGCTAACGAAGAAGTCATGGTCATCGACAACAAAACTAAAAATGACATCACTGCCGCCACTTTAACTCAAATCATCTTTGAATCTGAAAAGAAAGCTTCTCAATACGCTCCTCTTTTTACTCTTAGAGAGATCATCCAGCATGCCAACGGTAGTATTTCGAGCTATCTTGCCAAATTGGGCGCCTTCCCTAAAGAATACATTGTGAAATCGGCTCAACCTTCAACTTCCAGCAGCAAAAGCTCTTCGGACTCTGTTGTTGATAAAGCGGCTGAAAGCTATGACACTGTTAAGCAATCTCTAGAAAACCGTGTGGCACAAGCGGCTACCAGCGGAAGCTCACAAGAGTTCACAGGTCGTCTTCCTCAACAGAAAGAGGAGACTCCAAGCTTACCAAACCCAAATAAAAATTTCTTAAACCCCAATCAATAACGATTGTTTGGTTGAAAGCCGAAGACAAGGTCTTCTGCTTTAAGATTTGAGTGTGCTGTATCAAGGCCTCTTAGCAAACCCTGGTTCGAAACCGGGGTTTTTTTTTTCTTTTTCAATTTCCCGCATTTGGGTTGGCCGGCATATCAAAATTGATCTGCCCCAACCCCTCGATCGTGACTTGTCCCACGGCCGCACCAACGCTGCCGACTGTCGTTCCCACATCCACAGCGTCCATGGTGTAGCCCGGAATGCGCTCCCGCAGAGGTAAGCGAGAAATATGAGCGCGAGTTACGACCAACAGACCGTCCACCCATTGCGATTCATCAATAATGAGATTGCCAACCGACGTGGCTTGATGCCCCTGAGACCTTTGCAAAGCGGACCAAAGCCCACGCGGTGTCCGAGGATTAAACAGAGTGGCCGCTTGGCCTTGGAAACTGATCATGGACTCACCCAATTCTTTTCCAGCAGTGAGTGAAGAACGACCTGTGGTTACAAAGGGAAAAGCGTAAATCCTACGGTTGGTTGCCGCCCCATACATCGTTCCCTGAGTCGCGATACTTTGCAGCGCCTCAGGAGTTGTTCGATGAAAAGCGCCAAACCCCGGCACTCGAGCCTCACTCATCAGTCGCCCCAAGCGTCCGGCCTGATCAATGTTTAAAGCTGTACCATTGCGAACAAGAGTGAGCAGCCCATTCACCTCCATCACTTGCTGTAGCGAAAGGTTCTGTGTCAGCCTCGACAACTGCGAGCTATTAAGCCCGTTGCGTAAAAGCTGCGCGTGCAAAGCCGGAGTGAGACTGACAGCTTCGCCGGCCCCGGTCGCACTCAGGCCTCGCGCCAATCGACCGGCCCGAGCCACCGCTCCCACAGCCCCGGCCCCACCCACAAGTCCGCAAGCTCCTTCGATGATATTTTTTCGGTTTCGGCACGACCACATTCTTTGCACACCGGCAACCATATTTGCTCTCTGCTGGCCATGAACCTGAGCCGACATGTCGTTGCGAGCATTCCAACGCGCTAAGAATTCTTGCTCGTTGCTTGTAAGTTCAAAGTCCTCTAACCGCTCTCGAACACGCTGCTCTTGTTCAGGAGTCATTTCACGATTGGCCAACATGTCCTGCCCATAACGGTAGTTTCTTTGCTTTTCCCGGATGTTGTGAAGAAACTGACCTTCCAATAGACGCGCACGCTCGATCAACATCTCACAACCAAAACTCATGTTTTGTGCCATTTCGTCGCGAATCAATGGTTCAACAATCATCAAGATACCACGTTTAATCTCTGGGTCGCGATTGCACTCCGCCAAGGCCTGGCTTCCTGCTGCCAACTGAGAAATAAATCCTGCTGGTAAATCATACAACAACGCTCTTGCACCGTTGAAAAGACCGACTGCGCAGCGGTAAGTGACTGAGTCTTCCGACATTGGCTCACAAGTTTCGGTCTCTACGCTTTCTTCAACAGAGGGACTGGCATTGCCAGTGACCTCACCCAAAGCCGGATGGCAAAAAACGAGAATTGATAAAAAGAGAAAAAAACATTGTGCCACGAAGACTTATCGGTAAAATCTTTGATTTTCTAAGACTCTCTGGACTGTTAGCCATTTATCGACAGCCCAGGATCTGCAGATCGTCTTGATCTGAGACAACTCAGGAATTGATGCGACCGTGTTTTTGCATTATTCGACAAATTAACACAGCAAATTCATCAAGACTAAACAATGGCCTGTGATATTGTGACGCAAAGAGGATTTTAATAATGAAGCTCGTATCCCCCATCAAACAAACCTTATTAAAAAAGTTTGCCGAAATTAAAACCAATTACTGGGCGATTCCTGGGGCCTTTGTGGTTGGTGCAGTCTTTCTCCACTTATTGACTTTTTTCCTCGACAGCCATTTTCAAGAAACGATTAAAAACTTTAGCCTCTTTCTGCACGTCAACCACGATAGCGCCAGAAGTTTATTAAGCACTCTTTCCACATCATCCATGACGGTGGCTGGTGTTAGCTTTTCGATGACTTTACTTTCATTTGTTCACGCCAGCTCACAGATTGGACCTCGCAGTCTGTCTGGATTTCTTGACGACCGCGGCAGTCAAGTGACCTTAGGTGTGTTCCTTGGAACCTTTATATATACTGTCTTCACACTCAGCTCCGTCCAAGGCGCCATGCAAGGCAGTGAGGCTCCCACCCCACCCATACTGGCTATCAATGTGTCTTTGGTTTTAAGTTTAATTTCCACTCTTGCCTTTGTTTATTTTATTCATCACGTCCCAGCTATGATCCGAATGACCTCTGTTGTTGATCGTGTCGGTAGAAAAACCCAAGAGGAAATAATCAACTATTTTTCTCACGAGGGTTTTAGCGAAAAAAAGAGCTCATCGGATGTCGCATTTGTAGAAACCCAATCCAACACACAGCTTCGATTCGATGGCCAGGGTTATATACAATTCATTAATTACAGTGACATTTTATCAATAATGGAAAAATCGAATTCAAAAATAAGAATCTTCAATACAGCGGGCGACTTTATAACTAAAGATCAGGCCTGGGCCGCGATCGAAGATCAAGACTCCAAGCTTTCGAAAGATGATTGTGAAAAACTTAATGGGTGTATAGCAGTGGGAAGTCAGAAGTCTATGATTCAAGATTATCGTTTCGGCCTCCTTTTGCTGACCGAGATTTTAGCCCGCGCTCTATCCCCCGGTGTTAACGATCCGTTCACAGCCAAGGAGTGTATTGATCAAATCAAAGCGGCTTTTTATGTGATGGCTGAAAACTACCACACAGCGCAAGCCATGGAGGATAGTAACGGTACCCCAAGGATTTCTTTGTTCGCTTTTGATGTCAGGGCATTCGCCGATTCCATTATGAAACCTCTCCACCACTATTGTGACGATGACCCCATTGCTGGCCCTCATTTAAAACAGTCAATCGACGACCTTCGTGAGAAGCATACCATTTACAAGGACCTTTAAATCAGATAAGACTCTCGCCTTTCTCTGGCGGCTCGGTTGTTAAAGCTTGCTCGCGAAGATCCTCGATCTCAGGAGAGAATTCTTCTTTGTTGATGCCAGAAACCTGTTGATGACTCTGTGGAAAACTCTTCTGGTTAGAACTAACGTCCTTTTCAATTTTCTTATCATTTGATGTATTGGAGATTTCCAATGGCGAGGCAAAAACAATTTCACGGGCATCATCGGGCATGGAAATGTTGTTATTGATAAGCAGTTCTTTGATCGAATTGATCGCCCAAGACTTCAACTTAAATTGACTCACTTTGGTGGTATTAATCCAAAAGTTGACTCTGATATTCACAGTTGCCGAGCCTAAGCTCTCTAAGGACACAAAGGGTGGAGGGTCGCTAAGAATTTTATCGGTGTGGTTCATGAAAAAGTCTTCGATTAATGATTTTACTTTTTCAAAATTGTCTTCATAACCAATTCCTACATTAAAGTGGAGCCGCATTTTCGGATTACGAGTCAGGTTTTTGATGGCCGATGAAACGACCTGCGCGTTGGGAATAATGATGCTATTACCGTCATAATCCATCAGCGTGGTTCCCCTGGTTGTCACCGATTGAATAATCCCCTCGTAGGGTTCGATGACCACCAACTCTCCTTTTCTGAATATATCTTTAAAACTAATCACTAACCCTGCGATATAATTTTCAAAGGTTCCTTTTAAAGCAAAGCCTAAGCCGATTCCGACCAAGCCCGTTCCACCCATGAGGGTCACCGCCAAACCGGACAAGCCTGAAGTTTTTAAAGTTAAGAATAGCCCCAACAAAATAGCCAATGTGAATACCGCTTTGCTAACCGCACCGGCCACCAAGACATTGGACGTTTTTTGGGTGAGAAGGCTCCGGATCCATCGAGCGAACCAATAGGCAAAAAATAGAGACAATACCAGTATGACCATTGCCGAAATGATATAAGGTAGATTCTTGATGGTCTTTTCAAACAAGCTAATGGTTTCTAGGCGCGCCGGCTCTATGAGTTTTTCAAAATCCATCACGTTGATTCCTTAACTTCTTCATTTTCTAGCCTTTTATAAATATCATTTTGCTCTTCCAACATCAGTTGACTGATCACGAGGAAAGGGACGGCTAAAAATAGACCAATCAGACCCCACAGGAATCCTCCAATAAGCATAACCAAAAGAATAACTAATGGATTAATCTTAAATGTCGAACCTAAAATCAATGGCGTTATCATCTGGCCCTCAATTGTATTAATTCCGAAATAGATCGCTGCTGGAACAAAGCCAGCGAAGAGCGTTCCAAACATCGCGTAGCCAAAAACAAGTGCCAGGGAGGATCCAACAATGGCTCCCAGGTATGGGATAAAATTCAAACTCATGGCTAAGAAACCCCAAATAATCGGGTTTTTAAAACCATAGATATAAAGGCCTCCGGCAATAGCGACTCCTAAAAGAAAATTGATTGCTGTCACCGTTAACAAATAACGACCCATGGCTTTCTTAACTCTCTTTAATAAATGACTCATCTCGAAACCCTTTGGTGTCGATCCAAAGGACCTCCAACTGCTGCGAATCAAGTCATCACCATAAACTAAAAAGAAAATAAGTAAGAAACCAATCAAAGCAAAGTATCTTAATAAACCTTGAATGATGGCCAAAAGCTCATCGCGAATCGGAGACTTGGAAATTTGTTCAGCGGCTTCCGGAGTGGTTCGAGATTTTGAGATGTCATCCACCGTTTTCTGTGCTTTTTCTAAGGTCGGCATGCTTCCTTTAATAAAAACAAGTTCTCGTTGAACTCGATCCAGATTCTTTGAGGCTGTTTTAAAAAAGTTATAGGTCGGAGTGGCCATGTAATACATGGCCGAAAACAAGGCTGTGGTGAGTCCAATCATCAGAAGAACGGTCACCAACCACTTTCTTGCTTTGCTGCCTTCGCCACTCAAGGTATTGACGATCGGAGAAAACAATAAAAATAATATGAAAGAGATAGCGAGAGGTATGAAAAAATCAGCTCCGAAATAAAGTCCGGCAGCAACAATAAATACTTTCGTAATCCCACCCAAGCTGGGCAAAAGCAATTCAGACTCATTGACTTGTTTCATTAGAAGAAATTGCCACAAAATCACTGCCAGTGACTGGTCTTTTTATTTTAATAATGTGTAATTTACTTCAAATATCGACGATCAAGGCCTAGCAACCAGCACGAGCGCTAATGGACTGACTCGATTTTTAAAAAGTTCTTTCGGAAATAAAGGTCTTTTGACCCTTGCGAATCTTCACCTTGGAATCGAAAACAAGTCTTTCTCCAGCTGGACCCTGTGCATAGACCTTTATATCATGCTCTCCGGGAGGCAGGTGTAACTTGGAGATCTGAAAACTGTCGGGCAAAGTCGACCATTGCCGGAGGTCGGCTCGATCCGTTGCATGCATGGCAATCAGAGCCAATGCCCCTAAAGCTTCGTTTCGCTGTCGAATTTGATCTGCAGCCACTTCTTTGGCAATAAATCCAGCGACTTTTTTTGCCACAAGATAGGAATAATCAGCGTTCAGGGTGCGAGTGGCCTCTTGTCCGACGTCGTAAAGCATTTGAGTCGGAGTCTTCTTCTCTCCGTTCACCTCAATAATGGCTTGATTGAATTTAGCATAATGGGGAACTAGATAGGGAAACCGAAAGTTCTCGGGCCGCGGCTGCTTTCTTGGTATCCAGCCCTGTTGATACAAAAAAACCAATTCTCCTGTCGATCGTGCTTCTTTTTTAATATCGGCCAATTCATAATGGGGATACTGATCGAGCCAATCTTTTAAGTCACGAGACCGGCGAGCCCGCCAGGCCGAACGTATCAAGTCCTTCCCTAAATAGTTGAGACTGGGATTGATATTATAGGCGTTTTGATAATCGATGTAAGCCGAGTCCCACTTCCCTTGTGCTTCCCATATCATGGCCGAAAGGTAGCGCGCGAAAAAACTTTTTCGAGGATCTTCATTTTCAAGTTTCTGCTTATAAAGCTTATTGTCGATGCGCCGACATTCCACCAACGCGTTCTCGTAGTCTCCCAGCAAGGTGAAATTAAGCGCCAAGTAAACATTTATTAATATATTTTCAAAGCGCTCACTCTTATATTGAATCAGCGACTCACTTAAAAACAACGAGCCCGCCTCTCTCGACAGGCTGGTGTAATCTTTGACCTCTGCCAGTTGGTCGGCCTGAATCAATATTTCATTACTTTTTTCAAAATCACCGGCTTCGTGCAGAGCAATTCCGTAATCCAACATATAGAGAAGTTGGTCCTTACCCTCTTGCCCCGCCCGCTCGGCAAATAAACTCGCCGCCATTTGCGGCGAGCCCATGGCTAATTGATCACGTGCTTCCCCCACATCTGACTGGTAGGTCGCGCAGCCAATCAACAGCAATAAGAGAGTGATAGACAGAGCTTTTAGCACGTTACCAACTTTCCTGGTTCCTAAAAATTAGAGCCCCATCCGTCTTTTCTTATACTTTTTGCGAAGCTCCTTGTAACCCGTCCATTTGATAACGTTGGTTTTCAAGTTTGTAAGGTTCAATGTGACTTTGTAATAGACGGTCTTCCGTTTGTTTATATCTTGCACATTGGAAGTCAGTGCTCCATCCAAGATAAAATCGGCACCAATTTGCCCACCAGCGCTCTTTTTTGTTTCTTCTGAAACCATTCCAGAGTTTTGGTACTCATACTCCTCTGCGACATCGCCACGAGCGGATTTGTTAACAAATTCAACTTCCGAAGCATTCTGTAGCTCGACTCGAACCATGTCCATTATGCTATCTGTATTGATGTGTTCATCGGTTTCGTTACGCAATCGAGTCACCATAATAATGGGTGGTGTTTTCGCGTTCTGAATGTGACGACTTCGAAGCATTTTGGCTACCAAGTCTTTCACAACTCTTTGCATATCGGTTTCTGACCAACGGTCATTCAGAAGGTTGTCACTGGTGACGTCCTCATCGTACTCGCCTTTTATAAATCCCTTAGGTCCACAGGCTGAAAACGCCAGTAATACGCTGATTAAAAGAGCTATTTTTTTAAACATGGTTCCACTCCTCATTGATTATTCGAATAGGGTTCCAGTCAGTTTAAAACCTAAATGCACCAGTAGCAACGTTCATGGTCTCGTTCTGCAGCTCGCCCAACTAAGATTATGTACAGTTCAGTGGCAGTTTTCTCAATCCAACCCTCTCAGGTCGATGTCAGTGTGGTTTAGGTTTAGGGGAACAGGATTTTCTGATTGGTCGAAAACAAGAGCCAAAAGGTCAGTAGGTCTATCGATCCAGCTTTTTAACGCTGACAATTTCCATTTTATCGTTTATCCGCACGTCAAAGCCCATTCTGTAGGACTCTTCGATAAAACGCTGAACATACTCTTGTCTCTTCAGCTTTTCGAGCTCTTCGTAACGCTGGCGCTTAGCAAGAAATTCATCCATTTTTTGATCTAAAGTCATGGCACTGGCCGAATTCCGACTGTTGATATCGAAAGCTGCGGGACCATAATCGTCATTCAAGTCCAACTTATGGGTTTCATTTCTCTTGTCAGCACCTGGGTCCAAAAAAGGCTTATCACCGGTCCTCTGTAGCACCGCCTGCTGCTTCTTTAAATCGAGGCGCATGCGAGTCTGTTCTTTGAGGTTGATCAACCTATTGTAAGGGACTTTTCCAGTGGAATCTGCCAGGTCACTTTGGCCATGGGATCCTCCAATAGGCCCTGTCACGAATAAATACGCGAAAAACATGGTTAGGCAAAAGAGTATTCCTGGAATGATATACTGATTCATGATTCCATTTTATCGGAATCCCTCAGGAAATATTAAAATCTATATCATCTGTCTTATTTTGAGACTTTTAAAAGACTTTAGGCACAATCAAAAATTTCCGAGACCATTGAAATTTCTGTGGTTTGCTCAAGCCTAAGATCGATCATTTCTTGTTTTAAAAGGTCAAGCTGACCACACAGACTATCAATCTCTTGCCAATTGATGGCTTGGTTTAAACGCAACAATACACTTAAATAGCGACTTTCCAAATCACCTAGGCCAAAGTAGATACAGACGAGGAGCAGACTATCCTCCGAAATATGCTTTTCGCCTTCGAAAATACTTTTTAGTTGGGCCACAGGAACCCCTAAAGAACAGGAGAGCTCATAATAAACCTCGCTCTTCTCCTTCTGTGAGCATAAAATTAGTGATTGGATATAACTTTTGTAGTTATTGAACTCAATAATAGGCTTCATTTCCCCCCCAGACACGTATCACTCATCATTCCCTTATTAAATAGTAGGAAACCTCTCAAAAAAAAACTCTCCACAATAATGCCAAATAGTGTTTCGAAATGAGATCCATACCTTTGGAAATGGAAATATTTAGGGGTAGGTTTTATCGATCAAAGAGGCCGACCAATAAGTCGAATCTTCGGCTGACAGTCGCTCGGATGCAGAGAAAGTCAGAGCCTCTCGCTTTTGAATCTCGGACTTTAATCTCTCTAGTCTTTTCTGAAGATAATTGACGTGTTCAAAATTTTTCGATTGATTGGCGTCAAAAAGATTCAAAAGATACTCCGTTTCTAAGTCATTCATTTCGAGAAACAAGGTGGTTAAATACAGCTTATCTCTCGAAAAATTTCGGTTGCCATTCAACACTTGTGAAACCATAACCGCAGACACCCCAATGTATTTCGAGAGTTTTGAGGAAATGCCGCGCCCCTTATTAGGAAATCGACTGATTCGGTCATTCAAAAAATCTTTGTAATCTGTATAATCGTATAAAGCTTTCATATAGCCCTCGCTATCTTTTGAGATCTCACTCCTGATCTCTTTTTTAGGATAATAAATTCCACCGGGTTGCACCTTCCACAAATTCGCAAATCTCTAAATGTTTTGTTTTTATAGGCACTTAGCATCGGCTTCCGCCAATGAAATGGAAATTCAAGCGCTTGAGAATGTCAGGTCTTTCCTCAACTCCTATTTTAAGACAAATTAGGTAAAAAGGAGTCGCTATGATTATCAAAGCTGTCATATTTTCACTTATGACTTATGCCGAATCGGCCGTCCTTGTGAAACTCAAATATCATGAGGCGGCTGGAGAAATGATGAGTCTTGGAGAGGCTCTGGATTCTTACAAAAGCGATTGTCTATCTTATCCCCACTCAAAAGCCGGTCTTGAAGTTTTGGTCAATCTTCGTGCCGCTATAAAACTCTGCCCGCAATGGAATGGTCCCTACATTGATGACCTTCGCAAAGACCCTTTTGGCCACCCTTACATCTACAAAAGCAACGGAAAACAGTATCAGATAAAAACTTTAGGCCGAGATCACCAAAAGGGAGGGAGGGCTTTGAATTGGGATCTTATCTTTTACTCAGAAGCTAAAAATAATAATTGATGGCTTCGCTACTCGCGATAAACAGGCAAATCAACGATAAAAGTTGTGCCCTTCCCGACTTCACTCTCGACAGCGATTTGACCACCATGAGATTTGACAATACCGTAGGAGATGCTGAGCCCCAACCCTGTCCCCTCACCCACTGACTTGGTGGTATAAAAGGGGTCGAAAATTTTCTCGACATTGTCTTTTTCAATACCGATTCCAGTATCAGAAATTGTCACGCGTACGATTTTCTCTTCACTCAAAAATTCCGTCTTGATATGAATATCTCCCTCCTCCTCGAGGGCCTGAATGGCATTATTGAGTATATTCATAAAAACTTGCTTCATTTGGTTGATGTTACAATTGATTTTTGGAACCTCATTGTAGTCCTTGCGTACAAGAGCTTTGTTTTTCAACTCTCCAGATAATAATTTTAAGGTGCTATCCAAACCATTATTGACATCAAAGGCTTGAGTTTTTTCTTCATCGGCTCGTGAAAAGTTCCGCAACCCTAAAACGATATCTTTGGCACGATTTGAACCTTCTTCACAAGACTGGATCAATTTCGGTAAGTCTTTTTTAATATAATCATAGTCTTCTTCTACCAAAAGGAGATCCAACTCCCCTTTATTGTTCTTTGTTTTATCTATGATACTGAATAGGGACTGTGAGTATTCTCGTAGATGTCCAATGTTTGAGTAGATAAAACCGATAGGGTTATTTAACTCATGGGCAATTCCCGCAACAAGTTCACCGAGACTGGCAAGTTTGGCCGACTGGACCAATTGGTTTTGCGTGTTTTTAATTTTGTTATTGGCCTGCTCTAGGAGGTCCAATTGTTTTTTCATTTTCTGGTCGGACTCGACGATCTGCACACTCATTTCATTGAACGCATCCACCAGATCTGCAATTTCGGTTTTACTTTTATTCGCTATAAAAGGGGCTTCGCGGGCGTCTTTCAGATCTTTAGAAGCTTTTATCAGGGCCTCGATGGGAGAGATCACTTCGCGAACGAAGTAGAAACTCATAATCAAAAGAAACACAAAAAAGCTTAAGAAGGTAAACAGAATCATGTAGTTAACGTTGCGGATGCTGGCCTCAGCCTCGAGCTTCGAAGAGCCCATTCCCATTAAAAACTCGAGCTGCCCCCAACTGATGGCGGTCGACATAAAGGCGTAAGGGGTGTCTTCAACATTGAATTCGAAAAAAGTATTGCGTCCACTTAAAAAGTTTTGGCTTTGATCCAGTTGGCCAGAAAGGGCCGGCAAAGACGTTAACAACACACGCCCGTCCCTATCAAAGAAAACCACTTGTGCCCCGATTGCTTGAGTGATCTGATCCAAGTATTCAATGTCCACGGGTATGATGGTTTCCAGATAACCAACCGTTCTTTCTTGAACACCGACAATTTTACGAACAATCGACAGGCTTAAAATATTTTCTTTCTTTTCATTCTGTTGAAATAAAACCCGATGCAGGGAATTTTCGTCTTCAAGCTTGGTTCGCAAAGTCATTGGCAAATCAGGTTGCCCATGAACTGTTTGATAATCGTCTTTATAAAACACAAAGACCTGGCCGCCCTGGGTGTAAACCTTCACTTCTTCCTGACCGTAAATTTTAATCTTATCACTGAGTGTGGCCTTTAAACCATTTGGCTCAAGCGTGCTTAAATAGTAGATCAGTGAGTTGTCCTGTAAGGATTTTACCAGGAACTGTTCAGCTGTGGTTCGCTCTTTGGCAAAAAGACTTTCCAGTTCACGGACATGGATGGTCAATTTGTCTTTAATTTGTTGGTTAATACTTTTCTGATATTGATTTTGAACAACGAAGGCTAAGAAAATAAGTGGGACAAGAGTAAAAAAGAAGAACCAGGTGAAGACCAGTCCTCGTAGTGACTTTCTTTTTCTCGTTTCCCCCACCCGAAATTCGCCTTAGTCAGTCGAAACTTGTTTTAACAAATCCAAGTCTTCTAGCGCTTTCCCAGATCCCATCACCACACAGGTTAGAGGGTTTTCAGCAATTGTAACCGGTAAGCCGGTTCGTTCCCGAATCAAAACATCCAGATTATGAAGGTGAGCACCACCTCCGGTTAGGACAATACCATTGTCGACAATGTCGGATGCCAATTCTGGCGGAGTTTTCTCTAAAGTTGTTCGAACCGCATCGACAATTTCTGTTAACGGATCTTTTAAAGCCTCATTGATTTGTTCACTGGAAATTTCGATGGTTTTGGGAGCTCCTGCAACCAAATCGCGACCTTTAATAACCATGGATCTTGATTTTTCGAATGGGTAAGCGTTTCCAATGGCAATTTTAATTTGCTCGGCTGTTCTTTCACCAATTAGTAAATTAAACTGGCGTCGAACGTAGTTGATAATGGCTTCGTCCAACTTGTCACCGGCCACTTTAATAGATTTACAAAAGACGATACCACCAAGAGAAATAACAGCCACACCTGTGGTTCCTCCACCCATGTCAACCACCATACTACCAATGGGCTCTGCAATGGGAAGGCCGGCTCCGATGGCGGCTGCCATTGGCTCTTCGATCAAATAAACCTCTCGAGCTCCGGCCGACATGGCGGATTCTTTGACCGCCTTTTTCTCCACCTGAGTGATGCCGTAGGGAACGCAAATGTTGATTCGAGGTCGAATAAAACTTTTTTGCTGACCCGTTGATTTTGAAATAAAGTATTTCAACATGGACTGAGTGACTTCAAAGTCGGCGATGACCCCGTCTTTGATGGGTCGAATGGCCACAATCGTTCCCGGTGTTCGCCCCAACATATCTTTGGCTTCTTTGCCGACAGCTAAAACTCGGCTTTGCATGCCTCGATAGTTTTTCTGAACAGCAACAACTGAAGGTTCATCAAGAATGATATCACGACTGCTTTTCGAATAAACCAGGGTATTCGCAGTTCCAAGATCAATGGCAATATCGTTGGAGAAATAATCCGAGAAACGATTTAAAAAACTCATAGGGCTACCTTTCTAGGGCTCAAGATTAAAGTTTAATAAAAAAAGAGTCAATACAAGAGGTTAGAAGAGAATCCCCGGCGCCAATGAAGGCCCCGATAGGGACGCCGCATTATTGCCTGATCTTCGAAAAAGGCATTCAATGCCGAGATGGAAAAACAACGCTTAGTGAATGACTTGATAGAGTTTCTAACCACAGAACCCGCCTGCAAGGAGACCCTTTCCTGTTTGAATAAAAAAGCAGAGATCGCGATTCGAATAGCTCAAGCCGTTGAAATCAGAGTTCTTTATGATGGCGACTCGGTTCATGCCAAAGAGGAAAAGCCGCTGGCTCCGGATTTTATTTTCGATGCCTCTCCAGAGGCCATAGCCGTTTTGATTAGTGAAAAAGGCCTTTCTCCTGGTCAATTGGGGATCAAACTGACGAAACAAATTATAAGTCGAGATATTAAAATTTCAATGCCTAGCAATATTATGCAGGTGACTCGCAAGGGATATTTTAAAATCTTTGCGCTGGGAGGCTCTGAATTTGTGCAAGAGCTTAAAAAACACAATATGGCCAGTCTGCCTAAAGTGATTGCAGCATTAAAAAATCTTCGTTCTTAAGCAAGAAGAGCCCGCCACGAAAGTTCCCGCTGCATTGTCAAAAGCAACTGATCCTGTTGCGCTTCTTTTTCTTGTTCGGTCCAGCCCAATCGTTCTGAAAACACCTTTATGATATCATTAAGATATTTCATCCCATGATCGCTCATTGCCAAAAATAGCGGTGTCCGGCGCCAATAAAAGTCGACCAAGCTCACGCACATCGTGTTTTCAATGGCAAAGAAGGCCTCACCCATCCAAAGAGATTCATTGGCAGTATACATATTGTAATCATTATGAATTTTTATAAGAATGTCCTCGGCCTCATCACCATGACGTTCAATTAAGTGAGCTACCATTTTCGGGCTAACATGGTACGCCTCCGCCCACTCCATCACGCGATTTTTAGAGCGCTCATACAATGTCGGTGAAATTTTAGGGTTTAAAGGCTTTTTAGTGTCAGATTGACCAAAAGACATTCGGTTCTCAAAGGGCATCTTGGCTAGAACAAAATCAACAGCCTCTTCGGAAATTTGCCGGTAAGTGGTGTACTTGCCGCCAGCGATAAATGTTAAATTGGGACCCTCTTCCCAGATGCTATGTTCCCGACTGGTCTTGCCTTCAGAGTCGGAACCGTCATCAACCAAAGGTCTCACGCCACTGTACGTGGAAACAATATCGCTCTCACTGATCCCCAAGCTTGGAAAATACTGCTCCAAAGCATTCAGCAAATACTGAACATCATCTGTGGTGGTTAAAACATCAGCGGGATTATTCGGGTAATCGGTATCTGTTGTGCCAACGATAACCATTTCTTGCCGTGGGATTACAAAAATAATCCGCTTTTCAACGGCCATAACCACAGCTTTTTCGATGGGGATTTTTTTCCGATGGAAAACCAAATGCACGCCTTTGGTTGGACGCAGTTTTTGTTTCCATTTGTCTTTTATTTTTTTGCCAAAAATATCGGTCCACGGCCCCACGCCTGAAACAAACTGCTTGCCTCGGATATTAAAGGTTTGCCCCGACATTTTGTCGGTCACCTCGATGGATTCAATGACTTCGCCGTCACCATAGCTGGTTTCAACATGGGTGTAATTAGAGATGGTTGCACCCATTCGATGGGCATCCCTTAAAGTTTCAATCACCAGGCGATCATCATCGGTGTAAGCATCGGAATATTCCATGGCGCCAACAAGCTCGCGAGCATTCAAACTCGGAATTCTTTCCTTGGTTTCACGGGCATCAAGCCCCTCATGCATTTGCGGCGTTTCAAAAAGGGCTAACATGTCGTAAAGCCACATCCCTGCTAACATTTTAAAATACCCCACGCGTGAGGATTTATAGATCGGAATTAGAAAGCGAAGAGGATGAACCAAATGCGGGGCGATTTTGAACAACAACGCCCTTTCCGACAAGGCTTCAAACACAAGGCCGAACTCAAAATTTTCTAGGTAGCGGACACCACCATGAATAAGCTTTGAGGATCTGGAGCTGGTTCCAGAAGCAAAATCAGCTCCCTCAACCAAAGCCACCTTCATTCCGCGGGAAGCGGCATCGCGAGCGACCCCGGCTCCGGTGATACCACCGCCAACAATAACCAGATCGAAGATTTCATTTTTTAACTTTTCTATATTTGATTGCCGCGTTTTGTAAGAAAATGTCACCGCAGAGCCTCTTCCATTTTGGTTGTAGAAAGGTGCATGTAGCCTTTGTCTTTAAAACCCGTGAAAGTGGTTTGAGCAAAGTCGGCCGCCGCACAGTCACTATTGACTAGAACTTTTTGCAAGTGTTTGGTTTTTGCCCAACGAATCACCGTATCCACAAGTTGGTGTCCAACGTCCTCATTGTCAAAACAGATGTGTTCAATCCAAAGGGACTGCGTCCAATTGTTAAAAAACAAAAAGGGCTGACCCAATATATAACCAAGAATCTCTTCGTTGTCGTCCATCGCCACAAAACTCCAACCTAAGTTGGAATAATGATCTAAGGATTCTTTGCGCCAGGGCTGGTCCCAAGCTTTCATTTCGATTTGCAATTCACTAAGATCGGATTCCAGTTTCCTTTTTTCATAAGAAAAGATGGAGTCGACATGGGCAGGTAAAAACAACTTGATTTCCATCCCTGCATCTTAATCGATCACCGGGAATACGTCCACCAATGAACCTTGTTGCCAACAAAACGGAATCTTAAATGGAAGTCCGGCACAGAATAGAGTAGGCTCTTAGGCATGGAAAAAAATCGATTTTCAAGTGAGTTAGTGAATAAATTACAAGCCGATGTGAAAGAGGCCATGGGCCGGACTCAAGGTCCCTACTACGCCGCCTTTGATGCCGATGGAACCCTTTGGAATAGCGATATGGGGGAGCAGTTTTTCCAGTATCAAATCGACCATTGCGACCTACCGGCCTTGAAAGAAGTGGACCCATGGGACTACTACGAATCCACCAAAGAGGTCGACCCAGTGAAGGCCTATCTTTGGCTGGCGCAAATTTCGGCCGGTCAATCCCTGGAGCAGGTCAGGGAATGGGCCAAGCAAGCAGTTGAAACTAAAGGGGCCAATATCTTTGAGTCTCAAAAAGAAATGATCTCCTGGTTACAAAACCAAGGCATCGAGGTTTTTATTGTTACAGCGTCCATCCAGTGGGCTGTTGAACCGGCCGCTCATATGGTGGGCGTCCCCTTTGAGAATGTAATGGGAATTCAAACCAAGATCGATGAAAACGGCAAGGTCACAGAACAGCAAGATGGCCCCATCACCTGGCGACACGGGAAAGCCGAAGCCCTGCTTGCACGAACTCAGGGTGTGAAGCCGGTTTTTTGTGCCGGTAATACACTGGGCGATATTTCCCTTATCGATACCTCCATCGGTGGCAAACTTTGCTTACAAACACAGGTTGAGGAGAATGGACTTTTTCATGAAGAGCGCAAACTTCTTGAACATGCTCAAATCCACGGCTGGCCGATCCATCATTTTTTTAAATAAATCAGCTAAAATTTAAGACGTCTTTAATGGCGCTTTCTGGTTTTGAAACTTCAGCCCTTAGAATAATTGCCCCCATGGGGATGATCATGGGCCTTTTTTAGCCTCTGATCGATTCGTTGCCTTAAAATAACGAATTTAATGGTTCGGTTGAGAACTTTGATTCTCGCTTAGAAATAACACCTTCACATGGTCATTGCTTTTTTGGGCTTGCTCAAGCCACTGTTTAACCAAGGCTTGAATCTCCTTACGGGCTTGCTCCATGACCAAAGGTCGATGGGCCTCGGCTCTTTCGCGCAGATAGGCTGACATTTGCGAGAGAATTTGATTTTTGATTTCCATTTCATTGCGGAACAAACTGGATTTTTCAATTTTCACCTGCAACTGCGATATCTCTGCAGCGGGAGGATTGAACTCTAGGTCTGGCACCACCACCAACCAATCGCCGGGGCTCTGCTCAACGGCACTCCAGGTTTCCTTTAGGTCGACATAATAAGTGTAAGTGACAGGAACCTCGACCGAAACGATGACGATTGGTAGCTCTAGTTTTTCCCAAAAGACCTTTTTACGGCTTTTGCGGGTGACTTTCTCGTGCTGCTTTAACTCGGCGACTTGTAAGCGCTGAACCCCACTGAGCTGGTTGATAAAACTTTTCAGTTCTGTTTCGCTCTCTTCGCGGCTCCATTTTTCAACCCATTGGTTTTTTACCCAACTTTGCACACCCACTGATCCTAGATAAAGCATGGGCGGAATCAGTAAAATGATTAGAATAAGAACTACAAATATTTTTTTCACAAACTTTTATCGGATCTTTCTTCAGTGAGATCAAATTTCTCGTTGTCTATTTTGCCGCAGTACCAATGATGGCTTCGAGATCCACGATCTCTTTAGGTGCCGAAGCGCTTAAAACCACCGGGCCCTCGGCTGTCACCAGAACATCGTCTTCAATGCGAACACCCAACCCACGCAATTCAGCGGGCGCGTCAGCGTCACCGGCAGGTACATACAGCCCCGGCTCGACAGTGACCACAACACCTGGTCGAAAGGGTACAGGCTTTCCTTTGATTTTAGAAACTCCGACGTCATGCACATCGAGACCTAAGTAATGTCCCACCCCATGAGGATAATATTTTTGATAAGCTTTATTATGTAACAAGTCGTTAACATTTCCTTTTAGTAACTTCAGCTCAATCATCTTTTCACATAGCCACTGACAGGATTGCTCGTGCAGCTCTGGCAAAGAAAACCCAACTTTCACGGACTCGATCAAACGTTTTTGTACATCCAGCACCGCTTCATAAATCTTCTGTTGAGGTGCGGTAAACTTTCCGTTCACTGGAAAGGTGCGAGTGATATCGGCGGTATAGTAGTTTTTCTCACCACCGGCATCAATCAATAGAAAGTCCCCGTCTTGCATGTCTCGGGTGTTAGCTCGGTAGTGAAGTGTACATGCATTGGTCCCAGACGCGATGATACTGGAGTAACCCTCTCGGGAAGCCTGACCACTGTAAATCGTATAAAGAAATTCAGCTAACGCTTGTTTTTCGTTCAAACCTGGCTTTGCCGTTTTCATCACCTGGATATGCGCTTGGGCTGAAAGCTCACAGGACTCCTTCATTATTTCAATTTCAGAATCGTCTTTCACCATTCTCATAAGGCTCAACACTTCATTGGGATCATGAATCGGCAACCGCGCTTGTCCAGACCGTCGCTCCAATTGCTGGGCGCGGTTTCTTGCTTCCAAAACAATCTCATCATCCATGGAGTCTTCACCTAAGGCAAAGTAGATGGCTTGAGAGCCTTTCATAAGTGCAGGCAAGTGCTCACTGAGTTCGTCAATGGCATAGCAAGCGTCGGCGCCAAATTCGACCTTGGCTTTTTCAGGCCCATAGCGCTCCCCGTCCCAGATCTCAATACTTGGATTTTTCTCACGGACAAACAGAGTGAACGAAGGCTCCGGGCCGGTGCGAATCACAGCCGCAGACTCTGGCTCTTCAAAACCGGTGAGATAAACAAAGGAACTGTTCACCCGAAACGGTGATAAATACCCTTCTTGTCCGGCAAACAACACGAAAGTTGCTGGTCCGACCATCTCCGTGAGATTTTGCCGTCTTTGTTTGAACACACTTGTATCTTTAAACGTTTTAGTAAGCATATTTTTTTGCCAACCCCTTCACCAGTGTTTTTGATTTCAATTGTCCGTTACGAATGATGGAACGCAAGGATTTGTAAGAAGTGATGTTGTGCCCACTCAGTGAAATTTTGATAACTTCATTAACAACTGGAGGCTTCAGTAAGTCGGGCAATGACTTCTGAGTAACCCAAATGAAAGTGCTCTCTGCACTCTCTAACCTTTTATTTTCAGGTAACAACGCATTTTCGGAAACCACATCGACGTAAACGATCAACTCAGCCCCTTGGTTTCGCATCTGAGCGGCGACCTCGGCAACACCCATGGGGTTGGCCCCTACCGGGTTGACTTTGAAGTGTGGTGGTAAAGCCCAACAAGAACGCACTGCATTTCGCATTCGTCCTGAACGGCGAAGTCCCACCTTCTCTTTTGCCACATTGGCAAATGGACAGGTAAAGGGAACGCTCAGGTTTGATAGGGATTTACTGCCGAAAATTTTATTTAAAAATCCGTCAAATGTGGAAGCGCTAACTCCTTGTTTGCCAGACGAGAAAAAGCCTGAGTTGTCAAATTTATCCACCGGCAGTTTTAAAAGATTCCATTCCACCGAATGAGCCTTTCGATCGACCGCATAGGCACCAGCCACTAACGCCCCCCACTCGACTCCGGCGATGCTATGAACTGGAATTTTTTGGGTTTCTAATTCTTGTAAAAAACCGATATGGGCATAACTGAGTGCTCCGCCTCCACCAAGAATCAGGCCCAACTTTGGCGGGTCTTTTTGCAAAAACTCGGGGGCTTCAGCTTGCACTTCGGGAGGTTGATTAATACCACCGGGAGCGGCAGGAGCTGACTGTTCTCCTTGCTGCCGCTGCCTTTGCTGTTCCACTTCTTTACGTGTTTTAAAATTCAAAGAGCTACAGGAAAGCAGGCCGATGCTCAAAACACTAAGGACGAGACCAAATAAGAAATTCTTTGTTGCCATTTTCTCCCTCTATCGGTGAATCAATCGTATCTACCACTTCTAACGTATTCTGACGCAAAACCTCAATTATTTTCTTTTTGGCTTTGTGAAGTCCTTCTTCCGTTTTTACCACACCCTTTTTATTCAAATCTGATTTGGTCAATTCAAACTGGGGTTTCAGTAAGGTTACCATATCGCCATTGGCAGCCAAGAGGCTTCTTAAATTCGGGATAATGAGGCTTAAAGAAATAAACGAAACGTCGACGACGATCAGGTCAAAACAAGAGTTTGCACTGTCTTTAAAAAAGGGGGCTAAAATCGACTCGGGGAGAGGGTGCCTTGCGTTGATTTTGTCATAAGAGACAAGTCGATCATCGTGGGCGAGGCTGGGATGAAGCTGTCGAGTTCCAACATCGATGCCAAGAATGCGCAAAATCCGATTTTGTAATAAATAATCCGAAAATCCACCCGTTGATAAACCAACATCGAGAGCGATTCGGTTTTGTATTGGAATCCGGAATGTTTCCATTGCTTTTTTAAGCTTCAGGGCCCCTCTCGAGACGTAAGCAAACTCTTCGTCCTGTTTGACCCGGATATTTTTAAGACTGAAGCGATCGCTATCGATTTTGGCACCGGGCCGAGATTCCACTTTCCAGTCCGAATTAAAGATTTCAACATGCCCCTTTTCAATAAGAGCCTGCAACTTGGAGCGACTCCACTCGGGGTAGAGCTCCTGCAACAATTGATCAAGACGTTTCTTACTCATTTCTGACGTGAAAAATTAAAGTGAATAAGATCTTTTAAAAAGGCTGAGTCTAAATTGAGTTCATTCAATTGATTAAAGATTTTTTCGGTTAAACTTTGTAGATGTTGCTCGCTACCCACAGGCCCTAGAAAATTAATAAAACTAGCGTCATCTTCGTCTTCGGCGTCGAGCAAGTCATCTTTGATTTGGAAGGCCAAACCGAGCTGCATTCCCAGCTCGTAAAAATCCTGTGGATCGCGCTTCGCAATAAGGGCCGGTCCGGCAAAACAGAGACCAATCAATTGACCCGTTTTCATTTCGTGAAGATGAATTAGATCCGATAAACTGTTGGTCGGTGCCCCCTTGCCTAAATCCAAAACCTGTCCACGAATCATTCCGCTTAGACCCGCCGCTTTCGACAGATGCTCGACCATAACTCCGGCCAGCTCAGGATAGGCGCGTGCAGCCATTAAGAAAGCCTCTGTTAACAAAGCATCACCGGCCAACAAAGCCATGTCCTCTGAAAATTGAATATGATTAGTGGGTTGTCCCCGTCGCATTTCATCATTGTCCATGCAGGGAAGGTCGTCATGTATCAACGAGTAGGTATGGATGGCTTCAACAGCCATTGCAAATGGGGTCACTTGACCTTCTTGAAGTCCCAAGGCCTCACCGACAGCATAACAGAGCAAAGGACGAAAACGCTTGCCGCCGTTGAAGAAAGAATATTCCATAGAATCCAAAAGTGTGGAAACGTTACTGGCCTCGGCGCGACGATGAGCAAAATACTCTTTCGACGCCTGCTCAAAAGACTGAGAATATTTTTCTGCTGCTTCGATCATTTTTCAAAGTCTTCTAACACGGGGTCACCATTGGCATCGACACCCACAAGTTTTTTGACCTTTTGCTCGGCCTCACTCAATTCTTTATTACAATCTCGTGAAAGTTTGACGCCTTCTTCGAAAAGCTTAAGGCTATCATCAAGGGAGATATCACCAGCCTCCATTTTTCCGACAATCTCTTCCAGTCGAGTTAACTTCTTTTCAAAACTCATGACTGCTCCTTCTTTTTTGTTTTTACCACTTCGGCTTCGATAAGGCCGTCGCGTAATTCAATTTCTATTGTTTTCTCTTTTAAACTTTTAATATCAGGAACCAGCTGGCCTTTTTGGCGAACAATACCGTAACCGCGATCGACGGTCCGCAGAGGACTTAAACTGTCGAGGAGGGAGGTTTGCCGTTGATAAGAACTCTGCTTTTTTTCCAAAACTTGCTTCATCAAGCTTGTCAGCATTTTTAGCAGAGCTTGGTTGTGCTGACGATGAGAGTCCAAGACGGCCTGCGGGCTGACCAAACCTTTTGATAAGGCTTTGGTTCGTAATTTCAAGTTTTCGATGTTTCGCAGTAGGGCTTGCTGCAGTCTCTGACTCCAGTCGTCCAACCTCATCATGCAGTCTTCCAAATACTTGCGCGGATCAAGCAGCCGCTTTTCAAAATACTGAACCTGAGCGCGATGATCGCGTATTTTCTGATAGATCATCAATCGCAACGAGCGACTAAAAAACTGCAGTTTTTCAATCAGCTCTTGTTCACTTTTTGCAACCACTTCGGCAGCCGCCGACGGTGTTGGTGCGCGCAGATCAGCAACGAAATCGGCAATCGTAAAATCAACCTCGTGGCCCACGGCTGAAATAATCGGAATTTTTGAACTGTGAATCGCCCGAGCCACAATCTCTTCGTTGAAACACCAAAGGTCTTCAATCGAGCCTCCGCCACGCCCGACGATCAAAACGTCAAAACCGCCAACTTGGTTGGCCAGTTGAATTCCGCGCACCACCTCTCCGGCAGCGGAGTCGCCTTGAACACGCGCCGGAATCACTGTGACTTGGGCTCGCTTCGATCGCCTTTTCAGGACATTCAATATATCTTGGATCGCTGCACCTGTGGGCGATGTGACCACACCGATATTCTGTGGAAATTTGGGAATCGGTTTTTTCAAACTCTGCTCAAACAGGCCTTCATCGCCCAACTTTTTCTTCAGTTGCTCGAAGGCTTTTTGCAAAGCACCAGCACCCACCGGCTCCATGCCCTCGCAAAACATTTGATAATTGCCACGAGGTTCATAAACCGTGATCTTTCCTTGAACGACCACTTCCATTCCACTTTCCGGTTTAAACTTCAATCTTGAATTGAAACCACGAAACATCACGGCATTGATCTGAGCTTTGTCGTCTTTCAAACTAAAATAAAAATGCCCCGAGGTATGTGCTTTGAAGTTAGAGATCTCGCCTTGTAACCAAACATGAGTGAACTGACCTTCCAGTTGTATCTTAATGGCTTTATTGATCTCAGACACCGAAAAGATATTTCGGCTTTCCTCTTCCACGGGTGCTGGCGGGGGCTCTGGAGCCTTGCGCGGAGGAGCGGACTTGGTTTGAGTCGTGGCTTTAGACGGAATCTCTCGAAGAAGGTGATCCCAACGGCCTTGCCTCGACGACACGTTTTCATCAGACATACTGGACAATTAAGCAAATTATAGAGGGAAAAGAAAGAAAAAAAGGTCCTGTGGATGCTAGTGAATCACGAAATCCCGAATTCTACAGGTGGGTGGCTATAATAGCGATTTTAGGCTTCCCGGATCGATCCCGGGCCTGCTCACCGTCGCCAGGGACGGCCCCCAATTATATATCTATAGGATTTCTGTATTCAACATACGCACCACAGAACTTAGATTCAACATAACAAAATCCGAGAAAAATATCATTTATTTTTCGCCACTAAAGGGAATTTGAGACGCATGGCTCGGTTAAAAGATCGGGTTTTTAGAAAGTTTTCATTAAAAACTTGCAATTTATAGTTGGCTTCGTTCTTGCTCTCCGTCTTTTTTGGTGAAAAAAATAAAGTTCAAAATTCAGTTTTCCGATACCTTTTGTATGATTGCCGATCTTGATTTTTATTTTCCCTTTATCGTTCTTCTTTATGGCGCCATCATGACGGTGGTGACACATCTGCCTCACTTGAAGGAGCAAGCCAATCAAACGATGAGTCCGGAACTCCTTCAGTGGTTTTACGGTCATCGGATAATGGGTAATGTCTGTTTGTTCGTCGGGGCGATGTGGAGCCTACAGAGGCTCTTTATCTGACTGTCTGTCGAGTTTTGGCAGAAAACCGTCTCAGAATGAAACAACTCAATTTGCGACGACCCATTCTTTGGTTATAATTAAGTGAGTATTTCGAGGGGGAAATATGATCCGATTTTTACCTTTTGCACTTTCGATTTTTGTCGTTGGCAGCGCGAACGCTCGCTTGAATATGGAAGTCAGTACGCAAGAAGCCATGATGGTGGAGAGAATGCGAAACGGACAAGGTGTCGGCTCAGCCGCAAATGGTGCAATGGGTGGTGCCGGATGCCTACAATCTTTATTACAAGGCACAAGCCAAGGAATCTCAAACACACTGGCCGCCCAAAACAACGAAGCCAATGCCATGATGGGTATTTCCAAACAATATATGGAGTTGGAACAGCAATGTGGAAATGACTTGGCCGAGATCACCATGCAACTGAATCAGGCCGAAGCCGACCACGAAGAAAAGTTAATGCAACTGCCCGCTCAAATTGACTTACAGAAAATTGAATATGAAGAGGCTTTACTCGCTGTGAACCAAGAGTGCGAAGCCAGCTCGGGTGAAGTTTTTATGGAATGGAAAAGAATGGTTTCAGATGGTGTGGTTACCCCCGAACGCGGTGGTCCGATGGCCCTTTTTTCGCGTGGTCAGAATATCAATCGCTATCAAAAACTGTTTTACGACGATTGTCTAGCTAGCCAAAACAATATCAAACGCGTGGACTTGCTAGCCAAAAAACTCAACGCCAATATCAAAATGTTGCAAGCCGGTATTGATGCCTCGGCAATGAAGCTTGCTTCGTTGTCAGAGAACTTAAGTTTTAAGCAAGGAATGGTTGTCGAGAATTGTATGCGCGCTGAAGACCAACTGGACTACCAGGCACAACTGGCTCGCAGTATGGCCTCTGCCACAAACTCGGCGGCACGCACCAACAACTTTCTAGGAATGATCAGTTCAGTTGCAGTCTGCATGGGAGGACCTGGCAACGCCATGGATACCACCGTCAATGGTGCTAGCTCTTCGGCCACGAACTAATAGACTCGAAGGGGTCATTGAATTAAAATGACCCCATGTCTAAGTTAAAAAAAATCACACTCGTATTTGTTGTTCTTGGTGCCCTTGGCCTGGCCTCTGGTCTAGGTGTTTACTTTTATTATGCTAGCTCACTTCCGCCACTTTTTTCAGTGGAAGATTACGATCCTTTGTTGGTCAGTGAGGTGTACGCGCGTAACGGCGAAAAGATTGGCGAGTTCTATCGGGAGAATCGAAAGCTTGTTGATGTTGAAGACATTCCTCAGGATTTGATCAATGCGTTTTTGTCTGCCGAGGATTCCAATTTCTATACCCATAACGGTTTTAACTTTAAAGGGATCTTTCGCGCGGTGATTGCCAACTTAACATCCGGTGAGCGCTCGCAGGGGGCCTCAACAATCACCCAGCAGGCGGCTCGAACTTTGTTCCTTAGCTCGGAAAAAACCTATGCCCGAAAATTAAAAGAAGCCATATTGGCCCGCCGAATGGAAGCCAACATGACCAAAGAAGAAATTCTTTACCTTTACTTAAACCAAATTTACTTTGGCCAGGGCGCCTACGGAGTGGCTTCCGCTGCTGAAACCTTCTTCAGAAAAAAAGTCAAAGACCTCACACTTGCTGAAATGGCTGTGATCGCTGGATCTCTGACGGCTCCCAGCGCTTACAATCTGGTGGCTAATCCGGATCGCGCCAAGATTCGCCAAAAATATGTTTTAAAACGTATGCTGGAAACCGAGCGAATCACCCAGGAACAGTACGACGTCGCGGTCAACGAAACACTGACTGTTTACCGAACTAAAAAGTACAAAGAAGTTGCCCCTTATTTCGTTGAAACCATTCGGCAACTCTTGGTCGCTGAGTTGGGTGAGAACATGGTTCTTGATAAGGGCATCAAGATTTATTCTTCTTTGGACTTCGACGCCCAAAAGAAAGCCCAGGCCAGTCTGCGGCGTGGCCTGCGGGAGCTTGATAAGCGCCAAGGTTTTCGCGGACCCAACGGATCTTTGGATATTGAAAACCAAGAGGCATTGGTCGAATTTTTAACTAAAGAACGAAATCGACTGATTGATGACGCTTATGCCACCTTTCAAGTCTTTGCCGACGGCTCAACAGATGAGTACGGAGAGTTTTCGGAATACCAGGAAAAAGACGGCAAGGGAGAGGTCACCTCCAACATCCCGCCGTATACCAAAGTGGGTGAAATAGTAAGCGGCGTTGTAACGGATGTTGATGACGAAAATAAACTGGTGATTGTGCGTTTTGCTGAATCGAAAGGTATTATACCCATGGACCGCATGGCTTGGGCCCGTGAGCCCGACCCAAGCAAAATTTATGGTGAATACCTCCACATCGACAAGCCTTCCGAAGCTCTTAAGCCGGGCGATATTATTGACGTTGAACTGGTTGCTGAGACAGCTAAAAAAGTTAAAGTTGGCAAAAACTTTAAAGCCAACTTAAAAGATTTTGCCGAATTGGCTTTAGAACAGGAACCAAAGGCTGAGGCCGCCCTTTTATCACTGGATTTAAAAACTGATGATATCGTGGCAATGGTGGGTGGTTCTAACTTTCGCAAAACCAAACTCAATCGCACGTATCAAGCGGTTCGACAAACCGGATCGTCATTCAAACCCATCTTGTATGCCGCCGGTCTTGATAAAGGCTTAACACCCGCCAGTCCTATTATGGGGGCTCCAATTGTCTACAATCAAGAGACCGGAGAAACGGAGGAAGTCGAAGAGGGAGCCAAAGTTCAAGAGTCTGCTGAAAACCAAGAAAAAAAGGTTTGGAAGCCAGGCAACTATGGTGGCCGCTTCACAGGCGATATCCTTTTGCGTAACGCCCTTAAAAAGTCGCTCAACACTCCGACCATTCGTATTCTTGAAAAGACTGGAGTTTCATTTGCCGCCGAGTACGCGCGTCGCCTCGGAATCTTTAGCCCGATCAACATGGATATGTCGTTAGCTCTGGGATCTAGCGGTGCCACACTATATGAAATGACCAAAGTTTATTCCACATTTGCCAAACTTGGAAAAAATGTAAAACCCATCATCATTCATGAAATCAAAGATCGAGAAGGTGAGATCCTAGCCCAGCAAGTGTCGTTTGATCTACACTTCAAAGAGTCCATTGGAAGTGTCAAAGAGGAGTTCAAGAAAAAGCGGGAGCAGTATGAAGAGCAAATGATGGCCCAGGACGAAGAAACTCAGAAGGTGTCACCTTTCTTTTTCAATGATCCCGACCAGCTAATATCTCCTCAAACCGCGTTTTTGACCACAACTCTTTTACAAGCTGTGGTTAATGAATCGGGAGGGACCGGTGGACGAGCGCGCCGCTTGAACCGGGAAGTGGCCGGAAAAACAGGCACCACCAATGGTTACTATGACGCTTGGTTTATGGGATACACACCCCAGGTCAGTGCTGGAGTTTGGGTCGGGTTTGACCAAGAAAAAAGCTTGGGCCGTGGCGAGGCCGGAAGCCGTGCGGCTCTGCCGATTTGGCTGGAGTATATGCAAGGCGTTCACAACGACAGTTCTAAGGAAAACTTCCCCATACCCAACAATATTGTTTTTGCCAATATTGACAATGAAACGGGCAAGTTGGCCACCGCTCGCAGCCACGAGGTGGTTCGACAGGCCTTTATTAGTGGAACCGAACCCGGTCTTGAAAATGAAGAAGAGGTTCAGCGTCAAGAGGAAGAAGACAAAACCGATTTCTATCGCCAAGAATTCTAATTCTCTCTGCCTTCTTGTTTCTGGTTGGCAGAGGGCCTGCAGGGCGCCAAAGACCCTACGGGTGGCGAAATCCCTATTAAATATCCTAACGATCTGATAGGCTCCTGAGCATGAATATCGAGCTCAAAGGAGTCAGACAAAACAACCTAAAGAACATTGATGTGGATATTCCCATCAATTCTTTTACCGTTGTTTGTGGCCCCAGCGGGTCCGGCAAAAGTTCCCTGGCTTTTGAAACACTGTTCGCCGAGGGACAACGTCGCTATATCGAAAGTCTCTCCAGTTACGCCCGCCAGTTTTTAAATCAAGCTCCCAAGCCTCTGTTAGACAGTATTGCCAATGTGCCGCCGGCCATCGCACTGGAACAAAAAAACACGGTGAAAAACTCACGCTCTACGGTGGGCACCACCTCGGAAATCATTGAATACCTGCGCTTGTTTTACTCGAAACTGTCAGTCGCCCACTGCCCCAACGGTCATGGCCCGATCATCAGTGACAGCCCAACGTCGGCTGCCAATAAACTTATTGATGAATGGGAGGGTAAAAGAGTCTATCTCACGGTTGCGATCAAACAGAAGGAAAAGCGTTACAATAATACTGACTTTTTAAAATCTTTATTGGCTGATGGCTTCAATCGGATATTGGTTGATAAAAGTCGTGCGAAAAAAGACCTTAAGATTACGCCCCTTGAAATTGGTCCTCAAACAAAAGTGAAGGATTTACCGAAAAAAGACTTCTATTTGGTCATCGACCGATTAGCGATTAACGACGAAGACCGAGGACGCTTGGTCGACTCCATTGGACAGTGTTATGAAATGTCCATTAAGTACAATCAACAAAATTTTGGTGCGGCTCAAGTTATCTCCACAGAAAATGACGTGATTAAGCTAAGCGACAGTCTTTCATGCTCGGAATGCAGCGAAGTATTACCGAACAAATCACCACAACTTTTTAGTTTTAACTCTCCCGTGGGAGCTTGTGTGGAATGCAATGGCTTTGGCAACACATTGGATATCGATGAGAAAAAAGTCATTCCCAACCCGAACCTGTCGCTGAAAGAGGGCGCCATTGTTCCTTTTTTCATGCCGAGTGCGGCTCGCGCCCGCCGCAAACTTTTGAACTATTGCAAATCAGCTAAAATCGACACTGAAAAGCCTTGGAATAAATTGACCGCCAAACAAAGAGAGACTTTGTGGGAGGGCAACAGTAAGTTTTATGGTGTGCGAGGCTACTTCGAGCACCTTGAAACAAAAAAATACAAGATGCATGTGCGAGTTTTTCTGGCCCGATTTAAAACCGCCTTCACCTGCCCCACCTGCCAAGGGTCGCGACTGCTGCCCGTTACCAATCATTACTTGATTCAAGGAAAAACAATCACCGACCTTTGTGAAATGTCCTTAAAAGATCTCAACACATTTGTCCTTGAGCTCAGTATGACTGACTACGAAAAAGAAATGGTGAAGGATATTTATGAACAGCTTTGTTCACGCCTTCGCTTTCTCAACGAAATCGGGGTTTACTACCTAAGCCTATCGCGACAAACCCGCACACTTTCAGGGGGTGAGTTTCAGCGACTGTTGCTCGCTAAACAATTGGGAATGGGCCTGTCGCAAGCTCTTTATGTGTTGGATGAACCAACGATCGGCCTGCACCCCCGAGATAACGACCAGCTGATCCGACAATTGAAAGCTTTGAATGATCTAGGCAACACCTTAGTGGTGGTTGAACACGACCAAGATGTGATTCGTGAAAGTGATCATGTCATAGAAATGGGCCCAGGCTCCGGCTACAAAGGCGGCTCCATTGTTTTTAATGGAACTCGAGAAGAGTTCGAAACCTGTGAAACTTCAAACACCAATCAGTTCCTTTCATCGGAACGGAAAACCATGTACTCCCCGCGCCCAGTGGGTTTGAAAGACTATAAATATTTTGTCGAGTTAAAAGGGTGTACGGGAAGAAACTTAAAAAACACATCCGTAAAAATACCATTGAATCGTATCGTCACGGTCACCGGGGTGAGTGGATCGGGAAAATCCACTTTGGTCACCGAAACTTTATACCCCGCCTTGCTCACCGAGTGCGATATTGAATATACAAGAGGTGAGCCTTATAAAAAATTGGTCGGCACAGAAAACTTGAAAAATGTTTTGCACATCAACCAATCACCGGTTGGCAAATCGGCCCGAAGCAATCCGGCCACCTACCTTAAAATTTACGATGTGATTCGCGATATCTACTCTGGCACCCTTAAAGGTCGCAACCGAGGCTACACGCCTGGAACATTTTCCTTGAACGTCAATGGTGGGCGATGTCCTGTTTGTAAAGGCCTGGGATACGAGTTGATCGATATGGTTTTTATGGATGATATCAAAACCATCTGTCAGTCCTGTGACGGCATGAAATTTCGAAAAGAGATTTTAGAGGTCAAGTACAAGGGTAAAAACATTTACGAGGTTCTGCAACTGACCGTCGCCGAGGCCATGGACTTTTTTGTGTCTTATCCTAATATCCGAAAGCCGTTAAGTGTTTTAAAACAAGTGGGACTGGATTATTTAACTCTTGGTCAAAGCACCTCAAGCCTAAGCGGTGGCGAATCTCAACGCATTAAAATTGCTCGGGAACTTTATAAAACCAACCAGAAAGCGACACTTTATATTTTGGATGAACCCACCACCGGACTGCATTTTCGAGAGGTCCAAATGCTGATGTCCATCCTTCACCAAATTGTGGAAACCGGCGGTAGTGTTTTATTGATCGAACACAACCTGGAAGTGATGGCTCAATCGGACTATATCATTGATATGGGGCCAGAGGCCGGTGTTGACGGCGGTAAGATTGTCGCCCAAGGTTCTCCCATTGAAATTTGCAAAAAGAAAACTCACACCGGTAAATACTTAAAAGAGTATCTCAATTTATAAATTTTAATTACTGAGCGTATTGTAAGTTATAGAACTTAGCGTACTCCGCGTTTTTCTTAAGGAGTTCTTCGTGACGTCCTTGCTCCACAATTCGGCCTTGTTTCATCACAATAATTCGATCACTGTTGATAATGGTGGAAAGACGATGGGCAATAACCAAAGCCGTTCGTCCCTTTAAAAGCTTCTCGATACCTTTTTGCACCTCAAGCTCACTGGCCGAATCCAAAGCGCTGGTGGCCTCATCTAGGATCAGGATAGGAGGGTCTTTGAAAACGGCACGGGCAATACTGATGCGTTGCTTTTCGCCCCCCGAAAGACGCCCGCCTCGCTCGCCGACATTGGACTGAAAGCTGAGGTTATTAGCCTCGATAAACCCGGTGGCATTGGCGATTTTGGCCGCCATCGGAACATCGCCTTTATCTCTATTAAGATTCCCGAACCAAATATTATTTTCAATCGTGTCATCAAACAGAAAAACGTCTTGGGTGACATAGCCGATGTGGCTTCGCAGATCTCTTGTCATCATTTCATTAATCGGAACCCCACCGATTTCAATGCTTCCCGAAACTGGATCAAAAAATCGTTGCAGCAGTCCGGCCAATGTCGACTTTCCAGAACCACTTTCACCAACCAAAGCAACAACTTCGCCTTTTTTAATTTTCAGGTCCACCGAATTGAGCACAGCTTTATCACCGTATGAGAAATTAACATCTTTAAATTCAATCTCGGACCAGTTACCAGGAAAGGCTCTTGGATGAGTCGGCTCAAGAATTTGGCTTTCACTATTTAAAACTTCATTCAAACGGTCTAAGGCCACAACGTTTTGTTGAATTCGAATCACCGCCTGCTGCGTTTTCTTTATCGGATTATTTAAAAGGCCAGCACCAAACAAAAAACCAAGAAAGGCTGATAAATCAGACTCACCGGCAATGATCTGTTGGGCCTGGAACAAACAGATTCCGCAAACTAAAACGGAGGCAAACCACTCGTTAATGGGACTTCCAAGCTCCTCTCTTTTGATGATCTTACGCCGCTTACTTAAAAAATCACCGACCTGATCAGCAAATCGCTTCTTAATGGTCTGTTGAAGGTTGAAAGACTGGATGACTCGAACTCCGTCAAGCCCCTCTTTCAAGGTTTTTGTGACCTCTTCTAAGGACTCTTGGCTTTCATGACCAAAGCGCCGCAAACTCTTAGTGATGATTCGAATGACGGCAGCAAAAATAGGGAGGAAAACAAAACATCCCAAGGTGATTTTCCAATTGGTGACAAAAAGGTAACCGATTAATACCAAGGCAACGATCGGTTCACGGATAAGATCGGCATAGTATTGCAAGCCATTTTGCAGAATGAGAGTGTCGTTCAAAGTACGACTGAGAAGTCCGCTGGAGCCTTTTTTCTGCCGCCCCAAGTAGAGCACATCCAAATCAAGAAACTTGTTCATCAGGGCCAAGCGAATGTTCGAGATAATTTGATCTCCGGTGTATTTCACAAGGAAAAAATGAAAGTAGCGAATCAAGCCCCACAAAAGATAATAAACTGGGAACGCCAAAGCGATGAAATAGACAATGTCATAGTTGCTGACCTGAAGAAGGTAGGAGTCTTGCGGAATTTCAAAAAACCGCGCCAATTTCATAAATTCCGGATTGGCCGCCAACCCTTGCGGTAGATCTTCTAAGGCTTGCAATTGGTTACGCATAACTTCCAATTGCTCTGGCTGATCATTACCCAATGCCTGCATTTTTTCTTTTAAATTGAGAATTCTTTTTTCAACACCCAAAGAATCAAAGGCAGCCAACAGGGTTTGGGCTAAAATAGGCAGAAGCACCTGCAGCTGAGCGTAGAAAACACCCAACAAGACAGCGCCAAAAATCTTCATTTTGAAGGGCTTAACAAAAGGCCATAGTCTCAGCCATGATTTATACATGTCGAACAACTTGGCAAAATTTGCGGTTAACATCAATGCTTTTTTGACTGCCCTTTTGACAGCTCTCATATTGAGACATCAGAGGTTTCAACACTAGACCAAATAACCTCGTAATTTCAATGACTTAAAATATCTGACTAAATTCTTCGCAATACTGTAAAGTTGTCCACTTTTTTGACGATAAGAAACTGTACAGATTATTGACGGCAAGGAGTTAAGGCATGATCAATTGGGATGAGTTTGAACATATCCACGTTATTAAAAAGTTGAAGTTGATACTATCCTCTTGGTGGAACATTGATGTTGTTTTCACTGATGAAAGAGGGCGAATGCGAGGCTACAAAGAGACAGCCATCGTTAACCCCGCTGTTCAAGCTTTTCTAAATAAAGAGGCCAATCGAGAAGGTCTTTCAGAAGAAGTTTCTGGTGCCATCAATGAGATGCAGGCGTCAGAAAGTCGCTTCTCCTTAACCAAATGGTCGAACGCCGGATTTGATATGGCTGTTTTTCCCATTGTGATTGATGGAGAGTTCATGGGGACGGTTGTTGGCTTGGGCTTTATCAAAGATACTGCTGAAACCAATCGCATTGACGAAGTCAAAGACCGTTTGGCGGCCCAAGGAGAGACGCGTGACACTGTTGATTTCGCAGTTTCAAAAATTCGTTTCCTCGATGACAACGACCGCGCTCACTTTATCGATCTTGTCGACCTTGTATCTCGTGAGATCGTCACCCTTCACCTTGAAATTAGCAACCGTGAAGAAAGAATTCGTGAACTTAATAAAGAACTTGGAAGTCGCTATAAATACGACAATATGATTGGTAAATCCCAAGCCATGCAGAGCACTTATGCCTTGCTTGATAAGATCAAAGGGGCTGACAGCACTGTCCTGATCCAAGGTGAGAACGGTACCGGTAAAGAGTTGATTGCCAAATCAATTCACTACAACTCGGTTCGCTCTAGCAAACCTTTTGTGATTCAGAACTGTTCGGCTTTCAACGACAACCTTCTTGAGTCTGAACTTTTTGGACACGTCAAAGGATCGTTCACCGGCGCTCATAAGGACAAAAAAGGTCTTTTTGAAATTGCGGATAAAGGGACTTTCTTCCTTGATGAGATTGGTGACACCTCTCCTCAGATGCAGGTGAAGTTGCTTCGCGTTCTACAAGAAGGAACCTTCACCCCCGTGGGAGCTCTTGAGTCTCGTAAAGTGGATGTTCGTGTGATTGCGGCGACCAACAGAAATCTTCGTGAAATGGTTGAAAACGGAAGCTTCCGTGAGGATCTCTACTATCGATTGAATGTGATCAATCTTCGTGTTCCTCCTTTGCGTGAACGCAAAGAAGACATTCCATTGCTTTCTGAGTTCTTCATTGATCACGCTTGTAAGCGTTCAGGAATTGGCAAGCGTGTTCTTACCAAACGGGCTTTGGAAAAGCTTTATGACTATCATTGGCCCGGAAACGTGCGTGAGCTACAAAACGAAATGGAAAGAATTGTTGTCCTTAGTGGTGAAGAGACCAAAATCACGGGCGACATGCTTTCTCCTAAAATCATTGAAGGTGGTCAAAAGACCAAAGTTCAAGGCACTCGTGTCACTGGTAAATTAAAAGACGCCATTGAAGAGCTTGAAATGCAAATGATTAAGGAAGGTCTTCGTCGGACCGGATGGAACAAATCAAAACTTGCGAAAGAGCTTGGCATCAGTCGCGCCGGCTTGATTATGAAAGTTGAAAAATACGACCTTGATAAACGAAGAGTTCGGAAGAGTTAAGGAACTCCAAATCTCAAGATCGGAATCTTAAAAAACAAAAGGGAAGCTAGTGCTTCCCTTTTTTTGTTTTTATTTTTGTTGTGGCTTTTCCAAACGCTGAACGATGGACTTCGGAGGCACAAACAGAGTGAGCTCTGTTTCTTTATTCGCCAAGATCTGTTTGACGCCCTCTTTGGTGAGTTCCGATTTCTTAATTTTTATTTTTTCTGTATCGGACTCCATATATATGAAGTTCTTATTGTCCTTCACATAGGTGCCTCGGACCTCGACATTGCCCTGCGCCCAAAGGTTCATTGAAAATAAAAGAATTGTGAAAAAGGCCTGTAATTTCATAAGTTTCCCCTTTTCCTAATGATGGCACTTGTTTTCGCGTACCGCAAGCTAAGGCCTTGACCCATCAGAGTATTATGCCATCAGAATGTTGCCCGGAAAATGCGAGGAACGAGTTGTTCGGCATCGGAAGGGAGTCTCCCCGAGGCCGATTCCAAGAGTTGGAATGGATGAGTGACAACGAAGGAACTGGCCCCCCCCCCCCCTGCCTGCAAATAACCGACTTTGACAGGAGCCAATGATAAAAAAATGCCATGAGCCTTGGTCGAAGGAACAGGAACATTTAAAAATTTAAGACAGTTTTTGGTGCCATTTCGGTGTTGAAATTATACCGAACCCTGAAGTTATTACTGGCGCCCGATTCGACCAGTGCTTTTTCAGTCCTGTAAAAAACACCTATGGACCTTCAACGGCTTTTTATGGCCACCCATAACATATTGGATTTATTTGTTTTTTAAAGGTCAATTGGTTTTGAACAGTTATTCTTTTGTGAGCTTTTTTCATTAACTCGAAGCTCATTTTCGGCACATGTTTTGTATAGGAAGAGTTGTGAATAAACGGAAGGGATCTAAAACATGGATGCAATTTTCAACAAGGTCAGCACAATTTTTAAAGAAAGATACGGCGCTGAACTCAAAATCGATAAAAAACTCACAGTCACTCAAAAAAGACAGGAAAAACGAAGCAACTTTAAAAGTCCATTCGTTTACTCAAGAACCCTTCGGCAGGTTTCGTTCCCGATTTTTAACTCAAAACAAGAACTCAACGCCGTAGTGACAGCTCGGCCCGTTGAAAACAAAGATGCGATCATCTTCGCTGAGATGGCGCAATTTCTTCAGCTAACAATCGCTGAACATATCAGCCTGATTGACGAACTTGAAACTCAAGATCAAACCTTAATAGCCATGGAAAGAGCTCACTGCGACGACAGTAAAGTGATTGAGTTGCGAACAAAGAAAGACTCTGCTCCCCACTTTCAATACAAGGACTTTAAAAAGAAGAAGCCACTGGATCGTCGC
>CAZPOV010000008.1:0-143567 GCA_964588335.1 uncultured Pseudobdellovibrionaceae bacterium | reverse complement strand
TAAAAGATCGTTTTGGTCGTTATATCAGTAGCTCTAAAACCATGGAGTTTGGAGCCGCGGATTCTTTGATGTTTCAGGGAATGTGTGGGCATTACTCGGCCTATGCGACTAAGAATCGAATACCCACTTATCATGATAAGAGTTGCACGGTTGAAGAGCAGTAAGGATTTTCCAATTTTTAATCGTACAGTTCGTTCGGAAAAAATGATCTACGAGTAGCTGCAGGCGTAGGGTCCGCTGGATTGGTTGGGTAACTGCCGCCAGCGTCGTCCAGGACGTCATCCAAATCTCGGTAGTCATTACATGCGAAACCAAAAGCTGGATCGTAATCACAACCGATTCCTTCGACTCCATCTATATCTGGATTTCCAGAAACCCCTTCGCTTGTGCCATAAGCTAGAAATTCACTCAGTGTATTCCATTCACGAATATAAAGGCGAATTTCATGCTTCGCCTCCGACCCACCATCTAAACAGCGAAACCTATAATATTCTCTTCCGGAAGCTACAGGACTACCATCAAGATCGTCGATAGGCTCAACTGCATAGGGCAAGTTCGAAGTGGCGGCCGAAACATAGCCGTCATGGCTGTGAGGGTTACCTGTTTTTGTGTAGTAATTCGCCCATGTTGAAAATCTTAATAACGATCCAGAAGCGTTAGATTGCAAACTAAAAACCTCATCATTAAAGCCCACAGTCTCATCATTCTCATCTTTGGGTACAGGCCGAATCAATCCGGCCGGATAACCAGCAGCCGTAAAAGAAGTCCATGATCTCTGCAGGTCAGGCGACAGACATTGAGCTGGATCACCTCCCCAGCTTCGTTCTTCGGTCACTAATGTGTCTCCAGTACCGTCTTCATCCAAGTCTTGGTTGGCTACGAAGGTATAATCCCCAAAGCAGCAATTTTCACCCCCTGCACTTGTTCGGTTATAGACACAAGTCGGACCTGAAAGATTGGTCTCGTCGATAAGTTCAGGGTGGTTGGAGCAAGTATCAGGCGTACCAAAGTCATCAAATGCCGTACAGCTTGCAAACTCTGGATCTTGTCCACCGGTTCGATCGTCTTCAACTATCACCACCTGTGGCCCATAACCGGAGGACTCATTCCAATGCCATGCTGGCGCCCAAGACACAGCATCACAAAGTCCCGGAGGAGCATTCAATTGGATGGGTAGCTCAAACAAGTAAAGATCACCCTCAAGAATATCCAAAGTACATTCGGTGAGTGCATCACCACCTGTCGTCGGTACAAAACAATCACTGCCGTACATTCCGGTTTTGTGTAAATAAACATCAAACTGACCACCGGTATCTAAATTTATCCAAAATCCGGTTTGCTCGATCTCTCCAATGGGAACGTCGTCAATGGGGTTTTCACCATCGCCATCGCCTACCGAGGGCGCAGAACCAGTGCCGTCACTGTCGTCTTTTGAACAGGATATAGAAAGACTGCTTAAGCCGACAATCAACGCTATGTTTACAATGTGGATCAAGATCATTTTCATTTGAAAACCCTTTCACTCTCGAGGGGTTACCTCTATCTATATATCGGCGCCTCGACTTTCTTATTTGAGTCTAGGCTCAGGAAATTTTAGAATTATTTGAGAAAATAAAAATGATATCCGAAAAATGGTTATCAATAGTTTTTGGCAAAACTTTTGTCTAGGGAGTTTCCTTGGAGGATCAATGGTTAAGAAGTTTTTTATAGGGCTAGGTCTAGTCCTTTTTATTGGCGTGACTGTCGGATCTTATTATTTTCAAAAAAGTCTTGAAGAGTTTCAGCATAATTCGAAATTAATCGGCGTTAAATCCGTCCTTCTTAGCTACCACAATATGATTGAAGGCTATAAGGCCGAACATGATACCTACCCATCAAGCCTTCAACAAATTCCTGGACTTCCGTTTGATCGCGAGACCACATTGGAGTACCAGTCAAATGGAGACAACTACACTTTAATCGCGACCAACAAACAGGGTCTTCGTTTAAAGATTAATGAGAAAAAAGAATTCTCAGAACTAGACCCAAAATGAAACGAGTCATTTTTTCAGTAAAGATAAAGAGGTTAATCTTTTCGTAGCACTCACCCGATAACTCTTAAGAGATATGAGTCTAGTGGGAGAAGGCAACCGTGCTCGACATTAAAGGCAAATTAAAAACCTTAGCAACACTGGGTTGTTCGGAGACCGAATCCGAAGCCAGCAATCGTGTGACTATCTTCACGAACGTCATTGTATTGGTGGGCTGGCTTATGGGCGCCTCATTATGCTTCCAACTTCCCGCACTGGGAGTACCCCTTAAGTTCATGGGTGGAATAATCGGAAGCACCGTTTTTAGCGGTATAATTCTTTATTTAAATGCCACTCATCGACGATTGGCGGCGCGATTAATAACTTTGGGCTTTTCCTTTTTCATCGGTTGGAACTCAATTTTAGTCTTCGGAGAAACGTTCAACGGGCATTATATTTTCTTCACAAGCGTGGTTTATGCAATTCTCGCATTTTCCAAAAACGACTATCGATTTCGAATTGGAATCATAGTACTAGTAATCTCCAATTTTTATTTAAAAGATGTTTTCCATTATTACAACTTTCAACACCTAACTGGAATGACCTCCACTGACCTTCCTTTTCGTATTCTCTGGACCAATTCTGCTCTGTTCGCTATTTGGGTCGCTGTCATGGTCTGGGTTGAGAAGTCAAAAGCCGACCAATATGAGGAAAACCTCAATGAAGCTCTCACAACAATTCAAAAGAGTAAAAATAAAATACAGGTGATTTTTGACAACATCAATCACGGCCTAATGATGGTAGGAGACGACTTAAAGGTTGATGAACAATATTCCATTCATACAAAGAACTTATTCACACAAGCCGATCCTGCCCACCAAAATATCACTGAGTTTTTGTCTACCAACACCGATCTTAGTGACGCACAGATAGCCAATCTTCAAACCTCTCTTGATTTCTGTATTGGTGGCGACGAGTTCAACTGGGATTTAAATTCGGGACATTTCCCGTCGTCTGCAGAGGTATCCACAGCCAATGGCCATCGATATTTATCTTTGTCATGGTCCCCCGTTTATGACAGCGGAGTCGTTAGTAGCGTCATAGTCAGCATTGAAGATGTTACTGAAAAGAAACTCAATGAACAGAAAGTGGCTGACCAAAAGGCCACAGAGCAAGCCGTTGAAAGCTTGATCCAATCCATCGCTCAGGGTGGTCTCGCATTAACTCGACAATTTATTGACGATTTGACATTGATTCACTCCCAGCTCCAGGAAATTCAAAGTCTACAAAGAGAGCCTCTTTTACAAAGACTTCATGGCTTAAAAGGTGAGGCCAGAATTCTAAATTTGCAGCAACTAGCTGGGGTTATTCACAATTTAGAAACAGCGATAACTGATACTGAATTAAAAAAACTTGGGAGCAAGAAGGAACTGCAAGATTTTCTGCAAACCAGTGAACAACTTATCAAAGCCTCTAAAAAACTTTTTAATAGTGTCAACTCGTCACAGGGTTCTGAATGGTCGCTCGATCAATACATCGGCAGCTTAAAAATCAAGATCCGTCATCAATTGAAGGCTTCTCCTTCAAAATTAACCTTAAAAATGGTCGCGTTTGAAGATGGTGTACGGCAATGGCCCCCTGCCTACCGAAAACCGGTGCAAACCATCTTGCTTCATGCTTTTCAAAATGCTGTCGATCACGGCTACCTTTTGCAAAATGCAACAGACGACGTCAAACTAAAACTGAAAACCTATGAAAGCCAGGAATGGCTTCATGTCGAAATTGAAGACTTTGGTGCAGGCTTAAACTTAAAAGTCATTCAAGAAAAATACGAAGACCTTCCGGCCTCGGTAAAACAAACTCTTCATTCACCCACTGATATTCTATTCCTAAACGATTTCACGACGGCTCAAGTGGCGACGATAACCAGTGGCCGAGGCGTTGGACTTTCAGCGATAAAGGCCGAAGTTGATCGCCTCAACGGTCATATCAGCATTACGAATTGCGAAGATCATAGAGGTACCAGATTAGCCTTAAAAATACCCAAAGAGCTTAAAAGTTCCGAAAAAATCAGTGCTTAATGGCTCTTTCATTAAAAAATAGAGAGAAAATTGAAATTGATAGATTGGACCTTGAAAGGATTTACCCTTCAAAGTCACTGCTGCCTTATTCCTGGGGTTTCTTTTCTTTGGGCGTGACGGCAAAGTTTATCAAGGAAGCGCCCGCTTCCGTGATCGTATACATCACCTTTTTTACCGTTAGAAAATCGATTTCTTTGTCAGCCTGCATGGTGACGCGCCCCCAAGCATAACGCTTGGCTCGCTCTTCTTCACGCTCTTCCTCGCTCATATCAGCAGGGTCTTTCTCTCCACCGATGGCATCTTTTAAAGCGTTCTTTAAGCCTGATTCCATTTCGATTTTTTTATCTTCAATAGCCTTCTTTAAACTTTCCTGCAAAGGCTCGATCAACCAGTGCTCTTGCTCTTTAACAGTTTCAAAATCAGCCACCGGGGTTTCGTCTAAAAAGATTTCATCTTGGGTGACCACCACGACATGAGCCGGCTTCAGCTTCTTTACAGCCGTGGCTTCAGGCAAAGGTACTGATTTCTTCAGCTGAATCTCTTCAACCCGATAGTTTTGCAGAAGGAAGACCGCTAAAACGGTAAACATATCAACCATCGCCGTTAACGAAAGAACAACCACAAGGCTCTTCTTGCCTGCACTCATGTGTCCACGACGGTTTCGTTTTCCTGGGGCATAAATTGCCATTATTCAGCTCCTCCTGTGGCGACAGATACAGCCGGAAATCCCGACTGCAATAAGAGGTCCATTCCCTGAATCAATAGATCGTATTTCAACTGCTCTTCAACTGTGATCACAGCGTCGACCTTATCTGGGTAGGCTTGCTTGATATCAGCCAGCTTGCTCGCTAGCTCCTCTTTGTCGTATTCACCATTGACCTTATCAATGTTGTATTTTTGCTTTCCGATAAGAACTCGATATCCAGTATCTTTAACGTCCAAACGAAAGGGAACGTCCGCTCTGGGAGGTGGCGGAGGCGTTTCGTCTGTATTTTGTTTACCGTAAATCGAGCTCCCAAGCTTAATCATAGAGACCTGAGTCCAAACCGCGGTGATCAAGAGGAATGTGATCATCACACTCATCAAGTCAATAAAAGGCACTAAGTTTAAGTCAAAACTTGCCGCCCTCTTATTTCCTCCACCATCATCGATATTAGCCATAGTCCCTACCTAATCCTTACGATTTAATTTTATCACGGTTAGAAGCAACAAGGTTAATCAAACTCATGCTACTTTCTGTCATTTCATTCAAAATCAAAGAAATTCTATGCTGAAAAATACCGTAAGCGGCAATCGCTAAAACGGCAACCATCAGTCCAAAAGCCGTACAGTTCAGGGCTTCAGAAATACCTTCCGAAAGAAGTTCCGCTTTTTTCGCATCATCGGCTGAAGACACACCACGGAAGGCCGTGATCATCCCGATAATCGTTCCAACCAGTCCGATCAGAGTCGAAAGGTTACCGAACACTGCCAAGAAAGATACCCATCCTTCTACTTTTGGAGTGTCGCGAAGAACCGCAGCATCCATAGCCACCTGAATCTCTTCGTCCGGACGCTTGTTCATCACTTGAACCAATCCAGCTTTCAGAACATTCGTTAACGGTGATGGTTTACTATCACAGTAAGCAATCGCTTGCTGAATATCTCCACGAAGGATCATTCCAAACAAGTTCTCGTTAAAGTCCTTTTTATCTACACTGGCATCTTTTAATGCCATGATTTGTTTGACGATGACCACGAGTGTGAGTATTCCCACAACCGCGATAAAATACATCGCCGTCCCACCTTCTTCAAAAGCACGCAGTACGAAATTTTGCGTCTCCTCATTGGCCATGACTTCTGTCATTGTTTCGGTTTCTTCCACCTGTTACCTCCCATTTTTATCACTTAGACTGAAAAGCTAAGGGATAAATTACGTTTACAACTTGATTTCGCGGAGGCTCTGGGAACCTCCATGTTTTTAATCGGTTTAAAATACAGCCAGCAACGGCTCGGCTCTTCAGTGATGAATCACCCCAGTTAATTGACGGACTTCCTACCACTCGACCCAACTCTCCGATATCAAAATTCAACTTTAAGATACCAGCTAGGTTCGGATTTCTATTCAATTCACGCTCGTAACAAGAACGGATCGCTCGTGAGTTGTCGAAAAACACTTTTCGAATACCTTCACGATCGATTTGCCCACTAAACTCCTCACCGGCTCCTCCAGGGATAATCGTCACGGCTTTTCTATCGCCTAAACCACCATCTCCGAATCCACCGGCTCCAAGACCCTGACCGCCTTTTTTAAGACCTGAGACTCCCACGTTGGATTGTCCACTTCCACCAGCGCCAGTGTCTTTGAACTTAGAACCTAAACCTTTTCCTGGACGATCTTCAGCAAATCCTGATTGTCCGGTGGCCTGATCGGCAAGTCCAGCCAACTCTCCGCTTCCAGAGTATGACTTATCCAAACGATCGTTACGTCCGGCTGTCCCAAAAGCACTAAAGATTCCTGACTTTTTCAATTTACGCTCAGACTGTGCTTGGGCTCCTTGTTTATTGGCCGTCTTCACAGCACCCCCTTGCTTCACGGAGGTCACGCGGTTGGTTTTCTTACCATCCTTTTTCCGCATAGCCATTGGGCTGGCATCTCGGCCTGAACCACGAGCTCTGGCATTTTTACCTGCTTTTTTAGCGGTCTTCTTGACTCGCTTTCGCGAAGTCTTTTTAGACATATCAATCTTGGCTTTTTTCTTCGGCTTTTCTTTCGTCAGCTTTACTATTTTCTTTTTAATTTTCTTTGGTGGCTTCTTCTTTGGTGGAGGCAGTTTCACCTTGGCACGCGGAGGAGGCTTAGGTGGATTAGTAATGATCAATGCCGTACGAAATTCTTCTTCGTCTGGCATATCCAACTGATCCAACTTATTAAGTGCAACCCACAGAGATAATATTCCAGAAAGTACGATAGCCAGTAATACAGCTAAAAAACCGTTACTTGATAAGTCCAAAAAAGGAACAATCACTGGCTTTGGCGCTTGCGAAGCGTAGCGAACAACAATCTCAACATCTCCGCCCAGCTGAATACGCGCTAACTCACCTTGCTGCAATGCCACACTTTGACCCGATCCTCGCCCAATATTAGCCAACTGACTAAAAGGAGTGGCTTGCTGCTCACTCACCAACGTTCCTTCCATGCCAGGATAAAGCATGATTTGAACTTGATTATTGATATTGAGCAATGGAGCTTTATTAACATTCGAGGCAATCAATGGAACAACTACATCACAAGAGGGGTGGGTTCCTACAGTTACAGGTCCATTTTCACTAAAATGATGAGCTGAAATCACACGCTCTCGCCATGCAACCAACACTTCAACGGTGGTCCCTTTGGTGGGACGAATAAACTCATTGATATTTTTGTAAGCACTGGGTGGAGCAAAGGTGTTCTTGCTCATCGGTTTTCCCGACCCTACAGTGGCTGTGCCGGCCTCAGCCTGTATGGCTGCAGGCATTTTTTCTGGCTCCTCAATTACAACGGTGTCTTCAGCAACCGGTGCGTCTAGAGTCGCGTGCTGGTCTGTACCTTTACTACTGGGCTGGCTTTCCACAGGGACGTCAACAATAGAGGTCGCCGTCGTCATTTCGTCAGCAACACCTTCTTCTAAGTAAAATTCGATGGTAAATTCACCGACCACAATTTTATCACCGCTCTGTACCTGGGCTTCAAGAATTTTATCGCTATTTTTAAAGGTGCCTTTCTCCGAACCCAGATCACAGACAATATACTTTTCGCCTCTTTTTTCTATGGAGGCATGGATAGGAGAAGCATCCCCGGCCAGAGTGATGTGGGCTTCGGTTTCAGAAGACCCAAGAACGATATGCTCTTGATTCATCTTCTTTTCATCAACCAGCTGTCCACCTTTATAAATTTTTAAAACCACTATCTGAGCCAAAACTTACTCCTTATCTGGTTTCTTCAGCTGAATTCGACTTCCTTCTTCAATCTCTGTGGCTGTTTCACGCATTTCAGGAAGAAAGTTTTCTCGTAAGCGGATCAATCGTTTGTAGTTGAATTGCTTTTTTTGCAACAAGTAAAGGAGGTCAGGTTTTTGGTTTTGCCCTTTGATCAACTGATCCTCAAAATTGATTGTTGTCCTTTTTGACTTGCCATCGGATTTCTTGTTTTGGGCAAAGACTGGCAGTGCCAATAGACACGTGAGGATCACTGAAATAAATAGTTTCAAATAATACATCATTTTGCTGCCGCTACCTTACGCTGTAAATCTCGTACCTTTGCAACCACGTACTTGTCAGTCGGGTTTAAAAACTCAATCTTATTAACTATCTGACGAGCTTTCTCATAGTTTTTCATATATTCAACTAACAAGATAGCATAATTTAAATTGGTCGAGATATTTCTAGAATCTCTTGCTAATGCTTTTTCATAAACCTTTTTCGCCTCTTCATACTGACCTTGAGTCCGTAATATAATAGCGTAATTGTTTGCAACAATATCATTGTCACCCATTCGAGAATAGGAGTCCTCGACCAGAGGCTCGGCCTCCACATAGTCCATATACTTTACGTAAATACTCCCTAGGTTTGCTTGCACGACTGGATTCGAGCGATTGATTGAATACGCTTCTTTAAAGCTTACCAATGCCGATTCAAGGTCTCCCTCTTGCAAAAGGATAACGCCAATGTTGTTATAAAGACCGGCCTCACCTTTGTGTTTTTCCAAAGCCTTTTCAAACATAATTCGGGCCGCACCAAATTCTTTTTGATCCATGTGGTAAATACCGAGGATCGCTAAAGCTCTAAGGTCATATTCGTCTTTAGATAGAATTTTGGCCGCTTCAGACAACAACTCGCGGTATCTCTTAGCCTTATAGAGTTTTCTAAGTGTTGAGTAATCACCACCGATTTTGGCCTGTCTTTCAGCCAACTCTGCTTTCTCTTCCTCATCCAGATTAACACCCACCTCTTCAGGTGCATCGGGTGTTTTGGAACCCGTCTGACAGGAGACCATCAAACCGAGGCAGAAAAATAGAATGAATATTTTTTTAAACATTTTCATTTTCTATATCCCCATCATGTCAACGATCTGACCTACATCATTGATCTCACCAGCATTTTTAAAGCCTTTTGGATCCAGTCGATAAAGCGCCTGTGCACTTTCAATCATTGGATCACCATAGGCTTTAAGGTCAATTCCTTTATTAAAAGCCGAGCGATAAGCGCCCACAGCTTTGTTGATAAACTCGATTTCTTGCTGCTTGGCCATTCCCTTAAATTGCTCTCGTACTTTTCCTTTGGCATATTCCTTTGGAATCGGAATGTTTCTAAAGGTCAGCCCGATAATCTCATAAGACTCGGCCTCGGCCGCCAACGCTGCCACAATCATTGGTCCATAATCGTACTTAATAACCTTGGCCATATCAGCTATTAGCCGCTTTTGAATGGCCTTCATTTTATTCAACCCTTGCGTGATTGAACTATCAGTACGTCCCAAACTAATTTTTCTCATCTCGTTTAACATTTCTCGAGACATTCTGTACTGCGACTGAGCCGCGTATTTAGCCCCAAGCTTACGGCCTCGGGCCGTGTTGTTAACAACACGAATGACCTTCTGATGCCACTCAATGGCTTTGCCGACACGTCGAAGCTTGGAATAGAAGTCAGCAATATAAAAGTGGGCTTTAATCATTCTCTCTAAATTGGGAGAGTTTGATTTGATAAACTGATCGTACTGATAAATCGCTTTCGAGTATAAGTTTTGGCGACGGTACATTTCCGCCTTGGCCCACGCCGCCTCTTGCACGCCCTTGTTTTTAGCTTTATCAAGATTGGCGTACAGATTATAGACGCGGAAGGCTCGGCTGTAGTCATTCAGGGCATCCCAAATAACCGCAGCGTTAAAAAGAGCGTTGATGGCCTTTTGCCCCTGAGCATTTCGACCATAAGATTCGTAATAAACGGCCGCGTCTTTAAGTTGACCCAATTTCTTATAGGTCGCACCCAAACTGTTTCTTGCATCCTGCTTTAAACCAAGGATAGCTTTCTTACCAGGTTTGGCAATGACCTGCTTATACATCTTAATGGCGGCAAATATGGCACCCGCTTTCTCGTAATTCGAGGCTGCGTTAAATAAAGCGGAATGAGCCTGGTCCGACCGCGGATTTCCTGCCGCAAAAGCTTCAAAAGCCTTCGCCGCTTTTAAGTTGTTACCCGCTTTCGAGAATTTATCGGCAACAAGAAATCGAGCTTTTTGCAAATTGACCTCAAGGTCTTTACCAAACTTTGAACGAGCAATTGTTGGATTGGCCAAAAACGCCTTTCCATCAGCTTGATACTTGTCTAGATCATCGCGAAGACGGTGAATATCCATAATAATCTCGGCCGCGACAATGGCATCCTCAGACCGTGGACGTTCTTGCACGATTTGCTTCAACACGGCGATCGATTTATCAAACTCGTTGTGAGCGTAGTAGATGGTTCCAAGACGTCGCTTGATCTCTAATGCTTTTTCACCCTTTGGAAAGTTTTTAAGATAAATAATCGCCGCTTTTTCAAACGCCTGAACTCCTGGGCTGAAAGGAATCTTAGCCAATTTATTAGGTAAGTTCTTTTGCCGAGCTTCCATGACCTTGTTTGAAGGCAATCCTTTTTCTCGAGCCAGAACGTTGTTGGTCACCGCTTTTTCAAAGTATTTACTCTTTTTATCGGTCAATGCGACACGCTCATACTGTTGAGCAGCAGCATCATACTCTTGCAAGTCGTAAAGAAGTTCCCCATAGAAGAAAAGCATTTCACTGTAGTTCGGCGCCCCTTTAAAGTAGGTTAGGTACATCTTATAGGAACCAGCCGCTAACTTCTTTGAATAGTCGGTACGAGCATTAAGAGCCTGTTGATGCAATCGCAAAGTTGAGTTTCTAAGCGTGCTCTCCTGAAGGTCGAAATTTTCTTTAATAACCTGCTGATTGCCTTTGTTAGCATCGGCCCATGCACTTCCAGCACCAAACTGGTCAAGCCAGGTCGCCAATTCTTTTCTAAAAAGCTTCACCTTTCCTGTGGTTCCATAATCCTGCACAATTTGATATTGAAACTTAGCAGCCTTGGGAGCTTCAGGATTCAATGCAATCAATTGTTTAAAAAGGTAAACCGAGGCATTCAAGTTTCCGGAGTAAGAGTAGCGATAAGCCAATTGCTCAATCATATCTAAAGTACGCTGCTCCGATCGCGAGATATCATAGAAATCATCGTAGGCTTGCTTATAGCGGCCGGTTTGCTCGTAAAAAGACACGAAATCACCCACGGCTTCTTTCGCCAAACGAATTTTATCGATGGCGCGAGTTCCCTCAACAGTCTCTTCGGTTTCGTTGCTTCGAGATATTTTAATCACATTGATCAAAGTCGAAAGAGCTGTCTTATATTGGCCCATTCGGTAGTAACACCAGGCCGCCTTATAAAGCGCAAAACTATAAAGTCTTGAACGTCTTCTTTTTACAACGTTCTTGTACTCAGGCAGAGCCTTCTGCCATTGTTCTTTTTCAAAGTAGTACTCACCCAATGCGAAATGTGATTCGGCGACATACACACTCTTTGGATAACGTCTTGTGAGCTGCTTGTAATACTGCTCACCTTTTTTTAAGTTTCCGATCTCAAAGTTGTTATAACCTAAGAAATAAAGGGCCTGAGGCACTTTACGATCTTTTGGAAAATCGCGGACAAACCATTCATAGAGACGGATGGCGCGCTTGTGATAGTTTCGTACCTCACGGCGACTGGGTGGACGAGGCTTCCGTTTACTCTTACCCGAGTTATAGGCTTCAAGTTTCTTATCGTAGTCATCTTGCAGGCGAAAATCGATGATCTGCGCTTTCTCAACATAGCGCTCACCCAATCGAAGCCAAATTTCACCACGGCTTCGGCTTCGCTTGTACTGTCGAGATAACTTGTAGAGTCTTTTGATTTCTTCATCAACAAGACGGTTGTATTCCGCTTTTAGTGGATTATCGTCGTAAACGTAAAATTTGCTAGAGCTTGGAGGCTTAATCAGCCCCACGTTTCTTGAGCGAACCTGTTTTCTCTCAAGCTTCTTTGCTTCAGGAACTTCTGAGCGAAGCTTACGAAGAGTAAGATTACCCATTTGCTTACGCTTGCGCTTTGTCTGCGCCATTGCATCAGGACTGATTCCCAGCATCGACAGTATAAGTAATCCAACTAAAAGGTTTTTCATACTCAATCCCTTATTCACAAGCTTGAACACCAACGTAATGGTAATTTCCTAGCTCATCCAACCAGTACTCACCTTGGAAAGGCCAGTACTCAAATCCATTTCCAATAAAGAAATCACGACTTTCTTCGTCAGTGATTTGCTTTTTCAAGACGCCTTTACCGGCGATCTCTTTTCGAATAGCCTCTTTTTTACCGCTGATCATTTCAAATTTAAGAAAATCACTTTGCTCAAAAAAGTCTCGTAACTCTGATTTTAAACGACGGAGATGGTTTCGCGCCTGCTTTCCGATAACGTTTTTAGTGCTTTTAAGACGTTTATCGATAACTCGCTTGGCGTATTTGCCTATACCCGAGGTTTGCCAATCCACAGACAGTCTTTGAACCCGTGCAATCTCACTCTCAAGTGCTTTTACATAGTTAAGATTTCGACGAACATCCGGACGGCTGATAATTTCGTTTAACACCAGCTTCGGCAATCGCGTTGAATGCACTGGTTTTTCTTTGTTTCGAACAGACTGATAGTTGGCTTCACCTTTCATGATCTCATCCAAATAACTTCTGGAAGAGGCACTTGAGGAAAAGCGTCGAATTCTAGAGTTGACCGGCTTGTAAATTCGATCGAACAGATTCAAAACCTTACCCATCTCGTCATACCGGCAGATAAACAGATAAACCATTCCCCGCAACAAAAGCGACTCAGGAGCATATCGATCGTCATAGTAGGCAGAGTGGAGAGTGTGGAAGTTTGAAAGGGCTGAACGGAAATATCGTCCGGATCTTAACATCGCCCAACTTTGCTCAAAAAGCGAATCATGCCACTGCCAAGTGTCCCGAGGAATTTGTCGGTAATACTCAATGGCTTTGTCCCACTTTTTATTGGCATAATAAACACGTGCCATGGAAATCAGGCCGTTGACCCGGTTTTCATCGGTGACACCTTTGTTTTTACTTATTTCGTACAGCTCATTAAAGGCGGCTAAAGCTTTTCCACCCTGCTTAGCCTCTGAGTAAGCCAAGCCCATCTTGTACAGCGCTTTTGGATAGACAAGACTTTTAGGGTCGACTCGGCTAAAGATCTTAGCTGCTTGCCGAAAACGATTCTCTTTTAACCGTAACTCTCCAAGACGGTAATAGAACAGGTCTTTCTTTTCGCTCGGGAAATCCTTCACTTTAATTTTCGAAATCGTATATTTCAAAAGGACATCACTATCAAGAGCGTTACTTAAAAACGATAACTTGCTTAAACTTTGGCGAAGATACTTGGTGGTTCGTCCGGTGCGAATTTCACCTGAAATAACATCATAGAAGACAAAGGATGCCACCTGATACAAACCCATCTCCATTAACATGAGGCCCAGGATGTATTTGATTTGCGAACCTTCCCGGCGGTAACGACTACTACGGGTGAGCGAGAAAAGGAGCTGTGAGGACTTCTCATACTCTTTAGCGATCGCAAGCTTTTTTGCCTTGGTTAAAAGATCTGTATTGATTTTAGCGCGACGGCGACGACGCGCTCTTTTTACTTTCTTCGACTGAGCCACCGTGTAAATAGGCTCATTCAAGTGAGTTTGAATTTCGCTGCTAAGGTCAGGCATTTCACGACTGTTAGCCTCAGCCAATGACGAGAATAGGAAAATGGGAATGAGTAAAGTCGTAATTTTTCTCATCTGTACCTCGCTTCAGGAAAGAAGAAACTCAGCCCGACGTTCAGAAAGAGATTGTTGTATAGAGAATCATCTTCGCTTATCAGTGTGTTTGAGTTTCGATTTCTGACCTCAGTGGTGGCTTGGATCATGTGAAGAGAAAGATCCCATCGAAAAGCCATCCATTTGGTAATCGCAAATATTTGTCCGGTTCCGAACTTCACCGTGTAGGAAGAATCGACAGTGGCCACATTGGCTCCTCCAGATGAGGCCGCAATTCTTGGATCGGTCATTCCAAAGCCCAGCGAGAAATACAGATCAAATGGAATAATCTTTTCATTAAAATAGGAGTATTTCCCGTAAATGGGAGTCCATTTGATATCAACTCCGTAGTAGCTATCGGTGGCAACAGATCCCTCAGTTGTCACTCCTCGCTCTAAAAGCTCATTGGTGACGTCACGATTGTCGTTTTGAATAAATGAGTACATTGCCTCAATTCCCCACTTTTCCGAGAAATTGAACCCCAACCGAGAGTTCAGACCATTTCCAACGAAAAAAGCATCGTTCAAGTTGGTTCCACCGGCGATATAAAACTCAAATCGTTTGGTTTTTGGAAGGTATCGTTTTTGGATGACCGCGATGTTAGAAAAAGTTTCCAACTCTTTTAGGTCTTCGACCTCTTTGGGCTGCTCTTCTTTTTCCTTTTCCTTAGCGCGACGAGCGTTTCTGCGTGCTTCTTGTTCAGCACGTCTCTCATCCTGTTGGGCCTCCTCTTGGAACAGTCCTTCAATTTCATCAATTGAAGGATCCTTATCCTGTGCAAAGGCAGTGGAATAGCAACTTAGAAGAATAACAAACATTATGTACTTCATAAAAAAACCTAACCCGGTAAGTCTCCCACCAGACTATAGAAAAGATGAGAATATTTGTAGACTTACCACGAATAACTGGACCAACACCGATGCCACACCTCGCGTTTTCCAGAACAACAATACTTATGTTACAAATTTTTCTTAAATTAGAATAATGAGTGCTACTGAAAAGTGCATGTCGTAATTCATCTGACGATCAAACTCACTTGGTAACTTGTCGGTCGCTTCAAAATCAGTGGCATTATTGACGTTATCAAACAGAGGAGTCTGCCCACCGTCACTACCAACAAAAAAGTTAACACCTTCATAGGCCATCAATCCAAGGTCGGCACGAATTCCCCAGTTTTTAGAGAAATAGAACTTCTGACCGATACCCAGGTTCAAAGCTGGAACAGTTTCTCCGCCAATATCAATCGCACCCACACCAACAAGACCATACAAAGACAAATTCATGACGAAATCTTTGAAAACAGATATTTTCCCGTAGTAAGGGGTTATTTGGTAGTTCGCAAAAAAGTGGTAGGTCGGCTGTGGAGCGTATTCCATGCGAATAAACCCTTGATTGGTGTCCGGGTTGTCATCAATCAAATCCGACTGCGACAGGGCTTTTCCGTTATTGCCAAGCCCATCGGTATAAAGTTGACCGGTTAATACAATTCCGTGGGTTTCTGTTAGGTGATAAGCCAAGTGTCCACCAAAACGGGTGGTGTTAAAAAAAGGTTCGTTCATTGCAAAACCAGCTGCTAAACCAAGCTCCACGCGTCCCTTTGTCGGAACCAAACGAGATTTTACAGCCAAAGCATTATCAAAGACTGGCAAAACTGATTCACGAGCCAATTCTTCTTCTGGGAATTCAATAGTTACGGCAACAGCCTGCCAGCTAAAAAACAGAGAAACTAAGATGGATGCAAATTTCATTGTGACTCCCCACTAAAGTAGCCATGCTTGAGTATCAATTGGCAAAGATCACGGACGGCTCCATAACCTCCACTACGATTTGTGATATAATCACATGCCTTGTGAACTTCATCAACGGCTTCGGGAACAGTTGCTGAAAAACCCACCTGCTCCAAAAGTGGAATATCAAAGATATCATCGCCAATATAGGCAATCTCTTCATCAGCAAAACCGGACTCTAATTTCAACTTGTCGTAGGCAGGACTTTTGTCTAATTGGTTTTCGTAAAAGTAATCAATCTTAAGATGTTGGGCTCTTTCTTGAACATCTTTAGATTGGCTTCCCGTGATGATGGCCGTCTTGTAGCTGTTGTGCCGAAGTAGGTTGATTCCGATGCCGTCGCGGACGGAAAAAAATCTTTTCCAACCTAAACTTGAGTCCAGTATGATCCGTGAGTCGGTCAGGATGCCATCAACGTCCATAACTAACATTTTGATTTTTTTCAGTTTATTGGTGTCGACTGTCATTCGAAGTCCCCTTGTTTCCCACTTTTTTAAATTTAAAGCATTCCGGCTGGTAGGTAAGCCACCCCTTCTGAAAAGACTGATTAACCCCCACTCCTGGATTCAAAACCACTTGCAAACGGCGCTGACAAACAATCTCTTGATCCCGAGCCCTGGGCTGGGCATTGATAATCTCTTCGTTAATAATCAAAAGGGGCTGACCCACCTTGGCTTTCGAAGGCGAAACATTATGTTTCGGCGTCGCCTCAACCGACTGAATTTTGCTTTCCTCTAACTCTAAGGACTGGCATTGATAAATAGCAAATTGATTGAGAAAAGATTCTGTTCCACACAACTGGGTGGGCTTAATAACTTTCTTAGTATCAACGGTCTGAGTTTCTACAGAGGCACAGCAAGCAATAAACAACGTCAAAAAACAAAGAGCACTTTTCATTACTGAAAATGATGTCTTACTAAAAGGCTTTAGGCAATTGAATAGACCATCAAAATTTACGACCCATTCAAGAACTGTCCCAAAGAATTAACGAATTTTTGCTTTAATTAAATCCTGTAAATGAATCAGGCCCTCTGGCTTCTGATTTTCCGGATTAACAACAAACAACGACTGAATGGAGAACTGCTCCATGATAAACAAAGCTTTCACTGCCAATTCATTAGGGTCGATCGTTTTTGGTTGCGAGGACATAAGATCTTTAACTGAGGAATCCAAAGGATTTTTATTCTTTTCTAGATTTCTTCGGATATCTCCGTCTGTAATCACACCTATCAATTGACCATCGGAATTAGTCACTCCGGCCACCCCACGAACATCGCCGCCAGTCATAGTTCCAACAACCGTCACCATGGTGTCGGTGTCTTTGACTACAGGCAGACCACCATTATCATGCATAATGTCGCGCACACGTGTTAAAAGTCTGCGACCTAATTTCCCGCCCGGATGAAACTCTGCAAAGTCTTCCTCTTTAAAACCTTTTTTCTTAAGAGCCGCCATCGCCAGCGCGTCCCCCAAAGCCAAAGTGGCTGTCGAACTGGAAGTGGGTGCCAACTTCAACGGGCAGGCTTCTTGTTTGACTGAAATATCCAAAGTCACTGTCGATGCTTTTGCGAGCTGGCTCTCGGGATTGCCTGTCATGGCAATAAGAGGAATGCCTTTACGAGTGGCGAAGGTGATCAGGTCGTTCAGCTCTTGCGAACCACCACCATAACTAATCACCAACAAACTATCGTTTTCCGACACCAACCCGAGGTCGCCATGGGAGCTCTCGGCCGGATGTAAAAACACCGCAGGGGTCCCTGTTGAACTTAAGGTGGCTGCTATTTTGCGCCCGACATGGCCCGACTTACCCATCCCAGCGACGACAAGTTTTCCTTCACAAGAACAAACCAAATCGACGGCTTTTTCAAATTTATCATCGAGCCGATCAATCAGCTCAAGAATCGATTCTGCTTCAATTTTAAGAACCCGACGGGCTTCCTCAATACTGCTCATAAATTCCTACATTGTGTTGGCTTGGTACTCTTCACTGGCTTTTTGCGAAGACACTTTTTTCGATTCAACATCACCCACTGATTTATTTTGCAAAGAAGCCTTCACAAAATGGGTGAACAACGGATGTGGATCTAAAGGTTTCGATTTGAACTCGGGGTGAAATTGCACACCGACAAAGAATGTATGATCGGGAATCTCAATAATCTCTACCAAATCTCTTTCTTCACAAATACCAGAAAGGTCCATTCCGTTCTTTTCAAAAAGCGCACGAAACTTATTGTTAAATTCAAAGCGGTGGCGATGACGCTCTTGAATTTTCGATTTTTTGTAAGCCTTTTTCGCGATAGAACCTTTTTGCAAGGTACAAGGAAACGCACCTAAGCGCATGGTTCCACCCTTATCGCCTTCTTTTTTCTGATCACTCATTAGATCGATGACAAAATTGCGTTGGCCTTTTAAGTCCTCGGCAAACTCACGACTGGATGCGTTTTTCAATCCACACACATTGCGCGCAAACTCAACGGCTGCCAGTTGCATCCCGTAGCAAATGCCAAAAAACGGAATATTATTTTCTCTGGCGAAGCGAATAGCCACCATTTTGCCATCAACACCACGCTCACCAAAGCCGCCAGGAACTAGGATGCCATCAACACCCGCTAAGTTTTTCGAAACGTTCTTATCGTTGATTTTTTCGGAATTAATATAGGTGATATTCACTTTCGAATCACAAGAGATTCCACCATGAACCAGGGCCTCATTTAAAGATTTATAGCTTTCTTTCAAATTGGTGTACTTGCCAACGATCCCAATGTTCACTTCTTTATTTGGTGACTGAATCGTCTTCACCATTTTTTGCCAGCGGGTCATATCAGGACCCTTGCTGTCTAAACCAAGACGATCAACGACTTTCTCATCAAAACCTTCTTCATGGAGCTTCAATGGAACCTCATAGATAGAACTGGCATCATAAGCGGCGATGACATTTTCTGGTCGAATACTACAAAACAAGCCAATTTTTGATTTGGTCTCATGAGGAATATTGTGCTCGCTTCGACAAATCAAAACGTCAGGTTGAATACCGACCTCGCGCAGGGCTTTAACAGAGTGTTGAGTCGGTTTACTTTTAAGCTCTCCCGCAGCAGCGATATAGGGAATGTAAGTCACGTGAATGTACAATGTGTTTTCCACACCTAAATCAACACGCATCTGGCGAATGGCTTCAATAAACGGAAGCCCTTCAATATCACCTATTGTTCCGCCAATTTCGACAATACAAATTTCAGAACCCTGAGCGGCTTCGAAAATTCGCGATTTTATTTCATCAGTGATATGGGGAATCACTTGCACAGTCCCCCCCAAATAGTCTCCGCGCCGTTCTTTACGAATCACACTTTCATAAATTTGCCCGGCAGTTGTGGAATTGGATTTGTTTAAATAAATAGATGTGAAGCGCTCGTAGTGCCCCAAATCCAAATCGGTTTCGGCACCATCGTCGGTGACAAAAACTTCTCCATGCTGAAACGGCGACATGGTGCCGGGATCAACGTTGATGTAGGGGTCGCACTTCATAAGAGTCACTTTGTAGCCGCGGGCTTCAAGCAGGGTTCCAAGGCTTGCAGCCGACAACCCCTTACCAATAGACGAAACCACACCACCTGTTACAAAAATAAACTTTTGGGTTAATGGTTTTTTGCGAGATTCGCGCGCCGACTTTTTCTTTTTTGACGCTTTCTTTTTCTTAGCCATGACTCTCCCTTAACTTTTTTTCAACAACGGCCACATCTGCGGGAGTGTCAACTCCCCAGCTTTCATAATCCACTTTCAATACTTTTATTTGCCCCCCCAAATAGAGGGCGCGCAACTGCTCCAAACCTTCCATCTTTTCGATGGGTTGCACTGGCGTCTCACAAAACTTCTTTAAGAATGATTTTTTATAACCATAGATCCCAATGTGCTTCAAGCAAGCCGTATAGCCATCGCCACTTTTTTCACGAGAATAGGGAATCGGAAAGCGACTGAAATACAGAGCATGGTTTTTGTGATTCAGAACAATTTTTGCTGTATTCATACTCTCAAGGGCCTCTTCGTTCATGGCGCGACCCAAAGTCAACATGTCCCAATCACTGTCTTGCAACATGGCCTCAGCCATCTGATCGACTAGCGTTCCGGTGATCAAGGGTTCGTCACCTTGAATGTTGATAACAAGATCTTCGGGCGAGTTCTTGCAAGCTTGATAGACCCGGTCACTGCCAGAGGCCAACTCAGAATCGGTCATAACAACTTCCACATCCCAGGGCGCACAAGTATCAGCAATTCTTTGGTCATCGGTCGCTACTATTATTTTTTTTATGAGCTGACTTTGAGACACCCCTTCCACAACCCATTGAATCATGGGTTTTTGAAGAATCGGGGCAAGGGCCTTGCCTGGAAATCTTTGGGCCCCATACCGCACTGGTATTACTGCGATCACTTCAGCCATAAGCTCCTGTTTGAACAATCATCGAGGTATAACAACTCTGCTTATTGTTGTCATGATTTTTAGGCTTTTTTCGTCTCAAATCCAATTTTTAAGAACATGGCCGATGATATCGCTGATTCCCCATTTTTTAAGAGATGAGAGCGCATAAACCGGCACGCCAAGGTCCTTTTCTAACTTCATTGCTGTCGCTTTCCATTTTGAGCGCGACAGCTTGTCTCCCTTGGTCAATCCTACGACTATTTTTAAATCCATTGCGTTACAGAAGTCCAAGAGCATGGACTCCTCCTCGCTCCAGCCACGCCGGACATCCATCAGCAAGATGAGACCACGGAGATTTTTACTATTCATCAGATAGGCCTCAATCATCTTCTCCCAATCCCCCCGCTCCTTATGAGACCGAGCGGCATAGCCGTATCCGGGCATATCGACCAACCAAAACTTCTTTTCCACATCAAAAATATTGAGCAGGCGGGTTTTACCAGGCGTTCCACTGACTTTCGCCACTTTCTGGCGCGCCAACGTGTTTATAAATGAGGATTTACCACTATTGGAGCGACCGGCAATGGCCACCTCAGGCATGGATCCGGCTGGAAATTGCTCATAGTGGCTTGCACTTTGAACAAACTGAACTTTTCCTCCCACAACTCTCTCCTTGATGGGCTCACTTGTACCTGATTTTCCTTGGAAAATAATCCGAAAACTTGGATTCCGGACATATTTTCATAAACCTCCTGTCGTTTCTGTTTGTTCTGAATGGTTTCTCCGGTGGCACGAACATTGAAACTCTCACCCGAAAAAGGAGGTGCCCTATGGAAACCAAGCGGGTGCGAGACACACAAAACACTATTATGGATCAAGCCTATCTGCTCCCTATCAACCAGAGCAGCCAAGAAAGCTATGAAGTTGGCGACTTTATCACCATTGGTCGAGAGCCGAGCAACTCCATTCAAATCAATGATCCCTTTATATCGGGCCGCCACATGCGAATTGAAAAACGCATGCGAGGCTATTTGCTGCGAGATTTGCAAAGTCGCAATGGAACTTACCTGAATGGAACCGGAGTGATTGAAGCCTACCTGCAAAACAACGACAAGGTGATGGTTGGTGAAAGTCTTTTTGTTTTCTCAAAATTAAAAGAGAGTCGAGATCCCTTGAAGAGTGAGAACCAAAAGTGGAACTTGCAGTTACAAAGGTTACCGGCCATCGCAAACACCGACTACACGGTTTTGGTCATCGGCCCCTCCGGTTGTGGCAAAGAAATCATCAGTCAATGGATCCATAGCAACTCGAATCGAAAACAGGCGCCCTATATTACAATCAATTGCAGTGCTCTTAGCGAAAACTTGATTGAAAGTGAACTTTTCGGACATGTGCGAGGATCCTTCACCGGAGCCACAGAGGATCGCAAAGGAGCTTTTGAAGCGGCCCGAGGGGGAACCTTATTTTTAGACGAAATCGGAGACCTCCCTCTATCCTTGCAACCAAAGCTGCTGCGCGCCCTTGAAAACAAAGAAATTCGCCCCGTCGGCAGTGACCGCAGCATCAAAACGGATGTAAGAATTATTGCCGCCACTCACAAAAACTTAAAACAGAAAGTCCTAAAAAAAGAATTCCGCGAGGATCTTTATCATCGTCTCAACATCTGTCGCGTGACACCACCCCCCTTAATTCAAAGAATGGAAGACTTTGAGTCCCTTTTGTATCATTTCGCAAAAGAACAGAAAGTGGGATTTTCTTTTCGCGCCATCGAAAAGTTAAAAAACCACAGTTGGCCGGGGAACATCCGCGAACTTAAAAATGTGATCACACGAGCGGCAGCCTACTTTCCAGGAAAGCGAATTCAAGAGGAAGATCTCGAACAATTGATTGAACGTGAGGTCGATCCGCAAGAAGGCTTAATAAGCTCAGAATCCGATGAGCTGCCACCTTTAAAAGAAATCGAACGCAATCTTATTCTTTCTAAATTACAAAAACACTTTGGCAACCAACGTAAGGTGGCTGAGGACCTGCAAATGCCGAAAAGCACCCTCAACGACAAACTGAAGGCCTACCGAATTGATCCTAAAAATTTTAAGAAAAGGGGGCGAGTCTGATTATTTTTCTAAAACAACGTGACGATAATAAACACCGATGACGACGTTGCCTTGCAGATACTCATTGATACGATGACGAATAATTTTTTTCACTTTTTCTTTGCCAATGGGACTTTGGAGCTCTTGCCAAGTCACTTGCTCCAAAACCCTTTGCATCAAATCGACAATCTCTGATTCTTTGGCTTTAATGGCGACCGACAACTCTTCATCTCGCAGGACAAACGAAAACTCAAACTCACCGTAGGAAGGAGAATCCCCCGACGACCGAAGATTGATCACTGTTTTCGGAAACTGAATCGTATGAGCTTGGGTTCTGTAGTCATCAAACAGAGGAACTTGCACCCCCTCAACCGGATACGAATAAATATCTTTGGTAAGCTCCTGAAAACTTAGAGTGTAAGGCAGCTCAAAGCGGGGTAGTATTTTTCCCATATAAATGAGAATCGCAAAGGGAATCAGAACGGCAATAATACCGGCGGCCAGATAATAGCGTTTCTTGGTACCTTGGGGAAGATTGTTCCAAAAGGTTTTATAGGCAGAAGGCACTTTTTCGTTTTCATCAACCTCTTCAGAGAGGTTTTCCTTATTTATCACCACACCACTGAAGTCTTCGCTATTGATGGCTTCAATTTCCTTACTAAAATCGGGATCGGCCTCGGCGATGGCCTGATCGATATCGACACCATCGGTCTCTTCGACATCACCAAGGGCTGCCGCTAAATCTTCATCGATATCAAGAGTTTCAGTGGAATCCTTTTCATTGGACGGATCCGCAGCGTTTGACTCTGCACCGGCCTGAGCTGAGGCCTGGTCTTTGTCAGCGACGGCTTCGTCGTTTTCAATTTCGGTGTTCTTGTCGTCGTCAGCCATTATTCCTCTATTATTGTAGAATCCGATATTAAATTAAACCACTTTACAAAGACAAGACATTCGTCATGAACAAACCTGGACTAGACTCAAAAAAATCGACGAAAAATCCGAGAAGAACTTTAAGAAATCCCTTATGGGAGCACTTAAGAAAATGGATGAGTCGTCGTCTCCTCATATTCAATAGGCGGCGCTCAACACGATAGGAGTGATAATGAAAGTCTTAATCCTTCTTGCCTCAATACCTTTACTAGCAGGTTGCATGCTTTTACCTCAACCTCCCTCACCGGCCTCGCGAAGACTGCCACCAGTGGTTTCCGACTTGGACAATTTAGAAATGCTTTTACAATCTGAGCAACAGAGCTCCTACGGCAGCTCCTACGAGACCACCGGAATTGAAAATCTGCGTCTTGGCATGAACAAAAACAACGTCCAGCGCTATCTAGGGCGCCCCGGATTGGTTGAAGTGGCTGGTAATCCTAAATATGGATTTGAAAGATGGACCTATGAAACATCTGTCCCCACCCTTCGCGGCTACATGAAAGAAAGACGGGTGATCTACTTTGAAAAAGGCCAAGTTGTGGGCTGGGAATCGAAATAATCAAGGGCTTTCAAAATTTGAGAACATCTCGTCAAACGAGCCCTGATAAATTCCATCGTCTTCAAGATCATCAAACCAATAGTGACCAATGACAAACGCTATTGCTGAGGTGATCGCGATATCGATGCCGATGTTCACAAAACTGTTCATGTTGGGGATAAGTCCCATTCCAACCTGGCCCCAGAACATCTCGCGGGCCAACTGAGGACTCACATCAATCTGGCGAGCCACAGTTGCAATTTCCTCGGTTTTCAGAGGGCGACCTTCAACCATCATCTGGCGCAGGACGGCGGCTCGCAATATCTGCATATTCAACAAACGGAGACGCTGCCCCTGCATCCCCGACGCCGAACGCAGACGGGTCAGGAAGTCAACGCGGTGGGCGAGAGTTTGCTTTAAAACCTCTTGAGCTTCCGGTTGATTTTTAACAGCCTCCAGGGTTCGGATTTCGCTTCGAAAATTACGAATAAGACTGCTTAAAAAACTATTGCGAGTGGGAGTCGCCAAAAGCTCGTGCAACCGCATATCCAAGCGCCCCGGTGCTAAAGGCTCTGACAATGAACGACTCAATAAATAAGAAACGTCCGTCCAGCGGGAGAAACCCACAACATGATGACTGTCGACTTCCCACCACCATTTTTTAAACGTCACTAAAAGCAAGGCCCGTCTCTCGTAAAGATTTAACTCGTTCCATTGGCGGGTTTGATTCAAACCGGTCTGGCGCTTTAACACCTGGTCTAATGTTTTGGTAATGGACTCCAGGCGAACAAACTTAAAAGCATTGCTTTGCCGCGCCAACCATCCACGAGCTTGGGTGTTGGCAAAAATGGAGTCAATCATCACCAGTTCTTCGATACTACGATTGCTTTCATTGTACCGAGAGAACATTTCGTACCATCGAGTGGCGTGACCTCCCAAACGATTTTGAATGTAGGGAATATAATCAGCACTATAAAGTCTCTGCTGATAAGACATCACGTCGGAACAACGTTCCTGGGCCATAGTGCTTTGGGAATACAGGAAAACCAACCCTTGAAGGAAAACTGTCAATGCAAGATTAAGGGGTTTGATTTTACTCCACATAGTATCGAAAACATTATCAGCAATTACTGAAAAGTAGGGAAAAACCCCTTATTATTGTAAGCTTTTCAGTAAGCACTGATCTTCATCTTCTCGTTGGTCAACGAATGGGCTTGAACAAAGCCATCTTGGACAATTCTGCCAAACTCATCTTCTTTGAAACTTTCAAAATAAAAGGACAATTGGCCATCTTCGAGTCTTTTAATATGGATGATCTGCTCTACGAACGGAACTTTTAAAGTCGATTTTTTGTCTTTGGAGATTCGGGGCTTCTTAGTCAAATAACCGTATTGAGTGACCGTCACGTGACCGTCTTTTTGCGAAACGGTGCGACTGGCACTGCTCTCAAGATTAAACTTGGCGTTCATCTGCTGCCCAATGCATTCGATGTGGTACTCTAGCTCTTGCTCAAGACGCACCTGAAAAGTTTTACATCTGGCAGAGTCCTCGGAGGCTTGCCCCTTCAGTTGAACCACCGTATTTTTACCTTTGCGCCAGGTGTTTTGTTCGGCTTTAACGTCAATTATCTTAGTTGCAGAAACCGGATTCGAAGTTTCGCTCGATTCAGCTTTCACCTGTTTTTGGTGAACAACTTTTGTGGCTTTAACCGGCGCCACTTTAGGAATAGCCTTCTTCTCCACCGCCGCGGAGTGAACTTTTTTCTGAGACATCCCCTGACTTTGCTGGTCAGCGGGCCGACGGGGACGATTGTTGGCCATCGCTGGCGAAGCGATCATGATGGTTACCAATATGATGATAGTATTTTTAAACATTGTATTCTCTCTCCTTACACCCCACTACAATGCGATTCATGTGCCAAAACGAGACAGTTTTTAATATCCGATTTCAAGGGATTTCAAGGGTTTACAATGAAAAAAAGTCTTTGATAGGTGTCAAAAAGTTTAACACCTGTGGATTGCGCTCTTTGCATCCGAAAAATGTTTACACCTCAAAAACATAAACAACGGAGTTATTGGGTGAAAATTTCCATCCCACTTTAGAAAATCGACGAACTTTCATCTGATAATTCTTCAGCTTCAGTGACTCGATAGTAATTATTGATCGTCCTCGGAAACGGATTGAATAAGCGGTTGCCGTTGGCCAAAGTGCCATCACTAAAAACAGCATGTATTGGCGCCGAGCGATCCACACGGCAAGCCAAATTGCTGGGCACACCAGTGACCACTCCTTCAGTGACTTCAACACCACGAAGTCTTTCGAAATCACAAAGAGGCATTCCTGCTATCTCATGGTAGCGCTGGCCTGTGCAGATATTAAGAAAACAAGATACCTGAACGGCTTGAACATCATCAACATCGAGAATAAAAGTGTCATCTTCTTCGGCAGCGTCAATATTACCGGCCACTCGATTGCGACTGTTTGGATTGATATCAGAACGATAGGCGGCAATCATGCCATTATCAAAAACATCGCGAACCAAGTAGATGTTTCCATCGGTTCCCAGAATCACTTCGTCTCGTCCAATGTTGCGCAAAACACCTTGGGTTTCCACCGTTACAGTCGCCACCGGCCGGATCAGATCACGGCTGGCGACTCGAAAACTATTGGAACTTCGCGAACAGAACAGACGACAGTTCACGTAATTGTGGATAACCGTGTGCTCATCACCTTGCTGAGCCCCGACACCGACATAAATAATGTCTTCGCCATGATTCACCAAGGCCATCTCCGCTTTCGCTAAGCTATTAAAACCCAAGACAAGCCCAAAAAAACAAATAATTCGAATTAACTCACTCATCATCATTACCTCGACCTTTCCTATTGGAAGAACTGTGCCAGAGGCCCGGCTGGCGGGGATTTTGGCCAGCCGAGGCCAAAACCAAAAAAACGGCCGCTCGGGTATGTAATCTTTTTAAGAAAACTGAAAACCCCTATCAATTGGAGCGGAACGAATGTATCTTTTGCAATATGAGTGACATTATTGGCGCAGGTGGATGGGTGAAACGGGTTCTATTTTTATCTTTAATATTGAATTTTTCTGGAGCACTGGCATCTGCCGGAAATCACGACACCTTTGATTTAGGCTGTCTTTCCTGGGAACAGGTCAACCAAGAGTACGACCTTTCATTATTGAACGCGAAAGACAAAAGAAATTTAAGAGCCTCTCACCAATCGGCTCGAACCTATCTTTCCAACACAGAGTCCATCTACCAAATTCTTGATGCTGAAGAAAAACGACACGAGCAAATTATTTTGTGTGCCTTGATTGAAGAAGCCACCTGGGGTTTTGAAGTCAACTGCACCGATGATTCTGGCGAAGACTTCTTCAGCGCCGACCTGATCGACACTTGCAAGTCGATGCGGTTTTAACAACTCCTATTGATGTTTTTTTCGCTTCAACAGAGGCAAAGGTTTTTAGACATCGATTAATGGGCCTCAGACCAATTATCGCCCCATTCAACGTTCACCTTCAACTTCACTTCAAGTTTCACGTTGTTCTCCATCACTTCTTTGATCTTAGCGGCAGAGTCTTCGATACCTTTTTCCGGAAGTTCAAAAATCAATTCATCATGAACCTGTAGCAGCATATCGCTGGGGTAGTCTTCGTAAAGTTCTAACATAGCCATTTTAACAAGGTCGCTGGCTGTTCCTTGAATCGGGGCATTGATCGCCGCCCGTTCACCAAAACTTCGCTGCATGGGATTCTTCGATTTAAGCTCTGGAAGATACCGGCGTCGGCCAAAAAGAGTCTCAACGTAACCCTGATCTTTGGCCTTCTCCACAATTTCATCCATATAGGTCTTTACCCCAGAAAACTTTTGAAAGTAGTTTTCGATAATTTCTTTGGATTCTTTACGCGGAATTTGTAAGGTCTCAGCCAAGCCGTAAACCCCTTGCCCGTAGGCGATCCCAAAATTGACCGCCTTCGCCATGCGCCGCTGTCCGGAATCCACCTTATCAAGAGGTGTATCGAAAATTTCACTGGCCGTCCAAGAGTGGATATCTCGATCATTATTAAAAGCCTCCAGCAATCCGGGATCTTTTGTGATGTGGGCTAGGACGCGCAATTCAATCTGGCTGTAGTCAGCCGAAAGCATTTTATAACCCTTTGGAACCACAAACGCCTCGCGCACTTGCTTGCCGCGTTCAGTACGGATCGGAATATTTTGTAAATTGGGATGGTTGCTTGAAAGGCGGCCAGTGGTGGTTAGGGCTTGATTAAAAACCGTGTGCACTCTTTCCGTTTTTTCATTCACCAATTCAGGCAAAGCATCAACGTAAGTGGACTTTAATTTTGATAACTCTCGATAGTCTAAAATCTTCTGAGCAATTGGACTTTCATCAATTAATTTTTCTAAAACATCAGTGGCTGTCGAATATCCTGTTTTTGTTTTTTTACCTTTTGTGAGTCCCATTTTATCGAACAAGATAACCGACAGCTGTTTGGGACTGGCGACGTTAAATTCTTCACCCGAAATTTCTTTGATTTCTTTTTCTAGAGCCGCGATTTCTTTTTCTAAAGCTTTTGATTCTTTGGCCAATAATTTCGTGTCCAGACAGACGCCTTTGGCTTCCATCGACGCTAATACTTCCACCAGTGGCAAATCCACTGTCTGCAATATAGGAAGCATTTTCTGTTCCTTGAGCTTGTCGATGACAATGTCTCGCGTCTCTTCTAGAGCCGCAACGATGTCCACCGGCTCGGGAAAGTCTGGAAGAGTGTTACCCACGTACTGCTGATACACCTCGTTTAGGTTTTTTATAGAGCCCGCTTTTAATAAGTATGCGGAAAGCATCAGGTCGGCCGTTACTTCACCATGGGTGATTCCCAAATCACGCCATACACTTTTCACATCAAAGCCTTGCCACTTCAGATTTTTTCCATTTAAGATTTCACCAATCTTATGAAATTCATCTTCAACCACACAGCATTCATTGCCCTTAACCACAAAAAAGATGCGCGAGTCTTTCCACACCATGATCTCATCGCGGTCACTCAGCCAGTCGTTCAGTTCCAGAGCATCGCAGTTTCTGACAGTTAAACTCTTTTTGCGTTTCTCAACAGCTTTGGCTGAAGACTTTTGGCTTCCGGTAGAAGCTCCCAAAAGGTTCTTCTTAAAAGAGCTGAACTCCAACTCATCAAGAACTTCAGCCAACTTTTCGGTGTTGATTGGTTTAAGACTGATGTCGTTAAGATCCTTCACCAAGTCAAGATCTTGCACAATCTCCACCAATTGTTTTGATAGGTAGGCCTCTTCTTTGAATTCTTTTAACTTCTTCACATGCGACGGTGTTCGAACACTTTCAATATTTTCGTAAATTCCATCCAAAGTTTCGAATTGGCTCAGGAGCTTTTGCGCGCCCTTTGGACCAATCCCCTTAACGCCTGGAATGTTATCCGACGAGTCTCCGCAGATCGCCAAATAATCGATGAACTGGTCGGGATGAACGCCCCATTTGTCGATCACACCTTGAACATCATATTTAACGTCTTTCATGGTGTCATACAGGATCACTTTATCATTGATAAGCTGGGCAAAATCTTTATCACCACTAACAATGACCACTTCAAGTTTATTATCGAGGCCATATTTAACCAATGAGCCAATAACGTCGTCAGCCTCGTAGTTTTCTTTGCCGATGCCAGGAATCCCCATAAGCTCTGTCAGCTTGTGAATATAGGGAATCTGCGGCACTAGCTCTTCGGGAGTTTCGCTACGATTGGCTTTGTAGTCCTCATAAAGGTCTTTGCGAAAAGAGGGCTTCGGCTGATCGTAGCAGTACACCATATAATCCGGTTGCACATCTTTCAAAAGCTTCACAGACATCGACAAAAAACCATAAATTGCATTGGTTGGCATTCCCGCTGAATTGTTCAGCATTCGAACGGCATAGAAGGCTCGAAAAAACATGGAACTCACATCAACTAAATAAAGCTTTTTCATAGGTTTTCCTCTCGACTGTCTTACTGAATTAGCATGATGTTGGGTCGGAGCCAATACAAGTGCACCGCCCTAGAACAAGAGAGGTTGAAAATAAACTTTTGAGAACAAGGATTATTCGGAAAATACGAAAATAAGATCGCCCTCGCGGACGTAATCAAACTGATCGGTTGCCTGACGCTCGATGTAGGTGAGTTTTTCAGCCTGATGGATTTGAAATTCCAGCTTTCGAGCCTTTTCCTCCAAATCCGTCATCCGATCTTGCATGTCCTCTTGCCCGCGCTGCAGGCTCCAATAACGCCAAAGGCTACCATCGAAGATCAGCATCACAAATGTTAGGAGAACACCAAACAAGAACACCCGCATCGGGCTATGAAGCAATCTGTGAAAAAAAACACGCCAACGTGAAAACATACCTTATCTTAATCAGAAGAAATGTTTTTCTCAACACTTCCCCGCCAAGGTCTAGTCTTACAAACCATTAAATTTTTCATATTTCCAAACGAGGCTCAGCGATGGCTTTTAAGGGGTTCGCAGGAAGAAGGGCTCCCGTTGATCATGAGCCCCTCGCCGGCTTAATTCATAAGATCAAGTTTAGCAAATTGGGCTTTATCCCCCAACTCTTCTTCGATACGCAAAAGCTGATTGTATTTGGCGATTCGTTCACTGCGGCAAAGGCTTCCGGTTTTGATTTGCGAACACTTCATCGCCACAGCCAAGTCGGCGATGGTTGTGTCTTCAGTTTCTCCACTCCGATGGGACATCACAGTCTGAAATCCTGATTCTTGAGCAAAGTTCACAGCTTTTTGAGTTTCACTTAGACTTCCGATCTGATTGACCTTCACAAGCAAGGCATTGGCGCACTTCTTTTCTACACCGGTTTTTAATCGCTCATAATTGGTGACAAATAAATCGTCCCCCACCAATTGGGTGGTGGCTCCCAACTCTTGAGTCAGATGCGCCCAACCGTCCCAGTCATCTTCCGCCAAGCCATCTTCAATAGAGATCAAAGGTGCCTTTTCTTTCCAAGACTCATAGATTTTTGCGATATCCCCGGCTGATTTTTTCGACCCTTCCCACAGGTAGGTGCCATCTTTGAAAAATTCTGTGGCTGCCACATCCAAAGCGATATAAACGTTGGATCCCAACTGGTAGCCGGCTTTTTCAACCGCTCGGCACAAGTAATCCAAAGCCTCTTCATTGGTTTTCAGTTTCGGCGCAAAACCACCCTCATCTCCAACAGCAACCGTAAGGCCGTTTTCAGAAAGCAGTTTTTTTAATGTATGAAAAATTTCGCTGCCCGCCTGAAGCGACTGTCGAAAGGTGTCCAGTCGAGGCACAACCATGAATTCTTGCACATCCAATCCATTGTCCGCGTGGGCTCCACCATTCAGAACATTCATCAAAGGAATTGGTAACTGAACGGCTGAATCTCCCCCAAGCCAACGATAGAATGGTTTCTCCTGTTCAACCGCGGCGGCTTTGGCGCAAGCCAAAGACACACCCAAGATGGCATTGGCCCCTAATGCGGTTTTATTTTTAGTCCCATCAAGATCAATCAAGGCTTGATCAATTTTCTGCCACTCTTGCACGTCCATACCGTTGAGCTTCTGCTTGATGGTTGTATTGACGTTTTTCACGGCTTGTGAAACGCCCTTACCAAGGAAGCGTGAGGCGTCGCCATCGCGAAGCTCGCAGGCTTCATGAGCCCCGGTGGAAGCGCCCGAAGGCACAGCCGCTCGCGCCCAGGCTCCCGACTGAGTTTTAACTTCAACCTCGACAGTCGGAAAACCGCGGCTGTCGAGAATTTCTCTTGCTTGAATATTACTGAGATTGGACATCAGAGACTCCTTAGCTGGGGAACTCGATCAAATATGTGGAGCCTTCGCCCTGTCGACTTGAAACCGAGATCTGACCGCGATGACGCTTTATGATTTCTTGGGTTCGTTTTAAATTATAATCGGCCTCTTGATCAAAGATTTTTTCTAGTTTTTCATCGGAAAAACCAAGGCCACTGTCTGATATTTCAATTTGAACTTTTGAACCCGTCGATCGTGTTACAACTTTGACTTCGGCGTCTTTGTTACTATTGGCCACTGAGCTTTGAAAGATTTCTCCCAAGGCTTTTGCAAAGCTGGGTTGATCGATAAGGACTTCACGATCCAAATGCAGGTTACGGTCAATCTTCAAAGATTTTTCTTCAAAAGATAATCCTTCTAAAACATTGTCGATCAATTCATTAAGGTTGGTTGGAGTTCGTGGCTCCTCTTCCGCCGATTCTTTGACAGTGTTTTGCTCAACAGTCATGTGAAAAGCATCTTGCATGGCTAAAATTGAGTCACAGGCACTTTCAACCATTTTGGGAAATTCTTTTTGTACGTACTCCCAGTCCACTCGGCGCATCGCCTCGCGCACCGATGCTTTACGAGCCGTCGGACTCACCAACGTGATAATCTGTTGGGCCCGCGTGAAGTAATCATACATTTTGTAGAAATCGTTTTTGATTTTATAAAACGACTCGTCGAACTCTTCTTGTTTTTTTATCCAAGATTCCAGACGCTTTTCAACTTCCACGGCCACCATTTTTTCAAAGGCCTCACTGGCGATGTGCTGAGGGCTTCCAGAAACCGGCGCGGCTTGGGTGATATTGCTTTGATGCTCCTGCAAGCTCTGCATCACAGAGTGGACAATTTCGGGATGAAACTGGCGACGCTTTTTCTCTTGCTCGTCAAAAAGACTTTCTTGGTCGTCATACCAAACCACATCGTAAGAAAGATCACCAACCTGAGTGATTTTAGCTGGCGGCATACCCATGTAGCGTGGCAAACCTTCAACGGCACCCATCAAGTACGCCATAACATTGCCCGCTCCTGGCTGACTCGAGAACTGGAAAGTCAGTCGATGGTCACTGTGTTTTTCTAAAGAAAGTTCAGGATGAGGAGTCAGAAAGTAAGATAAAAATCGATCGGGCTGGGCAAAAATTTCTTTGGGAGACTCGACCATTTTTAAAACACTATCGAGGACACCCCAGGCACGGAGCTCGAAATTATTTTGCCCCACTTCTCGAAAAAACTGACTTCGGTTTGAAACATTAAGAAAGTCGGCCACTGAGTCTAAAAAAGCCTCCATTTCTGGAACATCAACTTTGCTTGAGGGGTCTTTAAACAGCTCCACCGGCGTATCGAATTGCTCGAAGAAACGCTCCAATTGCGCGCCTTGACGCTCAACATAAACGAGAACTGAATAGGAGACCTTACAGCTGACCTGCATGGTCTTTGTTTAACGCTCTATAGGTAAATAAAACAAGTAATGTTTTACCCTTGAGTCAATGACTGAATCAGTCATTGTGCTTAAGGTATAAGCACCCATCCACGAGTTCGTCGAATTTCACAAGCTGCTAAACAAAAACCAATGAGTTCTTAGCCTTATCTCACCGAAAAAACTAGGAAAACTTATAAATGACGGCAAATGACTAATGCTGACAAAGAAAGACCTAAAATATTGTGAATTTTTGTAAACATTTGCCTTAAGAGGCTTTTTTCTTGGGCTTATTAGGATTCAGAAATTTTGACCGTGGGAAGGGGATGCGATTCTCCTCGATCTCACTCATAAAACTGGGAAGCTCACCGGTGGGTTGGAGTTCGCCTTTAAGAGTCCCATCCTGCTGCAACTTCAAGCTTGGAATATTGTAAATATCTTTAATGACGTAGTTGCCTTTTTCATCGGTTCCGAAAACTTCAGAAATACTCATCACCTTTCGAGATCCATCGCGCAAGCGAGAAATTTGTAAAACCAAATCAATCGCCGAACCTATGGAGTGTTGCAAGGCTCGCTCACTCACACCCCCGGCTCCCAACGCCAGCGATTCAAGGCGAACCAAGGCATCTTCAGCAGAATTGGAGTGAATGGTTCCCAGACAGCCCTTGTGTCCGGTATTCATCGCTTGAATCAGTTCAAAGGCTTCAGCACCACGAACCTCTCCAACAATGATTCGGTCGGGACGCAAACGCAAGCTGGACTTGAGAAGATCATAGATCGTCACCTCTCCCTTACCTACCGGATCGGCCTGCTTGGTTTCGAATCGCACCACGTGTTCATAATGAATGGTCAACTCTGAAGCATCCTCGATCACAATGACTCGTTGACCGTTAGGGATGCGACCACACAGAAGACCAAGAAGAGTGGTTTTACCAGACCCGGTTCCGCCACTGACCAGAATGTTCTTCCCCAAATACATACAAAGCTCTAAAAACTGAGCCCCATCAGGAGTGATGGCTCCCCAACCAATATACTTTTTAAAGTCGACTTCGACTTGTGAGAACTTTCGAATAGCGACCGTTGGACCCGATTGAGCACAGGGCCTAATCACGGCATGAATTCTTGAGCCGTCAGGCAAACGGGCATCCAAACGCGGATCTTCAGTTGTGATCCGTCGTCCGACATAGTTAGCAATCGCTGTAATACCAGCTAACAATTCATCTTCAGAACTGAACTTCGCATCGGTTTTATAGAGTTTCCCTTTGGTCTCAACAAACACCTCTTCGTGTCCATTGATAAGTACCTCGGTGACTGCCGCATCCTCTAGGTATTTTACAACAGGAGAAAGATAATTATGGAGGGCGTCCTTAAATGCTTCATCGCGTCCGCTCGACATCGATTACCTCATTCAGACGCCGGACGACGCAGTTTGATGTTTTCTAAGGGTGACTCAATCGGAACATCGGAAGCGTAGACCACAATCTGACCTTTGGCTTTTGTTTCAGGGCATTGAAAGTCAAACAGTCCCTCTTTACGAGGTTCAATTTCAAACACCACTTCGTCCCCAAAGTAAGTGCCATGATGCTGTGAAAACGCATCCATCATAAAGCTGACGTTCTTTTGTTTTTTATCGACGTTGACGACATGAACTCGGTAACGTTGACCACGCTTCACCTGAATCCGTTTTGGTTGATATCCCTCTTGGGTATGAATGATAACTAGGTCTTGCATAGACTCTTGTCGATCAGTCACCATATCAAGAACACTTTTCTTTTCTTCTTTATAAATTTGTTTTTGTTTTTCCAGCTCGACCATGTCTTGCTGCCGGCGAGAAAAGTCAATCATCCAATCGCCGTAAGCGACAGTCGTTAACATCATACTGAATAAAACAAATACTAAAGCTTTCATTGCACAGTCCTTAGTGAATCACCTTTGCCGTATGAAATCCGACAAGTTCTTTTGCCACCACCATAGCCAAATGACTCAATTGATCTTGGTTATAAGTGCTGAGCTGGTTCATTAAATCTTGGTAATTACCGAGATTGGAATTCACAACACCAAGAATCTCTGCCAATGGCATTGGGTTTTCCTCTATCTTTTTAAACTCTTGTTGCCAGTCTTTTTCTAAAACCGGATCAATCACACCTAAGTGGTAAAGAGCATCAAAAACTTTTTGTAAATCACCTTGCAGTAGCATCCTGCCTCCTACATAAACTTGTTCATAGAGCTATTCGGTGTTTTTGCTAAAAGGTTTAAATATGAGACACAAAACTCGACTTTTATCCTTTTTCCCTGGGACCTTCGGCGGGGGCGGGGGCCATCAGAAGATCGCCATTGGAACCCGGGCCTCCTGCCCTTGCGGGGGTTGCACCTTTGGCGCGAACGCTTCACGCTCCCCCGAGGTTCCACTGGCGACCTTCTGATGGCACTCCGTTCTTGCTTGAATTCCCTAGCAAAAGACAAGGCGTCTCGTCATATTGGGGTGGCTGTGTTTTCGATATCTGCCCTATGGAGAGTCGCTTTTTGATTAGAGTGTAGGGATTTGCACAGTTGGTTCACAAAGAGGTGTGTAAGTGTTGGTGGGTTGTGAAAATTTGACACTTGATCTATCGAGTCTTTGTTGGGGCTGGTAGAGTTCTTTCATTATAGAGTTCGAGAGGATGGCCCATGAGCTTTTTTCGTCAAATGATCACCGCTTTTACTTTTGTCAGTCTTCATGGTTTTGCCCATGCGCAGAGTATGGGTTACCCCGGCGGCGAACTTCGAGGCGCCAGCGACTTTGGTACATTCCCTACCATTTCACCCCGTGGCTGGGATGCCCCTGATCTTCCCACCTACAATGAAGGCGGCGGACGTTATGAAGGCCCCACAGGAATTCCCACTCCCATGGATTTAATCACTGGCGGATCCCCTATTGGCGAACCCATCATCGATAATGACTTTGAGGAAGACTATCGCCCAGTGCCTGAAGACACGATTCAGGACTGGCAACCCAACATCACCCTGGACCCTGCTGCGCCTGTGGTCAATGACGATGCCACCAATCCCACGGGCCTCAGTCTTCCGGATCCTGGAATGGGCCCTGAGACTCCAGTCTTTCCCATGCCCAACTTCCTCAGCCAAATTCTACCGGCCGATGTCCTGACTCAATACCAACGCAATCCTTGGATCTCCACCGACGTTCTACCTTCCGAAGTGGAGGACTGTGATCAATTGCCTGAATACAGTGGAATTGATTACGCCATGGATCTTCGAAATCCTGAATTGTCGGAAGAGGATTACATCGAACTTCACACGCTGTGGATAAAACTGAGAATGTGTCGCAACGACGGAGTCATCACTCCCGAAGAGGCGCGGGTCCGTGTCTTAAATAACAACGACCATCGTTGTGTGTTTTATACTGGGCAAAACTTTAGAGATGATCTGCGACTGGCAGAATCTGAGGATGAAGAACAAGTGATTAAAGCTCTTTATCAACAGTACTTCTTTAATTGTTTTTAAAGAGCCCTTAGCTTGATTTCAAGCTCGCTCACCTGAACGGGGTCACAGGCTCCTTCAAAACTGAGACGCAGCTCCTCTTGCCCGTAGGTGGGCTGGGACTTGCTGGCATCGTAAGCCCCCACATCCATTGAAGCCTCATACTCTAAATAATGGAGTGAGTTCCGGTAGGCTTTATAAACGCCTGTCTCATAAGCAAAGACTTTCGCCGAATCACTGACGTTTTCTAAAGATTTTCCAAGAAGCCCATTAATATAATAGCGCATTCCTTCATCGTAAAATCGCCAAATATTCCGACCAATAAAGTTTTCGTCCAGCCCCACCGACTGCTTGTAAAAGATGGATTGCGCCAAATAAAATTGCACCACGTTTGATTTCGATTGCTGATAAAGATCGCGAAACAAACTTTGTACCGGATTCTCATAGTAAGTCGTCGCCATCACCTGATCATAAAGCTTGGCTTTGGTGGCATCATCAACGTTGCTGTAGCGGTGAAAGATGTCATTGCGTAACATCGCATAAAACAGATTGTCAGAATCTCTGGAGGCCTCCACCTCGATCATTTCTAGTATGGTTTTATGCTCCGGTTTTAATCCTTTAACGAAATCATCACCACCGGTAAAACTCATATTCGCAAAAGCCTCTCTGTTTTGCGCTAACAAAAAACCTTTAGCAGCTTTGGTTTTATAAGAATGGAATTGGCTGAAATCGGAATCTATAAAAACCGAAAGTTCACTGAATTTCTCATCACCAAGGCTCATGCCTAAAGCTCGCAATTGATCTTTTTTTCCCAAGCTGTGTTGGTCTGCAAACTCTAAAAATTCGCACAACTGTCGGGCCTGAATAAAGGCCACCAGCTGCTGCAAAGGATCAACAGCAACCTCTCGGTTAAAACTTTGTGGCTGCCGTGAGGGCCTGGAGGACTCAGAAGTCGGATTGTTACCGTCACTCATGTCACCCGCAGGCTGGCTATCAGCGTCCGGCGCCAATTCAACAACTTCAGTGGCAGCGGCATCGGTGACGGAAATTTTAATATTTCTTACGAAGTAAAAGGCACTTGCAATTGAAACAATTAAAACAATAGATTTGAACCCATCCATAGTCTCTCCTTATCAAGTCCCTGGCTTTCTATGGAACCCTGTCCAATAAAAAGCCAAGACTCTTTGTGGAGGATGCTTAGAGAATGTTGGCAGCCAATTCAGCCAGCTCTGATCTCTCCCCCTTGACGAGCGTGTTATGCGCCGAAATCCGGTGGCCTTTAAAACGCTCTACAGAGTAAGTCAGCCCACTGGTCGCACTATCAACGTAAGGATTATCAATCTGATAACAATCTCCCGTCAATACGACCTTGGTACCGGACCCAGCTCTTGTCACGATGGTTTTGATCTCATGAGGTGTCAGGTTCTGTGCTTCATCAACAATTAAAAACTGATTAGGAATGCTTCGGCCTCGAATATAGGTCAAAGGTTCAATGTTTAACATTCCTTGATTCATCAGCTCCTGCGCACGGCCTGCTGCTTTTTTATCAGCGCCCATCAGAAATTCCACGTTGTCAAAAATGGGTTGCATCCATGGATTCAATTTTTGTTCAACATCCCCTGGCAAGTAACCAATGTCTCGACCCATTGGAAAAATCGGGCGACTCACTAGCAAACGCTGAAAACGTCCTTCATCTAAGGTTTTGTAAAGCCCGGCCGCTAACGCCAATAGAGTTTTACCGGTTCCAGCTTTGCCAACCAGTGAGCAGAAAAGGATTTCATCATTTAATAAACCATCCAAAGCAAAAGACTGTTCGACGTTACGTGGATGAATTCCCCAAATGCCTTCATTCATGCTGATTAACGGAATCATTGCTTTTTGGGATTCGTCATAGCGCCCAATAGCACTATGGTTTTCATTGGATGAGTCTTTGGCAATAATGTACTGATTCGCAAACAATTTTTGGTCATCAGGAATTGGTAAGACTCGGTCTTCATAGAACTGATTGATCAGATCGGAGGTCACGGTGATTTCCACATGTCCATTGTACATTTCTTCGAACGAAACTTTCTCAGGCTCATAATCTTTGGCGGTGATCCCAAAAACATCGGCTTTGATTCGAAGGTTGATATCTTTGGTCACCAACTCCACTAAAGCGTCTGGATCTTCAGCCTTCAAGTGAAGAGCCATCATCAAAATGCGATTGTCGGCCTTGTTTTCGAAAAGGTCGTCGGGAATGTCCTCGGTTCGACGGTCGGCTGTGATAAAGATTTTAGATTCAGAATCATCAGAAACGGGAATACCCTCTGACAAACTACCCTTTTCGCGAAGAACATCAATAAACCGAGAGAAATGGCGCGCGTTCCGTCCATTTTCACCTGGGTCGCGCTTGAATCGATCAATTTCCTCGATCACCGAGATCGGAACATAGACATGAGCTTTGTGGAATTTGTTGACTGCCAAGGCATCAAACAAAATGACGTTCGTATCAACTACTATCTTTCTAATCCCTTTGGCCAAATCACCCCTCCTGCAAGAACTGCTCGGTTCCGTTAGTCGAACCGTAGATAGCTTTATTGCAGTACAATTCAGCGGGGCTGGCAATAAAAACCCCTCGAGAAGCAGTGCAGAGAACTTCTCGACGGCGGTTGTTGCTGTTGACAGTGATTTTTAATGTTTAGGGTTGATCAAGATTGCTGACGATAACGTCACCATGATCAGTTTTTAGATTGGCACTGACTGTTTCAATAAATTGAATAAAGTGCTTAAGAGCCTCTTGGTTGACGGTTCCTTTTAAAACCGAAGCTCCATGACGGTAGACACCTTCTTCTTCCACATAGCGCGAAGATTTCACTTGCACCACAAAAGGGAAGTAGGTTCTATGGTTGAGGTAGACACGCATTGCGACCTCTTCACCGGGCTTAAAGTGTCCTTGCTTCTTGGACAGATCAAAGGCCACACCTTTCACGGATATATCGTGAAGAGCGCATTTTTGCAGACCGGAGCCAGGAACGATGGTGTGAACACCAATGAATTCAGTCAGAATTGTTCGCCGTACAGAGCGACGCTCATCCTGGATCATTTCTTGTCTTTTGGCGCCAATATCGACGATACTGGCCTTAGAGTCCGTTTTTTCGGTGGACTCGTCTTTTTTTACTTTAGGAAATGCTAATACTTTACCTTCTGTACTCATTCCCCCTCCCTGTGCTATAAAAAACAATCGGAAGGAAGGGGTCTCAACTTTAGACATTTCTTAAGAAAACAGGAGGGTTTATCCAAGATTCAGACTCAAATAAAGCTCTAATAGCATTTTTTGGCAGTCTGGCCCTGCATGGTCTTCTTTTCTTTCTTGTCGCCTTTTTTGAAAACCCCTTTAGCGTCTCAAAACAAGACACCCCCATGGAAATCGTTTTTACCGAACCACCAAAAGAAACCATGATGGTGCAGGCCCCTGCCAACCAAAAAGTCTTAAAAGAAAAGCCAAAAGACGAAGTAAAGTTTAAATCCAATGCCACCCGTCGAACCGAGCTTGAAACTTACGCCAAACCGCCTGAACCGGCTCCTATCCAGGCTCCCGTAGCCTCTGGTGGTCAAGGTGGGAAAGCCAAGAAAAACAATGAGCAGAAAGAAAAGGTCACGGAATATGGAACTCACAAGGCCGAAGACGATCGTGAAGTTTTGCATCTTCCCGGCTACGGCAGTTCAAGTTCTCAGCCCATGGTTCCCGCCTACGTTCAGCAACAGATGCCTCCCGGCGTGCGCCTTGGAAATGTGACGGCTCTGAACACCGACCAACATCGCTTTTACAGCTTCAACCAAAGACTCCTGCAACGCTTTATTCCCCTTTGGGGTGATCGGGTGCGAACCGCTCTGTATCAATGGATTCGTGAAAATAATGCGCCCGCGGTCAGCAAGTCCTGGGTGACCAACGTGGAAGTGATAATGAATGAAAAAGGTGAAGTTCTTGAAGTTCAACCTTTTCGACTCTCCGACTTGTGGTCGATTGATGAAGCGGCCATCAATTCCTTTAAAGACGTGAAAAATGTTCCCAATCCGCCAAAAGAGATGATCGATAAAAATGGCTATATTCATTTGCAGTTCCAAACCGAAGTGTTTTGGGTACCGCAGCCGAATATACGCTTTCAAAGCGGCAACTAATTCACACCGGTGGTTCGATTTTTTACCGTTTGTCGCAGATCTTGCAACGATGGTCCATCTAAAAACGCCTTTGGCAAACCAAAAGACTTCATCTTGCCTTCACTCTTTATTTTCAACTTTTTTTCTTCAAGCTGAACATCAGCAAAAGATTCAAAGGGGTAAACCTTCTTTAAAGGACCAATGGCCGGCAAGGCAACAAAGGCTTTTTCATAAAGACGAAAACAAGGTCGAGTTTGCACTGAAACGCAAATTCCCAGAGTCACCAGCAATGGAAACGCCGTGAAGTAGGTTCCGAACAGAGTGGCCACCACAAATAGGACTCCGCTAATAACCAGACCCACTCGGTACAAAGTTTTGTTATGTTTTACTTCAACTAGAAGCTCACCATATTGTTCCTGCATTTTCAGACGGTCCATACTCTATCCTTTGTCTGTCGATGTTCTTAAAACACTCCGCAAAGAATGTCTAGCCAGCAGAGAAACCGATCCAAGATGACAGTAGCTGCCGCTGCTACGGCAAAGGATACTCGTTAAATATGCTCGCCAGGTGAGAATCACGAAAACAATTGTGCATGGAACAACAGTATCAAATACCCACAACTTCTTAGAACCTCTTTTTTGACCTAGACCAACGGGCCCAATAGGGGGTTGCACTCTGGACTTTGGAACCTCTATAAATCCTTATTTTTATTTGATAAAATTTGAATATGTTGAAAATTCTTTTACCTCTGTTGTTGATGTTTCCAAGTCTTGGACGGGCGGCTTACTACGAGCTGGGTTTTGCCGGAAACTATCGAAAATTATTCCTCCCCTCGGAAACCACTCGTGAATCCTTTGACGCTACAGTTTCTTTCACTGGTTCATTCGCCTACTATTTTGCCGAAATGGCGGCGGCTGAATTGAGCTACACCAAGGGACAATCTGAGCGCTTTGTTCCCAGCTCAACCTCTGACTCTCGCACCACCTATGACTTTGAACTGATTGGCATGGATTTGGTCTTCACTTTTGCCGACAGAAAGGCGCCCTTTATTCCATACCTGAAAGCGGGAGTGGCCTACTTTAATAAAAAAGATGTCACCTATGAGTTTTCAAATCCATTTTTTCGTGAAACTGTCGAATTGGAATCAACATTTGTACCCAGTCTCGGTTTTGGAATGAAGGTTCGCATCACGGATCGCCTTTCTTTCAAAGTTGGAGTTGAAGCTTGGACCAGCGATTCAATTGATCGCGACCCACGCTGGGACGTTGCGGGACGCGCTGGCATATCATGGTTTCTTTAAACAGGCGGCTTTGCACCTTGGTGCTGATAATAGCCTTGTTTGGTCTGAGCGGCTGCCAACTTGGCTACATTGCTGAAAGTGCCTATTACCAGGCCCATCTCATGCGCCAACGGGTGCCCTTGCGCTATGCCCTAGAGCACTACGAACTGAACAAAGACGAACGTGAAAAAATAAAGCTGGCCATTGAACTGCGCAAATTTATGACTGAAGAGCTCAAGCTCAATACCGACGATAATTACTCTCGCTACGTTCATCTTGAACAAAAGTATGTCACCTACGCTGTCAACGCCGCACCAAAGAACCATCTCAAGCCCTACACATGGAGCTTTCCGATTATTGGCAAAGTTCCCTACAAAGCTTACTTTAAAGAAGAAAGTGCCATAGAAGAGGCGAAACAACTGCAGGAGAAAAACCTCGACACCTATGTGCGAGGTGTATCTGCCTATAGTACCTTGGGGTGGTTTGAGGATCCTTTACTGTCTTCCATGTTGCGCATGCAAGAGCACCAGTTTGTGAACACTCTGATTCATGAAACTGTTCACGCCAACCTTTACATTGCCGGCGAGTCAAAATTTAACGAGCGCGTGGCCAGCTTTCTTGGGCAACTGGGCGCTGAGGCTTACTATGCCAAACTGAATCGCGCCGACGACTTAAAGAAGATTGTCTCAAATGAGTCCCACGATGAACTCTTGTTCTCAGAATTCATTAGTCGAGAGCTCAAACAAATGCGCCAATGGTATAAAAACAATCAAGACAATCCCAACATCATACAAGACCGACAAAAACAGTTCGCCAAAATGAAACAGAATTTTCAGGAAAGCGTTCAACCAAAACTCAAGACCCAACAATATCTATGGTTTCCAAAGAAAAAGTTCAACAATGCTTTTTTATTACTGCTTGAACTGTACAACAGTGATTTTTCCGAACTCGAGGCCTTGGCCAATCACTATGATCGCGATTTCATGAAGGTTTTTAACAAACTAAAAGAGTTGGAGTCCGCTGAAAATCCAGAGGCTCAGTTAAAAAAAATCATCGAGTCATTATGAAAATCGATTGCTAAAATCAGACCATCGTCTTCCCTATCCAAAATATATTCTATCAGGACTCAAAGTTTTGGTTTTTCGCTCCGATGAAGAGGTTCATTCATAACAACACCTTAAGAAAGGACAAAGTAATGAAAAAGAAAGTTTATAAGTATGGTCCTCACACATGCAAAGCCTACCTTAAAGCTGCTGGCAAAGGTTGGGAAGTTGGTTTTCACTTTGGCAAGCACCCTGTTTTCGTTGGAAATTTTATTCACAAAACAGAAGCCAATAAATGGTGGACCCTTATGAATAAAGAAATTAAATCTTTCACCAAAAGATTTGGTTTGACCGCTAAAGCACCTGTTACTTTTTACAGAAAGTTCATGTCCAACCACCTTTACAAATCTTACTACAGCTGGTTAGACAAGCAGTTCAACAAGTATGAGCGTGACTACAACAAAGCTGTTGTCTCTGGCCGTAAGCATTACACCAAACTGAAAAAGAACAAGAACTGGAAAAAAGACGACTCTTTTCCTCTTCGTAACGTTGCATAAGTAGCTGACTACTTATTTAGAAGTTAAAACCCAGGCTGGACCTGGGTTTTTTTTTGCCCTCGACTCATCTTACGCACAGAGCGACTCATTGTGCTGGCATCCATAATCTGCCATACTTTCGCCATTCAAATAAGTGTTCGGAAACATCCATAAGCTTTGGCGCTGTGGAGCACCCGAATCAGACAGAAGGAGTCGACATGAAAGTAAAAGCAGCTGTGGCTTGGGGACCCGGAGAGAAACTAAAAATCGAAGAGGTGGATTTAGAGCCACCAAAGAAAGGCGAAGTCTTAGTCAAGATGGTTGCCACCGGTGTCTGTCACACCGATGCCTATACTTTGTCAGGCTCGGACCCAGAGGGTCTGTTTCCAGTCATTTTGGGACATGAAGGCGGTGGAATTGTTGAGGAAGTCGGCGAAGGCGTCACCACTTTAAAGCCCGGAGATCATGTTATTCCGCTTTACACTCCCGAGTGTGGAGAATGCAAATTTTGTAAATCGGGAAAAACCAACCTTTGTCAAAAAATTCGTGGAACCCAAGGCCAGGGATTGATGCCGGATGGCACCTCCCGCTTTTCGAAAGACGGCAAAATGATCCATCACTACATGGGGTGCTCAACATTTGCCGAAAAAACCGTATTGCCCGAAATCTCTTTGGCCAAGGTCAATCCTGAAGCACCTTTAGACAAAGTCTGTCTTCTTGGCTGCGGGGTCACAACCGGTATCGGTGCCGTTCTTAACACGGCGAAAGTGGAAGAAGGCGCCACGGTCGCGGTCTTCGGAATTGGCGGCATTGGTTTGTCGGTCATTCAAGGAGCTGTGATGGCTAAAGCCAAGACAATTATTGCCGTTGATATCAACGACGATAAAAAGGAATTAGCCATGAACATGGGAGCCACCGATTTTATCAATCCAAAATCTTTGGGTGATGAGTCCATCGTAGACCATATTGTCAAACGCACCGAAGGCGGTGTTGATTATTCTTTTGAGTGTGTGGGTAACGTCAACTTGATGCGACAGGCTCTGGAATGCTGTCATAAAGGTTGGGGTGAATCGGTCGTTATCGGCGTCGCCGGTGCCGGAGAAGAAATCTCCACCCGCCCCTTTCAATTAGTCACCGGGCGCGTTTGGCGTGGCTCAGCTTTTGGCGGGGTCAAAGGTCGCAGTGAATTACCGAAATATGTCGATCGCTATATGTCTGGCGACATCAAGATTGATGAACTCGTGACCTTCGAGTTGCCTCTTGCAGAAATCAATCAGGCTTTCGATTACATGCATGATGGCAAAGCCATCCGCTCGGTCATTAAGTTTTAGGAGACGACTATGAAACAGTTGAAGTCACACAAGTCTTTCAATGGAAAGACTCAGTTTTACGAGCATGACTCTAAGCAAACTGGCACGACAATGAAGTTTTCAGTTTATCTGCCTGACAGCCCCATTAAAGGTGGGTTGATTTGGCTATCAGGATTGACCTGCAATGAAGAGAACTTTATCACCAAAGCCGGAGCCCAAAAGTGCTTGAGCGATCGCGGCCTTGCCATTATTTGCCCTGACACGTCTCCGCGGGGATTGGACTTACCCAAAGAGCACGATGATTACGATTTTGGGTCAGGTGCTGGTTTTTATATTGATGCGAAAACCGAAGGTTATGCAAACCACTATAAAATGGAATCCTACATCGCTGATGAAATATTGAGTCTGTTCCACAACGAATTTAACAAGTCTGGTAAGACCGCTTTGTTTGGACACTCGATGGGTGGTCACGGTGCTTTGACCTTGGGTTTGAAATACCCCGATCGCTTTACTTCGGTTTCGGCTTTCTCACCCATCACCAACCCGGTGGCTTGCCAATGGGGTCAAAAAGCGTTCACGGGCTATCTCGGTGAAGACAAGTCCGAGTGGCAAAAGCATGACGCCACTTGCTTGGTGAAATCTGGAAAGTTCCATCCACAGCCTTTTTTGATTGAGCAAGGTCTGGACGACAACTTTTATCCTGACCAGCTCTTGACCGAAAATTTTGAGAAAGCTTGTGATGATTCCAAGCAAGAGTTGATCGTTAATAAACGCCAAGGTTTTGATCACTCCTATTACTTCATTTCTACTTTTATTGAGGAACACATTCGTTTTCACGATGAGTTTCTTAATTCTTAAAAGGATGAAAACTTACCAAGTGATAACCATTTTTTCCTTAATTTTAATAAGGCCATGGCGGTAATTCGCCTTGGCCGTATCGTAGGGACAGTCCATCTCATACGCCACTTCCTTGAAGCTTAAGTCCTCGAAGACTCTTAGATTGACGGCCTGTTGTTGTTTTTCAGGCAATGCTTCAATTATTTTTTGTGTCTGTTCCAGCAGCTGTTTTTCAATTAACGTGCCCTCACACTCATCGTCCACCTTCAAAGGGACTTTCTCAATATCCACCATCGGTTTTGAGCTGCGTAAGGAGTTTTTCGCCGTATTGATAACAATACGGTAAATCCAACTTTTGAAAGCCGAGCGAAACTGAAAACTGGCCAGCTTTTCAAAAGCCTTAAGAAAGCTTTCCTGGACGATATCCTCAGCCAATTGCGCATCACGAACATATCGCATACTTAAGCTGTGTAATGGTTTCTGATAACGCATCACTAGAATAGAAAATGCGTCTTGGTAACCGTCGACTGTTTTTTGAACCAACTCGAAATCTGACAATGCTTCCAACGTCTCCCCCCAGATATATTGGATTAGTTGGCTGTCGTAACAACATGAATTCTAGATGTCCTTCCTGATGCCCCTCTCCAGCCCTTCCTGGACTGGTTCATTGGTTTTAAGGCGCTGCGCTGCGAAAGTCGACTTATGATTTTTTATAGTCTGTATAAGGTGAAAAGAGTATTATTAAAAAAATGTAATAAATTTAGATGCTTAAATCATCATTTAAGTTAATGACTGTTCATTATTTTTTATTATTAAGCTCTGATCTGCCTTTTTCCGCCCTCAAATTTGAGTGAAGAGGGAGAGACAGGATCAGCCTGATTTGAGAACAGTGACCCGGTTGCGTCCCGAATTTTTCGAGGCATAAAGAGCCGAATCGGCTTTCGCGAAAAGCTCATCAAATGAAGCCATTTTCTCCTCTTGAGAAGAGATACCGATCGAAACCGTGATTGGTAGGTTTTGTCCTTCAAAAACATATTCGTGTTTTTCGATCGTCGCACGTATACGCTCACCAATCTCTTCAGCTTGCTGTAGATTCGACCCAAAAAGAAGAATAACAAACTCTTCACCACCAAAACGAGCAAAGTAATCATCATTACGAATCAGCTTGGATTGAATAACCTGTGCTGTTTCGGTCAAAACATAGTCTCCAGCCTGATGACTAAAGTTATCATTCACTCTCTTGAAATGATCCAGATCAAAAATTAAAAGGCTTAAAGGAACTTCTAACAATTTGGCTCTTTTAAAGAATTCAGGCCCCTTAAGAAGAAGTGCCCCTTTATTCCAAATTTTCGTTAATGAGTCTTTTTCACTTTTCAATTGTAGGTTTTGATGAGCGGCTGCCTCGATACTTCCCTCTTCAAGAAACTTAAACAATACATTACCAATCTTAACTTGGTCGTTATTCTTCAGTTTTTTGGGAACAAAAGGGGGTATGGCAGAGCCATTGATCACTGTTTTATTAGTGGAATCTAAATCAATGATTGCCACTTCACCAAAAGAAATTGTCAATTTGGCATGGGATTTCGAAACACTGCGGTCATCAATAAAAATTGAAGAAGTCATCGAACGCCCGATAATAATATCTGAGTTATCAATGGTCCATTGCCGACTGACATAACCCGCTGGCCCCATTAATAACACTAGACTTGGCGGCACTTTTTCAGCGTCTTGCATTCTCTTGGAGAACGTACCACCTTGCACAATCGAAGTTTTCTCTTCGGTGTTGGTTTCAAAATCGTCAAAGAACTCTTCAAGTTTCTTATTGTCACCCATAGACTTAATTTTAAAGAGTTTTCAAGCTTAACTCAATCGACCTGACTCAAAACACGACGGGTGATAACTTTTCCGGACTCGACCCCAGGCTGGTTGAAGGCATCAATATCCAATAATTCCCCCAAAACACCCGTCACAAGCATCCAGAGCATCATCAGGCTGGCCATCGATTTTTCATTTAAATGCGAAGTTTTTAGGACCATTGTACCGGCCTGAGACTGAGAGATGGCCTTTTCAGTGGCATCAGCTTGTACACCCAACAGCTCACCCAACTTTTTTTGTACCATCAAAGACTTTGCAAACTGACTTTTTGAAAGTGTCTGCTGCCCTTTCTCTGACTCATCAACACGGTGGAAACACACCATCTTCTTCTCTCGACCTTCTATAATCTGCTGAAGAACAGAATGCTGATCGGAGGCTCCTCGACAAGGAACCATTGTGGCAACTGGTTCCGCCTGAGCTTGATTTCTTTTTTGAGCTTTGCCCAGAGACTCGCTCCACAACTGCTGCAACCACAAACCAAAACTTTGCAAACGATCGCAGTATTGAAAGGTATAAAGAATGGATTCATTGGCCAAATGCGACGTCCAAAGTTGCGCCACCATTTCGGTCACAAGAGTGGTGTTATCTAACGCCCACAGACAGCCTTCTTCAAAAGCTTGTAAGTCAAGGTTTGCGAACTGGGCTGGCGCCAAACCAACCGGAGTAAAGACTGAAAACCGCCCGCCGACATCTAAAGGGATCGTCAGCTGTGGACAATCATTTTTTTTTGCAAACTCTGTGACTAGGCTGTCCTTATCTTCACTGATCACCACCGTTGACCGACGGATATCAATATTATTATTCTCCAAAAGCCACTGGCAGCTGTAGTCATAAAGAGCCAGGGCCTCAATGGTTCCACCACTCTTGGAACAAATGATCCATCCAGTTTTTTTATCACAATCGATCTCCCGGATCCATTGCTCGAAAGTGAAGGCATCGACATTATCAAGAAAATGAAGCTGGCTTCGTTTCTTGGTCGGTAACAGGGCATCCAGCAATGTCTGGGCCCCCAAAGAACTTCCGCCTAGGCCAATCACCACCAACTCCTCGAAGCTGTTAAGAAGGCCTTTCAGGCCCTCACACTCACGTTTTGCTTGCGAAATGGTCTGGGGCCGAAAAAAACCCAAATCCTTACGATTAAGGAAGCTTTTGGTCGCTTCTTGAGCCAGCGCTTGAGTCTGGTCGGAAATTTCACGGGGACTTTGTAAAGACCACATTTTTTCTCCTTCACCTAAGCTATAACAACATCTTCTTCAATACGATGATATCCCTTCCACTCTTTCAGTCGGCAAAACGGACGATTGGCTTTTTCGGGATACTCCACAAGTACATAAGTGAGTTTGGTGATCTTTCCAAGGGAACTGACGTCCAGTGAAGTTAATTCAGTCCATGTCCCAGTATTGAAATACTCTCGATTCTTGCCCCACTGGCGATATTGGTACACATGGGTGTGACCGAAGACCACCGTATGCACTCGCTCATCGGACAGAATTTTTTTCGCCGACTCGCTGAGGTCTGGGAAAATAGCACTTTCCAGAAAAACTTTAATCACTCGGCTGAAAGGAAATTGCCGACGCGGATCTTTAACGACAACAGAACCAGCAAAATAGGCGATAAGCTTGAAAAAGCTTTTAATGGTAAACCAAAACTCATTGAAAACAGCCCAACGGATTAACAAGCGAAACGGGCGAACCTTGTCGATATGAGGGTGTTTCTCTTTAATCTTCATTACGAAATCCACAAAAAAGTGAGACCCAAAAGGAAGATTCAGAATCGGCACTGGTAGATCTTTCTTAAGAAAAAACTTTTTGGGATCAATGCGATTGGCCGCCTCATACATATGACCATGCTCAACATGAATCCCATCGAAATAGTGAACAATACTTTTATAGCGGATCGGCACTCCGACAACTTCATTCAAATAAGAACGAAGTCCGGGCCATAACATGGCTTGATCATGATTGCCGACAACGTAAGTCACTTGGTTTTTAGGCTTGGCAGCAAAATCTCGCAATGCCTTGAACGCCTCGGGCTGTCCTTTGACGATATCTTTCAAAATCTCAAGCGAGACCTCTTCAGTGAAAACAGTCAAAAAATGGCCTTTGTAGTCCACTTGTAAAAAGTTAAGAAAATCACCGTTGATAATCAGCTCAACCGCGTGGTCTCTATACTGGCCAGATGTGTAATAGTCGAGGAGTTCGGCAAACTTTTCGCCGAAAAAGAATTCTTCAAGGTTATTGACGGCACCATCTTCAAGGATTTTTCCTTTTCCAAGATGCATATCGCTGACAATAATCTTTATCTTTTTTTCCATTAGCTCGCTTTATAAACTATGTTACGACTTTTATTCTTCCCGTAATACATGGCTTCATCAGCGATTCGAATGATGTCTTCGGCAGAGTCCGCGTGTGTAGGGAAAAAGGCCAGTCCAATACTTACCGTAATTCGAACCTTTAAACCATTAACAGCAAATGGAGAATTTTCAACCTCTTTTCGGATTCTCTCTGCGACATTAACGGCATCCTCCCCCTCAGTGTGGCTGAGCAGTATAATAAATTCATCCCCACCGTAGCGAAAGGCAAAGTCAGAGGTACGGATCTGCTCCATAAGCAAATCCCCCATCTTCTTCAAAACCCCCGAACCAACAATATGCCCCAAGGAATCGTTGACCCTCTTGAAGTGGTCAACATCAAGAAACAGGATCGAAAATGGCGTTTTATATCTTCTGTATTCTTCAATTTTTTTGGCAACCACTTCCATTAAAAACTTCTGGTTGTAAAGATCTGTCAAACTGTCACGGTAGACCTGACTCTGAGCCTCGCCAACCAATTGGCATAACGACCAACGGCGGTTTAAAAACGGAATAAGAGCAGCGAGAAAAGCCTGAAACTCTGTTCTTTTGCGAATCTGAATTTTGTTGAGAACAATACACTGACTGGCTTGATCCTCTTCATGAATCCAAATCATAGCCAGATACTCGCCTCTATTGGTTTTCCAGATCTGAAAGTGACAATTGTTGACGATTTCAGTGGCACAATCGTCAAGATCTTGAATCAGGCCTCCCTGATCGACTTTCTGATTTTCTAGCTCCTGCTTCAGCTTTAGAATGGCCGGTAATTTCGAAGAGGATGGACGAACCGAAACCCAATGGCAATTCTCCATTTTGTAGTAGTTTTTAAAAAATGACTTCGCATCTGAGATAAAAAGATCTTTTGTTGTATGTAGAACCCGGTCTGTGAAGTTGGTTGTGTGCTCTAAAACATACTCCATTTGTGATAACTGACGTTCACTCTGAAACCTTAAAATAACGTCCTTACAGGACTGAAGACAAGCCCCAAGATCGCTATTTTTATCAATAAATCCAACCACAAAATCATCACATTTTTTAAACTTTTCCGCTGAACCTAAAATCAGAAATGGCACCTGATAAGCCTGAGAAACTTTTCGCCATTTCCCCACCATCGACTCCGGTCCGGAAGCAACCACAAGATCCACGTCTTTTTCAATAAGAAGTCGAACGAGATCTTTTGGAGAATTCACCTGGTACAACCACTGAGAGAAAACTTCGAATTGTTCTGTGAGCTTCGAACAATTTAGTAGAGCAACTTTGAGATCACTGTTCATCTCCGGCCCCACCCTCTAAGGATTCTATTCCATAATCGCTGTCGTCGTCCCCTTCAAGCTTAGTGAGAGCAATTCTCAGGGCTCGGATCACTCCCCGCACCACCTGTTGCTTTTTTTGTAACTCCTTGTAATTTTCCTGGCTCTTTTTTCGAAAATTATCAGACTCATTGGAAACTTCATCAATTCGTCTTTTCAGATCCAAGATCAATTGATCTTTCGATTTTACAACGGCAGCTTCTTCTATTTTTGCAATCTCAAGCCGGTGCTCAAGATCTTTTTCTCTTTTTCGCACCCTCTGAAAGTTATTGTCGATTCTCGATTTGTAATCGTCCACTTGCTGCTTCAGCTCAGTGATTTGCTTTTCCTTGCTTTGATGAATCCGCTTCAAGAGTTTTATTTCTTGATAAGAGGTTTGCTTGGTGTCGTGCAATTTCGACTTCAGGTTCTCTATCTCACTATAGTATTCGTCATTGAGCTTCTTAAAGGTTTCACCCGCCGAGGCTAAGTCTTCATTTTCCCGACGCAACTTAGCCACTTCGTCTTCTAGGTCATTGATTTTTCGCTGTGCTATTCTTAAATGTTCGGATTGCTTTAAACTCCCCCCCGAGGAAAAAGAATCTTCATCCGGCGTTCTTGGCACTTGTTGTTTTGAAGGAAGACCATAACTCACTTTAACTTCGTCGTGGTTTTCTTTTGGTGCCGGGGGTGCCTTATGGGGTGCTGGAGGTAAGTTTCCAGTGTTTGTATGAATGAGTCGAATGGTTTTGTCTTGCCCTTTGCCAGCCACTTTTGGGTCAACCGCGGTTTTTGCATCCGATGGATCGGCGTCGTCTTCTGACAGATCAAGATCTGAAAGATTTAAATCCAAAGCTTCAGACTGCGCAGCACTGCCTTCACTCTCACCGAGCTTGAGGTCTAATAACTCATCTTCCAGCTTTTTTTTCTTTTTACTCATTACAATCATTTATCGGTAAATGACTAAATATAATGAGATAAAGGACGATGTTCTTGACTCAGGTCGAGTCTAGAACCTTTACTTACGACTTATTAATGTCTTCTTTGAGCTCTTTGCCGACTTTAAAAAACGGCAATTTCTTTTCAGGCACGTGAATCACTTCACCAGTTCGTGGGTTACGACCTTGGTAAGCATCATAAGCCTTGTTGGTGAAAGATCCAAAGCCCCGAATCTCTATGCGATCATCTTTAAGTAAGGCCTCTACCATTGAGTCAAAAATAGTATTAACAACAGTCTCAGCTTTAACTCGCGTGATGCCTGATTTTTCAGAAATATGATTAATTAGGTCTGCTTTGGTCATACTTTCAACACCTTTAACTTATTAGAATATTTATTAAATTATACCAATACAGCTAAGAAGACCAAGGATTTATCGAGTTTCGAGCGACTTTCGGCCAGCGCAGGCCAATATTGTTTTCCAGTGGCTCCTGAGAGATGACGAAATACAGCATCATCTCGACCTAGGTGGAGGCAATGTCCACAGATTTAAAGCTTCACCCACTTATTGTTCCCTAAAATCTTCTCATAGGCACTCAGGGTTCCGCTCACCATCTTACTGGTATCAAAGATATCCAAAGCTTTGGCGCGGGCATTTTTACCCATATCTCCTGGCAAAATTTGCCCAAGAAATAATCCCATTAGAAGTTGGGTCAGCGTACTGACGTCAGCCGGCCGAATCAGAAAGCCGTCGGTGCCATCTTCCACGACAGTGGCAATGGGACTCACTTCTGAACCAATTATTATTTTTTCCTGAATCATTGCTTCTAGCAAATTAGGATCATAGCCGGAAGCCCGTCCGCCTAAATAAATATAGACGTTGGCAAGATCGATGTATGAGGAAATCTCGTAAGCTGGAACAGAGCCAATCAGGGTGACATGACTTCCTAAGGCCAGGTTCAACATTTCATACTCGATATCTTTAAAAGCCGGTCCATGCCCGACAATAATCAAATGGGAGGACGGCTTTTTGGTCGCCACTGGCTGAAAGGCCCGCAGGATATTTATAACATCTTGCTTTTCAATCATATCTGAAACCGTCACCGCAATCTTGGCCGATTTTGGAATCTTCAACTTCTGTCGAAGCTCATCGGAACCTTGCCTTGGTGAAAGGTCTTCTATTTCGATTCCGTAAGGTATACTGAAAGTCTTCATTTCAGGGTAAAGATAATATCTTTCAAGGGCCAAGGCTTGCTGCGGACTGTGGACGAAAACACCATCGGCATTTTTCAAAACCAAGCGATCGCGAATCGAGTAAGTCTGTAAAAATCGCGTGGCCACCCTGTAGGCTGTTTTCAATTGGCTGGTCACAGTGTTTTCGGCTAAACCATAGATTGAAAAAATCTCCGACATTTTTGTGGCCGTGACATCGTAAGCAATAGCAATTCCCAAGTTCTTTTTTTCATAACCGACTCGGATCGCCGAGTGGGTCAGACTGTGGACAATATGAAACGGATCTTTACTGTGGAGCTCTGAAAATTTTTGATGAACACGTCGAGAAAAAAGTTCGGTTCGACTGGTGTTGGCCCCCGCCACGAAATAGGTTTTAATGCCCTCTTGCTCAATTTCTTTTTCGCCCAGCGGGTTGTCCCAAGCGATGACCGAAACTTTATGCCCCGCCTTGACCAACCCGCGAGCAATAGGGGCAATAAACCCACGCGCATGGGTGCGGCCAATAATTGGAAATTTTTCTGCCACCAAGCAAATGTTTAAAGTTTCGGGGATCGTTTTATTCGCCATCAATTGATATTAGCGTTAAAAGCTGTTCACGGCTAGTGATGCGAGCAACAAACTGGTGAGTCATTAATTACTTAATATATCCAATATTGTCGGCAGAAGTTTACGGTTGGCTTCTGGAATATTGATATTTTTTAATTCCTCGGGCAAAACCCATCGCAACTCGGAATGGTGAACCGGTTTCGGCTCCCCCTTCCAGTATTGAACTTCAAAGAAGACCAGAAAGATCCCCACATCGGGATAGCTGTGGGTGCACGCCATTTTCACCTGACCAATCTCGGCCTCAATACCGAGCTCTTCTTGCAGCTCACGCGCCAGAGCTTGCTCGGGGGATTCGCCAATTTCAATTTTGCCGCCCGGGAACTCCCACTGTCCCGCCAGCGTATGCCCTTCCGGCCGCTGGCCAACGAGAACGTAAGGACCCTTACGGATCATCGCGGTCACTACTGGAATCCAGGTCGGTCTTTTCGAAGCCATGTTTTTCAGAGTATTACAGCTCCCCTGACCTGTCATTGATTGACTCATGAACCATTAAAGTTTTTTAAGAAAAATCGTTCTGCAATCGAGATAAGGTCCGAGCAAAAAACCGAGGACCCTGGATAACGAGGGCCGAGTAGAATTGCACAAGATCAGCTCCCATATCCAAGCGTAGGGCCACCTCAGCGGGACTGCCAATTCCCCCCACTGAGATCAGAAGTTTCCCCGGGTCTTGCTTTTTGTATTGAGCAGCGACCTTCAAGGCCTGCCTTGATAGGCCTTTGAGAGGCTCACCCGACACCCCACCTTGGTCGGCCGGAAAAGGCGAGCCCGGATAACGACTTTTGGTGGTGTTCGTTAAAATCCAACCATCGACCATTTCACCCGACTCGCTCAGTGCCATTCGCAAAGTGTCTTCATCCATATCGGGGCTGAGTTTCAATAAAAGAGGTTTATTGGGCGCCACATCTAAAGCCTTTTCCTTTAGTTTTGTTAAAAAGGTCTTCAGATGTTCTTGAGTCAACAGGTCTCGAAGCCCTTTGGTGTTGGGACTGCTGAGGTTGGCCACAAAAACATCGGCGTATTTGTGGAGATGGGAAAAACACTGACTATAATCTTGATAGGCCTGCTGATTGTCGGTCCATCGGTTTTTACCAATGTTGATAAACAAGGGAACTTTTCGCTGCGTGAAAGCTTCCAACTTTTCCGACAAAGCCTGCATACCTGGGTTTGGAAAACCCATTTTGTTCCACAAAGCCTCATGCTCTAAATCACGATCCATGATTTTTCCAGGATTGGGGCCCTGGGGCTCTGGAGTCACTGTACCCACCTCTAAAAAACCAGCGCCCAGCTCTTGCCAAGCCGCCAGGGCTCTCCCGGTTTTGTCGACACCACCAGCCACACCTAAGGGATTGCGAAACTCAAGGCCTCGCCATTGAAAGGATCGGTATTGAGGATTAGAAACAGACAAAACCTTGCCCAGAAGAGGCAAGCTGTAGGGAGCCAAATCGTGAGCCAGTTGCGAAGAAAACCACAACCAGGGTCGCGTAAGAACTCCCTTCTTTTTTTTACTCATCGAGGATACAAGCCTCGAAGCAACATGGCTTTTTCTAAATGTTTCACCGAAACGGCCATTGCAGCGGCTCGGGTACTGACTTTTTCCTCTTCAGCAAACTGGTGAACTTTTGTGTAAGCCTTAATGATCGTTTTTTTCATGTTCTGCTCAACAGCTTCAAGATCCCAGTAATAGTTTTGAACGTCTTGCACCCACTCGAAATAACTAACGATCACACCACCACCGTTGGCTAAAATATCAGGAACCACAACAATTCCTTTTTTGTGGAGAATCTCATCGGCCTCTGCGGTTGTTGGACCGTTGGCACCTTCAACAATAATTTTTGCTTTTACGTTCTCTGCATTTTTAGAATGAATGACTCCGTCCAAAGCACAAGGAGCGAGGACATCCACTTCAAGTTCCAGAAGCTCTTCGTTGGTGATGGGCTCGGCTCCAGGAAAACCTTTAACGACTTTGTTTTCTTGCACGTAGCGCATCAGTTCTGGAATATCGAGACCGTCGCCTTTAAAGATGCCGCCACTGACATCACTCACGGCGATCACTTTCGCACCCATCTCATGAGCCAGATCGCAAGCATGCTGTCCGACATTACCAAAACCTTGTACCGCCAACGTGGCCTGATTAAAACTGCTTCCTTGATACTCGCAGGCTTTGGCGGCGATATGAATAACACCATGACCCGTAGAACTCACACGCCCCAGGGAACCACCAATTTCAATGGGTTTACCAGTGACCACGCCAGGCTGAGCAAAACCCGTCTGCTGTGAATAGGTGTCCATCATCCATGCCATGGTTTGACCATCGGTTCCCATGTCGGGAGCCGGAATATCTTCATGGGGACCGATAAAAGGACCCAGTTCGGTGGTAAAACGACGAGTGAGACTTTGTTTTTCAGTTCGCGAAAGCTCACCGGGATTAACACGGACACCACCTTTGGCTCCACCTAAAGGTAAATTCAAAAGAGATGTTTTGAAAGTCATCAGGGCCGCCAGACCAGCAACCTCACTTAAATTGACATCTTGGTGATAACGAATACCACCCTTGAATGGTCCCAGCGATGACGAGTATTGCACTCGATACCCGGGGAAGACTTTTACGTTACCGTCATCCATTCGCACCGGGATACTAAAGATCAGCGATCGACGAGGTTGTTTTAATCGAACCAGAACATTAGGGTCGCAGTTGATAAGATTTGCAGCATTATCCAACGCATGCATGACGTTTTTAAACAGTGGACCCGAAGTCACATTTTCCACAATAGCCTCCAGCAAGACCGGCCTATATTTATATTGACGATCCTAGTACAACATTACCCCGGCCCCTGTCGATCTCAACCGATTGCGCAGAGTATCTATTACGCGTCATTCAAATTATCCAGATATTTCTTCGCATTTAAAGCCTGAAAAAGCTATACAGACCTTATGTCGAATTTAAAGGATTTGAGCCGTCAATTAAGCCAAGATGTCAGCCAACTGAAGGGTCGCAAAATCTTCATTTTCGGCGACATCGGAATCGATGAGTACGTGCGTGGTGACGTGACTCGCATCAGTCCCGAGGCTCCGGTGCCGGTGGTGGATGTTAAAGAATCAACAAAGAAACTTGGGCTTTCTGGAAACGTGGCAGCCAATGTGCGCTCTCTCGGTGGTGAGCCCTGGTTGTTTTCCCTGGTTGGAGACGACGCTAACGCCTCTCATTTAAAAGAGCTTTTACAAGAGAACGACATCCCTACCGATCACTTGATGACCGACGCTAGTCGAAAAACCACCACCAAACTTCGGGTGATGTCCGGACAGCACCACGTTGTTCGAGTCGACTTCGAAACTCGCAACGCTGTGGCCCAAGCCACTTTAAACAATTACGCCAAAGCAGTGGAAAGCGGTATCGCCGAGTGCGATGCCGTCATCATCCAAGACTACGCCAAAGGTCAAATTGGATCCGAGTCGGCGCAGTGGATTATTGGATTAGCTAAGAAACATGGCAAAAAGGTTTTGGTCGATCCCTACCGCTCAACCCCACTAAGCTATTACAAGGGGGCTGAGTTTATGACCCCCAATCGCGACGAAGCCATGGAGTTAGCAAAACAAATTCCTCAGCCTGAAATCTGGCAAGATGTGGACAAAATTGGCTCCGCACTCATGCAGCAAATTCAATCACCACGCATGGTGATCACTCTTGGAGCTGAAGGGGTCAAAGTTTTTGAAGGCTCAGAGATTAGCCACCTTCCCACCTTCGCCCGCAATGTATTTGATGTGACCGGCGCTGGCGACACAGTGATTGCCGCCTTTTCTCTGGGTATGGCCGCCGACTGGGACCTTAAGAAAACCGCGTTTCTGGCCAACATGGCCGCTGGAGTGGTGGTCGGACATGTGGGTGCTGTCGCCTGCACGCTCAAAGAGCTACAAGAGTATCTGGAAAGCCACTAAACGCCGTCTGACGCCACATTGAGAGCCAAGCCACTCTCGCCACCATTTCCGGACTGTTAGAATTCGCACAATCATTACCTTTTTATAGGGTGGGATGGCTTACCTGCCTCATTTATGGTACCTGAAACCATGGAAAACGCTGAAGTTTTTGATTTTTACTCCTACCCTCTAGCGAAGCTAGAAAAGGTTCTTGTGGGCCTGGGGAAAGAAAAGTTTCGTGCTCAACAGCTCTTCAAGTGGGTGTACGAAAAACAGGTGACCAATCCTGAACTGATGACAAATCTTTCGAAAGATTTTCGTCACGCCTTGTGGAATCGCTTCAGCTTTGAACTTCCGAAAATGGTGGACCGAAGAGTCAGCGTCGATGGCACCCGAAAATATTTGTTTGATATTGGTGAAGGGCAAACCGTTGAAGCCGTGATGATTCCCTCTGGGGAACGCACCACTTTGTGTTTATCCTCTGAAGTGGGCTGTAACTTAGCTTGCAAATTTTGCTTCACAGGAAAACAAAAATTGAAGCGTCGACTCACCGCTGGTGAAATCGTTGGTCAGTTCCTGCAAGTTAAAATGGATATGAACGACACTCGTATCAGCAATATTGTTTTCATGGGCATGGGTGAGCCTCTCGACAATACTGAGGCTGTTTTTGATGCCATTGATATTTTCAAATCGGATTTCGGCCTCAACATTGGAAGAAAAAAAATCACCGTCTCAACTTCTGGATTGGTGCCGCAAATTCCATTGATCACGCAATCGGGAACACGCTTAGCAGTCAGCCTCAATGCTCCTAATGATGAGGTCCGCAATGAAATTATGCCGATCAATCGCAAGTATCCTTTAAGCGAACTTATCGAAGCCAGCCGCGCCCACGCTGAAGCGACCAACGATCGAGTGACATTTGAATATGTCATGCTTAAGGATGTTACCGATCACATCGATCACGCCAAACAAGTGGCCAAGTTATTGCGAACGGTTCCTTGTAAAATAAATTTGATTCCTTTCAACGAACACCCGGACGCCGGCTACCAACGGCCGCCTCGCAGCCGTGTCTTCAATTTCCAGCGTTACCTTCTCGACAAGGGATTTCATGTGACGATTCGTAAGACCATGGGGCGCGATATCTTTGCAGCCTGTGGCCAGCTCACTTCCATGTACCAAGGGCGCCCTGAAAAGCAAGATGTGTCCACCGGAATTCTTGGATAACATGAAAACTAAAAATCCCCGACATCGAGGCAGTCGGCCTCTTGACTAATGAACCTTCTTCTCATGATGAACGACGGGGAATCGGATCAAATTGTTTTCTCAAAGCCAGGAGTGGCAACAAGAGAACAAAAAATACACCGACATACAAATAACCCAGACTGGTCATGGCCGTGGGCAGCCCTTGGCGGTCAATCACAGCTCCTATGACGGGGCCGAGCCCAACCATCAGTATTCGTGTCCCTAAGCTCATTATCGAGTTGGCGGTGGCACGCATATCCCCAGCCACTCTTTTATTAAGGGCATCGGGCATCACCACGGACGTCAATCCTCGACAAACTTGAAAGCAAAAGCAGAACAAAAGTCCCCATAGACTGCCGACAAAACCCATTCCTAAAAAACCCAGAACAGGCAGGGTCCCCATAAGCAACAACACCCCCTCACTGCCCAGTACTTTTTCAATTTTGTGGGCAAACCGTCCGGTGATTGCCACCGCAATATTAATTGCAAACCACAAGTACCCGAACAGGGTAAGACTCACACCCAGTGTCTGCCAATACTCTTGAAACATCCACACCGCTGCCAACGTGACAAAACTATAAAACACACCCGTTAAGATTATCAGTGTCAGTAAATTAGAGTGTCCGAACAAAGCCTTCCAAATGTACTGCAAGTTCTCTCGGTGTTCTTTGGCCGACATTTTTTTGCGAGGCGGCTCGTAAAGAGTGAGCGAAATACACAGGGGCAGCAAACCGACAGCCGCTTGCGCAATGGCTGGCGCTTCGAAATGCCATAGCAAAAGCCAACCTCCCAAGAGTCCGGCAAAACTTTCCCCTGTGTTGCGAAAAAAAACAGTTCTCCCGACTATTTTTATGGTCGCTTTTTTACTACCCAAAGCCTCTAAGGAGTCGTACAGCAACGACAGGTCGGTGCCTGAAAATAAACTGATCGCTAATGCCAACAGAACCTCGGACACCACCAATTCGGCATAACCAGGCGCCAAGGCCATAACTAAAAATCCCAAGCAATGAAATAAAGACGCAATAATTAGAGTTCCCTTACGCCCCACCAGATCAGAAAAGTACCCGGATGGAACCTCAAGTAAAAGCACACAACCGGCGAAAATCGCCTGCAGCTCGTAGACGTTTCTCATATCCAATCCACGACTCTGGAAAAACGGCACGATGATGGGCATCAAGACCATGAAGCTAAAGGAGCCATTCAGCCAGAAAACTTTTTGAACATTCGATTCCAGTCGTTGCGTTTCCAAATTTTCACCCGTCATAACTGAGCCACAGTGTTGCGAACTCAAGGACTGATAGTATTTAAATATGTTGAGAATAAAAACCCTGAAAATATTTATAGAGGCAATAAGCGAAGATCGAGACAGTAGATTTTATCATAACCACCTATCAAAATATGTCGAGGTAAGAAAGCTAAGAAACGACTCTTAACCACAGAACCGTGCCGCACCGTGTACCCGCAACGTGCCTGGCACCTTCTGGGTATATGGTGCGGCGTTTGTTTTACCCGAAACGTGCCTGGCACCTTCTGGGTATATGGTGCGGCGTTTGTTTTACCCGAAACGTGCCTGGCACCTTCTGGGTATATGGTGCGGCGGTTGTTTTAGGCGTGGGATAGGATTTGTTTGAACTCTTCCGGGTCGTAAGTCAGCATTCGGCCATGGTGAGTTGGGTCCGTGGTATTGTTTTCGTAAAGAGGACTCAAAGTAATATGTCCATGTTTACTGAAGTGTTTGATACCCTGGGTTCGTGTCTTTAATTCTAAGGCCCGCTGAAGATTGCCAGGGCCCACCATGATCCGAACGCCGAACCAGTTATAACCAGCCGTTTTGTTTTTATGTTTTTCATCAATGATGGCTTCGAAGTTTTTTAACAATCGATCGTCATTGGCAAACTCAAGATGAACGCTGACGCCAACAAAACTGTAACCAATCAATTCGCGATGATAATCGGGATTTCGACTACCGTTGGTCTGAGTATGCAGGTCATGCCCCTTACCGCGAAGGCTTTTTATCATTTTCATGTAGGAGGGAATGATTGTCGGTTCCCCGCCCGTAAAAATCCATTTGGCCTTATTGTTTTTGGTGAAGCGCTTTTCGATAAGGTCGACCGCAGCCATCAACTCGTCCTCGGTGCGCAGCGGATCCGTTTGATTGGAAATCAGGGGATGACAATAGCTACAAGAGTAGTTGCAGCGGCGCCCCAGGTCCCAAGTCACAAATCGCGGATGCGTCACAAAGCCGTGGTAGTAATGGGGGACAACCCAATCGACACGGTCCATCTCGTCGACGTTACTTGCCGGTGGATAATCGAGAAGGGAAAAGAAGGATTCATCGCGAACCTTCCGCAACTGCATATCCTGGCCACACATGCACCATTTGGCAGGACACGTCGTCCACTGCTCATCCAGCTCCCATTGATTTTGAAAAACGTTACCCTGTTTGCCTTTGACTTTGCAAGCCGCCACGTAGACGTATCCATCGGCATCAATAAAAACATTTTCGGCCCCTGCCGAGCATTGCCACCCTTGCCAAGAGTTGTATTTTTTAATCATGGCCTCTTCGGCTGAAAGGGCCAGAGCATCGCCCTCATAATTGACCAAAGTGATCGACTTATGGGTGTCTGACACTCTCAACCTCCTTGGCTTGCCCCGCCATCTCCACCATAGATGGTTGGTCGTCATAGCTGTAGCCCGCCTCTTCCAAGAGAAAGACCAACTCTGGGAGACAGTCACGCATGCTTTGGCGGCGCTCTTGATCCAGGGTTCGACTGTAGCGGATAAAGTCTTTAATCATTTCTGGGTTTTCCTGCCCCATTGATTTTTCAAGACGCGTGATCGTGCTGTCCACACCATTTCTCAAAAAGAAAGATTTGTCGGTTTTCTTTGCATAGGTCTGGGACGACATCTTGAATTCCTCAAGACGAGCCAAAGCTTCTATTTTTATATTGTCCGGTAAGTGGATGATATCAAGGAAGTCCGGATGCAAACAGAAAAGAAAATCGATAATAATATCGCGATTAAACTCTTCCATAACCTCTTCCGCGTACTCCAGCAGATCGACGATATTTAAAATATTGTAAATCTGAATGACGGGACTGATACCAAGCGCCACTCGACGCCCACCCTGCTTAGCCAATTTCCTAAAATTCTTATCGATTACATCCCAGCGGCTCGGGGCACGAATGTACTCATTAACGATGCCGTAGCCATCAAGACTTGCATTCACACTGGCCCAATGAAAATCGTTCAGTTGCGCAATGAAATCATCTTTTAAATTGGTAAAATTGATATTGAAAAAGAGTTCAATCTTATTGGCGTAGCCCATTTCGCGGCATTTATTTAAAAACCGATAGTTACCCTCAATCAGGGTCGGCTCACCACCAGTCATATAGACTTTTTTCAAATACGGGATGTTCTCCTCGACACCGGTCCAAAATTGATCACTCTCATACCAGGGGGTACAGGTTCCAAACTCCAAACCATACTTGTTCCAAAACTTGGAATACTGATTGTCAGACTTCTTATCCAACTTTTCCCATTCTTTTTGAATCTGAACACTATTATAGGGATTGCACATCCGGCACTTTAAATTGCACAGGTTTCCTAATCGCAGATCCAGGTAAGCCGGCGGCTGGTCGACAAAAAAATCGTTGTCGATGGATCGATTGACTAAGGATTCGATTTTTCTGGCTCCCAATTTCTTCGACCATTCCTCGTTGTGGGCTTGACGATAGCTGCGTTTACCGACCTTTTCTTGCTCGTAACAGGTTTCACACCCGGTAACAGCTTCACCGTTAACCATTTTTTTGCGGATATCTTTCATGTAGCCAGAGTTCCAAGCATCTTTAAACGTCTCTTTATCAAGCATCATGGGCTTGCCATCTTCACGCGGCACAAAAGTGTGCATTGAGATACAACAGAAATTAATTTTCCCGGTTGGCGTCGTTTGCTGCTGAATCCATGGGTAAACACAAAATGTCTTCGAATATTCTTTCATTTCATCTCTCTCAAACGCTTAAAACCGACTCGCTCAGATCCGGGAAGACGGAGTAAAAATCAGTGCCCCTGGTTTTATCCAACACTCTGACGTAATCATTAAACTGTGGCAGCTTTTCGCTCCAATCTTGGGAGTTCATAAAATTGACAATACCCTCGTACTTGTCAAAAGGCTCATCAGAAAGCTCTTCTCTGAGTCGATCAAACTCCTCTGTTACAGCCTGTTTGTATTCCTGGGGTAAAACTTTGACATTCAAATACTGTGGCCAATGCACCAAGCCCGGATGGACAAAAGCTTGCATACTGGAAAAATGCTCGTACTTGCTAAAATTTTCTGAGCGAACCCAACGTATGAAGTCGGGTAAGTGATGCACGTTCATAGCACTCACACTATACAGAAGCCGCAAAAGGATATTGTCGCCAAGCTTGTCAATTTTACGGATATTTTTTTCGACAATATCCCATTTTGCAGGATAGCGGACATAATGGCCGATATCTTCCATGCCATCTATGCTGGAAAAGAATTCAACCCGTTCGAATTTCTCCCAATAAGGCACCATCTCCTCTGGAAAAACAGTCATATTGGTATGGTAACGCAAATGGATGTGACTGGCCTCGCCCGATTCTGCGGTTTCTTTTATAAATTTCAAATGCTCTTTGATCAGCATCGGTTCGCCGCCACCAATGATGATTTCTCGAAGAGTCGGCAAAAAGGTTTTTAAATTCTCCCAGAACTTGGCGTTGCGGTACCATTCAAACTGCTCGACTTTTATGTCATTTTTATAGCGCCACTCTTTTTTTAAACCATGGTCGCGAAGTTCGGTCAGGAATTTTTGACCGGCACCCTTCCATTTTGAGCTTTCCCGAGGTTGGCACATCACACATTGCAAGTTACAGGTGTTGCCCAAGCGCAAGTCTATGGCGATAACCCCTTGTTTGGTTTCCCCACTGGCCTCGACTCGACCAACAATTTCCTCGATGGCCTGTTCGCCCAATTTCTCTCGCCACGCTTTGTTTTCGATAACACGATGGCTGCGGTAACCATTTTTCTCTTCCTCATAACAACGGCGACAGTCTTTTACGGGCTTGCCTTTTAACATCTGTTGACGGATGTTTTTCATATAACGACTGTTCCAGTGGTCGGCGATGGTCCCTTTGTTGAGGTTGACCCCGGACCGCTCCTCAGAAACGCAACACAGGGGCGTTTGCCCATCCGTCAAAGTCGCGGCGTGGATAAATGGCAAGACACAGAATGTTTTTGATTCATTAAGATCGTCAATTTTCATAGGCCACCTTAGCAGCCCGACCGACACTTCGATAAACCATGGGCCTAGGGCGCCACAAAAATTGCAAACTCATTGTTTTAAATATGCGATTGATCACTCGTTGGAAAGTCGGTTCAGGCTCCATAAAACCCAAGAGGTTTTCAAAAATATCCTCATCCAAATGATGGAGGTAGAAAATTTGGGCAGTACGACTCAGGAGACTGTGTCTTAACGACTTCAAGTTCATAAACTCTGATCGAGTGTTCTCATGGAACATATGATAGACTTTCGCATCCAGAAGGTGCAGCCTGAAGCCGCCTTTAACCAGACGGTAACCCAAGTCAGTGTCTTCAAATCCGTAGAATATATAATTCTTCTTCAGTCCACCGACTTTCCAAAACAGGTCTTTGCGTAATGAAAAACTATGGGTGCAGACATATTTCCAATTATAAGGGAGCTGATCCCATTGCGTGGTGTTGGCAATGAATTCTTCCCAGTAACTTTCATCGGGTATGCAGTCCTTTTCTTCATCGACACTACCGTATTCAAAATCCAGGTTGCTAGCATACTGGCTCAGGTTGATGCGTTTGGCCTGCAAAGCATCATACTCTTGCAGCCCCTCACCTACCTTTTGCAAATAATCTGCGGGCGTAATGATATCGGAATCTAGAAAACAAAGAATTTCTGCGTCGCTATTTTTAACACCTACATTTCTTGAAATTCCGGCTCGGTACTGAGAATCACCCATCACTCTTTTGCGGTGTCTTTGAAAGAAGACGTACTTAAAATTCATGGGTTCAGGAAAACTATTGAGAAGCTCAATGACTAGGGGTTGAGTTTGATCGGTGCCGCCGTCATCAACAACAATCACTTCGAATTGATCCAAACCGACATTCTGCTTGTAAAGATGTTTGAGAACCACTCGCAGATGGTTTTGATTGTTGTAGGTTGGAATAATCACCGAGTATTTCAAATCAGGGTTGCGACTTCGAGTTTGAAAACAAGGAAAGACCAAAGGTTCCATGTCGAAGTCAGAGCGTGCGCGATGATCCCAAAGGTCAACACCCTTCGGTGGTAAAAATTCATGACGAGGGAATTTCTTTCGCAACATCCCGACAATTTTATGACTTTCTTTACAGTTGAGAAACGGACTAGACAATTCAAATTGGTAACTAAAATACAGATGAATCGTCTTGAATTTTTTGAAGACCGAGCCACCTAAAACCTGTCGCCAGTCCAAATCACGGTGAACCACCACGCTGACATGGCTTTCTGCCAAGCCTTTTGAGATCTCAAGTAAGCGTGTATCGATTGTTTTATTGCGTTCATCGAGAATCCACTCAATTCGCACAGAGCCTAAGGTTTTAAGCCAAGCGTAGAACTCATCATCAAACAAGAAGCTGCTGCAAACCTGGTAAATCAATCCCAAGTTTGTTTCGATATCCAAATAATTTTCAATTTCGCTAACGACCTCATTTTGAACTCGATCCAACGGGATTTTTATATGGCTGTAGTGTCCGGCTGTGGCTTTCAATACAGACTCGCGAATCTGAGGCCAATTTCGATCCACCGGGTTGTTTGCACCAAGGGCGGTTTCGATAACTGGGCTCATCAAGGTCTTTGAAAAGAGGGGCAAGTAATAATACTTGGTGCCCTCCCAATAATAAGACTTCACGGTTGGATCAGGCTGAATCGACGAGTGCAAGGATTTCGTAATCAAAGTCTCGCCTCCAGTGTTGGCTTGATCGAACTTTTACCAGACCATCTTTTCGATTTTGAGTACACCTTTCTAGGCGTCACACTCGGGTGGAGACAGGTGTAGTTGTAGGCCCAGTCGAACAAATTCATCCAATGCACAATTTCATGGAACTCTTCGAAATCGCGCGAGCACTCACGGGCCAGCAACAGTCGTTTGTTTTGATAAGTGCGACTGGCCTTATCGGAGAAGCCGTCATCAATTTCATATCGCAAATGTCCTTGCGCTTGCAACACAGCTTTACGAACCAAGTCGTCGACCCGCAATTGAGTCTTGTGAAAAACTTCAAGCGACTCAATAAAAAGGGTTTCGAAACCCTTTTTATTCAAGCGCCAATGAAACTCGGCCTCGGCACCACCAAAGGCAATACCTTCATCAAAAAACTCACCGGACCGCAAAAGCAAATCCTTCTTATAACAAACGTTGCCGCCGACCAACCGACTGGATCGGTAATCTCCAAAATGATCCAGAGCCTGCCACTGCTTAGCCACACAATTATAGGCGCGGTCCAGAGGTGTCGCCGTGTGATCGACCGCATACGATCCACCGATGGCCACCGCCCGCGGATGGCGCTGATGCCAACCTTCAAGCTCGGACAGGTAGTTTGAAGATTTCAGCTCACAGTCGTCATCCAAGAGCAATACGAGGTCACCTTGGGCTTTCCTGATGCCGAGATTGCGAGCCTTATTCACACCTAAGGCTTTGACAGTATAAACATTCCAATCCAAACCTTCAGCAACCTCTCGAAACTGAGAAAACTCAAAAAAGGGATCCGGAAGGTTGGTGACAATATTGATTTCCAATAGAGAAGGCTCATAGGTTTGTTTTTTGATCGATTCAAGCAAATGAATCAAACTCTGATGTCGTCTGTGGGTTGGAATCACAATCGAAAACTTCATTCTAACTTTCTCTTATTTTTGTACGTTTTGAATGGAGTCCTAAAATTCTTTTTTCATATTGAAAATGCAGGAAGTAGTAAATTTTGCGAATCGGAAAAGCCACACGGTAAGCCTGCCAGTAACCACGAACCCACCAACCATACAGGCGTTGAGGCGAATACCAAAGCCACCAAGTGATCTTGTAGCTCCAGGGGTTAAAAAACCAGATCCAAGCATGGGAGAAAGGATTGACTCTCCAGGCGTGCATTTTAATAAAGTGATAGGCGTGATGAAAAATATTGTACTGCCAATAATTCACCCGAAGCTGGTGCCGGATCCGCAAAGGACTTAACCTCCAGGCGTGTAACTGAATGTAACGCAGAACAAAATCGAGCGATCGCTTAAGGCTCCCTTCAACAGCCACACCCACCGAAGATTGATAAATCACTTTATGGGCCTGCTTCAAATCATCTTTGTGGTATCCAAAAACTTCTTCATAGATTTTTTTTTGCATCAACTCTTGAGTTTTAGGAGCTCCTCCTGCCAAAAAACCAAAGTCTTCGATGCGATCGGCGAAGCGATGGGCGAGCAACAATTGGTCACAGGAGTTTTTTACGTTTTTTAGAACGGCACCAATATTCTTAGTTTGCTCCTCAGTTAATAAACTGGAGTAGAGTGTGTTTTGCAATCGGATGCGATCGGCTTCCCAAGAGGTCAGTAAATCATCAAAACCACCGGCTGCAAAGAAGCCCTGTTTTGAAAAAACCAAGAGATTTTTTCGAATCAATAACTTTCCAAAATTAACCTCACCGGCGAGTAAGACAGAAAACAGCCCATCCAAATTGTCTTCGTCTTGCGAGTCGAGGAAGACAAGAATATCGCCGTCGGCTTGACTGGCGGTGAAGTTGGCCAGTACCTTCTCAGAAACCGGTTTCGCTGCATCCACAGGATGCGCCCAATACCGAGTCGAAGTAACGGCTTTGATTTTAGGAATGACTTTAGTTTTCTGCCCCGCCACCCGGGTGATTAAAATTTCAAAGTCTTCTGGAGACTTCTGCAAAACTTTGCTGTCCAAAAGTGGTTTTAATTTATCTGGATCCAAAGCAATGACTGAAACCTTCGGCTTTGTTTTCAAAAGCTTTCTTGGCTTCGAAAAGTGCGAGATGTTTTTTTTACCCCACTCGTTGTACAAGCCCAGGTTCGGACAGAACGAAGGAATATCTTGGTCGAGAAAATCTTTCTCAAAATTCTGTCGGGTTGAAGTCAATTCAGCTGGCTCGTAAAAAGGATCACTCTCATGAATCGACACCGGAAAATCAACGAACAATCGCGATCGCATAAAATGCGGAACCGAACGATAGCAGTTACGAACATTCCAGTCCTTCCTTGCTAAAATCACAAAACTAAGTTGCGAGAGATAAGCCTGCATTTTATCCACCAGACAGATCATCTCGGTGGACAGTGGCGAATAAATGAGGATGGTGTAATGCACGCCTTCATTCAAATGCTCTTGCAACTTTTCAATCTCAAGAAACTGCTCAGCGGTGACCACATAAACCGGCGCCAATTGATGCTGTTGGGTTTTCTCTTTAAGACGATTAAAAAGGGGCGATTCGACTTGCACTGAATTAAAAATGATTTTCTGGCTGCCAAATTTCTCGGCGAGCTCAAAATACCAGTCCATATCGATCTGACCACTTTGCTGCCATTGACGGCAAATGTCAGACATCGGTGCGACCTGGCTGGTTTTTTCCATTTCTAATTGCAATGAGTACCCCAACATTCAAAATTCGAACCTTAAAAATGCAAGAAAATCAGCGAGCAAGCAAGGTCCTTTAAATTCAGTCCTATCGAGTCATTGACCCAATAACGCCCCAGATCATCAGGACAGACGATCTCTATTATTTAACACAGAATACAAGCGATCCAAACCCAGGGCGATACCACTGGCCGGAGGCATTCCCAGCTCTAAACATCGAAAGTAGTCTTGATCCAGAGGGGCCAAATCACCCCCGGCCTGCTGACGGAGTGACTCTTCACTTGCGAACCGCGCCCGATTCTCCTCTGGGCTATTGACTTCTAAATAAGCATTAGCCAGTTCGACACCGCGCCAGTAAAGTTCAAATCGCTGGGCCCACCCTTGTTCGTCAATCTGAGCCAAGGACGCCTGCTGTGACGGAAATTTTTTTAATACAATTGGTCTATCCTGCCCCAAATAAGGCTCCACCTTTTCCATGAAAAGGCGGAAGAAGAGATCATTCCAGTCATCATCAACTGAAGTTTCAATTCCAAGAGCTTGCGCCCAACCACTGAGTTCAGACCGGCTGGTCTTGGGACTCAAGGCGCATCCGGTTTTTTCCTCAAAAACGTCAGCAAGATCTCTAACTTGCAGATCCATGGACCGGTCGGTCAACTCCGACAACAGGTTTCTGAGGTCATCGATAATGTCATCAAGGGTGGCAAAACTCTGGTACCACTCAATCATGGTGAATTCGACCTTGTGCTGTGGCCCTGGAAGGTCGTCTCGAAAGCAGTTCTTGATTTCAAAAATTTTTTGATAGCCTTGGCATAAAAATTTTTTCAAATGAATTTCCGGACTGGTGGGCAGTGTCCACCGTCTTTTTGTCCGACTGGCTTCGACTTTTAAAAAATCAATATGGTGATCAACACCTGGAGACGGCACCAAAAAAGGCGTTCGCAAATGAAGATAACCCTGACCAACAAAAAAGTGTTCGACTTTTGTTAAAAACATCGACCACTGCTCAGCCTCCACCGAGGACTGAGGGGGAGCTTCACTCAGGCAAGGAGACAATAGAAAAAGTCCTTTGGATTCGGGCAACCAAGCCACCCAATCGCCCACTTGCAAGTGGGAAATCTCACAAGTCGCGCCCAAGAGTGGGTGGCGACCTTGGGTCACTTCGGCCGTGAAGAGTGTGTGTCGAGCTTCGGTTCCCTGTAACTCTATGGAATCCGATGCGATGGCTTGGACACGCCCACACACTGCCCGTTTCGGGATTTTTTCTGAACTGGGATAGGCCAGCCATGAATGTTTTATAAATTCCATTCGATCCATGAGTAGTGAAGTAAAACAAATCCAAAAGAATCGCAAAAGATTATCTGAAGAGTCTAGATTGTTTAAAAGAAAGAGTGTACACTCCGACTCAGAAAAATGGAGGAGGCCCCATTATGATTTCTTTCGATCAGTTGAAAAAAGAATTGAATAAACTTTTTCAGCCCGACTTTTTACAGTCGGAAATAAACCGTCTTAAAAATGAACTGACGGAATTGGAAGCCTATAAAAAAATCCAAAAGCCGACTCAACAGCATTTGAACCAATTGGAAAAGCAATACCGCGTGTTTTCTCGCAAAATCACTGGCAAACAAAAAGAGCTTGATAAGGAGTTCAACTCGGCGGTTAAAGCCTTAAAAAAACGTCGCGATGAGGCCGAAGCTCATATCAAGGACCTGCAAAAACTGGCTCAAACTCAAAAAAAGTCCATTGAAAAACTGATTCGAAGCCAAATGAAAGCCCTTGGTCTCAAAACCACTACCAATAAGAAAAAATCCACAAAGAAAAAGAAAACCAGCAAGAAAAAAGCAGCCAAAAAAACGACGAATAAAAAGACCACAGCTGCAAAGAAAAAGTCCTCAAAATCGAAGACCAAAACCAGCAAAAAGAAGACAAAGCAGTAGGCCTGTGCTAAAACCTCCACTTATTTTAAATAGTGGAGGATTCAGGCATGAACTCAGTTCCAGGCTTTACCCATCGCCATATTGGACCCAATTCCGACGAACAGTCTAAAATGCTAGAAACATTGAAGCTTTCTAGCTTCGACGATCTTATCTACGAAACCATTCCGGATAATATCCGCCAGAAAGGGCCCCTCAATTTACCGGCCCCCCTCAGCGAAGCGGAAGTACTGAAAAAAGCCAAAGACCTTGCCGCCCAAAATAAGGTCTTTAAGTCTTTCATAGGCATGGGCTATTACGGTACCCACACCCCCAGCGTGATCCAACGTTGTATTTTAGAAAATCCGGGTTGGTACACAGCCTACACTCCCTATCAACCCGAAATCTCGCAAGGCCGATTAGAAGCTCTGATCAACTTTCAAACCATGATTCAAGACCTGACCGGTATGGAAATCGCCAACGCCTCTTTACTTGATGAGGGCACCGCCATTGCCGAAGCCGTGGCCATGGCTTTCCAAATCCAAAAGCGAAAGAAAACCAAAATTTTTGTTCTTGAACCCATGTTTTCGCAGAGCTTGGCTGTCCTGGCCACCCGCTGTGAACCTTTGGCTATTGAGGTCGAAAAAGGCCCTGAGCTTCCTAGCAACCTGGACGACTACTGCGCCGTTGTCTGCCAGTACCCCAATGGCTTGGGCTCTCTGAAGGACATGCAAAGCAATCAGCAGAAAATTGCCAACTCCCAAGCCTTATCGATTGTCTCAGCAGACCTTCTGGCACTTTGTCTTTTAAAGCCCCCTGGTGAGATGGGAGCCGACATTGTGGTTGGCTCAAGCCAACGCTTTGGCGTGCCCATGGGATTCGGCGGACCTCACGCCGGTTATTTGGCCACCAAAGATCAACACAAACGATTGATTCCCGGTCGAATTGTTGGAGTTTCAAAAGATTCTAAAGGCCGTGCCGCCTACCGCTTGGCTTTGCAAACACGGGAGCAGCATATTCGTCGCGAAAAAGCGACCAGCAACATTTGCACAGCGCAAGTCTTACTGGCGGTGATGGCTGGAATGTATGGAGTCTATCATGGACCACAAGGCCTTAAAGCGATTGCTGAAAAGGTGCATTCACAAACTTGTCGCCTGGCCCAAGCCCTGAACAGTGTGGGCTACAAAATCTTAAGTCATGAGTTTTTTGATACTCTTTTTATTGAGGCCACGGAGGATGAAGTCCAAGCCATTCGCCTTGCCAGTAAAAAAATTGAATTCAACTTCAATTACTACGAGCAAGGCTTTATTGGAATTTCCTTGGACGAAACGTCCACCGATAATGATATCGAACACATCGCCAATATTTTTGCCGAAGTTAAAGAAACCAAAGCCAAACTGATGAAAGAGGCGCAATTTCTAAAAGACTCGCAGCTTCGCGAATCACCGTTTATGACCCATCCGGTGTTCAATCGTTTTCATTCAGAAACCGAGTTGATGCGATATATCCAAAAACTAGAAAAGCGTGACCTGACTCTGGCTGACGCCATGATTCCACTGGGCTCTTGTACCATGAAATTAAACGCAGCCACTGAATTGATGCCCATCACATGGCCCGAGTTCGCTAACCTTCACCCCTTCTGCCCCATGGATCAAGCCCAAGGGACTTTAGAGATGATCAAAGAACTGAAATCCTATTTGGCTGAGATCACTGGCTTCGCAGAAGTTTCACTGCAACCCAATGCCGGTTCTCAAGGTGAGTACGCCGGTCTCTTGGCGATTCGTAAATATCACGAGCATAATGGCAATACGGAACGCAATATCTGCCTAATCCCCAGCTCGGCTCATGGCACCAACCCCGCCAGTGCGGTAATGGCTGGTATGAAGGTTGTTATTGTGAAGTGCGATGAACAAGGTAACATCGATCTTGTTGATCTTCTTGAAAAAGCCAAATCCTATAAGAACTCCCTATCGGCTTTAATGATCACTTACCCGTCCACGCACGGCGTGTTTGAGGCCGAGGTCAAAAAAATCTGTGAAATTATTCATGACCACGGCGGGCAAGTTTATATGGATGGTGCCAACCTGAACGCCATGGTCGGATTGTGCCAGCCTGGTCAATTTGGTCCTGACGTCTGCCATTTGAATCTTCACAAGACATTCTGTATTCCTCACGGTGGTGGTGGCCCCGGGGTGGGACCCATTGGCGTGGCCGAACACCTCCGCCCTTTCTTGCCAAACCATAACCTGAATAAATTGGCGGGCCCCGAATCCGGACCTGCAAATATCAGTGCAGCTCCTTGGGGCAGTGCTTTGATTCTCCCCATCCCCTGGGCTTTTATTCTGATGATGGGAGGCGAAGGCCTGAAACAAGCCACTGAGGTGGCGATTCTAAACGCCAACTACATCGCGAATCGGCTAAAGGACCACTACCCTATTCTTTATACAGGTAGCTTAGGGCGAGTGGCTCATGAGTGCATTATTGATTTGCGCCCCATCAAAGAGGCCACCGGTATCACAGTCGACGATATTGCAAAGCGCTTGATGGATTACGGCTTTCACGCTCCAACCATGTCTTGGCCTGTGATCAACACCATGATGATTGAACCCACAGAAAGCGAAAGCTTAGAAGAAATCGATCGTTTCTGCGATGCTATGATTTCCATTCGCGAGGAAGTGAAAAAGGTGGAATCGGGAACATGGACCAAAGAAGACAATCCATTGGTGCAAGCCCCCCACACGGTCGAAAACTTAATGGACGATTGGAACCACTCTTACAGTAAAGAAGTGGCGTTCTATCCGTTAAAAGAGTCGCGCGATGGAAAGTTCTGGCCATCAGTGAACCGAATCGATCACGTGTATGGAGACAAAAACTTATTTTGCTCCTGCATCCCCGTGGATGAGTACGAAACCAACGCTTAAAACAAGTCTTTTAAACGGCCGGCTTGCAAGTCGGCTTTTTTATAAAATTGATTATCAACCACCATGCCGGTTAACAGCTCCACAGGGGTAACATCAAAGGCGGGGTTATGGGTGGGAGCCGAAGCTGGCGCCCAACGAATATCTCCGAAGGTTCCAAAAACCCCACGGACTTCGCTATCTTTACGCATTTCCACTGGAATGCCATCTCCATTTTTACAATCTTGATCAATCGTGGTTTTAGGCGCAACCGTATAAAATGGCACCGAGTGATAGTTGCAAAGCACAGCTAAATTGTAGGTTCCGATTTTATTTGCGAAGTCACCATTCATGGCGATCCGATCGGCTCCCAAGAAAACTTTTGAGACCTTGCCTTGGGCCATAAGACTGCCACTCATATTGTCGCAAATAAGACTGTAGGGAACACCGGCTTTTTCCAGTTCCCAAGTCGTCAAACGCCCACCCTGCAAAAGGGGACGCGTTTCATCCACATAGACATGGATTTTTTTACCGCGGCGGTGGGCCTCGGTGATTAGCCCTAAAGCTGTTCCAACACCAACCGTTGCCAATCCACCGGTATTGCAATGGGTGAGAATACTATCGCCGTCTTCAATCAATTGCTGACCGACGTTGGCCATTTGTTGGCACAGGTCCACATCCTCTCGACAGATTTGCATGGCTTGTTCGAAAATGGCTGTCTTGTCCATGTCTGAGACTTTAGCTATTTCGATCATTCGATCTAAAGCATTCATCAAATTCACGGCCGTCGGTCGCGAGGCTCGCAGTTTCTCAGCCTCCGCTAAATAGTTTTGCGAGTTCACGTCATCTTGTGCCCAGAAGGCTAGGGACAAGGCCGCCGCCACACCAATCAAGGGAGCGCCACGGACTTTCAAATTTTTAATGATTTCGACCATATGATCGGGGGACTCGACCGCGATCCAAACCTCTTGGTCCGGCAATAACTGTTGATCCAAAATTGAAAGTTGATTGTCTTGTATTTTTAAACTTAAAGATTCAAAGGTCATTATAGCGTCCTGTTTCCGATTTGCTTTCTGATTTTGTAAAGAGCTTCCATTTCTTCGTCGTCAAGAAATGTCAAATCTCTGAGGGTTTTCGCTTTATACAGTATTTCTGCGGAATGTTCGAGGCGCTCCATTCCCATAAAGGCCTCGCCCAAGGAATCGCCCCAAGCCAAACCACCATGACGGCTTAAAATCATTATTTTATGGTCGTCGATATAATCTTTTAAAACATCACCCATACTGGCCGTCCCCGGACGTGCGTAATCGACGATCGGAATACGTCCAGCGGCTAGAATGATTTCCGAAAGACACTCATTAGGAAGCTCTTTATATTCTGGAAAAGCCACGCTCCAGGCAATAGCGGTTGGAGGATGGGCGTGGACCACAGCTTGGGCTTGCGAATTGTGATTATAGACCGCCAAATGCATAAGTCGCTCGGAAGAAGGATTGCCGGCGAGCACTTCGTTTTGCAATGAAACCAATGCCATATCTTCAGGCTCGATAAAGGCTTTGGGTAAGCCTGACGGTGTGATCAGAACGCCATCAGCGACTCGCAAACTGACATTGCCATCGGCTGCTGCCAGCATGTTTCTTTTATACAATCGCTGGCAGACCTTGATGATCTGCTTGCATTCTTTTTTATATTTCTCGTGAATCGACATAGCGACACCCCTGGGTGATATTTTGGCTCCTTAGATACTCCACCACAAATTGATAATTTTGCATTTTGTTACGCGTCCAAAGAGGTCCAACCAACTCATCCCAGCGCGAAGCCGTCGCAACCAAGCGATGAACCGCAATTTCAGGTGAGAGGTGAGCAAGAAACTCCGCCACCATGGCAGAGTACTCTTTGAGCTCAACCGGATTGAACTCCCCCCGATTAAAAGATTTTTCAAGATCAGTGTTTTTTAAAACATGCAGATTGTGCAGCTTTACATTATCAATTTTTAACTGATTACAAATTTCTGCCGATTGCCGAAGGTCCTCATGGCTTTCTCCTGGCCAGCCAAACATCAAATGAATCCCAAGATTCACTTTCGGGCACTCCTTACGAATTCTGTTGATGGCTTTTATGGATTGCTGAGCCGTGTGTCCCCGGCGCATCCACTCTAACTGTCGGTCGTCAAAACTTTGCACACCCAGCTCAACGGCCATAAAAGTTTTTTCTGCCGTTTCATTAAAAGTTTCCAATAAAGCCGGAGACAAACAGTCCGGGCGAGTGCCGATGACAATACCCACCACATCTTCAAATTGTAGCGCCACCGCAAATGCCTCTCTAAGCCGCTGTAGGCGAGTGTAAGACGTGGTGTAAGCTTGAAAATAGACAAAAAACTTTTTGGTATTGTAGCGATCTCCGACTCGTTTTTTGTGCAACTCAATCTGCTGCCGGAGACTTTTTTCTTGATTTTCAGGGTATGCAAAAGAGCCCCACTCATCACAAAAAATACAGGTTTTTAGGCCACTTCCGTCCTTCATATTCGGACAGCTTCCCGACAAGGCCACCGGGATTTTAAACACCTTTTCCCCAAACTTTTCCTTATAGAATTGGGAGACTGGATAAAAGGGTTTTTGCTCAATATTCGGACTGGACACCTGCATGGAGTTGACTTAACCAATGATGTCATTATGAGCAACCCTAAAAGCCCCTTTTTGTACGAGAGCCACCTCACCGCCGATGGCAGCCCCACTCTATCACTCGACGGTGGCGAAAAAATGCACTCAATGGAGGGAGCTCTGGCAGAAAGCTTGTATATCTACCGTCCGTGTATTGAACAGGCCTTGGCAGCCTCTAGGCCTCATATATTATCCATGGGTTTGGGGCTGGCCTACAACGAAATGATTACAGGGGCTGTGCTCCTTACTAATAATATATCCCAGTTTAAATTGGCTAGCTTCGAAACTGTGGATCCCCTTAAAAAACATTGCATGGCATGGGTCAATGATGAAACCTGCGAACTTGCTCCCCTTTATAATACTATTTTGGAGAAAGTGGCCGCCCAATTCGATCTTTCCAGCGACCTATTAAAAAGCTTTCTCTATAAGGCGCTAAAGGATCAGCATTGGACGATTTTCGACCGCTTACCAGAAAACAACCCCTGGCCCTGGAAGTTTCATGGAATTCTGTACGATGCCTTTAGTAGTGAAACCGATAAGGATTTATGGACAGAACACCACCTAAGGCATTTCTTAAAAGCCTATGGAGCACCTGACCTTTGTTATTTTTCAACCTATGCCGCCACAGGAAATCTGAAAAGAAGCCTGCTTCAGGAGGGGTTTTCCCTCGAGAAGCGTAAAGGCTTTGGTAAAAAAAGAGAGTCAACGCATGCTAAGCGTGATTAGAAAAAGGCGTGCATTTGAAAAGATAGAGTGCTTTCTTTCTGGTCCGCAAACCCATCTTCTTTGTTCACCTTATCAGACATCAATAGTTCGGTTTCAAATCCACTGATCCAGAAACCACGAATTCCTAAAGTGGTCTCAGTACCCGATCCGGGACTGATACCGGTTCCACTGGTTGTATTATTAAAAGCAATGGCGGCATTGGCCTGAGCATAGCCCCCTGTCAGGTAGACCTCTCGCCAGATTCGACCTCTGACATCGACACCCAGAATTTTAGTTTCATCAAGACCGGCAAATTCTTTTCTGACATTGGTGAGTTCGCCATTTACAATCAGGCGGCGATCCAAAAGGACGACACCACCATTGATGTTCCACATGGTTCGCTTTCGGGGATTCAAACCTTGATCGTCTTCAGATTGCCAATAGTGCAATTGCGCATGGGCTCCTAAACGAACAAAACGCAACCCTAGGGTAAAATTGAATCCTTCTTCGGCGCTGATACTGCCAGCTCCCACACCTTCCGCAGGTAAAATATAATTGAATATTCCAAAGGGCACGTTGGGCGCTAAACCAAAGCCCACTTGCTTGATCGTGGTTGTAAAGTCCAAATTAGTATAGTCGTTGATCATGGCTGTGTGGTTGGGGTTGTACAAGCCGAACATCGGTCGGAAGAAGCCCACCTGCAAATAGGAATTGTACCAAAGATCGTCGACCAACATATAAGCCGAGCGATTGATTCCAGCTCCGCGCGGACCAAAGAGTTTATCTAAACTCGACGGATCACCACCCGGGCCAAGGTTCCCTGCATTTAAAACTCGTCCCTCATAAACAAACGATAAGTTTTCTTTTATGGGTCTTACCCGCACACCAAAATCAAAAACCATGGGAAAAAAGGTGCCCTCTTCAAGCTTACTACCGGCCGGCGCTCCTTCGGATCGCTGCAAATAAAACAACCGAAGATCACCACCCACGGTCACCATGTTTCGTCTTTCGACACGGTAAGGATCGTTGCGGCTCATCCGCGAGAGCTCTTCCACCTTGTTACGGGCGGTCGTATAGTTTGAAGACTCAAAATAAGGGTCTTCGTCGGTGATGGCTTTAGGAATCTCAACCAAAGGGGCTCCATATCTGGCATAATGAAGCATCTGCTTGTTCGACAGTTTGCGAACAGAAGGTTCTTTCTCTTTGCCTTTTTTCTTCTTGTTTTTGGCGACTTTTTTCAGGTTTTTTTGGAAATATCTTTGCTTATGTAAGGGCGCAGGAGACTTTTTATTCCATGCAAGTCCGGTGTAAAACGATCGAAGAAAGCGCTCTTCGTTCCATTTTCCGTATTGGTTTCGTAGCCCTCCCCCATTCGGATTGACGTGACACCCTTGGCAAGAAAGAGTGCAACGACGCTTTGAAGGTTTTCGGTTCAATCGCCCCGGAGCATGACAAGCGGTACAGTTCTGAGCATATCGGTTGGCAAGCCAAGGCTCAGCCTGCACGTAATCGAGGGTGAAAATGAAACTAAAAATTAATAAAAGATGAATGAATTTCATCGGTGCACTCCTAAAACTGCATGCCTAGTTTAGCGGACAGGCGACGTGTTGAAAAAACTTGGGTGTATTCAAGACCAATATTTAAAACAGCTAAATGAAATTGAGCTCCGGCAATCCATCGAGCCGACTCCTGTTCTGATGATTTCTGCCGACTCGACATATCTTCGAACATTGAGTAAGAAGAGCTAGTGGTAGAGACGCCCGAAAGCTCTCCTTTACTCCTAACAAAACCAATACCAACATAAGGCTCGACCACCTTCAAATCAAAACCAAGTAGGGTATCTCCCCCAACCATAGTGTTCTTAAAAGAGACATCGACATCCGAGGTGGCCGGATAACTCGGGTTGGATATGGTTTGACGAAATCGTACCTCGCTGGTTGTGTAGTAGGTGCGCACGGCTAAATCAAAAGGGAGCCCCTTAAAAAACTGATCGGTCACGCTCCACTTGAGACCGACACTGGTGTGTTTCATTTCTAAATCTTGCAGATCCAATTCCGGCAACACATTCAGCTCAACACTGATGCCATAGGGAACGGAAACTCCTCCCAATAGCCAAGCATGGGGGAGATATTCCACATCGGACTGAGGATCGATCGATTGTGAAATCTGTTTGACCCCAGGAGACTCAGTGAGTCCTGTTATCATTGCCGCTTCGACCCCAAAAACTTTTCCAAGGCTGGTCGGTGGAGTCGCAGAAGTGTGAACAAAGTTGGATGAAAACTCTCGCACAATTGTATCTAACTCTTGATCACTGATTTGATCAAAAGTGGGCGACTCGCCGAAAGCAAACTTTCCCGATAAGATAACCATCCCTAGCACTACAACGTTGCGAATCAATTCCCTACTCCTTCAGGTATGATTCATTTTGCAACAGTGCGAGTTGGTCTGTAAATGACTCAAGATATTATATTTCCTGCTTTTTTTCGTTTTTTTGCTCTTTTTTTGAACATCAAATTCAAAGACTCCCCGAAACCCAAGCCTGGCGCCAAACCATGAAAAAATTTAGGTTTTTTCAGAACTTCACTTTAGAGTTCTCCACTTTCGACCGTAAAGATTTTTGTATGATCTCCAAAGAAGAACTAAAAAATAAATATCAAACGATTCAGGAGCATTTTACTTTTAAGGACTTTTTAGGTCTTTCAGCCCTCATTTTCGGTTTATTACTGTCAAACTCTTCTTTCAAACCTGGACCGAGTGAGGCCGCCGCTTCTCAGGACGATGGAAAAAAGATAGAGAAAGTTGACACCGAGTCTTCAAAAAAAGAAACCTCGCAAAAGAAAATAAAGAAAAAGGTTAAGAAGAAGGTCTTACAAATCCCAAAGAAAAAGAGACAGTCGATCACTGCCTCTCACTAAGAAATCACTGAATGATAATTTCAATATCGTCTATTGAATTTGGCACAATTTGAGGATTGGCCTGAGTTGGAGAAACCACATTCTTGGTCCCCGTGACTCTCAAAAGAATTTTTCTATTGATGAATTTGTTTCGATCATATTGAGCTGTAGCCAAATATTGATCCCAGGTTTGTTGTAACTTGTCTCGGATGGCGAAAAACAAATCAATGTCTTCGAAATTGACTATGGTAAAGTTACGGCTGACCTGGTCAGCATCTTCGGTTCTGAGTGCAAAAACATTGAATTTGATTTGCGGGCTTTTTGGGAACATCACCAAAGGCCCCGTCAAAGTGATTTCGGTTCCATGGCCCTCTTCAATTCTCTCCAGCACTCGAATGGGCTCATCACTCTCAGTATCTACAACCAGATGCGAAGGTCGCATCGGCAGGAACTGCACCTGGTAGTTCAACTCAATTTTATCGTTGCGAAACAGGTCTTGAGCCAAACTCGGGTTTTCGTTAAAGACGGGGTAAACTCGGTCACCCACCTCAACGACAAGGACTTTTCCCCCATTAACCACAATATGAACTTTACCTATCAATTGATTGCTATTCAAAATGGTCGTCGGTAATTGGGGGTCATACTCATAGGTTTCTTCAACACCCTCGTATTTTTGAACAATCTTTAAATCCGTCACGTTGATATGATTGATGGGAGCTTCATTTTTAAAAAACTCTCCCTTAATTTCGATTTGGTCATGTCGTCGCAACTCAACAAGCTGCTTCATAATTTGAGGGTCTTCGGAAACCATGGGCAGCTGGACGTTCACAAAGAAGTTTCCTGGCCGGCGCCAGGTAAAAACCATCACCAGCTGATCTTTTACAGAGGCATGGACCCACCCCCCAATTCCTGTTGTTTTCAATTGCTCTTCGATGCAGTCCATATCAACTTCGACATCGGGGTCTGCCGACTCGCACTGAGGCAAAGACGTTCCCGTGCTTGGATTAGAGTGCCCTTGTGCTGAGGCTAATAACGGAAATATTAGGGCTACGATAAGACTGGTCAAAATTGAAAGCTTCACAATTCTTCCCCTTGTTGAAGTTGAATCGATAACCTATCAGACCCCATTGTTCCTGGAAAGCCTGAAAGTCGCGACTGTCAGCGATTTTAAACAACCCGCATCAACTAGCGAGAATATTTTATCTTGATCGCATCAGCTGCTTTGCGTGCTCGGCGCCGAGCCTTGTCAGCGGTGGAATCCAGCGCCAATGCCACAGCCATTCGGCGATTTTTTCGCGTTGAGGGCTTTCCAAATACGCGAATTTCGGTATTTTTGATTTTCAAAGCGTTTTCAATTCCTGTGACCTGAAATCGAGTGGACTCCTTGGTCGCTAAAACCACAGCCGATGCCGCAGGCCCTTTGTAGTTTATTCCTGGAATGGGCAATCCTAAAACAGCACGACAGTGCAAATCAAACTCGGATAAATCCTGCGAAATCAAAGTCACCATTCCGGTATCGTGAGGACGTGGAGACAGTTCCGAAAAAATAACGTCGTCTTTGGTGATAAAAAATTCCACACCAAACAGGCCAGCCCCACCAAGGCGGTCGGTGACTTTTTTCGCCATACGTTTGGCTTTTGTAAGAAGTGGCGCTTTGACCTGAGCAGGAATCCAGGATTCCCGGTAGTCTCCGTCCTCTTGACGATGGCCAATAGGTTCGACAAAAAGCGTGGGACCTACTTTTTGTTTAATCGTCAATAAAGTGATTTCTGTTTCAAAATTAATAAACTCTTCGACAATCACTTTTTTGTGATCTCCGCGCATTCCATCGCAAGCAAATTTCCAAGATTTTTTGACATCAGACTTGGCTTTGGCAACACTTTGCCCCTTCCCTGATGACGACATCACCGGCTTGATCACGCAGGGAAAGCCAATACTCTGACAGGCCTCTCGCAACTCCGCTTCACTCTCAGCATATCGAAATTGCGCCGTACGAATTTTAAGTTCTTGCGAGACCATGTCGCGAATAGCATCCCTATTCATCGTCAGATGAGTGGCTTCAGCCGTCGGTACAACAAAGACCCCTTGTTTTTCAAATTCTACCAACATCTCTGTGCGAATCGATTCGACTTCCGGAACAATGATGTCGGGCTTATGCTTTTTGACAATTTGTTTGAGCTGATCACCATTCAACATGCTAATCACTTCAAAAGCGTCGGCAACCTGCATCGCCGGTGCTCCTTCGTACTTATCAACAGCAATCACCTTTTGGCCAAGGCGCTTCGCCGAGATTGTAAACTCTTTTCCCAACTCGCCTGAGCCCAACAACAGGATGGTTTTCACATGAACCTCACTTTTTTCTTTTTATAAAGGAGAATCATCGCGATTGGCAATCTCTAAGGCACTGTCCGTGTCCAGGGTGTCCAAGGCACACAGGTAAAGCAATGGGATCGGGCCTTTTTCGGTGTCACTCTGAATGATTTGACTGATCTTTTTAAAGGCCGCGCGCTGGACTTTGGCTATTTCTCGATAAGATTCAACCGACACTGATTCCGAGGCATTCACAAAAAGAGGATTCAGAGGTTGCCTTTCCACAACTTTTTCGGGCTTGATAAAACTGGTACAGGTTCGAAAATGTTCGACAAAGTTCTCGAAACTACCGGTAAAGTTTTTGCAACTGCTGTAATAGCGGCCGGCTCTTTTATTTATAACATCCAATTGAACCAAGGCATCCAATTCACGAAGCCCATGATCACCAAACATTTTTCGGACCCGGTCTCTGCAAATACCCATTTTATTCAAACTGAGTTTATAGATCAGATACTTAACCGGGTCTTTGAGTTGATCATTCAAAGCTTGTGAATATTCCGGTTCTTGCTCATCGAGGTGAGGCAGAGCCTCTCGTACCAGCTCGGCAACTGGACCAGGGTGGTTGTTTATCACTTCCTTAACATTTTGATTGCGATCGATTGTCGTTAATAAATCTAAAATCGTGCTAACAGTTGGTACCGTCTTAACTTGTTTCTTGGCGATTCTTCGAATCGTCGGCTCACTCACCTTGCAGCGCTTACTTAAACCATTCAACGAAACGCGCGGGTTGGCGGCAAGGTAATCGTTTATAATATCACTCAATTGATCAAGAACCGATTGGTGTCGGACGGTCGAATCAGACACCGGATGGGCCTGGTTGAGAGTCGGAACTTCATTAAACATCCTCAACCTCGTTGAGGCAGAAGAATTCAAATTTCTCTTTGCCGGATTCTGATTGGGTTTTATTTATGTAAAGATCCAGTGAATCTTTATGCCACTGATTCAGCGACTCCACTTGCACCACGCCATTGCCTGACCACTCTCCAGAGGCTTGAGTCACCAAATCCTTGTAATCCAATTTAGCATTGCAAAGAGGTGATTTTAAATGGGGTCGCCGAGGGTCTTGTACATTTGCATTGTTGAAAAGAAGGGATGATGGGTCAAACTTTCCGTAAGGACTATTGACAATAGAGACTCCACTATCAACCAATCCCTGCAAAAACGACTCCTCGCTTCTGCGCGCTTGCCGAACGCGTCGAATTTTTTTCTGGGGCTTCCAGTTTTTGTTATCACAAAGAGGCAATTCCACCTGCTTGGCCTCAACCAATTCGTAGTTTTTTATGGGCCCATCAGCAACCAGTTCATAGCGCAAAAGATCGTAACGAGGTTTAATACTGAAAAAATGAGAGACAGAATCTCCACTGGGTAGGTCCACTTTTTCAATAAAAGTGATCGGCGAAAGTGCCTGACTTAAAACTTCACAGCGACTTTGGGTAAAAAATTCTGTGCAGACGTCTTGGTTTTTAAAATATAAAAATTGACCATCTTGGCAAAGAGTATCGCCCGGCACATGGACAGTTTGTGTCACCCAAAGGTGTTCAACTTCAAATAGATCCTCTGCTCTCAAACTAAAAGGAACAACAATGAGTATGCAGAAGATGAGCCTGGAGAGGTATGCTTTCATGAGTCCCCCTGGTATCATCATTCTTGCGGCAAGAATGTTGCTATGTTCTAAACGAAAAAAGGAAAAATGCCAACCTGGGAGGGTCTGGCATTTTTCCAACAAGAAATTTGTAATTTTTTAAACAAATTAATCGTTACACGCAGGAATTGTAAGGTAAGTAAAACCTTTGAATCCAGCTGTAGGGTTGCTGTCGCTCATTTGAGACTTTTTGTAGATTGCCACTTTTACCTGAGGACCTTTATTAAACTTTACGGTCGCATATTTTGTGCATGGGCCACCGTCACCTTGGTTGTCGGTACAAACCTGAGCTGTTCCAACCATTTGCGTTTTCAATTGAACTTGCTTGTACTGTTTACAACCAGTCACTTCGTCACCTTGAGACACAGGCTTTACACATTTATTGCGAACCCCACCGTATAGGTAGTTGTTGGAATGGCAAACCTGTGCTTTTCCAGCAAAGTTGATTCGACGAATGTAAAATCCGTTACCAAAGTTAATATTTCCACCGTCATCAATACGGTACTGGTAAGGATTGGCTAAGGCTTTACTTACGGTTGCGGCATCAGCCATCTTGTTGCTACCAAAACCAAATGCGAAGGCCTGAGTGGCCAACAGTAAACTGGCAATTGTCATTAATGCTTTCATTTTTCCCCCTTAGGATTATTTGTATTCGTTGTTTTGCTTGGATAAGGTTTTGAAACAAAGGGCGAGACTCCGCAACCGATTCTGTCGATCCCGACAAAGAAGTGTCGTCATTTCACGGGGAACATTGAACTCAAATCAAAAATAGAGGGCGTATAGTGCCTTTAGGTTCGTCACCACTACTATTTTGAACTTGATGTTGATGCGTGACGAAACCCCTGTTTAAGGGTTTTTCCCTTGCTCTTCGTCCTCAACCCACTCTGAAGCACTCTTTAGGTCGAGAGTGTCCATGGCTCCCAAAAAGAAAACAGGGATACTGCCTTTGGCCTCTGGAGCGGCAACGATCTTGCGAATCTTTTTGTCTGACTTACTTAGTAGACGACGAACCTGTTCGTAGGCTTCCGGAGTCAAAGAGTCAGATAGATTAACAAAGTAAGGATTCAAGGGCTTTCTGTTGCGCAGTTTATTGGTTTTAATAAAGTCAGCCACAACCTTGAAGTTGCGAACAAAATCATCATGAGAGCCACCAAAGGTTTTAGACTTGGCTCGACAAAGGCGCTCCTCGTTACGAGTGATGAATCCCTTATCAATCATATCGTTGAGCAACTGCAATCCATGATTCCCATAGAGCTCGACGACCTTTTGTTCGCTCACGCCACTGTGATTTAAAGCCAGTTTGTAAATTAGATACTTTACCGGATCTTTCAATTCATCGTTAATAGCGTTCGAATAATCCTGGTCAAACTCTTCAAGGTAAGGCATTGCCTCGGCAAGATAATCGGCGATAGGGCCTGGGTACATCTTCACGATATCGCGAACACTTGTGGTATGACTAACGAAGGTGAGAATATCTAAGAGAGTCGTAATCTGAGGGGTTGTTTTGACCTTCCTCGACATGATTCTTCGCAGGGTCGGCTCACTCACATTACATTTTTTGCTAATGCCGTTGACACTCAGTTGTGGGCGTTTCTTTAAATAATCCCGAACCACCAATCGGACGTGCTCCACTACAGACTCGGGTTGGTCCAAATTATCTACTGGCAATGAATTGTTTTGATTCGTTACTTCCATAACCCTGACTAAATTTCCCAAACTTTTTCACACGTGAACTCATATCTGAGTTCCATTTCTCCGGTTTCCTCGTTAATCACCCATCTTTTTGCTTTAACATAAAGAGGTCGAGAGATGGTTTGCAAGCGGGCCGGATGCAGACTTCGAACACCACTTCCTGTGTACTCTCCAGAGAGTTTCCAGATTTGATCGACACCATAGTCACTGCAAAAAGGTGTTTTCATTTTTGCGAGATTCAGTTCGGCATCTGATTTCCCAAGATCTTCAGCCGTTAAAACCTCGGCCTGTCCGACACTTCCGATCGGAGTGTTAAGGATCAGGTAATTTTCATTATTACTCCGATTTGCCTGATCGAGAAGAGAGGCGATCAATATTTGTTCCTCTTGGTTTTGAACGGGACGACGTTGGGTCACATTTTCAGTCACATAAATAGGCTGGTTTTCGCACGCAGAAACCGTACGGGGTTCGTCAACCAGGAGGATGTCGTTCACAGTATCGACTTCCTGATAACGGTAACGCAAATCAATGTGGTAGAAGCGTGTCACATAAGAGGAAGGATCGCTTGTTAAAAAGATCTCCTCGGTCGAGCGAATCGGTGCAATATGGAAAAACTGTTCGCAATCAAAGTTAGGGACCCTGGCTCTTTCACATTCAACTTTGTTCTTAAAGGATAGAAACAGGCCATTATGACAAAGGCGATGGGGCGACAATGTGAGAGACTGGGAAACCAATATGGGTTCGTAGATTCGGTTAATTTTCGCCAACGCCGCGCTTGATAAGATGAACGCTAAAATGAAAAACAAAAACCGACGCATAGACACCCTCTCTGAGATCCGTCATATCGAAAAGATGACGAACTGTCTTTGAGCATCAGAGACACAGTAATATTTTCATCTGAAAAGTGAAGAGGATTCACGTCCCTTTTTCATGTAATATCAGATACTTAGGAAGGCCGATCAATAGAAAAGGTTGAGAAAATTCCGACTTCCAGGCTGAACTTTCACCAGATTGGTGAATTCGCTGCTGCATCTTTGACTGACGATGGCTTCAATCATGGCATATCCCGTAGGCAGAATGTCATTGTAATCAAAAAGATCCGACGCCGTCACAATCAAGGAACCAGGGGCTTTGTTGCGGATACTGTTGGCAAACAGACCTGTGCTCTTGCACGCTAAAACTCCAATGACTGAACTGGGTTCGGCTGCGGCCTGTAAAGCTCCAAGCATTGAGCGAATACCCTCGCGCTGGCTTTTATAATGGGAATAATTCACATGCCCATTATTGTAGAGGACGGGCGGCGAAAAGTCGGGACCACCACCACTTCGGGCATGTCCCATATAAATGGTCGCATCTTGAGTTTGAAGGCCACTTAAGAAAATGTTTTTCGCATTTTGCGACGACCGTCTTTGCTGGGCGGCATAATTCCCGACATTGTATGCGTTGTAGGCTGTGACTGCCGGTGAGGCCAGTCGAACAGTCACTTGCAAATTTGTATTCGACCATCGATCACGAATTCTTTTAGTTAAGGTATCTCCACTGCCTTTGAAATCGCAGGCCACAATGTTTCGTGAAGGACAACGAGACTTCAAAAGACTTCTTAAAGCGGCTTTGCCGTCAAGATCGAGTACATGACCATTGCCATACAAGTTATTTCCAGAGTCATTAAAGTCTTGGCCACCAGAAACATCCATGTAACCAAAGACCACAGTAATGTCGATACGACCATCGGCGCGAATATCTAAGGCTTGGGTATGACATGTTTGAGATGCACCACTTGTAATTAAATTCTGGTTTTGAATCCGAGAGCGAGTTCGCCCCAACAAACGCCCGTAAGCCGATTCAAGTCCCGGCAACTGTGCAAAACTCTGCGCAGTGAGTAGCAAAACAATACTTACAATGAAAAATCTCAAAAAAATCATACCATCCCCTTATAAAAAAAAAGGTGCCAAGCTTTAATTGGCACCTTGTTATTAACCACTATCAGTTGCTGCTAATTAGTTGGCAGGAACTGGAGCTAGGTCAGCACAGTAAGGAATTGTGTATGCTTTTTTACCAACATACTGAAGATTTCCGTTGCTGCCAGATGGCTTTTTGTAAATAGCCATCATTCTGTTAGGCGAGTTGTCCACAGTTTTAGTCGTCCAAACACAGTTGCTGTCATCTGAACCAGTACACTTCTGAACTTTAGCAGTGTAGTAGAAAGGAGTTTCCAATTTTACTCGTACCCACTCACAGTCTTCGCTGCTGTCAGAACCAGAACAAACACGAACAAGTGAAGTTCCACCATAAACAGTTGATCCATCATGACAAACGTTTTTGTCAGTCGCAGCTTTCCAAGTCGCGCCATATCCAGGTCCGTTTTGGAAAACCAAGTCGTTTGGAACCACTAGGCTAGAATCGCTAAGGATTTCACCCCAAGACATAGAGCTAACACCAGCAAAAGCTGAACTAGTCGCCAATACAGTTAAAAGTACCAATAATGCTTTCATAAAATTACCCTCCCAGGTCGTTATTACGTTGTTGTTGTTGTTGTTCGTTAGTTAAAATCTTGCTGAGTTTTTAAGATTGTGAGCCGGTTTGGTCAAAATTTTCGCCGTCATAGTTTATTAAAATTAGTATTTCCAGTTGCGTAGACGAACCCGAGAACAAGCAAGTGGCCGTTTGGCAGCTTCCAAGGTTCGTCACCTGACTCAAAATGACGGAATGTAATTGTTGCATGGCGTATGCAAATAAGTGACTTTTTGCAACCACTCAAAACAGTCTTCGCAACTTGTTTCGCCGCTTTAAACGCAGCCAGTAAATTCATAAACCACTGAAATGACCAGCTTTTAAATTCAGCAGCAAATACGCTTGACTACATACTATGGTATATTGTTATATAACTTTATTCAGCGAACACCTGGAAGGAGAATATAGAATGTTATTTACAACCCCCTTTGCATTACTAAGTCTTGGAGTCTTTTTATTGCTGACCCCTCATTTTTTTTGGAATGCCAACGTTATTGCGGTCGGAATCTTAGCCTGCTTGATGGCTTTCTTCTCGGTCTTCCTGGATCCGGCTTTTCTAATGATGATGTAAAATCAGACTTTGCTATTGAGTTCCTTAAAGCCGATTATAATAAAGATTATAAATGGAAGTAATGTCTGTATTTGACTGCATTTTTAACGAAACCTCCCAGAAAACTTCGATTTATTCTACCTTGTATTATTCGCAAGACATTCTTAGGGGTGAGTTGCAATCTCTACCCTTTATGTTTTCGAAATATTTACGTCTCCCAAGATTTTTATATATGACCTGTATTACAGGCAATAGGTTTTTCTGTACCGAGATCAACAGCCCTGACTTCGGTATCGACAGACAACGAACTATTTATAATTTTTATGGAGTACCAATGAAACCTTTTATATTTCTATTATTTCTATTTCAAACCCTAAACTGTTTTGCTTTTCATGATTGTGCAGACATAAGCCAACAACCGGAAGCAGCTCCGAAGCTATTTGAAATCATTCGTTCGAATAATGGAGAGCCTCCAACTTTGAAGCCCGTTGATGAATCCACCGTTATTGATCAAGACAAAGTCTTTCACGCCGTCAACGAAAATTTTAGGTTCACGACCTACCGTTGTTGGGACGCCGATAGAAATACCACAGGCTTCGATCCCAATTTAATCACCGAGATCGTTGCCAGTTCTGGTGAGTACGATTACATCCGTTTCACTTCAATTCCCTGGAGCCAAAGCGATGGTGAGCCCATCAGTTTTTTCACTCACCTAGACAACACTATCCTAGAGGCTCACGCGATTGACAATAATGGGAATGTTAAAGGTGGTTCTATCGCTCAAGCAGGTATGTCGATTACTGAAGAAAGATTAAAATGGGGATATATGGTAGGCCCCATTTACAAGGCTGGAAAAATCCTAATTGGACGTGTGAATGATAATCCTCGATTGAATTCATCAAAAGTTTCCCAACTTTTACAAATTCCACAACCGGGAAAAAACAGATACAATCCTTTACGCGGACTCACTCTCGTTACCGAGGGCAACGGCTCCATTCGAGGAAAATATTTCTTGGAAATGAGCAAGAACTTTCCAGAGCTTATCCATTTTCTTGATCTAGAAGAACCGACAGCTGACACTGATGGTGACGAAATAGCTCAGAAAGTATCCGGCTCAATCAATAAAGAGAAATTTAATGTTATTTTAACAAGTAACAGCTTAATTAATAAATTAATCGATCACAACCTAACAAACGGAACAGAACTTTTCGGCGTCGAGGTCGATTTGACCCTCATTGACACCGGCTCCGTTAACTCACTTAAAGCTGAAGGTAAGATAGCAACCAACAAGGTCGAAGTTGTCAGTCAAAATTTAAGTTTGGTTGATGATAAACTCGGGTTTGTTTTTGGTACAGGTGACGGAATTGTGGTCTCCAAAGTCAACGATGAGATGCGCCAATTCATTGAAGAAAACTTAAAAACTCTGATCTGTAATAAGCGGCTTGATGCCTTAATTCAGCGATGGTTCGATGATACAAACTCAGCGGATCTCGCATGGGCTCAATGCCCAGGCTCTTAAAACCTAAGTGAAGCTTGCCTTTGATGCCCAATCAAAGGCCGTATTTTCAATGTGAAGATTCTGTTCAGTGTCACTGGCATTGAACAGAATCGATTCGATTGGCGTTGCAAAGTCAGTTCAGAAAAATCTTGGTACCGCCACTGCTTGAGCCAGTTTAAATACAACTGTCAAGAAGGCCAATGGCAACCAATCGAACAAGGTGAAACGATCAAGTGGCAGAAATCTCTTCACTCTAATGGTAAAAATTCATTCCCGAGTGCACTCGGGACCATTGAGCTCTAACTGAAAATTTCTTTATAAATATTTTGCAGAACGGTTCGATTGAGACGTGCACCAAACTCCGTAACCAAACGAGATGAGCATTGGCAAGCCAAATTGCCGGCTTCAAAATAAGAGTGCCCATGAGTGATTGCGTAAAGGAAAGCTCCCGCAAATAAGTCACCAGCACCGTTGGTGTCTTTGGCGTCGACTTTTGGGGCATCGATTTTGATGATTTGCTCGCCATCCCAGAGTTGAGCGCCTTTCGGCCCTCGAGTGACGGCAAGGGTTTTCCCGTATTTCTTTAAATCTTCCATAGCGTCGGAAAGATTGTCTTTGCCAGTGAAACTCAGTGCTTCCGTTTCATTGCAAAACAGAAGATCAACTCCATCGCCAATCATTTCCTTAAAACCATCTTTAAAAAAACCGACAACACCAGGATCTGAAAGAGTGATCGACGTTCTGACACCTTTCTCTTCAGCACACTTCTTTGCATGAATGGCTGCGGCCCTGCCTGTGTCACTGGTCACCAAGTATCCTTCCACGTAAAGAAACTCGCTTTCAGCCAATTCTTCTTCTCTAACTTCATTTTTAGAAAAGGATTCGGTAATTCCCAAATAGCTATTCATGGTGCGATCGGCATCGGGGGTGACAAAAACCAAACACTTGCCGGTAATACCTTTCGATCGATTGGGACCCAAATTGGTTTTGAGGCCATTATCAACTAAATCTTTGAAATAAAAATCTCCGGCTTCATCATCGGCGACCTTGCAGCTATAAAAAGCCTTTCCACCCAATTGGGAAACTGCGATCATGGTGTTGGCCGCACTGCCCCCGCATGTCCTTTTATGAACTTTACCGTCGATATGGTCTAAAAGTTCGTTCTGTCGGCTTTCGTCCACAAGGGTCATCAGACCTTTTTCGATTTGAGATTTTTTGAGAAACTCTTCAGTGGTTTCGATTTCCATATCAACAAGAGCATTCCCTACGCCGTAGACATTATATTTAGCCATTTCTTTTACCTCGATTTCTGGATTCATGACGAATACAACATCTCCCCTCGAACTGCAAATAACTTGGGTCGAGACTGAAAAACCAATTGAACAAAAGACCCATCCGCAAGCACTAACGAGCCAACATCATCAAAATTTCAGAAGGTGAGAAGCGTTAACAACAACAGGGAGTGATTGAAAAACCAATGCAGCGGAGCGACCAATAAATATAGCAACTTCGAATGTTGGGAAGTGTGAACAACTACAGCGAGTGGCTGAAGTTGTGGTGCGCCTGGAGAAAGCCTCACCTTGGGGGTTCAACACCCGGAGGGCGCACCTGCGAGCGCTAGCGAGCCAACATCATCAAAATTTCAGAAGGTGGGAAGTGTGAACAACTACAGCGAGTGGCTGAAGTTGTGGTGCGCCTGGAGGGAGTCGAACCCCCACGCCTTTCGGCACTAGATCCTAAGTCTAGCGTGTCTGCCAATTCCACCACAAGCGCATTAAGGCAATTCAATATAAACCAAAACCAACTATTTGGCTTCAATTAGTTTTTTATATTCAGGTGCTTTTAACAAAGCAGCCAATTCTTTTTCTGTGTCCATTTCAATGCGAATCAACCAACCGTCATTCATAGGATCATCATTAATGATTCCTGTGTCATCTCCATGGGACGTATTCACTTCAATCACTGTGCCTGAAACAGGAGCAATCAAGTCACTGGCCGCTTTTACACTTTCAACCGCACCAAAACTTTCGTTCTGAGTGACCTTTTGTCCTTCTTCAGGAAGATCGACATAAACCACTTCACCCAACTGCTCTTGGGCGTACAGAGTGATTCCTACTGTTACCACGTTCTCATCAACTTGAGCCCATTCGTGATCTTTTGTGTAGTAATAATCCTCTGGAACGTAGGCCATGTGTCGTCTCCTAACCCTTTTTATAGAAAGGGGTTTTCACAATTTCCGCATCAATCATTTTGTTTCTCATTTGCACCTGCACACGGGTGCCCACCTCGTGAGAACCAAAAGCGACGTAAGCCACTGCAATTGCTTGATTCAAGCTCGGTGAGAGAGTCCCACTAGTTACCTCTCCAATTTCCTGACTGTCAACGGAAAACACCTTATAACCGGGTCTGGCGATGCCTTTACCGGTCACCTTCAATCCAATCAATTTGCGTTTTAAGCCCTTTTCCTTGGCCTTAACGATTTCGGCTTTCCCTAAAAAATCACCTTTATCAAGTTTGACAACCCATCCCAATCCCGCCTCATGGGGATAAGTACTGTCGGTGATTTCTTGACCGTACAAAGGATATTTCATTTCAGTGCGAAGGGTGTCACGGGCACCCAATCCAATCGGGCGAGCCTCTGGGCATTTTTCAAGGAACAGATTCCAAAGCCCCTCCGTCTTGTCCCAAGGAACAAAGATCTCAACTCCATCTTCCCCTGTGTACCCTGTGCGAGCCACATAGCAGAGCTGATCGCCCCACTGCCACTCTCTAAATTCAAACCCAGGACAACTTGTGAAATCCTCACCCGTCACCCGCTTGAGGGCCTCCATAGCCTTGGGGCCTTGGATGGCGATCTGCCCCCAGGTCGAACTTTCATCTTCGATGATGGCGCCGCGATTGTTTTCGGTGAGAAATTTGAGGTCTTTATCCTTATTCGAGGCATTCACGCAAAGAAGGTAATCTGAATCCGGTTCAAGGCAATAGACGATAAGATCGTCGACAACTCCGCCCTTTTCATTTGGAAAAAGCGTGTACTGAGCCTGACCTTTTTTCAAGCGACTGACATCGTTGGTGGTCAGCCACTGCAAAGTGTTTAAAGCCTCGCGACCCCGCACACGAATTTCACCCATATGTGAAACATCAAAAAGTCCCACGGCCTGGCGCACGTGATTGTGCTCGTCCCGTAAGTTCCCGTACTGCACCGGCATCTCCCAGCCGGCAAATGGTACGATCTTGCCCCCCTGCTTAACGTGGGAATCATAGATTGGGGTTTTCTTGAGATCGTCACTCATCGGTCGCTCCTTTGTTCTGCAACTGAGTCAGATGAAAAGTATTTTCGAGCAGCATGGCAATGGTCATAGGGCCGACGCCTCCCGGAACTGGTGAAAGGGCTTTGGCCGTATCTTTCAGTTCCTCAAAGCGGACATCACCACACAGCTTGCCATTATCTTTACGATGAATTCCAACATCGACAATGACAGTTCCAGGTTTAAAGTCCTCTTTGCCTAAAAATTCTGGGCGACCGGCAGCCACCACCACGATGTCGGCCTCGGCCAAGTGGCGGCGCAAGTTCTGTGTTTTCGAATGGCAAATTGTGACGGTGGCATTTTCCTGCAATAGCAGCAGTGCCATCGGCTTCCCGACAATTTGGCTTCGACCAACCACGACAGCATGAGCTCCTTGCATTTCGATTTTATGTTTTTTCAAAAGTTGAATCACTCCCGAGGGCGTGCAAGCCGCCACCCGTGTTCGTCCCGCTACTAAACGCCCCAGGTTCTCGAGGCTGAGGCCATCGGCGTCTTTTAACGGGTCAATCTCGTCCACCACCCGTTGTTCAGAAATGCGTTCGGGAAGGGGAAGTTGAACCAAGATTCCATTGACCTCAGGGTCGTGATTCAACTCCGAGACCAAGGCCACCAACTCCGCTTCAGAGATATCAGCAGACACTCGTTTTTCGATACTTTTGATTCCGGCCTCGGCACAGGCTTTGATCTTATGAGACACATAGACCTGACTGGCCGGGTCCTCTCCAACCAGAACCACCGCCAAACAAGGGGTGACCTTGGTCTCTTCAACCCAGGTCTCAATGCGGGTCTTTAATTGCCCTCGTAGCTCTTTTGAAAGGGCGCGCCCATCCAAACGTTCCATGCCGCCTCCTTGAGGCCCCTTTCTAGGGCCAAAAAGACACAATGTCACCCCTGAAGCATAGACTTGACCCCCTTTCGGTTTATGCTAAATTGGGGGCTCATTTCCAAGGAGACACGGTGGCCCGTAAAAAGAGTAAATCCAGCGCTGATGATGCCCCAGCGATTCCCGCTTCACTAAAGAAATTCCGCCAAAGCCCAGAGATTGAGGGTTTCTACCGTTTTATTTACGAGAATGATCTCCGCACCGAAGCCTTCGAAATTATTGACAACATCAGTCAAAAACGAGCGGCTGCAAAAGCCAATAAAAAGAAAAAGAAAAAATAAAATTCCGGATCGAAATTCGAATAAGAATCCTCCATCCCCCATCTCTTTCTAGATGAGGCCGTGCACGGTTTTGCTTCCCCTTGTTGGCATCGAGGAGGATGCTATGAAAAATCTTTTAAGAAATCAGCGAGGCCAAGGGCTCGTCGAATATATGGTGATTGTCGCTCTGATGGCGGTTGCCAGCATGGGAGTCATGCGAATTCTTTCGAAAACAACATCCGGTAAACTGGCACAAATCACTCAGTCGCTACAAGGCGGCAAAGCCAGCGTCAACGTTGAGTTTGAAAATGTAGAAAAAGACGATCTTCGCAAAAAAGATATGAGCGATTTCTTTCAGGGATCACGCAGTCGAAAAGACCGATGACATCAAACGTAAACAATCGCGGGCAAGCTCTTGTGGAGACCCTTTTCTCTCTCCCATTGCTGGTTGCGGGGGTAACACTGGTGATGGTGGGTCTCCACAGCTTGTCTGTATTTTACCTTGTCGACTATTGGACTTACTCGGCCAGCCGCTGCTTGGCCGAAGAGCGGCCAGCCTCGCTTTGTCGAGAAAAATTGGAGCGTCGTTTGCAATCTTTACCTTACACTTCCATTCACATCCAATCGTTTCAGAGCCGACGGCCGGCGGCTCTTGTCAAAACCCAGGTTACGACAGTGTTATTTCACAACAAAGAGTTTGAAAGTCGATTTAGCACAAATCTTTCCAGTGCCGAGTTTGGAGAGGCCCGATGAACAATCGCGGATTCGTGAACGTGAGTTTGATTGCTTGGTTTCCATTGATTGCAGTCCTTCTATTTTCGTCATTTTGGCTGCTTTGGTTTTTGCAGCAAAAAATGGTGATGGCGAATCTTTGCCAACAGTACACCCTGAAGTCGCAAGAGATTCTTGTCGATCGAAACAATCGAATTATGAACCTCAACTCTCGTGCCTTATGGCTTTGGGGTGAAAAAAAAGCTCTGGATCTTGCGATTTTAACAGGCCCGCCTCCCGTCAAAGCAGCGGCAAAAATTCGGCGCAAGATGGTGGTTGCTGAACAAAGAGCTTTGCGACGCACGCAAAAAAGCTTTTTTAACAGTGCTAACTTTCAATCCCGCCGTGCGCTCTATCAGCTGCGCCGTGAGTTTCACAGACAAACAAAAAAGTGGCAGGGTTTTTGGGGCTCCCCCCACCAAGTTCGATCCTCTTTGCAGCTGTTTCCGGCTCAGTCCCAATTGGCGGTAAGAATTCACGATATCGCGCCCGTTTTTAAACGACGATCCGAGCACTGGCGGCAGCAAGGTATCAAGGCCCGTTGGCGGATTCCACTGTCCGAGATACTACCCACTTGGTTCAAAGAGATGGTTCCTGTTCATCGGCATTGGGTTGGAACCTGTCATAGTCATCCCCACTTAGGAGGTTTGCAGTGGAAAGCCGCAATCGGCAAGGGCAATCATTAATAGAAACCCTGATTCTTGTTTTAATTATCGCCAGTTTCTTTATTTTTTTGGAGGAAACCCATGAAAAAACTTTTCGACAGTTCAATCATTACAAAGTTAAAAGTCGACCTTTTTGAAACCAAGGAGGGTCAGTTTTGGCCCAACTCGACTGTTCTTGTGGTTATCACAGCGATCGGAATCTTAGCCGCCTTTTTACAGTTTCGGACATCTTCGGAACCAGCAAAACCAAGCGCGGCCCCGCAAAGCCTGGACACCTTCATCCCGGAGGGTGAAAGTTTGGTCCCCATTCAGGTTGCAAATTATGAGTCTTTGGACCAAGTCATTGGACAATATGGGGTGGTGGATCTACTGTCCACGCCTCTTTCTCCCCACGAAAAAGCAAAAAGAGTGGCTTATGCCGTCAAACTGATCCGCTCCCCACAAAGTCCCCGTCATTTCAGTGTTTTAATCCCGGCGGACGAAGCTCACCGATTGGCCGGATTTGAGGGAGAATTTACAGTCGTTGTCCGGAATCCAAAATCAATTGGCACCAAATTTGTTAAGGAAAAGGCCAAATCTCGAAAAAGACGGATTGTCTACGAAACGGAGAGCTTATGATACTTCTAATTTTAATCAGCCAATTGATGGCACAGGATGTGATGATTCAGGGCGAGTCCACCCCCGATGTCGCTTATGAGAAACGCCTTGTCAGTGACCCCAATCTTCAGTCCTACATCCAACATCTACAAAGCCAGGATACTAAAAACAATTTGAAACTTCAAAGCACCTTCAAGCAAGCGCAGTTTGAGTTTCTACAAGGCTCTCTAGAAAAAGCGGCCGACCTTTATGGGCAAATATCAGACATGCAACACAAGGCTCGCTGGACACTGTCTGAACAGCGAATTATTCATTACTCCTTTTTACGACTGGCCCAGCTGAGCAAAGCCGACCGAAACAATTGGTTAACCAAAGCTTTTATCTTTCATCCCGAAATGGAAGTCGACGACAAGCTTTTCCCACCCCCATTGGTTGATCAGTACCGACGATTGCAAGAATCGACACCCATGAACGTCTGGACTCTTCCCAATAAGACTGAAGAGTTTGATCAGATTTTTATAAATGGCCGAACGCTTCCCAAAGGGAGTCGTTTTTTCCGCTACCGCCCAGGGCGTGTTCGAATTGATTTTCTATCCAACACCTACCAACCGGTGACTTTGGTCACCGACTTAAAAGAACTGGAAACAATAAAAGTGTCTCTTCATCCGTTAGCTTCTGGCACATGCCAGGTGCCAAAATTTTATGTCGAGGGAAGCGAAAAGTTTCGACTGCTCAATGAAAACTGCCTCAGTGGTAAAATGGCTGGGACGGGAGCTAAGACTCTTGAGAAGTGGCAGGCGGCCACAGCAAAACCACAACCGGGACCATCATTTTTAAAGAACAAGTGGTTTTGGGTCGGCGTTTCAGTGGTAGCAACGGGCTTAACGCTGCATAGCTTAAAGCAAAGAGAATCACCAAGAGGGGCTCCGCCGGCGGCGTCTTCTGGACCGCAAGAATTTTCTAACAACTAAAGACAAGCATTGTTCTCTAATTTGTTAGAAGGTATACGATGAAGACTATTCCACTAAAAGAAAGGACAACCATGAGACTTCTAACCTCATTTGCTTTTATATTTTGTATAGGTACAACCACTTGGGCCCAAACTGCGACCACAAAGAGCGGTCAGTCACAAATGACATACCAGGAGGCTCGGCAAAAACTGAAAGGCTTTAGTGTCTTGGCTTATTACAATTTTGCGAATAAAAGCCCTTTGAAAATTGGCCAGGAAACAATCAATGCCAAGAACAATGAAACACTGGGTTTTGGAGTCCAGTATCAATACAGTTTAACACCCTATCTAAAAAATAAGGCGCCTTTGTCAGTCATTGGTGGCTTAATCTACGAGACAGAACGTCAGATTGAGGCTCTTAATGTCAGTGGCACGCAATTTAAAATTGATGGTCAAGGCAAGCCGGCCTTCAGTCTCTTTCTTCTTACTGGAAATATGGATTATCAATTCACTAAAGAAGCCAGTGTGTTTGCCGGACTCAATTTTCCACTGCCCTCAGAATCCAATTTTGGAGAGGTTCAATTGGATGGAACCATCGGCTATCAGGCTGGACTCACTTTAGCCATCACGCCCTCTTTCGGAGCTGATGTTTCTTATCGCTGGATAAACTTAACGGGCAACAATGGTCTGAATCGCGTGGATGTTGAAGGCTTGTTAATGAAAGGCCGCTATATTTTTTAATTCTGAGGAAAAAATCTCAGAGGCTCCTTATCAACCATAGGAATGGGCGAAGAGAAGGGCTGCAACTCTTTACTGAAATTGTGTCATCGCACGAAGAAGTAAAAAGTCTCTTCTCTACCATTTTCCCAAGTAGACGACTTCGTTGGTTAAAAAAATGGCCTGAGACTCTGAAACTTTTGCCTGAACTTTTTCTATAATCTCGTGAATATCTTTGGCCGTGGCATGACCGGTATTAACTATAAAATTGGCGTGTTTTTCAGAAACCTGAGCCCCTCCGACAGTCATACCCTTTAGACCACTGGCTTCAATCAGTCGCCCCGCATGATCATTGTCGGGGTTCTTAAAAACAGAACCACAACTCGGTTGGCTTAGAGGTTGGGTTGTTTTACGCCTTTTGTTGCCTTCTCTTACAGCCTTCAAAACCTCATCGTCTGGCTGATTTGGCCAACCCACCCGAACTTTGGTGATAATACCCGGTTGCCAGTTTGTGCTTTTTCGATAACTCCAGTGGACTGTGTCAGAATCGAAAGTTCGCTGTTCGATATCACCATCAGGATTAAACGTGTAGACATCAAAACTTTTTACAATTTCACAAAATTCACGAGGGGCGACTTTATGCCCGACACCGGCATTCATAACGACTCCACCACCCATATCTCCCGGCAGGCCGGCAAGAAAGACCGCGGGTGGCAATCGGTATTTTAAAAAGAGTTTTAAAACCTCTGACTTTGGCGCTCCGGCTTGAGCTTCAATCAAAACCTCATCTTTGTCTTGCAAGACCTCAACCTTGTTCAAGTTGATGGTGTGGATCAACAAGCCGGCCACGCCGTCGTCGCTGATTAGCACGTTGCTGCCACCGCCCAATAGAGTGATGGGAAGCTCGTTGGTTCGAGCAAAAATCATGGCCTCTTTAAGTTCTTCGAGTGAGTTCGGAGCGACGTACTTTTCGGCAGCGCCACCGACCTGCCAAGATGTGAAAGCCGCTAAATTCTTATTATCTTCGATTTCCACTAATTAATCCTCACTGAGTTTTTCAACGATCAAGTGGGCGACTTTCCAAATCTTTCCGGCGCCCATGGTCATCACCACGTCACCCGCCTGCACACGATCTTTTACAAGGTCCAAAAGCTCGTTCTCATCGGGGCAATAATGACAATCTCTATCCAACTGCTGGCACAGCTCACGACTGTGGACACCATCAATGGGCTTTTCACCAGCGGGATAAATATCAACAAGGTACAATTCATCGGCTCCGGTAAAACAGGTCTTGTAGGCATCCCAACAATCACGGGTGCGTGTGTAACGGTGAGGCTGGTAAATCAAATGAAATTTCCCTGGGCCTGCTAAGTTCTTGGCCGCTCCTACAGTCGCTGCAATTTCGGTGGGATGATGGGCATAATCATCGTAAATATTTATGTTTTTTACATCAGCAATATGTTGAAAACGTCGATCGACTCCCGAATAGGCATTGGCACCTTCGATACACTTTTCCCAGGGAACGCCGGCTTGATGGGTCGCGATACAGGCGGCCAGCGCATTGAGAGCATTGTGTTTGCCGGGTACAGAAAGTTGCAATTCGCCAATGATTTTATTTTCATAATTAACGGTGAAGCCGTTATCTGATTCTCCCAGAATATAATCGTTAAAGTCAGACTCACCGTAGAAGTAGACTTTTTTCGGAAAGCCTTTAAAAAGTTCTCGCGTCTTAGGATCATCACCAAAGACCACTGAACAGCCAAAATAAGGAATATCTAAGGCAAAATTAAGGAAAGCCTGCTGCAAGGTCTCGAAGTCTCCGTAGTGATCGAGATGATCGTTATCTATATTTGTGATTATCGAGATCTCTGGATGCAGGCGTGCAAAACTACCATCGCTTTCATCGGCTTCGGCAACCATCCAAGGTCCTTTCCCGAGGCGCGCCGTTGATTGAATGAGTTTTAATCGCCCACCAACAGCGATGGTCGGATCAAAATCGGCGTTCAGAAAAATCGAGCTTATTATACTGGTTGTGGTGGTTTTTCCATGCGTACCGCCGACAGCAATACCGCGCTTGAATCTCATCACCTCAGCCAGGGCCTCGGCTCTCTGGATAATGGGAATGGCAAGCTCTTTGGCCTTGCGCACCTCGGGGTTACTATCATCAATCGCACTGGAGAAAACCACAACATTCAAGTCCGAGTGAATATTCTTTTCATCGTGACCGATTTGAACTTCGATACCCAAGCCTCGCAAATGATCAATGTTGGTACCTTCACTCTGATCACTTCCCGAAACTTCAGCCCCTAAATTTTGAAAAAGCTCCGCTAAAGCCGACATACCAATGCCACCGATTCCGATAAAGTGAGCTTTTGTGTTTGCAATACTCATCGAGGAGCTCCCATTAAAGTGTTTAAAATATCAGATTGAGCGTTTGAATAATCAATACCTTTCAACTGACTCATCATATCCATCAGCTGACTGGGGTTTTGTTTAAGATGTTCCAATGTCTCAGCAAGGGTCGCAACCGATAGATCTTTCTCCTCAATCATCAGAGCCGCATTTTTCTCGGCAAGAACCTGTGCATTTTTCACTTGATGATTGTCGGCCGCTGTTGGTAGCGGAATAAAAATTGTTGGCCGACTCGACATCGCAATTTCAGCCACAGAACCGATACCGGCTCGGCAAATAACTATGTCCGCCCAATCCAATCGCGTTGGCATATCGTTGATGTACTCAACATAGGTTAAGAAGTCTTTGTGTTTGTCCCCATAGCGCTGGGTCCATATGGAAAAATCACGACTTCCGATTTGATGAAGGACTTCGTAGTCCTTCGCCTTTTCCCCGAGAGACTCGATCCAAGCCCCGACCACTTCGTTGATAGCCCTAGCCCCCTGACTGCCGCCAAAGACCAAAACTCGAAACGGCCGCTGACCCTGATAATCCAAGCGGGCTGGCTTTTTCTTCATACGAACAGGGAGGCCGACTGAAATCACTTTTTTTGCAGGAAAATAATCTTTGGTTTTATCAAAGACGACGAAGCAGTATTTTACAACTTTCGAGAGCCATCGATTGGCCAATCCGGGATAAGCATTGGGCTCGAGCAGAGCTGTTCTGCCACCCAGTAAAGATGAAATAAGAACAAAGGGTCCAGACGCAAATCCACCCACCCCTAAAACCCAACGAGGGCGTAAAACGATGTATAAGGCAATGGCCTGGAAAAACGAATAAGGAAGTAAAAACAAAGCTTTCAGTCGACGCCAAACTCCAACACTTTTATGCAGGCGTCCCACCTTCAGAAGATGCACTTGGTACCCATGCCGAGGCACAATCTTTTCTTCCATCCCTCCTTCAGCTCCAACAAAATGGACTTCAGCGTCAGGATCGATTTGTTTTAATGTTTCAGCAAGAGCCAGTCCCGGGTAGATGTGGCCACCGGTTCCGCCACCTGCAATGACATAACGTTGCTTTTTCACGCTCTATTTTTACTGGCAAAAAGGGCCAGTGACCAGCCCTTTCCGTGAAGCGCAACAACGTAAATCGCTGGGATAGCCTTATTCTAAGATCGCGCCACCCATGGAGTTCAACAACTCGCTCATCTCAACCGGCGGGTACCCCATTGTGATGCAATGAAGCGATCCCAACCCTTGATTGGATAAAACTTGAGTGTTTATTCCAATGACTTTGTCGAAACCAAGATCACGATAGATTTGCAAAGCCTGCTCGTCCCCCTCCTCATCGAAGATAGGCACATAGATGGTGCCGTTTATCAGCAAGGAGTTAACATAGGTCTCATAATGACGATTGGGACGAGGCAGTTGAATCACTTTATAGCCTCGGTCTTCTAAAAGCGGAATATAGCTCACTTCATCGGTCAGTACCGTTTTATCATCGATAAATTTTACGCTCTCATCGGCGTGACCGATCCCTTTGACATGGGGAAGGCGGGTTAAAACTTTACAACCGTAGTGATCTTTAAAAATGGAATCGGGCATCTTTGCAGTGGCCGTTTTATTGACAATAAGACATTCGTTTTTCGCATTGGCAATAAAGTTACCGCCCTCGTAATAGTAATTATACTGCGTCATCTCGGCCTGAAAAAGATTGCTAAAGCGGGCATCTTGCTCAAAACGGGAGTATCGAGCATCGACCACAGTAAACACCTCAACAGCATTTTCGGCTGCAGCACGGCGAAACACAGGAACCGGAACGCTATCGCGGGCCCAAAAGCCTCGAGAGGCACCGGGCATGTAAACCACGGTGATTCGGCTCTCATCAAGAACTTCACTAAATTCCTTTTTTATTCTTGTCGCTTCGTTAGAAGAATTGGAGCCGGTGAAGACAACCAGTTGCACCCCTTCTGGAAGATGTTTGGCCATGGTTAATTTCGCATTTCGAGAAGAAAATGCATAATTGGAACTGAAGATGAGATAACCCGTCTCTTGGTATTCAGCAAAGGCCGAAGCAGTTGTAGTGGAAAGGAGTTGCAAGCTTAGAGGGTTGTCTGTTGAGAAGAGTGATGGAAATTGATTTTCGAAGTAAGCCGTTTGCGCATTGGCCTCGGCCATCATTTTATTTTCGGCTTTCGTAAACCCGTATTTAGGAACTTCAGCCTTGGCAATAAGTGTTGAACATAGTGCTGCTAAAATAAGACTCAGTCTCATGATATCTCCCCCTTAGAATGTGATCTTTCACTACCCCAGTCCCCTAGAATTCGTCACCTGCTGAAATTGATGCGCCGCTCGTTGCCGAAATATCCGCGGTAGAACACATATAGGGCCTCACTGGAGGTGATATGAACTGGCCAACCCGAGTCTTAATGGTGACTCCCGAGCATTTTGATGTGGAGTATGCAATCAACCCTCACATGAAGGATGCCCAAGGAAATCTCAATACAATTGATAAAGAGGCGGCCCGAAAACAGTGGCAAGACCTGAAAGAGACTTTCGAAAACATAGGCCAAGAAGTGGTCACCCTCACCGGACAAAAAGGTCTTCCCGACATGGTGTTTTGCGCCAATCAAACTTTTCCATTTTTAAAGAACGGAAAAATGCATTGGGTTTTAAGTCAAATGCACTCTCCGGAACGCCAACCAGAAGTGGCTTTTTTTAAAGAATGGGCGGCCAAAAACGATATTCCTACCCTCGATGTCATGGATTCTCACTTCGAAGGCATGGGCGACGCTCTTTGGAATTATGAGACAGGACAATTATTTGGTGGGTACGGCTTTCGCACCTCTCCTGAGGTTTACGCCACCATTGAAAAACAGACAGGCCAAAAAGTAACCACCTTTGAGTTAAAAGACGAACGCTTTTACCACTTGGATACCTGCCTTTCGATTCTTAAGAGTGACTGCGCGGCTTACGTTGAAGAGGCGTTTACGGATGAGGGACTTGTCACACTGAAACAAAGTTTTGCAAAATTGATTCGCGTTCCTTTAGCTGAGGCCACTAAACAATTGGCCTGTAACATGTGCACGCCCAATGGCAAAGATGTCATTCTACAAAAAGGCGCAAAGCAGACCGTTCAAAGTTTACAGTCTCATGGTTTCAACGTCATTGAGCTGGAGACCTCGGAGTATATCAAATCGGGTGGCTCTGTGTTTTGTATGAAAATGCTACTTTGGGATTAATTAGTTTTCCGGGTCCACCGTATGATCGGTGGCTTAAAAGTAATATCCAAAGCCCATTGCAAAGGCCACCGGGTCACGGGTGATCTGGGTGTCGCTGGTTATGGAAACGTCAGCTCCATTCACCTGCCCCACTGGTGTAAAGCTTTCACTCATTGTATTCGGGGTACTGACCTCGAAATAGGACATCAAATTGTGGTCGGCATCAAAGGCCCTTAAGCCTAATCCCAGATGAAGAATTTGAGCGTCGAAACGATGGATCGTATTGAGCTTGGTTCCACCATTACTGTGGGCCATGTTCAATTCACCTTGCTCAGAAAGAATTCGAGCTCCCAAATAAGTTTGTAGCTTCAACCCATAAGCGTAGATATTGTAATTCACCGACAAGCCTCCACCAAAATGGCTAGAATCTAACTTCTCTTCGAAAGTTTGTAAGGCTTCGCCTCCCGAATTTCCCGATGAATCAGAGATCCCACCCATAAGAACAGCGGTCACTGAAATCCGGCTTGGGTTTAAAAACTCTTTCATTAAAGACAAGGACATGCTGACATCAGGAACCCGCACCCGGCGCCCCGAACTAGCATAACTGGCATTGGAACTTGATTCGTTATGAACAAGCACACGACTGCTGTAAGAGGCGCCAAATGTAATACCCCAGTCATCGTCGGCATAGTCTTCGGCGGCATTCAAGCGAGTGGCTTGCGCCGACACCTGCATTGCAGAAAAGAGCAGAGACAGAAAAAGTAATAACCGAAGACTGATCACTTTTTCCTCCCATACCGACGTAGAGTTCTTTTCTTATAGTTCACAAGCAAATTTAAAATAATCCCAAATAAAAAACAGTTAATCAGCAAGGAGCTTCCACCATAGCTTAAGAATGGTAGGGTCAATCCTTTGGTTGGCAACAGCCCGAGTGTGACTCCCACATTGACAAAAACCGAATAAGCAAAAGTCACTGTTAAACCAAGAGCTAAAACCTGCTTTTCTAGAGTTTTCAATGAAAATGACAACTGAAAAGCTCGCCAAACAAGGTAACCATAGAGAGAGAGGAGAAGAACAAAGCCAATGAATCCCAATTCTTCGCCTAACACCGCTAAGGTAAAATCGGTATGGGCGGCTGGTAGAAAGAACAATTTTCCTTGGCCATTGCCAATTCCGACTCCATTCAAACCTCCGGAGTGAAAACTGATCATACTTTGAATCAGTTGGAAGCCACTGGTTTCGGCATTTTTAAAAGGATCAAGGAAAGCCAACACTCGCGCCTTCCTATACGGCACTGTCATAACTAAGAAGTAAAAACAGGGGGCCGCCACGGCTGTTGCTGCCACCATATAAATCCAAGGCAATCCGCAGACAAAAAGAATGGTCGCTAAAACCATCAAACAAATTGTAAACGAGCCAAAGTCTGGTTGAAGCAAAAGTAAGCCAATGGGAATTAAAGTGATGGCAGCACGCAACGGCCAAGTCCAACGCCCCCATATGTCATCACGTTGGGATAGAAAGCTGGCACATAACAGTGGTAAAGAGACTTTCATCAGCTCGCACGGCTCAAACCGAAAGCCGAAGGCCAAAGGGATCCAGCGCTGAGCTCCCCCCACGCGCACTCCCACCCCTGGGATAAAAGTGAGAAGAAGACCAATCACCGCCACCATCCAAAAACACCAACCAAAGCGAATCAGCCAGTTTTGTGGAATCTTCACTAAAATCGCCATCAATAACAAGCCGGCTAATACAAAAAACAACTGTTTTTTGAAAAACAAAAGTCCATCACCGTATTTATCGACGGCAAAAATGAAGCTTGAGGTATAGACCTGAATAAGTCCAAAAGTGATCAGAACAAATAGCGTAAGGAATACATTTTTTGCTTGGGATTTCATACATTTATTGTCCTCTTTCCCAATATCTTAGGCAATGGGCTCTAGACCTACAGCCCGTCCTAATTAACAGACGAACCACCCCAAAAGTCCAAGGCTTCAACTTTCAAAGCCAGTCACCCTACAACTGCAAAAGCCTCTCCTGAGGCCGTTCCTTCAGGATTTTCGATGGTTGTTGGAAAATAGGCAAAAAAAAGCCCGCAATCGCGGGCTTCGTCTTTAACGAAAGTTCTTTACGATCTCTTTAAAATAGTTGCCTCGTTCAATATAACTATCGAAGATATCGAAACTCGAACATCCAGGGGACATCAACACAATGTCGCCAATGCGCGACTTTTGGTAGGCAATTAAAACCGCCTCTTCAAAGGTTCCAATAAGAAAAGTTTCAGCAGCATCACCAATATCACGATTGATACGCTCTTTGGCTTCACCAAAAAGAATCAGTGATTTGACCTTGCGTTTGACGTGGTCATAAATCGGTTCATAGTTTAAGCCGGTGTCTTTACCACCCATGATCAAAATCACGTTCTCACCAAAAGAGTCCAAGGCTTTCTTTACCGAATGCACATTGGTGGCTTTCGAATCGTTGAAAAACTCAACTCCACCGACACGACGAACATACTCAAGCCGATGCGGAATTCCACGGAATTCATCGATCACCTTTTGAATGGCTTCGCGGGTGGCCCCATGCTCTCGGGAAGCCAACATCGCCGCCATAAAATTTTCAATCATATGCTGACCACGGGCCCGGCTTTTTTCCAATGAGAAGTGTTCGATCTCAGGGCCGGTGCGAACCTTAAGGTCTGTTTTCATATTCACAACACCACCGATATTCATAATTTGTGGTTCCAGGGCTTTTTTACAAGAGAAGTAAAAAATACGTCCGCGTTGCACAGCCGGGTCACGAGCCAATTCGATAACGGCGTTATCGTCAGCGTTCAAAATGCTGGTGGTGGCCTGATTGGTATTCAGGAAGATCCGACGCTTGGCATTCACATAGTCTTCCATAGACTTGTAGCGATCTTGATGATCTTCAGCCAAGTTGGTGAACACAATATTTTGTGGATTGAATCTTTCACAGTGTTCCAACTGAAAACTGGAGACTTCTAAGACAACCACACTGGCCTTGTTGTCTGAGCGCAAGTAGTCCACCAATGGAGGACCATAGTTTCCTCCAACCCAAACATTCACGCCTGACTCTTTTAACATCTTGTAGATAAGGTAGGTCGTCGTGGTTTTACCGTTGGTTCCAGTGATTGCAATCATTGGCTCTTTCACGAACCAAGAAGAAAACTCAAACTCTCCTGTCACCTTGACGTTGTGATTACGGGCATACTCAAAGATTTTTAGGTAAGGAGAAACTCCTGGACTTAAAACAATGAGTTCTTGTTCGAGGAACTTCTTGGGCGTATGACCGCCTAAATCGAACTCGATAGGTAGACCGTCCATTTGCTCAAGAGCATTTGAAAGTTCGGCTCTTGATTTATGGTCAGTGATTGTGACTTTCGCGCCGTGATCACACAAGAAGCGCGACAAAGCGACACCTGTTCGCCCGAGTCCGACCACCATAATTTTACGATCTTTTAATTCTGAAACATCTGTAAACATTTTTACCTCAATTTGAGTGTGCTTAAACTTAAAACTGCCAATAATATAGAAACAATCCAAAATCGAACGATGATCTTGGTTTCATCCAAACCCTTCAATTCATAATGATGATGAATGGGTGCCATTTTAAAAATTCTCTTCCCTGTTAACTTGAACGAAGCCACCTGAGTGATAACCGATAAGGCCTCAACAACAAAGACGCCTCCAAGAAGAACCATCACCAATTCATTTTTTGTGATAACGGCCATGGTACCCAAGAATCCGCCAAGCCCCAGGCTTCCCAGGTCGCCCATAAAAACTTGAGCCGGATAGGTGTTAAACCAAAGGAAACCCAGCCCAGCAGCGACGATCGTGGCTGCAACAGGTGCGAGTTCCCCGGCGCCATCAATATAAGGGATTCCCAAATAGCTGGCGATCTTAATATGACCAGCCACGTAAGCAAAGATGGCAAAGGTTCCGGCACAAATAATCACCGGGCCAATCGCCAAACCATCCAAACCATCGGTGAGGTTAACGGCGTTGGCCGTGCCAACAATCACTAAACTTCCAAAAATTATATAAAACCATCCCAAATCAAAATTCAGATCTTTGAAAAAGGGAAACGCCAGCTCGGTGGTTAAAAATCCATTTTGGGTGAGTAAATAAATCACTCCGCCTGAAATAACAAATTCCGCCAACAATCGGACTTTACCTGAAACACCCTTGCTATTTTTTTTAATAACTTTGTTGTGGTCATCCAGCCAACCGATCAAAGAAAACCCTAAAGTGACAAATACAGCCGAACTCACCAGGGCGTTGCTAATATCCATCCATAGAAAAAAGGGTATAAGAAGAGAGAGTAAAATCAAACCGCCCCCCATGGTGGGAGTCCCGGCTTTGACTTGATGTCGTTCTGGAGTGTCTTCACGCACATTTGAAATTTTGCCTTGCTTCTTCTTCAATCGTCGGATGTAGGTCGGACCGACGAAATAGCAAACCAAAAAAGCTGTAAAGAAGCTGATAAAGGTTCGAAAAGTGATGTATCGGAAAACGTTGAGTACAGTGTATTGGTCGGCGTAGTCAGTCAGTAGTTGATAAAGCATAATTTCGGGCGGGCGCGGCCTTTGTCAAACAGCACCCAAAAGTCCTTTCTCAATGATCAGAGTTAAGATATCTACCACAAAGGACTCTTAAAGATCAAGAAAATGTTTATAAGATACTGTAATTACTACGCTTTTCTTTAATTTTCAAGACCACAAAAGAACCCCATACTGGGTGCGGTGACAATCCGAAGGCTGCCAGAATAACATCCGGTCATGACTCGAAAAGAAAAAAAAGTGAAGCAAAATCCAAAACTCAAAATCGGAGAGCGGGGCATAGAAACCAGAAAGGAATAGGCAAAAGAATCTAGAGAATAGAGCATGGAAAATGGATATTGGAGCATGGATCTTGGATCAGGGATCTCGGAACCCAGCTCCGGGGCTCCGCACACTGTTCTGATATCCGATATCTAATATCCGATATCGGATATCAGAGTTTTTTTCTCTCTAGAGCCACGAAAAAATTTCTATCAACTATTATATGATGATTTCCATTCAATAGGTCTTAAACTCGAAATTACTCTTTCTAGGGCGCCGCCGCGCGAGCCTTTAACAACTAAAATCTCGCTTTTCGTCAAAGTTGACTTGAGCTCGTCTAAGTTGAGTTCTTTAAAATCACTGAAAGTTTCCAAGCTTTCTGGTGCTGCTGTTTTCTGCCAACCGGTTTGAAAGGCTTTGGCCGAGGGACCAATGAAAAGGCATTTTTCCCAAGTGAGTTTTCCGGCTTTCTCTCCCAATTCTTCATGCTGAATGGAGGCATTTTCACCCAGCTCCAACATTTCGCCAAAAACGGCGATACATTTTTTTTGTTGAGTGAGAGGCGAGATATTTTTTAGAAGAGTAGCAAAAGAGTCGGGGTTGGCATTGTAACCATCGAACAACACTCTTAAACCGCTTTCAGTGTCAATCCACTGGTTGCGCCCCCAGCCGGCATGACAATTCTTTAAGACCGGCCATATCAATCCCGGTTTCACGCCTCCTATATAGGCTAGAGCCACGGCGGCCGCCAGGTTCTCGACATTATGATCACCCCAGAAAGACAAATCCGCTTTTCCAAGCTCCCCTCCGATTTGACCTTCAATGGTCAGACCGGTGGCTGTTTTCTCTTTTATGCGAAAATAAACATCGGCTGAAAAGTTTTTAGTGCTGTAGGTATAAGACGCTCGATCCATGTATTTTTCATACATCTTTAAAGTCCAAGGATTATCGAGGTTAAACAGCAGTTGTGACTCGGCTTTTGAAAGTTCGTATATCTCCTCTTTAGCGCGCGCCACCCCCTCAATGCCGTCTGAAAAGTTACCTATGTGAGCCCGACCGACATTGGTCACCGTGACCAAATCAGGGTCGGCGATGGTCATCAGTTTGGCGATCTCTCCACTGTGGTTCATACCCATTTCGACAATACAAAAACGATTGGTGGGATCGGATTGAAGCAAAGTAAAGGGTACGCCCCAATGGTTGTTGAAACTGCCGTGACTGGCATTCACAGAACCAAAGTTTTGTAGAATCTGAAATAAAAAATCCTTTGTCGTGGTTTTTCCATTGCTACCGGTAAGAGCTAAAACTTTCCCTTGAAACAGACCTCGCCAGGCTTTGGCAAAATCTTGTAACGCCTGTAGAGTATCCTTTACCTCAACAAAAGAGGCCTGTTCTAACAGCCCGTCCCACGATTTTTCCCAGGTGTGCACGAGCGCCCCGGTGGCGCCATTTTCGATAGCGGATGTCACGTAATCGTGAGCGTCATGATTGTCTCCGACTAAAGGAATAAAGAGTTTTCCTTTGATGTCTGGATCACGGTTGTCGGTCGAAAAGCCAGTGAATTGTTTGTGAACTTTCGATTTTACCGAACCTTGAGTGGCTTCCACTATAAAATCCAAATCATATTTCACCGAGAACCCCTTTGCTATCTTGCAATCATTGAACGGCGGCCTGCCAATGACGCCTCAATCATCAACTCAAATATTTCTTCAGAATTTTGTAATCGTCAAAGTGAAGCGTGTCGTGGCCAATGATTTGGTAGTCTTCATGGCCTTTTCCTGCAATCAGAATGGCGTCACCAGGCTGCGCCAACTGGCAGGCTTGTTCGATGGCCTCTTCCCGTCTCAAGCAAGGCATAACGTTTTTCGTCTTGGGATCTTGAATGCCGGCATAAATGTCTTTGATGATTTGACCGGGCTCTTCTGTGCGTGGGTTATCGGAGGTCACGATGGTCACATCACTGAGACGAGACGCCAATGCGCCCATAATAGGACGTTTTCCTTTGTCTCGATCACCACCACAGCCGAACACGGTGATCAGTTTTTTGTCCTTTTCAATCAGAGACTTCAGTGACAAGATTGCTTTTTCAAGGGCGTCGGGCGTGTGAGCGTAGTCAACAAAACCGAACTCGCCCTTTTTCCCTTCCACTCTCTGCATTCGACCCGGCACGCCCCGAAACGTCTGAAAACTTTGAGCCGCTTTTTTTAAATCGAGTCCCAACCCATAAATGACAGCCAGGCAGCCGACAAGGTTATAGACATTGTGTTCGCCGATCAAAGGGCTTTTAATAAGGAAATTGTACTGGCCCCCGACTGTTAAATTGATATCGGTCCCATCAAGACGGGTTTCAACGAGGGCAAACCGCAAATGTGCGGACTCACTTTTGCCAAAAGTGTAGGTTCTCCGGCCAGCTGCCATCTCGACCAATCTTTTGCCGTAGGGGTCATCGCCATTGATGACTGCCATACAGTCCGCCGATTCTTTTAACATTTTATCTGAGAACAAACGGGCTTTGGCCTGAAAGTACTCTTCCATATCTTTGTGATAATCAAGGTGGTCGCGGCTCAGGTTCGTGAACATCACCACATCAAAGCCCTGGTCAATGCGATTTTGATAAAGAGCGTGACTTGAGGCTTCAATCACAAAGCTTTTTGCGCCTTGATCGGCAAAGTCTTTGAGTCGCCTCTGCAATGTGATGGGATCCGGAGTGGTTAATTGAGTCTTCCATTTTTTGGAACCTAAGTGGTGATCAATAGTTCCAATGACACCACAGTCTTGCCCCAATTGATTGAACAAGTGCTCAAGTATATAGGTACAACTTGTTTTTCCGTTGGTGCCAGTGACTGCCACCCCTGTAAGAGAGTCTCCCGGCGCTCCGAAAAAGCATTGCGACAAACTCTGCAAACTGATCCGCGAGTCCAAGACTTCCACCACTGCGCCTTTGTAATCTTTTGGAATAGCTGAAGGATCTTCTACCACCAAGGCGATCGCCCCGGCCTGGATCGCCTGGGGAATATAGTCGTGGCCATCGCCACTATGACCCCGAATAGCGATATAAATTGTGCCTGGCTCTACTTTTCTGGAATCGGAGGTCAGATCTTTGGCTTGCAGCTTGGGATCCTGATCTCGCCAATCGATACGTCCGTGAATATTAAAAAGGGTTTCAAGCTTCATGAAACCCTAGAATAAATCAAATTTTAAAATTGTCACGAGTTAGTAAATATAGGTGAGGCCAAAATTCACTCGCGAGGCCTGGTCATCAAAAAGCACCAATTCATAGCGTCCATTTTGGATGTAACTGGCTCGCCCCTGAGCGTAGGACAGTGATCCGGTAAGGTTGTTATTAAATTGATAACTCAAATCCAAGTCGAATCGATAGGTCCCCTGTGGAACTTGATTGGGACTTGAATCAAATTGACTGTTGTAAACAGTATCAATTCGGTAGTCGCCACCGGCATAAAAAGACAACTTCGGAGTGATAAAGTAAAGCCCCCCTAAAGAGAGTCCATTTTGCCAACGAGGCAGCAAACGACCACTGACTGAAGTTCTGTACTCATAAAAAAAGTAGCGGGAATAAGGAATTCCAAACATCAACAATTTACCGCCCAAAAGGGCCTTCGAACCAACAACACTGGTTTGAAATGTGGTCAACAAGTCATCTCGAGCCGACTCATTCGAAATGGGCAAAGAGAATTGGTTTCTCCACTGCAGCCCGACACCCCCCGGACGCCAAGGCAGTCGGTAGAAGTGAGCCACGGTTGTATCAAACGGTTGAAATTCATACTCCGATTCGTACTTACCGTAAAATTTGGTAAAAAACTGCTGAGCTCGAATGGTGTGTCGTTTATTAATGTTGTAATCCGCACGCAACAGAATGTCTGTGGTGTCCTCTTGATCTTTTCGCAGTCGTGGCGAATGAGTCACAGTTCCCTGAAGTCTCCACCCGGAAGAGGCCCCTGTTAAGTTGGCCAAAGTTGGGTTGGCGGTGTTATCGGTCTTTTTTGCTAACTTTTTGCTGGGAGCCTTGGCTTTAACCTGGTTGGATTCTTTGCTGTCTTCACTTTCCGATTGTGCAAAACCTGAAAACCCAAAAAGGCAGCAGGCTAAAACAATAAACGCCATTCTGGCTTTAGTTTTAGAAAAATTTAACATCGAAATCTCCTAAAAAAAGTTGAAGAACCCTTCTGGTTCTTCAACTTGGTTTGAATTACTGCAAAGCCCCTGATTTGGCCATGTTGTAAAGCATGTAAAACTCGCGAACATCCATATTGAACTGGGTGATAGACTGGTCATCTTCATCCCCAGCTCCTGTTAACGCATCCAAAGCACCTTGGAAAAGGGTATAAGTTACGTCACCCTCAGCAATGGAAGTCATGTAATAGACTCCATCAACATGGATAACGATAACCTCTTCGCCTTTGTCGAAAGTCCCGGTCACGGCTTTTGGCAAATGTGTTTGCAAAGCTGGTAGAGTTGGGTCCATTTCGATTCCATAAGACTCTTCAAGATCTGAAGCACTGTCGATACGAATGATCTTCATAGAGTTGATCAAGCTAGCAGCACCACGGTTGCTAAAGTTCGTTGAGTTTTTCGCATACAGAGATCTTGAGAAGTTGATAAACCATGGCTCCATGGCAATGTTTCGATCCGTCAGAATGTTTCTCCACAGTCGATCACCGAATTGAGCGATAGTCGGACTGCCCGAGTAGGTCAGGTACGAGTTTTCGATCATTATACGGTTCGGGTTGTAGAAGATCGCATCGTCACCAGCCATAATTAACATCGCAAAAATCTTATCCGCCATAATACCCATGTACTTCAGGGCACCGGTGGTTGGATCGTACTCACTGCGATAGTCACGTGTTCCTCGCGACTGCTGAATGACACCATCGAAAAACGCCATCGACATTTTCATCACGTTGACCATTTCTCGGTCAATAGCTTCAACTTGAGCGGACTGAAGGTCGTTGTTGTTCACACCCAAGTCAGACAGCTTGTTACGAAGCATATCTTCGGCCAAGCCTGTTCTCCAGAAAGGAATAAACTCTTTGAAGCTGACCATCGTTCCTAGCATGGCTCCAGCGTAGCCAGAGGTGTTCCAGTAGGCTCTTCCATAACGTTTGTTACGCATTTCGTAGCGCTCATCGTAAGAACGAATTTGTGACATCAAAATCTGTGACGGTGTGGTTCCTAGGTCATGACGGTTACAAATAGCGCTGGTGGCTGTGTGCTCATCAGTGCAGTACAAGTACAAATCATCACCAGGGTTAAACCCTTTGGGACCATAGGAATCAAGAATCGCAGCAACGTCATAGTCTTCCCAAGCCCACGGAACATTGATTTCGTCTTCAAGACGTAGGTAATCCATAACTGAGGAGCTGACTTGCGCACGATCGCCTTCAACCTCTACGTACTCACCTTTGTTATTGATCTTAAAGGTTTTTAGTAAGTTCGACCCAGGAAAGTTCGCAACGGAACCATTACGGCCGACACCAAAGTTTTCTTTATCAACGCTTCCGTAAAAATTGTGACGCAAGTTTAAGTTGTGACCAAATTCATGGATGCTAACTCGATAAAGAACCGTATTGATAATATCCTGGCGAACTTCTGGATCAGTGATATCAAGATCAGACACTTTCAAGAAACCGGCAAGACTACCCGCAAACTCTTCCATGTCCATGATGCAGTGACCTTGTTGGTTGGTCTCAATATTCTTCATCACTTTATCAAAATGCTGTTCGGCAATCGAATGCAAATCCCCAGCCCCTTGAAAGTTTTTGTTTGAAGCCTTCTGGATGTTTTGAATCACATCAGCAACCTGACGAAAACCAGGTGAAGCGGCGGCAAACTGCGGATTGTTGGCTAGACGCTCGATCCAATCCAAATCAATAACACTCATAGGGTTGATAACTTTGGCTTGTGGACGACCATTAAGAAAAGTCGTTTCAAATCCAAAGTCCGTATTCTTAATGGGTGTTTCAACGATTTCTGAAATCGTTGACGTCAGATCAGCAAGATCAAGACCTTGATCGCCGCTGTTTTGATCGACGTAGTAGTCCATGTGAGTGGGCACAACAACGTCGCCCACTTCATTCATGGTGTAGCTGTTCCAGTAAGGATAAGCAAATCGGTTGACGTGGGCCATGTGTTTAAACAATTGGCCGACACCTTGGCTTTGATCCCAGTCGGTCACGAGCTCTTCGATGGTTTGCTTTTCACCGACGCTCACATCAAGTGATCGATTCATTTGAACAAAAAGAGAACTTTCTTCTTTAGCGCCAGCCACTGCGTCCTCAACGAGGCGCATGTAGTAGTCCAAGAAGCCTGTCCATACCATCGAGTTGGCAGCAATAATTTCACCGGTGAAGGGATTGGTATCACTAGGGCCGTAACCAAGAGGGGTTCCGCCCGCCTCTAGCTCCTCTATGAAATTGATAAATGAATAGCGGAGATCACCAAATTCACGCTCGGGTCCAGTATTGTCTCCCGCATCGTGATTGTAGTTGTAATCATGAATTTCGAAACGCAATTTGGAGCCAGCGCTTTTTAATAAGGCGTTGGTTTGACCAAAAACAGACTGCGGCTTGGTGTGATCCCAAATCCACTTATATTTTTGCGGGAATCCCTTAACAAAATAAAAGTGGTGGGTTTTTTCAGCCCAACGATTTTCCATAAAAATATTATGCGGACGGTTTTCGTGATTTAAAACCTTACGGACGGTTTGAAAATGACCAAATTCGTAGCGGTCAGGATCTTGCTCGTTTGAGTAGAAATAAGGTTTATAGTCGCTCGGCTGCATTTTCTTGAAAGAATATTTAAAAGTGGCCGTAAAATTGAAATCACCTTCATTCCACTGAGGCGCACTGGCACAAGCCGGAAGACGTTGATAAACAACTTCGATATCAAAGTTAATAGAATCTTCTGTGGTCTTCATCGAATCTTCAACACGTCGAATGTTAACCGGTGACCAACACTGGAAAACTGAGAGTGAGGAGATTGGAAAGATTTGCGTGGTATTAGCAATTTCTTTTTGCTCAGACCAGTTGATCTTGAAATATCTTTTTTGATCCCAAGTTTTGAAGTCCGAAACAATTTCCTTGTTTGTGGTTTGTCCGTCGACTTCATCCAAAGCGTAATCAATGTGATTGATATTCCAGTTCATCAGAACCGGGTTTTTGATGTTCTCGTTTTCGTTGCCTTCCTGCAACCCTTTCAAAGAACGAAACTGCATATGGTACTCAGTAAAATCAAAGTAACCAACCTGAACATCCCCTTGGTAACCTATAAATAAGGTTCCTGCGGGTGAATCCGAAGTATCGATCACAGTCATTTTACCCAACCAAACGCCTCGGGTGCCGTCCTCATTGGGCGCAATATAAGTTTCTTTAAGCTGGGCGTTTACAACAGCTTCGTTACCATCTCGAAGGTTTTCTTTGTCACGATTTTTTGCACAACCGGCAAAAACTGTAACAGCCGCTAGTAATACGATTAAATTTTTCATCATTGCAATACCCCTTGCAAGTCGTTGTTCACTTCAGACAGTGGCATATAGACAGTGACGGCACTCAAAGCGCGTCCACTGAACACAAATTTCATTCTTTCAGTTGGGAAGTAAATTTCTTTTACGATCCCCAAAGAACCATTGTCTCTCACCATAAAGTACTCACACTGAAAATCAGGGTCTTCAGCCTGCTTCGAGGCCACAGCCTCTTCAAGTGCTTGCATCACTTCATTGTCTTTCATGGAAATTTTAATGTTTGATTCCGAACCCATACCGCAGACATCTTGAATCGTGCCGTACATGGAGCCGGAAGAAATGCTCACCACGCGAGCGTATTGAGCGGTATCATCAGCACCAATAACCTTAAGACCCAGCGACGCTCCATAAACGCTGATAAAGCCTTGTTGGCGCGGAGTCGGACGGTTGAACTGAGGAAAATTGAAAATGGCTTCGTCGGAATACCCAGCCCGTTCTTTGATTTCACCCAAAGACGGATCAGCACTCATGTAAGTGACAGTGGCTTCACCACGCCCCAGAGCATCGATCTCTTCTAACTTCACCAGGTCATTCAATTTGAAACCAGCCAATTCAGTGAACACATTGGATTTGCGAACTTCTGTTTTAGGCTGATTGAGAACAAGATCCATGACAACATCACCAGTGATGTCGTTGATGATCGGCTGCTCAACCGACTTGCGAACCACATCTTCAGTGGATGTCGGAAGAACGATTTTGGAGAAGGCTCCATACTCTGGATCCATCAAACCGACCGTCATGAAATTCATTTTTTGCTGCTCTTCATTGATTTCAAAACCAATGCTCACTCCTTTTAGGTCTTCACTGTTGTAAGCTGAAAGAGAAACAGAAATTTCTTTGTTAACTTTGGCATCGTTTTGAAAGCCCCACATGCGGTAACGAACTTGGTCGTAGCGGCCCGATAATTGTTGTGCCAAAAAGTCAGCAAAAGCACGAGCAAACATCATAGAATCTTGCTTACGAACAATCGTGTTCATTGTCATTTTAGACTCAACTTCAGTGGCACTGATGTTGACGACGTCCATGGCCGCTGTTTGCGGATCTGGCATGGTCTCAAGAGCAAACGAAATGTTGTCCTGATCTTGCAACATGAGAATGCGTTTTCCATCCAATGTTAGGTAGGCTGGATATTCAGGCGTCACCTGAACCGCGTAGTTCTGATCCGAAGGCTCAGCCTCGGTCACATCCACATCATAATTGCTACGATGAAAAATCAAGTAAACGCCATTCCAAGCGTAAACCAAAGAATCCGTTTGCACGTAAACTTCGGGGCTCGACTTTACGGGGCTGGCATTGATGCGGTCAAAAATTTCTTGATGTGTTTGTCCCAATTGAAAAGGGGCTTGCTCTGGAATCAGAACATCACCCGAAAGCAAATCAAGATTGTTGGCTAGCATTCCAGGATCGATATCGCGAACAATTCGAACCTCAGCGATTTGAAACTCTTCCTTAGCCATTAACAAAACAGCACCCGGAAGAACCATCACAAAGTTCGGCTGATTGACGTCTCCGTAAATCAAACGACAACGGCCGGTCGCCAAACAGTTGTAAGACTCATCTTCCACTTGCTCAAGTTCAAGATAAAGCTCTTGGATTAAACGAACAGCACCCTCTTGACCATCGGGTTTGTATTTTAAGAATTTGGTTGTGAAATCGAGGTTGCCAAACTTTCCACCGTCCATTTTTCCCAAGTAACCTTTAATAGGAATAATGATCTGCGGCTTACGGTCACCCTCTTGCTTCCAAACAACATAAAGCTGTTCGTTATAAAGAGTTGCACCATTTTCAAACGGCCCACGAAACGGAGGCGTTAAAAGAGTTTTCGACTCTTCATAGGTTGTATCCATTGTGATTCCGCCAGCGCCAATACCGTAAACGATAGGCTTGCGGATGTTTTCAAGCTTTAGGGCCTCTTGCTCTTCAGAGCCGACACCATCAATTTCTCCGGGATAGGAAAAGACATCGGGGGACGTTGCCACCATGTCTTTAAAATTTTTAAATTGAATATCCCCATTGAGATCTACAGTTGTTTCCGGCGGTCGACTGTCCGTTCCAGGAGCATTGGCCGGTTCTTCTGTACATGAAATCAAAAAGGATGGAATTAAAATCAGCAGTAGACACTGCTTGAGATAGTTAGACATATCTCCCCCACAAGTTGTTTGTACGCGCGCCCCATGCGCTGGGCTCAAAAGACCAAAAACACAGGCCTTTCGTCAAGAACATATTTAGTCATCCTCTGTAAGAAATATTAATATTTAAGCTATTACAGGCACTTAGGGGTTATTTGAAGTTAAGACAATGTAAGAAGTCCATGTCTATTTTTTGGATAATTTATTCGGTGGGTGCGACGAAGTGGCGGCCTCACCGAAATGCTAAATATTTGAATTTCAATCTAATTTGATCTCGTCAGGGCTCTTTTCTCGGGCGCATGACGATGCGTAAGGAAGAACTGAGTGGTGATCCTTCAGCCGGAGCTGTTGAGACCACTCGGCCCTCGCCCCGAATTCGAACATTGATGTCGTAGCCGTTGAGTTCTCGGTAAACCTCACGCAAGGTGAGTCCCTTCAGTTTGGGAACGCGATCGAGCTTTTCTAAACTTTTTGGAACTTTGTTCAGAGACCGACGAATCACTTTATCACCCGACGCAACCGAACTTTGAATTTGCTTTTGTCTAACCAAGTCGTGATCCGAAAAGTACACAGGAGTCGCGCCATCGCGGCGTAAGGCGTACTCAGCAATGTTGCGAAAAATCGGCGCTGCCACTGTGGTCGCGTAATAACCTTTTTTTCTGGGCGAATCGACGGCGACGTAAATAACGTACTTGGGATTGTTGGCCGGAACAAAACCGGCAAAATTCGAAATGTATTGCCCTGGTAAGTAACCGCGCCCATTTGGATTCACTTTTTGAGCGGTCCCCGTCTTACCGGCAACTGGGTAACCATAGATTCGCGCCGTATAGCCGGTGCCTCCCTCGGCGACAACCGATGACAACATCATCTTCAACAGACCAGCATTCTTCTCACTGAGAACGCGGCGAATGGTTTTCTTTTCGGTTTTAATGATTTCACCTTTATCGAGATCGCGAATCTCTTTCACAATATAGGGACGATTCAGTTCACCACCATTAGCGATAGCGGCGTAAGCATTAGCCACCTGCAAGGCCGTCACGGCGACTCCATGTCCGAATGAAATGTTGGCGGTTAAATGATCGCGCCAAGGTGGCTTGTGCAACAGACCTCGAGCCTCACCCGGAAGTCCGACACCTGACTTGCTACCAAAGCCAAAATCTTGCAAGGTTTGGTAGAGAACAGAGTCGGTCATCATCAGGGCAATTTTAGAGGTCCCCACATTCGAAGAATAGGTGATGATTTCACTGACGGTTAGCTCTTTGAAATAATGCTTTTTATCGGCCTCAGAGATCTTTCGACGGCCAATTTTCATAACGCCATTCTCGGTATTTATCTTGGTGTTGGGGTCGACAATTCCCTTGTCTAAGGCGCCGCCAATGGAGAAGGCTTTCATCACGCTTCCCGTTTCGTAGATGTCATGAATGACTTTATTGCGACGATGGTTTGGTTTTGATTTTAAAGCTCGATTGGGGTCGTAGGTCGGATACGATCCCATGGCCAAAATCGCCGAGTCTTCTGGACGCAGCACCACCGCCCAGGCCGAGTCGGCCTCATTTTCTTTGATCGCCTTTTGCAACTGATCTTCCACCCAGAACTGCAAATCTTTATCAATGGTCAGATAAATATCCGATCCTTCGGGAGGTCGCGCAAAAATACGCCCATCTTCAACTAAAGCTCGGCCTCTGGCATCGCGCTGAACACTGACTTTCTTGCCAGCGCCACTGAGAATCGATTCGAATTTTTTCTCGAGCCCATCAAGTCCCTGCTGCTCGCGACCAACGAAACCCAGAAGCGGAGCCGCCAAACTTTTGTTGGGATAAACTCTCTTGTATTCTTCTTTAAAAGCCAGGCCTCGAATATCCCATTGTTTGATCTTTAAATAATCATCCTCATCGAGACGTCGACGAATCCAGACAAAGCGACGTTTTTTATTTTTAACTTTGTTGTACATGGAGCGAAAAGAAACCCGAAAGAATCGCGCCAGTTTTTTAGCTGTCGCATAGGGATCTTTAATAATTTTGGGATCAGCAAATAAGGAGTATGAGGTTACCGAAACGGCCAACTCTTTCCCTTCTCGATCGAGCAAATCACCCCGACGAGAGTTGAGTTTTATCATTCGACTGAATTGACGTTGCTTGATTTTCTCAAACTGGGGATTTGGCATCAACTGAAGATAGCCGCCACGAAGAACCATGGCTCCCCAAAGCCCCGCAATAAAGAACAATACAAAGATGACTCGACTTTTATACATAACCGTCCTTGGCTCCCTTAATTATGACAAGTTTCCAAAACTGAAGCAACAGAGTCCTTTTGAGACTTTGAGTGGATGATTTTGACCAAAACACGGGCATTGTGCTAATCTAAGGAGGATGAAACGGTTATTACCAATCTTTATTGCAGTTCTATTTGTCAGCCAATCCGGGTTGTCGCGACCTTGTTTGAATGCCTGCGCCAATGCGACTAAGACCAATGCAACCGATACTGCGGTGGTTCCGATTAATAATGAATTGACCATGTCTGATAAAAATTTATGTCGTGATGACGAAAACAGCGCAGACAATCCAGCTTTGACCTGCGCCGCACCCTGCTCGTCAGACCAGCCGACGGTGGGCGAGCCCATGAGTTTTCTGGTTTCGTTTTTGGTGAATCCCTTTTTCACTATTTCTTTTTTGGCTCCAGAGGAGTGCACACCGAGCCGCCAAAACTCCTAAAAAAATCATTTCATTGGATGATGGCGATTCCATCACCTGTCATTTGTATAATTTGACCTTCTCCGGCTTTTTTCAGAGGCAGTCTTTGCGTCGCTAAAAACTGAACGCGTTCTGGGCCGGTCATACGAGCCAACTTGATCGCTTTTTGTCGCTGTTGGTTGCGCAATTGTTTTTCTTTCTGGGCCAGTTTCATAAAAGAATAACCCAAACGACGGTTTTCCATTTTTATAAAAGCAAAGGCGAAAAGAAATCCCATAACAAGAAGGATGCTAATAAATGGCTTAATGGTTTTTACTTGTTGCTGGCTCATAATGTTCTCCTAGTTTCTCTTCATTTCTTGTTGAATAGATTGTTCGATAATTCTTTCAAAGGCTCGCAACTTGGCACTGCGCGAGCGTTTGTTCTCTAGCTCTTCGTCACGAGTCGGCTTTACAACTTTTTTGTTCACCGGTTTGCCGTAATCGGAGTTTCTGAAAACTTGTTTTACAATGCGATCCTCCAGCGAATGGAAGGTGATAACCACCAACCTTCCGCCAGGCACAAGTCGTTTCATCAAAGTCTGCAAACCTTCTTTTAAGTCTTCAAGTTCGCGATTCACAACCAAACGCAAAGCCATAAAATACTGAGTCGCGGGATGCTTTCCCTTTTTTCTCCATCCGACCGATCTTTCAATTAGATTGGAAAGATCTTGAGTCGAGGTGATGCTGCCATTTTTTCGTTCACGCATAATGTTTTGCACGACTTTATAGGGCTTAAAAACTTCGCCGTAATCTTTAAAGATGTCGACCAGTTCTTCTTCACTCCAATAATTAATTATTTCTTCAGCGGTCAGCGGTTGGCGTTGATCCATCCGCATATCGAGAGGCCCATGGTGATAAAAAGAAAAGCCTCTCGAACCTTGATCCAGTTGGGGGGAACTGACACCAAGGTCCAAGAGTATCATGTCATATTTCTGAGGCCAGTTACGCTTTTCAATGACTGAGTCAAGGCTGGCGAAGCTGGCTTGTTCGATAAAAAACTTTTTACCTTTCGACTTTTGCTCCCACTGCTTGTTAGCAAAATCGACGGCGTCTTTGTCTTTATCAAGGGCATAAATATCCAAATCAGGAAATTTATTGGCAACAACTTCGGCGTGCCCTCCACGTCCAAAGGTTCCATCAAGATAGTTTTTAGGTTTCTCAACGTTTGCTTTTGCAAACATTTCCATAACTTCATTCAGCATAACGGGATAATGATTGTCTTTACGCATTTCCAACTCCCATATCAAGGTTCGCAATAACTCCGAGAGTGTCCTCGAAGTCGGTTGCCAAGTTATCAAAGATTTTCTGCCAATCAGAAAGATTCCAGACTTCTAGTTTTGTTCCCATTCCTACTATCACAATTTGATCTTCGAGATTGGCATATTCTCGCAAACTTTTTGGAATAAGAACCCGACCTTGAGATCCGGCATCTACAGGTTGACCGCCAGCAATATAAAATCGTTGAAAAGCTTGGACCTCTTTTTTCAGGGGAGAAAGTTGAGCAATGCGACTTTCTAATTTTTCCCATTCTTCTTTGGTATAAATGTCCAGGCAACGACATCCTTGGTACTGACTATTTGTTACGACGAAAGACGAGTTTTCGGAGTCTTGCAAAGCGCTGGGTAGGTTCATCCGACCCTTAGAATCCATCTTAATTTCGAAGCGCCCTCTTAGCTCTTTCACTCACCCATCCTAGGTTTGCGGGGTTTTTCCACTTTGAACCACTTCAGTTCCACTTTTCCCCACTTTTCTCCACTCTACGGCATTCGACTGTTTGCGTCAAATTTTGTTGAAAGGGGGTAAGCACTCAGTCGGGCTGTGATAGACTTAGGGACTAGGCATAGGACTCTCATCATGATGATCAATTGTCCCAAATGTAACCTTCTCCAACCCAAGGACCAGTATTGCGCCCAATGCGGCGTCAATATGGAAACTTGGTCGCCTCCCGTTAAGCCCTTGTGGAAAAAGATTTTCGGCAATTGGATGGTTCAACTGTTTCTTCTTTTTGTTTTAATTTTGGTCCTTGTTATGTGGGATAATTTTTCGAGCCGTCAATCGTCAGTCAATGAAAGCTCTTTGCCCCCAGTGGCCAATGAAATTCAACGCAACGACTCGGCTCGCTTTGCCGAACCCAACCGTTCGCAACCCCCACCCCGCTCTTCAAACTCTGGTATTGAAGAGGAGTCTGCCGAACCTGAGACCACACAATTGCAAGTGCAGCGGCCAACGACGGTTCCACCAGCCAATAACACTCTTGCCCTTGAGCGAGTTATCTCGATCAAACTGATGGCCATCACCCCGGCTGCCATTGAAAACCTCATACAGATCGGCCGTCGCATCGACGACGGTGTCTACGTTATCAACAACCAGAAGGATTTTATTTTTCGCAATAAAAAAAATATCAATGGGTTTGGGTCGACAGTTCAAAAAAACTTTGAGTTCGGAACACCGGTCGAACTGTTCTACGGCGAAATCGATCAGGAGTCAGGTTTGGGCTTGGGATTTTATACCCAGGTCACGGTGACTGAAGGCAGTAACGCTGAATCGATCAACGCCGAAGTGCGCTTCTGGCATAACCTCAAGTTGAGCGATGAGCCCAGTTCGCCTCTTTATTTCGAACTGAATTTTCAAAAACAGAACGGAGTGGTGGTGGTTGACCCGAGTGTCCATGATGTCCCGTTCACACCGGAGGAGTTGGCGCTTTATGACTCCAGCCGCAAGCTGAGTGTCATTAACGATGACGCTTTTGTTGAAAACCTTAGTGATATCGCAATTTTACTAAATATTCAGTAATGCCAAAAGACAGTGGCTTTTTGCAACCAGTTCTGGACAAATCCGCATCAACACCCTATTAATCCACTATGCAATTCGTTGAGCACAGGTACCCAAACCAAGTGAACATTTTAAACGATTCTTATCTGACTCATTTGACAGCCATGCTGTCGAGCTCCGATTGCACCCAACCGATCTTCAATCAGTTGATTCAAAAGGTTTACCATCAATTGTTTGTGTGTGTTCTCAATGCTGAGTTTCCGAAACAGCAGCAGACATTTTCGACACGTATGACAGAAATGCATAAGGACGTGGTATTGAATGCCGAAGTTTTTGACCGCAATCAGAAAGTCGTTACCGTCGATGTCGCCCGCGCCGGTATGCTTCCCAGCCAACTGTTTTTTGATGAACTCAATCAAATCTTAGAACCTCTGAACATTCGTCAGGATCATATTTTTGCGTCTCGAATCACCAATGAAAAAGGCGAAGTGACCCACACCGAAATGTATGAATCAAAAATAGGCGGCCCGATTGATGACTCGATTGTGCTGATCCCGGATCCTATGGGAGCCACAGGAAGCTCTTTGTCTGAAGTGATCAAACACTATAAAGAAAACGTGCCTGGGCGAGCGGCAAAGTTTATCGCCGTTCACATGATTATTACCCCTGAATATATTAAAAAAGTAACCGATGCTCATCCCGATGTTCACATTTACTCGGCCCGACTGGATCGTGGCTTTTCTTCTCAAAAAGCACTGGAGGCCGCACCTGGTACTCACTGGAGTGAAGAAAAAGGCCTAAATGACAATCAGTATATTGTCCCCGGTGCCGGTGGTGTGGGAGAGTTGATAAATAATGCGTTTGTATAGGGAGCCAAGACAATGACACCGTTAAATTTAACACCGCTAATCAGCCAAGAAGAATTGGAAAAAAAGGTTACCGAGATCGGTGCAAAAATCACCGAGGAGTTTAAAGGCGAGGAATTAACGGCCATTTGCATTCTTAAGGGCTCTTGCATGTATTTTGCCGATCTGGTTCGAAGTATTGACCTTGATATTCAATGTGAATTTTTTGGTGTTTCCTCATATGGCGGTGGCACCAGCACCTCGGGTGAAGTCAAAACGACTTTGGACCTGACAGTCCCTTTGGAAGGTAAAAATGTGCTCCTCGTTGAAGACATTGTCGACACCGGACTAACCATGAATTTTTTGAAAAAGAACATCGGCGCGCGGATGCCGAAACGACTGATCACCACCTCACTCCTGTTTAAGCCGGCGGCTTTAAAAACAGACTGCACGATCGACTATGTCGGGTTTGAAATTGAAAATCGTTTCGTTGTTGGATACGGCCTGGATTATCAAGGGTACTACCGTAACCTTCCCTACGTGGCACAAAGCACAGACTTCAATTAAAAAACGAATATCTGACTAAGATGGCTCAAGCTCTTTGTAAACTTGTACAACCTGCTGGGCCGTGTTTTGCCATGTAAACTGCTTGACACGCGACAAGCCCGCTTCAATAAGCTTTTGCCTCTGTGAATCCGATTCATGAAGAGCTTTGAGGCCATCCTGCATCGATTCCAGAGAGTGCGGGTCCACCAAAAAGGCGGCCTGTCCTGCCACCTCTTTCATGGATCCGAAATTAGAAGTCAGTACCGGGCAACCCAGCGCCATAGCTTCAAGAATTGGGAAACCGAATCCCTCGTAAAAAGAAGGAAATAAAAAAGCGCGCGCCTGTTGATATAAAGTGGCCAAAGCTTGGTCGGTGACAAAACCTTTTAATAAAATACGATCTTTGAATTTTGAAGCTTGTATCCGTTGGTGAAAGGACTGGGCATTGAACCCATCCTTACCAACCAAAACCAAACGGATCTCAGAGTCCTGTTCACAATATTTCTCGAAGGCGGACAGAATTCCGTCCAGGTTTTTGCGGTTTTCCAAATGACCAACATAAAGGAAGTATGGAAAATCGTGACCTGGTGCCTGTGTACCGGTTACCTTGTCGGTTTTCGCAAGCAAATGATCGCCGCCATGAGGAATAGCGACCACACGGTCTTCCCAGCCTTGCCAACGATTTAATATCTCATGTTTCACGGTCTCGGTGGGAACGATCACTCGGTCCGGCTGACATTTTTCGAAGAGAAAATTCATTTGCTGCTGACCACTGTCTCGAAACTTTTGAGAATTAAAGTTTTCGTGAAAAACCGCAATATCGTGAACTGTGACGACCTTTTTCAATTTTGAGTTGGAGCTTAGTAAACGAAAATCAGGCCCGTGCAACAAGGTGGGCTTATTGGACATCAGCAAGGGAGTGTCGAAAAACGCCGACCCTTTTTCACCGATGTGACGAGCGATAAACTTTGTTTTCAGAAGTCGCGATTTTTTATACACCGGAACCATTTCTTGATGGACCGTCTGTAAACTGAGAAAAAGATTTTTCGCGTACACCCCAATTCCAGACAGCTTTTCCGGGATCAGGCAAGTCGCATCAAACAAAACTCGCATTTCTCCACCTTACCGACCCTTGCTTTGAAAGTTAAGAAATTATTGCCAAGCAACAAGTGGCAAAACGCCGAGGCAGACCACACAAATCGTGATACAAGGAGCTATGTTCAATCAAAGGGTTTTGCGAAACATTTTCTTTGCCAGTCTTGCTGTGAAACTGGTGGTTTGCCTCTTGGTGCCTTTAGCACTTGATGAGTTCTATTACTTTCTTTGGGGTGATCTTCTGTCGCTTAGCTACTTCGATCATCCGCCAATGGTGGGTTGGATCATGGCATTGGCCCAACCCCTTAAGCCGTGGCACCCGGGAGCCATCCGATGGCCTTTTGTAATCCTTGGTCACGCCACAATTTACCTTTGGTTACGACTTTTCTTATCCGAAGCTCAGTCTCTGCGAAGCCAATGGTTTTTATGGGTGGCTCTCCTTAACCCTCTTTGGGGCTGGGGTGGTATCATTGCAACACCCGATATTCCGTTGTTGTTTTTTTGGACTTGGTCCATCTTCAATTGCCACCGGGTCCTTAAACAAGGACGTTGGGGCGATTACTTACTGCTTGGTCTGTCACTGGGGCTTGGTTTTCTTTCAAAATATCATATCGTCTTATTCGTTCCACCATTGCTATGGGTCGTTTTCCAACAAAAAGCCTGGAAACGTGTTTTTACCATCAAATCCTTGGGGGCCATTTTGGTCGGCGCCTTAGCGTGCACCCCTGTTCTGCTCTGGAACGCACAGAACGAATGGGCGTCTTTTCTTTTTCAATGGAAACATGGAATGAACCCAGGCTTCTGGAAATGGTCCCTGCCCCTTGAATATATTGGTGGGCAACTTCTTATCATTTTCCCGACTTTTTTGATTTTCTTGTTCGTGGGTAGCAAACACTGGAAACAACACTGGTTGATGCCTTTTGCTTTCTTTCCATTTCTGTTTTTTCTGTACTCATCTTTTAAGGGACGCGTTGAGGCCAATTGGACGCTGGTCGGACTTCCAGCTGTTTATTACTTGGCTTGCCTTTACACCCCTGACCGTTATTGGCACTGGATTCGTAAAACCGTTTACTTCTGGAGTTTTGTTTTCGTACTGGCACTCGCACTTGTGGTGGCAAAACCTGACATTGAAGGCCTTCAAACCAACCTTAGTAAAGTTGAAAAATTCAAACCTCTGGTCCGTCGCCTCCCCCAACCGGCGCACTATTTTGCGACCAGCTATCAAATGGCTGGCTTCCTTTCCTTTCACTGGGACCGTTTAATTTGCAAATTTCCTCATTACGGACGTGTTGATCATTTTTCCTATGTCTCTGACTGTCTGACCTTTCCCGAACACTTTTTCATTATTTTCGAAAAAGGTTCGCTTCCACCCATTGAACAGGACTTCCCCAGTTTTAGAATAAAAAGTGTCGAACCCATGGCTGAACATTTTCAAATCGTTGAAATTGAAAACACAAATATTGACTGATAAAACAATTGTTTTCGTCAAGGGCTCTTCAATTGAACCTTTTAGGAGCTCTATTTTTCGGAGGCCTGTATTTTTAAATCGTGGATTTGATAGCTATCGACAGTAAGGTCAATTCTTCCTTTGTATTTGAAATTGGAAATTTCCAGAGAGTATTCACCGTTTGGGATTGTCACAGCCATCGAAAACTCTCCGTTGGCTTCCGACTGAACTTCTTTCAAAATTTTGCCTTGTTTATTTCTTAAAACAACTTTCTGATGTGCGAGAGGAAACAGCATAGACTCTTGCTTGTGAAACACAGCCCCCTGAATCGAAGTTGTTCGGTTGTTGATCTTTCCCCAGTAACCCACAGGAATGCCAGCGCCCGGAACAATTCCTTGGGGAGCATCGTAGGTTTCTCCATTAAGGTATCCAAGTTTTGACTTTACTTCGGCGTTTTTATCCGCCGAAGTGCACCCCAAGAGTAAGGCCAATAACAGAATAAAAAGACCCTCCGGATGTTTCACTTTACCTCTCTATAAAAACATTCCCGTCGGGATCGACGACAAAGTCAGGAGTGTCTGAAGGTACGCCACGCCCTCTGGCAGGAGGCGCCACAAAGTAGGTGCGAATTTGATACATATTCGCTTGAAAAGCCGAGCGAATACCTCGAGCTAAACTTTGAGTCATTGAAGATGTGCTGTTTTGCGGTCGAACCGTATTCAGTTGAGAGCGCATTTCTCTTACAATTCGAAGTGTCGTATTCAACCAACCGCCTTGGTTGGAAACGTAGGGTCTAACGCCGTTGGCTTGCGCGACGCTTGTACGCAAAGACTGATTCAAAGCTCTCACTAAGCCGGCTCTGGCTTCCATAAGGCGTATGAGGTTGGGGCCAGATCTGGCAATTCTCTCAGCCGCCAACCTTTGCGCTTGTGGTGATGAATTGGGATTGGCGAGAACACGTGTGGCTTGATGCAGACGCCCCTCCAATCTTTGAATTTCACTAACCACCGCCGGATTTTGGATCAACTGTAAAGCACTGGATAAAGCGGGTGGACGGGGCTGTCCGGGGGTTAACGTCTGACTGCCAAGACCCCGAATATTACCAGCATGGCGATTCAAATTATTGATCATTTCACTGAGATCACTCCAGCTATTCAAACTGAAAATAAACACGAAAAAAGAAATAAGAACGGATTTTTTCATAACACTCATAAGTATATAGGATTTCAAATCAAGGACCCATGGAATCTGGTCTAGATATCGGAAAACCTTGACTAAATTCCATGCCGAACAATTCCGATAGAGCCTATATGATGAGGCCATCAACCAGGACTTTTGTCTTTACTCTTTTTACTCTTTTACTCGCTCCCCAGATGAGCTTTGCAGACGAGTCGACAGTTGTTCCTTTGATTCACCAAAGACATTCTCAACTGACCCAATTACAGAACTCCTATTGGATACAACTCCTTAATCAAGATATGGTTTCGACCCCCCAATTAGAAGCGCGGTTGACCAGCTTGTATGAGGAGCTCGAATTTTTACGTGCCGAAGCTGAAGACCGTGAAGAAAACTCGATTCCTCCATGGCCTCCGATCCACCCCGATGTTGCTGTCCGCACAGGTTATATTCGCAATCAAGTCGTTAATAGTGTACGCAGCCAACTCAGAGCCTCTTCACCTCTTCCTATGGAATTTCGGAGCGTCACTCCGGCTCCTCCTGGAGCAGAAAATCGCTCTGGTTATCCACGGGAATCAAGCAACAGTCCGGCAATCCATAATTGTCTCACTGGTGGCTTTGTCACCCAATCGGAACAACCCAACCTGGAGGGACTGCAACGGAATGCCTCTCTTTTGAATAACTTTGCACGATGGACCGATCGCATTTGCTCAACACCCGAATCGGTTCGTTTGCAATTGAATGGACAGTCGTTTGATTTAAGTTGCAACCCAGGGGGCCTGGAACAGCAAAACCTGAACAACGCAATTCAAGCTATGGAAATGTGTGACCCTCTTCTCTATGGTTTCTTTCCTAGAAGTTTGAACACAGAAAACCGAATACTCAGCCTGTGTCGCTTCCCCAATCAAATGATCATCGGCCAAAGCCAAACTTACGATAGTCAATTCGCTGGTCCTAATTCGTCGAATCCATCGGGTTACCAAAGTCATTGCGATGTCATGTCTCGGGCCCAAATTGGCCACCTTTTTACCCCTCCAGAAGGGATCGAAGAAGATGATGCCGGGCTGGTTTTGGCTGCGCGCTTGGCCTTAGAGAACCCAAGAGTCTTTGCTCAGAAAAGACAGCGACTGAATAACCGCTGTCAGAGTCTTGAAGCGGATGCAAGGCAGGCCAGCCTGTGCCGCAATCTTCTGCATCGCCTATCGGAAGTGGAACGCGTCCGCGAAGTTCTGCGACAACAACCGCGAATCCTTCAAGATCAGGAAAATGAAACACGACGATAAAGTCGAGGCTGTCGCAGAGTTAACGGAAACCTGACAGTTTAATAAAGGTTTCCTAATTTGTTATTCATGGGGCGACTGTTCACTATTGAATAATGATGACAAACTGGGCGCGGCAGCAACTTTTCCAATGGATGCACGGTCACAATCTTGTTTACAACCAGTGCTGGGAGGATCCTCGCCTGGATCGACAGGCCTTTAATATCCGACCAACTGATAATGTCATGCTCATCACCTCGGCTGGCTGCAATGCCTTAGACTATTTGTTAGATGACCCTAAAAGTGTGGATGCTATCGACATGAATCCACGCCAAAATGCTCTGCTTGAATTAAAAAAAGCGGCCATTCAAAATTTGGACTATGAAGATTTTTATGCGTTTTTTGGTCTTGGCGTGCACTCAGGGGCGCATCGTATATACAATCAAGGGCTCCGCTCCACTCTTCCTGATTTTGCTAGACACTATTGGGACAAACACATGGATTTCTTTTTACCCAGCGGAATCCATCGAGGATTCTACTATCGGGGCAGCGCCGGATGGGTGGCACGAATCCTAGGACAATATATTTCCTGGCGAGGATTGTTGCCCAGTGTAGAAAAAATATTTTCGGCCTCCAGCATGCACGAACAAACCATGATTTATTTTTCTGAACTCAAACCTTACTTCTGGACTGAGGCGATCCGCTGGTTCACGCGACGAGGAGCCGTGATGTCGGCATTGGGTGTGCCTCGCTCTCAGTTTTTACAAATTGAAGAAAACTATTTTGGCGGAATGGCAAAATTTATTGAAGACTGCTTGGACTACGTCTTCACAAAATTAAGTTTGCAAGACAACTATTTCTATCACCTTTATCTTTTTGGTCACTACACCCGAACCTGCTCTCCTCAATACTTAAAAGCGCACAACTTTGCCATTTTGAAGGAGCGAGTGGATCGTTTACAAACCCATAATTGCTCGCTTCTGGACTTTTTAACTCATACTCAAAAAACACTGCACAAAATTACTTTACTTGACCATATGGACTGGCTCTATCAGAATCATCGCAATCTTTTGAAAGATCAGTGGGAACAGTTGATTGCGAAGACAACAACATCTTCTAAAGTACTTTGGCGCAGCGCAAGCCTGAATGTGGATTTCATAAATCCTATTCAACTTGAGTGTGGAAAAACCTTGGGAGAACTTCTTGTCTACGATGAAGACCTCGCTGCTGATCTACACAAACATGATCGCGTCCATACCTATGGAAGCTTTTATATCGCTGGAGTTCAGTCACCATGATTCAAGATATTAAAACGATATATCAAATGATAAAGCCCAACTCAGGAATCAATCATACCGAACGAATTGAGCATTTCTACAAAAGTCAGGCTGAAAACTACGATCGGTTTAGAAAAAAATTACTCAATGGACGACGTCAGATGTTCCAAAACACAAACAAATGCCAATCCGATGGAGTATGGGTCGATTTTGGAGCCGGCACCGGTGCTAGTCTTGATTATCTGTCTGATGAGCAACTGCGGCAGTATAGTAAAATTTATTTAGTCGATATTAGTGAATCTCTTTTAGCTCAGGCTCAGGAAAAAATAGCCCAACGTGATTTGAAAAACGTCGAGACGGTGACCTCTGATATCGTCAATTTCAAGGCCCCTGAATTTTGCGATCTGGTTACGTTTTCGTACTCATTGACGATGACGCCCCAGTGGTACAAAGCCATCGATCACACCTACAACATCCTTTCTCCCAATGGAAAGATAGGCGTTGTCGACTTTTATATATCGGAAAAGTATCCATTAACAGGGTTGAAAACTCACGACCCCTTAACGCGCAGTTTTTGGCCGTCATTTTTTGCCTATGACAACGTCTTTTTAAACCCGGATCATTTACCCTATTTAATCAACAAATTCGAGACAGTCGAACTGTTTGAGGGCGAGGGGCGTCTCCCTGTCATTCCCATCGGGCGGGTTCCGTATTTTTCGTTTATTGGCAAAAAATCCTAGCGACTTTAGGCGTGGATCGGTTCGACCCACTCGGCAAATGTCTTGTGCCAACTTGAGGTGAACTCAATGGCCTCACCTTTAACCAGTGGTCTATTGCCCGTATAACGAAAGCTTATAAGTTCTCCGTCAACATCGTTTAGGAGTCCTAGTTTGGTTAGTGGATCATAAAAATGAACATGTCCCTTGCGGCATTGATTCCTCATTTTTCCCCCTCATTGATATTTTGATTTTCTACAGTATCGGTTTCGGCATCCAATTGTTGAGAATGCAGGCTATTGACTTCAACATCTTGATCATCGCTGATCAACACAATCCCTCCGACCACGCCTCCAAAAAGGACACATGCTAAAACGAGAGCATAAAATACTTTTAAAGGTTTCATCTTTGTCTGGCTCATATGTTTCTCCTTATTCAGGTCCATCGAGAAGGCTACGACAGAGTGTGTTTAAAGTTTTGCGAGTATTTTATGGTTTTTTCGATCGCTTTGATGAGTTCATCAATCTCATTCTTAACTAACTTAATTTCTGACTCAAACAGAGCGAGGCTTTTCGCATTCAGATTATGCTTCAGATATAAAACTTGATCATTAAGCTGAACCAAAACCCGATCCAACTGACTTTCTGATCGATGCAGACTGGCGCTTAAATGTTTGAATCGGGCCTGGGCTTGGCGCAATTTATTAAGGCTGTCTTTCCGATAATTTTTATTTGAAATGGCCATTGCCTCTTGTTCCCATTCTTCGAAAAGGGCCTTTGCAATTTGGCGAATTTTTTTGGAACTGTCTTTGATACGATCGGCTTTGGCTTTGGCTTGTTCATAATCAGACTTCAACTGGTCATAGAGATCATCAATTTCATCGCGTTCGTAATCATATTCAGATTTGATCCTCTCATAGATGCTTTGAAAATCCTCTTTGATCTCTTTTTGATTTTCTCCAACCTCTTCAACCTCAGATGATAGTATTTCTCTTTTTTCCCAACCTAGAAATTCCCAAATTCGGTAAGATCTTGCCTCACAGCCGGAGGCGCCAAGCAGAAGGGATACAGTCAAAATGCTAAAAAGTGATTTCATAAGCATACCACGATCCTACTTCTCACCTTGCCAAAGGTCTTGTGCTTGTTTTGTCAAAATTATTTAGCTTTATTCACAATTATTGCAAACAAGGGAGACCCCATTTCCCCTCTAATTGCCTAGAATCTATCGTATAAACTCAATCTAGGAGGAATCTTTGAAGACTACGACAGATAAACTAAAAAACAAACGAGTCGCAATTTTAGCCACCGACGGTTTCGAGGAGTCCGAGCTGTCTCGCCCCTTAAAAGCCATTCGCGACGCTGGCGGAAAAGCCCAGATTGTGTCACTAAAATCCGGGAAAATTCGGTCTTGGAGTGGATCCGACTGGTCCAATGAGTACGACGTCGACACAACTCTTGAGAATTGTAGCTCTGACGATTTTGACGCCTTGGTGCTTCCGGGCGGTGTCATCAACCCCGACTTGTTGAGAAAAAATGAGAAGGCCGTCAACTTCGTGAAAAGTTTTTTCAAAGGTGACAAACAGAAACCGGTTGCTGCGATTTGCCACGGACCATGGATGTTAGCAGAAGCTGATGTATTAAAAGGCCGTAAAGTCACTTCGTACTCATCGATCCGTACGGACATCAAAAATGCGGGAGCAGAATGGCAGGACAAAGAAGTGGTTGTTGATAACGGATTGGTAACAAGCCGAAATCCCGATGACCTCGACGCTTTTTGTTCGAAAATGGTGGAAGAGATCTGTGAAGGAGCCCATCAGTAATGTTCATGAAGAAAAATAATCGAAAAAAAATTGCAACTTTAATTGCAACTCTGTTCGTTTTAACTGTTATCGCATTTCCATTTTTATACAAACCAAGTTGAAAAAACGCTTACAGTGAAAGGAGATTAAGATGTTGGGGATTTTATGGATGATTCTTATTGGTTTTATTGTCGGTCTTTTAGCGCGAGCTCTTAAGCCGGGAGACGACAGCATGGGACTTATTGCGACTTCGTTCTTAGGAATCGCGGGCGCATTTGTGGCTGGCTTGGTTGGGCAAACTTTCGGCTGGTACGCCAATGGTGAGCCAGCTGGTTTCGTCGCTTCTATTCTAGGAGCTATCGCACTTCTCGTCATTGTGTCATCCCTCCGAGGTGGACACACACATCGCGTATAAAAAACAACCACTCTTCCTAGGAAGAGTGGTTGTCCTTTTGTAGAAACTTTCAGCATTTGAGGCAATTACGGAAGATTGCCACTCAGCCAAGATGGAGTTATGGATAATTCAATCAAAAATTCATTCTGCCTTTGTATTTTTTCAATTCTTTTCAGCTCAACAATTTGGGCACAGGCTAGCCATGTATTTCAACCCTCTGGTTTCCGCTCGGATCGACATAAGGCTTTATATAGTGTGGGAAAATCATATAGTGAACTTTTAGAAAAGGGAGGATGGCCTTCACTGTTGATCGAATCCGATCAAACGATGGAAGTGGCGACACTTTCTGAGGCGAACAGGGTGAGATTGACTGAAAGGCTGAATGCTACCGACGATATTTCAAAGAAAATGTTCTCACTTGATTCTCACTTGATTCAAAAACTAAAACATTTTCAACGTAGACATGGCCTTGAAGAATCAGGCCAGTTGACTCCTGAGACAATCGCCAAATTGAACCAACCGGTCAGCGAAAAATTAGTAAAAATCAATGACGCTCTTAGAAAATGGGAAACTCTACCAAAAAATCTTGGGCGTAATTTTATCTTTATCAATATTTCAAACTTTGCTCTCGATGTTTACAAAGATAATAAATACTTACAAACTTTTCCCGTTATCGTTGGTGAAGCCAGTCCTGGCCAGTACACCCCCCAACTGAATGATGAAATTGAAAAGATTGTGTTTAACCCGTATTGGAATGTGCCTCTATCAATTGTCCGGTCGGAAGTTTTACCCAACGCCAAACATCGCATCGAATGGTACACTTCAAGAAACTTTGAACTCGTTAAAGAATATCATCCCTCATCCATGGTTTACGGATGGACTAAAAGTACCTTGAAACTGTTTGAACAAGGCAAACTTCGCATACGGCAAAAGAAGGGACCTGAGAATACACTCGGACAGATTAAATTTCTGTTCCCTAATAAACACGCGATTTACATACACGATACTCCCAAAAAAGAACTGTTTGGTGTCGCCAAAAGAGCCTACAGCCATGGTTGTGTACGAGTTAAAAAACCAGAGCACTTGGCTACTGTTTTGATTCAAATGAGTCAAGAAAACTGGAGTCTAAATAAAACACAAAGCTTGTTAGAAAGTGGGATTACAAAGACCGTCGAACTGAAAAATAGAGTCCCAGTTTATATTGCAAATTTCACAACATTTGTTAATGCTGATGGGGAAGTTATTTTTCGAGAAAATGTTTATGACAAATTGGCAATTAATAAATAAATCTGGAGGAAAGACAATGTTACAAAAAAACAAAACGATAGGCCTGGGTCTTGCACTGGGTGTTTGTGTCGCCGTCATTGGGTGCAAAGGAAATGAGCCGGTTTCTGAACAAAACTTAGTGAGTGACAACGGAATGCCAAGCTCCGAGGTTATCATACAGGCCAAAAGTGGAAGCGATGTCTCTGGCAAAATTCGACTGGTGCAAGAAAATGATCGCCTTAAAGTGGTTGGAAAGTTCTCTGGGCTTGAGCCAAATTCCGAACACGGCTTTCATATTCATGAAAAAGGTGATTGCTCGGCCAAAGACGGCAAGTCGGCTGGCGGACACTTTGCGCCGCAAGACCATAAACACGGAGCGCCTTATTCTAAGTCTCACCACGCCGGAGACTTGGGGAATGTGAAAGCCAATGACAAGGGAATTGCAACCATCGAGAAGTCTTTTATGAACATCAATATCGATAAAGACAATAAGTTCAATATCAATGGCAAAGCGTTTGTATTGCACAACAAAGCCGATGACTTTAAATCACAACCCTCAGGTGCCGCGGGCAAAAGGATTGGTTGTGGTGTGATACCAAAATCTTAATGATTTTTTCAAGCTGGTCTTCTGTCGAGGGCCAGTTCTTTAATTGTTCATGACTTTGCACAATTGACACATAAATCTGCAATAGCCAGTGGTTATATTAGGGTATGGAGGATTTATGACACTCAATATTCTTGTTTCCCTTATTTCCAGTTTGCTTTTTGCACAGTCTTTTCCACAAAAACCCGATGTTCCAGTTTTTAATATAGACGGTGAAGGACAGGTTATCATTGATTGTTGGGACCAAAACAGCGGTTCTCAATTTCAAAGGTTTTATATCCCTCAGAGCCAACACCCCTCTGAATTTAACACACAGCAAATTATTGGAGCCGAACAATATTTGATTCAGGTCAACCTTTTGCAATCCGAAAATACATTAACCATCGAACCCATCGATGCCTCTGAAAATCTAAGTGTCTTTACTTATGGTACTGAACTTGGGTACCACAGAGGCAAACTGCAAATATACTGTTCTATCTTCATGGGCGAAATTAACGAAAATTAAAAAAAAAGCCTTCGAATCGTTTCGAAGGCTTTTAAGACTATTCAATTTTGTAGAGACTAGTATCTTGACCGACTCTCATTGTTGTCTAAGATTTGCCGAAGAGAATGGGGTTCTTTAGGCTCTAAAGCTGTCGCTGGCATTCCCATTCCTCGGAGTATCGTTGAGCCTGAAGTGTAATTACGTCCAAAATCTTGGTTATTGGGCTCACGATCCATTCCCTGCCCCATTTCGGTGCCAGAATCCCAAGTTGAATTCTCGTCTTGATCTTCTGACCACGTATCATTTGTCGTTTGCGTCGTTCGCTCTGACTTTTTGATACTGTCATCCATTGATTTAGCCCCTCTCATTTCAGCATGAGCGGCCCATGCGAGCATTATTCCTGAGATTGACGCAATCATTAGTTTGATCCATTGGTATTTCACTTAATCCTCCTGATGTTGTTTCTATTCGTTGGTTACATCCTATATTTTAATCTGGAAAATCTGGGAAAAATTGAACAATACGTCCTTTTTATGTGCACAAATATCAATATCTCTGCCCAACCAGTAAACAAAAAAAGGGCGCAAGCGCCCTCTCCAATTCGCAAAAACTGGTTTTAGTTAATCAATAGTTGGTTAGTTAGTGAACAATTTTAGATTTAACATCTCTGACTCTATCGTGAGCTTCTTTGATTTGATCTTGTAGGGACGATGGAACGTCACTGTTTTCCTGAGCAAAGCGTAACACACTGTCTGCCGCTTGTTCCAATTCTATGATCTTCTCTTGCAAGTTGGTGTCGTTGGACATGTTCTCAAGCATTTCGCGCGCTTTGTCTCCAAATTCGCCCATGATTGCATCGAAGCCTTCGGGTGTATTTTCAGAGGTTTTCGCCTTCGATTCTGTGTCTCGAACGAAATTGCAAACAGCTTTAAAGTTTTCTCGGTCCATTTCGATATTTCGAGTTTGGTTAGTTTCCATAGTAATTCTCCTTTGATTCACTTCTATAGAAACAAAAGTAAGACAAGATATCATGGACCATTCTTTATTTAGATTTGTAGGTATCAACACTCTTCCCGACCCATAGTCATTTCCTATATGACTCTCAGGCCCAATCAGAGAGACATCATGGTCTCGAACTCCCCCTTGGTCAGGCTGGACATACAGTTTTTTTAGGAAATGTGGTATTTTTGTGAATAAGCATTCACAATTCACCTATGGATGGGAGGTCGTGATGTTGAAGCTTCTTATTCTCTTTTGTTGTCTTTCCAATTGTAACTCCGCTTTCGCAGTTCAACCCTTACAATGGCATCACAGATCGATAAACACTGATAAGTCTTGGAGTCTAACAAAGGGCTCTCCAGAAATCATCGTTGCTGTAATCGACAATGGTGTCGACTTTAACCATGAAGCATTGAAAAACAATGCCTGGTCCAACCCTTCAGAAAAATTGAATGGTCTCGATGACGATGGAAATGGTTACGTTGACGATATCAATGGTTGGAATTTTTTACGTAACACCAATAACGTGGGACCGGAGGGAACGTCTAAAGGTTCTTATCATGGCACCCATATCGCCGGTACTATCGCAGGGACCAACAAAGAAATGCAAGTCTCAGGAATGGCTCCGCATGTGAAAATTATGGCTCTCCCCTTTTTGGACGAAAAGAAATCGGGAAAAACAAAGTCGGGAATTGCAGCTATCCGCTATGCTATCGCCAACGGTGCACAGATCATCAATCTCAGCTGGGGCTCTTTCAATAAAAATAGGGAAATGATGAATGTACTAAAGGAGGCCGAAAAAAAAGGAATTTTGGTGGTTGCAGCCTCAGGGAACTACTCGAGCAATGTTGACACGCGCCCTTTTTATCCAGCGGCTTATCAGTTCGTTAACTTAATAAGTGTCGGCGCTCTGAATCAAAAAGGCCAATGGCTTGAAGGCACCAATTTTGGACCCGAAAGTATTCACATAGCCGCTCCCGGAGAAAATATTCTTTCAACAAGCCGATTGAATGGCTATGATCAGCGGAGCGGATCATCAATGGCCGCACCCATCATCAGTGGCCTCGCCGCTCTTCTTCTGTCCTATCGCCCCTCACTGACTGGCTTTCAGCTAAAAAACATCATTCTTGAGGGTGCGGATCAGTTTGACCAGCTGAAGGGGTTTGTGAAATCTGGACGCCGGGTGAATGCTTTCCAAAGTTTTAAAAACCTGGAAGAGTCTTACCATTCAGCGAATATCAAGAAATATGATTCACACCTTTAATGGAAAAAGTGGAACTTTAATATTTTCTCTTTGTAAATGAACAATATATTCGGGTGCGATATCTTTGTAATTCATATTCAACTCCTGTGAACTTAAAAAGTTTCAAATTGCATTCTTATAAGGGTTTGTCTTTGCTGCTGATAACCGGGCGTTGCCTGCAAACCGGTAGCGACAGGCTCGAGAGGAATGCCAGCTTCATTTTTATCTAAAATTCCATTGTCATTCATATCGCTGAAAGCAAATATTCTGGTGCCCTCTGTAAAAACTAAGGGAAGCTGAATCGTATCCTGATAAGAAACGGCCTGTAATATCGCCTTTTCAGTACCATAGCCTGAAGTTACAGGGTCCACTTCTTCAAAGACATAAATAATAATGGGGTAGGATTCCACATTTTCAAATTCTACTATTGTATCGATATCATGAACATGCGCTTCGGCCGGAGTCGAATAAAAAAAGGTTGAGGGAACGCTCCAAACCAGCAAAACAGTTAAAAAAAGTATTATAGTTCGTACCTTATTCATTTCCGATACAGAATCACATGATACTTGTTTTTTTTCATGGAGGATTGATTCTTTTATTGTCAACAAGCTTGCAAAAATTTGATATTAAAATTGGAGAATTTTTCACAAGTCTCATAGTCCGTTAGACTATCGTCGGCAAGAATCTTTCCTAGACTCAGGATAAGCCCTGAACGAGGCCATGTACTGGGGAGCCATTTCCTCTAACTTTTTGGCTCTCGACTGCGAACTGGGATGAGTCGAGAGAAATTCCGGCGGAGCCTTCCCGCCACTTTTTTCATCCATTATCAACCAAAGCTTGGAAGCCTCTTTGGGATTGAAACCTGCTTTTGCCATGTATTCCAATCCTATGGCGTCGGCCTCTTCTTCGTGCTTTCGACTGAACGGAAGGAGAACCCCAACTTGTGCTCCAAGACCCAGTGCACCCATGATCAAGCCATCTGTTTGAGAGTCTCTTCCGAGGTAAAGATCAGCCACCACCAGCCCCCCTTGAACCAAAAGTGTTTGAGAGGCACGCTCGTTACCATGGTCGGCAATCACATGCCCCACTTCGTGACCTATTACCGCTGCTAATTGTGCATTGGAATCCACCAAACTGATCATACCGGTATGAACACCTATTTTTTTGCCTGGCAAGGCAAACGCGTTCGGAGAGTCCTCTTGGAAAACCTGGATCTCCCATTCGTTTTTATCAAATCCATTGGCTTCTAAGATACGATTCGATATGCATTCGACCAGCTGATACTGGTCACTACTATGATCCAAAGTCTGCATCTTGGATTTCAGATTATTGAACGAGCTCTCGCCCATTTTCGCCATCTGAGATTCCGGAAGATAAGTCAGCTGCTTGCGCCCGGTTGGAGACGTTGAGCAAGAAGCCAACAAACAAGAGGCGACAAGAACACCAGCCAATATATTGAAACCACTTTTAATTCTGTAAATCATGAGAATCCTTTCCGGTGTCTCGGCCGTTATTTTTAAAGCTCTGATTTGAAGAAGAAGTCACTAGGCTTTGTAATGTGGAGTCCGGAATATCAAGGGTTCGGATTGGAAATGGAATGTTAAATCCTTTTTCTTCGAGAGCCGATTTGACAGCGATGTAGGCTTCATTTCGAATTTCGAAAAAATTGGTGCCAGGATAGGTAAACCAAACATGCCCGATGATATCTACAGAACTCCCTCCCAGCCCCTCAATATAAGCCGTAGGTGCTGGGTCGTCAATTTTCAAACTTACACCACTCAAAGCTTTTTGAACCACATCCACAGCTTCCTTAGCATCATCTTCATATCCAACACCAACATTGATCGTTAACTTTCGCTGTCCCTTCAGCGAATAATTAGTGAATCGATCACTGGTAAAGTCTTTGTTAGGAACAAAAATCTTCTGACCACTGAAGTTTTCGATCACGGTATCGCGTAGGCGAATGTCATCAACTGTTCCTAGTATATCTCCGATCTTGATCACATCACCGATGCGGATCGGACTTCGGACGGCCAGCATTATTCCTGACATGAAATTGGCAGCTAAATCTTGAAAAGCGAAGCCCAGGGCTAAGCCTATGACTCCTACTCCTGCTAGAAGGGAAAATACGGCTTTTTGTAACTCAAGAACTGACAGCGCTAGAACAAAACCCAAAGCAATAACAGAGACGCGGCCAATATTGGAAAGTAAATGGACTAAACTTTCATTAAGGTCCGTCTTCTTAAAGCTACCTCTCAGGATTGAGTAAACCCACCGGCCAATTTCTTGAAAAATAACAAATATAAGGACCGCAATTAAAATATTAGGCAGCATTTCGACGGCGCCAACACCCCAACCATAAAGTTTGTCAGTAAGTTTTTCGATTCCATTGGTAATAACTGATGCTTCCATTGATTCTCCTCTTTAGCGTCTAGAAATAATGCCAGGAGTCTCGAGTTAATCGTTCACAACTTTGTGAAAAAAGTTTGTAGTTATTTACAATTGAAATCCTTTCACAACTTTGTGTACTTAATTGCACAACAAATAAACTCGTCCTCAAAGCGAATTCCTTGAACCTAAGCGATAAAAGAAATCAGTTAAAGAAAATCAAAACAAGGAGACAACATGAATACCGATACTATTAAAGGAAACTGGAAGCAGATGAAAGGTAAAGTGAAGGCTCAGTGGGGAAAACTCACCGACGATCAACTGGACCGTATCGAAGGCGAAAAGGATCAATTGGTTGGCAGTATCCAGGAGGCCTACGGAATGAGCCGTGATAAAGCTGAAAAAGAAGTCGATGGATTCTTCTCTAGAAATTCTGAAACTCAACAACAAGCTAAACATTAATTGATAACGACCACTGTCGTTTATAATAGAAAGGGTACTATAATGAAAAGTATTTTGAAATTGCTATTAGCTGGAACATTTTCTGTGTTTCTTTTGGGCTGTGACAACGACAACGTTGACGATCGTGCCGACGAAACTTATGAGGCCATGGACGAACAAGCGGAGGCTGCAGAAGAAAATCTTGAGGCCGCTGGCGAAGGTATTAGTGATTCCGCGGAGGACACTTATGAGGCTGGCCAGGAAATGGCTGAAGACACCGCTGAAGGCATGGAAGAAACGGCTGACGACGTCGAAGATTCTGCCGAGAAAAAAGCCAAGGAAACCAAGCACTGGGTTGAGGACAAAAAGCCCGAGTAAAGTGTTTTAGACGTCTATGACGGAAGGGCCACTTGGCCCTTTTTTTTTAAATTTTAACAGGAAGGAAAGATACAAAATATGAAACAGATCAATGGGTTCACTGGTTCCGTTGTAAGAGATTTAAAAAACATAAATCTCAACCACTTTTTTTACTTCAATACCGTTGCCGAATGCGAGTCCCTAACAGCCGCAGCCAAGGCTTTGAACATCACACAACCGACACTCTCGCAGCAAATCAACAAACTTGAGACAACACTCTCCACCCCACTCTTCCTCCGTAAAGGTCGCTCAATAAAACTTAACGACAATGGTCATTTTCTTTACGAATACACTTCAAAAATTTTCGAAAGCATCGAAGAGATGGTTGCTAACTTCAACTATCAAAAATACCACCAGAAGGAAAAAACTATTAAAATAGGAGTTTCAAAAACATCACCCAAACTTCTCGTAACCAAAATATTAAACCCTTTGTTCTCAGATGAAAAAATGGGTTTATCGATCTGTGAACACACCCTACCGACTTTGATTGACGAATTGAGAAGAGATCGTCTTACGTTCTTTCTTTCCGAGCATCTCGGCGACACCTCAAGTTTTGGCGACGACATCGAAGTTAAGAAGATATTCTCCGCCACCTACCATGTTGTTGTTAATGTCGATAACCCATTGGCCTCTATGGAAGGCCCTCTTTCAAAAGTCCTCAACCAAGCGGATTACTTCAAATTTTCTAAAACCAATCAAATCCAAAGACGTATTGATCGTTTTTTCCTAGAAAATGATGTAGTCCCGATCGTCATGGGCGAAAGTGATGACCTCCATACAGCCTGTGTCATAACCCAAAACAAACCGTGCTTTTCAGTCTTGCCCGAAACGATCTTTGAGAGCTACGAGGGATTGGTTTCTATAGCCAAATTGGAGCTCTCTGAACCGATGAGTATCAGCGCTTTTTTTCTCGCTGATCGGGATAAAGAGTCGCAAGTCAGAGATCTATTATCGAAAATTAGCCAATGAAACTAGGTTATTTTTCCAACAGGGCTTTGTTAATCTCAGCCCCTAACAAAGTGACGAAACTAAGAATATAGAGCCACATAAGCAATCCTATGGCGGCCCCAAGACTGCCATAGGTGGCGCTGTAGTTACCAGCGGCTTGTAGGTAGTAAGAATAGATAAAAGAAGCGCCCAGAAATAAAATCGTTGCTACCAAGCCGCCAGGCCATATCTGAGAAACTCTTACTTTTCGTGAAGGTCCCCAGTAGTAGAGCACATTAAATCCACAAAAGAAGACCAGACTGCCTGCAACGATTCGCATTGTATTGACCAATGAATAGTTTTCCAACTGTAAAATAGATTCGAAAACCATCAAATCTAGGACGAACTGGCC
>CAZPOV010000007.1:136878-148352 GCA_964588335.1 uncultured Pseudobdellovibrionaceae bacterium | reverse complement strand
TGCCTTGTTGCCCTTAAAGAAAATGAACTTGCTTTCCAGTTCCAATCAGATGTTTCTGCAACAGCTTTTTAACTTCCTCAAAGGACAAATCCCCCTTGAAAGGATTCTCATCTTTTTCAATGGTCTTCAAGAATCGACCTAGCGCTTCGTCTTCATCCTCTTCTTCCTCGGGACTGTAGATTTCTTTTTTAAGAAGATCATTTTCTTTAAGGGCAACAAGGCATTCATCGAAACACAAAAGTTCTTTACTGACATTGAAAATAGAAAGCATTTCATCTGCCGACAATACGACATAGTCAGTCTCTGCTTCTCTGATTGCACTACAAGTACCATTGTAAGATGAGTGTATAAAACGAGCCTTACATTTTCCGAACTGACAAAATAGGGACTCCCCATCGACATAAAGACTACTACAGGTCAAATCACCTGTGATTATAAGACAGCGCTCTGAAAGACTTATATGAGATTCGGCTGTCACGTTACCATCTATCACCAGCAAATTATGACGACCGTCTAACTCGGAGGACAAACCGGTTGCTTCAGGCGTAAGAAGCTCGTCCCATGGACTCGAATATTCAATATCAGGGCGCCATTTGTTAGTCATGGTCTTTAGATGAACGTCCCCTTCAATAACAATAACAGCATCAAAGTCAAAGTCATCAAGTTGCCAAAAGGTTCTTTTAGCAACCTCTGAGTTTTCTCCTTTACTCCATTTAGAGGTGCGTAAATATTCAAGATATTCATCGACCTCAGAACCTTTAAAAATCTTCATATTCAATCCCTGAGTAAAAGTTAAACCTAAGCTATTACAAAAAAACCTTATATTTTAGACCGACGAATATCAAAAAACACAGCTCCAGCAATTAACTTGTTTTGAGTTTCGACATCAAACATTTGGTCCACCTCGGAACTCTGTTTCACCAAGAAATGATGACCTTCAAGAGAGAGTCCATTGGAATTTACCGAATGCTCCATATGTGTATACTCGCTGAAATCTCATTTGAACACAAATAGAGTCAACCAATTTGGACAAACAAAGAGAATGCCTCTTCTAGAAGGATCTCGACTTTCGACTTGCTCACCTCAATTTCAGGGGGCTTTAAAAAAGGGGTTGATTTACAGACGGAGCGACTGATACCAGCAAAGATTATTGCCTTGGCGGGATTCGTTGCGAGTGTAACTGAGTTCAATATTGGTGCTGTTGCGGCCGCCCCTCCTGAAACCGCCGATGCAGCAGTAAAACCTGCCTCAATCCAAAAAAACCAAGATTAATATAGAGGACCAGATGATTGGAAACCAGTCCTCGACGTTAAAATTTCTTTACCTTAATAATTCTTAAGTAATACAATTAATTCTACCAAAGGGACTGGTTGTTTTTTTCAACTTTTTCATTTATCACTAGGCTGTTTTTCGAGGCGTGGGCAGAATGTTTGATGTTGCTAATTTTGAAAGCTTGTTAAGAAACAAAACCATATCAGGAGTTGTACTTCTTGTTCTGATTTACTTGTTTTCACGCTTTATCCTTGTCAATGTCGTCAAAGCCTGGGCTTTAAAAGATTCAAAAAACAAACAAAGCTGGTTGGCGATGGCTCGCCGAATACCAGTAGCGATCCTATTTATTGGTATTTTATTTATTTGGGGACGAGAACTTCGCGAATTTGCCCTGTCTCTGGTGGCGGTAGCGGCGGCTCTTGTGATCGCCACCAAAGAAGTGATTCTTTGTCTGATGGGAGGGTTGTTAAAATCCAGTACCAAGCTTTTTGAGAAAGGTGATCGCATCGCCGTTGATGGACGTCGCGGTAAGGTTATTGACCACACTTTACTGACAACGACAATGATGGAGATCGGACCAAGCGAAAAGCTCAATCAGAATACGGGGCGCGTCCTTAAACTTCCCAACAGCCTATTTCTAAGCCACATGGTCAGTGTGGTTCCATCCAGTCAAACCTTCATTCACCATCTTATTACGATGACCCTTCCCCTAGGCTACGATTGGGAGGATATTGAAAAATCTCTGCTTGAAAGTGCTAAGGAAGTTTCGGCCGATTATAGGGAGTCCTTCAGTGCTTTTAAGAAAAGAAAGGCAGCCTTGGTTAAAGAACTCAACCTCAACCAAGACCCGAGGGTTATTTTTGATGTCAATGCTAAAGACTCTTTGGATGTTAGTCTTCGCCTGACTGTACCTTACGAAGGCTTAAGCGTGGTTGAAAATAAGATAGTGAAAAGTTTTATGGACAAACTCAGCGAGTTAAAACCCACAACAACCCAAAACTTAGACACCTAGCTCAATGGAACGTTCATCAAAGCTGCCCCATTTGTGATCGGTTTCTTGAATTCGTCTCAGTCTCTAAGCCTCTGACCATATTCAAATCAGACGCAGAAAGTTTGAACAGCTTTGTTTGTAGAACTTTGATACACAATACGGAGGCTGAGCAATGTTACTTTAAACCAACCCGAGAACTATCAAAAAAACGCAAATTTTTTATCCATTTTGACCAATCAGTTCGAATACAACACCAACCATAGGGTCTTCAAGTTTAATTGATTTTAAATACTTATTGGCTTCCTTGTTGCAACCGAAAGGGGTGGCAACAGCAGGAGTCGATTTATGAGAAGTATCAAAATGATATCGCTAGTTTTTTTGACAATCTTTGTGAATGGTTGCCAAGAAGGTTCAGATCAAACAGCCCCAACTGTCTCAAACTCTAATCCATCTCAGAACTCTGAGAGCGAAAATCAATCCGCGGTCAACTTTGAAATTCAATCCTCAATGCCAGAGGTTGGGACAGGCTTGGTCATTTACGGCGCAAGTAAAAAAATTGCTGTTGACAGCTCAGGGACTCGAATCGCTCTTTTGGTCGATGGCATTGATAATTCAATAATTGAAGTCAATCCGATAAATGGTGATCGTTTGGAAAGGACTTCGAATTTAAAATCGCAGTCAATTGCCATTTCAGAAAGCACTTCTGAGTACATACTGTTTCGATTCTCACGTTGGACTGGGCATCCTTACAACTGCCCGAAATTTGAGGCCGATACCGACGCCCTCATGGCCGTCTCTGCAGATAGTGAATTGACCTCAAGATACATCTCGCGCGACTATCAGACCTGGACCTGCTTTAGTGATAAATCTCCTCAACTCAATACCTATAAAGATGGCGATGGCCCTTTGTTCGCTCATGAAAAAGACGTTGATATTGAAGTTTCCCAAGATGACACCAAGGCTCTAGTGATTCAAGAAACTGGCCTTTCCTTGGTCGACTTAGAGTCTGGAGATCGGTTTGCTGTGGATGTAAAGGATAGTTTGAATGGAGCTCAGTTTGTCGATGGTGGCGTCGACTGGAGTCGGCAAAGTGGTATTGTCCTCGATAGTCAAAATCGTCTGTATCGACTCGATTTCTCATCGACACCGGAATTGACTTTGATCAATTCCTCGATTTTACCGTCAGAACTGTCCTCAGAATCTTGGGTTGCCATTGAGTATCACCCGACTCGCAATCAATATTTGTTTCTATCGGAACAAGGAACCTTGGTTTTATCCAACGAAACTGAACAAGACATAATAAAACTAAACATCACACTTGAAAACCAATTGAGGGATGGATCGAAGGTGTCGGCGGCCAATCTTTTATACGCAATGGATTTAGCTGAAGACGCTGATAAGGTTTTTATAGCGTCGTATTCATCAAAGTCTGTCTTTTCTTTTGATTTAAAAAATAATGAATTGAAACTGGTGACCTATCAGATCATGGGACAGTAAAAAATAGAATAAAAATCAAACAAGCGACTGACTTCTTTCAGGGCTTTTAAAATCTGTTGCTTTTTGGGCTGTCGGCGCCAGCGTCATATAATTAATAAACAGCGTTCGTAAACTTCTGGGTTTTCCCTGGCTGTCTTTATCACTTTTTATTGACAGCAGAATCAGCTTTTCAATACAAGAATAAATAGTGCTGATAGCCTCTTCAAATTCCTTATCAGTTAAATAAGAATTAAAAAGTGACACGGAATTTTTCTCAGCTTTTTGCTCAACCAAAGTGTTTTTTAATAACGGCAGCAGATCCTGATAGGAATTTCTTGGCAGAATAAACCGCTTGCCGTTTTGAATGGTATCAACGCAGAGCTGATCTCCTTCTCGTTTCAGGTTTCGCGAATTTTGGGTCAGAAAACGTAAACGATCATAAACAACAGGCTCAGGGAAATAATCTTTAAAAACTTCAACCAGCTCACCCCAATTCACCCAACCCTGTCCTTGAACGTACTCGATGATGATTTTATCTATGGGACTGGCGTTATGGTGATAGACAAACCTGTTCATCCACACGTCAATAATGGCTTGATTGGCCTTATAATAGGAATCTTTGTCCTCAGTCGTCGCGGATTCTGCCAACAAAACATTAAGCAAAAACTGGCGCTCCATTTCAGAAAAATTTTCGGCCTGAGTTAATCTTTGAAACAGATTGAAATTAAATTTTCTTTTACCCCTAAGGACATCTGAAACAAAAGAGGGTGTATGATAACCGAGGTGAGTCGAAAACTTCCGGATTGAAAACTTATTGTCTTTCTGAGCTTTTATTTCCACATACAAATTTAAAAACTCCGAAGCGGAAAGACAACTCCCGAGCCTGTCGATCACCCCATTGATATCAGACGAACCGTAGATCATGCTAAACTAGGTAGCAGAAAAACCAAGCAAAGAGTAGGCTAAGCCTTCAGTGAATTGGATTAATGACCATAGAATTCGTCAGATTTTAATGTGACGAAACTCGAAATCACTGACGAGAAGGCGCCACGGCACCGGACTCAGACTCAACCAGAACGGTTTCACTGTCTTCAAGACAGGTCATAAAGTTTGAGAGCTCTGCACTGGAAAGAGGATCCGCCATCGCCAACTCTTGATTAGAATTCAAACGACGTTTCATCAGATCGAAAAATCCCTTATTGAAATGATAGCGTAGGTAGTACTCCCCGTATGCGTCGAATGGACCTTGGCAACGCTGAAAGTCGGGGCTGTTGGCAAGACTACAAGTTTTCACCTTCTCCCAGTAGGCGCGAACATACTCTTGGTACCATCGATTCAGATGGCGGGCCCGCCGACTCTCACCAATATCGCGAATGTGGTCCACCATCGGCTGAATGCTTGCATCTGATAGGTCAGCAGCCGTCAACACCTGGTTAGTAGTTCCGGCCAAAAAATCAAAAAACTGGGGATGACTAAAAAGAGATGAAAAAAAATTTTCACCACTGACCTCATGGTTCCCCGGAATGATGCCGTACAATTTTTGGCGAATCGCCTCCGGAATCAAGCGATTGTTGAACTGCATACTTCGGAAATCACTGGTTTGACAGACTTCTGGAACCGGGGCACCAAAGTGCACTTCCCTCATATAGTCACGATCCGGTGTGGGCAACAATTCATAAGCCGTTGACGCCGGATCCGGTTCGCGAGCCGAGACCCGACTGACAGTCAAAAGAGTCGTTAATAAAAAGCAGGTCAAAACAAGGACCCCATTCAAGATCTGTCTCATAGTGCCTCTAGAATACAAAAAAAAATACAGTCTGTTTTATTTTCTTTATGAAACCGATGAGACACCCCTATAAATCTCATTTTGAGACAAAATCGACCGACGAAGTCGACGGCCCTTGGATGCTAATCAAATAAGAGGAGGTTGCGTTTTCCTGACTTTTCATTGTTATTGTTCAGAGCCGCGAAAAATCATCATAATCTCTTCATTCAAACGACTGGCCAAGGAATCGAGATTTTTCTTCTCCATATCCAATGCCTCTGCGCCTATCACAAAAAACAGTGCGATAATAGCCTCCGCCGTATGTTCCGCATTACGCAACGGAGGCCCGTATTGTTTTTGCAATTCCACTAAGTCCGAGGCCAACTCTTGTTTAAAGTAACTGAGCTCTTGATGGAGAGCGCGACGGAATTTCGGCGTTCCACCAACACGCTCACCCAGAAGCAGCTGAAAAAGCCCTGGGTTATTGCGAATGTAGTTGATGTAAGCTTGTACCGACAAAGCCACGGCCTCTTTACGGGGCATGGGAGCCCGATCGCGACGGGTTTGCCGCAGGAGTTGACGCAAACTCAAGCCGACCTCGTCCATCAGAACCAAACCAAGGTCCTCCATGGAGTCAAAATGGCGATAAAATCCTGCGGCGGTGATCCCCGCCCCACTGGCCACCTCGCGCAAAGACAAAGCCGAAAAACTCTTAGCCGCACTTAAACGAAGAGCCGCATCAACCAACTTACGACGAGTTTGTTCTTTTTGCTCTAAACGGGATAAAGAAGGCCTGTTTTTCTTGGACGCTGCCATAACTCTTTGAGCTTAGCAAAAGATCAGTTCTAAGACAAAAAAAGATTGCAATTTCAGTAAACAAATGTATACTAAAAAGAGAAAAATGACCAAACTTTCTTTAAGGAGAGTGTTTACATGTGTGTTCTCAAAAAAGTAAAAGGTCTTTACAATGAAGTTCGCGCCGAAATTCGCGATATCCTTTACATCATCAACCTGGAGATGAACTTCGACTTTGATTTATCAGAAGACGATCTTGAAGAATTAGACAAACCGTCTTAACCGAGATCGATAGATCAGAAAACCATTCCCTCGCCGAACTCCAACGGGAGGTATTCCAATTCAAATTATTTGGATTCAACCACTTTTATCTAGAGCTCTTTCAAAGCACCCGTGGAGTGGGGAAAAATTAAGAGGAAAAACGATTACGGCCGCTCTGTACTGAAACATTGAACATACATGTCACCAGCAACACCCATACCTCCCGAACGCATCTCAGGATCAAGAATATTGGCTCGGTGCCCGGGCGAGTTCATCCAGCCAACAACGGCCAGATGAGGGCCTGACACTTCGGCGATATTTTCAGCCGCAATGCCACCGACACCAAATCGGGCGTACCTCTGTTCCCAAGTTTCATTGCGTCCGTCATGACTGAAGTAATTAAACCGCTGCATATCCTGGGCATGAAACTCGGCGACAGCCACACAAGATCCATTGTTTTCAAGGGGCTCAAGGTTATGTAAAATTCGATGGTAATTCACCCAGTACATCGCCCGGCAAGCCGAATCACCCATGATTCCACACTCTTGAATGAATTGGTTGGCTAAATGAGGTGACAGATTGGCTTTAAACGGAGCACATGCGGCCAAAGTTGCCAGAATCAATAACCCTGTGAAAAAAACTTTCATAAATTACTGAAATTGCAAAGCCTATTCCACCCCAGCCCCCTTTTAATAGGTCGCCACCGATTGAGCCTTGGCCACTCTCCCCTTTTTTGTCACTTTCAGCCTCACTCCCACAGCCTTTGAAGCTTTGCCCTTTCATTGAGCGTCTTCTTGTACAAAAAAATCGGGTTTTCATCAGTGCAGGCAAGCACCAAACAAAAAGCCTTTAACTGTCAGAGCCCATCTGTCGTCACCTTATAAATGACAAGACTTATCATGGACCAAAGGAGGGTGTTTTTCCCCCCAAGATGGGTTAGCCTATTAAACACGCTAAATTGTTGAGGCTCCGCTATGAATTACAGTCATGTTAAAAAACAGCTGCCAAAAGAAATCTTTAAACCCTACCGCCCCCGCCTGATTCCCATCCTCTCTATTTGGATGGCCGGAGTTTTAGGGATCGTCGCGATTTGCACTCAAAATTTCCCTTGGTATTTGAATCTCGGGCTGTCTCTTTTCATCGGCTACTGCTGGTCTATCAGTGGACTTTTTGCTCACGAAATCCTTCACGGTAGTGTTGTTCGCAATAAAAAACTGCAGACTTTCATTAGTTTTTTCTGCTTTCTTCCTTACTTGATCTCACCGACCTTTTGGCGCTATTGGCACAATAATCTTCATCATAGTCACACCCAAAAGCTGATCTTGGATCCTGACGCCTATCCAACTTATAAAATATTTAAACAATCAAAGTTTGCCCAGTGGATGTATCCCTTTTCGCCGGGGTCCGGTCGTAAGCGCAGTTTCTTTTACCTTTTCTTTTGGTTTTCTTTTAACGCCCAGGTCATTCAACATTATTTGCGCTACCGTAACAAAACCTTCAACAAATTGGACCACCGGCAAGTGAATATCGAGCTAGCGCTTGCCATTGCCATTCACATTGGTGGTGCGATCTTGGTCGGCCCAGCCAACTGGGTTTGGGTGGTGTTGATACCCTTTCTGTTTATGAATTATCTGCCGTTTTCGTATATTTCTACCAACCACAATCTCAGTCCGATGACCAAAGACAACGACCCGCTTGCCAACTCTTTGACCGTCACCAACCATCCCATATTGGAATTCTTGCACATCAACTTTGGCTATCATGTCGAACACCATTTGTTTCCTACAGTTTCAGGGGTGCATCTAAAGAAAATTCATCACGTTTTAAAAAATGAACATCCCGACAAACTCCAGGTCATGCCAAAGTGGAAAGCCATTGTAAAACTTTATAAAACTCCAAGAATTTATAAAAATTCAAAAACTTTGATTCATCCGGAGACTTTGGAAACCTACCCCGTTTTGGGGCATGACAACTCTCCCCATTCTTCAAACACTTTGTAAGAGGTATGGCTGAGGTAAAAGCTCAGCCTTAAATAATGGACTCTCCATAGCGAGCGATGGCCTCATGAACTTTTTTAGAATCATTGAAGGCGGCAATGTGCACCATCGCATCGCCTTTATTAACCAGGGGAATTGTACTCATGCCAATAATGATTCCCCCCTCTAGAGCCTTAACCAAGTAGGGATCCTCTCCGAAAGGGTCTGAAATAACCGCTAAAATATCACCCTCTTTGACATGATCCCCCACTTTCTTTCGTGCTTTGAAGGAACCACTGTGACTGGCTCGAACCCAATAACTATTTTGCGCCACATACACTTTTTCACCGACAGGCTTATTGGTCGCCGACAAACGGGGCAGCATACCAATGTTGCGCATAACTGCCATGCAACCCTTCAACCCCGTTTTAATCACCGGCTCATCAAATCGCAAAGCTTCACCGCCTTCAAATAAAAGGGTTTTCACTTTTCTTTTTCGAGCCGCCTCACGCAAGGACCCGTCACGCAACTTAGAGTGCACCACCACGGGAACACCAAAGCCTCTGGCAAGGGCATCAGTTTCTGGATCATCAAGCCAAGCACGAATCTGAGGCAGGTTGGTGCGATTGATGGCTCCAGTATGGAGATCAATGCCGTGAGTGCACTGACTGACAATTTCCTTCATGAAAATAGCCGCTAAACGCGATCCGAGGGATCCATTCTTACTTCCTGGGAAACAACGATTGAGATCTCTGCGGTCCGGAAGGTAACGAGATTTATTGTTAAATCCAAAGACATTCACAACTGGAACTAAAATTAAAGTCCCTTTTATTCGACTGAGAGCTTTTTTCTGCAACAGTCTTTTTATGATTTCAACGCCATTGATTTCATCGCCATGAATCGCTGCCGAGATGAACAATCGAGGCCCTTTTTCCACGCCTCGAATCACCTCAATCGGGACATTCAACTTTGTGTAATCGTACAACGAAGCGACTTCAAGCTGAATTCGCTTGCGCTCGCCAGGCGCGATAATATCGTCGCCGATTTTAATTTCAGAGGCTAGAAACTTCGATGACCTTTTAGACTTCGATGACTTTTTTTTAACCATTGGAGCTTACTTCCCAATTCTTTCAGTTCGCTTTGGAACTCGTATTTTTTAACTTCTTGGTTTTTGATCGACGCCGAGCTCGGGCCTTTTCAGGAATCAACTCTTTCATGGTATCCAAACGACCAAAGCACAATAAACGATCCTCAGCTTCGATAATTCGTTCCACTTTTGGATTGGAAATAATTTTGTTTTCACGATACAGAGTCAGGACATTGATATCTTTTTCTTTCAAACCTGAATCAATGATGGATTTACCAATAAAACTGGAGCCCCGCGGAACATAAATCTCGGTAACGCCATAGCCTCGACTGACTGTCAGGCGCTGACGTATATCAATTTCGGGAAAGTCCACCCAGGATGCAATGTAGTCAATAAAACTACCAGCAATATCCAGCTGCGTGCAGCCTTCAATCCCCTCTAACCCGGGCGATGAATTGATCTCCATGATTTGGGGACCGTCTTTCCCCTCAAGCATATCAACCCCAGCGATCCCCAGACCCATCAGCCGTGCGGCACGAACCGCTGTTTCTTTGTAAGCATCATCCAGCTCAACTTTTTCTGTCGATCCACCGCGATGAACATTGCTGCGAAACTCTTGTCCCTTAGCCACTCTTCGCATCGCCGCCACCACTTGGTCACCGACCACAATAGCTCGAATATCACGGCCTTTACTTTCGGCCACAAACTTTTGAATCAACACGTTCTGCTTTTGACTCTGCAAAAGCTCGACAATCGAAGTGGCCATCTCCACAGTGTGCGCCAAAAGAACACCGATACCCTGTGTTCCTTCCAAAAGCTTAATCACCACCGGTGCCCCACCGACCCTTTCAATGGCTGGCAGAATGTCTTTTTTATCTTTTACGAAGGCCGTTGCTGGCATTCCAATTTTATGACGACTTAAAATCTGCAAACTACGAAGCTTGTCTCGAGAGTTAAGAATTCCATCGGCCGAATTGGCACTGAACACATCCATCTGCTGAAACTGGCGGACCACGGCGGTACCGTAATAAGTGAGAGACGCACCAATTCGAGGCAGGACGGCGTCAAACGCCATCAGTCGTTTTTGCTTGTAGTAAAGATCGGGTTCAAGTTCCTCTAAATCGATAGCCAATTTCAAGGTATCCAAAACCTTGGGAGTATGGCCCCGACTTTTACAGGCTTCCACCAAACGAGTGGTCGAGTAATTTTTAGGCTCTCTGGATAAAATAGCTAACTTCACAATTCCTCATTTCTTTGTTTTTGAATTCTTCTTTAACTTTTTCTTCGACTTCTTTTTAGTTTTCTTTTTCGCCGCTTTGCTGCCGTAGTAAGAACGACCGGCGTCCACTAAAAATTTTCCGCGAAAACTCTCGCGCCCGAGGAGCATTCGAAATCCCATCTCATCACGATTGGTCAGGGTGACTTCAATGGGCCAACTTTGCCCCAGCAATTCAAGTTCCGTTAATATCACTGGTCTGAGCTCAGATTGTCCGTTCGAACTTTTAACTTTGCGGTATTCAAAAACCTTCACGTCACAGGTTTTTGTTTGTTCCGAATTTCTTTGCTTGGGGTGGATTTTAAACTTGACGTAATCTCTTCCTGACTTTTTATAGATTTTCATGTCAAAGGCGTGGAGAGAAGAAGATCGAGCGCCAGTATCAACTTTGGCTTTTATTTTTTTAATTCCTAAATCGGGAAGTGTGACCCACTCACGCCAACCAATAATACCTTTTTCTTTGACCGCCATCTCCTTTTTCCCTTCTTCTATAAAAAATCTCTGAGCCAAGCTCCATTCTTTCCCCCTGATCATGGCACGGGCAAGCAAAGAAATCACACCGAGGCGCATGGAAA
>CAZPOV010000007.1:134981-136778 GCA_964588335.1 uncultured Pseudobdellovibrionaceae bacterium | reverse complement strand
TTCCCCCTGATCATGGCACGGGCAAGCAAAGAAATCACACCGAGGCGCATGGAAACAGGAGCTAAATCAAAAATAGCTGGATCTCAACGGGTTTGCTTAAAAAATAGTGACAGGATTCAAGCTGCACTACCGGAATGAGGCAAAGCTGAAGCCTTTTTTGATCCGGCAGGATCCCGGCTGATCTTTTACCGGCTCGCCGAATGGCTTGCCTACTGGCTTGCCAGCGAGGATGCCACACCATAGGTCTTCAAGTGTTTCTGGTGATGGCGGATCGCTGAAAAAAGAGATGGAAAAACTTGATAATCCACACCCCGGTCGGCACAGAACTTTTTTACAATGTGCTGGATTTCAGGATAATGGGTATGACTGAGGTTTGGAAAGATATGGTGTTCAATCTGATGGTTCAGTCCGCCTAAATACCAAGACAAGAATTTGTTATTGGGTGCAAAGTTCGCGGTGGACGCCATTTGGAAAAGAGCCCAATCGGTTTTCTTTAGCTTGTCCTCGGAGGCAAACTCCTGGGTCATTGTGACATGAGCCAATTGAAAAACCACCACCATAATCAAGCCCATCAAACCAAAACTCAATAAATAGCCCGCCACAACAAGGGCTAGGTTTTGCAACATCAAATACGGCAAAACCAGAAAAATTAGAACATGCCATATTTTCACTAACCATGTTTCAACCTTGACTTGCTCAAGCTTTTTCTTGGGAATACTGTAGGTATTATCTTTAATATCGCGATAGTCCCCCCACCATATCCAGCTCAAAACAAATAAAGGGTATAGGGCCCAAGCGTAAATATGCTGATAGCGATGAATGGGTTTTTGTGGTTGATCGACACACAGCCTTAACAGCCCATGGGTATCAATATCGTGATCCTTGCCGGGAACATTGGTAAAACTATGGTGGGCCCGGCAATGCTGATAAACCCACAGGGTTGGACTGCCGCCCAAAAATGAAATAGAGTTTGTTAAAAGATCATTGACCCGCGAGCGATCGCTAGCAGAACGATGACTGGCATCATGCATGACCGACATTTGAATACCAACCATAACTAAGGCCCACGGAACCGAAAGTGCCAGATTGAAAGCCAGACTTTGCCCGCCCCAAATCAAGTAAGCCGCATAAAGTCCACCCCACACAACAAACAAAATGGTCGCTTTTTTGACGATTCCTCTTTCATCTTTTTGAGGTCTTTGCGAGTCTGCAACATAGGAATAGACTTCGTTTTTCAGCATCTGATGAAAACTAAGGGATTCAGTAGAAGATTCGGTGTTTTGGGATTGACGGGTATTTTCGGCTGCGGAATTGCAGTTCTTTTCTGAAATCATAGGCGTTCCTTTTTTGTAACTTTTTGAACTCAAAGTTGCCACACCTAAAATCCAAACAACAATCACCTTCCACTGTAACAGCTAACCGAGAAGAAAGGGGTAAAAATCAACTGTTCTGTCGAAAAACAAACATTTCTTGAAGACGGCTTGCCACATCGTCCCTGTCGCCCCTTATCCTCTCCTAAAGTTGAGAAAGTAAACACTGTCGAGCAATTCTGCGCTAAACAACCCTTTCGGCGTAGAAAAATGAGTCAAATTCTTTTACCATTTTCTAAAGCCGGGAGCACGATGAAGCACTGTTTTTTGACTCGCAAACTGTTATTCACCTTGTTTATTTTCAACTTCGGATGCGCCTCCCAACCGTCCAGTAAAGACTCCAACTCTATTAAAATTCAAGAAGGGGAAGTGGCCCACGAAAAGCTTCAAAAAGACTGTCGAATACTTCAGGAGATTCAAGCCTCGG
>CAZPOV010000007.1:0-134881 GCA_964588335.1 uncultured Pseudobdellovibrionaceae bacterium | reverse complement strand
GCCCACGAAAAGCTTCAAAAAGACTGTCGAATACTTCAGGAGATTCAAGCCTCGGGACCGGATCAGAAACAGGCCCTCAAAGCTTTCAGACAAGAGGCCGCCGAAGCCGGAGCCACCGACGGATTTTTGTTCTCCTCGGGTGATGAAGATTCTTATGTCGATAAATCACAATTTGAATTCTATGAAGAGTCAGTCACCATCTACGGCGAAGCCTTTGATTGCTCATGACAACTAGCTTGTAATACAATTTCAGATTCTCTTTTCGCCTTAGACTTTAGGAAAGTTCTGGTTTCCCCACTTTTCAAGTGTCGCCCCGGCATGCACAATATCATAGATGAAAAAGTGTTTGTTTTTTCTAATGTTAGCAGGATTGATTCAATGTGGACCCAACCAAGGTCCTGAAGTGACTCCTTCACCCTTTATGCTCAATCCCACCCTGCCTGTGGAGCGCACACCCACGCCTCCACAACAACTCCTTATTGTGGGCGACTCGCTGTCTTCTAACACCCTGTTCTCTCACACTCTCATTGATGAATTCTCCGAGTTTGCGAAGCACTGCCCTGGCGTGACCACCGAATACAAAAAAATCTCGTCGTTTGCTCTTCCAAGCAGCTCGCCTCGCCATATGATCGCCGACTCCGGAAGCCATCGCGATTGGCTGTGCCAACAAAAAAGAATTTACCGCAACAATACCGCCCCTGACATTTCAGGAGAGCAATTCTGCCGTTCCATCGGTCAACGCTCGGCTTTTGAGAAACTTGTCGATGAGGATAACCCCACCGATGTCATTATCGCACTGGGAACCAACAGCTTGGCCTTCAGTGGAGACTTTATTGTCGCTCGGGTCAACGACATGCTTTCGCAACTGCCCGAGAAGGCTCGTTGCTTTTGGGTGGGCCCCACCTATGTCAGTGCAAAATACCAAAACAAATTGAAGAAGGTGGAGGCCGCCATCATCGAAGCCTTGGATTCCAGCCCAATCGCCTGTCAGTATATTGCGACCTATGAGGCCATGAAGAATCAAACTCAGTGCTCTCGCTTCTACGTCAATGACGGCATCCATCACACCCGTTGCGGCTCAGAACTGTGGGCGGAAGACGTGTTTTCCAAAGTCTGCTCTGTCTATTAACCACTGCAACCTTCTCAGAAACCGAAAGTCAGCGTCGTTTGGCTTTTTTCATAAAGAACAACATTTGCATTCTAAAATTCATGAAAACACGGGGCTTTTTGTTTAGGGTCGATGACGAACAAAGGGACTCGATTGTTTGCCAGACCGTCGATGACTCATGATAGCACCACGTTGTTGAAAAATAAGATGTGACGAACTCGTCACGACGAACGTCATCCCCTTTACAGACCTGCGCGTGTTTAACTTTGAGTTTTGGTTTATCTAATAACATCCTATTTTCATTTCGTTTCTCTAAATAATTTGGGAAACTGGAAAACCCTTTCGTCACTGAAAATTCAGACGCTTTTAAAGGTGACGAAAGTCGACCATCTTTTGACGATCCCAAAACCAAGGATTACCTCACAGTCACAAACGTTAGTCATTTTGACTTAAAAAACAACATCCGTAGGAGGGATCAATGAAAACAATTATCGTAATGATAGCCATGATGGTGACATCATCTGCTTTCGCAATCGACTACCAAGACCGTGCCGAAGACCTGTTTGACAGCATGACAGCAACACAAGCTTATGCTTCCAACCAATTCACAAAACGTCACTGGAACCGCAATCTTCCAGGAACTTCAACTTGGATGGGCCCATCAAACATCTGCATCAGCGGTAACACTATCAAGACCGTTCAGCCTCTTGAGATTTGCACACAATGGCAAGTAGACCTTAAAGAAAGTTCTTTTGGAAAAATGTATAAAACTTTTTCTTCTCAAGGTCGCGCCGACGATTACGCTGACGATAGCAGCAATGCTCGCGGAAGCGCTTATTGTGTATCTTCTTATAAGAACTACTACAGCCACCCCATCAACTGGCAAGAGCGTGGTTGTGTTCTTTGGGAAGTTAAAAGAGACGACTATGGTCCAAAGACTTTCAAATCTGAAGCTCGTGCCGATCGTTATGCCGATGAAAACAGCGGAGCCAAAGGTTCACCTTATTGCGTTCAAGAAGGTTTAATCTCTTACAGCTTCAACACAACTTTCAAAGTTGATTTCTTCAGAAAGACAGCTCACGATCGTTTTGCTAGCGACAAAAAAGTTGGTTCACACACTTACACTTACCAGTCTTGTGCCAACGACGACTTAACACCTGTTCCTGCTTACTAATTCACTGACCAGGAAGAGTTTTTAAGGGCCTTCAGGATTCGTTCTGCGGGCCTTTTCACGTTTACAGTTCAACTTTTTCTTATATCTCAATAGATTTGGTGATGACAAAGCAATGGGTTTTCGGCGGCCTATGAGAGAGTTTCCATGACTTTATAGCCGGCTCCCAACAATGGAAGGTCATCATGATTGGCTGAGATCTCAATATCAGGCAGTGGCATCCCCGAATCGATACGATCTTTCAATATTTGCGCCATCACCGACTGGGTTCGACTGAGAAAAAACGGAGAAGCCACCATAGCAAAACCACCAGCAAAAACAAATTTTTTCGGAAAATAAACCAAGTAGAGATTGCTCAACGCCACCGCCATTCTCTGGCTGTAGCCGTGCCAAAGCGCAGCCACAGTTGCATCGCCACTTTCAGAGAGGCGAATCAGATCAGAGCCGGTCAATTCTTGCCCCAGCTTCTGGCCCACCCGTTTTGAAAAATGATACCCCGACAGATAGGATTCCATTGTCGGGAAATTTCCCATAGGCGTCTGATAATTTGGATCAGGTTCATCAGCGATAAGAAAATGCCCCAGTTCCGGGTGCATACTTTGTCCTCCACGGGCCAGCTCACCATTGACGATGGCTCCGATCCCTAAACCGGTCCCCAAGGTGAGAACCACCAGATCCTTAACTCTCTCTTTTTCGAAATGCTTGTATTGCCCAAAAGCGGTTAACGCCGCATCGTTGTCGACGACAACAGGAAGATTAAGCTTGTTGCTAAGATCTTTTTTTATTTCAAATCGTAGCCAAGAGTCATCTCCGTTACCTAAATTGGCTGGATTCAAAATGCGTCCATTGACCACATCCACTGGCCCAGCGGTGGACACTCCCACGCCTTTCAAATCATGTCGGTCCATCAGCTGAGTGATTGACCCACTGAGGGTGTCAATAAATGAAGAGGCCGTCACTTTCGGCGTCTCACAAGACTCCACCTCGTTAAGATGATAGCCATCCCAGAGGGCCGATCGAATTTTAGTGCCCCCGATGTCGAGAACGCCGTACTTTTCACCTTTAGTCATTGCAGGATTTTATCTCGAACTTGATCAGAAACAAATAAGGGATTTTGGAACACAGAGCCATCAAAGCCTTGATTGACCCCTCTCCCCGGCCCGCCTAGGCTTTTAAAGGTTTTTTGAGTCTTAAAGGGGGCCTTATGGAAAGCTTAATATTTGATCACAGTGGATTGATTCAACGAGGAAAAGGATTCACATTTGACGATGTTCTATTGGTTCCTGCCAAATCCGAAATGCGATCCAGAAGAGATCCGGAACTCCGAGCCTCACTCACGAAAAACAAAATGATCGACATGCCCATGATCTCAGCCAACATGGACACAATCACTGAAGCCAATATGGCCATCGCCATGGACCAACAGGGCGGCTTTGGGATCATCCACCGTTTTATGACTGTTGAAGACCAGGTCAACGAAGTCAAAAAAGTCAAAGACTCGGGCGCAAAAAACATCGGCGCCTCAATTGGTGTCAGCACAGAAAGCCAAGATCGCGCTCACGCTTTGGTGGCGGCCGGAGTGAATGTGATCACCATTGATATCGCCCATGGGCATTCGGTGCAAATGCTTGAGACCCTAGCTTGGCTAAAAAAAGAGTTTCCTAATGTGGATGTTATCGCTGGCAATGTTGCCACTCCCGAAGGCACCCGCGATCTGATTGAAGCCGGTGCGGATGCCATTAAAGTCGGTATTGGACCGGGATCGATGTGCACAACCCGTATCATTACAGGTTGCGGGGTTCCTCAGCTCACAGCCATTGCCTTGTGCGCGGAAGCGGCTCGTGAGAAAAATGTGCCGGTTATCGCTGACGGAGGCATCCGATCTTCCGGTGATATTGTTAAAGCTCTCGCCGCCGGCGCATCGACGGTGATGCTCGGAAGTATTCTGGCTGGTACCATTGAAACTCCCGGACTGATTCAACATGGACAAAAACATTACCGTGGAATGGCATCACGAGCAGCCCAGGACTCTTGGCGCGGCGGAGTTCCCACCGGCATGGCACCCGAGGGAGAAAGCACCAAGGTTTATATCAAAGGTCATCTCAGCGATGTGCTTGGAGAGTTGGCGGGTGGCTTGCGAAGTGGAATGACTTATATCAACGCTATGGAGCACGGCCAAATTATGGAAAAAGCCCGATTTATGGAAATGACACCCATGGGAATCAATGAGTCAAGAGCTCACGGAGTTTGAGTGTCAAAGTCTTGATCAGCTTTTTCCTTCTTACATGAAGCCTTGTTTCCAAGCGGCAAAGACTGTTAAATATCAACGTGGGAATGTTTATTGCTTTCGTCATTTTCATCTCTCCTCTGTCAGTTTGGTCAAGCCCTACTGAGCAGGAATCAGTGACGCCTATTCAAGGTGACCTTAAAATTCCCGAAAATTATCAGCAGAAAAAACAACAGGTTGAAAAACAAAATCAGGTGATCCCGCTGGAAGCCAGTAAAACCACATCACCCGGTGCTTTTGGCGGCAAAATTCTTGAGTATCATTTGGCGGATGTTATCGAAAACAACCAATTCAAACCTTTAAAAAGTGTCCAGTCTCTTGAAAAGGCTGTCAACAGCAACACTCAGGTGGAGTCCAACAGCTTTAAAATGAAGTCGAAGATAGACGTGAACCGATTAAAAGCCGAAGTCGACATCGAAACATTTGTGAACACCAAAGTCTGGACGGAAAACTCTTTTAAAACATTACGCGCCCAGATGGACCTCTATCAAATTGAAAATGCGATGATCAGTTTACAGAATAAAACGGATAAAGAAGACACGCGCACCTATCTTAATATTGAAAAAACCTGGTGACCCACTTAAACTTGTAGACCATGCAACACGTCGACAGCACAGACCAGGCGGTCCAGCACCTGCTCGAAGAAGTAGGAAACACTATCGTTCTCGCGACCCCTCTTGGTGTCGGCAAACCCAATCACTTCCTCAACAAACTGTACCAAACAGCCAAAACCCATCCGGAAATCCAATTAACCATTCTAACAGCGCTCAGCCTTAATCCTCCTACAGGTCAAACATCAATTGAAAAGAATTTTTTGGAACCGATGAACAAACGGGTGTTTGGCCTTTATCCTGACCTTGAATACGAAGCCGACCGCTTGGCCGGTCGATTACCGAACAATGTTAAAATTATTGAGTTTTATTTTCAGGCGGGCAAATATAAAAACAATGCCAATGCGCAAAGAGATTATCTTTCCAGCAACTACACCCATGTGGTTCGCGATATTGCCTCTCGAGGCGTCAATGCCATCTGTCAGCAGGTGGTCTCGAACCATGACAAGCAAGATCCTATTTTCAGTTTAAGCTGCAACCCCGATTTAACCATCGACCTTGTTGAAATCTGCCGCCTGCAAAAACGTCCTTTGTTTAAAGTCGCTCAAATCAATTCCGACCTTCCCTTTATGTACGGCGAATCGATTGTTGCAAATGATTTTTTCGACATTGTGATCGACAATCCAAGCCAATATTTTCCTGTGTTTGCGCCACCAAAAATGCCAGTTCCGGATGTCGATCACCTGATTGGTCTGCATGCTTCAACACTGATTAAGGACGACGGCGAAATCCAAATCGGTATTGGATCTTTGGGGGATGCCCTGGTTTACAGCCTGTGCTTGCGCCAGAACGACAACAAACTTTATCAAAGACTCCTTCAAGATCTAGAAATTGACGATGCGTTTTTCCCGTTAATTAAAAAATCGGGAGACCTTCAGCCCTTTCAAAAAGGATTGTTTGCCGCTACCGAAATGCTTTGTGACAGTTTTGCAGAGCTCTATAAACATAAGATTTTAAAAAAGAAAGTCTTCGACTCCGTGGTCCTACAAAGACTCCTCAATGAGGGACGAATCACTGAGGAGTTTGCCGATGATATCCTCGATCAATTGTTGGCTGAGCGAGCCATCCATTCTCATCTCACCGAAACTGATTTTCAGTTTTTAAAAGAGTTTGGGATTTTCAAAGAAGATTGTACCTGGAGAAACCAGAAGTTGGTTCTTCCCAGTGGTGATTCGATCTCGGCGCATTTGGAAGATCCAGAAATCCATCAGATCATTAAAGATCAAGCTCTTGGCCATCGTCTTCGCAATGGTGCCGTGGCCCATGGAGGCTTTTTTATTGGCCCGCGCCAGTTTTACCAGTTTCTGAAAGATCTTCCCATAGCCGAACGCAAACTGTTTCGAATGAAGCGCATTTCACAAATTAACCAACTCTATGGTCACGAAGAGATCGATCGCTTACAACGCACCCACGGCCGGTTTGTCAATACTTGCATGAAAGTCACTTTGAACGGGTCGGCCTGCTCTGATGCTCTTGAAAATGGTCAGCAAATTTCTGGAGTCGGTGGACAGTACAACTTTGTGGCCATGGCCCATGAACTTCCCGACGCCCATTCGATTTTGCAACTGCGTAGCACACGCTTCAACCGAAAGGGAGAATTGGAGTCGAACATCGTCCTTAATTATGGAAACTGTACGATTCCCCGACATTTACGAGACGTGGTCATCACGGAATACGGCATCGCCTATTTGCGCGGAAAAACAGACTCGGAAGTCGCCGCCGCATTGATCAAAATAGCCGACTCTCGATTTCAAGATGAACTGATTCGACAAGCGATTGTCGCAAAAAAGTTAGCGCCTCACTTTCAACTCCCCCAGCGATTTCGCAACAACACCCCAACACGCTATCAAAAACTGTTAAAGACTTTCAAACAACAGGATCTTTTTCCGGCTTTTCCCTTCGGCACCGACCTCACTGATGAGGAGATCGTTTTAGGGCGAGCTTTAAAAAAGCTGCAACGCCTTCAGCGCAGGCGCTTCGACATTTTCCTTCATATCTGTCAGTCGTTGTGGCAGCCCAAGGCCAGCCCCGAAGAAGAAAAACTCCTGCAAAGACTTCAGCTATTATCTCCAAGCTCCTGGAAAGACTGGGTTATTCGCCAGGCCCTGGTGCACGCTCTTCGCCATCCCTAATTCCGCTATTCATAAAACGCATAACATTCATTGTAATTAAGAATTTGTCTTACAAACCCTGTGTGTGGTGTTTTGAGGGCGAGCTAGAAAACATCTTTACGATGTCACAATTCTGAAACGACAACGAAAGATGAAACAGAATGTAACAAAACAAAACTCTACATATTTAAGGGGGAGAGAATGTTAAGAATTTTTATGACACTCACATTTTTAATCGTTAGTGGAACGGCTTGGGCCACACCCACCGCCGAGCAGCCCGACCGCGCTGTCGACTTTTACAACTTAGAAAATAAATTGGGACTCAAAGGCTTTGATCCCGTTGCCTACTTTGCTGACAATGGTGGTCAAGCTCTTGAAGGCGATCCTGCAATTGCCACCACCTATGGGGACGTTATGTATCGCTTTGCCAATGAAGAAAATCGTGACCTCTTCCTTGAAAATCCTACAAAATATGAGCCCACTTATGGTGGCTGGTGTGCCTGGGCGATGGCAAATCAGGCTTACGCCGACATTGATCCTATGATATATACGCGGCACGGCGATCGCATGCACTTTTTCATCAGCCGAGGGGCCAAAGCACGTTTCGACCAGTCCCTTGAATCAAGAGAGCAGGACGCCGACAATTTTTGGAAAAGTGAAACTGGCGAACAGCCACGCAAGTAATTTTTAAATCCTTTGAGGGGGGCTTTAAAATGTTTCGATTAATTTTAATGAGCTGTCTCAGTGTGTTTCTAATAAACTGTGGCAACTATACAAACGTGAAAGCCCCTTTTGACGACAAACAAATGGGGGGCGGAACAAACACATCCACAGAAACTGATTTGGACTTCGCCACCATTAAAAAAGAAATTTTAGACGACAGCTGCATCAATTGCCACTCCGGCCGCCATAAACAGTACGAAAACTATGTGGTGGTTCAAGCCTCGGCCTTTGCGATGTTGGCTCGAATGGAAACCTCTGATCCGGCCCGTCTCATGCCGAAAGACGGTCCCCCATTGCCACCCGAAAAAATCGCTATGTTTAAAGAGTGGGTGCAAGCCGGGGCCCCACAGTTTGCAGACAAAGACAATCAACCCAATAAACCGGTCCCTAATAACGAAATGGCTTTAAGCTTTGCCTATGTGAAAGAAAAGGTTCTCGATCCTTACAAATGCACAGCCTGCCATGTCCAATACAATAACTATAAAATGGCTTACAAAGACCGCGGCGCCATCATTTCGTTGGTGGGCTCCGACAAAATGCCCTTTCCGAAACGAAAAAACGCCGAAGTCACTTTTGTCAGCGACCAAGACAAAAAAATTCTTATGGATTGGGTCGGACAAGGCGCTCCCGAATTTGCAGGAGAAGCGGTGGACACAGTGGAAATGGATCCCCTTCAACCCACCTTTATTTCGATCCGAGACAATATTTTAGGACCCAAATGTATTTTATGTCATAACAGCTACGGCAATCGAGGCTTTGGGAAATCTTTTGATACCTTCCGTAATTTATGGACTTGGATGCAAAGCAATCCGAATTTAATCAAGACTAAAAAAGCCGAGGGAGAGGCACCAGGCCTGTTCGTTGAGTCCATGTTGCGGGACCCTAACGATCCCTTGGAGTTTTTCAGTCCCATGCCCTTTAACACGGACAAAGACGATGTCGAACGAACCATTCCTCGGGTGACCGAAGAAGAGATTGCGATCATTCAAGAATGGATCAATTTGAATTTACCATACGATCAGGGGGATTTATGAAACTACTATTAACTATACTATTTTTAGCCAACATCGGCCACGCCGCCGTCGACGCCACCGAATATGAATTCAAACCCGAAGCTGGCAAAGTTGAGTTTAAAACCAAAGGTTGGCCCAATCTGGTTACCATTAAAGGTGAAGGCACGGGAGTTACTGGAAAGCTCAGTCAAGCCGCAGACAAAGTCAATGGCGAGCTGGTTTTTAACCTAACAACTCTGAAGACTGGAATCGATTTGCGTGACAGTCACATGAAAGACAAATATTTAGAGGTCAAGCAGTTCCCAACCGCGAAACTGAAACTCTCGGATGTCACTGTACCGGAAAAGCTGGATGGCCGTTTCGACTTTCAGGGAACCCTCACTCTTCATGGAGTTGAAAAACAGGTGAATGGAAAAGCCGAGCTGGAAAATGATAATGGCGCTATCAAAATGACTGCTGAAATTCCAATCAAACTTTCGGATTTTAAAATTGCCATCCCCAGCTATAAAGGCATCACTGTCGCTGAAAAAGTGAATGTTAATTTCGAGTCGACCGTGGCTCAGCCTTAAGAGAGGAAAACATGACCCTGCGGATTTTATTCACCATTTGTTTTATTTTTCTCAGTCAAAAATCGTGGGGTTTTGTACAAAATGTCACCCATGGCTATCCGGCCTGTATCGCCTGCCATGTGTCACCCAACGGAGGCGGCCTGCTCACCGATTATGGTCGCTCGCTTTCGAAAGAGCTCATGTCTACCTGGGGCGTTAGCGATTCCTTCGCTCAACCTTATTTTGGCGCTTTAAAAAACCGTGAAACCGTTAAATTTGGTGGCGACCTTCGCACCATTCAAACTTGGTTGAAAAACGACAATATTGAACAGGGAAAAAGCTTCCCGATGCAACAAAATCTTGAGGTCGGAGTCAAAGTCGACAATGTCATGTTCGTCGGCACCGCCGGCCTGCAACAGGGGCCAGATGGCTTTCCTGGTCGCGGTCAATTTTTGTCGGAACGCCACTACGCCCTTTGGTCGCCGTCGGCCACATCAAAACTCCGCGTCGGTAAATTTCGTCAAACCTTCGGAATCAACACCCCCAATCACACGCGCCTTATTAAAAGCTTATTTGGATTTGGCTTCACGAGCGAAACCTACAATGTGGAATTCACAAAGTTTTATGAAACCTATGAAGTCACGGTTGGTAGCAGCTTAGGCCGCATTGACAACCCCCGCACCGCCAACACTGAACAGAACATGTCCGGTCACTTCACCTACTATATGAATGAAAATTCACGACTCGGGGGCAGTCTTTTGATCGGAGAATCCAACCAAAAACGGCGCACACTGGCCAGCCTGAATGCTGTGATGCCATTGGCAGAAGACTGGATCCTGATGTCGGAGCTGGATTATGAACAGGCTCACTTCTCAACCACCCCTCAACAAGCCGTTGACACTCTGGCCTCTTTTTTAAGGGTTGGTAACACGCCGGTGCAAGGTCTGATGTGGTACTTGCTCTTTCAGCATGCCTCAGTGGATCGGGGCACCAGCTATTCGCTACAACATCAGCCAGGCATCGGCATTCAATGGCTCCCGATTCCTCACTTTAATATTCAAGTGGAGTACACCCGCGCCATTCTGGATTCCGCCATCGCCGGCTCACCCGGCTCTTACCAGAATCCCAACGAAATCGGCTTTATTATGTTGCACACCTATTTGTAAAACAAAGAATTGTGTAAAAATTAACAATTCCCAGAGGCCCAGAAATGTTTAATAATGCCTCCATGAAAAAATTAGTCTTTTTAATTGTTATTGGATTCTCGTCTTCCGCTTTTGCGGAAGTTAAACCCTGGGGCCTTGGAGTTATCTTAGCCAATCCCACAGGATTTTCAGTCAAACACCGGATGTCGGCGCAAAACTCCATTGATGCCGCACTGGGGTACTCCCTCGGCCGACGAGATTATTTTCATCTTCACAGCACCTACTTGTGGGAGTTTGATCGCGAACTACAAATCGGTAAAGCCTTTCTAGGCTACTACTTTGGAGTCGGCGGGGCGCTGTTTTCCTGGGACCGCAACGACGACCCACCGCCTTGGATCAACGACGATGATGATGATGAATTGGGTCTTGCCGTGCGCGGTGTGGGTGGCTTGAATTATTATTTTAACGATCCCAGTTTCGAAGTCTTTGCCGAAGCGTCTTTGCACTTCTTTTTTATTCCCGATACCGATGTCGATTTGGGAATCGCTATTGGCGGTCGATACTTTTTTTAAAATGGATAAAGACTGGCTATGCCGTCTTTGTCTAGATCAGAAAGAACAAAGTTTTGCAGTTTTTTGGGCCCACAACTTGGATAGTGCATAATCGAAGCCGGGTCATAGTCAGTGACTGGATCAAATTCGCCAAGCTCCGGACAATCACCACCGGCATCAAGGTGAATATGTTCATGTCGAAGACCTAAAACGTGTCCCAACTCATGCAACATCAAACGTTGCATTTCAGAGCCGGCGCTGTCAGCAAACCGACGATTGATTTGAATTTTTCTTTTATGCGGTTCTGACCCAGGAAAGAAGGCCCTTGCTTTGAACTTGGCCTGACGAGCCGTAGGAACTATACGAAACAAAACCTGTCGATTATTGTTATCGCAAGAAAGATCGTCGGCCAACTTAAAATCAAAATTGCCATACTCCATCCATTGGAGAGCGGCATGGCGAACCGCGCTTTCAACAGTCTCGTAATTGCTAGCAAAAACTTCGCTGATACAAAAACTCAGGTCCCTGGCTTGCTCGACACTCCACAAGTCCGGCTCCCCCTCTTCGTTGATCATCACGATCGATCGTTGAATGGAAGGATCTGGGGTTCCGCAGTCGGCGGCCCGTGATCGATTCACCAAAACTAGGACAATAATAAAAAGTAAAGCTGTGTAGGAGTATCGCATAGATAATGGGATAAGCTTTGCTATCAGAAAAGTCGAAAGCAAAAAAGCGAACTAGACTTTGGTCTTTAAATGACTTTGCGCTCAAAAAATTGAAGACCTGCAATTGGACTGACAAAGCCATTATCTTACCTCGGCGACAGGTCTTAAAAAGCCCCTTTTCTGGCAAGGAAAAGGGGCTAGACTCAGTAAGACGGCTAAGGATTAAAAAGAGAAGGCCTCACACCTTCCCAGGTTTGATTCAGTTGTTCATAGAAACTTCATGCAGGACTGTTGTTTCAACATCTTGCTTTTCAGTCTCGGCGAGATTTTCATTTTTCTCAGACTCGGGATCGCTTTCCATGCCTCCCTGATAATCTCGCGCTTCGGCTTTAATATCCGCAGTGATTTCAATGGTTGTGGTTTCCTGTTGATTCCAATCGCTGATTCTTTCGTTGTCTTCTTGCAAAGCCAGTTTTTTCGAAGCGTTGTAATCCTTATTGGATTGCATTAAGGCATTTTGTAAATCACCCACGCTACTGTCTTTATCAAAAGCCCAGCCATTTTGTGCCACTAAAATTATTACTATAGTTACTATTGTCTTCATTTTCGCCCCCCAGCGTTTTCGTCTTGCTACTATCAATTGCAAAGCGGTTGCCAAAATGAAGGGGGTTGTATTGCTTTAAAGTTGATTTTTTTGTTAAAGAAGTTGTCAGGCCCTGGAACACTACCCAGTCTCTCATCATGGTACAGTCAAAGTTCTTCAAAATGAGATAAACGCTGCCTCAATGACTTTTTTCTGTTTATTTTTTTTGCGGCAAAAACAGGTGTGATCGATTTTAGGTGTCAAAATCGAAATTTTGACTCAAGTTGAAGCAATTTATGCGACTTTAAAAAAGTGAAGGTTGGGGTTGCGATCAACCGCGGTCTTTTGGTCAGCATTAAATAGAGCTATGACTTCTGTTCTTTTTTTCAGATCAATATTAAAAACCACCAAGTCAGAGTTTTCGATAATCTGATGCAGTCCACGGCCACCACCGCCTTTGTCTTTACGACCATCATTCAAGGAGCCTCCGGAATAGCACTTATCCAGATAAGCAAACAGAGTGGGTGCATCGAGAGCGCCAAACGGATCGGTGATTGAAATAGCAATCAGGACTCCATCGGTGGCAAACCGAAAAACAGGTCGATGGGATTCAGCAAGGCTGATCTTTTCGGTGCGATCTTTATGATTGTATATGGGTTTGCCATCCTGATCATGAGGCGCATCGTAGATCGCATTCATCAATAACTCTTCAGCGACTAAAGAAAGTCGTTCTCGGTTGGTGGCCCGAATTCCTGATTGGGTGAAATAGTTATTCATTTGCTCAATCACTTGCGCCCGATGATCACTTCCGGTGACTTCCAGTTCTTTCACTTCAACGCCCCATGAGATATATTTTTCAAGTCCAAAGTAATTACCACTGGCCAATTTCGAAACTGTGGTCACAAAATTCTTAATGGTGAACTGTTTGTCTTCCTCATCTCGATTAACAACATTGGGAAAAATCTTCTGTTGAAGGAGAATTGAAGCATACTGAGGGATGTCTTTAGAAGTAACAAATACAAATTCCATATTCTGATTAGAGGCTCTGGCCGACTCCGTCAATCCGATAAATTCTTCACCAAACATGAAGATATCAAAGCTCTCCTGCTCTAACGCCAGCTGCGCTTCCTCAACTGTTTGTACGATGGTCAGTTGAACCCCAGTTCCGGCCAAGGCCAACTTCGCAACACTGTGTTGCTTTTTGATGGGCTCAGCCAACAGAACCTTTTTAGACGACATTGACTTTTCAGCATTGAAACTTTTTGTCAGAGGCTCAAGTCGATGAATCGAGCGTACAATTTCTTTTTCCACTCGATCCATTTCACTGTCTTTTAAATTATGGGTTTTCTTAAACTTGCGAATTTCTTTCTTCAAAGGAAGCAAGTGATTGTTTAAAAGACTATCGAGAGACTGAAAGGTGATGTCTCGACTTTGATAAAGTTCTGAGATTTTTTCATGGGTCGCCTGAAGCTCAACATTTTTCTGTTTTAACTCTTCAAGGTTCTTGGCGATTTTGGCGGTCCGATCTTTGACTTTTAATTCTAGAGACGCATTCACCGCTTCCAACCGATCCTGTGCCGCTTCTAGGTCTTTTGCGAAGGCCTCCAGCTTTTTAGCCCGGTGATTGGTGGCTTCTAACTTCTGCACCAGAATGTCTGAATAGACTTTATAGAGACTGTCTGCTCCAGGATTACCGTTGGTCGCCAACCGGTGCAGGGAGTCGCCATCAATTTTTACCAACGACACCGCCGTTTGAGCTTTGATCGTAGCCGACGATACTTGCTGACTGATCAGACTCATCTCACCAATTAAATCACCTTCCTTTTTCATTTCAGCGACTCTTCCACCGTCAACGAAAACATCAAGAACGCCATTCAATAGAAAATAAAGCGATTCATTGGTTTCACCTTGTTTGATGATAATGTCGCCTTCTTGAAAGTTCACAGTCTGTGCGCATTTTTGCAGTTCTTCAATCACAGTCTGCGGAAACTTTCTAAAAAAGCTCAGTTCTTTTAATTGGATCATTTCTCTGATACCTCAACAAAGTATCGGAGTTTCGAGCGCACAGGTTTATTGCCGGCTCGACCTTCAGCCAAGGATACTCAATTTTCTAGACGTCTTGCGAGTCGAGACACCCCTTCACACCCAATTAATTGGAATGATAAAACTGTTTCTGTTGGGGACCTTTGGAGTGAGGATCGCGCGCATAGTGGTAGCGACAGTTTTTCGAGCAGGTTTCATATTCCGGTTTGTCGGCAACCAGAGCCATACATTTCTTGCAAAGCTTGGATGGCTCATCGCACTTTCGACAGTTAATTTCTAAACTTCCGACTTCGCCACACTGAGGGCAAAGAGAGAAATGCGTTGAAGGTTTTAGCTCCTTGTTCACCGCCACCCGTGAATCAAAAACAAAACACTCACCATTGAACTTGCCTTCTGGGAATTTCGCCATGTAATTTAAAATGCCACCGTCCAATTGATAAACATTTTTAAACCCTTGCTTTTCCATTTCGTAGATCGCTTTTTCACACCGAATGCCACCGGTACAAAAAATCAAATGCGGTTTGTCTCGATCCGATTCTAGGGATTTGATCTTGTCGGGAAACTCGGTAAATTCTTTTATGTTGAGATCAATGGCTTTTTCGAAAGTACCAATTTCAATTTCATAGTCATTGCGGGTATCGACCACCACCACATCTTCACGGCGAAGCATTTCATCCCATTCTTCAGGACTCAAATGCCGTTTCTCGCCTTGCGGTACAAACTCAGGGCGCCCCAAGGTCACTATCTCTTCTCGAATCTTGACGACAAAGCGACGGAACGGCGGCTTATCACTGTCACTGACTTTGATTTGCGAATGCTCGGGGTGACCAAAGAACTGGAAAACTTCGTCAACAAAGGTCTGCAAAGCCTCAGGACGAGTGGCTGCCAAAGTGGTATTCAGTCCCTCGGTTCCAAGAACGATCAAACCCAAGACGTTATGGGCCTTGGCACGGCCGATCAACCACGCCCGTATGGAGAAAAGGTCCTCTTCTTTGATGTCTTTGAAAAAATAGAAGGTTTGCACAGTGTATAATGACATAAGATCCCTGTTTTAAAGGTCTATAACCACCGGGTCAATCTTTCACTCATCGCTTCCCGACTGGCCTCGACATAGAGGAGCCTGAAATCTTGATCTGATGAAACCCTGTATTTTTTTCAAGTTGGTAAGAAATCCAGTCCAAGGTTGATTTTTACAGGGTTGTTTTTATAGGTTTAGATTTTCTAATGAAAAGTCATTAGAGAAACAACCAATAGATCCCGGGGGGGAGAAATGTCGCGATTTTTCTGTGCGTTCGTTCTGATTTTTTCAATAGCCGCTCAAGGTAAAGACCAAACCGCCTTCAACATAGAGGTCGCCAAACAGCGTTGCCAGGTGTCGTTTCATCAGACGCCCGAGGTCTATGCCAATGACTTCAAATGGGGCTACACACTTTTAGAAATGAGCGATCGGTTTGAGGAAATCTACGATTCCGGAAAACGTCTTAATATGCATGCCGAGTACAACCCCGGCGAAGACCAATTCTATATTTTCTACGACGACAAAGATCACCTACCAGTGGCGATCACAGAAGACTTTATTAAAAGTGTGACCAACCAAATTGAAGTCGCCTTAGCCAATCGCTTTGCCGACTATGTGTTTTTCCCGGACATGGGCCACTCGCACCTCCACTTTCCAGAGAGTCACTGGCAAAAAGAGTACACTGGCGAAAACGCTCCCCCGAAACCGCGCAACAACCTGTATCAAAAAATGCTAGCGGACCCAAAAATGAAGGCCCTTTATCACTTGGCTGAACAATTACAATTGCAAGACGAAGACAAAAACCTATTGGCCGATGACTTGTTGGTTTTCAAATACTGGCATCGGAATTTTGTTGGCTACAATGACACCAGCCGCGACTTTCAAATTGAAGTCGCACCCGCCGACAAAAACTACAACACCGTTGGTTCAATTGATGAGCATCACGGCTACAGTGCCGGCTTTGCTGTCAGTGCCAGCAAAGATGGGTGTTTCCCCTACATTGATAAAGATGGAGTCACTCGGTACTTTGATATTGGCCTGCAAGATCCGCGATACGATCCCAGCAAGACGCAAAACGAGTTTAGCTATTAAAAGCGAGTCCGCGGGCTCGGTAACACAAACCCGCCTTAACCAGTGACGTTTCTCGTCACTGGTTTGGCGTTTCTACATTTATTATCCCTCTGTTAAATCATTCCTATCCTTGAATTTTGCGCTATCCCCCTCAAATCACTGGTTTATTGAAAGTCTTTTGAAAAGCGTTTTAAATCGTCTCCTTGGCACTTTCTTTGCTCCATATATAGATAAGAGGAGAGTGCAAAATGGAACTCAAAAAACTATCGCTTTTAGCATTTTTTCTGATTGTCATGGGGCTGATGCTCGGTGCTTGTTCAGAAAAACAATTCAATGCATCGGGTGAGTCGGTTTTTCAGCAATGCTTAGATGCACGCCCTGATGTGCGATGTATTCCTGTCTGCCGTGAAGATGGAACTTGCGTTGATCAGTACGACTACATCGTTGATACCGAAGCTCAATCGAAAGATATTTTATTTGTCGTCGATGTTTCTGGGTCGATGTCTGATGAACAAGCCCGAATGGGAGAAATGTTTCCCAACTTTATTAACATCCTTGCTGGTGTCGACTATCGAATCGCCATCACAACAACAGACGTTCGTGACACCTTTGATTTAAGAGACAACACCAATCCTCCCGACATCGTCAATGGACATGGAGATTTTCAAGATGGTGAGCTCGTGCCGTTTAATGATGGCTCTTACTTTCTTGATGGCTCACTACCAATCCTCACCGAGCAGCGCTTTTTTGAAGACACCATCAAATGGGAACAAACCTTAACCTGTGAACGGAATAACTATGTGGAAGCCCATTGCCCGTCCGGTGATGAAAGAGGAATCTTAGCGGCTGCAATGACATTTGAAAAGAACCCAGCCAATTTCATTCGCCCCATTGGTCACATGGCCTTGGTGATTCTGTCTGATGAAGACGAGGGTGCCGGAGGTGATGCTCTGAACAGCATTGTCGAACCCCACCGTGAACAGCCCGATCGATTCATTGATTACTTCAAATCGATTTATCCTTACAAATCATTGTCGGTTCACTCAATCATTATTCAGCCTAAAAACCTTGTGCCGCGTTCGGAAATTCAAAACAACGGTGAAACTCGTTGTTTCAATGCCCAGGACAACAACAATGCGCCCGATGGTAAATACGGATTTGTTTACGCCGCCTTAGCAGGCATGACGGAAGGTGGAGTTGTCGGCGATATTTGTGCCAACGATCAGAATTACACGGACCAGGTCAGAGAGATTGGCGAAAATGTATCGATCTTTCGTGACACCTTAGCGTGTTCACCAGATAACGGTGATGTCGATGTGGAATTGATTCCCGACCCCGGCTATGACATTGAACTGATTAAGAATCTTTCACAAAATGAGATTCTTTTCGCCGAGCCCCTCCCCCCAGGCACACAGGTGAGAGTGCGATACAGCTGCACCCACAACACTCACAACCCGTAATTCGACTTTGAAGAAAACACAAACACCGAAAAGGCCCTACTTATAGAGGGCCTTTTTTGTTAGTATTGATTTCATGGTGAAACTTACCGATCAAATTCAAAATTTTTGCAATCAGGTTTACCGATTTGTACCCCAGCCAGAACCGACAAACTGGGCTCTCAACCACGTAAAAATAGTCGCCCATCGTGGCTGTTGGAATCAATCCGAACGAATTGAAAACACTATGGCGGCTTTTTTAGAAAGCCTACAACACAACATATGGGGTGTTGAATTGGATCTGCGCTGGACAAAAGATCACGTTCCGATTGTCCATCACGATGCCAATACCCAAAGAGTGTTTCAGAAAAATATCGAAATTGCTGACATTGAGTTTTCCCAATTACGCTCTGAATTGGCTCAGATCCCAACTCTGATGGAAGTGGTGGAAGCGCTGGGTGGAAAGCGTCACCTGATGATCGAATTGAAAACCCTATGCCTTCCTGAACAAGTAAAAACTCTTCACCAGACTTTAAAACCATTGGTACCCACTGAAGATTATCACTTCATGTCTCTGGATCTCGATCGCTTCACGCCCATTGATTTTGTGCCACCGAAAGCCTTTGTCAGCATTGCTCGAACCAACATCCAGAAAATCTATAAAGAAACTTTAGATCGCCAGCTGGGAGCTTTAACGGGTCAATACCTTTTACTCACAGACTCCATGAAAGACACTTGTCACCAACAGGACATCTTGGTGGGGACCGGCTTCCCCGATAGTAAAAATTTATTTTACCGGGAAACCAATCGTGGTGTGAACTGGATCTTCACCAATCAAGCCATTCAGCTCGCCCACTTCAAAGACCAGGACCCGCCGACTACTGAACCGGATCAATAGACAATTCGTTAATATGGATGTCTTTCGGCTGCTGTGTCACCCAGTACACATAATCAGCCACGGTTTCCATATTTAAACACTTTCTGCCCGGATTGACTTGCGCACGATTTTCCATTGTGCCAATCGACAGGTGGGTGACCTTTGGCGCCTGATCCCACACACTCAGCATGGAATGTCCTGAGCTCATTTCACGGAGAATTCTTTTCTCATAATGGTAGAGGTTGCGCTTGCCTCTTTGCACACGATCCGTGGTTGAACCTATATTGATAATTCGTCGATCGCTGTAGCCTTTTTCAAGCCATTTGTTAAACAATTTGTGAGCTAAAACACTGGCGTTGAAAAAATAATTGGCATAAAGGTTGATAAAAACATCGGCCGACTCCACTTCCTTGATAATCCTTGCGATGACCTCGGTTGGATTGTTCTCGAAGTCGTAGCCATTGCTACGAGAAAAACACTGACAGCTGTGCCCTTCGGATTCAAAACGTTGAACGATGAACTGACAAAGATCCTTATCGCGATTCCCGGTCATCATTATTTTCACTAGTCCCCCTTGTTTAAAGGCTCCAAGCAATTTTCTCTAGGGCTTCAACTTCTTCAGCCCAATAAATAAAGTTTCTAAATTCAGGAAACAGTTGCGGAAAAGCCGGATCTTGCCAACGCTTGGCGATCCAATGGGCATAGAAAATAATTCGTAAGCCTCGAAAGGCTGGCATCAACCGCAGTTGATCATGATCGAACAGGCGCAATGATTCGTAGCCATCGATAAAATTTCCCAACTCCTCCGAATTTTCAGTTTCATCGCCCGAGAACAGCATCCAAAAGTCTTGCACCGGAAGTCCGTTGATAAAATCATCGAAGTCGACAAAGAAAAACTGTTTGTCACCATCCAAAGGATCATTTTGTAAGATATTTCCCTTATGGCAATCTCCGTGAATCCTGATCGTCTGGGACAGATCCAGCTCGTCGTCGAGAAAGTTAAGAATGTTAGCCGCCGCTTTATCATAGCGAGGCCATATTTCAGGTGCCACCCAATTTTCCAGCTCATCCAGCGACTGCCACCCCATGACCTCGATATCCAATGTGGGTCGATGCTGAGCCTCGCGCTGAGCCCCAACATTGTGAAGCTTTGCCAACTGCTGCCCCAACCGCCGAAGATCTTTGCCATCCAACTCTTGCGGCATGCGCCCCACCGCTTTTGGAAAAAAACTGAAAATCATACCCGCTTCTGTAAAGGTGGTCTGTCCTTGATTTTGCCAAGCCGGTACCGCCGGAATGCCATGCTCTTGGAGTTCCGCCATAAAGGCGTGCTCTTCTTGAATCGCCTCCAGCGACCAGCGCCCCGGTCGATAGACTTTACAGATAATATGGGGTCGCCCCTCGCCTTCGAGAAACAAATCAAAGACGCGATTCTCATAAGAATTCAGCTGAAAATACTCACCAGTGGGCTCAAAACCCTGATCTTCAGCCACTTTAAAGACTTGGTCGACGCTCAATTTATAAAAAGATTCTTTCTTCACAGTCTTCTCTTTACGGGCATTTATAGGCAACGCCACGGGCCGCTGTGCCATGGGCTGAGATTGCTACCAACCGTATGTAATTACCGTTACGACGGGCGGCCTGAAAGCGCATATCCTCGACGGCTTGCTCTTTGGCGTCTTTATAAGTCGTTGCATTGCCGATGACCTGGCCTATTTCTTCACAGATTCCTGGAGGATAGCCAGACGCAACCTGAACATGACTGTAAGATGTGGTTTGGCATCCCGAAAGCGCTAAAAAGACAAGCAATATAAGATATTTCAACCCCGGCTCCCTTTCTTGACTTCAGGTCAAGCCTACAGCACAAAAAGGGACATGGATAGCCTCTTTTCAGTAGAAACTTTATCAGCCCTAGCCACCCTTTCTCTGATGGAAATTGTTCTGGGCATTGATAACATTATTTTCGTGGCGATTCTCACTTCACGCCTTCCCAAACCCCAACAGCCGTTTGCCCGACGCCTTGGAATCTCACTGGCTTTGATCACTCGCATTCTTTTGCTGTTCTGCCTGTCTTGGTTAATGAATTTAACGGCGCCGCTGTTCCATGTTTTCGACCAGGGTTTTTCGTTGCGCGATATTGTATTGATCACCGGTGGATTGTTTTTAGTCGGTAAAGCCACTTTTGAAATTCATCATAAAATAGAAGGTGAAGGCGATGAGGGTCAGGCCGTCGCCAGCCACCTTCACGGCAAAAAATTCTCAATGATCATCTTTCAAATCATGCTTCTTGATATCGTCTTTTCCCTTGATTCTGTGATCACGGCCATTGGAATGGTCAAAAATATAACCATTATGGTGATCGCCATGGTGATCGCCATGGTTGTTATGCTGTTTTCAGCCAACTACATCAGTGATTTTGTCGAAGAGCACCCGACGGTGAAAATTTTGGCTCTCTCGTTTTTGATTTTAATTGGCGTGGTTCTTATCGTTGAAGGTATGGGAGGCCACGTCGGCAAGGGCTATATCTACTTCGCCATGTTCTTTTCCCTTGGGGTGGAACTCATCAACATGCGCTATCGGGTGAAGCATCCTCCCGGCAAAGGGCTCTCGTAAATGGCGATGATTGATCAACCACAGGCTTTAAAGGTTTTAAAAGATGGCGCCGTGGTAGCGCTGCCCACAGAGACCGTTTATGGCTTGGCCGGTCGAATCGACCAAGACCAGGCTCTGGAGCGCATTTTTAAAACCAAGGAGCGGCCTTTTTTTGACCCTCTCATCGTGCATGTTAAAGATGTTAAGCAAGCGGAGGCTTGGGCTCAGTGGGACAAAGTCAGTCGGCTCTTAGCCAATTCATTTTGGCCGGGTCCTTTAACATTGGTTGTTGATAAAAAAGACGGACTGTCTCCCCTCATCAACAACGGTGGCACCACGGTGGCTGTGCGCGCACCCGATCATCCCGTTTTCCAAAATATTTTGCAGCAACTGAACGTTCCCTTGGCCGCGCCCAGCGCCAACATGTTTGGAAAAACTAGCCCGACCACGGCCCAACATGTTCTGCAAGAATTCAATGGCAACGTCCCTGTTGTCGACGGCGGCGCTTGTCAGCGCGGCATTGAGTCGACAGTGGTGCAGGTCGACACCCAGACCCAGGTTTTGAGAATCTTACGCCCCGGTGTGATCGATGCCGATCAGTTGCGCGACTTCCTCAATAGCCATAATTTAAAAATGCAGGTCATCGAAACAAAGTCTGAGCAGGCCCCAGGACATTTAAAAAATCATTATCAACCCGATCAGCCTGTGGCCTTGATCGACAGCTCCCACCCAATGGATCAAGAAGCTTTCGAATGTCTTTCTAGGCAGTCCTCCGGCCCCTGGCACGAGCTTGTGGTGGATGCCCATCCGACGGTGGCCGCCCGCCACCTGTATGGTCATTTTCGTGAATTCTCTGACCAGCAAAAACCGCTTTGGATTCGCATCCAGCCCGACTGGAAAAGCCAAGCGGCTTGGCAAGGGTTTTATGATCGCATCCAAAAAGCCGCGTCTTACCGACTGATCCATGAAAAGGGCCACTGGCGAGTGTTATCGGAGACTTAACTCGTCGCGAAACTAAGTTTCTGTAGACATCTGTACGTAAGATTCTTAATCATTAATCATGGAAATGTCCAATCTCAGCAAGTTTTCTCCGAAAGTGATTTTCGCTATCGAATCTGATGGTTTTACAATTAAGACCGCTAAAAATGTCGACGATTTAAAGCTCGCTTTGCAATTACGTCACGCGGTTTTTTTAGAAGAGGGGCTGAAGAGAAGCCACGAAACCGGCCTTGAGTTTGACACTTTTGACCACCGCGCCGATCACCTTCTAATCATTGATAAAAGTAAAGGCATAGCCGTGGGCACCTATCGCCTGATTCATTCCGATTACTCAAATATTTTTTATTCCCAAGGGGAATTCAATTTGGATCAGTTTTTAAACCTTGAGGGTGCCAAACTTGAAATGGGACGAGCCTGCACCCATGCCGACTACCGAACCGGTCGCACCATGGATCTTCTCTGGCAAGGCCTGTCTCGATACATTCGAGAAACCAAAACACGATTTCTGTTTGGCTGTTCGAGCTTTGATTCGACGGATCCAGCGACAGTGTTTTCAGTGGTAAAATCTCTTGATGCCAAAGACAGCTGGAATAACGAATTGCAAATTGAGCCGACGCCCAAGTATCAGTTTGAAAATGCCCAGAAGCATTTTGAAGATGCGGAAGTTGACGCTATGGTATTGCGCCGCCTGCCGCCCTTACTGCGCTCCTATTTACATGCCGGAAGTCAGGTGTACGGAATGCCGGCCCTTGATGAAGACTTTGCCTGCGCAGACTTGTTCACGATTTTGGACCTCACCAAGCTCAACAACAAATTTGCTGAACGCTATGATCCCTTGGGCAAGAATCCAGAAAAAAAATAAATTGAAATTATTAGTGTTTCGAGACTTTTAAGTTTTTAAGGGCAGCAAACCCGGGATGTCCGGCGCGCTCCTCTTTGGTTATCAAAGGCTCTTTATAACGACGGGATTCACAGACCTCTGTGTCTGTGCATTGAGGATAAAGCTCCATCCCAGCCGCCATCATTTCGTGAAGAAACTCAGTCAGATTGAAATGGCTGTCATTGATGTATGTCACAGACGGCGCACTGGCATCAAAGTTTTGTCGGCTTTGCGATACTTGAGTGTTGCGTGGTCTTTCCTTCTCAATAACTAGAATTTCGTTAATACGATTTTGTAGAGGCAGCTCGATTTCATAGCCACATTTGGAGCAGACTTCATGGTACTCCGAATTGACAGCGCCGTGAACTTGAAAGGTATTTCCCAGGGGACGTATTTCCAATTCAATTTTAAAAGGGGTGTCGCCAATCAAGTCTTTGAAAGTACCGAGAGTCTCATCACTGAGTTCATCGAAATTGTAATCTTTACCGGCTTCATCAATGGATTTTAAATCAATCAACATGCTCTTGGAGTTAATATAACCAGCCCTCTGTGTCAATTGCCGCCCTTTGCTTTAGAATTGTTTTTAGAGGCGAGGCGCCTTCCAAAAAAAGAGGTTAAAATAAAAGACGGCAAGATTGCCATCTTACCGTCTTAAGTAATTAACTCCTTTTAGTTAGTTAATTGGCTCCTCCATACTGGAGGGCACCTAAGTTACGTAATTCACATGACATTGGCACCACCTCCTTTCCGACTTTAGAAAGTCATCCTTAGGATAATAGATTGGGATTAAAATTGTAAGACAATTGATTTTATGAGTTCTATTATGGATCTTTATAAGACGCCCATGAGCGGAGCAAAAGAGCCCCTAAGTCGCGTTTCTCGACCGACCATGACCAAGATTTGATTATCTTTTAGTCAGAAAGGAAATCTTTGCAAAAAAAAATAGCTAAGATTTTTTAGATCTTTTTTTCTTACTTGAGGTTTTCAACCTGTATCTCTGTTAGGTTTTTTTATCCGCTGAAAAGGATCACCAGTAGAAATTGAATCCACCGGCCCCCACCAAACCTTGGTAATCCTCGATGCCATCCATATAAAATTCGAATTGCATGGCCTTGAGGTGAAAATGATAGACCTTCCCTAAGCGAATTTGCAGACCGGCTCCGTAAGCTAAGCTGCGTCCGTCACGATCGCGCCGGTACGACCCTCCTGGATCAGAAAGATCATCGGCCGGCTGTTGGTCAATTTTTACTGAGGAGCGAACGTTCTGGTAAGAGCCGCTGAAGTAGAGAAGTACAGAGTCCGAAACTTGATGACCAAAGCTGGCACCGGCCATTGTCCCCACCGCACTGACCGTTGCCGACCAAGGAAACCCGCCGGGCCCGAAGGTTACAGACTGATCACCCGAACCATCGGCTTTGGTGTAGGAAACTCGCGCAAACAAGCCAGCCGAAGAATCTCCGGCCTTGGCCTCCCCTTTGGTGGGACCAAAAATTTGAAACTTTCCAATCAACATATAGGTGGTTTGCAGATCCGAGCTGGTGGTGTCGATACCTAAATGCCCGCCCAGCTCAAAGCGGTCACTCAATCCAAAACGAGCCTGATGCAGCAGACTGTGGGTTGCACCTAAAGCTCTGGCATTATCAAGGTCCGGTGGTCGCGAATTGACGGCATCGCTGTACTCAATCTCTCGAGCCGGTTCAAGGCTGGGTCCCAGTTCTTTTTTGCCTTTGCCCGCCACCTGTGGCGATTCGATGGTCGCCCCTGGTAACTTTAAGCTGATAGAGGTGCAGTGAGTAAGCAGCAGAAAAACACTGATCGTTAAAATTCGCAAAAATGACTGAATCATGATTAAACCCCTTGTCTTGAGTTTTTATTAAAACTCAAGGGGGCTCAGAAAACAACTGACGTTGTTGTCACGTCCGATGACAGAGGCGTCTTGTTTTTGGGATCACTTCAACCAATTCATTTCTTTGATTTTAAAATCGGTATCCAATTCACAAATTAAAGGAACGCCGGTGGCAAATTCAAACTTGGTGATCTCATCTTCACTCATTCCAGTAAGAAGTTTCACCAAGGCTCTTAAACTGTTGCCGTGGGCCGCAATAAGAAAGTCACCACCTGACTTTAAATCGTTCTTGATATGCTGATCCCAATAAGGCTGCACGCGCTCCAAACAATGTTTCAACGCCTCACCTTTCGGAAACTCGTTTTTAGGAATGTCTTGGTAGCGACGATCATTGATCTGCTCGTCTTGAAAAGGGCCACTGGCCTCTGGCGGCAAAGTCGCATAACTGCGCCGCCACTCGAAGACTTGATCGTCACCATATTTGTCGCGCGTTTCCTGTTTGTTTAAGCCTTGTAGACCTCCGTAATGACGTTCATTCAAACGCCAGTGTTTATCGACAGGAATCCACGGTTGATTGGTCACTTCAAGAATTGACCACAAGGTGTGAATCGCGCGTTGCAAATAAGAGGTATAGGCTTTTTGAAATTGAAAGTTTTGTTGCTCTAATAGTGCACCAGCATTGGCCGCTTCTTGTTTGCCTTTTTCTGTTAAAGGCGCATCCACCCAACCTGTGAAACGGTTCTCTAAATTCCATTGGCTTTGCCCATGACGAACCAGTACTAACTTTTGCATACAAAGATCCTCTGTTGATTACTGAAGTTCAGCTGCTCTTATTTTTCTGGTTTTGTAATGAGTAAGAAAAGAATTCAAGAAAAAAGGCGATGATGCAGCTTCCTGCTACAGTACCTCATCCTAAAGCCCATCGCCCGTCCCACTTATAAGACTAGGTCGAATCAGCCGGTGACTCAAATTTTTATGCTTTGAATCACCACTTTTTGGCAAGCTTCAGGTCCTTGGTCGAGTTATTATCGACCCAATCGATTGCGGCAAGAGGTTTCGGGACGTTCACGAAGACAGGCTTGATAGAGTGTCTCTGTATCCAATGTCCGATGATTCATGGCTTTAGGCTCTTTGTAAGGCCGTCCCGAGCGACTGTAGCTCGCCGGTTGACGATCACTGCTTGAAGCGCATCCTGTCCCAAGCACACAAAAAACCATAGCTCCCAATGAAAGTAGAATTGAAAATTTCATCCGTAACTCCTCATTCTTTTAAAGCTTATCGGCGCGGCCGGCCTGCGAGTTAACTGAATCTTAGTCTGAAACATTCATTTTGCGACAAAAACAGCGAACTATTATGTTACTTTGCGCTAGGCTTTTGACTGTGTCTTTGCAGCCACAATGGCTTTATAATTTTTTGCACTCCAAAAAAGTCACCTTCTGGTCCTTCACACAGTTGGACTTATCGCTATCACATCGGTAGCGCCACTGCTGCCTCGCCTGGCAAGCCTGTTGAGGCACGTTCGCCGTGCTCGCCTTTACAGACGCCAGGCTACGCGCCTCGCGTGGATAGGAAACACTCACTGTTATTGATTGAGGTGATGATTTGAAAACGACAACTGGTGCACTGAAAACCGCAAACAGGCCCATAGCCCACAGCAAATTTTTTGAATAACTTTTAAGGAAAGTCGCCATAAGTACCTTATCGGCCAAAACTCGACAGGGCTGCACTGGTCTTTAGAGAAGCTTTTCACCCATACGTACCGCTTCACGCTGGCGATGCCCCAGATTCCAATGCGAATCGTAAATCGCCACGACTGTGCTGCCAAGATGAAACACCCCGAATTCATCACCCACTTGCAGAGGGCGTCCTTGCGCGTACTCGCGATGAACTCTTTCTTTTTTGCGGGGATTGTTGGTTTGAATATTGGGATCAAAAGAAAACGACATGCTACCAACATTGGTGGCTCCGACCATCACCAAAATCACTTTACCACGTTCGGTTTCTATTCCAGTCACCACGCGTTCGTTAATGGCGTAAAGATCGTTGACGTTTTTAACACTCCAAGAGTTCACCGGCCACAACTCGCCGGGCACAACCGTTGTCCACTTCACCTCACCCGTCACTGGCGAGTGCACGCGATGGTAGTTATGGGGCGCTAAATAGTAAGTGAAAAATGAACCTTTTTTGAATTCCTGTTCCCACGGATTATCAGGCAGAAACTCGGAAAGACGGTAGGATTTTCCTTTGGCTTGAATCAAAAGTTCGTCGTGGATACGTCCCGACTCGATAAGAACACTGTCACAGGGATGCACAACTTCACCCTGAATCGGACGCGCGTCGGCTTTCAAAGCCCGTGAAAAAAACTCTCCCAAAGTTTTGTAATCTTCTAGGGGCTTTTCGATTTCCGACAAATCAATATTGTAATGGTTGGCAAACGATCGAATCAGTTGCCGATTGACTTGTTGGGGGATTTTTAAATGTGCCAGCTTCCCCACCACATGACTCAGCCATTTTTTTGGCAACTGGGGAACGACTTGGTCATAAAGAAAATTATTCACTGTCTCAGCCATTTTCTCTGCCTCTTTTTTCGGTATTAGCTCTTTCATATATTTTTCCACCAAGTTGCGCTAGTATGGATCTCATGGCTAAACAGATCAAGGATTTAAAAGTCGGAATCGACGAAGATTTATCAGAAAAATTGCGCCTTTTAGAGCCTGATTTTGAGCATTATCGAATTCTTAAAAAATCGGTGGATGCCCGCTCTAAACAAAAGCTCCACTGGGTCTACACCCTCGAACTTTTTAAAGAAAATGAAGAACCCGAAGAGCGTTTTGAACTGCCCCCGCCGATCCAAACCAAGGCGCGCCCGCTGATCGTGGGCACTGGGCCGGCCGGGCTGTTTGCAGCTCTTCGCCTAGCGGAGCGCGGCGTCCCTTGTGACATCTTCGAAAGAGGGTCGGTTTGCGAAAAGCGAATTTTTGCAATCAATAAGTACTGGCGCTACGGCGAACTCAACCCAGAAGACAACGTTTGCTATGGCGAAGGCGGCGCCGGCCTTTATTCTGATGGCAAACTGGTCACCCGGATTAAGTCGCCTCATATCCCCTACGTCATGCGCCGGATGGTGGATTTCGGTGCACCTCCCGAGGTGGAGTATTTGGCCAACCCTCACATTGGTTCCAATAAAATTCGGCGGTTGATTCCAAAAATTCGTCAGCATTTGATCGACCAGGGATGTAAAATTCATTTCAACACCAAGGTCACTGACCTGCTTTTTGAAAAAAATCAGATTGTTGGCCTGCAGACGGAACAAGGTCAGCAGTTCCGCTCCGAATTTGTGGTTCTGGCCACCGGACACTCGGCCGAGGACATGTTTAAAATCCTGCATGATCACGAAGTAGAAATGGAAGGCAAATCCTTTGCTATGGGACTGCGAGTGGAGCATCCACAAAATTGGGTGAACAAAACGCAATACCGTGAATACTGGGACCATCCCGAATTGGGAGCCGCCAACTACAAGCTCACCTATCACAACAAGCAAGAGGATGTCGGCGTTTACTCTTTTTGCATGTGCCCAGGAGGCTATGTTTTATCATCTGGAACCGATCCGGGATCGGTTGTTAGCAACGGCATGAGCAACTTCAACCGCAACTCCAAGTATGCCAACGCCGCCATTGTTATCTCCATTGATCATCAGAAAATGTTTGGCGAGGATCTCTTCGGCGGTATCAAGTTCCGCAAAACCTTAGAAGAAAAAGCCTATGCTATGGTGGCGGACCAAAACGGCGGACACCGCTTACCTGCGCAAAATATGATTGATTTTCTGTTGGCCAAAAACTCCCCCGACTCTCTTCAAGGCTCATCACCCTCGGGTTTGCAAAGCAGCCGCTTGGATCAGCTTTTTCCAGATGCCATCTATCTGCATCTGGTCGAAGCCTTTGAGCGTTTCCAAAAGAAGATGCAAGGATTTATCAGTAGCGACGCCAACCTTTATGGCATCGAATCCAGAACCTCTTGCCCGCTGCGAGTGGTCCGAGACCCCGACAGCCTGCAGTCTCCAAGCCATGCCGGCCTCTACCCCTGTGGCGAAGGCGCAGGCTACGCCGGAGGCATCACCAGTGCCGCCTGTGACGGTGTGCGAGTGGCTGACGCCATGGTGGACGTGATGGCCTCACAGATGGTCAATAAATAAGCACTCAAAACTTCGCAAAAGCCTGGCTTGACCGGTACCGGCGGACACCCTAGACTTTAGTCTTCACACTAATAGGGGGAAGAATGCCTAAAATTCTTTTACTTTTACTACTTGTTTTCGCAACATCAGCCCAGGCCAAAGACATCGCCTTAACGGTGGAAGAGTACGACCTTCCCCGCAACCGAGCGTCGATTCTGGTTTTAGACTCCAGCCAAGTTCCTCTTGGAACCACTTTAAGGGTTCATAGTAAAACTGGCACCTGCGAAGTCACGATCGTCGAAAAAGTAAATGACCACCTTATTGGAAAAACCGTGGGCTGCGAAGCCGGCGTGATTTCTCCTGGAATGAAGTTGGCCTATTCAACACCGGCTTGGGAGCAACCGATTCGGACTCCCACCAGCCAAGTTCAAACCAGCTATGATTCCCCCGATCTGATGTCCGAGATTTTAGATCGCACCACTGTTTACATCGGTCATAACTTTTCAGGAGAACTGGAAGGCAATGTTTACGCTGATGGCTCACAGAAAAACCTGGACGGCGACACCGCTTTTTCTATGGGAATTAAGGGACGTCTTTATGATTTCACCGATCGTTTATCCTTCGCTGTCGAATTGGGATACGAAACACCGCGAACTCTCGACCGTGTCACCTACACAAACAACGGTGCTGAAACCACGGGTGGAACTATTGGATACTCGCCCCGCTTAAGCCTTTGGACACTGGCTTTTTTAGGACAAGCCAAGCTGGTTGACCGAATCAATGGCTTTGCTGGACTGAATCTTTCAATTCCCAGCATGGACAACTCGCCGTTCGACACACGCAGTGACATCGGATTTCAAGGCGGTGCCAACTATCAAATTCTACCCAACATCGCTCTTGAAGGATTGATTAAAATCACCAACATGAACTTCAAAAACGATATTGGTCAAACCACAGATGTCAGCTTAGCCGGTCTTGAGCTGCGCGGACGTTATTCTTTCTAGTCATTATCTTGTCGGAGATGGGTCGCCTCGACCCATCTTGGCTTAGTAACTCAGGTTGAAAACCACACTGTAAGTGAAATCTTCTTGCTCAATCCCCGCCGGTGGACGCGTGTCTTTGGAATAACTAAAATTATTCACCAATTGCAGAGTTTCGCTGATTTTACTTTCAAACCCCGCCGTCAATCGCAGCCGGTAGTCATCGATCAAATTGTAGTTGGGTTGATAATAGGCGACCAGAACCGTCTCGAACTGCTGGGCCAAAAGACTTCGAAAAGAGAGGTAAATATTGCCTCGAAAATTCGCTTGGTCGACGCCACTGTCGATCTCTTCATCTTCGTAAAAGGTGCCGAGACCAAGAAATATACTATTCTTTTCATTTCGGATAAGACGCATTCGTAAACCACCACCCAGCAAAGTCCTTAAACTCAAATCCTGAAATTCATTGAACTCGGCTTGGGTGAACGCCTCCCAAAACAAACCTTGCGCGAATTCCTGGGCATAGCGAAGATGAAAACTTCCTTTGTTGTTGTTTTTTAAATCGTTGGCCTCTCCGTACTCATATTGGCCAATCATAATGTACTCGCGCTGAGCACTCTTATAAATATTCTGACTATTCACTCCCAAGCCAAAGACATCAACGTTTCCCGAGGAGCCACCAACGGTTACGCCCGATGATCCATTGAATCCTTTTTCAATATCTTGTCGCAGACTTTCGATATTAATAAAGGCTGAGCTTGAGCACACAAACAACAATGAAAAAATAAAACATAAAAATCGCATGCAAAAATCATCGCTTCAATCTTAAGGAATTTCAAGGAACCCAGAAAAAATCAAGACCGTGATCAACAATCAAAACGACAGTCAGTCATGCCTTTCAGTCGCCCCACACTGTGGAATTTCTACTAATTCTCCGATTCACTAAAACAGGTTCACGGATCAAGCTTTGATGGATTTCCCATCCAATCATAACTTCAAGTTTCATACTATTTGCTGTAAATTTATCGTGAACAAAGGCCTTCATCAAAGCGACCACTGCTAATCTCTCTTAAGACATCTGGATCTGAAAGATTCTCCGCCATTTTTTTAAAGCTCATTCTGCGCCCATCGTTGACTTGGCTTTCAATAAGAGAGGTTTTTTGACTACCGTAGGTCTTAATTATTTTCTCTATGCTGGCTGGAGTGTAGGGAATTTTTTGAGTGCGCAAATGACTGATAGTGATGGCTGCCATTGATGCGACGAGCGGGGCGGCTTGTGACGTCCCCCGCATGCGTCCCCAAGTCTGTCCGGGCAGGGTTGATAGTAGACCTCCATCGGCTCGACCTCCGATCTCGGCCCCGGGTGCGCCAATTTCCGCAAACGACACGCCAAAATTTGAAAAGAAAGACACCGCTCCAGTGGTTGTGTCCAGAGACGCCACCGAAATCACGCCATTGAGCACAGATCCAATATAAGCCGGTGCCACCACGTTGTCGGCGGTGAGTTCTAAGCTCTGATTGCCAATGGCGACAACAACAACCACACCGGCTTTGACCGCGTCTATGATCGCCGTTTCCAACATGGTGTTAAAGCCTTCTGAATAGATGCTAAGACTGATAACATCAGCGCCCTGCTGGACGGCATATTGGATGCCATTGTATATAGCGCTGCTTTTTCCAGACCCTTTAAAAGGCAAAGACTTCACAGCCATTATTTTAATCTTATCGTTGGCCGTACCGATAACTCCAAAACTGTTATTCTGTTTGGCTGCAATCAAACCAGCAATATGAGTGCCGTGTCCATCCTCGTCCATGGGGTCAGCGTTGTTATCGACAAAATTATGACCATACTCTCCGGTCGGCCCCCGCCACATATTGGATTGCAGGTCGGTGTGGGTGTAGTCGACACCGGTATCAATCACGGCAACCACAACGGGCTCGGTGAGCTGATCCTGAAAATCAAGGCTGTCGTAAAATTCCACGAAACTCAAGTGACGCTGATTGATCACTTCCGGATCATCAAAGGCATCTAAGTCACTATCCAAGGCCCCTTGGTTGACACCCAAATCATCAAACAATCCGATGGCACAAGGCTGGGCTTGCAACCAAGCGTCGATTTGATCAGAGTCCACATTGTCTGGGCGCTGCAAGCCAATCGCCACCCTCTGATCGTTGCGCCCTTCTGGTGGCAAATCGATGCTTTGTCCAAAAAAGTTGACCACCTCTTCGGAAGCCTGCAAACAAAACGGGTCAAGAACCAAGGTTATAGGCAGGTCATCAGCGACTTCACTTTGCAAATAAGATTTTCCAGTGGATGTTTTTTGCAAACCCAATTTAGAACGTGGACAGGAATCGCTGAGGGTCGCCACAGATTCCATGGCGCCTTGCTGAGAGCAATTTTGAAAGATAAAACCAATAACTAAAAAACTCGCAAACGCGAATCCTAAAATTTTATAACGGCTCAATTTCATATCCTCGTCTCTGTTTATTAGCGTCTTTTTGAGTCAGTTTTTGGGAACCTTTTAAGAAATAGAAATCCCCCACCCTTAAATACCTTTTCGGCTAGTTTTGAGACTCTCTTGACCCCTTTTAAAGGCCAAAAGATCAATGATTGTTTCAACGCCTTTTTGCCCCTTCCTTTGATTTCAGCAGCAAGAGATTCGATCTGTACCGCTGCCAACCAAAAATAGACCTCCCCTGTCTAAAATCAGGTCAAAGTGTCGTCCTCTTCGTCTTGAAATGGGTCAAAAGTTTCAGCCGAATCGGGAAGCTCAGAATCGGAGTTTTCATCCTCCATCTCCATTTCCTCATCGGCTGCCATAATGTCGTCAGAGACCAACGGCTCCGATTGGGCCGTTAACTGCGACAGCTCCTCACTCAATGGCTCAGTCACTTCATCATCGCTCATGCTGTCATCGGCCGCGTCCATTCCCAATTCGTCGGTGGAAGCATTCACTCCCGCCGCCATGGCGTCATGGTCGCTGGCAGCAGAATCGTCGGTGGAAGTTTCTTCTATGTCTGCTGCGGCACGAGCCTCATCTTCAGCCAACGCCAGAGCTTCGGCCTGTGCCTTGGCTTCGGCCTCTTCAGCTATTTTGGCATCGTAACGCTCTAACCAACGCTGATCTTTCGGGTCGACCTCTTCTCCAACATCCAAGGCCTCACGAATATCTCGGGCGCGATCCCGATCTCTTTTTTCTTTTTGTTTCTGTTTTTCCTGCTCGAAAAACTCAGAAGAGGTATCAATGTCACCCAAAGTGGCTTCAATTTTTTCAAGCTCTTCTTCCCCTTCGGAATAGTTTCCAGAAAACTCTTCGGCCATTTTGTCCGTCACATCACTCAGCTTCTCTTCATCCTCTTCGACACCAATGCCATCAGGCAGCAATTGATCAATTTCATCCAGTGACGGTAACTCGCGCAAGTTTCGCAAACCAAAGATTTCTAAAAACTTTCGAGTCGTACCATACTGCATCGGCTTTCCGGGCAACTCACTTTTGCCTTGAAAGTTAACCAAATGTTTTTCCATAAGGGCGCGCACCAGGTGACCCGATTCAACTCCGCGAATTTCATCAACTTCACTTTTAATAATCGGTTGTTTGTAGGCAATAATGGCTAACACTTCCAAAGCCGGGCCCGACAATTTGAAAGGTCGGGCTTTAGCTAATTTGCGCAAGAAATCCATGTTGTCGACTTTTGTTCGCAACTGCCATCCGCCATTGATCTCTTCTAATGACACCCCACGGGCCGGATCGGCGTACTCCACTTGCAACTCTTCAAGGGCTTTTTTGATATCTTTGGTTTTATAACTTGTGCCTTTAAAAACTTGCTTGAAGGTGCCCATACCGAGCGGACGATCAGAAGAGAAAAGCAAACTTTCAATGATCGAAAGCGCTTGTTTCTGCTCGATGAATTCGGTCTGGTTGCCGTCTTCTAACATATCCATGGTTTCGGCATCGTCCATATCATCGCTGTCTTCGATATTCGAATCACTGTCCTCTGCCGCAGTCTCCATAGCCTCTTGGTCTGCCGAGGAGCCGTCTTCAGCCGTTATCTCTGCGTCTGTCGACTCTTGGATTTCTCCATCCTCACCAATGATGGCATCGGAGTCTTCATCGCGCATCTCTGGATCGGCAGAGTCCATGTCTTCAGGGTCGGTCTCGGCCACAACCTCAGGCTCAGAAACTTCAGCATTCCCATCGTCTTGCAAGGCTTCCATGATCTCTTCGGAGGTTTCTGGTTCCTGAACGGGAACCGATTCGCCGTCGTTGTCGCTCTCATCGAAAAAATCCAAAGAAGCCCCAGCCATTTCAATACTGTCCATCACTCTTTCCAGAACTTCTGACTCATTGTCGGCTTTCTTGGCTTTAGCCTCGGCTTTCGCTTTGGTTTTTGCTTTTTTATTTTTCTTGGATTTTTTCGGTTTCTTGTTTTTCTCAACAGAGCTCATGTCGGTTCTCCATCGCTGGTGTCATTATCTATATTCAAATCTTTTTCGGCTTCTTCTATGTCGGCATCCGAGGCAATATCCAAATCCAGCTCTACGCCTTCATCGTCTTGAGCATCCACCGGTGTCACACCCAGTTCAAGAGACTCCCCTTCGTGACTGTTGACTAGCAATTGTTGACCTTCTTGCTCGCGCAGTTCTTCGGGTTCAACCTCATGCTCCAACTCTTCTTGCAAGGCTTCTTCATTGGCTTCGGCCATAATCGAATCGGCAGCAGCGGCGGCGTCATGGGAGTCATACTCTTCAACTCGACTGACAGCATCGGCTGTGATCTCTCGCTTGGCTGTCAAATAAATATCGCCATACACTTCGGCTTGGTAAACAGAGACCAAGCCCATTTTTCCCATCTCTAGAGATGACAAAAACGTGATCAGCAATTCATTTTTAATATCTTCGAAATTCGTGATCAACTCGCGCATCACGATCCGCTGCCCAACCACAAAGCGATCTTTCATCTCCATGATTCGACCAGCGATGGATCGCGTTTTCGAAGCCACACGATGGACCGCTTTTTTCATTTTGCGAATGCTATTCCGGTAATGAGCGATCAAAGAAAATAAGCCGCCTTCGTCGAGAATAATCTCACCCTCTTCATCAGTGTGGATCGACTCGGTTTTGCCGCGACGAAAAACATCACGGCCTAACAACGGGCGTTCGTAAAGGTCTTTCGAGACCTCTTGAAACTTTTGATACTCAATCAAACGATTGACTAACTCTTTACGAGGATCCTCGATTTCTTCTTCGTCGTCTTCATTATAGTTCGGAAGCAACATCTTGGATTTGATCTGTAACAGAGTTGCCGCCATAGCGATAAAATCCCCAGCCACTTCCAAATCGAACTGTTTCATCTTTTTGATATACTCAAGGTATTGAGATGTAATCAGATGAATATCAATATCAAAGATATCCATTTCTTCTTTGCGTATTAAATAAAGAAGAAGTGCTAAAGGTCCCTCAAACTGAGGAATGTGAATGGACAGATTCATAGAACAACCCCACGTACTAAATCCAACGAACCGACGACAATATATTGTATGGGGTAAGCCAAATAATAGAATCCCCCAGAAATAAACAATAACAAAAGAGCGATATTAAGATGATATTGGTGATCCAACAACCATCGATTCCAATTGTAGGGAATAAATCGCTCTAAAATTTTTCCTCCATCCAATGGATGCAAAGGAAGCAGATTGAAAAAGGCGAGAAGCAAATTCAGATACAGAAAAACGAACACAATTCCCATATAGGACTTGTTCAAATTGACGTGAAATACAGCAATAGCGACGCCGTACACAATCAATCCCACAATAAACAACAATATATTAGACATCGGCCCGGCCAAAGCCACCCAGAACATGTCGTTTTTTTGATCTTTTAAATTGCGCGGGTTCACAGGCACCGGTTTCGCCCAACCAAACAGGGGCAGTCCGGAAATGATCGAAACGATGGGTAAGGCGACGGTGCCGATCCAATCGATGTGGGCCAAAGGGTCCAAGGTGAGTCGCCCCATCATTTCTGCGGTGTTATCGCCACGCAGTTTGGCCACATAACCGTGAGCAAATTCATGGAAAGACAGCGAGAACAGGAACGCCGGAAAAAACATAACAACTTTCATGATCATTGGATCCATAGGAAAACTCTAGCCCAAAGGCCTAGGGCTGTCCACCGGGAAGCCCTTCCGAAAGCAAGATTTTTGGCCCGTTTCGAATGCAAAAACACCTTAAGATTATAGGAATTTAACGGCTTGCGTTATACTGTTCCGGTGAGATTTCTACTGACTGCTTGCTTTTTCATCTTGTTCTCGCGTCCTGTTCCAGGGGCCTACTACAATTTCAACAGCACCCTGATTGGCGAACAAGCCTCAGGAATGGGCGGAACTTACACCGCCCTTCACGGTGACAGCTCCAGCTCTGGCTTTTACAACCCGGCCTCACTCGTTAAACTCACCGGCACCGACATCAGTGCATCGGCCACTCTCTTTAATAAATACGACACCACCTATGGTGAAGGACAAAATATTATTAAAGCCGGAGAGCGAGTGAATCGTGGATTCTTCCGAACCATCCCCTCTGCCATTGGTAACGTTTACCGCTGGAAAAAATGGGCGTTTGGTTTCAGTATCGTCGTTCCCGATTATGATTTTTTTGCCGGTAATATTAACGACAGTGACGAGGGTCAGTCCTTTCTGACTTACACCGATGAAAGTTTATGGAGTGGAATTGTCGGTTCTTATAAGGCCAGCCCCACTGAAAGCTTCGGAATCAGTTTGTACTACACCGCCCGCAGTCTGATTCGCTCGTCGCTCGATAGAGCCATCATTTCTCCCAGCCAAGAGGTCATCACCAGTGAGGAGAAAAGCCTGAAACACAATGGAATTGTTGTCGTCTTAGGTTATCTCTTGGATATTGATGACCAATGGTCGTTCGGTCTATCAGTGCGCCCCCCGGCTTTAAGTATTTCAGGGCAAGGATCCTTTTATCAATCAGTCACCGACACATCGTCTCTCCCCAGTGAAGTGATTTTAGAAAGAAATGTTAAAGCCAAAACCTACATCCCTCCCCGTTACACCATGGGATTTGCGTTTCGCCCCAACAATCGATTGACTCTGGCATTGGATGGCTCTTTTTTCCCCGGCTTTGGCTATCAGGACATGGAGTTGAACACGGCCGCTGATGACATTGAACATGTGGACACTTGGAACCTGAATTTCGGAATGGAATATAAATTCAAATGGCCTAAGGTGAATTGGCGGGCCGGTGTTTTCACTAACAATTCCTCGGTCCCCGAACCTGAGTTCACAGCCACCGGACGCACCGGCGATCACTTGGATATGGTTGGATTTTCCAGCAACTTCAAATTTCTGGTGTCCGATCAATCAAGCTACACCATTGGTGGCTTTTACACCGGTGGCAACGGCAAATCTGTGCAACGCACCGGAAACCAGTGGATTCGACTGGACAAAACCCATCATATTTTCTCTTTATTGATCAGCACCTCCTATCAATTTTAAGTTGCAAGTATCGAATTTTCCTCAAACATCAGCTTCAGCGGGGCGCTTCCTGGATTGACTTCATGGCACTGACAGGCCTACAAAGTTCCCAATAAAGGAGATCCCATGAGCCAACCAGCGATTACCACTTGGAGCGAAGATGAACAGGCTTTTCGAATGGCCATTCGAGAATTTGCCGAATCTGTGATCAAACCCAAAGTCCACGAAATGGACAAAAATCAACAGATGGACCCAGAAATTGTACAACAGCTTTTCCAAATGGGCCTGATGGGCATTGAAACTCCGGAACAGTACGGTGGCGCCGAAAGCTCATTCACCATGGCCTGCATCGCCATTGAAGAGATCGCTCGCATCGATGGGTCCGTGAGTGTTCTATGTGACGTGCAAAACACTTTGGTCACCAACGCCTTTTTAAACTACGCCAACGACACTATGAAAGAGAAATACTTACCGAAACTGGCTCAAGAATGGGTCGGTGCCTATGCTCTTTCTGAAAGTGGTTCAGGGTCGGATGCTTTTGCTCTTGGCTTGAAAGCCGAAGACAAAGGCGACAAGTACGTTCTGAATGGACACAAGCTTTGGATCACCAACGGTAAAGAGGCGTCCCTGTTTTTAGTGTTCGCCAACTTAAACCCAGACGCCGGTTACAAAGGCATCACTGGGTTTATCGTTGAAAAAGACTTCCCAGGATTCTCGGTGGGTAAAAAAGAGGACAAACTGGGCATTCGTGCCAGCTCCACCTGTGAATTGCTTTTTGAAAATTGCGAAGTTCCCAAAGAAAATATCATTGGAGAAGTGGGCAAGGGCTACAAAATCGCCATTGAGACTTTGAATGAAGGACGTATTGGTATCGGTGCGCAAATGATCGGTATTGCCCAAGGCGCCTACGAAGCTGCTTTGGGATATGTGCAAGGGCGTGAGCAGTTTGGAAAAAGTCTTTCTTCTTTTCAAGGTATTCAATTTCAATTGGCTGAAATGCGAACCGAACTCGAAGCGGCCAAGCTTATGGTGTACAACGCGGCTCGTTTGAAAGACTCAAAGCAAGACTTTATTAAAGAAGCGGCTATGGCTAAACTTTTTGCTTCGCAAGCCGCCGAGAAAATCACCAGCATGGCAATTGATCTTTACGGCGGCAACGGCTTTACCACAGAATATCCAGTGGAAAAGTTTTGGCGCGACGCTAAAATTGGACAGATCTATGAAGGCACGTCCAATATGCAAAAACAAACCATTGCAAAACTGGAACTGAGCTAAGAATACACCGCCAGGCTTAAAGGGCTGTGGCGGTTTCTCCGGCTGACTCGGCTAAGACTTCCACAGTGTCTTGGTCATCTTGCAAAGCACTGGTGCGATACATATTTTCACACAAACTGATAATGTAAGCCGTTAAGACACCTGGATGATTTTGTCTCATGGTTGTAACGCAATTATTGTATCCCGCAAAATCCTCTGATCCATACGACTCAATATCTTTTGATAAAGTCTCTTGGTTTTCCCCCGCGCTTAAGGCACTGATACGACGCTCACCATAGGAGTTCTTGGCAATCGTGCCTTCTTCAACAGGAGCAAACGACGCTGAACTCAGAAAAAATCCATACAAAAGGGCTAGAGTACCGATTTTCTTCAACATAATTATACCTCCGTAGCCTTTTAATATTGCAACCCGTGCCAATGTCTCAGGGTGAAACGCTTCAAAATAGAACCCCTTTGTCGTAGATCTGATCAGGCTTTGTCTCAGGGTGAAACATTATTTCTCCCCGTCACTGTCTAACAATTTTTGTCAACCTGTAGGCGCGGCCGTGCCAACAGCAACCTATGGGGGCGTGTTTCGGCCTCCGCTTTGCACCTTATTCAGACAAATGTTCTTTTGGAGGAATTCATGAATTTCAAAATGGCCTTAACAAGCTTTTCGTTTTTATTGTTACCGCTCACCGGTTTCGCTGATTACAGCGTTCATACCTTTCAGGCCAATCAGTGCCAAGCCGCCGGCCACACCAATGAGTATGTTCTGCGCATCTGCCCGGTTCAGATGGCCAACGGAGACCGTGTGATCCTTCAGGGAAACAACTTGCGCTCCAACCTTGTTGTCACCCAAGGCAACAGCCACAATAACAATCCTTACTACATGGCTCTTGGCATCGACAGTGCCAATTATTCAGTTGGAGGCGATATCAATGTGGTTTTAAAGGACGGACAACGTCATGCTTTGATATATAGACTTAATTACACGCGCTACGACGGCCAAACCGGTTATCAGATCATAACGGTTCGCCTTGGTCGTGGCCGCCATGCCAATCAAACCACCTGCACCCGTTTTGCTTTTGATTCCAACACTGCAACAATGTTCACCCATCTTCCAGAACCCCAGCGTGAACAGACCATGCGCCGTCAGGCTCTTTCGCAAGTTCAAGCCAGCAACTTTCAAGACAGAAATCAACGCTGCATGGAGTATGAGCATCATGAAGAGCGCCCGGCTCCCTCTCAGCTTCCTTTGGATCCCAATGAAGGCGACAACCTAGAGAGTTCACCCTAAAACAAAAACCAAATAAAGCGATGTCGGTTGTGTTTAGACCGGTCTGAAATAAAAAAAGCCTTTCACAAGAAAGGCTTTTTTATTTGGCTGATGGTATAACCAAAGTTTAAAGATTTCGTCGGTACTGACCGCCGACTTCAAATAAGGCCTGAGTCATCTCATGCAGCGAACAAACTCTTGCCGCGTCCATCAAAGCTGCAAAAATATTGTCACCTTTCAAAGCCGCCTGACGCAGTTTCTTGAGCTCGGCTTTTGACGCCTCCGCGTTGTCCTTTTGAAAAGCCAACAGATTGTTCAACTGCTGATTTTTTTCCTCTTGAGACGCCCGCGCCAATTCTATTTTATCCGGAACAAAACCCTCTTCCAAGGTTTTGGGATTAATGAATTGGTTGACGCCGACAATAGGAAGGTCTCCTGAGTGTTTCAGATGCTCATAGTGCATGGACTCTTCTTGAATCTTACCGCGCTGATACTGGGTTTCCATGGCTCCTAAGACTCCGCCTCTTTCACTCAAGCGCATAAATTCAGTCAAAATGGCCTCTTCCACCAGGTCGGTCAGTTCCGTCATAAAATAAGAGCCCTGCATGGGGTTCTCGTTTTTCGCCACACCAAACTCTTTATTGATGATCATCTGTATGGCCATAGCTCGTCTCACCGACTCTTCAGTGGGTGTGGTGATCGCTTCATCATAAGCATTGGTATGCAGAGAATTGCAATTGTCATAAATCGCAATCAGAGCCTGTAAGGTTGTCCGAATATCATTGAAGTCAATTTCTTGAGCATGCAACGATCGTCCCGATGTTTGAATATGATATTTTAATTTCTGTGAGCGACTGCCGGCTTTGTACAGGTCGCGCATGGCCACCGCCCAAATCCGACGAGCCACTCGCCCAATCACCGCATACTCTGGATCCATACCGTTACTAAAAAAGAAGGACAGATTGGGAGCGAACTCATCAATGGTCATTCCCCGGGCCAAATAGTACTCAACAAAGGTGAACGCATTGCTTAACGTGAAGGCCACTTGTGAAATTGGATTGGCTCCGGCTTCAGCAATATGATACCCCGAAATACTCACCGAATAAAAGTTTCGAACTTTGTGATCGTTAAAGTATTGCTGAATATCGCCCATCATCTTCAAAGCAAAGTCGATGGAGAAAATACAGGTGTTTTGCCCCTGGTCCTCTTTCAGAATATCGGCTTGCACAGTGCCTCTCACCCGCTGCAAAGCTTCTTCGCGGGTTTGTTCCCACTCGCTTGCATTTAACTTGCGTCCCTTTTCTTTTTCTCTTTGCTCCACCAGCTGATCGATAGCCGTGTTGAAAAAGAAAGCCAAAATCATGGGTGCTGGGCCATTGATAGTCATACTCACAGAGGTGCTCGGCGAGGTCAGATCAAAACCAGCGTAAAGCTTTTTCATGTCGTTGAGAGTGCAAATACTAACGCCACTCTCACCGACTTTGCCAAAGATATCGGGCCGTGGGTTGGGATCAAACCCATAAAGGGTCACACTATCAAAGGCCGTTGACAGACGCTTTGCTGGCGCGTCTTTGGATAGGTAATGGAAGCGACGGTTGGTGCGCTCGGGCGTGCCTTCTCCGGCGAACATTCGCGTCGGATCCTCACCCACACGTTTTAATGGAAACACGCCGGCGGTGTAAGGAAAACTCCCCGGCACGTTTTCTAAACGTAAAAAGCGCAAGCGGTCGCCCCAGTCATTGAGTGTGGGTGGCGTCACTCGAGCGATTTTCGTACCACTTAAAGATTCATGGTACAGAGGCTGACGAATCTCTTTGTCACGCACCTTATACACATACTCATCAGTCCGAAATGTCTCCTGCATCTGATTCCAAGACTTCAATCGTTCCAGTTCATCTCCGGGAAGCTCATCGGACAGCTTTTTCTCTAGGTCTTTTTGATCGGTCAAAACATCTTGCAGCTTATAGTAGCTGCCCAGTCGACTGGCTTTCTCTGCCAAAACTTCAGTTTCTTTTTTGTAACTCCGCACTGTCGATACAATTTCGGCCAAATAATTCTGTCTCTCGGGAGGTATGATGGATTGTTTCTCAGCACCACGCACAGCTGCTTTTTCATCGTCTGACAGCTTCCATTGGTATTGGCTGTCGGCCTCGGCCAGCACGTCGGTCAGTCCGAAGAACAGATTGTTGACTCCAAGATCATTAAACTGAGCCGCTTGAGTCAGGTAAACTGGGATGTCATCATTATTGGCTTCAAACTGTTTGCGTGATCTTTTGTATTGCTTGCGAACATCCCGCAAAGCATCCTGCGACCCACGGTGATCGGCTTTGTTGATGGCAATCAAATCCGCGTAGTCGATCATGTCAATTTTTTCGAGCTGAGACTGAGCGCCGAACTCGGACGTCATCACATACAGGGCTTTGTCAGACACTTCTGTAATCGCCACATTGGCCTGGCCGATACCTGAAGTCTCGGCAATGATTAAATCAAAGCCATAGCCTTTTAAAAATTCGAGAATTTTCGGCAACGACCCGGCAATTTCACTTTGCGAGCCGCGCGAGGCCACTGAACGCATAAACACTCCGGGACGCGACAATGAGTTCATGCGAATTCGATCTCCCAATAAAGAGCCTCCCGTTTTTCTTTTCGAGGGGTCCACACAAACCACCGCCACTTTAAGATCTTCATAGGAGTTAAGAAATCTTTGAATCAGCTCGTCCACCAAAGACGACTTGCCAGCCCCACCGGTTCCGGTGACACCCAAAACCAAGGGGTTTTGATTTTTCGCAAAGCTCGCCAAATTGTCCATAATGGCGGGAGCAATGTCTTTCTGGGCTTCGATAGCATCGATGGCCATTCCTAAAAGACGTTGCGGAAGCTCGTCGCGACCTTGTAAGACTTGATCAAACCGTTTTGAAGTTGCAACCGTTTCTTGAATCGAGAAGTCGCACTTTTCCATGATCAGATCGATCATTCCCTCAAGACCCATCTTACGGCCATCATCCGGATGAAAAATAAAATCAATACCGTAGTTTTGCAGTTCCAATTTCTCGTCGTGAATGATGACACCACCGCCACCACCAAAGACTTTCACGTAATCGGCACCGGCTTCAACAAGCAGATCTTTCATATATTTGAAGTACTCCATGTGTCCGCCTTGATAAGACGACAAACAAATCCCCTGGGCGCCCTCTTGCAAGGCCGCGGTCACAACATCAAGGACGCTGCGATTATGCCCCAAATGGATCACCTCCGCACCCGCATCTTGCAGGAGGCGACGGATCATGTTGATGCTGGCATCGTGACCATCAAAAAGACTGGCAGCAGTCACGATTCGAACGGGATTCTTTAATTGGTTAGCCATAACTACTTTCCAGTAAAATTCGGTTTTCTTTTTTCAATAAAGGCGCGAGTGCCTTCTTTACAATCTTGCGTGGTAAACAAATCGCCAAACTCTTTTTGCTCCATATTCAAAGCATCAGTGACGTGCACGCCATAGGTGTTTTGAATGGTCTTCTTGATCGAGGCGACAGCAATCGGTGCTCGGCTGGCAATTGTGGTCCCCACCATTCTGGATCTTTCCATCAATTGGTCAGGCGCACAGACTTCATTGACTAAGCCCATCTGAAAAGCCTCCTCAGCCGAAATCATGTCGCCAGTGAAGGTGATTTGTTTGGCGCGCGCTGGACCCACTCGGCGGGCCAAGCGAACAGTACCGCCAAACCCTGGCATCAATCCCAGGGTGCACTCCGGCAGTCCAAACTTTGATTTCTCAGAGGCGAAGATAAAATCACAAGCCAAGGCCAACTCTAAACCTCCGCCTAAGGCAAAGCCATTAACGGCGGCGATAGCAGGAATATTCAATTGTTCAATCTTGCGAAACACCCGTTGCCCGAAGCCAGCAAAGTCAAAAGCCGCTTGCGGATCCAAGGCATGAATTTCTTTGATATCGGCGCCGGCGACAAAAGCACGGTCGCCTTCACCGGTAATGATCAAGCATCGCAAATCTTTGTTATTGCGAACCACCTCTAGGGCTTTGTCCAATTCATCCAAGACACCACTGCTCAGAGCATTCATGGCCTGGGGTTTATTGATGGTAATCGTGGCAATTATTTTACTTTCTTCAAGTTTTACCAAATCCACTTAAGCCTCCTGATAGTTGTAAAAGCCACGACCGGATTTGCGTCCCAACCATCCCGCTTCAACATATTTCACTAACAATGGACAGGGGCGATACTTGGTGTCACCCAAGCCTTCATGCAAAACATTCATAATCGCCAAACAGGTGTCGAGGCCGATAAAATCGGCCAACGTCAATGGTCCCATGGGCTGATTGGTTCCAAGCTTCATCGCCGAATCGATGGCTTCGACTTCACCAATTCCTTCGTAAAGGGCGTACACGGCTTCGTTGATCATTGGCATCAGAATGCGGTTAACAATAAAACCCGGCATGTCTCGCCCCTCGACAAAAACTTTGCCCAGGCTTTCGGTGGCTTGACGCAAACTATTGAAAGTCTCGTCTGAGGTTTGCAACCCACGAATCCCTTCTACCAATGTCATAATCGGCACCGGATTCATAAAATGCATGCCAGCCACCTTGTCGGGACGAAGGGTGGCGCCAGCAATTTTAGTGATTGAAATGGAAGAGGTATTACTGCAAAGAATGGCGTCTTTTGGAGCCACTTCATCAAGATGTTTAAAAATTTTTATTTTCAGATCCAGGTTTTCGGTGGCGGCCTCAACAATAAAATCGCAATCGCCAAAAGCCTGCATATCCGTGGATGTTTGAATGTTGCCGAGCAATTTGGTTTTTTGCTGTTCGGTGATTTTTTCTTTCTTTACCAGGCGGTCACAACTTTTCGTTACCGTGGCCAGACCTTTCTCTAGGGCCGCTTCGCTGATGTCGACCATCATCACTGGCACATCGATTCCAGCAAACACCTGTGCAATGCCATTTCCCATCTGACCCGCGCCGACAACACCTAATTTTTTTATAGTCATACCCCTCTCTCCCTTGCTTCTGGCCCGACTGAGCCTCATTCGTCGAAAGCTAGGGTTATACCCACCCCTCCGTTCTTTGTAAACCACTGAGAACAGAGGAAAAACTGGTCTTGAGACAGCCCCGATGACACCCCACAATACCAGTATGCGCTTTGTTTTGTTGGTTTTCAGTTTGTGCACGGCTGTATCGGCTTATAGCCAATCCACACCCGTGTTTTTGACTCCTCACAATCCTGCTCCCACGGGTCATTTTGATTTGAAAATGCTGCGTAAACGAGCGGTGGCCTTTGATCAGTATGAATGGCTTTGGGTTCGTGACCAAAAAGGCAATAACGGCTGGATTTTAAAAGCCTCAGCTCTGCTTCCCTTGGATTTTTCGCGGCAGGCCATACTCGGTAAAGGTGAGCCCATCCACCCCCAGCCTCGCAACTTCAAGCTTCCCCAGAAAACGTTAAACCAGTCCCAGATCGTCACTCTCGTCAAGCGCCATCGCGACTGGTATCGAATCATCTACAAAGAAAACGACAAAAATTACTACGGATGGGTGCGCTCACGCTACCTCAGCCCCTACTCTAAAGATGCTGGATATTTTTTCTCAACTGTTGAGACCCACTTGCGCTCTGAACCACGCATGAAATCAAAAATCCTCACAAAAATCGATCCGGGCTTACCGATCGTTCCTTTAAACACTAAGGGTGAATGGGCGTTGGTGCGTTTTGGAAAAAACAAAGGATACATTCCGCTAAGGAACTTAAAATCCCGTTTGGACGTCGCCATCAAAGTTCGAACCGCCAAAGGTTACTTCAAACCCCACCCCGATCTTTACAAACAAAAAGTGATCGAAATATTTGCCAACCCGATTTGGGTCGGTTCCGGGGCTTACAGTATGGACCTTAAGCAGCAACCGAACATGGCTTCAAAAACAGTGGCGCAAGTGGAACCCTGGCAAGATCTGATCCTGCAGGGCTATTCCATTAAAAAATGGGGTAAAAGTCACGTGCCACGCTGGGGTGAACTGTGGTGGCCCGACACCACCATTGAGTCGAATGTGGAAATCATCGAAAACCTCACGGCGCAGTCGGTGCGGTTACGAAACTCTGAAATTTATCAAATTGAAAAAAGTCCGACCATTAAAGGCTTACGGTTTGCCGCTGCCACCCATGGTGTGTATCGCAGCTTCGATGGCAAAAAGTGGTATCCCCTACCGCAATTTAAAAACGGCTTTCCTATAAAAGTGGCCAAAAATGGAACTTTGTTTGTCGGTGATAAGGTCAGCTTTGACCACGGTGAATCGTTCCGTCACTTTATTCGCTGGGATCTGGTTTTCGACTCGGTCCCCCAGCTTTCAAAAATTGCCAAGGGTCCCATTCAAATTTTGAATGTCGAACCCAACCAACGCAACCACAACCAAATCACCCTGTCGTTACGCTTGGGAAACAATAAGTACATGCAACTTTACACACCAGACTTTGGAAAAAACTGGCGCCTTCAATAGGTCTATTGATCCAACCCAAACAATCGCAAGCGGGCGGCTTTTTCTTGTCGTTTTTTATACTCGGAATGGGACAGCGGACCCCGCATATTGTTGAGAAAGGTTTGATACCCCATAATCTGAACCTCAAAAGGGTAAAAGAACCGAACCTGTTCCTTTTTGCCGTTTCGTTCAACATTCACTTTAATCAGCTTACGGGAGATGAACTTAATAAATTTATAATCAGGATCTGTAAAAACATTATCCTTATTATGAAATTCAGCTCGTTCGCCCTGCTCCAGTAATTTCTTATCAAGCAGATCGCTGATCTCTTTAGCATTCATCATCGAATTCTTGGCTCGCAAGGTGTCCATCACTTCCAAAAACAGATTGGTTGGATAAACCGTATTCACAGCCTCGTTGACAATGCAATGGGGGTAGCTCACCAGCGAGTTGTTCACTAAAAAGCGAAGAACTTTAAAAATATCAAATGTGTTTTTCGTAACAAATCGAACACCAATGCGATCCAAGATATTTAGGGCCACTAATTTGCGCTTGGCTAATAATTTGATAATGCCGCTGGCTTGGTTCTTCTTCGGCTTGAATTCAAACTTATTCAGTCGGATTTTTTCATGTTCGTTCTGTAAGAAAGTCGCCCCCTGGATACTGTCTTCACTGACGAAACTTTGAATAGGACTTAAAATCTGTTCGCGAATCTCATCATCAAAAATACTGGAAAGATCATTATTAAGATGGGATATAATATGCATCACTTTAAGGGTGGCGCAGGCCCACTTTTGCAGACTTTGATAATCCGAGTCTCGATTGCTGGCGGCTACCAGTAGGTGACGAACATCATCGATTTCATTGTTATTAAAAAAATCGATAATCGGCGCTTCTCCCTCTTCCACGAAGCGGTCCTGCAAAAACGCCACCGCCTGACGCAGGTAAGAGGTGATCAGAGCCTGATCGTCTTTGTTGTCCCAGTCATAACCGTAGGAGCGAACAAATTCGCAAGCCTGGTCGACGTCTCGAACAGACAAGCGAGGAGCATCGAGTACCGACACTCCCCCTATCATTGACAACAGTCCTTGGCGTCGAAAATAGAGGTTCTCAGACATTAATGAAATGTTCTCTGGGTCTTGGCCATATTGCGAAGCGGAGTTGTTGGCTTAAAGCGTGGACCATATTTGGTAGCAAACACTTCGAGGTCATCAACAATTTTTTCAGTCCCCTCAGTATCAGCCCAACGCAGCAGTCCGCCACGAAAAGGTGGAAAGCCGGTTCCCATGATCATCGCCAAATCCAAATCAGAAGCCGAACCCACCACCTGCTCTTGCTGTAAAACCAGGGCGGCTTCGTTGACCATATTATACATGGCTCGACCAATAATTTCCTCTTCACTTAAAGGATCTGTCGGTGACGATAATCCCAGCTCTTTATAAATTGATTCGTCGACTTCGGTTTTGCGGCCTTTTTCATTGTACTTATAAAAGCCTTTACCATTTTTCTGGCCCAAACGGTCGGATTTTTCCAACTTCAATAGAACATCCGGAAGTTCAATGCGATCGCCCAAAGATTCTTTAAAAATTTTCGAAACTTTCACGCAGACATCCAAGCCCACCGAATCCATCAGTTCAAACGGGCCCATAGGCATACCAAATTTTTTGACAAAAACTTTATCGACTTTCTCTATGGATGCGCCCTCTTGCAAATAGAAGGCCGCTTCCATCATATAGGGAACCAACAAGCGGTTGACCAAAAAGCCTGGAGCATCTTTCACAACCACCGGAATCTTACCCATTTTTTTGGCCAAATTATAAACTGTAGCCGTCGCTTTATCGCTGGTTTCAGGACCTCGAATCACTTCCACTAAGGGCATTTTGTGAACCGGACTAAAAAAGTGCATTCCCAAAAAGTTCTGCGGTTGCGGATGCGCCTTCGCCATTTCGGTCACGCTCAACGACGAGGTGTTGGTGGCAAAAACGCAGTCCTCTTTAAGATGATTCACGGTCTCGCCAATCACTTTCTTTTTGACATCCATATTTTCAACAATGGCTTCAACAATCACATCCAATTGCTTGAACCCAGCATAATCGGTTCCACCCGAGATGTGTCCCATCTTTTCATTCAGATCATACTTGGTCATGCGACGTCTTTGAATTTTACTGTCCCAAATTTTTCGAGCCGCTTCAAATCCCTTGGCGATCGCATCGGTGCTAATATCTTTTAGACGAACAAACACACCCTTGTCGGCCGCCACGTAAGCAATACCGCCGCCCATGGTCCCGGCGCCCAAAACACCCAAGTGCTCGACCTCATTGGCCTTAACATCCCCTTCAACACCATTGCGCTTCTTAACGTCTTCCATCATGAAAAAGAGATTGATAAGATTTTTTGAAATCTCACCACCGGCGACTTCACAAAAACCGTTTTTTTCAATTTCCATGGCTTTGCGACGGTCTGAAGATCCCGCCGTTTTACGAATAACATCAAGAGCCACTAGCAACGCCGGATAATGGCCATGGGACTTTTTCATGGTCATTTTCTTTGCCTGGCTAAACACAAGGGGGCGACCCAATGCCGATTCTAAAAACTTGTTCATGATACCACTAGGCTCATGAACCTTTTTGCGTTTTTTTCCGCCTTTTGAAATAATATCTTTGGCCATTTCCAGGGCCTGCTCTTCTAAGATGGCCGGATGAACCATTTTGTCAACCAAACCAATTTTCAAAGCTTTTTTCGCCGGAACCATTTTACCAGCCAGTATGATATCCAAAGCATTCTGAACACCCACCACGCGCGGCAAACGCACACAACCACCAAAACCGGGAATGATCCCTAGCTTAGTTTCAGGAAGTCCAATTTTGGTTTCATCACCATCACTGGCAATACGATAATCACACGCCAGCGACAATTCGCAGCCACCGCCAGCACAGGCTCCATGGATCGCCGCGATCACTGGAACTTTTAGATCTTCCACAAAATTCATGATCTCCTGCCCCGACGAAACCGCTTGCGCAAAATCGTCTTTGGTTTTTAGGGATTTAATCTCATTGATATCGGCACCGGCGATAAAGATTTTCTTTTTACGAGAAATAATAACAGCGGCTTTGTAATTCGACTGATTGATTTCTTCTAAAAGTTCTTTCAGTCGGGTCATGATCGGCGTACTCATCTTGTTGGCGCTTTCGCCAATGTGATCCCATTCAATTAACGCCACATCGTCTTTCGGAGTGATTTTTAAACTTTCTTGGATGCTCATCTTATCCCTCGTTCTCTATGACCATAGCTCCACCTTGACCGCCGCCTATACAAAGGGTGGCTAAACCAAACTGAGAACCTCGTCGTTGCATTTCTTTCATCAATGTTAAAACCAATCGCGTGCCAGTGGCTCCCACCGGATGACCCAAAGCAATGGCTCCACCGTTGACATTGGTTTTACTAAGATCCAGTTCACCAACGGCTTCACTCAATCCCAATTTTTTCTCAGCAAAGGTTTTTGACGCCATCGCCTCACGACAGGCGAGAACCTGAGCCGCAAAGGCCTCGTTCAGTTCAATCAAATCCATGTCTTTTAAAGTCAACCCCGCCCGCTTTAAAGCAATCGGCGACGAATAGACCGGACCCAGCCCCATTCTTTCGGGTTCAAGACCAGCAAAAGCATAGCCGCGGATGCGCGCAATCGGTTTGTAGCCTTCAGCTTCGGCTTTTTCGCGACTCATTAGCAGAACCATGGCCGCACCATCCGTCAACGGACAGGCATTGCCGACAGTGATCGAGCCTGTTTTGCGATCAAAATAAGGTCGCAGTTTTTGCAAGGCTTCCATGCTTTGACCTTCGCGAGGCCCAATATCTTGTTCAACCACCTCTTTATAGTTCGGCGCTAAATAAACCGGAGTGATCTCTTGCTGCAAACGCCCTTCTTTAGTGGCTGCCACCGCGCGATGGTGGGATTCCATGGCATATCGGTCCTGCTCTTCACGACTGATATGAAATTCTTTAGCGAGAATCTCTGCGGTTTGCCCCATGTTGATTCCGACAAAAGGATCTTTTAAAGCTTCAACGATCGACACCCGTGGCGCTAGGTTTTTAAGTTTTAATTTTTTTAAGGCCGCCAGCTTTTTACCGATTGTTTTCGCCGAATAAAATTCAGCAAAAATATCGGCAAACTTTTGATCGAACAAAAGTGGAGCTTGCGACATGTTTTCGGTGCCGCCGGCGATAACAGTATCGGCCACCCCGGCTTTGATTTTGTCATATCCACTGGAAATACTTTCCAATGCCGAGGCACAGTTTCGGTGCACCGTGTGAGCCGAAGTTTTTTGGGGAATACCGGCGCGCAAAGCCACCACACGGCCAATATTCACCGCATCAGACGGATTGCCAACGCAGCCCACTATAACTTCGTCAACCCAATCGGTATCCAGGTCCGTTTTAGCAATAAGCTCTTGTAACGCCACCTGCCCAAGTTCGGCCGCGTGGACCTTTTTAAATTTTGTTCCTGCTTTTGCAAAAGGGGTTCGAACACCCTCGACAAGGACCACATCTCGTGCTGATTTGTCCATCAATTGTACCTCCGGTCTCAAGGCGGACATCATGCCACGTTTTCACAAAGAAGTCCCCTCTCTGCACAAGACCCCTCTGTTTTATGCAACGCTTAAACCGGAAAGGCCCGTTTCCCATTCGACACCCTCGGAGCACTATAGTAGAACTTCGCTTTTACATTGAATTTGGTCACCTATGAGGTCTTTATGAACTTGGAAAAACCGGCGCTGCAATACCACTCCTCTGAACCTGCTGGAAAAGTAAGCGTTTCTTCTCCTAAACCCTGTAGCACAGAGTACGAGCTCTCTTTAGCCTACTCGCCCGGGGTGGCGGCTCCCTGTAAAGAGATCGCCAAAGATATCACCAAAACCTACGACTACACCTCAAAAGGAAATCTAGTGGCCGTTATCAGTAACGGCACTGCGGTTTTGGGGCTGGGGAACATTGGACCCGAGGCCTCGAAGCCGGTGATGGAAGGAAAGGGCAATCTGTTTAAGATGTTTGCTGGCATCGATGTTTTTGATATCGAACTGAATGCCAACGATGTTGAAACTTTTTGCAACACAGTCAAAGCCTTAGAGCCGACTTTTGGTGGCATCAACCTAGAGGACATTAAAGCTCCTGAGTGTTTTGAAATCGAAAAACGTTTGAAAGAAGAAATGAACATTCCTGTGTTTCACGATGATCAACATGGAACCGCTATCATTTCGGCGGCCGCTCTGATCAATGCGGTCGACATCACCAAACGTAAATTAAAAAATTTAAAAATGGTGATCAATGGTGCCGGTGCCGCCGCGGTGGCCTGTGGACGTCTTTTTATTTCCCTGGGCGTTCAGCAAAAAAACATTATCATGTGTGATTCCAAGGGCGTTATTTACGAAGGTCGCAAAGACGGTATGAATCCCTACAAACAGGAGTTTGCTGTCGACACCAAAAAAAGAACCTTGGCCGACGCCGTCAAAGGCTCTGATTGTTTTGTCGGCTTGAGTGTGGCTGGCGCCATGAGTGTAGACATGTTGATGTCGATGAACAAAAAACCCATTGTTTTCGCGATGGCCAATCCAGACCCAGAGATTGACCCCAAGGTGGCGAAAAAAGCGCGTCCGGATGTGATTATGGCCACGGGCCGTAGTGACTACCCCAACCAAGTCAATAACGTGTTAGGGTTTCCCTCCATCTTCCGCGGCGCCTTGGATGCCCGTGCCAGCCAAATCAACGAAGAAATGAAATTGGCTGCGGTCAAAGCCTTGGCCGATCTGGCTCGTGAAGGTGTTCCCGAAAAAGTTTCAGAAGCCTATGGAGGTCAAACTTTCTCTTACGGCCCCGAATACATTATCCCAAAACCCTTTGACCCCCGCGTGATCATGAAGGTTGCGCCGGCTGTCGCCAAAGCTGCCCACGATTCCGGCGTCGCTCAGATACCCATCAAAAAGATGAAAGCCTATGTCGAAAAACTCGAGGCGTTGCAAGGAAACAAAGTCAGCTTTATCCGCACCTGTATCAACCGCGTGAAAAGCAATATTCGTAAAAGCAAACACAAGCCACGCATTATTTTCCCTGAGGGCAACACCCACAAGATTTTAAAAGCCTGCAGCTTAGCCCTTAACGAAAACATTATTGAGCCGATTTTACTGGGGCGCAAAGACCATATCATCCACACCATCGAAGAGTTGGGACTCGACAATTTGAAAAAAGTAGAGATTATTGAGCCCCGCTTGTCCAAACATTATGACCGCTATTCCGAAGAACTTTTTAAAATGAAAGCCCGTCGGGGCATTATGGAAAAAGAGGCCCGTCGCTTGATGTACGACTCCAATTACTACGCCTCGATGGCGGTGCATCTGGGCGATGCCGATGGCTTGATCACTGGCGCCACCATGAAATATAAAGAGGCCGTGATCCCAATTTTACGAATTATTGGTTCGGGAAATCGCAAGACCGCCTCGGGCATGAATATTGTTTTGAAAGAGGACAAAATGTTCTTCTTTACCGATACCTCTGTTAACGTTAACCCCAGCGCCGAGCAAGTGGCCAATATCGCCATTCACGCCTCGGCCGTGGCTAAATATTTTGATATCAAACCGAATATTGCCATGTTGAGCTACACCAACTTCACGTCCAAAGGTGAAAATCCGGATAAGATGCGCAAAGCCGCCGAGATTGTTAAACAACAATTTCCTAATTACGTTGTTGATGGAGAATTGCAAGCCGACACGGCGGTCAATCCTGAGATTGTAAAACGTATCTTCCCGTTCTGCGAAATCAAAGACGGCGCCAACATTCTTGTTTTCCCGAATCTTGATTCCGGGAATATTTCTTACAAGTTGGTGCAGCAGTTGGGAGACTGTGAAGTGATCGGCCCCTTCCTTATGGGAGTGAACAAGCCGGCTCACGTGGTTCAGCGCACCTCGGTGGTTGACGACATCTTTAATACTGTTGTCCTTTCTTGTCTTCACTTTCAAGCCATCCCTGAAATGACCCAACAGGGGGCAAAGAAATAAAAGCGGAAGAAGAAAAAACCAAGGCCATTGTTCTCGGCGTCGGCTTAAAAGCGGAGGGGATCGTTAATGTTAAACACAGCCTTAACGAGCTTGAAGATCTGGCCGCCACCGCCGGCTGGTTGGTTGTCGGTAGCATCACCCAATTGGTCAATAAATGGACGCCCTCGACGCTGATCGGAACCGGTAAAGTTGAAGAGATTGGCCATATTGCCGAAGAGTGCAAAGCCGAATTTATTATCATCGATCACCACCTGACGGGGGTGCAAACTCGAAACCTGGAAGAGCATTGGAAACCGGCACGGGTTCTTGATCGCTCGCAAATCATTATCGAAATCTTTGCGCAAAGAGCTCGCAGTTATGAGGGCAAACTGCAGGTCGAATTGGCCCAACTCTTAGACCAACTGCCTCGCCAAGTGGGAGCATGGCTTGGTTCGTTATCCCGTCAGGGTGCGGGAATTGGAACCCGAGGTGAGGGAGAAAAAGCCATTGAGTTGGATCGTCGTCAAATTCGCAAACGAGTGGACGTGATTCGTCGCAAGCTCAAAGACGTGCAAAAAAATCGCAAACAGCATCGCAGCTCAAGAGAAAAAAACCAAGTCCCAAGCTTTGCCCTTATCGGCTACACCAACGCTGGCAAAAGCTCACTGATGAACGTTCTAACTCAATCAGACATTTACGCCGAAGATCAGTTGTTTGCGACTCTTGATCCGACCACCCGCAAAGTTTTTCTCGATGAAGGCACCCATGCGGTGCTTACCGACACCGTCGGATTTATTAACAAACTGCCTCACAATTTGATCGAAGCCTTTAAAGCCACTTTGGAAGAGTCGGCCGCCTCCGATATTCTTTTGCATGTGATTGATTTATCCAATCCCCAAATGGAAAAACAAATTGATGTGGTTAACAACTTGATTAAAGAATTTGGCTGGGATCAAAAACCTTTAATTCATGTGTTCAATAAAATGGACACTGCCCCCATTCAGAATCGTTTTCGAGTCAAACAAAGTCCGCGGGTGTTCTGCAGCGCCCACACCGGTGAAGGCATTGAAGACTTAAAATCACTGATGCTTGAAACCTTAAACAAACTCACCGTTCCCATAGAGCTTTTCTTTCCCATGGAAAAGAAACACTTGATCTATGAGCTTCAAAAGGACTCAACGTCTATATATAAAGAAGAAAGTAAGCTCGGATTGGTCTGCAAAGCCCAAGTCATCCCCAGTTTGATTAAAAAGTGGGAAGACTACCGCACCGATCTCAAATCGGACCAATAACATCTTAAAATCCTTTATTTCTACTCTGGACCTTTTGTAAGTTTATGTAATTACTGGAAAAATCCACTTCCCCTTTGATCCACGGAATCCGACCATTCAGTCGAGAGCCCCTCGCTTTTAAGTTGGGCCTGTGGAAATCTATGGTTGTTGGGACGGAAGAAAAATTCCCCCCATAAAATGCCCCCGGAGGGAATCGAAGAAATAGTTCCCTCTTTTTGCCTTTATCCCTAGGAGGGTCACCAACATGGTGGCCCTCTGCCCCTTTAAAACCTCTATTTTTACTTTGAGGACTGAATGGGGTACAAACGATGAATGGTTGATTTGGAGAACGAATTGGAAGCAAAAGTTATGGCAGAAACCACCAACATTGGTGATCAAGACTCAAAACAGTCTTATCAAAAGCAAAGCCTGATCGGTAAGTCTTTGCAATTTCCCGTGGGTGTTTTTTGGAACGATGCTGACACCAAACAAAAAGTGGTTCTTATCGGTATTGCCTGTCTTTTTGGCCCCATACTGACATTTTTAATGCTGCAAAATCCACAATGGCCGATTCCAACCAAATTGAATCTTTCGGTTGTCGTCTATATCTCATCCCTTTATATTTTCTTTACCATTTACGACAATTTGGTCTCAATGGGCTTACGCTCCCTGGTGGGAGGAAAACCTCGCCCCAGCATCCTTGTCGAGTTCGTAAAATTCTTCCTGACTCTTTTGACCACCGGAATTTACCAATACACCTTTATTTACGAACCGGTACTCCACTACCAACGCCCGCAAAATCTTTCTATTATATTCGTCACCACCGCTTTGTATTCTATGGTGGCCGCCGCTATTTTCTATCGCTTCCGTCAAATGAAGGACATCGCATTTAAATCGAAAGTTGCACAAGCTGAGGCCCAGTACTCCATTCTTGAAAGCCAGATGCAGCCCCACTTTTTATTTAACTCATTGAATGTGCTTTCCGAGTTGATTTATGTCGACCCCGATCAAGCCGCAGCAATGACCCAAAAATTGGCGGACTTGTACCGTGAGATCTTAAACAATTCGAAAACCAAGTTTTCGACCCTAGAATCCGAAATTTCAATTTTAACAAAGTACGTAGAGATTCAAAAAATTCGTTTTGGCGATCGCATCGACTTTTCGACCGACGTCTCACCGGCTTTTTACAACCTACAGATCCCAAGTCTGATGCTGCAGACCTTGGTTGAAAACGCCATTAAACATGGTATTTCGCCCAAACAAGAAGGTGGCGAGATCAATTTATCAGTCACCAAGACTGGCAATCGTTTTGAAGTGTGTATCTCGAACACGGGTGCTCTTTATAAGGGGCACCAAGAATCCAAGCGCAGCACCGGCTTACAAAACACACGCAACCGTCTGGAGTTAACTTACGGAAGTAAGAACTCTTTTCAAATATACTCAGATGATAAAAGAACCTATGTGAAATTTTCCATAACAGGGAGGACCTCATGAATAAAATATTAGTCGTCGACGACGAGCTTTTGAGCCGCAAGAAGATTAGACGATTTATTGAACAACGTCCTGAAACCTTCGAGGTTTTTGAGGCGAGTAATGGGATTGAGGCTCTTAATCTCATAGAAAGCGAGAATCCTGATATTGTGTTTTTAGATATTGAGATGCCAGAAATGAATGGAATGGATCTGATTCAAACCATCGGAACCCCCCATTTTAAATTGATCTTTCAAACCGCCTACAGTGAATTCGCTGTCGAGGCTTTTGAAAAGAACGCTCTTGACTATATTTTGAAACCCTTTAACCAAGAACGCTTCAATCAGGCTTTGGAAAAGGGCTTAAGCTCTACCACCAGCAGCAAGCAGATCACGGCTCTGTCGGACACTTTGAGCCAGGATGATGTTTATCTTAGCAAAGTTGTGGTGAAACGTGGAATGAAGAACACCTTGATTCCGGTTGAAGATGTTCTGTGGTTTAAAAGCGAAAATCATTACACCTACGTCTGTACCAAAGACTTTGAGTACATCTACTCGGAGCCTTTAAAAGACTTGGTGAAAAAGCTGAACCCGGATCAGTTTATGCAGGTTCACCGTAACGCGATCGTCAACTCTCAGTTTATTAAAGACATTGTTCAAGGCGACAATATGAAGTTGGTTCTTGAAAATGGGGCTGAGGTGAATGTATCCCGTTCCAATAAAAAGGTGATTAAAGAGCGAATTCTGCAACACTAATCCCATATTCCATTAATTTTATGAAGATACCATCCCCTCCAGCGAGGGGATTTTTTTTTGACCAAGGGCCGGTGTCTCGCTCCTTGCTTAAACGTCCGCCCCTCACATCCGAGGAAGGCGTCTGTTGGATTTTTAATAAGCCACCAGGTAGTTGTCTGGCACTGAATTGGCGACGATCACTCGCACCGAGTTGGCATCAGCCAAGACGCCCGAAGTTCGTCCGCCGATTTCGCGCATTTTCAAATTCAGTTGCTCTGCCACACTGAAACGAGTTCGGATACAGCCAGCCGACGCCGGAGAGCCAAGATACTTGTAATTCCCTGTGCTGGTTCCGTGGATAAAAATATGTCCGTGGATCTGCATGGCATAGTAAAGAGCAGCGCCATCGTAGCGAGTGGAAACGCGCCCGGCGTGGGCGAGCTCTTGAACGGTGAAGTAACCATTGGGCGTCCACTTGCCGGATCGCGCTGTAGAAACTTGGGCCCAAGCCTTTTGGTTCACTTGGTTGCGGCCGGCATCATTCACATAAACCTGCTGGCCGTCAATAAACGCGTAAAGGCGCTGGGATGATTTTGAAACCATGACGCAGACAGCACGAGCTAAACAATCATTAAAGTGGGTTGGTCCAGGCTCACTGGTGATCCGTGCCGCCTCATGCAAGGTGGCCTCTCCCGAAGTCGTTTCGATCTGGTTTTCCCAACCGTAGAACCAAGCCAATTCAGCGCTATCAATGAGTTCTAAAACGTCATCACCAGCCATGCTTTCACTGGCTCCAACCAAAGCTTCGTAGGCTTGTTTTTGTGCATCTGATAGTTTTTCATCGGCACGAACTTGCTGTAAAAATTCTTCCGCTTTTTCGGGATTGGCCTTGAAATATTCAGCAGGGCTCCCCTCCTGAAGATTTAAGCCTTCGGCGTGACCATTTAAACTGATAAACATTGAAATGATAAGAACAACAAAATAGTTAAAGTGACTGAGTCGCAATTTTTCCTCCACAGGTTTGAATGGCCTTTGTATACCGAATATTTTTGTGACTTGAAATTTGTTTAGTAAGTCCGTGAAATTTCTCTAGGAATCGTCAAAACCTTACGCACTTAAAGCTTTAGTTTAAATCTATTAGCCGCTCACGTTGGCACAGACTGCGCTGACAGAAACAAAAGTTGTCCATTCGACAGCTCCTCCCTACCAGCATTTTTTATTTTCGCTTACAATCCAATGAGCCCGTCCGTATTCGATCTCTTCAGCTTCAGCAAAAGTCTTGATCCCACTCCAGCAAGATGAGCCCGGGCTCTCGTGATTCAACGAGCCTATCCCCTCCCTGCTATCTCTAAAAGCACCAAAAAAGAGACTTAAAAGGTGGGTGGTAGAACGATCAGTCCGGAGCGGTACTTTTCGGTGGATGTCCAGCGCGGACCACCGCCGGTAGCAAACGGCGAGAATCGACTGAATTCTAAGTTGTCTAAAGCGGTGATCTTACGTGTGCTATGAGCTTCGACAACATCGCCAAAACTTCCGGGAAAAACATGATACCCGGTATGGGCGGTTCCCAGCCAAAAAGGCACTGATTGAAGCCGCTGTGGCTCCGATCGTCCAAAACCCACCAAGTCAGTGGCATTGTCGACGGTGTTGAACCAATAGGTGCCTCGGCTCATCACACGGTTGTAACGATAACTGTGATGCCCTTTGGACTGCCAGTTCAACTCTTCCTGATCCCAACGTTGCATATCAGCGATTCTTGTTTCGTCCTCAGCCGGGTTCCAGTAATAGGTTTTCCATCCCAACTTCGCTAATCCATACTGAAGCGCCAGGCCACCGACCCCGTTAAGATCTGTGAAGTCTTCCAAACGATCCCAGACCACCGCTTGATCGGTTTTGTAGAAGGCCTGTTGCAAACAGTCCATGGCCATCCCCACACAACTGGTGCTTTCCATTTGATTCATAAAACTTTCTGGAAAACCGACGGCTTTCAAAGCATCTCCGAGATAGGTCAACGGAGTGCCATCCGGGCGAAACTGACCCCGTCTTTTCGAATAGCGCCTCTCTCCATAAAATTTTGAAACACAGACTTTTTGCGACTGCACAATGCGACAGCTGTTCTGATAAGCGGCAATATGTTCGCTACGGTAATCTTGCAAACAAAGGGCGGCCGTCTCCACCAGCTCATGGATCTTCATTTTATGGGAGGCCACTTCCTCGGCTGAAAAATTAATTGTTCCCTTGTATCCCGCCATAACGGTGGAGCTTGCGAAAAACAAAATTGCTAGTAAAAATTGACCCATAGAATCCCCCCTGGAGGCTTCGACTTACTGAAACCACGGGTGATGGGCAACTAAAAAACGAGGTTTTTGTCAGGAGGGGCGGATTCTGTAAATGAAACCACTGTCGGTTGAAAAATAAACATGGCCCTCAGGCCCCACTTTGACATGGCGAATCCGTTGACTCATGTCTTGAAGCAGGCGGTCTTCAGATACGAACGTCTTATCTTTCACCTCCACCCGATTCAGGTGAGTCAGCTTTAAAGCACCCGACAACAGACTGCCGTTCCACTTTGGAAAAGCGTCGCCATAGTATACCGCAAGCCCACAAGGAGCGATCGAGGGAACGTAGTAATGCACCGGTTGTTCCATGCCTTTTTTATGGGTGTCCTCGCCAACAGCCACCGGCCCCCAATACTCTTTTCCGTAACTGATGGTTGGCCAGCCGTAGTTTTTCCCTTTTTCAATCAAGTTGATCTCATCACCCCCACGTGGACCATGTTCAATGGACCAAAGCAGACCTTTGCGGGAATCGTAAACCAAGCCTTGAGGATTTCGGTGCCCATAGGACCAAATTTCGGGAAGCGCCCCTTTTTTTCCGACAAAGGGATTGTCTTTAGGAACTTGCCCGTCGTCGTGCAAGCGCATGATGGCGCCGGCATGGGTGGACAAGTCTTGGCCGTTGGGACGATGCCCGCGGTCCCCCACCGAAAAATAAACGTGGTTGTCGCGATCAAAAGCGATTCGCGATCCGAAGTGGCGACTGGTATCGGTGCCGCCTTTGGCCGAAAGCAATTTTTGAAATTCTTTAATTTGCTGACCTTGAATTTTAAATCGCCCCAGATGGGTGGTTAATTTTTTTTGCAAAGGTGCAACGTAAGTGATGTAAATCCACGGCTCCTGGGGATACTTGGGATGTTTTTTCACATCCATCGAGCCGCCTTGGCCTTTTTCAGTGACCTTGGGCCCACCGGATAAAGGCGTTTTTTTCTGTTTTTTTAAGTCGTAAAGCGAGAGTTGTCCGTTTTTTTCATTGATCAGCATGGTATTGGGGTTCAGAAATTCAAAACCCCAGGGAATGTGCAAGCCACCAATGACCTCTTCAACAATTAAGCTGTAATTCTTGGTTTTTTCTTTATAGGCCGCTTTTAAGGCTTTTTTTTTCAGCCAGTCTTTAAAAGCTTTGTTGATATCATCAATCTCGCAGGTGCGTTTAATGTAAGTTTCGATCTGGCGACGCACACTTAAACGAATGAGTTTATCCAGTTCACAACGATCATCCAGCATTTCCACCAAGGCTTGAGACACCTGGTAGTGCAAACGAATGTCGGACTTGCCTTTTTTATAAGGGTGCCCCATTTCTGTGACATCCGATGGAAGCTTTTTATTCTTTAACTTGTTAAGGTCGACCTTGTTTTTGCGAGAGTAATAATTGGCAAACCCCTCTTCCAACCAATCCGGTATGGCTCCTTGGTATTTTTGATGGAAGATAACATGCACCAGTTCATGGCCGTAAACTTCAGCGTAGTTGTTTCTTGTCACCTCGGGGCCCATGTGAATTTCAGATTTGTCTTTGGATTTGATAGTCACCGCAGCCGCCAGTGGCCCCAGGGAATGGGTTTTGCTGAAAGTATCGTGACTGGTGTGCCATATCACTGGGACTCGGCGGGTCTTCCACTCAAGCTTGTTTTCAATTTTCTCAGAGACTCTCTCAATAACTCGTTGAGTGACCCAGTCGGGCGCGTCCTTCACATGCACCGAGTTGGTGGTGAACTCTTTACCGAAAGCGGAACAAGATAAAAGAATGATTAATAAAAAGTTTAAATATCTCACAATCACCTCGCAGTATTCTGCAATATTACCACTGGCGAATCAACCAAACTAAAACAATGCCACTGGGCACACTGACTGGCAGACAAAACACAGTGGCTCGCAGCCCTTGAGACAATCCGTAGGAAACAAGCGATAAAACCACACTCCGGTCGGAGCCCTGAAGGTCACTGAACAAGCCATGTCCGTAAAAGAACAGGAGGCTGGCAACAAAGCAGGTGCCGATCACTAGGACTTGGGCTTTTAAAAACTGTACAATTGGTCGTTTTTCTAACAATGTCGATGGGCCCCCGATCAAGCCGACGATCATGACGCTTAAGAGAAAACCTTTCCATGACTCAGAAGCAAAAGTAAAAACCTGACTGCAAAAGCGTTCACCATGAAAATCGGGATGCTGGAAAAAAGTGAGGGCGACGAGGCTGAAACAGTAAGCCCCAAGAAATAAAATCAAAAGACCTAAGACCACACTGAGCCGACGTTGCTTTTGATGCATCGGACTAGGAGTTTTGTTTTTTTAAAGTCTCTCGCATTTTCAGTCGATGGGCGCGGCGGGCCTGGCCGGCTTTATTGCGTCTTTTTTCATCGTCCGTTTCAGGCAGAATCGGTGGGATGGGGGTGGGATCCCCGTGGGAGTCCAAGCCCACAAAAGTCAGATAGGCGCTGGCGGTGTGAAACTTTTCATTGGTGGTCGGGTTTTCAGCATCAACACGCACCCCCACTTCCATAGAAGTCCGGCCCGTAAAGTTGACACTGGCCTTAAGATTAACCACCCAACCTTTATAAACCGGCGCCACAAAAGTCAGCTCATCGACATGGGCGGTGACCACTTGTTTTTGCGAGTGCCGTTGAGCACAAATGGCGGCAGCAATATCAACCCATCCCATAATCGTGCCACCAAAAATGGTATCAAGAGAATTGGTATGGGAAGGTAAGACCAATTCGGTCATAATCACTTTTGAAATTGAAACGGGTCTAGGGTCCATGCAAGTCTCCGCGAGAATCTAAGGTGTCGATTGGATCTTTAGGAATCAAATTAGCATGAAATTCAGGGAAAACAAATCTTAGGGTGCTTTAAAAAACAAAATCGACCCCAGCCAAAGCTAATAAGGGTCGATCCCGATTTTTTTAAACAACAAAGCCTTTTAAAGTGGGCTTCCGACACAAACAACAAAGAATTCATCGTTTAAGCTCGAAACATCGAGCTTAACTCAGAAAACTTAAAGGCCAAAAACGCCCATTCCACCATTGTTTGAACCTGTACCAGTGGTTCCACCACCTGATCCAGTATTTCCACCCGTTGGTGTATCGTTGTTATTATTAATATTCGAGGTCACAGTTGTGTTACCAGCAGGGATCGCATCAATTCCGCCATTTTGGTTATTATTGGCTCCAGCTGTTCCTGTAGCGTTGATCTGCTGTTGATTGTTTTGGGCTTCAACAAATCCCATATGAGGTAGGCACCATACAATCAGTTGTGCTCGCGACTTTACCTGCATCTTCTTATAGATGTTGGTCAAGTGGAACTTCACGGTCTTTTCAGTAACGAATAGACGGTTGGCAACTTCCTTGTTGGAGAGCCCTTTTGAAACCAGCTCTGCCACCTCGGCTTCTCTATTGGACAAACCCTTCTGTATTAGGACATCTCTGAGCATCCTTGCTCCCTTCGTTAGTTTAGTGTTTCTTTCGGCTCAACGTCTATGTTTCGCCTCTTTTAAAGTCTGGCAAGATGTCGAACTTTTGACAAGCCCCTGGACGGAAAAAAAAGAAAACTGGACTCAAAATTTGAAAATTCATGACAATTCCATAACAAATACTTGGAGTCACTCAAATTTATTTTTTTATTACAGCACGACTGGACGTTTTATTGGTTCTCACACTTTAGTCGGGTTCGGTTAATTTCAGATTCTGATTTTTTTGAACAGAAATAGCGCTTAACGCCATAAGATTTATTACAAATTTCGAACACCAAAAAGGCTAAGGTCCGTAACTTCGCAACTATTATGTTTCGTATTCGAAGCGCGGAAACATTGTCCACCAATCGATCTTTTATCCTCGAACTCATTTTTGAAGAACAAAATTCACAATATTCAAACACCCGCAATCAATTTCCAAACAGATGTTGGCTTTCACCGACAAGTTGTCGAACACTTCGCCGCCTTTACCCTACTCGTTCCTTGCTTATAAAGATTCTGCTAAAGACTGCAGACAAACCCAAAAAGCCCTCTTGTTAAGAGGGCTGGTTTTTGAATTCCATTGCGTTGTATTTTCTTAGTTCAATGAACATTCATTTTCGTTAAAATTGAGTTTTCTGATGTCGTAGCTTAAATTTTTAGTTTCTTCACCGAGATCCCAATTGATGGCCTGATATTTTGTTCTCTGAGGCGCACCGTTGTAGATAACAACTCCATCAATCGTTTTCGATTCAGTTCCAGCAAGAATTTCGACATCAGTCATGGAAACACTTGTCCGTTCAAAAACTCTTTCATCAAGAATCTCTGTTTTATTGGTTTGAAGGAAAAGTCCGCTACCGCGAATAATAAAGCCAAGTTCTGGGGCCGGTACTGACTTAACACATGAACAACCACCGTAGGAGCCTTTGCAATCTTTGGCGACACATCGTTGAGCGGGCTCAATAGTCAAGGTGTCACGGCTACCGGCGATAACATCGTGAGTGGCAACGATTCTCTCAAAGCCTTTAACAAAACTTTCATGGCGTCCTTCAGAGATGACCTCCGTCACACAGCTGTTATTCTCCACCAAAGATTTAGCTTGCTCATAAGACATTGAGGCTTGCGGAAGAGGATTGTCGCAAAGCAGACGTCCTGAGATTTCAATATTGATATTGGATACAAAATCAGGATTCCCCGTCTCTGAGGTCTGGCTGGTGGAACAGCTCACCGTTGGCCCATTGGCCATGGCAAGGGTTGCCGCTAACTGAGTGATAATAAGTAATACAAGTTTCATGGTTTCTCCTTTTTTAAGTCGGTTTGTTGCGTCCAATATGCTTAAAAAAGAGCTCCATGGCCACTAACAGAGTCTTTACAAAATGTTGTGATTTGTTGTGAAAGTTCAAACCAGTGGCTAAAATCGAAGCGAGAGAGGCCTCAGCCGACTCGCTCCCCTTTTGTGCAATACACGATTCTACAGGCCGTTCTGAAACTGCAAGGCCGCCCGCAGGGCGTTCTTTCGAAGGCCCCTTTCTGATAAACAGTTATGGTCATTTTAAGTCAGCGAGGCCAACTTTACAGATTCATGATTTTGTTTCTAGCGCGTCCATTCAGGGTGCGGGTGTGAATGAGGTAACGGCCCTCTGGAACTTCACTGAGATCGACTTCGTAACTGAATTCATCGATATCATCAGTTTCAGAACATTTCGATTCTTTAACCATTTTCATGATCGGAAGAACAACAACCACGGGTGGCTGCTCAGTGTAAGAGACTTCAACACGGTCGAGCTCCAGACAATCTCTGGTGATTTCGCCTTCAAGCTTAATATTTTTTGTCCCAGACAAGGATACAATTTGATTCACGGGTGCATAAAGATAGTTATCGACACTTTCAGCCGTTGCTTTTTCGACGGTTAAAAACCCTTGAGAGTCATAATTGCCCTCCGCGTTTTTAAACAAAACCTCAAACTTTCCGGCTTTCAACGGCCCGAGATGCACTTCTTTTTGATAAGGCACAATGACACGAGCACAGATTTCGTCTTGAGTCCGATAGGCTATGTTGTCCAAGTAGATCTTTTGATTGGTAAGATCGACTTTATTTTTTGTCGGACCCACCTTGTAGCAAGCATTGGGATACTGCCCCTCGAAGATGATTTCGACATTGTCATTGGCATCAAAACCCGGCACAAGATAAAGATTGTCTGGAACTTCAGTGATAATATCGTAGGGCATAAACTGACTGTGGCTTAAGCTGGCTCCCAACGTCATGGATAAAATAAGTAAAATGGTTTTCATTATTCCCCCTTAAAAAATTATTGAACCTCCTCTGTATGCCAGGCTTTCCAAGCGAATACAAACAAACCGCACTCATCGGTAAGCTTGTGAAGAAATTAACACTTTTAGAGCCATTGACCGATTTTTTCGAGAATCAGATCAAGAATAAAGCCTTCTCACAACGTCAAGGAATAGACATTTCTGAAGCCTTTAATTTTGAGTTTCAGGAGGATTCATCAAAACCCAAGGTTCTTTTACAGATTTTAAATGCAAATCTCTTTGCGGGAATGGAATTTCGATATTGTTGTCTTTGAATTTTTGCCAGATGCTGAAGAGCACATCGCTTTTCGGTTGAAAGCGTCCTTTTTTGACGTCGGAAACCCAAAAGTGCAAAAGGAAGTCCACTGAGCTGTCGCCAAAGCCGGTGAGAAAACAATTGGGCTCAGGGTCTTTGATCGTACCTGGGTACTCGTGGACGGCCTCTAAAATAAGATCGTAAGCTTTTTGAATATCGGAACGGTAAGAAACTCCAACAGTCACATCTACCCGTCCAGCGGTGTTACTTAAGGTGTGGTTGATCACCTTGTTGGTCATCATGTCCTCGTTAGGAACAATGATCTCTTTGGTTTCAAAGGTTTCAAGCAAGGTGTAGCGAGCGCTGATGCGTTTTACAAAGCCCATGGTTCCGTCGCTCAGCTCGACCAGGTCGCCGAGATCAATGGTTTTCTCAGACAGCAGAATAACTCCACTGACAAAATTCGAGGCTGTCTTTTGCAAACCGAAGCCCAAACCAATTCCGATCGCGCCACCGAAGATTGAGAATACGGTCAGATCGATTCCGATAATCCTTAGAACAATGAGAAAGGCAATAAAGTAAAGAGTGATTTGGACGATCTTGGTGAACAGCACTCGTGTGGAATTGCGCATGCGGCTGAGTTTTAGAATGCGGCCTTCAATGAAAGACGAAACAATGGCGGTGATCCAAAGAGAGGTCAGAACCAATAAAAATCCCGAAAGAATGCTGTAGAGACTAATTTTGTAGCGACCGGCCGTAAAGGTGAACTCCTCGCGCCCCAGGTACGATTGCAGCACAAGAAGATGGCCATTGAAGATGGAATAAACAAACAGAATTAAAAGGCCCAAGAATAAAAATTTGCCGGTGGTGGAACTGGGTTTTAAAAACTGTGGAAACGCCATGATGACTTTAATATAAGACATAGATGTTGAATTGACTTAGCATTATTCAACATTAATGCCCAGCGCAAACAATCCCCTCCCTCTCTCCAAGGGCTCCACGTCTATAGACCCAAGCGGAGGCGTTGAAAGGGATCCATGCAAGGCTGGAAATTGCGAAGTGGGATCATTAGGAGGTTTTTTCGATATTTCAACTTCGATTTTTTTTCGTTGAGGATTCTCCAAAATATTTGTCTCAAAATAGTAAAGTGTCCGCAAACTGTGTTTTGAATCTTCGAAAGTCCAGAAAAAACGAATGCAATTGAACCAATATGAGAAAGTTTTAAGTTCCAGTAGGCTCAAGGATCTCCAATGCTATAATTATCAGTGGGTTCATAATTAAATAGGGGGAGTGGTTTGAATACTCGATTTCAATTGATTTCATTCATTTCAGTTCGGAAGGGTCAATGGGGACTCGCTTTCGTTTTCATTATGCTTTTGGTGCCCTCGCAATCAGTCGCTTGGGAACCTCGAGAGGCGACAGTCCGTGATCCTGTTCGTGAGCAAGTTGAATATCACACAGTCACTCGTCCTGCCGTCGAACGAAATAGAAAAACCACCAGTGACCCCGGCACTAAGACAGGCAGCTCAACAAGAAGCACCACCAGTTCACGAGCCAGCAGCAGCAGTCGAGATGATGATGACGATGATGATCGCCCGACTCGTAACCCACACAGCACCGCTCCGGCGATTGGCCACTTTAACAACCCCTGGGCCCCCTATAAAGAATATGAGGCTGGTGAAGCGGGAGACGTCGGTGACCTGGACACCCATCATACCGCTATCCAAAGAGCCATAGCGGTTGCAGACTCTTGTTCGAGTTGTGCAAAAAGTAATTTCGGCGATGATCAAGCTGGCGTTGCCGCGCGACGGGCTGTCCTTAACTCTGTTTATGCCCAAGAAATTAAAAGAGAATATGACAGATCAAGTGTTCCCGAGAATAGACGAAATATACCGGCAGGCCCTCTGGCTGCGGCGGCAAAATATGTTCACAATAATGCCCCTTTGCGAGACGAAAATGGTGAAGTGATTCGAGACGAAGATGGCATTCCTGTTACTATGACCGACCAAGAAAAAGCCATTGACGCTTTGGTGACCAGTGGACATGCCACTTACTATTACCCGGACCAAGTCCCTGTACCTCAACACAACTATGACAATGCCACAAGCTCACAAAAATTGGGTTTAAGAGAATCGCTGGTCATTGTTGCACCTGGCGCTGCCGAGTACGCAGCGATCTTGAATGCTTCTGGCGCTCCTGTGGGCCACAATCCTGAAGAGATGTTCGGAATCGCTATGAACACATCGATTTACCCTGGGGGCATCGTGGTCCTTAACAATGGACTGAACCCTGAGAGCAATCAAACTGTTGTGATTGATGGTCAGCCCCTCACCGTACCGATTGTCGACCCCAACAATGACAAACAAATTATTGGTGTCATGCATGAAATGTCTCACGCGGGTGAAACGGCCATTGTCAATCTGACCGACAAATTGTTAAATAACGGACGCAGTCTTCCAGAGACTGTGGAATACGGCGCCGGTCTGGCCAGGGCGCTGATTACCGAAACCCCAGAGCGCACCAAGGCGCTTGTTGATGTCAATGCCTACTTGCCTCCAGATTCTGAGTCCAGGGTTGAAAATCATGACCAGTACGTGAACCAATGGACTGAAGTGATCGCCTACAGCACTCAGTACCCTGATCGAGAAGAAGGGAAAAGAATGCTGGGTAAGACACTTGAAGAGATGGGCCTTTCTCCAGATGAAGCACAAGTTGTAGCAGAAACGATCGTCAACGATGAGTCCTATCGACAAGTTCGAGAAGCTCTTGATACAGCCGCTGACTACTTATTGGAAGATTAAGGGGGAACGAGATATGACAAAGAAAAAGATACTGACACTTTATGCCCTGACCCTTCCCGTCCTCCTTTTGTTTTTTACTAACATGGGAGCACCACCAGTCGAGAAAATGCTTGAACCCAAGGAAGAAAAACTTCAGCCCGAAAAAATTGCCGATGGGATTAACAAAATCATCGACAAGATTGAAGCCGGCATCTTCGGAGAAAAAGGCACCAATATAATGAATGTTCATGTTACCAAAATGACAAATGTACTAGCCAAAAAAATAGAGGCTGAGCGGTGCAGTGATTTACGTGAGTATATCCCCAGGCTCCCTACGGGCTTTTACCACCTGTGGAGCAATCCAGACGGAGATACGCAGTTTTGCGAAAGCTACGTCGATCTTATCCACAAAACGTTTCTTGAAATTTCAGGCAAAAAAGCCAACTCCAACGAATTGTCTCAGTGGTTGGGAGTGATCGGACTGAAAGGTCATTTAGAAACAATCGCTCGAATTGCCGAGGATCATCAGAAAACGTCAGCCCGAATGACTCCACAATCGTTGGTGCAAGCACTTTTTAAAGTGCTAACTCACCAAGACCCCAGTGCCCAGGAATTGGCCCAATGGACTGAACATCTTCGCAATGTAGGACTGCGTCGACTGGTGTCTGATTTAGGAACAACTCCCCTGGCTCTGAAAACTCACGCCAGCTTTTTTCATGGAATTAAGGGTGGAGTTAGTAAAATCAAAGTCCGCTCCGGAAAATTGCGATTCAAAGGCTGGGCTTGTTTTTCTCGGTCAACGGAACCTCTGAAAGTTGAAATCTATTCTGCCGATCGCCGAACCCGATCCAACAAACAACTGATAGGCACAGTCACAACAAAAATTGCCAGCAGCAATGGAGTCAACCGAGAGTGTGGAACTGAAAAACAGAAGCATAATTTTGAATTGCGAGTCGGCCAAAGAGAATTCAGACAAAGAAGTCGCGTGGCCCTATTCTACGCCGTCAACGAATTCAATGGTGGGAAAGTTCTGCTGAACCCAAACAAAACTATTAACATTCATGAGTATCGCAGAGACGATGATGATGATTGAAACTTCTCATTAAACTTTGCAGTTAGACTTTATCTTTCAAGCCGCTAACTCTGACTTGAATTAGGTTTTTTTTTGAAAAAATCCCAATATTGATACCATTACAGTCTCTCGGCTTTGGCTCCCCACATTTTTTGCAGCGGTGGACACTGATAGTCGTTCACGCCAACATCCGCCGCCCCCATTTGGATCAGTTGCCATTTCTGGGAATCTTCAGCGGCATAAATCGCTTGCATCATTTGATGGATCGGCCCCCAAGAGATTTGACTGTTTACAGCCTCGGCAAAGTCGGCGGCTTTTTTGGCCGGCTCTTTGTTTTCAGTCATGGTTTTTTCAGCGATTTTGCAAAGAGTTTTAAGGTCGGAGCGTGCTTTCATATTCGTGACCCAAGTGCATCCGGGTAAAGCTAGGAACAGACTGACAATCAACGAGGTAAAAATAGTTTTATTCATCTTACAGAATCTCCAGTTCTGGTTTTTCCAACAACTGCTTCAGTCGCGTCAGCTGCTCTTGCGGAGTGACACCTTCTTTGGGGAGAAGTCCAAAAACGTCGTCGATCTGGCGTCCCCAGGTGTGCACTTTGGCCCAAACGATCTCCATATCCTCTTCGTGCAAGGTTTGGATCGCTGACAGCAACAAGCCTTTTTTATCGCGGGCGCGAAAGCTGTAAACCCATTCAGCGCTATCAAAAGTGATCAATTCAATTCTTGAAAACAATGTTTCGTGGGCGCTTTCTGATTTTAAATCCACAGCCAATTGCTTTTTCAAAACATTGGGTGTTTTTTGGGTTTTGACACAGAACCAATCATAAACACCCATGGCTTTATCAGTATAAACAAAAGCCTGGCGAATGTTGCAGCCAATGGCTGTCAGCTTGCGAGTGAATTCTAAGACTAAGCCCGGCTCATCTTGCAAACGATGAAAACGCACCCAGATACGCCCCTTTTTGTCTCGAAAAATAAGTGGACCACTCTGCTTGCCCGACAGCACTTTGCCGAAATCTTTGATGAGAACATTGTGCGAGATATTTTCTAAAAGCTCACTGTCCAACTGGTTGATAAACTCCTCGGGCACATCCGGATGTTTGCGCTTCACTTTTTGCGAAAACTCATAATGGCGCTCTTGGCTGGGGTTGCGGAGGGTGTCCACCATTTCGCAGATTAGATTCTCTTTCCAACTGTTCCAAGCCTCCGGGTTGGTGGCGATGATGTCGATGACAGTGAATATCGCCAAACGGTACAAACGCGGCCCTTTCACACCTTTAGAAAATAGGTACTCCCAGGTTTTTGGCGACTGGGGGTTTTTGCGGAAAGCGGCCGTTGATAAAATCAGGTGATGCTCAACCAGCCAAGCCACCTCTTGCACAAAATCTTTAGGAAAGCCAAAGGCGCGCAGGTCGCGCAGGGCTTTCCTCTTCCCCACTTCCGAGTGAGGCCCTGGTTGGCCTTTGCCAATATCGTGATAGAGGGCGGCCCAACGCAACATGTTCCAGTCGGTGATTTTTAATTTCTCACCATAAAATTGCAGCTTTCCTAAAAGTTTCGGATGGGACTGGATACGTTTGACTTCTAATACCGCCTGCAACAAATGGGCGTCGACTGAGAAACGATGGTACTGGTCGTGCTGAACCAAGCCGATCACTTTGGTGAAGGCCGGAATCAAATGCGAGATCACGTGGGATCGAAAGGCGGCTTCGGTGACCGAGCTTGTTTGCTTGATATCCAACAGTTTTTTTAAAATTTTTCCTTTGTTCGGCTTGCTGATTTTTTCTTTTTTAAAACCGTCGGTTTCATAAAGGCGTTTTCGAATCGCCCCTTGCACCTGCAGATTGGGGTCACTGAGCAGGTGCTTTTGCACGTCTTGCCAACTGTCGATCTGAAGGTTGTGGCAACCATCAAACTCTTTGTTGCTCAGCTGACAACGCTCAATCGTCCAATTGGAATGGAAACTCACGCGGCTAAGGCCTTTTTGAACTTCGCTCATGAACTCTCGATGCCGTGTGAAACCAAACCATTCCACCATCTCGTGTTGCTCACTGGCGGTGAGCTGATCATGGGTATTACTTAAATGCAGCTTGTGGCGAATCATTAAAAACAGGCATTTGTAATAATCAAGCACCTTGAAAGCATACTCGGCTTCTGTAAAACGCTCGGGGAACCAATGGGCCAACATCAAGGCCTGGTGCAAATCACGTAAGCCACCGGCCCCGAACTTCAAATTGGGTTCTAGGAAATTGGCGATGGAATCATAGCGTTTAAAGCGCAGGCGTCGTTCTTGGTTGATGGCTGTTAAGAGTTTGCGACGAAATCTTTTACCGGTTTTCTCGATTTTGTCTTTTTGTATTTGCAGCTTCTCCGCCGCCTCTTGGGTGAAGGGCTTGGCATTAAACAGAGCATTGGTCTCTAAAACCTCAACCCCCTGACTCCAATCGTCCTGATTCTCGGGCACCCGTGAGCGGAACTTCATCCCCCGCTCCTCAGCGGTGCGAATCACCCGCCGAGCCGCCTTCGAATCGCCACAGAAAATCACATCCAAGTCAGAGCCAGGCGCCAGTTCGCCGCGTCCCCACGAGCCAATGGCAATGGGAGCAGCGTCTTCCCAACCTTTGATTTCCCGCATGCGATTTTCGATATTTAACGATAACCAGGATGAAAAATCCAAGGCCGTTGTCAAAGAATGATCAAGGAGGACCTGCCCATGGGGCGGATCAAGGGGTGGCCGAAGGATCTTGCTGGCTTCCTTCAACTGCTCTGGAGTTAAGAATGTTCTTGTTGCCACTTAGCCAATGTATTGAGCGCATCCAGAGGTGTCAATTTTTGAATCTCTAAGCTGCGTAGATTCTCGACAATCGCATGATCGACAACCGGTGTGACCTCAGGTTCGCTTTCAAGCTCCATGGGCCGATCCCACAGGTCCATTTGCGGTGACAGATCAGCACCACCCTTTTCCAGCTTTTTCAGAATCTGATTGGCGTATTGGATCACTTCTTTGGGAAGTCCTGCCAATTTCGCCACCTGAATCCCGTAGGATTTTAAAGCCGGCCCTTCTGCCAAATGGTAGCGAAAATCGATCTGCCCCTGCTTTTCAGAAATGGCCATATGCCGATTTAAAAGTTGATTGGGATAACGGTCTTCCAACTGAGTCAGCTCATGATAGTGAGTCGCAAACAAGGTGTAGGACTTTAATTTTTTTAAAAAGTACTCAAGGATGGATTGCGCCAAGCTCATACCATCGTAGGTTGATGTGCCTCGCCCCACCTCATCAAGAATCACCAGCGAGTGCGCTGTCGCCTCGTTCAGCATTTCGGCGGTCTCTTGCATCTCCACCATAAATGTGGAAAGGCCCTCGGTGAGAAAATCACTGGCACCAATGCGGGTGAAGATCTTATCGACCACAGGCAAAGTGGCTTGCCGTGCCGGCACAAAGCTTCCCATCTGCGCTAAAAGACTGATAATGGCCACCTGGCGCATCACCGTACTTTTACCGGCCATGTTGGGCCCGGTCAGCAAAATAGACTGGCCTTGTTCAAGGTAAATATCGTTAGCGACAAAATGCCCATCCATCAATTGTTCCACCACCGGATGGCGACTGCCTTTCAGATCAATGGCGCCTTCTTTTTTAATTTTCGGGCGAACGAAACTGTTTTCTAAACTCAACCACGCCAAACTGCTAACCACATCCAATTGGTTCAGCTGATCCGCCAGCATTAACAGCGGACGCAAATGTTGACGAATTTTCGCTTTGATATCGTTAAAAATTTCCAGTTCCACATCGGCGCGTCGGGTCTTAGCTGTGATCACTTTTTTCTCAAGCTCATTGAGCTCATCGGTGACGTAGCGTTCGGCGTTGGTTAAAGTTTGTTTGCGCTGGTAGCGATCGGTGGGCACCTTGGCTTTGTGGGTGTTGGTGACTTCAATATAAAAACCGAAAACATTGTTGTAGCGCACTTTTAAACTTTGAATGCCGGTAGCCTCTTTTTCTCGAGCTTCCAGTTCGCGCACTTTGGTTTGCGATTGGGTGGCGACTTCAATCAGTTCGTCTAAAGAGTTATTAAACCCTTTGGCTATAAAGCCCCCCTCACGAAAGTTGTTAGGGATCTCGTCGACAAAGGCGGTGTCTAAAATGTCATAAAGGGGTTGCAGCTTCTTCTTAACCTCTTGTCGCTGCGGCCACGACTCCATAACGTCAATCAGCTGAAGACCGGCTTGCAATGAGTCTCCTAAGGATCTGAGGTCGCGAGGGTGGGATTGCGGTTGCCCGACTTTTCCCAAACGCCGCTCCATGTCCCCCACTTGCGCCAGGGTACGACGGATGTCTTTTAATTTTTCAAGATCTTGGGTCCAACGCTCCACCTGCTGCAAGCGATCGTCGATGCGATCGATGTCAGTCAGTGGAAACTGCATCCAACTTTTTAAACGTCGCCCTCCACCCGCGGTTTTGGTGCGATCAATGGAATGAAAAAGCGTTCCAATCTTTTCGCCTTTATAGGTTTTAAAAACCTCCAAATGACGAAACACGTTGGCTGGAATTTGCATTCTAAAATCGGAATCACGCTTTTCAAAAGGTTGCAGACTGCTCAGAACATCTTCACCTTGCATCGCCTGAGCGTAGGAGAGCAAACGCCTGGCCGACAAAGGCCCTTGGGATTCATCGGTCAATGCAGCTTCGTGAAACGACACCACTCCCGCCCAAGTTTCAGGTTTGATCAAAAAGAATTGCGGTTCACTGGCTTCGTTTAAAACGATCTCCACGGGTGCTAGAGTTTCGATCAGTTGTTGTTTTCGCTTTTGATCTTTAACTTTGTAGTAAAAACACTCGCCGGTGGTGGAGTCCATAAAGCTTAGTGTCTCGTTATCAAAAGCCATCAAAAAGTTAGGACTGTGGGCATCCAAAGTTTCCGGATCAAAAACCATTCCCGGCGACAATATGCGAGTGACCTCACGTTTCACTAAACCCTTGGCCATTTTCGGATCTTCCACCTGATCACAGATGGCTACCTTTTTGCCGGCTTCCAGCAACTTATTGATTTGTCCGCCAATCGAATGATGGGGCACACCGCACATGGGTGTCTGGTCACCGGATTTTTTATTACGAGCCGTCAGGGCGATCCCAAGGATCGGTGCGGCCAACGTGGCGTCGTCATGGAACATCTCAAAGAAATCACCCATACGAAAAAGGACGACCTTATCGGGGTGAGCACTTTTGACTTGCCAGTACTGCTTCATTAACGGTGTGAGTTCTTTCTTTTTGGCCATAGGAGCCAAAAACTATAGGAACCGCAAATCCGAATGTAAAGGGAATTAAAATCCGAAAATCAGATCATTGCGAATTCACCGCAAAACTGCCCCATTAAGCAGCAAAACCTCTCGCCGCCCCAAACTTTGACAAATTCTTAAATCTCAATTCACCACTGGGCCTGGCTTGATTGTGGGAGGGCGGCGGGCGAGTTCATGAGTCCCATTAAAAAAACAACCGCGGCTCCTGCCTTGCCTTCATTTCGCCCTTTGGGCGAAAACGCGTCCGCTTGAAGGAGGTTGTTTTTTTAATGGGACTCATGAACTCGCCCTCGATGCACCTCAATCTTTGCTTGCTTGGATCCTCTTAAAACCTATTGTTTAGATTGTTTACAGGTGTTTTTTACACTCTAGGAAATGCTAGGGATTTCGACTAAATAGAATTTAACTTATGAAAATGAGAATTGGTTTTTTTATTGGTGCTCTTCTTTTGGTGGTGCTTCCTGTTTCCCTTTGGGCTGACCCGCAAGTTGGAGAGAGCTTTGAGTTTCCTTTGCGGCTGTCGCTTACCATGCCTGGAGCGGAAACCTTTTTTTATACGAAGACCGAAAGCTCTTTGGTGATTAATACGTTTCAAACTTTTTCTGTAAGAGACGCCGCTTTCACTCCCCTTGCCGACAACACCTGGCGAGTGGAGTTGTCAGAGCCCCTTCGCTTCACATTGTCAAATCGTCAGGGTGATCAGTTTTTTGGCGAAAGAGTGATTCGCAGTTTTTTGATTCAACCGTCACAGTCCAGCGCCCTCGCGTCTCTTGCATTCCTTGAACCTGGAGATTTGGTGTCGACTCGGGCCGAAGCGACCGAGGTCATGGAGGAGACCCGGCAGCGGGCACTGCAGACTTCGATCACAGAATTGATGCAAGACATTGATCAGAAGCGCTTTCTACCACCCCCACTCCAGTCGGTGCGCTTTTTGGATTTTACCGTTTCGGTTCAAGAATTGGGACGGTCACAAGGTGCGCCGGTTGAGACAATGACTCTTCGAGTGCGCAACTTTGCCAACATCCATTTGAGCGGGCCCGATTACGGAGGCGCGCAATCCTTACCCATTGAAAAGGTTCTTGATATCATCGATCCTCGCTCTTGGTTGGCGTTTCGCTATCAAGAGATCGCTGAGCAAGTGGTGGCTCGTCGACAGGCCTTTTTGGAGGCTGGCTGGGGCATGGGGCCATCAAGGCCTACTCCCAAGGACTGGCTGCCGCTAGCGCAGACCGCTGACAATGTTCTAGAGTTTCCTCGCTGCTCGTTGATTTTTGGGCGATAAGCGTTCTTGAATCCCCATGGTTTCTGTGCCTAAAATCAGAGTGTGACCTTCAAACAAAAAGTTTATGAAATCATCTTTGAGGCAGAGACTACTGCCGGCAAAGCTTTCGATTTGATCTTAATCGGAGCCATCATCGCCAGTGTCGGCCTGACAATGGCCGAAAGTGTGAAATCGTTGGCCGAGGGGCATCGCACCTTCTTTTTTGTGTCCGAAGTGATCTTCACTTTGTTTTTTACCGTTGAATATATTCTTCGCCTTTACAGCTCAAAGAACACCAAAGCTTACGCCTTTAGTTTTTTTGGAATGGTTGATCTATTGGCGACCTTGCCATTTTATATCCAATTGATCCTGCCTGGCGCTCAAACCTTGAGCGTGGTGCGAGGCTTGCGGATCATGCGCATCTTTCGGGTCTTAAAGCTGAACCAGTACGCTATGGCAGGACAGCAATTAAGTCGTGCTCTTTATCAGAGCTGGCCAAAGATTTTTGTTTTCCTTGTCACCATCGTAACCTCAGTGTCGATCATGGGTTCCTTGATCTACATCATTGAAGGTCCGGCCAATGGATTCACGAGCATCCCCCGCGGAGTCTACTGGGCCGTGGTGACCATGACCACCGTCGGCTACGGGGATTTATCTCCGCAAACCGATCTAGGACAATTCATGTCGGTAGTATTGATGGTTCTCGGTTATGGCGTGATTGCTGTTCCTACGGGCATCGTTTCATCTGAAGTCATTCGCGGCGATCAGAACAGAGGGACTCTCCTGACCCGCACATGCTCCAACTGTCTTAAAGAAGGCCACGAAATCGACGCCAATTATTGCAACAATTGCGGCCATAAACTCAATTCCTAAGGATTCTCGCTTCGACCTCATTCAATAAATCAAGCTTTCCCAGAGTTCCAAAGTGATCATATTTTTGGATTACAGACGAGATTATTTGCTTCAACTGCCATCCGATTCAATTGAATCATCCCACCTATAGGAGTGCAAACTCGATCGTCGACATTTAAATCAATACATAAAACTCAAACAATGGTGGAATCTGAGCCTTAGGTGAATTGTCACTGATCAAGACTCCAGTAAGCGTGAAGCGTTTTCACACGCAGGGTGAAATACTGGTGAGGGCAGGAGCCCGCTCTTGATCAGTGACAATTCACCTAAGGCTCCCGATCTAACCAATGATGGAGTTATGGCTTTAAAAACGGGCGGCGGCGATTGCGGAGGCCGGCGGTCTCTTCGATGGGTTGTTGGGCTTTTTGTAGGAACTGATCGTCGCGATGTAATTTTTGGTCGGCGGAGGTGGGCTCAAGGGTCCACTCGTCCCCTGTTCTTACAGGTTTCGGCGCGCTGCTGCAGGCGCCTAAAATTACCAACAAAACCACCAACGAACTCACGGCTCTTATCATTCTATCCCTCTATGTTTTGATAGGTTTGAGATAACGTGTGTGATTGGACTTGGCTACAAAAAAGTCACAGCTTTGAAAGCTTTACGCACTCCCGAAATCGGCAGCAGTTTTTTTAATTTCCTAAGCTGGCTAACACTTTTTGATAGATGCCCTGAAAGGCACCATTGCTCATGATTAAAACCGTGTCGCCCGGTTTTGCGGTGGCTCGTAGAGGATCCAAGATCTCTTCGACTTGGCTAAAACAGTGGCTGGGAATGGAAAGCTCTCGCACCACTTGCTCCACATCCAACAGCTCTTCAGCCGCCAGCTTTTGAGTGCCGGTGTTGGGTTTGCAGACAAAGGCTTCATCGGCCAGGGCCAGGGCTTCGGTGTAGGCTTTTTGAAAAATCCGTCGTCTTGAGGTGTTGGAGCGCGGCTCGAAAATCACAATCAGCTTGCCTTTGCCTTCCCGCTTTTGAAAGCTTTCGATGGTCGATCGCACCGCCGTCGGATGATGGGCAAAATCCTCGATGACTTGGATCCCTCGGGGTTCACCGATCAATTCTTGGCGTCTTTTAACGCCTTTGAATCCGGCAAAGGCGGCTTTTAAATCAACGGCCATACCCAATTCTTTGGCCATGGCGTAGGTGGCCAAGGCGTTGGGTATGTTGTACTGCCCGAACATGGGTAGAAAAAGGCGGTCCTGCTTTTTATTTTTATGAAGGACATCAAACTCGATACCATCACGCCCAAAGTTTACAGCCTCGCTGCTCCAATCTCCAGAACTCAGGCCATAGGAGACTTTTTCTCCCTGGTAACGATCCAGTATTTTTTTGATGTTAGGGTCTTCGTTGTTGTAGACCAACAGGCCGTTATCTTTTGGGATAATATCCAACAAAGACGTGAAAGCTTTTAGAACATCATCAAGATCTTTGTAAATATCGGCGTGATCAAATTCGATGCTGGTCAAAATCACTGACTTTGGTTTGTAGTAAGTGAACTTGGGAACTTTGGCAAAAAAGGCGGTGTCATACTCATCGCCTTCAATCACCCAGTGATCGCCCTTTGGATTTTGAAACGAAGAGGCGAAGTTATTGGGAATGCCGCCAATTAAAAAACCGGGTTTCAATCCCGCCTGCTCACAGACCCAAGCCAGCATGGATGTTGTGGTGGTTTTGCCATGGGTTCCCGCCACCACTAGGGAGTGTCGATCTTCGATCACAAAATCGCGCAAAGTCTCTGGCAAACTGGCGTAGGGAATATCGGATTTTAAAAGCGCCTCGGCCTCTTCAAAATGAGAGGAGATCACGTTTCCGACCACCACAAAATCAGGCGCTGGGTTGAGATTGTCAGCCTTGTAACCCGCCATGATCGAGATGCCCTGTTTTTCTAAAAAAGTCGACATCGGGGGGTACACGTTTTGATCACTACCAGTGATCTTGAAGCCCCTTTCTTTTAAAATTCCGGCCAAGGAGGCCATCGCTGTTCCGCAAATTCCCATAAGATGAATGTGGGCTCCAGGCTTTAAATCGATCATGCTTTGTTCTCCAAAAATTCGACTGTCCAATCGTGCAACTGAGGACGCAAGCGTTGAAACCCTTTGTTGTCCCTGGTTGGATGAACGCGGTTACTCAATAAACAAATAAACAGGTCGCGAGTCGGATCGAACCAAAAGGAAGTTCCCGTGAAACCGGTGTGTCCAAATGATTTTTTACTGAATAATTCTCCAGCGGAGGAACGCTCCTGGCTGGGCTTCATAAAACCCAAACCCCAGTCCCCCACACCTTTGGGAAGCGCTCGCTTCTGAAACCGCTCGATCACCGCCGAGGCGATGCTCTTATTCTTACCTTCGCCAATCTGACGCAGGAGTTGGCCATAGGCTTCAAGATCCTCGATACGTCCAAACAGTCCGGCGTGTGGCGCAACGCCCCCCAAGGCCCAGCAGTTTTCATCGTGAACCTCGCCTCGCACCACTTTTTTGCGCCATGGGCACTTTTCCGTGGGCGCGTAAAGCTTCACATCATAGGTCGGCTGGTTGTTGTAATTGAAATGGAAATGGCTGTTTGGGAAAAACTTTTTTTTCAGACGTTGCCAAATTAAAAACAAGGGTTGTCCCTCGATCTTTTGCATGATCGAACCCAGCAAATAAAAATCCAAATCCGAATAAACCGCTTTATCACTTTTTGATAAAGGCGCTTGCTGACAAAACTTTTCCATCTGTTGGTATGATTGTTCTGGGGAAAGACTGCCGCTGATTTCTTTATAAAACGGCTGCCACCAGTCATTGCCGCCGCTGTGGGTGAGAAGATGGGAGACTTTTAAATTTTTATGTAAATACCAAGGCAGCAGATCTTTGACTTTCTTGGATAAGAGCTTGGCATCGCACTGGCAGGCTTCCATAAACCAAAGGGTGGTAAAAACAATTTTTGTTAAAGAGGCGATATCAAAGTAGCGATACTCTGTTCCCCAGCTTGACCGCATTTGCTTTTTACCTTTCCAATACACACTCATTTGCAAACTTTGAAAATCAAAGTCCGGCGAGTTTTTTACTTTTTGGTCGATCCATTTTTCTAAAGACTTCAAGGCTGATAAGCTCCGGTTTCAACAAGCAGCTTCGCTCTTGGCCCTAGCAGCAGACTGGCGTTGGTGCCGAGAGGTAACGGTCTTTGATTGGGCCCATGACCACTGGGAAGACCGGTAAGGACAGGAAACTTTTGCTCCTGCGCCCAATTTTTAAAATAAGTGGGCAAGATGTTGCGGCCGTTGGGTTCCCGGCCTTCGGTGAATTGACCCAAAATCACGGCACGGATATTTTTCAGCATTTTCAACTGCCGCATATGTTCAAGCACACGATCGATCCGATAGGCCCGCTCTCCGATCTCTTCCAAAAACAAGATCTTTCCTTTGGGATCAAGACTGAAAGAGGTTCCGAAACTGGCCTGCAGGGTGATCAGGTTTCCACCCGTGACGATGGAATGGATGGTTTGTTTTTTACGGGCCGCCGTATTCACTGGACGAAGGGTGAAGGCCACATCCAGATTCTTCCCAAAAACAATGTTTTTGATTCTTTTGGCTTCGCTCGAAGATCCGGTTCCCAGAGCAAAGCGGTCGATGTTGGGTCCGTGCAAGGTCGCCCATCCCCACTGCTGCTGAAAGTAAGTATGGAGTGTGGTGATATCACTGTAGCCAAGAAAACATTTGGGATTTTGGGGCTTTAGCTTTGAAAGCTCATCCAACAGATGCAGACTCCCATAGCCACCACGCACACACCAAATCATTTTCGAATCTTTGGCCTTTAAAGCCGCTTTTAAATGCTGCCAGCGTTTGGCTCGACTGTTGCCGCAAAGCAGATCTTTACCGACCGCCGATTTGGCGACGCGTGCCTCTAAACCCCAGCTCTGCAAAAAACTTTGCACACCCTTTAAAGTGTGAGGTTTTGGCTTGCCGGCGGGCACAATCACGTCGACGATATCTCCTGGCTGCAATGCTTCCCAGTACTGTTGTTTCATTCTTTCAGTCTAGGACAAAATTCGACTGAGTCCAGTAAAATTCAAAGATTCCATGGATTTAAAGCAGAGTCTTGGTGACAGAGTGCCCCCTGTATGGGAGGTTATTGACATGGAAAGTCTCGACCAATACCTGTTTGTTTTAATCAACACTCACATGGGAAATGATTTTTTTGACGCCATCATGCCCATTCTTACGGACCTCCATAAACAAGAAATTTTCATGAAATACATCGTGCCTGTGTTGTTGGCGGTCTGGATCTATCGCAAGCGCTGGAATGTTGTCGCCGTTCTTTTGGGAACTATTTTATGCGTCACAGTGGCAGACAATGTCACTTACCGCATTTTAAAACCCACGTTCGAACGTCCTAGGCCTCCCAGCACTGAAAAAGTCATAGAAATTCGGACCGACCGCTATGCGGGGTACAGCTTTCCTTCCAACCATGCCGCCAATAACTTTGCTGGAGCCACTTTTCTAAGCTATTGCTATCCCGGTTTCGCACCCTTGTTTTATGCTGTAGCGAGTCTAATTGCATTCTCAAGGGTTTACGTGGGAGTTCACTACCCTGCTGATGTTTTGGCTGGGGGGCTTGTTGGCTTCATTTTTGGACTTTTCTTTTTTAAAATCTGGGTCATAATTTGGTTAAGAGTGGAAAGGCGTTGGCCGCTGCTGGCTTTATCAGGTAAAGCCTTACAAGTAGGAGACACCGATGGAAATCAGCAAGGAAGCAATCAAACAAAGAACCGCTAAAGAGTGGGCCCAAATCGTTTCAAAATATAAGAATCCAAGCCCGGCTCGAAGTATTTTCGAGATCGCTGTCACCTGCGTGCCTTTTTTAGCGCTGTGGTTCTTAGCCGTTTATTTTTACAACCAGAGCTACTGGCTCTCACTTCTTTTTATCGTACCCGCCGCCTTCTTCTTAGTTCGTCTTTTTGCGATTCAACATGACTGTGGCCACGGCACTTTGTTTCGTCACAAAGCCATCAACGATTGGGTGGGTCGCGTGCTCGGTGTGTTCACCTTCACTCCCTATGATGTTTGGCGCCGCGATCATGCCGCTCACCACTCCACTTCTGGAAATTTGTCGAAGCGTGGACAAGGTGACATCACCACCCTAACCATTGAAGAGTACCAAGCCCTGTCGCTTTTTCAGAAAATCAAATACCGCGTGTATCGCAATCCGTTGGTTTTGTTTTTAATCGGACCGTCTTATCTTTTTATCATCCGACAGCGCTTTCCTTTGGGACAAATGAAAGAGTTTAAAGCCTGGGTGAGTGCAATGGGCACCAACCTGGCCATCGGAGCCATCGTGGCGATCTTGCTTTACACCATTGGCACTGGCGCTTTTTTCCTTGTTCACCTTCCCATCGTGATTATTGCCGGCACTGTTGGGGTTTGGCTTTTCTATGTTCAACATCAGTTTGAAACAACCCATTGGGATCACGAAGACAATTGGAATCCTCAGCACGCCGCCTTGTATGGCAGCTCTCATTACGATCTTCCCTTTCCATTGCGTTGGGCGACCGCTAACATCGGGCTTCACCACATCCATCACTTGCACAGCCGGATTCCCTATTACCGTTTGCCAAAGATCGTAAAAGACTATCCCGAACTGAAAGAAGTGAGTCGCATCACTTTGTGGCAATCCTTCAAGTGCGCCAATCTGCACCTGTGGGACGAAGCCAACAGCCGACTGATTTCATTCCGCGAACGCCACCGCAATTAATAAGTACAAAGCCTCTAAAAAAGGAGGAGGAACGGTTAAAGAACCTCCTCTTCGTTAAATGAGATCGATTGAACTGGGAGCTCTCAAAACCCCATCAATAGGGCTTGCCTGTCCTCCAACAACTAAACCACCGGTTATTATTTTTCCCTACCCATTTTTTTTATCACCGCGTTAACAAATAGAGATGCCGCGAGCCTCTTTTAAAAGGCTTCCAAAAGGTTAGGAGATCCATTGAGTTAGTGAGGCTTTAAAACAGTGAACAATTTATTAACGCCACCCACTAGGCACATGTGTAATGATTTCAGGCTGTATCTTACTCTTGGCCTCGCTGTAGTAGACTCCCCTTTTTAAACCACAGGAGGACCCTATATGCGTTTGATTCTTTTAATCGCTTCCCTAATGACCACGCACAGCTTGTATGCTGGAAACACCAACTCTCAGCCGCAACTTGATAAAGTTGTTGCGAGTCTTAACATTGACCTGGATGGCGATCAGTATGTTGATACAGCTCTTTTAGCAACACCTGAAAAACAAGCCCAAGAAGATTTAGATCTTTGGATCAAGCTTTCGTCAGACAATAAATATTATAAAGTGGAAGGCCTTGTTATTAATATGAACGGCGGAATGGCCGGACAAGGGACCGAGCTTAAAACCAACGCGGCCGGATCATTGCAGGTCTATTCTTATAACGAAGCCATTGGCCGTTCACGTTGGGAAGAGACCACCACTTTTGCTTATCGCGGTGGAAAAGTTGTTCTTGCCGGATACACTCACAATGTTCGCGACACCTTAGACCTTAGCTATCTTCAGTGCGATATCAACTTGCTCACGCGTCGGGGCGTTGTTCAATCGGATCGTGGCGATGGAACTTTCCAGCTTAATCCTGAAAGCATTCTTCCTTTGGAAGAAGTGAACCAGAACAGTGTTATCACCCAGTACTTCGACGGTGGCTGTGTCGACGCAACATCCGATATGGATGCTGGCGATCTTTAAGGCGCTGCAAAATATTATTTAATGAAATAAAAAAAGAGCTCCGAGGAGCTCTTTTTTTATTCTCCGAGCGGTGCTTGTTCAAAGATCTCTCTGACTTAAATCCGTTCGATTGAAATAAATTGAGATTTTTTTTCAATCACTTGGTTGTGATCACAAAAAGAATCTGACTTTACCACTCAATCTTGGTGGGATAATTATCGGTGAAACAGGCCGCACAAAACTTCTGTTCTTCATTGTCGTTCACGGCCGCCATCAAACCTTCCATACTGACATACTTCAAAGTGTCAGCACCAATGTATTTGCGGATCTCGTCAATGGAATGGGTGTGGGCGATCAATTGATCTTTGGTCGGCGTGTCGACACCATAGTAGCAGGGCCCGATGGTGGGTGGTGCAGCAATGCGCATGTGAACCTCTTTGGCTCCATAAGCGCGCACCAGGTTGATGATTTTTTGCGAGGTTGTTCCACGCACCAGCGAGTCGTCGATCACAATAATCTTTTTATCTTTTAAAACGGCCGCCTGAGGATTGAGTTTTACCTTCACCCCAAAACTCCGAATGCTTTGCTTGGGCTCAATAAAGGTTCGTCCCACATAGTGGTTACGAATAATACCCAATTCAAAGGGTAACTGACTCTCTTGAGCATATCCGAGTGCGGCCGGCACGCCGCTGTCGGGAACCGGAATCACTAGGTCGGCATCGATGGGTCCATCCTCTTTTGCTAAATGGGCCCCCAGTTTCTTACGCGTTTCATAAACACTGTGACCAAAAACAATGGAATCCGGACGAGCAAAATAAACATGTTCAAAAACACACTGGTTCATGCGATTGGGAATGTTACTCATCATAAACGAGCCTTCGCCTTGATCGTCACACCAGTAGATTTCTCCGGGTTTGATCTCGCGAATGAATTTGGCTCCAATAAGATCGAAGGCACAGGTCTCAGAAGCTAAAACTTTCGCTTTCCCACCTTTCACCAATATCTCGCCCAACACCAAGGGACGAAAACCATGGGGGTCGCGCGCGGCGATCAGTTGTTTGTCGGTCACCATGACCATAGAGAAGGCGCCCTCTAGCTTAGGAAGTTCTTCTTTCAAACATTCCACCATATCGGGTTTTGGATTGCGGGCGATCAAGTGCAAGAACAGTTCGGTGTCGTTGGTGCCTTGAAAAATCGATCCGTCTTTTTGTAATTCCCGACGTAAAGGCTGGGAGTTGATAATGTTCCCGTTATGCGCCAGTGACACCGGCCCATTAAACAATTTGGCTTTCAAAGGCTGAATATTGTATTTTTCGTTAGCACCGGTTGTTGAATAGCGATTGTGCCCGATGGCCGCTCGCCCTTTCAAAGTGTCGAGAACCTCTTCGGTAAAAACATCGGCCACCAGTCCGTGATCTTTGTGCAGGCGGTGCTCGTTTTCAAAAACGCTGACGATCCCACTGGCCTCTTGCCCACGATGCTGAAGGGCGTAGAGTCCTAGGTAAGCAAGGCGACTGGCTTCCGGATGATTCCAGATCCCAAAAACCGCGCATTCTTCTTTAAAGCTGTGGGAAAATTTTGCCCCATGAGGTCTCATAGACTTCCTTTATATCCTTTGTACTCAACTGTTTACCGTTCCACTTTAAGGACTCCCCTGTCACTGAGCCAATCACTTCGGCACCCAATTGATGGTCGCGAAGCTGTTTCAACAGGTATTCTGAATTGTCTTTCGATGTTGTCAACACCACTTGGTAAAAGGCCTCAAACGTAGCGGGCCCCTCATACCGAATGTCAGCCCCTTTTTGATGGGCCATTGTCATTCGCGCCAGAGTGTAAGCCAGTCCAAAGTTACCAACGATACGAGACGCGTTGACGCCCCCACTGTTCACCACTTCACGCAAGCTCTGTGTTCGCTTGGCCAACTCACTCAATTCGGTTGCAAAATGATAACGAGAGTCTTGAGATTGCATTTCGGCTCGGTAGCCGGTGCTCCAGCCATCTCCTAAGGTTACAAGAATCACTTGGTCGCCATCGCCGACAAACGACGATTGCGGAATATTATTAACCGACGGACGCAGGCCGACAAGACCCGTGCTCGGCGTGGGTGACACTCCCTTATCCAAAGTTTCGTTATAAAAACTAACGTTCCCACTGATAATAGGAGTGACAAAGGCTTCACAGGCTTTGTTCATTCCATCAAGAGCGGCCACAAACTCGGACATCACCTCTGTTTTTTCGGGATTTCCAAAATTCAAACAATCGGTGGTGGCCAAAGCTTCAAACCCTTTGGCCGCCATTTCAATGGCCGGGTAAGCAATGCTATCAACACCACCCATCCAGGCATCTTGGCGCATAATATGGGGCCGGCAGCCTAAAACCACGGACAGCGCCCGACCACTGGGAAGAGCGACAACACCGATATCCGAAGAGCAATCACGAGCCGTGCTCGCTCCAACACGCTGGTCATACTGTTTATAAACCCACTCTTTGGAACATCCACGATGATCCGCCAGCAGGGCTTTCAGTTCGTCCAGGTTTTCAAGGGTGTCATTGGTACCAACAAAGCTTTCGTCTGATTTTTTCTGCCACTCTTTATAAGGACGCTCGTACTCTGGAGCATTATCGACCACCATTTTCGGACTCATTTCAGTGAGAGTTTCCCCTTTCCACTGAATACGAACCACAGGCTCGTCAATCACTTCACCGATGCTGACCGCATCGAGGCCCCAGTGATGGAAGACCTTTTGCAAGGCTTCTAATTTTTTGGGCTCACAGATCAAAAGCATACGCTCCTGACTCTCTGAGAGAAGAATATCCTCAGGGGTCATGGTCTCATCCCGCAACGGCACTTCATCCAAGCGAAGTGTTAAACCAACGTTGCCTTTGTCGGCCATTTCGAAACTGGAGCTGGTGATTCCGGCCGCGCCCATATCTTGAATCGCCACCACAAGATCTTTTTTCATGACCTCAAGGCACGATTCGATCAACAGTTTTTCAAAGAAAGGGTCACCGATCTGCACCGTTGGACGTTTGCTCTCTGAATCCTCATCAAAGGACTCACTGGCCATGCTCGCACCGTGGACACCATCGCGTCCGGTTTTCGCGCCCACATAGACCACAAGATTGCCTTGGCCTTTGGCTTTCGACAGGCATATCGGATCGTCTTTGGTAAAAAGACCCACAGCCATGGCATTGACTAAAATGTTTCCGTTGTATGATTTGTGAAAGTTGGTTTGGCCACTAATATTCGGAACACCCACACAGTTTCCGTAACCGCCGATTCCGCGCACCACACCGTCAATCAGCTCTGGCATGCGCTCGGCTTCGGGCTCACCGAAGCAAAGGTAGTTGGCCAGGGCAATGGGGCGTGCCCCCATGGTAAAAATATCACGCAGAATTCCGCCGACTCCGGTCGCAGCCCCTTGGTAGGGCTCGATAAAGCTTGGGTGATTGTGACTTTCCATTTTAAAGGCGACTCGCTCACCATCACCAAGGTCGACAATCCCCGCGTTTTCACCAAAGGATTCCAGGACTCGGTCGGATTGATTGAATAACTTTTTTAAGTGCACTTTCGAACTTTTGTAAGAGCAGTGCTCACTCCACAAAGCCGAGAAAACCGCCCACTCCACACCCTGGGGCTCGCGGCCTAAAAGTTCTTGGATTCGTCCGTACTCGGCTTCATTGATTCGATAGAGTTTGAGTTTTTCTTGAAGTTCCATCGAGGTTATCCTTTCCAATCAAAAAACTGCAAACCGTCCGTACTGCCCATCCACTCGAAAAGCGCACGATCGGGATGAGGCATCATGCCCACAACATTCTTTTTCTCATTCATAATCCCGGCGATGTTTTCAACCGAACCATTGGGATTGGATTCATAAGTGAGCCAAATCTGTTTGTTGTTTTTTAAGTCTTGCAAGCCGTCTTCATTAATAAAAAAACGTCCATCGGCGTGGGCCATCGGCATACGAAAGACTTTGCCGGTTTCATAAGGCGCCCATTGACTGGTGTTTTGCAACTTTAAATCCACCCACTGATCGATAAAGCGGCCTGACTCGTTTCGCATCAAAGCGCCTGGGAGCAGACCGGCCTCACAAAGAATCTGAAAACCATTGCAAATTCCAAAGATGGGTTTTCCCATTTCAGCCGCCTCTTTTAAACAATCGACGGCGGGACTTAAAGCCGCCAAGGCGCCTGAGCGAAGGTAGTCACCGTAACTAAAACCACCGGGAACCAAATAAGCATCGTAGGTTTTGGGATCGAAACTGTCTTCGTACCAAAGCCATTCCGGAGTTTTGTTTTTCATTTCAATGGATTTCCAGATATCGCGATCGCAATTGGTGCCTGGAAATCTTAAAACGCCCACCCGACTCATAAGCTTTCCAACTCGTAAGATTCAATTAAAGGATTATAAAGTCCCTTTTCCGCCATGGCTGTGGCCATCTCTTTGGCCTTGGCGGGGTCATCGTTTTTCACTTCAAAAACAATGTAACGCCCAACATGACAATCACTTAAAGCAAAACCGTGGCGCTCTAAAGTGCTTTGCACGGCTCGCCCTTGTGTATCCAGAACTTCTGGTTTCGGTAAAATTTTAAGTCCAAATTTCATAACCCCTACTTTGTTAATCGATCTAAAACCATTTGATATTTTTCTAGAACCTGACCCAAATCGCGACGAAAGCGATCTTTGTCCATTTTTTCGTTGGTGTCTTTATCCCACAGTCGGCAGCTGTCAGGCGAGATTTCATCCCCTAAAACGATGGTGCCATCGGCGCTGTAACCAAATTCCAATTTAAAATCCACCAAGCGAATTCCTGCCTGATCAAACATGGACTGGATCACCTGATTGACCTGCAAAGCGCGATCCTTCAGAATTTGAATGTCTTCATCATTGCGAACGGTTTTCAGCATCAAGGCTTGGTCGTCACTGATAAAAGGATCACCCAACTCATCTTTTTTATAATAAAACTCAACCAATGGCTTTTCCATTGGGGTTCCTTCTTTGATTCCCAGCTTTTTAGCTGTTGATCCGGCCAAGACGTTTCGCACCACCACTTCAAGATCAATCATTTCAAGTTTGGTGGTCACCATATCAACAGCATCAGGGTTTTCGACAAAATGGGTGGGTATATTCGATGCGGCCAGTTTTTTAAAAATGTGGGTGGCAATGGCGCAGTTGATTTTGCCTTTGCCTTGCATCGTCGCTTTTTTCTCGCCATTGAAGGCCGTGAAGGAATCTTTAAACTCCTGCCAAACCAAGTCGGCATGATCCGTCACATGATATATTTTTTTTGCTTTGCCTTCATAAAGAAGGTCGCCTTTAGCGTAACTCATCAAGAGCTCCTTGAATAATCGCATCTACTTGGGAAAGATGGCGTTGTCCCGAGAAGATTTCATCAATCACGGTTTGATCAAAATACTCCCGCGTTTCTTCATTCACAAGAAGCTGCTCGCGCAAGTGTTCACCCGGCAACAACTTGTGAGAGGCTGATTGAATTTTCTTATAAGCCTCTTCTCGAGAAAGCCCCTGATCCACCATATGTAAGAGTAAATGAGAGCTGAACAGTTGGCCTTGGGAAAGATCCATATTTTGCAACATACGCTCGGGGTTGACCTCTAAGTTTTCAACCACTCCCGCCATGCGGTTTAAAGCGTAGTCACATAAAATAAAAGCATCAGGGAAGATCACTCTTTCCACCGACGAGTGAGAGATATCCCGTTCATGCCACAAAGCCATGTTTTCCATGGATGACAAACAATAAGAGCGTAACAGTCTGGCGCAACCGGTGATGTTTTCGGAGCTGATAGGATTCTTTTTATGTGGCATGGCGCTGGAGCCCTTTTGCCCCTTACTAAACCCTTCAAAGGCTTCAGCCACTTCATTGCGTTGCAAGTGACGAAACTCTACGGCCAGGCGTTCAAGAGCGCCTCCCACGAGGGCGATGGCCGAGAACAGCTCGGCGTGACGATCGCGAGGAATCACCTGGGTGGCCACAGTTTCGGGCTTTAATCCCAGAGTCTCACAAACTTTGGCTTCCACTTCTGGTTTAAGAAATGAATAGGTTCCCACTGCTCCACTGAGCTTGCCAATCGCCATGCCCTCAACAGCCACCTGCAAGCGTTTGCGGTGCCGACAGAACTCTGCGAAGAAACCAGCCAATTTCAGACCAAAAGTTGTGGGCTCGGCATGCATGCCGTGCGTGCGTCCTGAACAAAGAGTTTTTTTGTTGGCAAGGGCTTGATCTTTCAGAGCCTGTAATAATTTATCCAGCGAAGCGAACAGAACCGGAGCGGCTTTTTTGACTTGTACACTCAAGGCCGTGTCCAAGGCGTCCGAGCTTGTCATCCCATAATGGAGGTAACGTCCATGGGGGCCGACGTTTTCAGCCATATTCGAGACAAAGGCGATAATGTCGTGCTTGGTCTCTTTCTCAATTTCTAGAATTCGATCGATTTCAAAAGCCGCTTTTTCCTGAATCACATCGGAGGCTTCTTGGGGGATGATCCCAAGGTCAGCCTGGGCTTTGGCGACGGCCAATTCCACATCCTTGAGGCATTCAAAACGGGCTTCTTGGGTCCAATGGCGGCCCATTTCCATTCTTGTGTAGCGCTCGATCACAAGAATCTCCTTTTTCCGAGTATTTATGGAATTTTCTTACCAAACCTGTCGACGAAAAGAAACCAAAGAAGACGGAAAATAGAAAAAATTTCAGTCCGAATCTTACAGGGTGACCTTAAAATAGGCGGATTCCTTTCAAACCCAACGCCTATTGGAATAGACGACCAGAGGGCAAAAAAAAACCCGCCACAGAGGGCGGGCTTTCTCAACGAAATGGTTTTCAGAACTATTACTGAGCCACTTCCATTGTTGGGTTAGGAATCTCTCCAAAGAAACCAGGCTCATAAAGGGCCTCAGCTCGGGTTGGAGAAACATTAAACGTACCCGGGTTGTTCAACTGATACTGATAGCTGACTTCGGTGTCACCGGCAGGCAGATAACTGAAGTACACTTTGTAACCAGCGTAGCTTGGCTGTGCACTACTGAAACCACCCCATCCTTCAGAAAGAATGTTGGCGCCACCAGGAATTGGATCAAACAAGGCCACATGGTTAACCGGACCGTTGACTGAAACTTTGACAGTGACGTTGATTAAATCACCCGCCTGATAGCTTCCATCTTGGCGAGTCACGTTTTCAACAGTCTTACTGACTTGGATTCCTTTGTAATTCGGTCCTTCAAGCTTCACAGCTGAAGACGCGGTTACAGAAGCCCATGGCTGACCATCACCATTGTGGGTGAAAGTTACAGTCGCTTCATCGGTTTTCCAATCAGTGGAAATACCACCTTCGGTGTTGTTTTGATCCCAAACCACAGTGCTGCTAGAAATGCTTTCGCTGTTCTTCACTTGAGTTTGCCCTGAAACAGGAACCGACTCGTAGGTTTTAGCAAATTCCATCATTGCAGCCACAACCCAAGCCTGTGTGCGCATGGTGTACCAAGCGCCCGCTTTGTTGGCATTGACAATACCAGTAACAAGATTGTCCAGGTAGTTGTCGGCACTGCTAGCACCGGTTGTACGAGCTTCTAGGCTTAACGCTTGAACCAATTTGGCGGTTCCGATGGTTTCATCACTATAACCCCACCAAGAGAAGGCGGCGGCATCATCAAGCTTGGCTGACTTGTTATTAAGAACAAGTTTTCCACCTGTAATGTAAGTGAAAACTTCGGACTGTGTTAAAGCCCCAGGAGCAAATTCGGCAATCCCTTGAGCCATTTCAGTCAAAGCACTGACCGGAAGAGTTTCCATGGCCACTGATGACATCGCATCAACCACAGCAGCCGCATAGGTTTCGGCTTTGGCTTTATTCAAAGCACCCATGGCATTCAAAGCTTTGACTTTCGAGTAAGCGGCAACAGCTTCGTTTTGCGCCAAATAGTCCTCACCCAATTGACCGGTGAGAGCTTTCTGCATTCCCGACTCAAGCTGAGCTTTTAAGTTTTCAGGAAGTTGATCAGCAGCATCAAAAGCACCGATGAGTTTTACAACTTCAGCGGTCATCCAGAAGCTTCCTTTGGTGGCTCTTGGATAATACTTGATGAAACCTTGGTCATCGATCTGAGAAACCAGTTCAGCGAAAACGTCACTGACACCTTGGTTTTTCACAAGAGCTGCAATGACTTTGTTTTCGATGGTCAATTCGGCCCACGGATTGTCAGCAATGTCTTGCTTCACTTTCTCACGCGTCGAGTTCACTAAGCTATCAAACACCTGAGCGTTGATCATGCCTTGACCAGCAAGAGCTTTCGGGTCTTTTGCAAACGTGAACGGTACAGAACCTTCATCGATTTGAACCATAAACTCTTCTTGAACAGACAGAGGAATAGCCGGTTGGATGGACTGAGCTTCAGGCTCCACAGAGTCAACAACATTGCCGGCCGCATCGGTGACAACCACATTGTAAGAAACGCTTCGCACGCCTTCAGCCACTTCTAAGTCACCCACTTTCACAGGTTTACTTGAAGCCGAGCCAACAGTTTGAGAACTGGTGATTTGACCAGAAGAGATCACTTCGCCATTGGCATCCAGCATGCTGTAATCAACAGTCACGGTGTAGTCGCCATCGGCGGCGCCGTTATTCTGAAGAGTCACAGTCACAGGAAACTTATCACCGGTGCGCGCCACAGGCGGCATGTTGGGATAAGACTGCACTTCTTGGGCTGATAAGTACTCAGCAGCACCAGTACCAAATTTTTCACTGGAGTCTTGAACAACAGCAAAAACTTTAAACTTGGTTAAAGAATCGTTCAATTTGAAGCTCACTTGAGCTTGCCCGTTGATAACAGGAATGTCGGTTTGCCAAGTGACAAGAGCGTCGAAAAGCTTACGCTTAAAGGTCTCCATGTCACTTCCGTCACCGCCCTCTTCACCGGCTTTGGCGTCTCCACCCAAGGCCGCTTCAGCTAGAACAGCCGACGCTTCTGTGGCAGAGGAATCAATTCCATCATAACCATTGATCAGCTCAACACTATGACCACGCAGCCCCATCATGGCAGCTAACAATTCCATGGTTTTGTTTTCTTTCATTTCTAGGATTTTCTCTTCAACAACAATCAGAGTCGCTTCTGGATTAAGAAGCTGACCTTCTTGCGGTTGAACTTGAATGCTCACCTGAGCGGTTTCGCCCGGCTTGTACTCTGATTTATCCAAGCTCACGTCGACTTCAGCCGCGTAGTTGGACCAATCGATTTTCAAATTAGAAAAACCGATGCGATAAGACGGTTTCCCAAGATCCATTTGATCTTTCGAAACCACACCGACACGCTCTTTCACCAAATAAATGGAGGCAAAAACGTTAGGCGCAAGCTCAGACTCAACGGGAACCGTGACGTATCCGTTTTCACAAGCTTTGTTATCGACATAGGCCTCATAAACATCGCCTCTTTCAAGAGAGACGAGGGCTGTACACGTGCTGTAAGGACTGTTGAAGTTCAATTTGGCAACATCGCCACCCTCATAGGTTTCCTTGTCGGCATTCACCATGAACAAGGCTTCAGGGTCTTCTTCACTCCAGTAACCACCCGATTCACCAGTGACTTCACCAGAACGATCAATCGTAAACTTCGAGTAAGTCACTTGGCCCGATGTTTTTGAAGCGACTTCAAAGATGTAGCTTCCAAACTCGAGGTCACCTATCGCACAACTAGCAGCACCGGTTTCAGTGGCTGCACAATCAGCGTTCCACGAGGTCGGAACCACTTCATAGGTCAGATTGTTTTTAATGAAGCCACCAAAAAGTTCTTCACCAACAACATTGGCCTTTAATTCTAAGACGTTCATCTCGAGATCGGCCATGTTAGTGTAGGGCTTTCCATCAAGACCTAAAATCACAGCCTGCAAAGCCGCCTCTTTTTGAGGACCGGCAACAACATTGGATCCTAAGTAAGAACTGGCGTTATAGACAGTCCGCGCCGCCGAAAGAGTTTGGAACTCACCCATTTGATCTTGGTACTTCATACGAACGACCATTGAATAAGGACGAGTCGCATTGGCTAGCAAGGTGGCCACGGTTTCGTTATTGGCCGCTAATTCACCAGCTAGATCAACCTTCACCGTGCCTTCGTCATCGGTGGTCACTTCAGAAAGTTGGGCGACAGACTCCGAAGAAGGAAGACCGGCGTTGCCTTGGGTTTGAGTTTGACCATTCGGATCAAATTTACCGCGAGCAAAACTAAAGTCATCAAAACCTTCGGTGTTATCAAGAGACGTCGGTGTGAAGTAGTAGCTGAAATCCACTGCTAGATCTTTGGCACCAACACCATTGGCATACTGAACCATACCAGCGATCTCGATTGAGGTGGGCTTCAACATGGGAGCCGCCGGTAAATCAAGATTGGCTGACATTAAAGGAATTTTAAATTCAGAAACTTCGATATCACTTTGCCCCATCATCTGCGCATAGGATTGCCCTTGAGGAGTGTAAGTGATGCGGTAAGATCCCAACTCAGCGGTTTTAGGCACTGACCACTTGAACTCCGCCGCACCGTTATTCCAATTGAGGTCAAACTTGTAAGAAATTTTATCGTTCTGGCTGTAGGTGATATTCACCGACTGAGGCAACTCAGCAGGGCTCACACTTTCAAAACCATTGGCTGTTGGGCGATTGGCCACAATCTTCACAGGAACCGTTTGCCCTGGCTTAACAAGATTCACACCAATAACCGTTTGGTAATTGATTTCACCTTCTTGAATCGGAGAATAAAAATACTCGATACCAGGAGCATTCATCGCCTGAGCTTGATAAATCGTTTGGTCACTTTGAACCATGGCCATGTCGGTTTCAGTTTTTGCCGAGACAAAAAACTTCTGACCACGAAGGAACCAATCATCGGTGTCACAGCTAGGAATCTGACTGTTTGAAAATTCAAAAAGTCCATCCGCATTGGTCATACCACTGACTTTCATAGCTTTGTCACAACCGTAAACCTCAATCGAAGCTTGCGGGATAACATCGCCAGAACTCATGCTGGTCACCCAAATCAGAGATTTGTTGTTACCCTTTTTAACGTGGATCGCTAGGTCTGTGACGTTCGCCATTGTGAATTTTGGCGTTTGATCACCCATCAGTTCGCTGGAAAGCTCAAGCGCATAAACACCCGACTTTACGCCATTGGCATCCGTCGCATATTGATATTCAATCAACTGAAGAGTGTTCTCTTTACCAGTGAGCTGATTGGTCTCTTGCTGCGTAGAAACTCCCGCCGCGACGATCGGGCTGACGTACTGAAAGCCTTCTTTCCACGAATTGTTTTGATTGTACTGATCGGCAATCATCATGTTGAGGATTGTCGGAACATCAGTCACTGGCTGCCAAGAATTTTGACCTGAAAAGGTCGCAGTCACTTTTTGATTCAGATTCATGATAACCACAGGAAAATGATTATTTCCTGGAACCAATCTCTCCATAATTCGAAAGCCACTGGCCATGCGAATGGACTCGCTGTAAGAGCCGTACTCAAGGATGTAACTGGATTCATTCCACTGGCGCCCATCAACGTCCGCCATATTATCTGGAAAAATAACTCGGACTTGAGTCTCTGGAGCCACTTTAACGTGAGAGAAATCAAGGTTGGTCACGGTCGCATCAGAGTTTTCAAGATCAAAATCGATTTGATTCAAAACCCAAGAAGCCCAGCTTCCAGCCACAGAATCGTCTTTGGGAGACGCAACTTTAGTGACTTGGTTTTTACCTTGAGGAACATATTCAATTTTTACATTTTTTGCGATTTCCCAAGGAACTTCAGCGTTGAACTGAACCTGAGGAGAGCTTTCTGGAAGACAAGGAGAAGATTCATCGGCTCTTGAGCAAGAAACAGTCACTTTAAAGTTGTCGCGAACTTCGATGTTCTCAAAACGACGACCTTCAGGCTGGAGGGATGAGTTATAAGCCGATTTTACTTGTGTTGACCATAGCTCCATCTCGGCACCGGGAATAAGATCTCGATTGAGAGTAACAATGGCCCAACGGGTGTTGTCTTTTTCGATTTGTAGTTCTTCAAAACGCCAGCTGTTGGCTTCTTTGAAAACTTCAAAGAGCTCATCGGTCTGGGCTTGAGGGATGGGTTGCACGCTTATGCGGCTGGCAGGAGCGGCCGACTGGTCTTTGTAGAACATGAAAGTTCCACCGTTGTATAAACTGTCGCGATCAATTTCACCTGTGTAAGCGAGGAACATAACAGGGTTGGTCTCACGAAGCTTATAATTGTTACCAGGAAGTACCCAAACTCTTTCTAAGAAGGGACCTTCGATGGCGAATTTGTGTTGCAGGCTTCCCTGCGCAAAAACTTCTTCGGTCACCGACATCAAAGCCTCGTTCTGAGTGACGGAACAAACCGTTCCACCAGACATCGGCAAAGGATCACCGTAGTCATCTTTCGGTAAATTGAAGTTGTAGACCCAAGTGGTGTTGTTATCGGCCCAATATCCATCACCGGCCACTTCGGGCACACATTGAACATTGAAAGCGTCGTTAACATTCATCATAGCTTGTGGAAAAGCCACTTTGATCTGTTGGGTTGTTGTTGGGGCATTGCTTGCAGGCGAGAACTGAACGTCTTGGGCCTGGGCAAAATTGGATGCAATGAACATTGCAGCCAACAGGGCGACCAGTTGGTACATATTTCCTCCTTAAAGGATGTTTCTATTAACTCGATGGTAGGAGTAGGAGATTGCCGACCAACATTCAAACCGTGATTCTGACTTTGAAATTATTTTAGAGGAACGAAGTGTCTTTTAAACACTTAGGTAACTTATTAAAAAAACAGAGCAATTGTTCGAACCATTGAAGCCAGAACAAGCCAGGTCTAAGGCCTCTCTGAATCGATCTGAAGGTCTTTAAAGCAATTTAAATCGGGTCTGCGCTAAGGTTTCACCCGACCCACTGACAATTCGAAATTGGTGCTGGCCTGGTTTGATTTCGCGAACCATTAACTGCCCTTCTTTAAAATTGTATTTTTTGCCTTTAAAAATAAGGGTCGCGTCTTCGGGAAGGTCGCCGCTGTAGCGAACGGAAATATTGGCACTGGTTTGGTTTTTATGGGGATTGAGAGTTAAGGTTGAGCCATCCACAGGAAACTCAAACTTAATTTTGGTTCCCAACCCCGCCAACACGTTGTTTTGCGTGGGTAACGTTCCTGGTAAAAAATATTCTTTCATGGTGCCGGTTTGTTTTTCAATGCGCACCTCTTGAGTGATCAAGGTGGGTGGTGGTTGAGGCGCTTCGGTGGGCTGGTTGCGATGCACCCAATGCATGATTTCATTCCAGCTGGGCCCGGCTCCGGTGACCCCACTGACACCCTTCATAGCCGATCCATCAAAATTTCCGGCCCAAACGGCGACGGTGTATTTTGAACTGTACCCCACGCACCAGTTGTCTCGAAGGTCCTTACTGGTTCCCGTCTTCACCGCCGACCACATTCGGGTTTCTAAGGCGGAGTGCCAATTGAAACCGATTCGCCGGGCGTTTGAGTCAGACAAGATGTCGCCAATAATAAAAGCGGCCTCTTTCGATAGGACATCGGCCTTGGTGCCATACTCATAATAAGGTTCTTGGGCCAACACGACGGGAGTCATTTGACCTCCATTGGCCAGGGCACGGTAGGCATTGGCAAGATCTAAAAGACGAATCTCTGCGGCTCCCAAAGCCAAAGACGCCCCATAGGTGTCCCGGGTTTTTTCAAAATCGGGGAATTTTAAGTTTTCGATAACATTGTAAGTTTCTGACAGACCCAACATCCGCACCACTTTAACCGCCGGCACATTCAGCGATGAGGCCAAGGCCTGTCGAACTGTGACCATCCCATGAAACTTATTATCGTAGTTGGAAGGACGATAAAGTCCCCCTTCCCATTTGATGGCGGTTTCAGAATCGTCGATTAATGACGAACTGGTTAATATTTTTTTATCAATGGCCCGACCATACAGAAAAGGCTTTAATGTCGAACCCGCCTGTCGGGGGGAGTTGACGCCATCAACCTGGTACGCTTTCGAGAACTTTTTAACTGTTCCCACATAAGCCAACACATGACCTGTCTTGTTTTCAATAACTACGGCTGCAGAGTCTCGAACATTGCGTGCCTGTAAATAGGACAGGTTCTTCTCTAATATCTTCTGCACCTGAGTTTGCAGTTGGAAATCCAAAGTGGTTTGAATTTGGTTGCCTTGAGCTTCGATATTCCGCAATCTTTGCGCCAAGTGCAACGCCACTTGCGGAGGCTTGTCTAAAGGCATGGGACCTTGCTGTATTTTTGTCACAATATCGGCAATATCCTGACAAGAGAAATAAGAATCGGCTGTCTTACCTAGCAGACAGGCTTTTTTATGGAGAGACTCTGGTTTTCGGTTGGGAGCCTGGATCAGCGTTGCGATCACGACACTTTCTGCTTGGTTGAGAAAAAGGGGGGATTTTTGCAAATAGAGTTTGGAGAAAGAATGGATTCCTTGCACCTCCCCACGCAGGTGAACCAAATTAAGGTAAGCTTCTAAGATCTCGGATTTACTCCACACCAAGTCGAGAGCCAAACCGCGAAAAATCTGCCGAAACTTTGCTAAAACTTTCCCTTTTACAATCGACTGGCCGTCAATGAGCACCGACTGATCAATCAGATCGGAGGTCTGCATACTGATCGTGCTGGCGCCTTGAATTCTATGGCCTTGCAGAGTTGAGTAAAGGGCTCGACCGAGAGCCAAAAAATCGATTCCGATGTGAGATGTGAAGTGCTTGTCTTCAATCTGAATGACGGTATTTTTTAAAGAGTTAGAAAAACTGGAGAGAGGCACCCAAAGTTGGCGCCTTTTATTATGATCCACCCGCAGCTCATGCAACACCTCCTGCTGCCGATCCACGAAAAATCGATTGGATCCCAGGGCCTGTTTTTGAACCTCTTGGTAGCTCGGCAAAGTTGTACTGAAATAGAGAAGGGCACCGAGAAATCCTATTAACAACAGGCCACACGAGATTTTAAATAGCGTTCTCAATTTCATGGCATTCATACTGTTGCATGCAATGCGTAAAATCCAGGAGATATCCCGATTTTATAATTATTTCAGCTGAATAGAACAGAAGGTTGAGGGCGTCTTGAACCTAATCTTGCCCCACCGGATCGTGGCAGGAGCCAGCATTTGAGGGACCACGATCAAAACGATCGGCCACAGAAGCGGCTCGCGCCGCCAGTGGATTTTGCACGCCGAAATTGATCAAACGTCGCTGCCCGCCACCTTGGGTGTCATGCATGTAATAACTTCCCTGCCCGGTTTCATCGGCGGCCACTTGCACGCGGTAACTTCCGGCACAGTTGGTTTCGCTGGTGGCCTGAGGCAGAGGTTGATTGGTCGGCTGGTGCCGAATCGGTCCGTTACCGTGCACGATGTGAGAGGATGTGGGATCACAGTTTGTGAATTGCAAAGTCACACCTGAAGAATGGGCGCGCAGATCAATACTGCCTGGGGCATTCCAGCACTCATCCAAGGTGGCGTTGTTTTGATAGTCACACTCTTTGAGTTGCACTTCGACGATCGGTTCCACCGTCAAAGGAATTTTCAATTCACTTTGCTGACCATTCTCGCCTTTTGCCAGTACGGCAATCTGTTGATTGGAAAAAGACGGCGATTGAAACGGAGTACTAATATTCAAAAATAGGTTCACATCCTCGCCGGATTGAACATTCAACTCTGCGGGTGTGATTGAAAGATCAATATCCTCTTGCCCGTTAATAGTGGTTAGTTGACTGCGATCAATTTCAAAACGGACAAGGCCCGCATAATTGGTGGTGTTTGTAAATTGAATGGCGTAAACTTCATCCACTCCCAGTTTGTGTTTGGCGTCGATCGAAGCACTCAGAGCACCTAGATCACCTGTCGAAGTCGAAAAGCCTTGGGCACTCCCCTCCTTCAATCCCGATTCAAAACCGGAACAGGCGACAACAACACTTAAAACAATTGAATAAAACAGAAATCCCCAACAATTCATATTTCCCCCAACATGGTCATCTATAAATACCAAAACCATGCCAAGCCTTCTGTAATCTGCGGTTGACAAGCGTTTTACATTGTCTAAATCCTGAGGTCTGTGAATTTTCTTGGCAGTTTTGAACGTGTCAATTTGAAACATCTCAATGATCAGCGATGACTTGTTGTCAGAGTCTGCCAAAAAATTGCCTTATAGCTCAATAAGAAACTTTGAATTGGCTCGACATCAAAAAGTTCGATAACTCTTTGACTTGCTTTAATCCTAAGGAGGTTTTTATGAGGCAAACGATTTTTCTAACCCACCCTCTTCCATCGCCAACGCTTCGCCAAGGTTGGAGTTGTCTTTGGCGTTGCTGTTAAATTTTTTCTTCCTTTTCTGATTCTCATCAGTCCGGGCCTTTATGCGCAAGCCCAATCCAAGGTGCCGCCGCTAAGAGAAAACTACGTTTGTAACCAACAGGAGTCTTCTGAGTTTTTGTTGCGTAGTTATCAATACAAAGATTCGCAAAAGGGATTTGTCAGTTTTCGCGACCGTATTTACGTTCAAGAAAGTCACAGTATTTTTCAATCCCCCAATACAGCCATACTGCAGGAACCTCGCGGATTCCGTCGCAGCCTCGAGTTTACCAATTTGAAAATGACAGGCTGGGTGAGTTTTACCATCGACATTTTATATGAAGAAAACATGGAGGGAGAAAACTCACCGCAGTTGACCGAATCGCTGAAGGCTCATTGCTACTATTCGTTTTAGAAAAAAGCATCAGCGGGTGTGGAGGTCGACCCATTTCTGCACCAGCTGATGCTCTTTCAAGTGGGTTTTCTCGACGACCTCGGCCAAACTCAAAGGAGCCAGATCCTCTTTCGGAACCGCGATCTCTTGCAGAACGATTTCACCCGCGTCGACTTCAGGCACCACATGGTGGATGGTCACGCCGATGTCATCTTGAGCTTTAAAAGCTCGATCAATGGCTTTCAGGCCTTTGTATTTTGGCAGCAACGAAGGATGGAGGTTGAAAAGGCGCCCCGCCCATTTCTCGACAAACTGGGGAGGAACGATCTTCATAAAGCCTGCAAGAAAAATCAAATCAATGGAGTGTTTCTCAAGATCCTGTTGCAGCCCCTCCCAATCGATGGGCGACGGCAGTACCATTGAGGCAACACCATGGTTCTGTGCTCTCTGCAAACCGAGGGCTTCTGACCGGGAACTCACCACGAAAACAGACGCGAACTTCTCTTTGTTTTTAAGGATCACTTCAAGATTGCTACCCCGGCCTGAGATAAACACCGCCAGGTTTTTTTTACCTAGTGCCATGACTCCGGAAATACCAATTTTTTATCACATACAATAATCTCACCCAGGTCAAAGGTGCTAAAGCCTTTGCTCTGAGCGATCTTTTCTGCCCCGGTAAAATCGGCTTCCGGAAGGACGACGACAAGACCAACTCCACAATTGAAGGTTTTTAACATTTCTTGTGTGCTGACCTCGGCACGCCTTTGGGTTTCTTTAAAGATTTCGGGAAACTCCCAAGCCTTTAATTGCAGACCAACGTTGTCGGGAAGAACTCGACTGACATTGTGTATCCCACCACCGGTGATATGCGCCATCGCCGAAACCTGATAATTTTCAAAAAACTCCATGGCCACATCAACGTACAGAGCCGTTGGAGTGAGCAGCGTCTCGCCAAATTTCTTTAAGTCCTCGGGTGTTGAGTAAAGTTTTCGAACCAACGAAAATCCGTTGCTGTGGAAACCCGAACTCGCCAAGCCCAAGGCTCGATGCCCCACTTTTACATTTTCAGCTTTCAAAATCTTCGAGCGATCCACAACGCCGACAGCAAAACCGGCACAGTCGAAATCCTTTGGCTGGTACAGCCCCGGCATTTCAGCGGTTTCACCACCGATCAACGCCATCTGTGACTGGTGACAGGCTTTTTTAACTCCAGCCAAAAATGGCTGAGCCTGTTCCATATCCAATTTTGAGGTGGCGAAATAATCGAGAAAGAACAACGGCTGGGCCCCTGTGCAAATCAGATCGTTCGCACACATGGCGACTAGATCTTGCCCCAGAGTGTCGTACTTCTGAAGATCTATGGCCAACTTCAGTTTGGTTCCGATGCCATCGGTGGCACTGACCAGACACGGTTCTTTAATATTGGGGAAATCCATTTTAAAAATCGATGCAAACCCACCGATGCCGCCAATAATCTTGTCGGCATGGGGTTTGGGGCCTTGGTCTTCTTTGAGCCAATCAACCAGGGCTTCCCCTTTTTCAATATCGACGCCAGCTGATTTATAATCCATGCCCCTCTTTTCTCGTAGGACTCCCCTTTTGTCTAGGGTTATGTCCTGAAATGAGACAATTTCAAAGCCTGAGGTGTTTCAAATTGATTTTCACTGATAAAATAGGGGAATTCGAGGGGGGAATTTTTGCGTCAGATTGCCTTGGCCATTTTTATAGCACTCTTTTCAGCTCCACTGTACGCACAGTACGAAGGCGATGACGTCTACGATCCCTTTGCCGATTATTCTGAATTCGAGGAAAACAGCCAGGAAGAGGCCGACATCAACTTCTTTCGCAATGGTCGCTTTTTTAACGTTGCCATCTTGATGGGTGGGCGTATGTACACCGCAGGAATGGCGCAATTTATCGATCCCGCCCCGTCTCCTGGCCTTTCTTTAAGCTATTGGTTCAATCTACGCCTGGCTCTGCAGTTTTCTTACACCTATAGCCAACATATCTTAGGCCCTATCGAATCCGGTAATACCACTGGCGGTGGAGATCCCATCATTTTTCAAGGCAATATGTCCATGAACAGTCTCGCCTTTGATTTAAAATACTATTTCAACACCAATAACGTGACCCGGGGTTTGGCCGACCTGAATCCTTACGTTCTTATTGGTTTTTCACAGAACACTCGAAATTTTTCATTGGTTGACGAGCAGCAGGTTGCCAAGGATGACGGTGCCGGTTTGGATTTGGGTTTCGGTATAGAGATTCCGATTTCTCGCAATGAACTGTTTATCGGGTTTCAGTTTGTATATACCTACGTTAACTTTGCCACTGAAAATCAGCCCTACCCAACCACCCCCCCGATATATCTTGATGGCGATGTGATGAATGCCCACATGGTATTTGGATTCAATTTCTTATAAACAAAGACTCAAGGCCCAGGCCAGTAAAATTAATGAGGGTACCGCCACCAGAGTGACTTTTTCCCAAATCGAATAAAACATGCGACTGTGAAAGAAAATCTGCTGTTGATCAAACACCGCCATTCTCTCGCCTTTTTTGGTATAGCGAAACAGCACCCACACCATCATCAAAGCAAACAGGGGCAGCAGCCACTGAATGACGATGCGATCAATGGAAATCAGCAAACTTTGTCCGGACCACCCCTGCAACTGGTGTTGTAGAAATAAAACCATGACCATGTTGCCAAGTAAGAAAACAGCATTGAGAATCCGCGGTCCTAAAGTGTTTTTGCGAATTTTATAGAGCAGCTTGATATTTTCTGAGACGATGGCGTGCAACACCACCGACACGAAGAAACTCAGAAGGCTCAACGACAGAAAGAAAAGACCACAGTAATAGTTCCCGAAATAACCATAAGACAGCCAGCGAGGCAGAATCTGAAAGATCCAGTTGGAGCCAAAGGGAGACTCACTCACCTGCTCGATCATAGGGACCGCCATCACCCCCACCACAATGGCCACCAGAGTCGCCAACATGATGGCTCGCACAAAGATTTCTATATTGTCGATGGATTCTTCAGGAATAAACAATCGGTTGTAAAAACCAAAGCCAATAAACAAGCAGGCCAAAGCCTGACCAATGGTTGCTAGTAAAGAGTCTGAGGTCAGCGCTAAGAAATCTGGATAAAACAGAAGCTTGAGGCCTTCGTAGTTGTTAACAAGAATGATTATTTTTAAAAATAGAACAAACAGAATGCCGTAGCAAATCGGCAAAACCCAGCGGCTGAACAGCCACATAAAAGGCCGATAAAACCGAAAGAACACGATAAAACTCAGCAAAACCCATAAGGCTGGCGATAAAATACTAAAACGCATTTCGGGAAGACTGGGGATATCGGTGACAGGCGTCGACCAATCCAAGGAATTGCGAATAAAATAATACAGGTAAACTAGACAGGACGAGCCAATAAACAGAAAAAACCATAGAAAGCATAGCAAAACCACTACACGCAGACCAAACCAGCTTGAAATAAAAAAGCGATCGACTAAGCCTAAGGGTGAGTTTTTTCGAATGGAAATTAAACTGCGGATATCGATTTGCTTTAATTTGTTGTCGATAACTTTTTCAACCACCAGCATGGGCAAGGCAAAAACGTTGAGAATCAAAAAAAACAGAATCAAAAAAGCGCCGCCGCCGTTTTCTAAAATCAGATGGGGAAACCTTAAAAGATGCAGACAAAGACAGAAGGCAAGTAATGTTAATAAAAAATACTTCGCCTTCACTTTTTAGCCTTTGCTTTTCATGACAAAGATGCGCAATGGAATCCCTTGCAAATCAAACCGTTCTTTAATCCTCTTGGTCAGAAATCGGCGATAGGCATTGTCGACACCATCCGGATGGTTGGCAAAAGCAATAAAACTGGGTGGGATCTGCCTGGTTTGGGTTAAATAGTAAAACTTCACATTGCGAAGGCCATAAACCGGGGCCGGGGCCTGTCGGATGACGTTCATAAAGAAATCATTCAGCTCTTTGGTTGAAATACGAGTCATCAGCTGACCGCGAACTTTTTCAATCAATTCAAACAAGTCTTTAAGGCCTTTGCCTGTTTTGGCGCTAATAAAGGCGATTGGAATGTCCTGGTAAAAATGAAAAGTGTCGGCGATTTTCTCACGGGTGGTTTTTCTAAACTCAGGAATATCGGCCTCGCCAAGATCCAGTTTATTGACAACAAGAATCACCGCTTTATGAGCTTCAGTGATCTCCTGAAGAATTTTAGCATCCTGTTCGGAAGGACCTTCGGTGCCGTCGATCATTAATAGAACCAATTCGGACTGGCGAATCGCCTTACTGGTTTTAAAAGCCGAGATCACTTCGACATCATTGTCTCGACGACTGTGGCGGCGCAACCCAGCGGTGTCTGTCATCCGATAATCTTGACCATTGAATTCAAAGTGAAAGTCCATAGTGTCAACGGTGGTTCCGGCCACAGAAGAGACCAGCATTTTTTTGCTTCCCACCAGTTGATTAGTAAGAGAACTCTTACCAACGTTGGGTTTTCCTACCACAGAAAACACAAAGCCGGGTTTGTCTGTTTCTTCCTGTTTTTCTAAACGCTCGCTGATCCACTCCAAAAGGCGATCGACACCAAAGCGGGCTTCAAATGAGCAAGTCACCAAAGGCACACCAAACTCATAGAACTCGGCCCCAGCGATATCCAACTCATGACTTTTATCCACCTTGTTGACCACCAATAAGAAATCTTTTCCCGACTGTTTAGCGATTCGGAGAATCTCACGATCCTCAGGGCAAAGACCACTGCGGTAGTCCATAACAACGATCAGATAGTCGACAGTCTGCAAGAAATCGAGAACATGTTCGCGAATGCGTGTGGAGATTTCATCTTCGGCTTCGGTCAAACCACCGGTATCAACCAACTCAAAAGATTTCCCCCACAATTCTGCCTCTTCATAGATCAGATCACGAGTCACTCCGGGTTGATTCTTAACAACCGAACGTCTCTCTTCGACCAGGTAATTGAAAAGGGTGGATTTTCCGACATTGGGGCGGCCAATAATGGCGAAAAGAGGCTTAGACTTTCTCATGGACATACCCAACTTCTTTCATGATGCTTTTATTACGCATCCAATTCTTTTTATGACTGACAAACAGCCCCAAGAAGATCTTCTCTCCCATCAGCTCTTGAATTTGTTGGCGGGCCTGTTGGCCAATTTTCTTTAAATTGGCGCCGCCTTTACCAATCACAATGCCTTTATGATTTTCTTTTTCCACCAGAATATTGGCTTCAATTCGCAGTAAACCTTTTTGCTTCTTAAAAGACTTGATGATCACACCCAGACCGAAGGGAATCTCTTGCTCAACATTAAGAAAGCAGGCCTCGCGAATGAATTCGGCGACGATGTCCCGTGAATTATCCAATGAGATCATATCCGGGTCATAAAGACTTTGCTTCTCTTGCGGCAGGGTTTGCGCCAAACGGAACAAAAAATCATCGAGTAACACCTGACTTTTATCGTGAATGGAATAGGAGTCGACAACGCGTCCCTCTTGCAGCCACTCTGCTTTTAAAGTCTGTACGAATTCAGACTCTCCCAGATCTCTTTTGGTAAAAAGCACCGACCATGGACGACCACTGTCTTTGATCTTACCCATGAACTGCTCGAAGGCTTTGGTTTTCCTTTGATCACAAGCGACCAAGACCAAGAGATGTTCGCTTTTTTCAATCACTCGCTCGAACTCTGTAGCCAGGAACTCAAAGAGCCCCGCCTTTGGCTCAACAAACCCAGGGGCGTCGATCAATATCAATTGATAACGATCGGTGGTGACCAGTCCTGAAAAAGACTGGCGAGTGGTTTGGGGTTTGCTTGAAATAATCGAAATTTTTTCGCCCAACGCTTTATTTAGAAAGGTGCTTTTCCCTGCGTTGGGAAGCCCCAGTATACCGACAAATCCGCAATGAATCATGATTTTATTTTCTCCAAAGCCTGCTTCGCCGCATTTTGGGCCGCTGCTTTCTTACTTGTTCCCACAGCTCGACCCCAAGAGTCGTCACCGACAAAAACTTCCATTTCAAAGGTCCGGTTGTGATCGGGACCCGACTGATTAATAACTTTATATCGAGGTGTTTGTTTGTGATTTTCTTGTACCCACTCTTGAAAACGAGTTTTATAGTCTCTTTCAAAATCGTGCTCCGAGAAAGCCTGATCAATAAGACCATGAAAATTGTCCTGCACCCAATTGTAAACAACCTGATATCCCGAATCTCGATAGATCGCACCCACCACAGCTTCAAACACCGAGGCCACAATACGCGGATTCGCTGATAAGTTGTTATTCGACTCGCGCTCACCAATCAGCAAAAACTTATCCATGCCGCGTTTTTTTGCCAATTCACAAAGCCGATCTTCATTGACGACACTGGCGCGCTTGCGAGACAAGCTGCCCTCTTGATCGTCGGCGTATTTTTGCATCAATAAATCACTGATCACCAAATCCAAAACCGCATCACCTAAGAACTCCAACTTTTCATTGTGTGGGAATTCGGGATGTTCTTTATGGTAGCTCTTATGAGAGAAGGCCTCGATCAACCATTTTGGATCCTTGGCTTGGTAGCCAATTTCTTTTTCTATTTGTTTCTGCGGAAAACTCACAGCCACTCTCCGATTAAAAACCCGTTCATCCGCCCCTGCGAAGCTCTTTGATATCCGGTCACCTTGACTTCGGCCAACTCACCTTTGTTTAAGACCTTATTGTCACTGACTAAAACATCCCAATAGTCATCACTCAGAGTCTGAATCACATCTTTTTTCTTCTTAATGACCATCACTCGCTTGCTGACACCCACTTCGTCCACAGCCAGACGGTCGTAACGCTGATGACTGAGCTCTCGTAAAATCTTGGCTCGGCGCTTGCGCTCTTCCCATGGCACAGAACCTTTAATTTCTGTGGCCCGAGTGCCATTGCGCTCACTGTAAGGAAAGACGTGAATTCTCGACCACGGCCATTGCCGCAAATTCTCGACAGTCTCTTCAAACAGTTCATTGGTTTCACCCGGAAAGCCAACAATCACATCCAGCCCGACAAAGGCTTTTGGAAAATCCCGCGCTATCCATTGTAGGGCTTCGCCCACTTGCGCCGCCGAATACTTGCGTCGCATCCCTTTCAGGACTGGTGTTGAAAGCGATTGCAGGCTCATATGAAAATGGGGGCACATTTTTGAATCTTTATAAAGATTCATGAGTTTATCTGTCAGCTCAATGGGCTCCAAAGAGGTCAAGCGAATCCTTGGAATTGAAGTGTTGTTTAAAACCTGCTCGACCAGGTCATCCAAAGCAAAAGGACCGCCGTAAGTGCTATCGTCGTAGTAATCGCCAATGTGTACTCCTGTTAGAACAACTTCGTTGATATTTTGTTTTTCTAAATCTCTAATTTTATCAATTATTGTAGTGACCGGCAGGCTGCGGCTTTTTCCGCGGGCAAAGGGAATCACACAGAAGCTGCAAAAACTATTACAGCCATCTTGGATTTTTAAGTAAGACCGAGTATGTCCCAGCTCTTCGCCACCACCAATTCCAAGCTTTTCATTTCGAAAAATATTAGAGCGCAACACTTTGGATTTAAGTTCGCCCCGAAAATGCTTTTTAAGAATCTCTTCAAGCTCATTCTTATGAGAGTTAGCAATCACCAAGTCAACGGCTGGAAAATCATCGATCAAAGGGCCATCGACCTGAGCCGCACAGCCGGTCAGCACCACAGTGGCCAAAGGATTTTTACTTTTAATTTTTCGCGCCTGTCGCAAAGCCTCTTTTGAGGCTTCCGCCGTCACCGCACAGGAATTAAGAATGTGGATTGAAGGTTTATCCGGATCATGAACAAAGCCGGCGGCGTGCAATCGCTTTTGCAGCAAGCCAGTGTCGTAAGTATTGACCTTACAGCCAAAGGTTTGAATCTTGTAATTGTTGGGACTCATCGAATCCAACCTCCACCGACCAAGCGTTTCCCATCATAGAAAACCGCCGCCTGCCCGGGCGTGATAGCTCTTTGCTTTTCTTGAAAAACAACGCGGACACGACCGTCAGGCATTGTCTCGACCTGGGCTGGAGCCCCACTGTGGGAATAGCGTATTTTAATTTGGTAGTCTGATTTCGACAAAGGCTCAAGCCAATGACAATCTTCAATATACATTTCTTGGGAAAATAAGTGCTCTTCTTCTCCCACCCAAACTTCATGGGTTTCAGGATCAACTTTTAACACATACAAAGGACACTCTGCGGAAATCCCTAAACCTTTGCGCTGACCGTATGTGAAGTGGTGAATACCGTTGTGCTCGCGCAGAACCTCTCCCCCGGGGTAACGTTTCATCAAGCCCGTCTTTTTTCCAAGTTGAGAGTAATGGGTGTTGATGAATTCGCCGTAGCCCGCTTTATCGACAAAGCAAATACCGACCGAGTCTTTTTTTCTCGCTACAATTAAGTCTTTTTCTTCCGCGTATCGACGGACTTCGGGCTTGGTCATTTCTCCCACAGGAAAAAGCAGTTTTGGGATCAATTCCGGGGCCAAGGTGAATAAGAAGTAGGTTTGATCTTTCCAACTGTCAGCACTGGTAACAATACCCCACCGCCCTTGATCATTTTGATTGAGGGTGGCGTAGTGACCGGTGGCCAGATAATCACAAGACAGCTCTTTCATCTTTTTTATTAAATGGTCGAATTTCAAATAGGTATTGCAATTCACACAAGGCAAAGGGGTTTCGCCGGCCATATAAGAGTTTACAAAAGGGTCAATCACCTTTTCTTTAAACTCATCTTCACAGTTCAAAACATAAAAAGGAATTCCTAAACGGTCAGCCACATCGCGAGCGTCGTCGACATCTTCGCTGGAACAACAAGTCCCGGTTCCCTCTTCAATATTGCATGAGGTGTAGTCCCAAACTTGCATCGTGACACCGATGACTTCATACCCTTGTTCGACCAGCAATGCTGCCGCCACCGAAGAGTCCACTCCTCCGCTCATCGCTACCAAAACGCGACCTTTACTAGCACTAGCCATGAACAACCTCCTGTCGATCCAGTTCTCGCAAGTGTTCAACCACCTCTTGCAAGTTTTTTGCTAGGCGTTCAACCTCTCCAGAGGTGGTGTCTTTGCCCAGACTGATTCGGATGGAAGACTGGGCTTGATCGCGAGAAAGACCCATACTCAACAAAACCGGGCTTGGCTCGGGATTGCCAGAACTGCAGGCCGCTCCGGTTCCTACAGAAAAACCGCGGATGTCTAAATTCATTAACACGCTCTCGGCGTTGGTGTCGGCAATAGTAAAACAGGAAGTGTTGCAAAGGCGTTGCACTTTGTTTCCAAGAATTTCAACACCTTCGATGCTATCCCCAATAAGGACTTCAAACTGGTCGCGCAACTTCGAGACCCGAGACACCACATCTACGACCTGGATATTTTCCACCATCGTCGCAAAACTGGCGATGGCCGCCAGGTTCTCTGTCCCTGCCCGTCGACCCCGCTCTTGCGAGCCGCCCACGGTCAAACCATGAAAAGGGGTTCCTTTTTTTATATAAACCAATCCGGCGCCTCGTAAGGCGTAAATTTTATGGGACGAGAAACTCGCTAAGTCCACAGGGTAGGTTTCCAAATCCAATGGTAATTTCCCTAAACCTTGCACCATATCGCTGTGAAAAATTGCGCCTTTTTCATGCGCCCATGCAATCATTTTTTTGAGTGGAGCGATGGCTCCCACTTCATTATTGGCTAACATCACAGAGACCAGCGCCACTTTCTCATCCACCAAATTCGTAAAAGTTTTCCAGTCATACTGCCCGCCTCGATTCACAGGAACTGTTGCCACTTCAAATCCCATGGCTTCAATTTGTGGAATTTGTTTTAAAACACTGGGGTGCTCTATGCCACCGATCACAACTTTGGTTTTCTCTGGCTGTTTTATCAGAAGCTCTTGTAGGCTTCCTTTGATCGCTAAATTGTTGGACTCACTGCCTCCGCTTGTAAACACCAACTCGAGGGGATGACACTTTAAGTGATTCGCTAAACTTCGTCGTGACTCACGCAACATTTTTTTAGGTCCACGTCCATGCCAATGAATCGAACTTGGATTGCCCCACATAGATAGCCAATGGGGAACCCGTTTAAGAACGATGGGATCCACAGGAGTGGTGGCGTTAAAATCGAAGTAAATATTGCCTTGTGTCATTCGCGGAAAACTAGCATCTTATTGAAATTAGGTCAATTCAGCAGTGCTTGCCTGATAGCAATGCTCGCAAATTCCTGGAAAAGCAAGACCAATTCAGGGCTGATCAAAGCAATATTAAAGAAGGCTCCACAGGCCGGCTGCGAAAAATGTCATCCCTTCACAAGTTGGACACCCTCAGCGACCCCAACGCCCTTGTGTAATCTCAGTTTTTTCAAAGACTTACGCTCTATACCCGACGAATTCCCATGTGGTCTGAAAATTGAACCAATAAATGACATTCAAATAATTGCAAAAATTGAAAGGAAGGTTCGATCATGAACAAATGGACGCTTATTAAAGGAGTATGTGCACTTTTTACAGCCGGCGCCCTGTCGGTGGCCTGTACCGACGCAAAACACGAGGCCCCGGAGGCAGAGACCCAGTCACAATTTCGCGTGAATGCTAAAGAAATTATGGAAGATCCAGATCTCGCCAAAAATCACAAAGCTGAAAAACTGGTCGAAGCCGGCGAACAATTGCTTCTCCCTGAAACTTTTCACCTAGCCGATGCTGTTTTTAAGCAAGCCTTAAACATCAATCCTAGCAATAAGAAAGCCCAACTTTACAATATGCTTTTAAAGCCCAGCATGAATTTAAAAGGAATATTAAAACGGATCGAGCCGCTTGTTGAAAAAGATGATCGCGAGTATCCGGCCTACAAAGAGCAACTGGATCGTAAAGAGTTTTTCGTTCAAGGTTATCACAATGGCCGCATTTATGGTCCCGCCCATTCAATGTGGACAGGCTCTTATCTGCCAGTGGATTTTTTAGTAGACAATACTGACATGCCATCGATTCATACTGAGTCGGAATTGCAAGAGTTTGTGCGTTCGCAAGTCGACGTTTTTAACGAAGTTCGGCAGTTTTTAAATAAAACGATTAATACCGAAATTGAAATCAAGCTTTCTGAACGATGGCAAGTACAGCGTGCGAGCAGTCGATCACAGATCTGTCGATTCACCATCATCACGGATTTCGACTACAATATCGAATGTTCAGAAGACCAAAGTTATATGACCACTAAAATTGATCGTGGTGACATGGAGGCTTTGAAGACCCTCGCCGCCGGTATGCAGCTTTATCATATCATTGGCTCTTCCTATGATGTGACAGCCACTCAGAAGCACATGATGGATTTACGTCAGAAAGACAACTTCACCGACCGCTACAAAATTGAAAAAGTTTTGAATGAAAACTCGAAGACAGCAACCTTGAATGAAGATCACATGCTCAATCAAATTATAAGTCTTGGCAAAGACGGCATGATCGCGGCCCGATGGATCCGTGAGAATCATGTTAAAATGTGCCCAGGGCCAAATGATGGCATTGCTTTCACTGATCGTGGATACGAATGGGATTCTGAGAAACAAGAAATGGTCCCGCGTCGGGTTTTATTACCTCGCCAAGGCTATCTTTTTGATCGTGGAATTTGTTGGGATAAAATTGCTCCCGATTACAACTACAAAGAGCTCGGCAAGGTTTTTGATACAATTGACAAAGCTCTGGCTGGCGAAATCGTTGAAATGCAGTCTCAGGTTCATGATGACAAATACAATGGTAATTTTGAAAATTACCCAGAAAAAATCACCGCTCGAATCAAACCCTCCGTCTTATTCACACAACCGCTACAAGACCTGCGTGAAGTGCGTCCTTCGGAGTACAACGATTGTGGTGAAATTAAAAAACTTTCCGATGATACCTTGGGAGGCGTTTTTGTCGATGGCGACGCCAATACTTTCCTAGATAAAACCAACGAGATCAACAAAAGGTCTGATGACTGTGAAGTCCCTCTTTAATCAGCGTCTACTTAATATCAAACCCAGTGTGTGGCGAGTCGTATTGCTCGCCACTCTTTTTTGTGGCGTTTCCGATGCCTTCGCTTCCAATGAAAAAATAAGCGATGTCAAAATGACCCAATGCCACCTAGACTACTGTGTTTCTCTGCGCACAGAAAGACTCTATAAGTCGGCTTTGGCGAGGACTTATGCTTTTGGCCCTTCACAAGTGAAGATTCAGGCCAACGACCAATCACCCATACTTCTACAAGATTTTGAGGGCACCTTTGATGCTGAAGTCGGTCGTTTTTATTTGAGCCGCTCAGGACACAGTTTCGATATTGTGATTGACGTTAAAGAACGAAAAATTTACAGATTACCTCGATAATAGTCCAGTTCCTGGCCTCGTCGTATTTAAAATTAAAATCTCATACCAAAAAGCCGATAAAGGGTTGATGTCTAAAAACATTTTTCCTTGGGTTAAACCTCTTGGGCTCAGCAGTTCCGATTTTTCACAAAAACCAGAGGGTGCCGATGCATTGATATGGGGTTTGAAAAACAATATTATCAACGCTGAAGAGTATCTCGCCTGGGCCTCTGAGTATTATCAATGTCCGGCCATCAAACCAGAATTTTTCAGCATGGCAGTGGACTTTACTCTTATTGAAAAGTTCATCAATCTTTACGATTGGTATGCCTACTGCTATCCGATTTACCAGTGGGATGACACTCTATTTATTGCTTGTTTAGAGCCACCCCGCGCTCCTATAAATTCGAAAGTCTGTTTTGTGATTGCACCTTTTCATGCTTTGGAATCGGCCTGGCAAAAATATGAGAACAGCAAACCGGGCCTTCACAATGCCACCGAACAATTGCCGATTGTGCGAGCCCCCGGTCCGGCCTCCACTTTGGCCGACACTGATGAGGCCGATCAGATTCAGCCTCCACAAAATAGCGACTTAACAAAGACTCAAGTTCTTCAAGAAAATCAGAGCCAAGGTGGCGATCCCCTGCAGGGACTCGACGTCAATTTAAACCTGGGTGACAATGACCAAACAAAAGAGCAACCAAAAGCGGCCGACAGTCCGTCACCTTCGGAACCCATCATTCCCCCTCCTCCAGTGCCAGAGGCCAAGTCGACCGAGCCGATAGTGCCACCGCCTCCTGTGGAGAATGAAAAGGCGGATGTGATTATTCCACCTCCTCCCGTCGAGACGAAACAAGAACCGATTGTGCCACCCCCGCCGGTTGCAATGAAACAACCGGAAACCGCTGCACCGCCACCCGCAGAGACGAAAAATCCGCCTTTACCTCCTGATAGTGCAGGTCTTGATTTTGCAGATTTAAAGAAAGAAATGGGTGTGGATGACAACGCGCCATTGACGTCGGAAAACGATCAAACTGAAAATTCAAATTCGGAACAGGTCGGAGTTCTCGATTTTTCGAGTATGGGAGAGGACTCTTTTGCCCCACAGCCAACAGCTGCAGATGATAGCGATCACCAGACTGAAGACACAGAAGACGCCGAGGACGATCGTCCCGCCGATGAGATCACCCACACCAAAGTTGACGGTGGGTTGAACAACCTAACTTCGGCGACGCAGACCATGCATGCAAGCCAACACACAATGACAGCGACTCGTGAGGGAACGCAAACACCGTCTCTGCCTTTTGAAGAAGTAACAATCAAGGGCATTTCCCTTGAAGGTGAAAATACAGAAGTTAAAGAAGAGGCTAAAGAAGAAAAAACCAAGGTCAGTCCGGCGACCCAAGAACAGCCTCTGCAACAGAAAACGGCAAAACCAGCACCGCAATCAGAAAATGTCATCGTTCCACCGCCTCCACAGCCTGAGATGAAGCCACAGGCGCCACCGGTACCGCCGAAACCCCAACAACCCATGATCAATGATGACAATTCCATCCCCTCCCTTGATGATTTGAAAGTTCACAAAACTGACAATCCCAAGCAGGCTCCAGGACTTGAGCAAAGTGATATCAATTTAGAAAAAGAAAACCAAAGTTTAAACCAAGAAGAATTTGAAGATGACTACACACCGGTTCCGGTCTTAACAAAGGCTCAACAACAGGCTCAAGAGAAACGTAAAAAAGAAGCGCAGTTAAAAGAAAAAAATCAGGAGAAAGCTCGCCTGACTGAAAATACCATTACCGACCACGCCCAACCGATTTTGATACCACCGGAAAATCTCGTTTCTGACCAAGAGATCAAAGAAGCCGGCGACCTTTCAGGTGCCAGTTCAATGAAACAAGTCATGGCTCATATGTTTGGTCATCTGAAGCGAGACTACGAAAAGTTGATGTGGGTAGAGCGCGACAAAGAAGACTTGTACTTTACCAAATACGTGTATGGCGATTGGAAAATCACCGAGCTGGCGTGGAAGATGCACATCAATTTGACCAATCCTAATATCTTTCGCGTCGCCTATAAATCAGGACACCCTTTTCATGGAGAGATTCACAGCAATCCTCACAATGATAAGTATTTTGAGTGGTGGACTCGTGGTAAAACTCCAGACTTTGCGACGATTTATCCGGTGACAATCAATGAAACCATCGTCGGTTTTATCGCCTGCTTCGGTAAGAATAACGAGTTCGATGAACTAGGAAGTCTGAAAAAGATCGAAAACCTGTATACGATTTGTCGGAAATCTTTAAGCGCATTCGCCTCGGCAAAAGCCGCCTAAATCACTTTAAAAAAACAAAAGACCACACCGTTAAATTTTTCTTAATGTGTAATTACGAGTATTTTGCTGGGAGCCTTTGTTGATTTGGATCGCCCATTTCGTCCACTGAAGAGGGTAAAGACTTTCCTCCAGACGGTCTGCCCATTCAATAATTATGAGTCCCTGTGGATTGGCAAACAACTCCCAAAAACCAGAACTTTCAAGGTCTTCTTCATCTTCCAATCGGTACAGATCGACATGAAAACACAAAGGATAGGAAGCCACACTGTACTCGTGAATCAGTCCGTAGGTGGGAGAGAAAACCTCTTCACAACCCAAACCGAGCAAGAGCTCGCGGGTGAACGCGGTTTTACCCGCTCCTAAACTTCCGGACAAAAGAAGGATTTGGCGATCGCCCAATTCACTAATAATTTCAGGGATCCACTGTTTGAGCCCCTGAAGATCCAATTCACGGGTTTCCATTCAATTCAGGTTTTTCTCTAAAAACGAGGCCATCTCTTGGGCGTGCTCGGTGATCACACGTTTATCCGGTCCTTCAACAAGAACTCGCGCCAGGTTTTCAGTGCCCGAGTACCGAACCAGGATTCGGCCTTGGCCTTTGAGCTTGTTTTCAATACTCTGCTTCAACTCCGAATAACCTTCAAGCTCGCTTAAATTGGTTTTTGATTTCACTCGGGTGTTGATTAAAATTTGTGGGACCTCTTTCATGATATCATTGAGTTCACTCAATTTTTTACCAGACTCTTTCATCACGGCGATCACATTCAAAGCCGCCACGCAACCATCGCCGGTGGTCGAATGTTCTAGGAAAATAATATGACCGGACTGTTCCCCACCCAAGGTGTAACCGTATTTTCGCATCTCTTGCACCACGTTTTTGTCACCAACATCGGTGCGAATGACCTGAATGCCATTTTCCTTCATCAGTTTATCCAATGCAAAATTACTCATGTGAGTGGCTACGATGGTGTTTTTCGGTAATCGCCCCACTTCTTTTAAATGGATCGCTGCCATCGCCAGGATGTGATCCCCATTGACGACTCGGCCTTTTTCGTCGGCCATGATCACTCGATCGGCGTCGCCATCAAGACTGACACCGACGTCGGCACGATACTTGGTCACAGCATCGGTCATTTTAACGGGATACAAAGCTCCGGACTTATCGTTGACGTTAAAACCATTGGGCTGATTTCCCAGAACAATAACCTCAGCGCCCAGCTCTTCAAAAACGGCTGGAGCCACTTTGTAAGCGGCGCCATTGGCACAATCAAGGACCACCCGCATACCCTCAAGGGTGTACTCCAAAGGAAAAGTGTTTTTGATATCAACGATGTAGCGGCCAGCAGCGTCGTCGATCCGCTTGGAACGACCAATGGAAGGCCCTTCCGCTAGTAAAGGCTCCATATCGGTATCCAACACCAGTCTTTCAATCTCTGTTTCAGTTTCCGACGAGATTTTAAAACCGTCGGATCCAAAAATTTTAATACCGTTGTCGTGATAGGGATTGTGAGAAGCTGAAATAACGATACCCGCATCGGCTCGCATATTACGAGCTAGAAAACCAATGCCTGGTGTGGGAAGTGGTCCCACCAATTGCACATGAACACCCATCGAGTTCAAACCACTGGTCAAAGCCTGCTCCACCATGTAGCCAGAAAGCCGAGTGTCCTTTCCAATAACCACCTTGGGGTGATGATTGTTTCTCGGCGGATATTTTTTGATTAAGTATCCCAACGCCTGCCCGACTTTTAAGATAATCGAGGGGGTCATGGGATAGGTGTTTGCCGTAGCGCGGATACCATCTGTTCCAAAAAGTCTTTTAGCCATAGGCCTTTTTTAACACAAATGCCGCGCCTTGAATAATACAAAAATATAAGAAAATTCGACTGTTTGGAAAGTCCTGGAACACCGAGGTTTCGGTATTCCAGGTTTGTTCGATTAAACTGTTACGGGATCGCCCATGCCGCTGGTGAGCTTTTCGGACTCTTCTTTTTCTTCTTCTTTGGCCTTTTTTTCCATCTCTTCGCGAGCTTGTTTTTGCTCTTTGGCCATGGCTTTTTCTTTCTCAGAATAACGCTTGGAAAGATCATCCATGCTGCCGCCATCAATCAACATCTGAACGTCATCACCATCGATGGTTTCAAACTCAAGAAGGGCTGTCGACAACGAGTGAAGAATATCTAAATTGTCTTCAAGTATGCGACGGGCCTTGTTGTATCCATCCATGATAAAGCGATGAACCTCAGCGTCGATCTCTTCCGCTTTCGAATCCGAGTACTCCTTGGTGTTGCTATTTTGCATCCCCAAGAAAACAGGGCCATCATTCTTTTCATAGGCCAACGGCCCCAATCTCTCGCTCATCCCCCACTCGCAAACCATTTTGCGAGCAATGTCGGTGGCGCGTTCAATATCGTTACCAGCTCCGGTGGTGTAGTCTTCGAAGATCATTTCCTCGGCGACTCGCCCACCAAAAAGCATGGCAATCATGTTTTCAGCACTCTTTTTTGACATATTCAAACGGTCTTTTTCGGGCAAGAACTGAGTCAGACCCAAGGCCATGCCGCGAGGAATGATGGTTACCTTGTGCAGAGGATCGGTACCGGCCAACATTTTTCCTACTAAGGCGTGCCCGGCTTCGTGATAAGCGGTGATTTTTTTATCTTCTTCACTGATCACCATGGATTTACGTTCCGAGCCCATAATCACTTTGTCTTTGGCAAAATCAAAATCACTCATGGTGACGGTGGAATGATTCAAACGAGCCGCACTCAGTGCCGCTTCATTGACCAAGTTGGCCAAATCCGCTCCTGAAAACCCAGGTGTTCCCTGCGCCACTTTGCGCAGATTCACATCACTGGCCGTGGGAACTTTCTTGGCATGAACGTTAAGAATCTTTTCGCGTCCACCCAGATCCGGTTTGTTCACCACCACACGACGATCAAAACGTCCCGGTCTTAATAAGGCCGGATCAAGAACATCCGGACGGTTGGTCGCGGCAATGATAATCACGCCGTCATTGCTTTCAAAACCATCCATTTCAACAAGCATTTGGTTTAAGGTTTGTTCACGCTCATCGTGTCCACCGCCCATGCCGGCACCACGATGGCGACCAACGGCATCGATCTCATCGATGAAAATCAAACACGGGGCATTGCGCTTTCCTTGTTCAAAAAGGTCTCGCACACGACTGGCTCCAACACCGACAAACATCTCCACAAAATCAGAACCCGAGATTGTGAAAAACGGCACTCCCGCCTCACCGGCCACCGCTCGTGCAAGCAATGTTTTCCCGGTTCCCGGAGGACCGACCAGTAAAACACCTTTAGGAATTTTACCGCCGAGCTTTGTGTACTTACGGGCGTCTTTTAAAAAGTCCACCACCTCAGTGAGTTCTTCTTTGGCTTCATCGACACCGGCGACATCATTAAATGTCACTCGGTTTTTATTTTCTGTTAATAGCTTGGCTTTGCTTTTTCCAAACGACATAGCTTTACCGCCACCGACTTGCAATTGCCTCATCACAAATAAGAACAATCCGAAGATGATCAATATCGGCAGGTAATTCATTAAGAAGACCATCATAAAGGAATTGTTGGCGTTGGATTCGTATTTCGGGGTCAGGCCGTTCTGTTCGACCAGCCGAGCGCCCTGCTCGCCGATATTTCCAACGATGGTGAAATCTTTACCACCGTACTCGTCTGAGAACTGAGATTTGATGGTGCCGTGGATTTCTCCAATATCACCACCAGAACCCACATCTTTAAATGTGATGGATTCTACTTTTTGATTCTCAATGGCGTTTCGGAACTTGGGATAATCGAAATCAGCAATTTGAGATTTTTTGGTCTGTTCGTAAGCTTGGACCATGATGACAACAACGATGATTGCCAATGCCCAAAAAGCCATGGATCGAGATGCTTTCATGTTTCTCCTCTTTGGGTACTCATCAGTGAGTTCCCTTCTGTACAGTTTAACACTGACTTGTCATTGGCTCAATTCAGTGAGTGGGCTCTAGGCTCATTCGTCCTGCGTCAACTTTCCAACGCCGCCCGAGCATCTTAAAGGTGTGTCGTTTCTTCTCATTGTCAAGGCGCTTCAACACCTCATTAATGTGAGAAAGCCCATAATTTTTAAGACCTTGACTCTTCATATAAGCAGCTAAGACCTGCCTTTTCTCAGTTTCAGAAAGAGCCAAAACCTCAGATAAGTTTAAAGAGTCTTCCTGAGCCATTGTATTAAGTTCGTCTGACTGGTCTAAAGATGAGACTAAATGGTCCAAAGATCGAAAAAGGCTTCTTTTTGAGCCTGGGCGCTTGTTTTCAAGCTCCTGCAACCAAAAGTGGCGCAACCAGTTTCGAAAAGGACCTAGATCTTTGTTGCTTGGGTCTTCCACATAATTCATTTTTTTTGTGGTTAAAAAATGATGAAGATCTTCGGCTGCAACATCCAATAAGGGACGCATTCTCCAGCCCTCGATAAAAGACATACTTTGTAAACCAGAAGGGCCGGTACCACGAATCAGACGCATCAGTTGAGTTTCGAGTAAATCCTCTTGATGATGGGCTAGGACCAGCCATTGAAAATTATGGGTCTCCCGCAGTGTTTCAAAAAATTGATAACGAGCCTCACGGAACTCGCCTTCCGATTTCAGAGTCTGAGACCACGTTGATAAGAACGAGCTTAATTGGTTCCCTTTAACGTTACTAAAAAACGGGATGTCCTTTTGCCGACATTCCTCAAGAACGACTTGATAGGCCTGGCCTCGAAACTCAAGTTGCCTTTGATCCTCGCTCGGACCGTGGTGAAAGTGTGCGACTCCGAATTGAAAACCAAAATGCTGCCGAAAATGTAGAAACAGCGACAGCAAAGCCATTGAATCACGCCCACCACTGACGGCCAAAACAAACCGATCCTGTTGGTAAGGGCGAAGTTTTTTAGTGAGTTCTAAAGTCAGACTCATGACGACGTGGTTTCGTCCGTCACTTCCGTTGCATCGACTTGAGGTTTTTCCTTGGGAACAAATTCGATATCGGCGCGGATCGAGATTTTATGTTCACGAAGCGCTGTCTTGATTTCTTTTACAATATCAATTTTTTGAATCAATTTTGAAAACTCACCACCCACTTTTTGTACCAAATCTTGTTTGGATTTCTGGGCCCCTCGCAGAATTTGAGAAATCACCTCTTTCGGTAAATTCAATCCCGCCAAATAGATCCGCAACTGATCTTCGGAAAGAAAGGGTGATGACAATCCTCCAGCCACAATCTTTTTGACTATCTCGGAAAGTCCGGTTTTTTTATCTTCGTCTTCCCAGTTCAGTTCGACTTTATCATTGTCCATTTTATTCTCCATAGAGCGTCTCCACCCTTTTGTGGTAGGCCTTCATCATGGCCGGTAAGTTAGCATTGAGGGCGGATTTAACGACAGTCTTAGGGACGAACATGCCAAAGGCCGCATCGACATAGTATTCCGCTTTGGTTTTGCCACCGTCCTCAGCCAATTTCCAATGTCCTGACATTTTTTTAAACAAATCGCCATCAACAAAACTCCAAGAAATTTCGTTGGGCCGATGTTCTTTAAGCTCTAATATATAGTGAATGGTTTTTACCACCGAGACTTCATATTCGACTTTCTTGGTGTCACCTTGGTCCTCAATCACTTTGCACTTTTTAACTTCATTTAAAAACTCTGGATATTTTTCATAATCAATAAGGAGATCAAAAAATTGTTCTGGGGTACAGTTGAAAACCTCAGTGTGCTTTACATCAGCCATTATGACTCCTTTTTCCCAAACAGGGCTTCAGCTTGTGCCAGTAAATCGTCTCTGTTGTCTTTTTTAAAACCGCCCGAACCGGGCTCAAAATAATCGCAGAAATTGGCCGCTTCTTTTTCTCGAACCACATCGGCCGAGGGTTCTTTACACTCGTTGTAGGCGGCCGGATCGTAAAACCGGCAGTTTTTACAAACATGAAGATCGGCCATACATTTTTCACACTCATCGCGACGCCCCACTCTTTCAGAGACTTCGTTTTCAGTTCCGCAAGAAAAACACTGGACCTTAATAGCCATTAAAGCCCTCCAGAAAATCCGCGGGGCTTTAATTTCATATTGTGTTGAGAATCAATAAAACGGATGGTGCCAGTGGCTGAACGCATCACCACTGAATGTGTGAGGATCTGACTATTGGCCAAATAGCGCACGCCCTTTAGAAAAGGACCCTCGGTGACACCGGTGGCACAAAACATGACATCGCCTTGAGCCAAGTCATCGCGGGTGTAAATACGATCGGGATCTTCTACTCCCATTTTAACGGCGCGGGCTTTTTCCTCATCGCTACGCCACATTAGACGTCCAAGAAAGTCACCACCCAAGCATTTTAAAGCCGCAGCAGTGATCACACCTTCTGGTGCTGCTCCGATACCAAGAAGCATATCAATTCCTGAGTCTTCCAATGCGGCAGCGATCCCTGCCGAAACGTCGCCATCACCGATAAGCAAAATGCGAGCCCCTAGTTTACGAACTCGGGCGATGAGTTCAGTGTGGCGGTCTCGCTCAAGGATGACCACGGTAACATCTTCAATTTTCTTGTCCTGGGCCTTGGCGACGGCCTCAATATTCTCTTCCGGGGTTTTATCAAAGCTCACTTGGCCGGCGGCTTTCGGGCCGACCGCGATTTTATCCATGTAGGTGTCAGGGGCATGCAAAAAATTTCCGTGCTGAGCCACTGCGATCACCGACAGCGCACCAACGCCGCCGTTGGCACAGATGTTGGTTCCTTCAAGAGGATCGAGCGCGATGTCCACTTTTGGGCTATCGCTATCGGCTTTACCGACCCTTTCACCGATATAAAGCATGGGGGCTTCGTCGCGTTCGCCTTCACCAATAACGATGGTTCCGTCGATATCGACGTTCTCAAATGCCTTTCGCATAGCATCAACTGCCGCTTGATCGGCACCATTGGCGTCTCCCCGTCCCGTCAACTTGGAACAGGCCAGGGCTGCCGCTTCGGTAATACGTACAAATTCTAAGGCTAAATTTCGATCCATGGTTCACTTTCCTCTTTGCTCAAGAAACTCCAAAACGGCTTTTGGAAGTTTTACAGCCCTGCGGGTCTTCATATCATAGGCGACGTGCACCGTCTTACCAAATGCTACAGGTTTAGGAAAGGATTTCGTGGAAAACTGATAATCAAAAACAAGGCGCACACCCTGGCGAGACACCGTGTAGTCGATCACAACTTCGGAGTTGAACTCGAGAGGTTTCTTAAAATCGACATGGCAGCTGATCAATGGATAGTTGATATCATTCAGAAGATTGCCTTCAGGATCGGTGGAAATGTGTCGCAAAAACTGCAATCGCGCCTCTTCCATCATAAGAACGTAATTGGCGTGGTGAACGATTCCCATGGCATCGGTCTCATAAAACTGCACCAACCGGGTGTATTGAAAGTCAGGCTTCAACATGACTATTGATCAATTTTTTGAATTTATTGAGTGCCGGCAAATCACTCTCAATCTGCTCAACAATCGCTAATATTTTGCGGGCGATCTGTTGGTTGTTTAAGGTTTTCACTCCTTGGGTGACGAATTTGTTTTCAAACAAAAGCATATCATCTTCGAACACCATGGCGGCACTGGCCATTTCCATTTGCGCTTTGATGAGTTCAGAGCCTTGCATCCACAAATAAAGATTGGTGTCTTTGGGACCGTGGAACCAGAAAGAAAAATCGGCTTTCCCTGAGTAATGCTTGGGATCGATCAGGTTCATATTCAGACCAACGATGCGATCGGTGACCACCCGATCGATGATCACCCGAGCCTCTAAGGAGATTTCGTCAAAATGCACGGCCACCACCTCATCGTTGACTCGCACAGAGGTGGCATTGATCGTGGCTTCATCGACATCGGTCTGCAAATGCAAAACCAGAGCCTGATCAACGTCGTCGACTTTTTTCTCTTTCGGTTGTGCGAACGCCGCCCCATCGTAGCTCATATCGAAAACCAAAGTTTTTCCATACCCAACAAGGGTCACTGAAAGCACCTTCGATGAGGGCTCTACCAGGACGCGCTGGTATTTTCTTCGATCTTTCACACTATCGTTTTTTGACATAGTTCTCTCGCAATTTTTTAGCCGAACGGAAATTGTCTTCTATAAAGGCTCGCATCTTTTGAGCGGTTTTTTCAGCGATAACTTCGAGCGTAAAATTGATTAAAAATTCGGGAAGAGGCACATCCATCTTCTTCATATTGGCCCACAATGAAATTTCCGTCTTGGTGGGAGAGATCTGCCGGAGCTTGTAATGCCCAACCATCCCATCCAACTTGCCCCAGGTGACTTTCCAGTCCATCTGAGCTTCCTCAGACGTTCGCTTTCCCCATTTGTATTTTTGGACAAAGCGAATTTGCTTTCCAAAGGCTTGAATAAAAAAATAAACCTGCTGTTTCTTACGATTGTGCTTCACTTTTTTAAAGTAGCTCGACACTTTAGGAAGCTCCTCAAACCGTTGAATTTGCTCAACCGCAAAATAAATAGGCACATTGATAGCGCCGACGCCAATCATTCGAATATCGCTCTCTCGGCCCGTGGTTTCGACGTTGACAGAAACCACAACCTTTCTCTGCTCGTTGATTTGTTTTTCCAGTTTCGGCTTCTGGCGCCAAAAAGGCAGCTCTTCCTGAGCCACGGCGGCCGCCGTGACAAGGCTGGATAGGGAAAACACAATGATGCAACTGGCCCACTTCAACATGAATTGAGTATACAAAAGGCATTCCCTCAATGCTATGATGTTTTGGTGAAACGCTCTCCTTGGCCTATGATTGCCACTTTATTTCGAATTTTTATCGTTCCAGTCATCGTTTTATTGATGATTTTTAAGCCGCCCTACTGGGCTTTTTCAAGCTGTGTGCTGTTTATTGTTGCTTCAATCACTGACTGGCTCGATGGCTACCTGGCTCGGAAATTAAACAGCGTTTCGAACATGGGGAAATTTTTAGACCCTATTGCCGATAAAGTCTTGGTTTCTAGTATTTTGATTATGTTTATCCCTTTGCAATGGATTGAAGCTCTGGCCGTTTTAATTCTCATCAATCGCGATGTGATCATTGGCGGCGTCCGCTCGATTGCTGCCACTGAGGGGCGTGTTATTGCCGCTGGGAATTTGGGAAAATGGAAAACAACAGTACAAATGATCGCCATCCCCTGCCTGTTCCTTAGTCAAATTTGGAGCTTCTTGCCATTTAAAGCCCTTGGCTATTACGGATTGTGGTTCAGCGTCATTTTGAGCTTAGTTTCGGGATTTCAATATTTTGTGGCATTTTATAAAACCCAAGATGTCAGAGTCTGATAAACAATTTCAAAAAACAGGACATGTCAGTTTCTTTTAAGTTTCGCCATAGCTATACCTTGGTCATGGATGCATGGAGCATCCAGGAACAGGGGGATAAATGTTTAAAAATCTAATTTTAATTGCCGTTTTTGCTTTCGGAAGCTCGGCTTTCGCCAATGACCTGACCAACCTTAAAGTTGTGGGGCAGGATTATTTTCAAGGTCAAAAGGTTTTGCCTTTGCACGCTTTAGCCAACCAAAAGCTAAAAGCCATGGGCGAAGATGCTGGAGACTTCGAACTGGTGGGCGTCACCATTGAAGCCAAAAGCAAAGCCGGTAAAGGAACCGCCACGTTGATTGTCGGTAACGACCAAGACACTCGACGTGTCGAAAAATTTGGTGGCAGTGATATCTTTTTCAACATCACAGCGCCTTGGGCTTACCACACCATGCATTGGGACTTAAGCGGTGCTGAGGGAAAACCCAATGAACGCTGGCGCATGCGTTTTAATGGCAACATTAAAGTTCATAGCGTGCAACTGCATGTCGCAACGTCAGTTAAGCGCGTTCGCATTCCCATGGGTGATGCTCTTTACACGCAAGACACTTTGATCGGACTGAAAAGAACCCTCAGACAAATGGGTCATAATGTTCGCAATGCTCAATTGAAACGCGTGGTCTTGGTTGCTAAAAGCCGTGCTGGGAAAGCGCGAGCTCGGGTTTTAATTGGCCCCAATGGAGCCACTCCAGTGAAAGTTATCGGCCGTGCTCAAAATGGCTTTAACTTCCAAAGCGATGCGCCACGCAGTTACGATCGCGTTCGTTTCACTTTTATGGACCCCACTCCCGGCCGTTGGCAGGTGGATATGCGTGGTCGAATAAAAATGAAAGCGATCATCGTTGAATTTAAATAACCAAACAGAAAAAAGTCTTTGGTCTAACGCCAGTAGGGCCAAAGACTTTTGACCTCTTTCATGAGGTCTGAGGGAACAAGCAAACTTTGTTTTCTGTAGGGAAAGGTTGGGGCCTTTCCCTTTTTTTATTGCCGACAGTGCTGGCTACGCAGATCTTGCCAAATCTTGTGATACTGCCACGCCGGCGGTGGGTCTACACCCTGATCATGATCGGGCAACAGCTGGAGTGACCCAGTGGAACACAACACTTTTTGGACCGACGGATTTTGTTCCATTTTCGCCGTCATTGCTCTTTTTACCAAATTATAGAATGGGCCTTTTTTAGGGTCGCGGTAGAGCATTTTTTTATTTTGATAAGTCACCCAAGGCCATTGATTTTTCTGCATCAGCTGGGACGCCAATCCACCAGCTCTTTTCGCCTCAAAGGCTGTCATTTTTTCCACTTCCTGGCGACGATGGGGCCAGTCAGCCCATTTGAAACGGGGATCGTCCTGGCTTTCCGGATACTTGGTGGCCTGCCAAAACCCCTCGACGCTGGCATATGTTTTCCCATCAAGAACAAATGGCGTGGCGGCAAAGTTTGACAGCAATCCCAATTGATTGCGTTTTGAAAGGATCACCTTGGGTGGTGCCACCGAATCGGGACTGATCTCCCAACTTTTCTTTTGCGATGGAGGAATTCCCTGCCACCAAACTGTTGGGTAATTTTCGGTGGTTTGGTTTATTGCTTTCTGCTTTTGCGTACACGCTAAAACCGACGCCAGAAAAACGATACAAAAAATTTTATTGAACAAGTTTGGCCTTCTTACGATAACCATTTACAGTGGCCATTAATTGTTCGACTTTTTCTGGAACCAAGGGACCGCCGGTCTTTACTGAAATTGATGTTCCAACAATCACCGCGTCAGCATGAGGCAATAAAGACAACGCATTTTCGTGGGAGAACCCCGATCCGATGACAACTGGTTTGGAACCAGCGCCTTTTTTTGCCAGCTGGGGACGTTTCGGAGAAGGCGCACGCCCTGACTTGGTGCTGGTGACAATCACGCCTTCGCTGCCGTTTTCCACGGCTCGCTTGGCTGAAAAATCCAAACCAATTTTAGGATCCACCATCTTTGAGTACTTCACCTGAATATCAGTCAGAAGAAAAATATCTTCGGCGGCAATTTTCTTTCGGTACGCCATCAAGGCCGATGGGTCGATGGGGACTTTTTGCTTGTTGGCAATGACCTCGTCTGAGAAAAAATCCACACGCACAAATCGAGCCCCCGACTGTTTCGCTAAACGCAAAGTTTCCTGGGGATAATGCCAAAGAATTTCAACTCCAACGACAAGAGATTTCGACGCCTGCACCAAGGCTTGCGCCACCGTTTTCATTCGTTTGAATTTTTCTTCAGTGATGGCAGGCTTCATTATTTTGCCACCACGAAACTCAAAAAGGATGCCATCCATACCTTTCGATTCAGCGATACGGATTTGCTCTTGGCCCCAAGCGATAGCCTTTGCCACTTTCTTGTCTGAACTTAAATCTTTCTCGATCATGAGCGCGGCAATCATGGGTTTTGGATTTTTAAATAAGTGAAGAAAGTCGGATTTCGATTGCGCCGTCCAGGCAAAAAAGAACACAAGGTTGTAAATAACGAAGCGAATCATAGCTCTCCCCCTTTAAGAGGCGCCAGGAATAGCCTTGAACAGAGGATTTGTAAATGCCGATGGACCAAAAACCAAGAAATTATGCTGCTGAAGGTCTAGTGCTCAACTCCATTTAATGCCTATATTAGGATTTACCTCAATGGGAGCCCCATGATTCAACTCGACACCATTAAAAAAGATCTGTTTCCATCCTTTGTGGTTTTTCTAGTGGCCCTGCCTTTATGCTTGGGGATTTCTATCGCCTCCGGGGTGGACCCTATCAAGGGTTTGATCACTGGGATTATTGGCGGAATTGTGGTCGCTTTTATTTCCGGATGTCCGCTGCAGATCAGCGGCCCTTCCGCAGGCTTGGCGGTGATGGTTCTGCATGTCGTTGATGTTTACGGCCCCCACTCTCTCGTTCCCCTTGGAATCATCGTGGGAGTCTTTCAATTGGCAACGGCTATATTTCGTGTCGGCCATTTCTTTCAAGCAACCCCTCCAGCCCTATTGCGGGCCATGCTTTCAGGGATTGGCGTGCTTATTATACTTTCGCAGTTTTATATCATGTTTGATCTGGAGTTGAGCTCCAATGGCTTGAACAGTCTTTTAGGATTGCCAGAAATATTTTATAACATCTTCACTGGTCAATTATCAGCATCACAAATTCAATCGGCTTTTATCACAGTCTTTGTCCTTATTTTTATTGGGTTGTGGAGTCTAGGAAAATCGACTTTTTTCGAAATCCTACCGGCGCCACTGGTTTCAATTGTTCTTGCCGGTGTCATCGTTTTTTTCACCGGCTGGGATATGAAAATGATTGAACTGCCCGCCAATTTTATCGAACAGAGCCTGCACATCAATTACAACGAAGCTTTCCGTAATATTGATTTAAATTTCGTGCTATACGCCATTGGCTTTGCTTTTGTTGCCAGCGCTGAAACTCTCTTATGTGTCGGCGCCATTGATAAAATGTCAAAAAACAGATCCAATTACAACCGCACGATCTTTGCTCAAGGTATTGGGAATTTTGCCACTGGCTTGGTCGGTGCGATCCCAGTGGTGGGTGTGATTTCTCGGAGTGCCGCCAATATTGAATTTGGCGCAACCACCCGCTTCTCGTCGGTGATGCAAGGGTTTTGGCTGGCGGGATTCCTGTTGGTGCCTCAGCTTTTATTCTATGTCCCGATCCCAGCCTTGGCTGGCCTCCTGTTTTACATCGGTATTAAATTGCTCGATCCCATGAGTGTCTGGGCTTACATTCGCGCCTGGAACAAGCCTTCGGTGATTTTCTTTACCACATTGGCCTTAACTGTGACCGTCGATCTTTTAGCCGGGGTTGTGTCTGGTTTTATGGTGGCCATCTTAATGCTTGTTATTGACGTGTTGAAATACGATCTTGATATCGAGGAGGATGGCGACAATAAGGTTTTAAAATTTAAAGGAAAACTGTCGTTTCTTGATATTCCTGTTTTGGCTAAAAAGCTTGAAAAAGGCCAACTGGAAAATGCCACAAACCTTGAAATATGCCTACAAGAGGTGGAGTACTTGGATCCCGCCATCAACGAGCACCTGACCGAACTCAAGGATCAGCTTGAAGAAAAAGGCTTAAAAATCAAGATTCGCCACTCAAAATTCGATATTCATTAGAGAGTGGACATTGGGTGCCCCAGGCGACCCGAGAGATTCACCTTTTTTCATTTCATCACGATTTTGACAGGAATTTTGAAAAAAATTTAGGAATTGATGATTTTGCGGAGTTTGATCGTGATATGCCGTAGAATTCAGGTCTGTAAAAAATCAAAAGAAAGGTCCCGCATGTCTGTTTTAAAAAGTGGTTTCCTGGCCCTATCAACCTTCCTACTGTTGGCGGCCTGTTCCAGTGACGATGGTCCCTCGCCTGTCACCGAGATAAAAATCAATGGCGACCCTTTAAACTTCATCGCTGGCACTAAAAAAGACACCACTTCAGGAATTCCAACCCGTGTATTGCAAGATCCGGATCAGGAGTGGCAAGTGCGTGTGGTTCAATTGCTGACGGAAAGACAAGAAAAACCCAAAGAAAATATTGAAGAGGGCAATGAGCCTTTGACCAACGACGACGTGGAGGACACTCGCGAGAGCACTCTTATTTACAAGATTTCTAAAGACTCGGCGAACAATCAATGGATCATGGATCCGACAAATAAAAATAACAAGCTGAATATCAACCGGTTCTTTTTTGTCGAACGCGAAGGAAAACTTTTTCTGCACAGTCTGGGCACAAGTCAGGCTAATGATTTTCGCTTCAATCAATTCACTCCCCAACATTATTCACTGGCTCAAGATGAAAAATCGTTTTCGTTTCTGTTCAGTTTACCTGTCGACTTCGACCCTGGAATTGGCCGAGAAACCCTATTGATGGCTGTGTATTTTATTAAGAAAGAAAACGAAGGACTGCTCAGCCAAATGGTCAACACGGCTTACAATTACCTCTACGGGCCCGGAGTCAAAGTGGCATGGAACCAGAAACGGCCACAAACCTTGTTGATCTGTGGCAACGCTGGAGAAAGTCGCCGTTACTCCGGTTTGGTCGCCGAGGCTGCTACCGAATGGAAGCCTGTTTTAAAAGACCGTCTGGATTTTGATTATCAGTTTGCCACCGAAGCCTGCCCGCCTTTCAGTGATATCAACACCCAAACTGTCACCCACGCCCCTGACATCATAATTGTAGAAGGCCCCGAGGATTTAACGGCCGCAGTCACCATCCCCACACCCGATTTCTTTAAGTCTGAACTCCTTGATTCTGACATTTGGTTTATTGAGGGAGAGTGGGACGAATTGCTTGAGAGTGTCCACCCTGACGCTTCCCTCGCACTGCCTGGTCTTGTCGACAGCCCCGTTTTTCGAAGCGATTATAAATGGACCATGGTGCACGAGATCGGACATTACTTGGGACTGCACCACCAATTCGATGGAACCCCCAGTGTGATGGCTTATGGCGACGGTACCGACCGAATCTACACCTACGATCGAGAGGCCCTGTTTGAGCTGTACCCCCTTAAAACGGAACCCCTGACCCCACCACTTGCTGAGTGATTGATCACTCAGTGGCTTTTGAGCCCTGATTTTTAGGGCCAATTGCAATTTTTTACGCGTCATCAGGGGAAAGACCCTTGCCTCCAAAGCCAAATAACGCTATCCCTTTTACTTCGTTCAGCGGGTGTAGCTCAGTTGGCTAGAGCGCGACCTTGCCAAGGTCGAGGCCGTGGGTTCGAGCCCCATCACCCGCTCCATCTTCTCCTCACATTATTATGTTCGTAAACTCACCGAATTCGTCGCTGATTATAATGTGGGTGAGTTACTTCGTAACTCACGTGAATCTCCTCGCATAAGTCTGCATTTAAAAATGCCATTGTCGTCGTTGATTACAATGGCTTTGAGTGACTGCGTAACTCAGATTTTTGCTTTTCAGAATATTCTAGAAAGCCCAAGCTTGCGACTAATTAATGCCAGAGTCTTTTCTCTGGCTTATCTTTTATAGACGGTAGGCGCTGTTGGTCCGTCTTGATTCAGCGGAGTTCGCGATCGCTTCAATCAGCTGATTAAAACCATGTCGATTGAGGTATTGATTCCAACTCGCAATGACTTCCTCGTTCTCTGGGTCTCTACGAAGAATCGCTCGGTACACAGAAACAATTTTTTGCCGATTGGTGCTGTTGACTGTTTTCGCTTCTGGGCTGTTTGCAATGGCCTTAGCCAATGATTTTAGACCATAGCGATTGTAGTGACGATTCCAATTCGATATAGCGGAGTCCGACTCGACATCGCGACCTAAAAATCCATAGTAGAACTGGGTTACCAGAAACTCAAAATTCTGCTGCAATGGGTTTTCAAAGTAATGATTGTAAATACAGCTCTCAGTATAAATATCGCTAGAAAACATCTCGTCCGGTAGATCGAACAAATTGCCATTTATAAATCGTGCTGACGCTGGTTCAATGTTAATGGGTTGAACATATCGAGTGCCAATACAACGTCCATGAAAAACGCCACCCGATTTAGAAAAATGATTGGAAACGATATCCGTGCGTCCAATCACACCATCGACAGCCAGAGCCACAATCGCATTAGAAACTGTGTTATTGCGAACAACGGCACCATAGACTTTTGCCGGACGCCAAGCCGCACCACCGATATACAGACCATAACCACAGCCTTTTTGAATTCCGCAATTCACTCTATTGGACTCAAAAACAGAGCCTGAGTAGTTTCCAGACGTCTGTCGCCAAGCGTAAATCATAAATGCCGAAAAAGACGAACCGGAACGAGGACCGGAATGGTTAATGGTATTGTTTTTGACTTTGCACCTTTGACAGCCACCAAAAATCAGATCAACGTCAGTGTTATTTATAAAAACATTTCCGGTAACAACACCCTCTTTAATGTCATGAACCGTGACTCCGTCGGCCCATTGCCCCTGAATGGTATGAGTTCCATTGTTGGCCACTAGGTTGTTTTGAAAACGGAGTCGATCGGCTCCCATCGCGACTTCAAGAGCCGTGTAACAAGGAAGATTTTTAAGAACAGATCCAGTGATTTTGAAATCCGTACCATTAACACGAATGGTTCCACCGTTGTTTTTATGATTTCCTGTACAATTCGCATCTCGGTTAGGTCCATTTTTTGAGCCAGAAAAAATAAGATGGTCAAAAGATACGTCGGAGCCTGTGACCAGATAAGAAGGCAGCCTCGGTTCAAAAGGACCTTCTCCGTAGTTGAATTGAAATGTAGCACATCGATTGTGCTCATTCAGTCCACAGCTTCGCGAAGTGGCAGATACAGTCTCTGTCGAAATTTTAACGGATTTATGGAAAATGACGTTACCCGACAGATTATAGGTTCCGGCTGGAAACCGAATGGACGCTCGATCGGGCAAAGTGTTAAGGCACCGTTGAAAGGAAACTCCGACGTCTTGATTGGTATCGGCTTTGTCGGCAAATGCCTGGCAATGCTCGTAGTCACTGACCCTTACCGGTGTGTAAGAAGAACTTCCGAATGCTAGAGATGATTGAAAACAGAATAGTAGTGCCAAGTACAGGTATTTCATTGCCGTCCCCTCATAGTCTTTAGAATGATGCAAATTCAATGCTTCTCTGGACCAAACAGATTGAAGATGAGAGCAATCACCTGTCTAAGTATTGAAGTGTGATCAAATGATCAACGCATCAATATTAGACCCCAAATGGGGACCTGACAGGCTAATTTCAATTCAATCGAGCAAGCCCAGACAGACAGAAAAATCGTATTGTTTCGACAGTCTCAAAAACTATTTGGCTATCCTATATTCCCTTTTTGACAGATCACTCCCATTCAACGTGCGTTTAGAGGAAAACAATAGGACTCTTAAAAAGCTCCGAAATCCTTTAATTGTCGCATCCTGAAACGATCAAATCACAGAGATGCCAATAGAGCCTCAAAAAATTAATACTAAGTAGGGTCCCGCAACTTTTCTGTGGTTTCCACGTTTACCCTTTGAAAGAGTACAGAATAATACTTAAGGGGATACAGATGTCTGATAGCTTCACGCGATTTTTAATTGGTGTAATAGTCTTCACGTGCATCGGGTGTTCAGCGATCTCAAGCACAAACGATTCACCTTCTCAACCTGAGACAGAAGATGACAACGACGCTATTATCGGTGAAAACCCTCTTGCAAAATTCAATGCTCAAGCGGCTGCCGACTACTCGGATGCTCTTAATGGTTCCGCTGTTTTGGTCATGCATGACGGTGAAATTTTGTTTGAGGAGTACCAGAACGGAGCAACTTCCGAGACCCCTACCCATATATTTAGTGCCACCAAAGGCTTTTGGGCGCCTGTTGTGGCTAAATTCATCCAACAGGGATACCTGACGGGATTTGATCAAAAGGTCTCTGACGTGTTAACCGAATGGAAAGGAACCGCCAAAGCCAACATCACGATTCGACAAACCATGCAACTGAGCACAGGACTTGAAAACGACATCGACGAACTTCAGGGACTGGGTGCCTCAGCGCCAGATCTTTATAGTTACGCTGTAAATGAAACTTCACTCAGTCGTGCCCCAGGTTCTATTTTTCGCTATGGCCCGGTCAACTACTATGTCATTGGCGCTTTGATTCAAAGACTTATAGAAAATCACAATCTACCTTACACCGATCCCTTAGATTTTCTTAACAAGGTTTTCTTTGCAGAAATCGGTATCGAGTACGCTGACTGGGCCCGTGACCAAAATGGAAATCCCCACATCCCCAACGGGGCATTCATAACACCTCGAAACTTAATAAAATGGGCGCAGTTTATACACTTAAGATGCCATTGGAATGGAAAAGCCATGGTGGACCCGCAACTGGTTGATCAATTCTTTCAACCTTCCGAGCGAAACCCGGGACACGGTCTTTTCTACTGGCTCAACAATAAAGAAGGATTTTCTCTCCTGCCTCAGCAAACCTCTCCTGCAGGTTCAGACGGAGGTTTCATGTACTATGGTGGACGAGAAGAAATTATCGGAATCTTAGGGGCAGGAAAAAACAGAGTCTACATCGTGCCTTCGGAAAATCTCGTGATTGTTCGCCAAACCCTGGGCGATGAAGGTGACTTTATAGATGATGAGTTTTTGAGCCTATTCTTTAACGAATAGAAACTATGACCCCGATTCCAACTCATCCTTGATTTCTGCAAGCGGCCATCGCGCAAGTGTCGCAATGTGGTCTGCTTTCCTACCCTGAGTCTTGGGGGTTCAATCGCATCATCGAGACAAACGTCGCTGCAAAGACATGTCTTTTGGACCAGCGGTTTTTTTTTGACCACGTATTTGACAATTGTGTAATCGCTTCAAGAGCTCTACGCATTCTTGGTTGTCTTGAATAGATTGAATCTTCATCAAGGAGAAATATGAAAACCTTAGGTTCAATGTTATGCCTATTTTTTTGTTTGTATTTCTTTAGCCCATCAGCGCACGCCTTGCAGTGCCGAAGCCTCTATAAACCCATAACAAGGTCTTTTGATGTCCGCCTCGCCTTACAAGAAAGGAACATAGATCCCGAGCAAGTCCATCTGGTCTTCAAAAGAGAACACATTCAAGAAGAAGGCATCCATATTCAATTCGAATTTTATCATCGTAACTCTCTGATTGGAGAAATGACAGTTTGGACTTGGAGTTACAGGTTTGGTGATTTTTCAGAAACATCTGTTCGATGGAGTGATTACCAAATCTGGCGCACTGATACTTCTGGAATCCATGCCCAACAAGGACAGGGGCTTGGTCAGATCATGTATCTGTTAATGGCCGCTAAATTTTTTAACTCCTATCCCAACAAAAGACTGGTCTCACCGGATCACAGTGGTTCAGCGAACCATATGTGGGAGGCCTTAGTTCGCAAAGATTTTGCCACACGTTTTGGTCTAGACCCCAATGGACGTGAAACCAAGAACATTACAGAACAGACAGGCACAATTTACGAGATTGAGGCCTCGGCTATTGGGCCTTCTCTGCGCCAATTTGTTAGACCTTTCCCGATCGAAAAGCTGTAGAAAAAATCGAATCGCTTTTAATTAAACCCTAAAAAGAATTGAGAGCTATACAGGTTTTTTTGCTCAAAAAGCACACACCCATTTTCAGTTTGTTCAAAACTACACTTTCTCTATAAATTAACCAGATCTTATTTTTCGGGTCCTCAGTTAAATTGAATTATCAATAAGTCTTGCACCGAAAAAAAAGCAAGGCGCGATAAACTAAC
>CAZPOV010000006.1:46550-164388 GCA_964588335.1 uncultured Pseudobdellovibrionaceae bacterium | reverse complement strand
GAAGCCTGAAGCCTGAAGCCTGAAGCCTGAAGCCTGAAGCCTGAAGCCTGAAGCCTGAATGCTGAGTGAAAACATCTAAGGAAGAGATGCGTTTGAGTTGAACTGAAGGGTAGGAGGGGGGCGGTATTTGGTTGCTGCTAAAAAAATTACAAGAACATAGGTGAAAGTTTCAATGTTTAGGAAAGTACAGAAATTGGCAACAATCTGGTGATCTTAATTTGTTGATGAATTTGTATCTACTCTTATGTTCACATTAAAAAGTTCAATTTTTAAAATATTTTTATTTTTAACGAGTCTTCTTCTCACAATGGTCGCGGAGGCGACAGTTTCTGATTACGACTACCTTCGAGTAAAAATCAATCAATTGAAATCCGAAACCTCTGTTGAAGAAGAAGAGGCGGCAGAGCAACCGCCGCAACAGGAGGGAGAGCCGCAAAAACTTGAATCCTTTGATGAGATTGAAAGTTTCTTCGCAAACAATCCCACCTTTGTCAGCCATTGTTATGAAGGACCTTCTTCAGGGAAAAGCGAGCCCGAAGTTTTGCGATACATTCCTGAAAATTCTTTTTACAGAAAAATCACTTTTCAATTGTTTCCGTTGCGTTTTGGCTTCGATCTTGTTGCCAATATCGAGATGACCTCTGACAGTCCTTTTTTTCCGAGTTATGAACAAACTGTGAGTTGCACTGCCAACGATATTGGATGTCAGAGTCTGCGAGTCAGTCCTAAAGAAATTTCGATGTCTGTCAGTGGAGAGGATGAAGAGAACATTACGAAAAATGAAGATTGGGTTTTTTACCTTTCGGCCGATGGCGAACTCTTTGGCGAGGCGTCGTTTTCAATGTCAAAAAAGGAGCGCAATTGGATCGGTGCGCCAGTGGGCACCCAAACAACCTCAAAAAGTGTCCTCTGTTATTTAGAGTCGGCCGCGTCTGACGAACTGCCGTTGTTTACAAGTGATCCAAAGTAATCGGGAAAAATAAAGGTGGTACCGACGGCGAGACTCGAACTCGCACAGTATTGCTACCGGGGGATTTTGAATCCCCTGCGTCTACCAATTCCGCCACGTCGGCCCAGTACCAGAGGTTTTGCCCGGAGGCAGCCCCTGTCATCCTTGGCTTAGGATGAATCAGGGAAATTAAAAGAATTTTTGAGGAGATACAAGAAAATTTTCAAGTCCGGGGTCGACCACGCTCAAATCGCCATCCGGCGCTGATGGCCGCCTCGGTCTCCCCAGTCTGCCATTAAGTTAAGCAGCCTCGTCTCTTCTGTCCGGTCTGGCCCTTTCAGCTAGGAAGCCTGGTCCTTGGTCGGGGATGCAGTTTTGTTTGTGACTCGGTCGCCTTAAGATAAGGAGATGTGGAAACTATTCCTTATTCTTATTTCATTATCTCTCCCTTGTTTCGGTCATTGTAAAATTCTTATCGCCACCGTCGCCCAGGTAAAAAACCATGTGATCACATCCCGAGAAGCGGCGATCCACAAAGAAGTGAAAAAGGCTCTGGGGCAAGTGATTCAAGACAGCTCAGACGAGGGAGCCATCGAGGAGGTCATTCGAGAGTGGTTGCTCTTTCTTGAGGCCTCAACCTTTTACAATTCGGAAATCTCGCAAGCCCGCATTGATGAGAAGTGGAAACAAGCCAAAGACAAACTGGCGAAGCAATCGGACTGGCAAACCTTAGGGGTCTCCGGTGCAGAACTGAAAGAAAAAATTCGCCGGCGATTGGAAGCCCATCGGATCTACACTTTTAAAAAGAAAGCCTCAGTTTTACCGGTGAGCTTGAGTGAAATTGAAACCGAATACTCGCAAAACCGAATCCGTTACGGCAATGAAAGTTTTGACGAAGTGAAAGAGAAAATTCGCAAAAATAAGGTTGAGAAAAACCTGCAGACTCGGATGCAACAATGGTTTTCCGTTCTTGAGCGAAAATACAAAGTTCAACGTTTTTCAAAGTTTAGTGAGATCTAAGCCATGGCTTTGCAAATCGTCGAAAGCCAGAATTGTCAGTCCTTAAAATTGAAGGGGTGGCCGGCGACGGCGGCATGGACGCTTCAGCAGGTTCGGGATCACATGCAGTCCCTTCCCTATATTGCTTGGACCGACAACCAACAGGTCGCAGCATTAATCCTGTATCGCGATATCAGTTCCATTATCGAAGTGAATTTTTTACTCACCTTGCCGGAATTCCGGCGCCTGGGTTTGATGGAGTCGTTGTTTGAAATTTTAATTGAAAAAAAATCTCTTTGTACTTTTTGGCTTGAGGTCAATGCGAACAACCAAGGGGCCCATCAGCTTTACGTAAAATTGGGCTTTAAAAACAATGGTTTACGTAAAAACTATTACCGCGATGGGGGCGATGGTTTGCTTCTGGAGCGGCCTCCCAATACTCTGGGCGCATCTTAAAAAGCCTTCTTATTTTAATAGTTTATATTTGGCAAAAGGACCTGATTTCACTTGCGTTGGCAAGCTCCCTCTGCTAAATTGTCCAACAAATAGGCCCAGTGGGCCTATTTTTTTTATGGTAACCAAAGGGCACGTATTGTGGGTTTGATGGCGAACTCAGACTAAGTGAACTATAAAACTTGAATAGGGAATCGATGGCAGAAGAGCTCGAAAAGTTAAAAGAGCATGCAGAGCAGATTGCTCAGCGAGAGAATTGCTTTCTTTATGACTTAGAATTAACGGGCAAAGGCCAAGGTCGAATTCTGCGGGTTTTTATAGATAAAGACGGTGAAGAAGGCGTGTCGATTGACGATTGTTCACGGGTATCACGAGGCCTGGATTTGGTCTTGGATGTAGAAGACTTGGTACCCGGAGGCGCTTACAACCTAGAGGTGTCTTCACCGGGACTCGAAAGACGCCTGACCCAACCCTGGCATTTTGAAAAAGCGGTTGGTCAAAAAGCTCAGCTGCAACTGAATAAAGGTTTGGGCGAATTTGTCGAGTCTCGTTCATCTAAAAAAGATGAAAAACGAAAGAAGTTAACGGTTCTCATACACGAGGCCAAAGAAGATAAAATCGTGGTTAGCATGGATGATGCCGCAACGAAGGAAGAGACTTTTTCAGTTCCACTTCAATATATTCACAAGGCAAAAGTGATTTATTCCTTCGAAAATAATTTTAGCAACAAGAAGCCAAAGGGCAGAAAGGGTTAAGCCGTGGAAAATGTATTTTCGAATCTGAGCCGAATGATCGAACAAGTAGGTAAAGACAAGGGAATTGACAGGGACCTGATTATTGACGCTGTTAAACAGGGGATGTTGGTTGCTGCTCGTAAAGTTTATGGAACCTATCGCGATATCGAAGCCACATATAACGAAGAGTCGGGTGAGGTTGAATTGTATCAGTTCAACGAGGTCGTTTCGGATGAGGAGTTTGAAGACGAAGAGATTGAAATCACTTTGGAGCAAGCCCGTGAATTGGATCCGGATGCGCAGTTACACGACTCCATCGGTATCAAATTGGACACTTCGGATCTGGGGCGAATTGCCGCGCAAACCGCGAAGCAAATCATCATGCAGAAAGTGCGTGATGCTGAAAGAGAAATTATCTTTAATGAGTTCGAAAGCCGAAAAGGTGAAATCGCCTCGGGAATTATCCGTCGTATTGAGCGCGGAACCATCGTTGTTGATTTAGGCCGAACAGAGGCCATCATTCCTTATCGTGAGCAGATTCCTGGTGAGCATTTTAAACCGGGGGATCGTATTCAAGGCCATCTTTTGGATGTTCGTCAAACCACCCGGGGCCCGCAAATTGTTATGTCGAGAGCTCATGCGGACTATATGGTTAAACTTTTTGAAATCGAAGTCCCTGAAATTTACGACGGCATTGTACAAATTATGGCGGCGGCTCGCGAGCCCGGTCAGCGTGCAAAAATCGCGGTCGACAGTAAAGACTCAGCCGTTGATGCGGTGGGTGCTTGTGTCGGTATGAAGGGTTCTCGTGTGCAAAACGTGGTGCAAGAGCTTAAAGGTGAAAAAATTGATATTGTCGAGTGGGATGAAGACATCACTCGGTTTGCTTGCAATGCCTTAGCGCCAGCCGAAATTTCGCGGGTGTTTTTGGATGAGGCCAACAAAGAAATGGAAATCGTGGTACCTGACAGTCAACTAAGTTTGGCGATCGGGAAACGCGGTGTGAATGTCCGTTTGGCTGCCAAACTGACAGGTTGGAAAATTGATATCATGTCTGAGGCCAATGCTTCGGCCCGAACCGCTGAGTCGATTTTCAACTTGATGTTGATGCCGAACATGACCGACACCATGGCGCAAAGCATTTTCCAAAGTGGTTTTGGGTCATTCCAATCGATTGCTGAGGCTGATGTGGCCGATATTCTATTGATCCCTGGTTATGACGACGAGGAAAAAGCCGCGGCTCTTATTCAGGAAGCAAAAGACCTATTACAGAAATACCAGGATGAAGGTAAGGAAATTCCTCAGGCCCCTGTGACTGAGGCCGCTCCTTCCACCGGTTCGGATGCGAAAAGTCAGGCGGATCAGATGTTGAAAGCTCAAATGGCAGCGTTAACGGCGGATGAGTCGGGAGCGGCAGCGGTGACTGCGCCGGAAGACGCGGAGTCGGAAGCTGTTGAAGCGCAAGATGACACACAAACCGATGATGAAAAAGTAGAGGCTTCAGCGGCTGAAAGCACTGATGACACGGCCACTAAAGAAGAAGCTACGGAACAACCTTCGACAGAAGAAAACAGCGAAGAAAAAAACGACGATTAAGAGGGAGTAAGATTTGGATCAACCCAAAGTTTATGAATTTGCCAAAGAGATTGGTATCGAGACATTGGTTCTTATGGACAAGATCCGTAAGTGGGACCTTCCCATTAAGAGTCATATGGCTGAACTCAGTCCCGCTGACATGGACCAGATTCGTGCAAAATTAGACGAAGAATCCAGTGGCGGTAAAAAGAAGAAAAAGAAAGCCACCAAGAAAAAAGCAGCGAAGAAAAAAACCGCCAAGAAAAAGACAACGAAGAAGAAGGCGACCAAGAAAGCGACAACAAAAAAAGCCGCGACCAAAGCGTCGACCACTAAGAAAACCACTAAAAAGAAGAAAACGGTCATCCGTCGTAAAAAAGCCGAAGCTCCAAAAGAGGAACCGAAGCAAGAGAAAGTAGCAGCGGCTGCTCCTCAGGACGCACCGGAAACCAAACCAGTGACGCCAGCGGCTCCAGAAAAAGTGGCCGAAACAACACCTCCGGTTCAAGCCAAAACAGAAGAGGCGGCTCCAGCGCCGGTTGAAGCGAAAGAGGCGAAGGAAAGCAAAGAAGCGACCACCGATGACTCTTCGTCAGGGGCTCCATCGGCTCGTAAGCGCGAAGTTAAAATGACTGAGGGTGGTCCGGTTAGTGGAGTCAAATCCGAGCGTCCACGCCGCAATATTGTCGGCAAAATGGATCTTAGCAAAGTTGAGCAGAAGCGCGACAATAATAGACCTCAGAAAACCAGCACGCGTAATATCCGCCCCGGTTTTGTTGCGGCCAATCAGCCTATGCAACCAACGCCGGACGAGTCCGATCGTTTCAGTGGACGTAAAGATAAAGATAAAAGAAAGCGCGTGGTCAACGTTCCAGGTCCTTCGAAGAAAGACCAAGAGCAGGCACCACCATCATTTGTTTCATCAGAATTCAAGAAACGGGAGGTTGTTTTTCAACCCAAAAAGAAGAAAATTGCAGCCAATCCAGCGGAAATGAAAAAAACCGAAATTACCACTCCGAAAGCTCACAAGCGAGTCGTTAAAGTTTACGGCACTATGAAAGTGACCGATTTGGCTGACGAGTTGGGAATCAAGGCACCACAATTGATCAAGTCATTGATGAAAAACGGTGTGATGGCCAATATGAATACAGAATTGGATTTTGACACGATTTCGCTGATCGTGCCTGAATTTGATCATGAAGCTGAGAACATCCAAAAATCCGATGTCGAGTTGGTTGAAGCTGCGGCCTTCGGTGATCTGGATGCGGAACCGATTCCTCGTTCACCGATTGTTACTGTTATGGGACATGTCGATCACGGGAAAACCACACTCCTTGATACCATTCGAAAAGCGCGAGTCGCTGAAGGTGAGGCCGGTGGAATCACCCAACACGTGGGTGCTTACCGAGTGAAAACTTCCATTGGTGAATGCACTTTTATCGATACTCCTGGGCACGAAGCCTTCACCGCCATGCGGGCCCGTGGAGCCTCTTCAACAGATATTGTGATCCTTGTGGTCTCGGCTGATGATGGGGTTATGCCACAGACAATCGAAGCTATCAGTCATTCTAAGGCGGCGGGTGTTCCCATTATTGTGGCGATGAACAAAATGGATAAAGCCGGAGCCAACCCTGATAAAATCAAGCAGCAGTTGGCTGAGCATGAGCTTGTGCCAGAAGACTGGGGCGGCGACACCATGTGTGTGCCCGTATCAGCCTTGAAGAACGAAGGTGTTGATGAGCTTCTCGATCAAGTCTCAGTCATGGCCGAAGTTTTAGAATTGAAAGGCAACCCGAAACGTTCAGCCACTGGTATTGTGGTTGAAAGCCGTGTCGAAGTGGGCAAAGGAAACGTTGCCACACTGTTGGTTCGTGATGGAACTTTGGAAGCCGGTCAAAATGTTGTTATCGGTGAGATTTCTTGCCGTGTTCGCCAGCTTTTTGATGAAGCCGGAGCAAAGATCGATTCCGCCGGGCCTTCACATCCTGTGGAAGTGATTGGTTTGCCAGACTCTCCAAAAGCTGGAGATCCGTTTGACGCTTGTAAAGATGAGAAAACTGCTGAACGCGTGGCTGAGCAACGTCGTGAAGCCAGACGCATTGAGCAAGTGGAAGCGCAACAGGCGCCAAAAAATCTTGAAGATCTTTTCTCTAAGGTGAAAGCCGGCGATATGAAAGAGCTTCCGGTTGTTCTTAAGACCGACGTGGCTGGAACCGGTGAAGCCATCCGTGGCATGTTCGAGAAAATTTCAACCGACGAAGTGAAGATCAAAGTGATTCACCATGGTGTTGGTGGAATCAGTGAGTCCGACGTGCTTTTGGCGGCGACTGCTGGTGGAATTATTATTGGTTTTAACACGCGCCCCGACAACTCGGCTCGAGCCGCCTCTCGCGAGCGTGGAATCGAAATTAAAACACACTCCATTGTTTACAAACTGATGGATGAAATGAAGGCAGCGATGGCCGGACTTCTTGATCCTGATTTGGTGGAAAAAGCCATGGGTCGCGCCGAAGTGCGAGACACCTTCAGTGTTCCGAAAATTGGAACCATTGCTGGGTCGTTTGTGGTTGATGGAAAAATCACTCGTAACTCCTTGTTGCGTTTGGTTCGTGATGGCACCGTGATTTACACAGGAAAAATAAGCAGCTTGAAACGCTTCAAAGATGACGCCAAAGAAGTCGCCTCCGGGTACGAATGTGGTATCGGAATTGAAAACTTCAATGACATCAAAGTGGGTGATGAAATTGAAGCCTATATTGAAGAAGAAGTGGCACGGGAACTTTAATTTCCCGTCGCGCTTTTTTGGATAAAACCTTAGGAAGTTGTTTATGTCAGAAAAAAGCAGACGTCTGCAAAGAGCAGAAAAAGAAATTCGTGAAGTGATATCCACTTATTTGATTCAAAAGCAGTCAGGCTCAAGTTCTGACCTGGTGTCGTTGACTCAAGTGGTGGTGAGCCCTGATCTTCGCCACGTCAAAGCCTTTGTTTGTGTTTTAGGAAAAGATGAAGTGGATGAAGAAACTTTAGAAGCCCTGCAGTCCCACGCCCCTGAAATTCAAGATCTTTTCAATCGTCGATTTCGTATGAAATTCTGCCCGAAAGTTAAATTTTTTAACGATGAGGGTGTGAAAATGATGGCGAAAATTGATGCTATCAGTGAAGAGAAATCAAACTCATAATGGAAAGTGGCCTCCTGCTAGTTAATAAGCCAGAAGGACTGACCAGTCACGATGTGGTGGGGCGCTGTCGTCGTTTTTTACAACGCAAAGATATTGGTCATGCCGGCACCTTAGATCCTATGGCCACTGGATTGCTCGTTCTTTTGGTGGGAAAAGCCACCAAACTTTCCGACTTTATTTTGAATGGCGACAAGGCCTATGCCACCACGGTGCGCCTGGGTGTTGAGACGGACACCGATGACATCACGGGAGAAGTGATCGCCGAAAAAGACCCCTCCTTTTTAGATCCCCAGGACATCAAAGAAGCAGCGTTGTCTTTGACCGGTGCCCTGGAATTGCCGGTTCCGATCTATTCAGCCATCAAAGTGAAAGGGAAAAAGCTTTACGAGAAAGCCCGCAAAGGCGAAGACTTTAAGCCTCCTATGCGAACCATGACATTTGATAACTTGGTGGTTGAATCTGTGGACTCGGATCGGGTGCAGGTGCAGTTTTCTTGCACCAAAGGGGCCTATGTTCGAGCCTGGGGCAAAGCTTTGGGAAAAAAGCTGAAGGTGGGAGCCACACTTGAAGCTTTGCATCGAACCCATTCCAGTCCTTATTCAGTGACCGAGGCTATGGAACTGGAGACTTTATTAGAATCGGATCCTGAAGATGTGGCCGCATGCTCGGCCTGGGTGCCACTGAAAAAGACCCTGCCTGGCTGGCCGGTGATCAAAGTGACGGGTTATGATGAGAAACTGATCTCCAATGGGCAGATTCCTCGAAAATTAGAGCGGTTTTTAGAGCTTGAATACGGGGGGATGAACCCTTTACAGGGCATCAAAGTGTTGAGCCGACGCTCAGGAGAGCTTATTTCACTCCTCAGCCACGAGCCCCCCTTGGGCTTTAAAATTCGCCGGGTTTTCCCCAATCAGTGATTGACGAATTGCAGTCATTCCCATAATTTAGCGCCTTAACAAGACTTCGAATCACGAGCCGCCATTAGCACGGATTATGAGGTTTTCTTAGACTCTAAAAAGGAGAGGATAATGGCTATATTACAGTCGCAAAAACAAGAAATTATTAAAAACTTTCAACACAAAGAATTGGATACCGGAAGTTCGCAAGTTCAAATTGCTTTGCTTACTTATCGAATCATGGATTTGACTGAGCATTTCAAAATCCACAAGAAAGATCGTCACGGCCAGCGTGGATTGGTGAAGTTGGTTAATAAAAGAAGAAAGCTTCTTGATTACCTTAAGAAAAAAGATCTTGATGGTTACACCAAGCTTATCGAACAATTGAATATCAGAAAATAATAGTAAGAAGAAAAAGAAAAGAAATAATAAAAACAGAGAGGTTTGAATGAAACAAACAGTCACCATGACCGTGGGCAGCCAGGCCATTGAAATTGAAACAGGGCGCATGGCAAAACAAGCCGATGGATCAGTAATTGTGACGGCGGGGAACAACACTGTCCTCGTAACAGTGGTATCCTCAAAAAGAGATTCGGACATGGATTTCTTTCCACTCACCGTTGAATATGCAGAAAAAATGTACGCCTCAGGAAAAATCCCAGGTGGTTTTTTCAAACGAGAGGGTCGTCCTACGGGTGACGCCACTTTGAACGCTCGCCTTATCGATCGCCCTTTGCGACCGACTTTCCCAGCGGGCTACAACAAAGACACTCAGGTGGTAGCAACAATTTTATCTTACGATGGAACTTTTCCTGTTGAAATTTTAGCGAGCATTGGCGCTTCTTGTGCGACCCACATCAGTGATGTTCCTTTTAACGGTCCGACCGCGGCGGTTATGGTTGGTCGTGTTGATGGCCAATATGTTGCCAATCCAAGTCCCGAACAGTTGGAGAACTCCGAAATTGAAATTATTGTTGCAGGAACACGCAATGGTATTTTGATGGTGGAAGGTGAAGCCAACCTTGTGGCCGAAGACGTTATGCTGGGCGCTCTTAAGTTTGCCCACGAGCAAATGAAGCCTATTTTTGATGCTCAAGACGAGTTGCGTGAAAAAACCGGTAACGTTCAAAAGCGAGAGTTTGTTCCTTACGAAGTGAATTCGGACTTCCGCGCGAAAGTGACTGAGTTTGCGAAACCGAAAATTGCCGATGCCTTGGGAACCCGAGACAAAGGCGAGCGATACAACAAGTACGAGGCTATTAAAAAAGAAGCCACCGAAATGTTTGTTGAGACCATCGAACCGAAGGATGAGAAAGAGGCCCGTAAAAAAGACCTTGGTCTTATCATCGGTGATCTTAAGTACGAAATTGCTCGTACCAACATTTTAGACAAAGAAGAGCGCATTGATGGGCGAGCCCTTAACAAAGTTCGTGATATTGCTTGTGAAGTGGGTATTCTTCCACGCGCTCACGGTTCTGGACTTTTCACACGTGGTGAGACTCAAGTCTTGGGTGCAATCACTTTGGGTACACCCGATGATGAGCAAACCATTGATAGCTTAGCGGCCTCTTATAAAAAGAGATTCTATTTGCACTACAACTTTCCTCCTTATTGTGTTGGTGAGACTGGTCGTATGGGTGGTCAATCTCGTCGCGAAATCGGTCACGGAAACTTGGCAGAGCGCGCTCTTAAAGTCGTATTGCCTGATCATGATAAATTTCCTTACACCATCCGAATGGTCGGAGAGGTTCTTGAGTCCAACGGATCGTCTTCAATGGGAACAGTCTGTGGTGGAACTCTTGCCATGTTGGATGCCGGTGTGCCGTTAAAAGGTAACGTCGCTGGTGTCGCCATGGGATTGATTTCTGATGGTTCAAAAACCAAGGTTCTTACTGATATTCTTGGTGATGAAGATCACTTGGGTGATATGGATTTTAAAGTGGCTGGAACCCGGGAAGGGATCTCTGCCATTCAAATGGATATTAAAATTGATTCCATCACGTTTGACGTTATGGAGCAGGCTTTAACTCAAGCGAAAGATGGACGTCTGTTCATTTTAGACGAAATGGAAAAAGTCATGGATAAGCCACGTGGTGAAATCTCTGAATTTGCTCCTCGTATTGAGACCATCAAAGTGAAGCCAGAAAAAGTTCGTGAAGTCATTGGTGCCGGCGGTAAGACTATCAAAGGGATCATTGAAGAGACGGGTGTTAAAATTAATATCGAAGACGACGGTAGCATTCATATTGCATCGACCGATCCTGAAGCCACCAAAAAGGCGATCGCTATGATCGAGGGGATCTGTGCTGAGGCCGAAATGGGTGCAACCTACAAAGGTAAAGTCGTTAAGATCGTTGATTTTGGTGCTTTCGTTGAGGTGTTACCAAACACCCAAGGTCTTCTGCATATTTCAGAAGTGTCCAACGAGCGTATTCGTAACGTCAGTGATCATCTTTCTGAAGGCGATGAAATCGATGTCAAAGTGATTGATATTGATCGCGCCGGACGAATTAAACTTTCTCGTAAAGCATTGCTTGATAACTAATGAAGTTTAAAAAAACTGTGCTTGAAAATGGTGTTCGGGTTTTGTCCGAGCACCATTCTGACTCGCGCTGTGTGGTCACCGGGTTTTGGGTGGCCTCGGGCGCTCGCTTTGAAATTCCCAGACAAATTGGTATCTCGCATCTTCTTGAGCATATGGTTTTTAAAAGGACCGAAAAATACAATGCTTTAGAACTGGCTATGCGGATGGAGGCTAAGGGTGGCGACATTAACGCGTTTACCGCCCGCGAGCATACCTGCTTTCATACCACCTCTTTAAAAGAAGACTTGGACTTGAGTATCGATGTTCTTTCGCAACTGATTGCCTTCGCTAAATTTGACGAAGGGGAGTTTGTTCGCGAAAAAGGTGTGGTCGAGCAAGAAATCCTAATGGCTGCCGATGATTTGGAAGAGTATGTTTACGATCTTTATTACGAAAAAATCTTTCCCAACAACGGCTTAGGATATCCCATTTTAGGAACCCAGGAATCGGTGGGGGCCTTAACCATTGCTGATATACAAGCCTACTATGACCAGCATTTTCATCCCAGTAACATTATTATTACTGCCGCTGGAAGCGTCGATCACGATTCGTTGGTGAAAAGTGTTGAAGACCATCTGGCGGCAAAAAAGTGGAAAGCTCCCCAGGCAAAACCAGCCCTGGTAACGCCACCAAATACCGTTATCAATGATTTTTATCAAAAAGATTGTGAGCAGTTTCATCTGATCGTAGGATTTCCGGCTTGTTCGTATAGTGATGAAAACCGTTTTAATGGCTTTGTTGTTAACACCGCTTTAGGTGGTGGTATGACGTCAAAACTTTACCAAAGTGTGCGTGAAGAAAGAGGCTTGGTTTACTCCATTTTCAGTATGCTGAACACTTTTACCGACACCGGTATTCAAACCATTTACGCTGGCACGGAACGTAAAAACATTCCTGAAGTTGTTGATTTGATTCGAACAGAGTTGAAGCAGCTGCGAAAGCAAGGACTTTCAAAAACCGAGGTTGATCTTTATAAAACTCAAGCCAAAGGCCAAATTGTCATCGGCTCTGAAGATATTGATAACCGAATGAACTCGATTGCTGTTAATGAGATGGTGTTCGGGGAGTACCGTTCGGTGGACCAAGTGATCGCCGACATAGATAAAGTCAATGTCGATTCGGTGATGCATTATATCGAAGAAAAGTTGGATCCTGATAACCTCAGTCTTTTTATGCTCGGTTCAGAAGCCGTCAAAGTCTAGTTCTCAAAGACACACAGAAACATGTGTCTTCCTTTGATGATATTATTTTTGTTTACAGAAGGTTGGTATTGGCTATTGGTACGGCCTTGTTTTTAGAAGGTGGTATCAATAAACTTTGGAGCTTGTTTTGGAGCAGTCTCCGGGAGGGCCTCCGAGGTCTCGCTGGCCGGCATTTTTAACTTTTCTTCGGCTTCAGCTTTCAATTGGTCGCGGCTTTTGTAAATAGGTGTGATTCGTGGCTGAGGCTTTAGCATGTATTTAGGGTTGTCTTTTCGTGTTTCCAGAAAAGCTTTCACTTTCTCTGCCGCCTGTTCACTGTTTTGATTGTAGAGTATGGGATCAAAACCACAGTGTGGACACTTCACACTTTCGCGATACCGCAAACGGAGAAACACCTGCAAGGTGAAGGCGAGACTCATGAAAATAAGTAGGGATCGAAGGTCGGGTTCGCCCCAGATTGCAAAAGCCAGAAGTCCAGTCACACCTAAAAGAACTCCAGCATCGAAGATGGAGACCTCTTTTTTAATGTAGACGCGATGGTCTAGTTTGCAGAAGGCACAGATTCGATTTTCAGATGTTCGTTTCAGCATGCTTCTATTATGGATCAGGTGGGGGCAACTCTAAAGTCCAGGCTGATGATGTCAGTGTGTTTCTCTACAAAAGACCTAAAACAGGCTAGGGACAAGCTCTTGAGGGTGTGCCCTTGATCGGTATCCACCTATAATGGAGATATGAAAACATTCATTTTTAGTATTATTGTATTTGGGGTCTCGTTGGGTTCGGCAAACTATGAAAGTTATGACGAAATCGTTAGTAAACTTTCAGCCTACGAGGATCGGAAATTAACTGACAATCAGGCCTACCGCTCAGAAATCCGAACTTTTTCTCGTGCTCATATTGGATTGGGTGTGGCTCAGAGTTTTTTTGATGCCGACGCCACCGCCTTGCGAAGTGGGATGCAGAATCAGGGTGGGCTGATCATCAACTTGGGGGTTGATGTAATGAATCACAATTGGGGACTTGAAGGTTCTTATGCCAACTTCGGAACTCAGAACACTTCAAACAGTCAAATCAAACTGAGAGAGTTTACCATCAAAGGTCTTTACAAGCCGCCATTGAACAAGACCTGGAGTCTGCGAATGGGTTTGGGTGTGAGCTCAAGATTTCTAGATATCTCGAACCCACAAACCAATGTGTCGTATAAGACGCCAAGTGGTCTGTTGCTTTTTGGACTTGATAGCTACATTAGCAAGTTCATCAGTGTCGGTGCTGACTTCAGTTTTAAGACAGCTATGATCAACGATACCATTGATAAAAACTCAGTGGACCTAGCTTTTAGGGTGGACACTCACTTTTAATGATTGAAGAGACCAAGAAAGAATTACCCTCATTATTTAGTTACCTTTGGGATTTGGTAAGAAATCCTGTTCAAGAGATTCAGAATCTTCCTGAGATTCAGTGGCCTACCTTGGTGGCTTTTCAGTTTTGTTTAAGTTTAGTATCCGTCGTTGTGTCAAACCTGCTGGCGCCTTTCGCCATTTCATTGACCAACGTTTTGATCTCGTTAGTTATTGCCATTCTCGCCACCGGCCTTGTGTCTTTGTTCTTTTACTATTTCTTTTTGATTGTCTACAGTCGCAGATTGCCATTTATCAAGATTTTTACTCTAGTACTGTTTGCGCATATTCCATTTGCTATCTTTCACTTGGCGGCCTATTTTTTTCCGCCAGCGGATCTTATTGGCTTGGCGATTTCGGCACTGTTGATGGTGGTCGGCTTGGTCGAAAACTTTCAGGTCCCACGTAAATTGGCGACTCAACTTATGATTGCTTGCTACTCTGTTTTCTTTATTTATTGGGCAATTCATCTTATGACAATGCGACAGCATCAGCAGAGTTCAGCGCCTCAGGATCTTGATAAAATTGAACAGGAAGTTCAAGAGTTCTTCAAAGAGTAGAAAACATCAGTGTTTAATAAATTTAAACTTTTTCCCATCCCAGAAGTAGAAGAGGGACGAACTTTGATAGGCCTCAACTTTGAAGGCTTGGGTGTTGCCCTCTATGCCATTCAGACGACGTTCTTTATCGGTGGTCTGTAAAATGTAGTAGGGCCACTGACCTTGGATTTTGCCTTTTTTCTCTTGCATACCAAGGTTTGGAAGTTTCCAGCGTTTGATAGGCTTCAATTCATAGGAGTTGCCTTTGGAAACGAGAGCGACAACTTCGATAAAAGGTTTCTTTTCAATGCGCACAAAGCCCATAACGACGGCGTCTTTTTTTCCGTCTTGATTGATATCAAGAAGACTGAGCATGGGAAGTTGACCTTGCTTGTTGGTAAAAATATTGTGAATTTCTTTTGCGAATCTTTGTTTTTCGAAGATCTGAAATGAGTGGTAACCCTTAAGAACTTTTTCGATGTCGTCGCCTAAGTCATAATTAAAAGTTTTTTTCGACTTCGTCAGTTTTGGCGCTTCGGCGGCCTGTCCTTGGGGTTGCATTAAAAAAAAGAGTAGGGCTAGTACAAATCTCATCGGCTTACCTCAATAGGGGTCATGCGTTCTGGAGTCGCGCGATTTCTGCGGTCGCAAGTGTCGTAAAAAATATGTCCATCGATGTAGGTTCCTTGCGATGGGTTGCCATTCTCGTCAAAGCATTGCCAGCCCGGCGAGACGCCAGGGGTGTGATAGTGGGAAGCAAAGTGACTATTAAGGCCTTCTAAAACATCTCGGACCGGACGATAACAGCGTTGATAGTTTTCGCCGGAAACCACCTCTTCGCCTTCGCCATCTAGCGTCCAGGTGTAATGGGCGACCTGGCGTCCGGATTCTGTGCGCCCATTGAACCAAATCACGTCACAAATAGAGTTTGGATAGGAGTCCATACCGACACGAGTTTTAACGGTCGCGGCCACGGCGTAGCGACCTTCATATCCGATTCGACGATAATTTCCATTTTCATAAACAAAGTTTGATTCGTGGTGACAGTTGCACATCATGCACTGAAAGGGATCGCCCGTATTTTGCGTGCATTGAATGGTGCCGAGGGGAACGTTTGTAAGGTCATCTTCGTCTTCCACCCAACTGCGGGGATGTAGGCCTCGGACCACCGGCTCTTCAGCCGTGCCTGCCATAAGATCCACCGGTTTGGCAATGGGGTCTTCGGTGCCATCCGGTCTGATTTCAAAAAATTCAGAGCGATTGTAAACCGGAATTCGATCGACAAGTCCTTCGGCCCCCTGAACCTCTTGCTCGACATACCGAATATCATTTTCCCCCAATTCTGTATTTTCAGCCTCGCGGGCCATGTAGCGTAAGGCCACATAGCGGGTTTCACCACTGACCGTTTGAAAAGGGTAGAAATCGCATCCCAAACGCGGGGGTGTTCTTTGAAAGATATAACTACAGCTTCCCAGTGGCGGATGCACGATCGGGTTTCCTTGGCCTCCCAAACGACCCATTCTCCATGATTCCAATGTCGGCTCGATATCAATATGTCCTTCGGCATCGCGAACCACGAACTGTTGGGGCACATCAAAATGGATTCTGTCGGGCATTCGTTCCCAGGAATTGACAAGGAGGTTGGAGTCCGTCAACCGACGGATGCGAAAATGTTCAGGATTGCGCACTTCAATCCGAACTGTGCTATCAGCCAATAGCCACGTGAAGAACAACACAGTAAAGAACGATTTTAACAGAACCAGCACAACCTCTTAATTATAGAACATCTATTCTTAAAAGGAAAAGGGTTCCGGGGCTCCCCCGACCATGGCCACCTCAGCGCTTGGTCGAGGGGGCCATCTTATTTTCACAGCGAATTAATCAATAGATGAAATCGCACGCACCACATCGTCAACATTGTGAGCGAAAACCACACAGTAAGACAGACGACTTTCAACAGTTGTGCAGCGAGGACCAGTGTTAATTCTTATATGCCGATGCATCGCTGATTTATAACAAACCAATATATCGTTCACTTTCACAGCCTCTTTGTATTGGCACTCACCATCACCGGTTCGGTAGCTTAACTGTGGAAGAACTTGCCGTTGTGTATAGTACTCGTTGCTGGCGTTGTACTCTTGAACCAGTCCTGTGGGTTCGGGCAATCGATTGGGGTGATCTTGCATTTCCACAATATTGTGCACACGCACTTGTCCGGCCATCGCACCAATCAAACTTGGGTTGTAAGGTAACTCGATAATTTGATCGATTCCGGCATCACTGAGACGTTGAAACAATTGCGTTTTATTCCTTAAGTTCTCGTGATGAGCTCGACTGATCGAACCGGCGCATAAGCTGAGTGCAACAAAACCTATTTTGATCCAATCTAAAAAATTCATTTTCCAACCCTCCATCAGAATCACAGGTTCGGATCACTACCGACCATGCTTTAAACAGGAGCAAGAAATGAGCACAAAAGTGTTATTATTAGAAATTGATAATAAACAAACAGTTAGCGGCGACGAGGTTTTAAGGAAGGTTAAAAACAATAAAGAATTTACAGAGCGGTGCCGTAAAATGTTAGACATTTTTTTTGCAACGATCACCATGGCCGTTCGATTGATTACCACCACTTTACGAAGAATGCGTCCGATCGGAAGACTTCATCCAACAGATTGATGGGGCCGTGATATATCCTGATCAAAAATTCCAGGACAGGTCCCGACTCATCATGGGTTGATGTATTGACTACTATGGATTTCACAGGGGCATGTCTTCCATTTCATTCCCGTTTTTGACTTTGGGGGATCAAGAGGGAGGGCCGGTTTTGATGGAGATTGGAGCCTCGCTCACAGACTCCGTGCTGGGTTGTGTCCGCGATCGTCACGCTGTTCCGGAAAGGACGGTAAAATCATTCTTATTCTAAGGACTTATGAGGCCGTTTTGGCCGGCAATTTTTTGCTATAGTCCTTTTCTAATACTCCAGAATAAGCTACAAAGAGCGGACTATGAAAACACTGGTCATCATACCCACTTACAATGAGAAAGAGAACATCCAAGCCATTGCTGAGGCGATTTACCAAGAGCTACCAGATATCTCTCTGTTGGTTGTTGATGACGGTTCGCCCGATGGAACCGGAGCCATTGTCAAAGCGATGATGCAAGAAAACGACAAAATTCATCTTATTGAGAACCAGGGCAAGGGCGGGCTGGGAAAAGCGTATTTGCAGGGTTTTCAGTGGGCCATGGACAACGGGTTTGATGCCTGTGTGCAAATGGATGCGGACTTTTCCCATCGCCCCATAGATCTGGTGCGGTTGGTGAAGGCCTTGCCAAAATATGATTTTGTCATCGGCTCCCGTTATGTCTCGGGTGGAGCGACCACCAATTGGGCTTGGTATCGAAAACTGATTAGTATTTTCGGCAGTCTTTATTCTCGAATTATTTTGGGATATCCGATTCATGATTGGACCGGTGGATTCAATGGCTGGAACATGCGAGTCCTTAAAAAGCTTGCACTCTCCGAGGTGCGTTCTGAGGGCTATAGTTTTCAAATTGAAATGAAATATCGCGGTATGAAAAATGGATTTAAAGCCAAAGAAGTTCCTATTACCTTCGATGAGCGGCGAGAGGGGGCTTCGAAAATGTCATTGAAAATTGTTATTGAAGCTTTCTATCGTGTTTGGCAAATACGCTTTTTGGTGTAGCCCATGGAAATTCAGCAACTCAAATCGGATGTGGTCGACAAAATTGCCGCCGGTGAGGTGGTTGAAAGACCCTCCCACTTACTCAAAGAATTGTTAGAGAACAGCATTGATGCCGGAGCCACGGATATTGAAATCGAGGCCGATGAAGGCGGCAAGTCGCTGTCGGTTTTAGACAACGGCAAAGGAGTTTTACCGTCTGAGCTGCCATTGGTTTTTGCACGGCATGCCACCAGTAAAATTCAAGAGTCTGACGATTTGTGGAGACTCTCAACCTTTGGTTTTCGCGGTGAGGCTTTGGCGAGTATCTCATCGGTCAGTCGATTGGATTTTATTTCGCGACGTCGAGGCGAGGATAAAGCTTTTAAAATCCACTGCGAGTTCGGTGATCTGGGCGATGTCACGGAGACCTCTATGCAAGAGGGAACCTGGGTTCAGGTCTCTGATTTGTTCACCAACATTCCGGCTCGATTAAAATTTTTAAAATCAGACTCGGCGGAGACCACGCAAATTAAAAATGTGGTCAAGGCGATGGCTCTTCAATACCCCCATGTGCAATGGAAATTGAAATCAAAAGGTAAATTGGTTTTTATGTGGCAAGCTGAGGAGTCTTTACTTGAGCGCGCCAAAAAAGTTTTAGAAACCGATCGTCTTTATGAGAACACATTTGAATACGAAGGTTTTAAATCTCATGTTATTTTCTCAGACCCCTCAACGGTGGTGCGCGTGTCTCGTCAGATTTGGACGTTCGTGCAAAACCGGTGGGTGCAAGATCGTGGCTTACAAGCGGCGGTGATGGAGGCCTATCGCAGTCTGCTCATGCATGGCCAGTATCCTATTTGTTACGTTTCGGTGGAATGTCCCCCGGACCAAGTCGACGTCAATATTCATCCCACCAAATCGGCCGTCAAATTTGTCGATTCAAAAACCGCTTTTCGGGTCGTGCACTACGCCTTACGAGAAGCCATTGAGAAGGCGCCATGGCTGGAAGGGGCCAAGCCGCAAAGTCCAAGGGTTTACACTCCGACACCAGAGAATCAGAGTTTCAATGACACCACTTTTCAAACCACTCAATTTAAGCAAAAGCAGTCAACAGCGGCGCGCCACCCCCATGATCCTCCTGCTTACCAGGCCGGTGATCTTTCCATCGAAACTTTAAAAGAGGCCGCCGTGCGCGACACTGAAGCCTCGTTGGATAGCATTTTGGGTGATCTTCAGACAGATCAAACAACGCCAAAGACTTCAGAGCCAGGCTGGTGGTCTCAACTGCAGGTGATCGGTCAGGTCGACCTCACTTATATTGTCGCCCAGGCCAATCAAAAAATGGTTTTAGTGGATCAGCATGCGGCCCACGAGCGAGTGGCCTTTGAACGTTTGATGCGGTCTTGGAATGACGGCGATATCGAAGTGCAAAGTCTTTTGATTCCAATAACCATTGATCTGGAAGAAGCCGAGGTGGAGGCCCTTCTGACGGTGACAGAAGATTTGAAGCGTATTGGTGTGGACCTAGAACAAGAGGGCCCAGCCAGTTTGGCCATTAATTCTCTTCCAAGTATAATAAAAGAAAAGGGTTTGATAGAGGCGCTTCGCAAGTTGGCGTTCGAGATCAATGAGAAAGGCGGGAGTTTCGCCCTTGAAACCGCGATTGGTGACTTGTTTGCGACTATGGCCTGTCACTCTGTGATACGGGCGGGACAAGCTTTGAGTTTGGATGAGATGAAGGCTCTGCTGGTGGATATGGACGAGTTCCCCCTTTCTGGTTTTTGTCCCCATGGACGGTCTGTGTCTTTAGAATTTCCGTTTGCTCAACTTGAAAAAGATTTTGGTCGTCGTGTCTGATTCACTGCCCCCATTTTTTTTCATCGTTGGGCCCACCGCTTGTGGCAAGTCCGACTTTGCCATGGATTTGGCTAAAAAACTGCGACAACCGATTGTCAATTGTGATTCGGTTCAGGTTTTTAAAGGCGTCAATATTGGAACGGCCATGCCAAGCCAGCAAGATTTTGCAGAAGTTCCGCATTTTTTATTCTCGTACGTTGATCCTCCCAGCGATTTAACAGTCGCCGATTATTTAAAAGACGTGGTGCAAATTCTGGAAAAAAACGAAAACATCAATCCGATTTTTGTCGGGGGTAGTGGTTTTTACTTACAAGCTCTCCACAAGGGGTTGTATCCGCAAACCGAGGTTTCTGCTGACTCCAAAGCCGAGGTGGAGCAACTGTTTCGCGACAAGGGGCCGCTTCAGCTCTATGCATGGATCCGTCAGCGGGATCCTGACTTCGCCGATAAAATCAGTCCCAATGATCACTATCGTATCAAGCGCGCCGTCGCGGTTATGAAAGCGCAAGACTTAACAATGACAGAGTTGAAGCAGAAGCTAGTCAGTGAGAATCACTCGCCGTTGCCGCCCCATAAGGCCCTTAAAATGGGTTTTAATGATGAGCGTCCTCGGTTGCGGGAGCGAGTCGAGGAGAGAACAAAACGGATGCTAGCCCAGGGTTGGGTTGATGAGGTCAAGGCTTTACGCCAACAAGGTCTGTCGCACTGGGCCCCCATGAAAAGCGTGGGTTATAAAGAGGTGCAGAGTTATTTGGATGGCAAGGTGACAAAGACGGATCTTGTTGAGCAAATTGTGACGGCCACTATGCAGCTTATCAAAAAGCAACAGACTTGGTTCAAAAGAGATCCGGACATTCGTTGGTTCCGTCCTGACCAGACCGAGCAGGCTCTGCAGTGGGCCCTTGCACAAGTGCAAGGGAACTGACAAGACCCTTGAATTTATTGACTGATTTGAAGACCGACATATGATAGCATGAACTCTAAAAATGATCGCTTGTTGTAGCAAGCCAGTGACAATGGACCGCAAACAATGAAAAGTATGACCGGTTTTGGGAAAGCCTCATCCCATTCAAATGATTATCATCTCGATGTGACCGTTCGCGCTGTCAATGGCCGTTTTTTCGAGGTCAAATTCCATGGACCGACAATCTACAAAGGATTGGAAACAGAGATTCGTAAAAAAGTCAGTCAGCAGATGCAGCGTGGAACCATTGACATTTATTTCAACCGCAAAGTTTTAAAAGGTTCGGAAACGGTTCTGTTCAACAAGAAATTGGCGAAAAAATGGCTCAATGGCTTTAGCGCCATGGCCAAAGACCTTGGTTTAAAACCGCCCCAGGATGCACAAGTCCTTTTATCAATTCCTGATTTGGTCAGCGTCGATGAAGCTGGCAACATTGGATCTTCGGAAAAAAATATTCTCAACGCCACCTTAGATAAGGCTCTGATAGCCTGTGATAAAGTTCGCTCCGTCGAAGGCAAGGGGTTAAAGAAAGACATCCAAGGTCATTTGAAAAATTTAGGGCAACAGGTTTCAAAGATCAAAAAACTGCGTGAGCAAACCAAAAAAGATTTACAAAAACGATACCAGAAAAAACTTGAGGGCTACGAGCTGCCTGGCGAGATTGATGAGCAAAGAGTGGCTCAGGAGATCGTGATTCAGGTTGATAAAAGTGATATCAGTGAAGAGATCCAGCGCTTAGAAGCCCACATCAAAGCCATCGGCAAGTTGGTTCAGACAACCGGTGCCATCGGTAAAAAGATGGATTTTTACGCGCAGGAGCTGTTGCGTGAAGTGAACACCATCGGCTCAAAGAGCACCAGTTCCGAATTGACCCAGGAAGTGGTGGAGGCCAAGGGTTTGATCGAAAAATATAGGGAGCAGGTTCAAAACGTCGAATGAGTCAGGTCAGAATGATTCTTATAGCCGCCCCCAGCGGCGCCGGAAAAAACAGCTTTATGGGAAGGGCCCTACAGGACTTTCCTGTTCTCAAAGATATTGTGACCTACACCACCCGTAGTCAGCGCCAGGGTGAGGTTCACGGAGAAGACTACCATTTCATCGAAAAATCCGACTTCGAGGCCAAGATTGAGCAAGGCTTTTTTGCCGAGTGGTCGCCGGTCCACGATCGCCTTTATGGCACGTCGCACGAAAGCCTGCAGAAGGCGTGGGCGGAAAACCGGGTCGCCATTATGGACATCGACGTCCAAGGTGTTGAAAAGTTTATAAAAATATACCCCGACGCAATTAGCATTTTCATCTTGCCACCGTCGATCGAGGAGCTGAAAAATCGCATTCTCGCTCGCGACAAGAAAGTGCCGGAGAACCTGGATCTACGTCTCAAAAACGCTGAGAAGGAGATAGAGCTGGCGCACAAGTTCGATTACCAAGTCGTAAATGATGATTTTGAGAAATCGTACCAGCGTTTCAAGAAAATTCTTGAAGAATTACTGTCATTTGAATAGTTTATCGGTCGAGAGAGGTGAGTTATGGCTCGAGTCACAGTGGAAGATTGCCTGGAAAAAGTAGATAACCGATTTGCCCTTGTGCATTTGGTTTCAAAGCGTGCCAAGCAATTGTTAAAAGGTTCACAGCCCGTGATCCCAAAAGTTAAAAATAAATTTATCGTAACCTCTTTACGAGAAGTGGCTGGCGGTTATGTGGCCTTCGAAAACGAAGAGGATACAAAAGCGGTCGAAGAAGATTTGAGCCGCGATAAGCAGCTCCATTAAGACCTTAAGTTCTCGTCGGTGCGAGCCGATGAGTTTTTGAAGGGACAGGCCCTTTGTATAATCGCTAACTAACATTCGAACTTGAATGTTAGTTGGGGAATGGAGACAAAGAAATATGTCCGAAGAGGCGAACAGCACTTTGGAAAACTTCCCAACCGAATGTTTGGAAGTGAAGCCTTTGTGTGAAAAAATTATTTCTTACTATCCCAACGCAGATATCGATCTCGTTCAAAAAGCCTATATATTTTCTAAAAATGCCCATGAGGGTCAGTTTCGTCGAAGCGGAGAGCCCTATATTTCTCATCCGGTCGGGGTGGCTGAAATTTTAGCCGATTTAAAATTGGATCTGCCCACCATCATGACCGGGCTTTTGCATGATACCGTGGAAGACACCGAGGTGACTCTTGAGGATATCGAGACCCACTTTGGGCCCATCGTATCCGAGCTGGTTGATGGTGTGACCAAGATCACCCAATTGAGTTTTAAAAATATCCACGAAAAGCAAAGTGAAAACGTACGAAAAATGATCGTCGCCATGGGAAAAGATGTGCGGGTTGTTTTGGTAAAGTTGGCTGACCGTTTACACAATATGCGGACTTTGAATCACATGAAGTATGAAAAGCAAATCCGCATCGGGCAAGAGACTCTAGATATCTATGCGCCGTTGGCCAGTCGCCTGGGAATCAGTTCGATCAAGACAGAATTGGAAGATTTAAGTTTTCGCTACACTCAGCCTGATCGTTTCTATGATTTGGTTCAGAAAGTAGCGAAAAAGAAAAAGGAACGGGAAAAGTATATCGAAGAGGTGAAGAAGGTTCTTATTACCGAACTGACCGATCGCTTCAATGGACCGCTCGACATTCAAGGGCGCCCCAAACACCTTTACTCGATTTTTAAAAAGATGTCGGCGTCGAATTTAGAATACGAGCAGGTGTACGACATTCTGGCGTTTCGGATTCTGGTGGATTCGATCCCTCAGTGTTACGAAGTTCTGGGACACATTCACACCTTATTCAAGCCGGTGCCAGGACGCTTTAAAGATTATATCGCCATACCAAAAGCCAACAACTATCGCAGTCTTCACACCACGGTGATCGGACCTGGAGCTGAAAGAATTGAGATTCAGATTCGCACCCATGAAATGCACTTGGTGGCTGAGCGGGGAATTGCCGCGCACTGGAAGTATAAAGGCTCTGGTAAAGTCGATGTGAAGATGGAAGAGCAAATGGGTTGGTTGCAAGAATTGGTTAGCTTGCACCAGCAGTCGGGGAGCTCGGGTGAGTTTTTGGAAAATGTGAAAACCGACCTTTTTGACTCCCATATATACGTGTTCACTCCTAAGGGAGAGGTGCGCGAGTTCCGTGAAGGAGCCACTCCCATTGACTTTGCTTATTCGATTCATACCGATGTTGGTAACGCCTGTGTGGCGGCGCGGATCAACGGTAAAATGGTGCCTTTACGCACCAAAATGAAAAGTGGAGATACGGTTGAGGTTTTAACATCGAAAAATAAGACACCTTCAAAAGATTGGCTGAAGTTCTGTGTGACGTCGAAAGCCAAGTCGCGGATTCGTGCCTTTGTTCAAGAAGAAGAGCGCAAACGCGCTCGTGAGATCGGTGCCGATCTTTTAGAGAAAGAGTTTCGAAAATATGGAATGAGTCTGCAGAAAATGCTTAGCGATGACATCGTTATGCAAAATGATGAACTTCGTAAGTCGGGAGCCAACGACTTGGAAGATCTGTATGTGCGGGTGGGGTATGGTAAGGTTTTACCAAAACATGTGGTGCGTGCGGTCGACCCCGACGCTAAGACTGTCGACGAGAAAAAGGCTGAGGACAGCTTTTTAACCAAAGCCTACAAATCCGCGGTTCAACGTAAGAAGAAATCACGCTCCATTATTTCGGTGGATGGTATGGACGATATCCTGGTACGATTTGCCAAATGTTGCAGTCCAATTCCAGGCGATCCGATCAAAGGCTTTATTTCCAGAGGTCGAGGCATCACCATTCACAAAGCTGATTGTGAGAAGATTTTTGCCATTGATCACGATCGTGAAGTGGATGTTGAATGGACCGTTAAATCGGCTCCTGAAGGTGTCGAAAGAACGGTGCGCTTGCGAGTGGTAGCAAACGATATTCCAGGACTATTGCGCTTGATGAGTGATGTTTTTGCGTCCTTGGGAATTAATATTTTCAATGCCCAAATTCGTACGACCAAAGACCGCAAGGCGGTTTGTATGTTTGATGTGATGGTTAAGGACACGTCACAGCTGACCAAGGCGATTCAGAACCTTTCGAAAATCAAAGGAATTCTTGGTGTCACCCGAATGACCCAGGTATAACCGAACGGCAAAGAGTGTATATCTGTGCAAGTTTGAAAACAGCAGCGCCCCATCGGTCGACCTGCTGTTTTTAATTTTCTGTATTGGCAGAATTGTCGAATTGAAAAACTTCTAGAACTGTTATTCGATCCTGTATTAATTTCCATTTTTTCAAATCACTCGGTTTGCACTGTGAAACTGTGTTACATCGAGGACATGAAAACAAGAGTATTTAACTATGCGTTGATTTTGGGATTGTGGCTGCTTTTTTTCTTGCCTTACTTGGCTCTCACCAATCAGTAAGGCTCACCGGCATTATTGATTTTGGCAAGGGGCCAGTTCTGTTTGGCTGGCGTCACCGTTGACGCTGTAACTGACCGAAGAGCTATCGGTTCCATAAATGATCATTTCAATCAATAAACCATTGTCGCTCGACTGGTTCACCGCGACTTGCTGACGACCTTGGCTTATAGAATGAGTCACGAGGTCGCCACTGAGCAACCTTAAAGACACCAGGTCATCTCCTCTGGTTGACTCACCAAATGTTAAACTTTCGAAATAGGAGCTGTTGTCAAAACGGCAGGTCGAGTGGACGGTTGCAATGGTTTCTGGAGGTGGTTTTTGACCAGTCTCTGAATTCGGTTCTGTCTGTGGCGGCGTCGTCCCACCCTCGTTCGGGATATCCGGATTGGGGTCTCCTACCGAAATGCCCTCGTAAGGGGTGCCGTTGCCATGAGCCGCGAAATGATCGGGGGCACAGTTTTGGAAACACCAAACAATGATAGGTAAAAGGATCAATGTGCTGACAACTGTTTTCCACGATTTCATTTGAAAGCCCCCCTTCAAATCGTATGACTTTATTGTCTCTTATTCTGCATAAAGTCTCAATATAGAACTTCCCTTGTTCTCAATATGAGACATGCGACTCAGACTTGAAGTTCCTGGGGCATATTCCGATGAGAGGTTATGGGAACCCGACAGCTTTCAGACCTTTTTGACGAAATCGATGCCCTCATCAACGCGCATGAGATTGATCAAGCCAAATACCTTTTGGCGCGCTTGGAGGTGAAGTCACTCCCGGAAAAGTCTCGCGGTAAATTCGCCAGTCTGGCACGACGTTCAGGAATGTGGAAGCTGGCGTTAAGAATTTTACAGACCAATGTCTTCGGCGTGGGAACTCCGGATCCCGATGATCTGATTGAATACGCCAGTTCCTTGCGACGTCTGGGTTTAATTAACCAGGCGTTAATTTTACTTGATCGAACGCCTGAGTCCGCTAAAAAACATTTAAACAAAGCTTTTTGCTATGTCCATCTGTGGGACTATCCGGCCGCCCAGGTTGAGTTGGAGTACTATTTAAAGCATGACAATTTAAATTTAAAAGATCAGTTGGTAGGAAAAGTGAATCTGTTGGCCTGTTACATCGAGAACCAAGAGTTTGATCGGGCTTTGCGATTTTTAAATCAGTTCGAAGATGAATGTGCTGTTCACAGTCCCCATTTGCTTCTTAACTGTCAGGAAACTCGAGGCCAGATTCTTATTAAAACCGGTCAGGCCGAGCAAGCCATTCAGGTTCTTGAAGAGGCTCAACGGAAAACCAAACAGCAACAGCACCACACCAGCCTCTTTATCGAAAAATGGCTTTTAATCGCCTATTTCATGCAAGGTCGTTTGAAGGCGGACGCCCCTGAGGTGGTGCGCTTCAAGCAATCGGTGCGCAACGCAGGATTTTGGGAAGTGTTGAGAGATTTTGATTGGCAGTTGGCTAAGATATTTAAAGATCAAGAATTAATGCGTTCGATTTACTTCGGAACACCTTTCCCCGGGTTTCGTAAAATCATGGTGGCCGAAGTCGGCGCAGAGATTTTTCAAAACAGCTTTCTACAGACCCATGGTCGCCAAACGCAAGAAGTGCCTAGAGTTTTTGATCCGTTCGCCTTCGATCATATTCCGATGGCTTATGGCAAAGCTGTGCATCGTTTAATGATGCTGCTTCTTTCAGATCAATACTCACCTTTTTCAGTGGTTCGTATTTTCAATTCATTGTTCTCTGATGAGCTGTTTGATCCAGCCACCGGACCAAAAAAGGTCTATCGCTGTCTTGAACAGTTGAAAGAGAGTATCGTTGACAACAATCTGCCCTTGAGTTTGCAATCGACAAGTAAAGGCTACCGCTTGCGCGCCACCGAAAATTCATCGTTGTGGGTGCATAAAAAAATGCTGTTTGCCAGTCGTGAAGAATTCTTGAGTCATATTCTTTACCTTAATGGTTTGCATCAGAATTTTCGGGTTAAAGAGGCCCGACAGGTTATTCCTCTTAGTACACACCAGTGGTATCGAGCCTTTAAAAGCATGCAAGAGCAAGGAGTGCTTGAGCCGAGTTCGGAAAGTGAAAGCTTTTACTCATTAAAAATTTCTTGAACTGTCTCGGATCATTTGATGGCGTCGCTTGAAACTTTCGAGGTCGTAGTGGGCCCGCGCTGGGACCCATGCTCTGAAAGAGTCGGGAACCGTTGGCTGCTGATCGCGATAAATACTGGCAGCCTCAATTTCGTTGTTAATAAAATCAACTTGAGTTTTGATTTCAGAGATTAACTTTTTAATTGCGGTTTCGACAGACGTCCATTGTTTGCCCTCAACGAATTCACGAAACTCACGCAAGCGGTCTAAAAACAAGACATAAGAAAAAGCCACACTTTCTCCATTGCGCTTCATATACAAGTAGGCTTGTTGGGCCTCACTTTTAATATCGACATCGGTGATGCGATCTTGTTTGGCGTAATCAATCAAAAGACCTTCGACCGCGAATTCCTCCAAAGCGGTTCGCTTGTCCAATTCAAAATTGGTACGAAAAAAGCCGACATAGGCTTGTAGCAAGTCTTCGGCGATGGCTTGCGTCTCTTTGTTTTGTAGTTGGTTCCTTAGTTTTTGAATGCGACGATTTTCGTTTTCGACGATTCTTTCCAATTCTGAATTAAAGGAAAGATCGTTCTGACGACTGCGGGCTTTAGCAAAGAGGTAATGACTCATTTCGTGGAGCAGTGTCCATTTTTGGGTTTGGTCAATGACCATGATAGTGGGATCTTTTAACCGGGTTTCCTTGGTTTGACTGTTTTTACTGTAGATTGTGGTAAATAATCCAAGCAGGGCCGAAGCGCCACCGTTGGGCGAAGCCACCGAATCCCACTGGCTTTGAGCGACACCACGGGCCTCTGGCAGGAAATCAAAGTAACGGCAGGAAAGATCGGCATTGGAAAGGCTTTTAACTTGCAGTATTTCAACACCTTCGTTGAAAAGACTGTTGGCAATGGAATAGCTGGAGGCATTCAACGTCGCTTCCAGTCCCTCTAAATAAAAGTCTTTATTGAAAAGCCTTAAGGGTTGGCGTGGACCTTGGCTGATGGGACCAGAGAACTCAGCGCCATCAAAAGGGCTTCGCTGACAGTCACCAATATCGTAGGAGAGCCGGCCAAATCGCTTCTGTTGAGGCTCTTCCGTTTCAGAGGGACTGCAGCCCATAAACAAAACGGGTGCCAGTACAAGGCAACCTAGAAAGTTTAACAGTTTGTTCACGAATCCCCCCCAGGATCGAAGAGACCAAGGCCTCTGAGCTTCTTTTGTACGCGATTCCTAAGAGGGGTTCAAATGAAAAAGACGCAATGCACGGGTCATTAACAAAAGGCCGATAGTCATAGACATTTGACCAATGTCTAAAACACTTGTTTTCAAAAATATCGGTGAATTGCTTTCTATGCGAGGGGTCCACAAAAAGGCGGGGCGCAACACGGAGGCGAAAGATTTGGGCCTCATTAAAAACGCGGCCTTGGTCGTGGAGAATGGAAAAATTCAATGGGTGGGAGCGCAAAGCCGTTTGCCCAGTCAGTGGATGCGAAAAAAGGCTTTTGACTGTCAGGGACGCAATGTTTTTCCTGGTTTTGTCGACTGCCACACTCATTTAGTTTTTGGCGGCGATCGGAAGAATGAATTTGAAATGCGCAATCAAGGTGCCACCTACCAGCAAATCGCTGACAAAGGCGGGGGTATATTGTCGACGGTGAAGGCCACCCGCAAGGCCCCTCTCGAACAGCTTGTTGAGTTGGGGCAGATGCGAGTCAAAACGCATTTGGCTCAAGGAATCACCAGCATTGAAGTTAAAAGTGGTTACGGTTTGAATGAAAAAACAGAATTAAAGATGTTAACGGCGGCGAAGCAGTTAAAAAATGCCAAAATACACACCACCTATCTGGGGGCCCATGCCCTGCCTGAATCCAGTGACGGTGAGGGCCCTTATTTAGAAAGCTTGAAAAAAACTTTAACCAAGATAAAGGAGAACGATCTTGCTCGTCGGGTCGATATCTTTGTCGAGAAAGGCTATTTCTCTCCCAAGGCTGCGAAAAACTATTTGTTGTGGGCCAAAGATCAGGGATTCGATCTAACGATTCATGCCGACCAATTGAATCGCACCCGAGCCACCGCTTTGGCTTTAGAGTTGAAAGCTAAAAGTGCCGACCACGTGATCTGCCTCAATAAAAAAGACAAAATCCAGTTGGCGCAATCCGACACTGTCGCCGTGTTGTTGCCGGCGGCTGACTTCTATTTGCAATGCAAGTACCCCGACGCTCGACAGCTGATTGATCTTGGAGCTTGCGTCGCATTAGCGAGCGATTTTAATCCCGGCAGCAGCCCAACCCAAAGTTTAGCTTTTGTTGGGTTGCTGGCTCGCTTGCAAATGAAAATGAGTTTGCCGGAAGTGTTTGCCGCCTTTACTTTTGGGGGTGCAAAAGCGTTGGGCGTTGAAAATGAAGTGGGCTCGTTACAAAAAGGCTTTGCCGCAGATTTTTTCATCAGTGATTGGAGTTGGCAGGATTTCTTTTACGATATGCAGCCGGTGTCGGTTTGGAAGACCTATGTGAATGGCCGCAGTGTTTATTGGAATTAAAAGAAGCGGAAATTCTACCGACACTTGCAAATGAAATACAAAGGCTTTTTTGTTTTTTAGACCCTAAAAATCCAATATTTTTAAATGTTTAATCAGTTTTCGAAGAAAACAGTGAAAACTACCTAACACGCTGTTTAAAACTCTAAAAATGATTTGCCTAAAACTTTTTCACAGTTCTAGCCTTTGTTTAACAACAAGGGGTGGCAACATGGATCGTTACATTACCAGAAGCAAATATTTTTCATCAGATTTTAACACCGCCATATTTTCGGACCCCATTCGCATCTACTTTTCTAATGATCAAGAATCACAAGCGTTAGAACTTTATTTTCGGATGCAAAGTCGCAAGAATCAGTGGGAGCAATTTTTGCGAAAACGAGGCAAAGATAACTATTGTTATATTATGCTCTACAGTGATCCCAATCAGTTTAAAACCTGTTTTGATAAGGATGATAGTTTTGCCCCTGGCGAGATGGGTGAAGACTATGTTTTGGGAATTAAGGGGCCGATGTCGGCCGAGAACGTGGATCAGTTTTTTACCAACCTTGATCAGACAATCGGCTTTGTGCCACCTACTCCGAACTTATAATCTCGAGCATGCGTTCACGGTTATCGTCAATGTTTCCTAGATAACTGTAGATCTTTTTCTGCTTCGGCAAAAGGATGTATATCATGGGTGTGGTGCGCGCATGAAAGGCTGTTTCCAACAATTGCTGACGGTCAATCAAGAGTGAGGCTCGACCCGGAGCATGCTTCATCCATTCTTTGCGAATTTGTAAAGCCTCAGAAGAGGTGAGATGAACGCCGTATATCCGCAAATTCGAGGGTGAGGATCGAAAGGCTCGGATCGCCGGAGCGCTTTCTTCCATACTTTTGTCCCAGAAGATAAAGGCGGTCGGCGCTGTCGGCGTTATATTAAAGATTCTAAGGGCTTGCATAGCCGTCTCATAAAAATTTGAGTTCTCTTCGTCCCATGCCGATACATAAGGGTTAGAGTTTACTGCTAAGCAAAATAGTAAAACGATAACCAAAAGACCAGCGGCCAATTGAGCCCACAAGGGGAGACCTTTAGAAAATGAAAACGGACCACTTTTGCTCACATTCAAAGGGTACTGCAAAGTCGATCCTCGGTCAAAATAAGGGTCAGATTATTGTCGAATATATCCTTTTAATCGTGGTGGTGACGATTGCAGCCGTGCTGCTAAGTAAAATGCTGGTCGGGCGAGCCGATGGCAACGCTGGTATCATTATCACCAAATGGACCCAGCTTCTTCAAATGATTGGCACCGATATTGGTGACTGATTAAAAGTACAAATTTTTTCTTTTGTTCACTTCTGTACTTAAACGGTTTTGCATGGTTTCGCGAAGGTCGCGGGCTAACTCGGCAATAAGTTCTCGGTCTTCCAGTTGTTTTTCTGAATGGGGCAAATAAATCGGGTCCATGAAAATAATATGCCATCGAGCCGGCAGAGGAATAATATTGAGTGGTAAAGGGAGGATCGTACCCCTTAGATATTTTGTAAACTTCAGCTGCGCCAGATTGATATGGGTCTCTTCCGCACCCAAGATGAGAGTGGGGATGATGGGACATTGTTGCTTGATGGCCATGCGAATAAATCCACGCTTGAATTCTTGCAAGTGGTAGGCTTTGGTGGACGGCTTGAAATTGCCATACTCGCCTTCAGGAAACAGCACCACTAAATTGTTTTTCTCCAGCTGATGAATGCCATTTTTTTTGGTGGCCTCAATAAAACCCATTCTTTGCATGGGAATGGCAGTGGTTTTATTGATAAACCAAAGTTTATGGGTCAAAATTCGTGCTGTTCTTTGCGTGGCTTTATGAATATGGTGTCCAAGAAGAAAGGCATCAAAGCCACTGTAGCCAGAATGATTGGGTGTAATCAAAGCGGGACCCTTGCGAGGGATATTGTCTTGGCCTTCGACAGTCATTCGAAAGTATTTGGTCATGATCTCGGCAAGAAGGTGGGGCATGACACGATATATTAATCGGTCTTTGTCCATGCCTTTTAAGTTGAATATTTTTTGGTTATCTTTGAAAAACCATTTCATACAACACCTTTATAGGGAAAATTATGGCACAGCAATACATATTATCCATCGATCAAGGCACAACGGGAACCACTGTTTCTGTGATTAACACCAAGGGGCAGTTTAAAGCTCAAGTGAATCAAGAGTACCGGCAAATTTTTCCGAAACCAGGTTGGGTCGAACACAATCCCAACGATATCTGGCGTTCCGTGACTCGCACTTTAAAAGAGGCCCTGGCCAAAGCCAATATCAAAAGCACACAAGTGGCAACCATTGGTATCACCAATCAGCGCGAGACTGTGGTGGCCTGGAATCGCGAAACCGGTGAGCCGATCGGCAACGCCATTGTTTGGCAATGTCGACGCACGTCCGAGTACTGTGCCACGCTGAAAAAGCGGGGCGCTGAAAAACGAGTGAAGAAAGTCACCGGCTTGGTTTTGGATCCCTATTTTTCAGGGACTAAGATGAATTGGTTTTTACAAAACAACGCCGAAGCGAAACAGCTGGCTCGAAAAGGACAGCTGTGTTTTGGAACCATCGACAGCTTTCTGATTTGGAAGCTGACAGGCGGAGAAGTGTTTGCCACCGATGTGACCAATGCCTCGCGCACACAAACCATGGACCTTGAAACTCTGAAGTACAGCTCAGAGATGTTAAATCTGTTGGGTCTAAAAGAGGAGATGCTGCCCCAGATTCAGCCTTCGGGTGGAGTTTTTGGTGTCACTAAGAAAGTGGCGGGCCTGCCTTCCGGCGTGCCAATCTCAGGCGTGCTAGGCGATCAACAGAGTGCTTTGTTTGGTCAGTTCTGTTTTGAAAAAGGCGAAGCCAAGATCACTTATGGCACCGGAAGCTTTCTGTTGATGAATACAGAAAACAAAAAAATCATGAGCCCCAATGGCTTGCTGACCACTGTTGCTTGGCATCGCGAGGGTGAGGCAAAACCCACTTATGCGCTTGAGGGCGGCGCATTTATCTGCGGCGCCGCCGTTCAATATTTGCGAGACAATATGGGTTTTGTTAGCACCAGTGCGGAAGTGGAAAAGCTTGCGAAAAAAGCCGGCTCGGCCCAAGGTGTACAGTTTGTACCAGCCTTTGCCGGCCTCGGAGCTCCGTTCTGGGATCCCAACGTCAGGGGGACATTGTTTGGAATGACCCGTGGAGTAGGGAAAGAGCACTTGGCCTACGCCACATTAGAGGCCATGGCGTTACAGAATGTTGATATCGTCAATACCATGATCAAAGACTCAAAGGTGTCGTTAAAAACGGTACGAGTCGATGGCGGTGCTTCGGCCAACAATTTATTGATGCAAATGCAAGCTGACTTTCAAGGAGTTGAAGTGGTGCGCCCTAAAGTGGTTGAGACCACATCACTAGGGGCTGCTTTGATGGCTGGACTCAGTATTGGTTTGTGGTCGGATCTCAAAGAATTAAAGAAGCTCGACAAAGTTGATAAAACTTTTAAATGCCAAACTCGTTTGAGCGAAAGAAAACAACGACTCGACCACTGGCACAAAGCCATCGCTGCGATGCAAACTTACTACAGTTAAGACAGTGCTAGAAATTGGACATAAAAAAAGGAGATCGTTCGATCTCCTTTTTTTGTGAAATATTGCAGAAATTAATTTTTTGTTCCTGAGGCAAAAAAAGTAAATCCCGAAACCCCGTTGGCGGTTTCGCACATGTCGATCACATTCGTACCTGTCGGAGTTTGTTCTTGAGGACCACTGCCGCCGTGTTCAATGAGGCGGCCAGCCACTGGTGATTGAACTTGGTCAAAAATCACATCCATCGGTGAGGATTCGCCAATGAATTTGATCGCTAACTGTTCGGTGTAGTAGCAGACCAGCTCCCAGTAATTCCCGGTGCATGCGGCATTTTGTACTTGCCCTTCTCCTGGAGCGCCTGAAATACACTGATAGTGTCTCTCTCCGTGATGCCCTTGGCGGAAGCCAGCCCCATTCGGATGAATTTGCAAAGGTTCAAAAACAAAACGAGATTTCGGATCGACACCGATGCCATCACCACTCGGTCCAATATCAACTCCAGTTTTGGAGTAATCGTCGGAGTCCGCCCAGGCTTGGGGATAATCGAGGTGCCAGTCATCAAATTCGACGCGCACATGATCAAAAGCGTTGGCATTGTATATGCTTGGGTCAGCATTATCACTAGCATCACTGCTTATGTCGCACCCGTTTTGATCACAGTAAGGACGTAGATGCACCCGAGGAATGGTGGCACCCACTCCATCAGCCGTCAGTGCATCCATCACTTGATTGATGCACTCAACATTTAAATCCAAATCAATATTATTTGTCTGCGCATCAGAAGCCGGCCCCCATGTGCAATCAAAGGTGTCGCCTTCTGCGGCCGCAGCCACCGTCTGCATCCAGGTGACCCAGTCTTGATGATCCATGGTGTTGACGTCACCAGGCAGGGCTGGAATGGTAAATGTATTGTCAGCATTGCTACCATCTTTAATTGTTACTGACCCAGTGGACCAGTCGACGGCTGTGGTTGCATCAGCGTTGGCCCAGTTTAAGGCGCCACCTAATGTGGTCACACCTTCGCCTCCAGAGCCTTTGGCTCCAGCGGCCCAGATACTGATGGCCTTCATATTTGTTCCGGAAGGGATGGTGCCACCATCGGTGGGTACGTCAGTGGTTGTAGTCACCGGATGAATATACATATCAATATCAAGACTGACGGCACTGCTGATTCCGTCTCCAGGACCGTTGGGATCATTTAAACAGTCATCTTGATTCGAGTAACTTCCTTCACCATAAAAACTTTCACCAAGAAAGCATTTACAAGCGCCGGCACTGAATTCGCTGCCGCCGTTGTTATTGTCGCAAGCCAGAGTCCAAGTTCCATTGGCGTTGGCGGCTGTGAAAAAGCTATCGGCGTTGGAGTTGTTAGAGTCTGCTTGTTCACCGGTCACTTCGGCGGTGATTTGACCGTTACCGTTCATGGTGACAGCCATTTGCAAATTTCCGTTGCCAACGATGGTATCAGACTTTCCGCTCAGGTTGGCTGTCGGAATTTCAATGGCACCGACATTGGATCCGGAGGTTGAAGTTGCATCGGGGTATCGACGGACCACACAGTAGATGGGCTCTCCTTTAGGCAAGCCATCGACCGTAAATGCTCCGGAGGTTCCGGCGCAGGTGACATCGCCTTCGGCGGCAACAGGTGGGGAGGTGAATGTCATGCAAAAGACACTGTAGTACTGACCGTCATCGCAGGCGGTTCGTGCTCGAAGTCCAAATGCGAGACTTTCTAAATCCAAAGTATTGTTGGATGTCGATAAACTCGAGGCCGTCGCACCCGTATCTAGCGTTCCTGAAATGGAATAAGTGGTTGAACTGCTACCATCACCACTGCCTCCGCCACTGTCACAAGCAGCGAATGCCAAAACGATTGGAAGCATCAATAAAGATTTCCACATAAGATAAATCCCCTTTTTAGTTGTTGTGTTGTATGGATTGACGAACAGTATGCCTCGGTTTCTAAAGACAGGAAAAGTCTCTTCAAAACACAGCCATTTTCTAGATCATCAGCTGGCAAAAAATCAGTGTTTTGCAACATAATCGTTGAGTTAAAAAAAGTACAAATGTGTCAATGATCTTGTGAATAGCTTATTCATTTTAAGTATTTACTTTAATGATTCATAAACTTTGAAAAGATGGGAGGAGGGCTTCGCAGCCAGTGAAACGCAGTCTTTTCGATAGCAATACAGGGTTGTAATGGTATTTGAATGGTCAGTGTTTTAATAGAAACAATCCTTCGAGCCGACGGGTCATCTTCTTTGTCGGACCTCGGGCGAGTTCAAGACTGTCAATGATGGTTTAGGTAAAGATAAAGAAAGCTGGGGCACATCTTTCGTCCAGGACGGTTGCGGTGATTTTTTATTTTTAGATTCGTCTTCTGAGTCCAGTGATTTCGATTTGAGAACCTTATGTCAGGAGAAATTGCCGTCTTGTTGATTTCACGTTCCGGACTCAGCACCTTAGTCTTTTGTGAACACAACTTTCGAATACAATTTAGGATCTGGTCTTAGCTTTTGCCGACTCTCTAGGTATGATCAGAAGAATGATAAAACAAATTTTTAAAGCCTCACATTGTCTTCGTTTCTTCCTCCCAGTAGCTTTTGCTCGGTTTGTCTTGAGTGTGGCGCTTGTCGCCGTTAGTGGTTCTGCGCACGCCAACTCGCAGCTGCTTGAAAGTGCGCGAAACGCCTTTGAGGCCGAGCAGTACAAAGAGGCTCACGCCTATTTAAACAAAATTCCGTTGGGGGATGTTGATCCTCGTCGCATGGCTTTGATTGAGTTTTTTCGTGGAACTATTTTCTTTCATCAAAACAATTACAACTATGCGATCAGCCATTTTGATAAAAGTTTGAAGTTAGGAACTCGCTTGCACGATGTGGTCTATTATTACCGAGGCCTTTCCTATCTGAAACTGAATAACACTAAAGATGCTCTGGCTTCTTTAAAAAAGGTCGACAAAAAAGAAACCAATGATTTTTTAGCACAGAAAACAGATTTCAAAATTGCTGAGATTTATTTTGAAACCCAGAAGTACAACGAGGCGAAAAAACTTTTTAAGAAGCTTGAGCGTAAAATGCGCAGTACGGAAGTCTACCCCGACATTCTTTGGTCCCTTTTAAAAATCAACAAATTTAAAAACAGACGTTTGGATGCCTGCTACTGGGCCAGAAAACTTTATAAGAAATATCCTATCTATGAGCCGATCGCCCATTGGGGACTCCGGTGGGATAAAAACTTGGTCGATGGTAAGGCCTTGAAGTGTAAAGACACTTTGAGTGATCAGCAAGATCGCATCAAGCGTTTGCAGTGGATGGGTGCCAGTGAGAAAGCCTATGTGGAACTACAGCTTTTCGAAAAAAGCAATGCCGACGCATTTACCAAAGACATGACAATGTCGGAATATCTGGTCAATGAGGGTATGGTCGAAGAGGCTTTCAATCGTTTAAAGAAATACTATAAAGATCCGGAGAAACGAAAAGACTACGATTACATCGACCTTTTTGCCAAGGCCGCGTCCAGAGCGGGTGAGTTCCAGGCCGCGACCGGAGTCTATTTACAAGCCAGTAAGGACTTTCCAGGGGGCAAAGGCATAAGCTCTTTGTTCCGAGCCGCTTTTTTGAGTTATCAAAATCAAGACTATGATGGTGCCCTTCGTCGGTTCGAAATCATCGCCAAACGTTACCCTTATTCCTATTTGGGAAAACAGTCCAATTGGTACGTCCCTTGGGTTCACTACCTAAAAGGACACTATCAAAAAGCTTACGATATGTGGCGAGACGCTTTAAAAAATAAAAAACGGAAACTTCATTACCGGGTCAGTCGCTCCAAAGTTAAGTATTGGATGGCTATGGCGATGAAAAAGTTGGGAAACAAAGAGGAAGCCAAAGAGCTTTTTATTGAAGTCTCTCAAGATGAATACTTTGGCTACTATTCCATTGCTTCGGTGCAACGCTTGCGTGAGCTTGTCGGAGCTCGGGGTTTAGCGAGTATCAGTCACACCGATGCCCGTACTTTACATGAAAATTGGCTGCCTCTATTTGCTAAAGAGCAAATCGAGGAAGAGGACATCGATCTGGCTCAGACTCCGGTAAAAACTCGTGAGACCTATCATGCTGAGTGGGAGAAGCTTCCTTATATGCGTGAATATTTGGATATGGGAAAGCCGACGCAGATATATGCTTCGTTGAGCGAGCCTGAGTTTCGTCGTCATATCGAGCGCGCCGAAGAGTTGGCCAAGGTAGGGATGATTGAGTTGGCCAAGTGGGAGCTTTACAGCATTGAAGGGCGAACCAACAATCGAGAGTATTTAAAAACATTGATGTACACCTATTACCGAAACAAGATTTTTCATCGTTCGGCTTACATCGGCACTCGTCACTTTGCCGACGATCGTAAGCATTTGGGGCTCCCCATTGGTAAGGCGTTGTGGCGGTTTGTATATCCGCGGGCTTATGAGACCAATGTTCTTGCCAGTGGCAAGCGCTTCAATGTCCCTCCGGAATTTGTTTGGAGTATTATGAAGGCTGAAACCAACTACCGGGCCGATGCAATGTCACCGGTGGGCGCTCGTGGATTGATGCAAGTTATGACCCACACCGGCCGAAAAGTGGCCTCAATGATTGGCAAGGAAATCGTTGGACCCGACTTGTTGAAGCCCGATGTCAGTGTTGAGATTGGAACCCGCTATTTACAAAGAAACTTGAAAAAGTTCGATGGCAAAATTGCCTTGGCGGCGGCGGCTTACAATGGCGGTCCCCATCGCGTTCACAAGTGGTTGCATCAGTTCGGGCAGTTGGAGATGGACGAGTTTATCGAGCATATCCCTTTCACCGAAACTCGCAATTATGTGAAAAAGGTGACGCGCTATTTTACGCTGTACAATCTGATCTACAATGACAACGCCGATGCCAGCGCTTGGCTGGCTGAAAACGTTAACGTCTATCCTGAAGGCAGCCCTCCCACTCGTGAAACCTGGGAGGTTTTGTGAGTGAGGTCAAGCGCGGCAAGGTGAAATGGTTCCGCGAAGACAAAGGCTTTGGATTTATTGAAGTCCCTGATGGTAAAGATATTTTTGTTCACTGCAGTCAGGTCTCCGAGGTGATTCAAGAGGGTGATGAAGTTGAATTCGTCATCAAAGAGGGAAAAAAGGGACCTGTTGCCACCGAAGTCAAAAAAACCGATTAGACGTAATAAACACCCAGCAAAACCTGGCTGAGGATAAAGGTCAAAATGAAGGTGCCCGCCAAGACAAGCATATAGACATCAACACGCCGGGTGCTCTTTACTTTTCGCTCAAAACTGAATTTCACTTTCTCTAAACGTTGGCTCGACATCCTTTCTTATCGGCACCTTTTGTGAAGCCCTTAATGGCTCGGTTCATATAGACAAAAGCGACCAAATGGTGGAATCTGAATGCCTCGAATTGAGATATCCCCCTGGAGGTTTTATGGGATTCCAGCAGGAAGATTTTATCTATCAAGACTTGTTTGCGGAAAACTCCTATTTACAAGATGTCTTGGCCCACTATGCGCAGAGCCAAAATGTTAAAGGAATCGCGGAGGATCTTAGTCGGTTTTCTAAGCGGGCTTGCGGGGAGGTTTTAAACCTAATGCTCAAGGCCGAGAAAAATCCACCACAACACATCGCTTATGATCACTGGGGTCGAAGAATTGACCACATAGAAGTGGATCCGGCTTGGGACGCCCTGCACGCTGTGGCCGCCGAAGAGGGTATGATAGCCATTGGCTATGAAAGAAAATCAAAACAGGACTCCCGGTTGCACCAGTTTTTGAAGTTATTGATGTTTCATCCATCATCGGCCTTTTACACTTGTCCATTGGCGATGACCGACGGTGCGACTCGCGTTCTCGAGCTTGAAAAAGGCCCACTTCAACAAAAGTTTTTTAGTCATTTGGTGTCGCGCGATCCGGACCAGTTTTGGACGGCGGGGCAGTGGATGACAGAGAAGGCGGGCGGCTCCGATGTCTCCAACTCTGAAACTGTCGCCGTTCAAAAAGGCGATCAATTTTTTCTACACGGAACAAAGTGGTTCACCTCTGCGATCACCGCCAACATCGCCATGGCTTTAGCGCAAACCGAAGTCGGTGGTGAGCAGAAACTCAGCTTATTTTTAATTGAAATCCGAAACTCAAAGGGCCAACTCAATAATATCGAAGTTTTGCGCTTGAAAGACAAGCTGGGAACCAAAGCCATGCCAACGGCCGAGCTTGAACTCAAAGGCGTTGAGGGCTTTCTTATAGGAGAGCTGGGGCAAGGGGTGAAAAACATTGCCACCATTTTGAATATCTCTCGACTTTATAACTCGGTTTGCGCCACCGGAACCATATACCGATTGCATTCGTTGATTCGTGATTACTCTCAGAAGCGTCAAGCTTTTGGAAAAAAATTGATGGACCACCCTTTGCATCAGGAAACCTTGGTGCGAACGCAGGCCGATACCAACGCCTGTGTGCATTTTGTCGCCGCGATGGGGCAACTCTTGGGGCGCTCGGAAATAGGTCAAGCCACAAAGCAAGAGTTGGCGGCGTTACGGTTGCTAACACCTGTCGCCAAATTGTGGACCGCTAAGAAATCGGTGGCGACGTCCAGTGAACTGATTGAAGCCTTTGGTGGTGCCGGTTACATTGAGGATACGCAGTTGCCCCGATTCCTTCGTGACTCTCAAGTTTTTCCGATCTGGGAGGGCACCACCAATATTATGAGCTTGGACACTTTGAGAGCGATGAGCAAAGGCGATATTTTTCTAGACACCATGACTTACATTCAGTCGCTCTTAAGAAATGTGGAAAAATCGGCGGAAAAGAAAAAAGTTGAGCAGCTTATCGAGTTCTGTGGCCAGTGGGTGCAAAAAAACCAAAACGATAGTGCTGCAATGGAGCGTGGGGCACGAATTTTCGCTTCCAGTGTTGGCGATTTGTTCTGCGCCGTCCTTCTTCTTGGCTTTGCACAAGCGACACAAAAAGATCGCGACTCGCACTTGGCCAAGGTTTTTGTAAGTGCTATTCAAGCTCCCGATTTTTACTCCAGTGAGGACTACCATGAGTTCAATAAACAAACCCTCCTCTCTTGAGGAGCTTCCTCACTCGGGATCGGAAGACAAGATCTTGTTATGTGCTCATGGCCTCAATCAGAAACCCAGTGCTTTAAAGCATCTTCTTAGCGATATTAGTAAAATCGGTTATAAAACTTACCTCTTGCATCTACCAGGCCATGCCGGTGAGTCTGATTTTTCAAATCTGAAAGCGCGGGATTACTACCAATCGTTTGAAAATGCCTATAATTATTTGATCGAAAAGCACAATAAACCACTTCACTTTGTGGGCTACTCGTTTGGTGGTCTGATCGGTGTTCATCACTTTGACAAATGCCCATTCGAAAAAATGGTCTTGTTGGCGCCAGCCTTAAAACTTCATGGATACACGTCTTTGCTGAAGCCGTTTTTACCTCATCTTAATAGAATTATATCGATTCGCTTAGGCGACCCCAAGTTTGAAGCTCAGTACCGCTACCACGATGAGGGCGTTCCCGCCGAGGTCTACACAAGTTTTTTTAATATCTACAGCGCCAACAAGTTTAAGGATAAAAGTTTGGCTAAAAAGGCGCCGGCTTTAGTCATGGTTCATCCCAGAGATGAATTGGTCAGTTATTGGAAACTCCGGCGTTGGGTTAATAAAAAGACCAACTGGAAATTTGTACGTTTAGACAATAAAGGGGCTGAGTTTCGTCGTTACAATCATCTGTGTTTTGATCCGAACACTTTAGGGGAAGACTCTTACCGGCATCTGTTAGGTGAAATTGAATCTTTTTTATAGCCTGAATGACTCCTGCTAAGAGCGGGGAGTTAGGCGTCCGGCCATGACTTCGGCCAGGGTTTGAGTCGCATCGATTCGTGTAAAAACAATTTTAAGGACAGCGGTAATGGGGACGGCTAAGAACATTCCAGCAACACCCCAGACCATTCCCCAAAAAATCAAGCAGACCAAGACGGTGATCGGATGCAGGTCCATGGAGTCACCCATGATTTTGGGCTCAATTACATTGCCTATGGTGAACTGAATCGTTCCAGTGATGCCTAGGATTAGAAAAAAGTTAAGTCCCAGTTGGTACTGTAGAAAGACAATAGGGAGCGGCAGTGCCACCGCAGCTATTGAGCCAATGGTGGGAATAAAATTAAAAAGAATAGTCAGTAACCCAAAGATAAACGCCAGTTCGACACCGAAACAGAATAGCACGAACCAAACCAGAATCCCTGTCAGCACGGAAAGAAAGAATTTTGTGCTGATGTAAGAGGAGACACTGTTCAAGACTTCTTTTAATAACGGGCCCTTTTTTTGGACTCGCGACTCCCCAGTCATCATAAAGATAGCAAATATAAAAACCAGGAACAGGTTGCCGAGGAACGCTAACAGCTGGCCCCCTAAGCGTTGGGCGAAACTTAAAAACCCTGCCGATTGTACGACTTGAGTGAGCTGGTTAAGATCCAAATTGATATCGAACTTGATCAGCTGATTGCCGACAAAGTCGATGACACCGGCCAAACTCTCTTTGTACTTTGAAGCGCCTGATACAAAGTTTTCTATGGAAACGATCAAAATAAAAACCAAGAACGTCATGATCAAGGCCAACAATAAAAGAGCAAAAAAGACGGCCACACCTTTAGGAACATTGGTGCGTCGGCGAATTTTCATCACAATAGGGGTCATAACGGCGTAGGCAAAGATGGAAAAGATAAGTGGAATCAGCACAGGTCGCATGTAGATCAGAGCCACAGTGGCTCCTATTAAGGTTAGAAAAACCAAACAGAAATTATTGGTGCGGGCGTAAATGTCGTTTTGCTTCACTTCTTGTTCCCATCGTTTTCTTTTTCAATAAGCTTTGCGAATTATCCTAACGTATAAAAAAGAAAAGGCCCAGTGTTTTCACTGAGCCTTAAGGGACAACAACAATTTGTAAATATGTCTTACAAGAATTTAGGGGCATTGGGGTCATTGTACCCGCCGATGCCTTCAACCTGACCCGTTCCAACATGGACGTCACGTGCTTCCACGTCTTCCTCAAACTCACCGCGGGTAAACTGGGCAATGTACCAATCCAAGGCTTCTTCAGTAAGAAGGACTTCTAGCAATTCAGGCTCCATTTGATTCAGAACTTGGATCAATTGGATTTTTTGTTCCTCTGTCATTTGATCGGGAGTCACGTCTAAAGTGGCCCAGGTGTTCAAAGAAAAAAGAACGATAAGTGTTGCGATAATTGCTTTCATGTTTCCCTCCCTAAAAGACCTTGTTGTACGCATTCGGCGTCGGTCATCGTTGGTATGGGACTGTTGTAACCAAACTTAAGTATTATTGAAAATTATTCATTATGCTATTGGCCTATAATTTTTACTAATCTACTAGGAGGCCCGGTTTTCCGATGGGTGTTGGAGTTCATAAATATCGAGAATATCAGGTGAATTCCTCGAAAAGCCTTGATTTTCACACCCCTTTCGTAGAGGCTCAGAGGTGGTGAAATATCTAGGAACTCTTGTTTTTCTACTGTTAGTGGCCTGTGAGCCCAGTCGCGATACCTATGTGGTTCAAGACGATGGCACACGGTTAAAGCTGCCCCATCAGGAGACTCTCAGTACAGTCATCACCTCGGAACCGCCAAAAATTGATTGGCTCCTGTCTTCGGATACCGATTCCAGTTGGATCGAAGAACAAATTATGGAGGGCTTGGTACGCTTCAATTTGCAAGAGCCCGGTTTAAAGTTAAAGCCGGCATTGGCAACCCACTGGGAACAAAAACAAGAGGGACGGGTGTGGCAATTTCATTTGCGCAAGGGTGTTGTTTGGACCGATGGTGTTGCCTTCACCATTCAACATGTTCTTGATGCCTTTGAAAGAATCCTCAACCCCCGCAATGCGGCCATTGCCGTCGACAATATTTTTCCCATCAAGAATGCCAAACTCTATAATCAAGGAAGATTAAAAGACTTTTCAAAAGTGGGCGTGCGTGCAGTGACTCCATGGCTTGTTGAATTTGAATTGGAACAGCCGATGGCTTTCTTTCCACTTCTTCTAACCCACCACACCACCTTTCCGATCCGTTTGGACGTGATTGAAAAGCATCAAGAGTTGTGGACGGAGCCACAGAACATTGTCACATTGGGCCCCTACCGAATGATCCATTGGCATCATGACAGTCGAATGGTTTTGGCTCGCAATGAAACTTACTGGGGTGATAAGCCTGATATTAAATATCTGGTCTTCTATATGATCGGAAAACCTGCGACCTCTTTAAGAATGTTCGAGCGAGGCAAGATTGATTTTATGAGAGATTTGCCGAGCACCGAGATTCCTCGTTTGAGTCAGAAACCTGAATTTGAATTCTTGCCCGGACTGCGTTTGTATTATTATGGCTTTAAGGTCAATAAAGCTCCTTTCAACGATCCGAAGGTTCGCAAAGCCATAGCCTTGGCCATTGATCGCTCGCAAGTGGTGAAGGTGCTCGGTGGGGGACAAGTGCCTCTGCGCAGTTGGGTTCCAACGGGCATGTTTGGTTTTGACGACGAGGTCGGGTTAAGTTTTGATCCGCAAAAAGCCAAGCAGCTGCTGGTCGAAGCGGGATGGAGTGATGCCGATAAGTGGCCACCGATTGTCATCGGGTTCAATACAGAGGACAAACACCGGCAGGTGGCAGAGAATATTCAGGCGCAACTGAAAACCAATCTGGGAATTCGCGTTGAATTGAAAAACGAAGAGTGGAAGACGTTTCTCAATGGCCTGCGCAGTGCCTCAGCCTACAATCTGTTTCGCTTGGGCTGGGTCGCCGATTACGGGGATCCTCATAATTTCATGGCCATCATGACCAGTTTTTCGGAAAACAATCGCACCGGTTGGGAGAATGAAACCTATGATCAGTTGGTGGCGAAGGGGCTGAAAGAGACAGACCCAGAGAAAAGACTGAAGATCTATCACCAGGCTCAGAAGATTCTTGTCGAAGAGGAAATGCCAGTCATTCCCTTATTTTCGGACGTCAATCAATTGTTAGTTAGTGATCGCATTGAAAACTTTCATAACAATGTTTTAGATCTCTACCATTTTGCGAACATGAGGCTTAAGAAATGAATGTCTTAGGTCCTGTTCTTTTTTGGTCAACAGCGCTTTTAGCCATAGCCATGATTCTGAGTGATCTTGTATTGATGTACGTGCCGTCGACTCTGGTCACGGTGTTTTGGGTCGTTTTTGTGGTGGCTATTGTTTATGGCGTGGTCAGACAAAACCTGTTGTCTTATTTTGTCAGAAGACTTCTGTCCTCGTTGTTTGTTATTGCGGTGATTGCCACCATGACTTTTTTCATGCTGCGATTGCTGCCCGGGGGGCCTTTTGATGAAGAAAAAGCTTTACCTGATCACGTCAAAGCCAATATTGAAAAGAAGTACGGTTTGGACAAGCCTTTACCCGTTCAATATTGGAATCATATGAGTGGAATCGCCACCGGCCATTTGGGGTATTCCTACAAGTATGAGGGCCGAGAGGTTTCAAGTATCATCAAAGATGCGTTCCCGGTTTCTTTTAAGTTGGGATTCTATGCTTTGGTATTGTCTTTTCTTATCGGCGTTCCTTTGGGACTGGTTGCAGCAGCTAATCATGGGACACGGATTGATGCTGCGGCGATGGTGGCAGCGATCAGTGGAATCTCATTACCAAGCTTTTTAATGGCTCCCATCTTAATTTATATTTTTAGCTTTGGTTGGCCGATCAATAAATTGTTCCCCGGCTTTTACCAATGGATGCTTCACTACGATATTCTTTTGCCGGCCGCCCTTTGGCATTCACCACGGCACTACATTCTACCAGTGGTGACTCTCGGAGTCAGGCCTGCGGCCTTTATAGCGCGTCTGACACGGACTTCAGTTTTAGACGTGATTCACTCAGATTTTGTGCGCACGGCTCATTCTAAAGGATTGAGTGAAAAAGTTGTTTTATATCATCATGTTTTACGAAACTCTTTAGTACCGGTTTTAACTTATGCGGGGCCATTGGTGGCGGGCATACTTTCAGGCTCGTTTATTGTTGAAATTATTTTTGCCATCCCTGGAATTGCAAAATATTTTGTGCAAAGTGTATTCAATCGTGATTATCCGCTGATCATGGCACTGACTCTATTATTTTCGGTTATGTTAATTTTTGCAAACTTAGTGGTCGATCTTTTGTATAAGGTGGTCGACCCAAGGATTGACGTCTCATGAAGCAAGACAGTTGGTGGCTCGAAGGCTTTCAGAAATTAAAGAAAAACCGCCTGGCATTGGTTTGTCTGTATTTTATTATCTTTGTTTGTTTTCTGGCACTGACTGCGAAATGGATCAGTCCCTATCCTTTTGATGAACAGCACATCGATGACTTGTTAAGATCTCCCAACACAACCTATTGGTTCGGCACCGACAAGCTGGGGCGTGATTTACTATCGCGAATTATTTATGGGGCTCGGATGTCCATGGCCGTAGGAATTATCACCGCGGTGATTTCGCTGTTGATTGGAGCGGTTTATGGAGCCGTGTCGGGATGGTTTGGCGGTTGGACCGATTCAATAATGATGCGAGTTGTGGACATCGCCTATTCCATTCCCAGTTTGGTGATCATGATTTTGGTTAAAGTTGTATTTGATAGTATGGACATTTTTGACAACCCCGAATTGAAGGCTCTCAGCGGAACTTTGATCGCTTTAAGTATCGTCGGCTGGGTGAGCCTGGCACGATTGGTTCGTGGTCAAGTTCTGCAAGTCAAAGAGATGGCCTACATTGAAGCCGGGCGAGCCTTGGGCTTCGGTCATATCCAGTTGCTTTGGCGTCATGTTCTCCCCAATATTCTTGGGCCGATCATTGTCATGCTGACCTTTCGGATTCCGGCTAATATCTTATTCGAAAGTTTTTTGAGTTTCATTGGGCTGGGTTTGCAACCTCCATTCAGTTCGTGGGGCGTGTTGGCCTCTGATGGAGCCGACTTGCTTGAAAGTTACCCACACCTCATTCTGTTTCCGGGAGCCGCTTTATTCTTTACGATGATGGCTTTTCAGCTTTTAGGGGACGGTCTTCGTGATGCTTTTGATCCTAAAATGAAGCTCTAAAATTGGCAGACATTCGTGCTGTTTTTTAAGACCTTAACCAATCTAAAATAAAACCCTAACCCGGCCCTTAAGACTTCTTTTAAAGTACTGAAAAAACATAGGAATTAAATAGAATTTCTACACTCAAATTGAACCGCAAATATAATATTTTCAAAGCCCAGTGAATTCAAAGAGAATGTGGTTTCCGTTGTGTATACTTTCGCCACAAAACGGAGGATTTTTAATGACTCATCTTAATCGCTTTTTGTTAGTGGTTTTTACCTTTGCGATGTTTACAGTGACAGCCGATGCCGACTTCGGTCCCAGAGACTGTTATAAACATCGCTATGATCGTGAAGGTTTCGCATGGGATGCTCGGCGCGGAAGCCCGTCCGACTTCGATCCCGGTCCGGCCGCTGAAGAAAGCCAATCTTGGCTCAAGTTGTATGGCCAACTACCGAATTATCGTACCATCGGAAAAGCCATCCTTGGTGGATCAGAAGAAAAGTTTCGCTGGCAAATGGGTCCGATGTGGTACCGTGGACGTCTAGGAAAAAACCAAGTGAAAGTTTTCGTTGTCGGGCAAGAAGGTGCGCAGGATGAAAATGTCACCAACCGAGCCTTTACCGGTTCCACTGGAACTCGGGTTCAAAAGTTTTTAAATCATCTTGGTATTTATGAAAGCTATCTTTATATGAACACCTACGTGTACACCATCAAAGGTCAGCGTATTACCGACGAAGCCGAATGGGGCTATAAAAACTATGTGGCTCTTGAACAAGGAGCGATGAGTCCTATCGTTCAATATCGTCACATGCTTTTTGATAATGTCATTGAACAAAATCCTGACTCGATTGCACTTCTTATGGCTGTCGGCGGTGGTGGTAAAGCTTCGCTGGCCAACTGGATCAATTCTCGCAGTGGTAACGATGAGTGTAAGGAATGGGCCTTAGAGTGGTGTGATACCTCAGGGGTTGTCGAGCACTTTGTAAAGGAAGGCGTGCTTGAAGGCGACGAGAAAATTGTTGCTGTTGGAGTGCAACATCCCGGAGGAGCCGCTTTTGGTGATGGCTTTGAAAGAATTCAAAAATCATTTGATGAGGCCGCTGGCTCCGTTGCATACAATTTAAAAACCTACCCAGGTTGGTTACCGGCCGATCCTCAAGAAAGTCAATTTGGCTACTGTAATGGTGGCGACCGAGAAGAGCGCCTGGAGGACCAATTTCAGTATGGCCATGCACCCGTTCCTTTTAAAGATTTTTCATTCGCTACCAACTGGCGCATGGGAGACAAGGGCACGACATCCAATCGTGATGGCGCCACCCGTATCCAAGTTTTTAGTGAAGAAGGACGCTACGCCATTGTTCGGATTCCAGAAGAGCCTTTAGGAGATGTTAAACTTTCCAGTGGGCGCACTGTTTTTAACGACACAGAACCCGCTTATGTCGACTACCAGCCGCCAAGAGAAGCTGAGTATCAACTTCGCAATGAATATGATGGTCTTTTGTACGGTATGAAAGATAACGAAGTGGCTAACGAGCATCCTCGCTACAAATCTTTTGGCGATGACGAAGGTGACTTAAGCCATGTTCAACAATTTGATCCAGGGCCGGCGACGGAAGAAATGGCAGAAGCCCTAATGGACTGGCCCAATTTCAAAGAGATTGACGATTCGGCTTATAAAAATAATGAATCTTTTGGTTTTGGTCCCAGCTACCGTGGAAATACAAAAGATCCCGAAGTCATCATATTAGCTGATCAAATGGGGCATACTGATTTTTTCTCAACCCGTGCCTTAACGGGAGAAGCGGGTCAGATGCTGCAAACCTTCTTAAACAAAACAGGATTAGAAGAAGACGCTTCCTATTTAATTCTTCGTTCACTTCCGGTGGATACCATTGGAGTTGCTGCAGACAAAAAGGTGGCTTTGGCCATGGCTGAAGACTCGTCTGGAAAGTCGGCAGTTATGACTCTTGAAAATGTCATTAAGTCATTAGGCGGTGGTCGCAAACAATTGGTGGCCATGGGACCTGTGGCAACAGCGATGTCAGTATCTTGGCTTGGAAAAATGCAAGAGCTGAACTTAAAAGGTATTTTTGACATGCAACAGCCGGATCGAAGTTACAGTCATGCGGCCAATTGGGTGCAAGTGGCTGAAAAATTAGGATTGAACGCCCCTTCCGTGGATTCATTAAAAGGGCTTTATATCATTCCAAGAAAAGATCTGCCTTACTCGACTCGTTGGTGGATGGGCAGTACCGGCGAGCGTGCCGATCGCGCTTACGGGATCAGTCTTTACGAACAACAAGTCAACAATCGGGAGTTCGATTACACGGGTCACTATTACCGTTTGATTGCTCCGGATTGGATTTGGAATATTAATGACGATGACCCAAGGCCATTGACAGAGCTTGAAAAAATCTTGGTGGAAACGGTTAGAGAGAACCATAACCTTTAAAACGCTCTCAGTTTATTTGAAACAAAGAAAGCCAAGTCTTATGACTTGGCTTTTTTATTTTCAGACCCAGCCCTTTTCACAGCGTCGCAATAAAGGGTGTCAAATTGTAGAAACCTCGCCTTATTCAGGACATACTTTTTATGGAAGGCGATGAACCTGAGGCTCACTTCCTGAAGATCCCATGACAGTCGATCGTTTTTCAGGATCGGGGCTAAAGGTTCATCCAAAGATCATGAAGTTGTTGAAATTTGTCGATCTCAAGCTTGTAGTACTCAAGACCCTCTTGGTTGGGGTTTAAGGCAAGAGTGCATTGGTTGCCATCTTTATAATTAATAATAAAGTGGGTGGCACCACGAGGCGGGAGACCGCCAGGCACGGTTTCTTTTGGCAGATGGAGTGTTTCAATAAATGAAAGGAACGAGTAAAGCTTTGTCATTTCAGCTTGAGTTTCAACGGCGTGGCCGTTAATCGTGCCGGTGATTTGGAGAGTCTCAACTTCTAAGGTCACATTCGACTCTATGCGACCGGATGTGGTCATTGTTATTGTTGCGATTGACTGTGCTGATATGTTTTCAAGGCTTGGTGCCGCTGTCATTAAACACTCCTTTTTAATACAATCCATTTTAATTGCAGCCGACAGAGATTGTTATTGGAAAACAAGAAACTGGATTATAGACCAACCCTATGCGGGTAGGGTGGGCTAAACACCGATAAGGACTCGCAATTCATGAGTCGGTCGATCCTATTACATGGAATTTAAAGGCCGGAATCTTACTGGTTGCCGTCGAGCTTGCGACGGTCATTGGCTTTTTCACTGAGCTGTTTGATCATACTTTTTTGATCGTCGGTCAGGTTGTTGTAAAAGCCTTCTGGATTTTTTTGAGCCTCTTGTAGGGTTCGCATCATTTGTTGAAGATCACCGTTGCTATCGTTAGCAATCTTGCGAAAAATTTCACCGGCCGTGTGGTATAGCTCATCCAAGTTTTCACCACCGCCCATCAATTCCTGAGCCATGCGATCGGCTTTTTGAGCCTCTGGACTCTTATCGATCTCACCTTGGCGCTGGTTCTGACTGTTGAGGAGTTGAATGGTTTTATTCAATGACTCGGTATTAACTTCGTCCATCTCTTCAGCCAAAACGCTGAAAGAAAGAGTGAACACAGCAGACATGAAAAAATAATGAACAATAAATCGACCAAATTTCTTTAAAATACCCATAATTTAAGTATCGGCGGTTGAGTTCACGAACAACAGTTGAAAATACAAATTTCTCAAATCGAGACATTCAACCTCTATCGCCCTCCCAATTTTTGACCACATTGAGACGTTCTAGACGTTAAAGCGGAAGAATAGGACGTCGCCGTCTTTTACAACGTACTCTTTGCCTTCCAGTCGGTATTTGCCGGCGTCCTTCACAGCTTGCTCTGTTTTTAAATTGAATAAGTCTTCGCAATTGTAGGTTTCAGCGCGGATAAAACCCTTTTCAAAATCGGTATGAATCACACCGGCGGCCTGTGGCGCTTTCATGCCTTGTTTTATGGTCCAGGCCCGAACTTCTTTTTCGCCGGCAGTAAAGAAGGTTTGCAGTTCTAATAAACGGTAGGCTTCTCGAATCAAGCGATGCAGGCCGGGCTCCTCAACTCCTAAGGACTCTAAAAACTCTTCTTGTTCTTCAGGTTCTAAAAGAGCGATTTCAGCTTCCATGGCCGAGCTGACAAGGAGCGAATTGTTTCCTTCTTCGCTAGCAAATTTCTCCACCTGCTTCGACCAGTCATTGCCCCCCGCTGAAAAATCGTCTTCACTGACGTTACACACATACAAAACCGGTTTTGAGGTTAGCAATTGTAGTTCTTTAACAAACTTCTTGTCGTCTTTATCGACACTGACCGTGCGAGCCGGTTTACCATCCGATAAGGCTTGGTGAATATCGACAATAATAGCCAGTTCACGCTCCATCTTTTTGTCCTTAGTGGCTCGGACTTGTTTTTCCATTTTCTGTTTTCTTTTTTCGATGGACTCAAGGTCGGCGAGCATCAGTTCGGTGTTGATGACATCAATATCCCGCAAAGGGTCCACCGATCCTGAGACATGAACAATATTAGGATCATCAAAACAGCGCACCACTTGAATAATGGCATCGGTTTCACGGATATTGGCAAGAAACTGATTCCCTAAACCTTCACCCTTACTGGCACCGGCCACCAAGCCGGCAATGTCGACAAACTCCATGGCTGTGGGAATTTCTTTTTGTGGCTTTATCAAACTTGTGATCTGTTTCAAGCGTGGATCCGGAACTGTGACCACGCCCACATTGGGATCAATGGTACAGAATGGAAAATTGGCCGCTTCGGCTTTAGCTGCGGTCAGTGCATTAAACAAGGTGCTTTTGCCCACATTCGGTAGTCCAACGATTCCACACTGTAAAGCCATGGTTTGCTCCTATAGGTCTAATAACCTTTTGATTTTGCAGAGCATCTTAACGGCAATAGGGGCTGCTGGCAATCGCCAAAGGCAAGGTGCGATGACCTTCATCGTCTGAGTCGATCAAAGAAAGGAAGTTTAAACTTTTTGATTCATTTGGGTGGCGGCTTTGCCGAAGTCTTCGCAGATCAAGGTTTCAATCCCGTCGCTTACGCGTTCCAAAACATCGGGCAACTGAGATTGCTCATCCTTATTAAACGGTGACAACACGTGGGCAGAAACATCTTTTTTGCCATCGGGACGTCCAACGCCCACTCGAACTCGGTAGTAAGCAGGAGTTCCCAGCTTCTGATGAATATCGCGAATTCCATTTTGCCCACCATGGCCTCTTTTGAACTGCAGTTTCATTTGCTGAAAAGGCAGCTCCACTTCGTCGTGAATGATGATCACTTTTTCTGGTGGAATTTTATAAAAGTGAGTGAGGGCCTGAATCGCATCGCCAGAGTCATTCATGTAGGTTTGCGGTTTTGCCATGATGACTTTTTCATTTTCGAGCATAAAACTGTAGGTCAGTGATTTGTGCTCTTTTTTTTCAGGAGGGCTGCCAATGTTATTAAGATAATAATCGACAGCCATAAACCCAACGTTGTGTCGGGTTAACAGGTACTTTTTTCCAGGATTTCCAAGACCTGCGATCAACCACATTGCAGACGCGAATCCAGATTAGGATTCTTTTTTGTCTTCTGCGGCACCTTCGCTGGCGGCACCTTCAGCGCCTGCAGCCGCTTCGCCTTCGGCACCTTCAGCGCCTTCTTCACCTTCGGCGGCCGCTTCAACCGGCTCTTCAGGCTCTTCGCGAGGAATACTGACTGTGCAAACCGTTCTTTCGGCGTCGGTCATTGGCTCGATTCCAGCAGGAAAAGAAATGTCAGACACGTGGATAGAATCATTGACCGCCATACCTGATACGTCGACTTTAATAGATTCCGGAATATCAACCGGGTTACATTGAATTTCGATATCGCGAAGGATGACTTGTAGCACTCCACCTTCTTCTTCACCGGCAGGCGTTCCTTCGAATACGACGTTGACGTTCACTTTAATTTTTGCAGTCATATCAAGAGCGTACAAATCAACGTGAATGGGTCTTTTAGTGGCTGGATGAGTATCAATTTTTTTCAGCATCACTTTCATGCCGCTTAAGTTTTTTTCGTCACTTTTGGTTTGGAAAATAGAGCTTTCGTGACGTGTCCCAGAATGCTTAAGAACAAAAATTTCATCCAATAAGCAGTTTACGTTTTTTGTTTTTGGACCGTAAATAACGGCAGGAACTTTACGATCTTTCCGATAGGCGCCAGAGGCTCCTTTTCCAGGTTGTCTCGCTTCAACAGTCATGCTCAGTTTATCTTGTGTCATTTCCTACCTCTTTATTGTCCTAGTCATTAAACAGTGAGGAGACCGAGGCATTTCCGTAAATACGGAGGAGAGCTTCAGCCACCACGGGAGCCATGCTAATGACTTCCATTTTGCCGCAGGCAATGGCCTCTTCACTCAATGGAATGGTGTCGGAAACCAAAACTTTTTCAACGCCACTTTCTGTCAAACGGCCGACGGCTGGGCCAGAAAAAAGAGCGTGGGTTGCAACTGCGAACACCCTTTTTGCCCCATTTTGGATAAGACTGTCAACAGCTTGTGTTAAAGTCCCTGCGGTATCAATCATATCGTCTACTATGATGGCGGTTTTGTCGGTCACATCACCAATCAGGCGCAAAGCTTTGGCCTCATTGGCACGGCTGCGGCGTTTATCGATGATCGCCATCGAACAATTGATTTTCTTGGCAAAGGCGCGGGCTCTTTCCACCCCTCCAGCATCCGGGCTGACAACCACGAATTCTTCACCCGTGCCATAACGGCTTTTCCATTGGTTGGCCAGGGTCGGGATGGCGTACAAATGGTCCACAGGACAGTTGAAAAAGCCCTGAATCTGAGCGGCGTGGAGGTCCACGCAAACCACCCGCGTCGCCCCTGCGGCGGTGACCAGGTCAGCCATACATTTTGCTGAAATAGGCGCTCGTGGAGCCACTTTACGGTCTTGGCGAGCGTAGCCGTAGTAGGGGATAACAGCCGTGACTTCTTTTGCTGAGGCCCGTTTTAAGGCATCAAGCATAACAAAAAGTTCCATGTAATTTTCGTTCACAGGCGGGCAGGTGCTTTGAATCACAAAAACACTATCGCCACGCACACTTTCTTGAATTTCCACCTGAACTTCACCATCGGCAAAGCGAGTGATTTCAGAATTTCCTAATCGAACACCGGCTGATTTGGCCACAGCCTGGGCGAATTGCGGATTTGAAGTTCCCGAGAACATTTTTATTTGCGACATGACACACCCTGTTAGCACCCTTTGGTGACCTTGTAAATAATTGAATTAGACAGTTGTTTTTAAAACTTCAACGAAGGCTTTTAAAGCTTTAGAACGGTGAGATATTGCATTTTTTTCAGCGGCACTCATTTCCGCCACCGTTTTCTCATGGCCTTCGGGAATAAAAACCGGATCGTAACCAAATCCACCTTCACCACGGGCCGATTTCGCAATCTCTCCAAGAAGCCGTCCCTCAAAAACATACTCTTTATTGTTGGGATCAATGGCCACCAGGGTGCAGTGAAAATGGGCGGCACGATTGTCAGCACTCCGCAATTGCATCATTTTTAAGAGTTTGGCGTTGTTTTCGGAGGAGCGAGCTTGCGGTCCGGCATAACGGGCCGAATGGATTCCCGGTAAGCCGCCCAAACCATCAACCACTAAACCAGAATCATCGGCCAGAGTCCAAGAGTCCGATTGCATGGCGTGCAGGGCTTTGGCTTTGATGCGGGCGTTGGCTTCAAAGCTGTTACCATCCTCTGGAGGTTGCGAGAAGTAGCTCATTTCATCTTGAGTGTGAATGTCGATGGCGATGTCGTTAAGAAGGTTTTTAATCTCCTCCACTTTGCCTTTGTTACCTGTCGCAAGCCATAATTTCATTAGGAGTGTCTCCCTTGTAAAGCCAAGCCCTGGGCCTGATGCAGTTCTTCACATCCTTTAATCGCCAGGTCTAACATGACATTCAGCTGATCTCTAGAGAACGAGCGGTCTTCGGCGGTTCCTTGAATTTCAACCAGACCGCCTCGATCATTGATCACAAAATTGCAGTCGGTTTCGGCGTTGCTGTCTTCTTGATAGCAAAGATCCAAGAACGCTTGGTCTTCCAAGATACCCACACTGATGGCTGCAACTTTGTTTAGAAGCGGGTTCTCGGCAATTTGTTTTTTCTCTAATAAATAATCAACGGCCATGGCCAAAGCGACGTAACCACCTGTAATCGCGGCTGTGCGAGTGCCGCCATCGGCTTGTAAAACATCACAGTCGACTGTGATTTGAGTGTCTTTAAGTTTATAGAGATCCACGCAGCTTCGTAGGGAGCGAGCAATCAGTCTTGAAATCTCTTGCGAGCGGCCTGAGGTGCTGGTTTTGTCCCGACGCATTCGATCATGGGTGGAGCGAGGAAGCATGCCGTACTCGGCTGTCACCCAGCCTTGATCTTGACCGATCAGCCATTTCGGGATGTTGGATTCCACAGACGCTGTACAAGCGACTTTGGTGTGCCCAAACTCCACCAGGGCACTGCCCTCGGCGTAGCGGTTGTAATGGGTTGTAATTTTAACGGGTCGAAGTTGATCGAGAGTTCTTTTATCGTGTCTTTGCATTCTGTGGTTTTAGAATGCCAAACGGAAGTTTGTCCATGTTTTTCGCATAGTCTTTTAAAGCGATGTGGATTTTTCGGGCAAGTGACTCTTGAAAGTCTTTATGGGTCAGTCTCTTACGTTCTCTGTTATTGGTCAGGTAGCCAACTTCGATCAACACCGCTGGAGTTTCAGTTTGGCTCAAGACGTAGAAAGGACCTTGACGAATCGGATAGCGCTTGCGCTGCTGCCATTTTTTTCGCAGATATCCACTGACTTGATAACTGGTAAGAATTTTGTTTGATTTTTCCAAGTCGTAGAGAATGCTTTCGACATCGCCTTTCGGGCGCTTTTCTTTTTCGTTAGCGGGACCGTGCTCCATGTGGGCTAGAAACAGTGACTCTTCATCCACCGGCAGTTGGTTTTGAATATAGAATTCGATACCTGAAACTTTTGGATTGGGATTGGCATTGGCATGAATCGAAACAAACAAGTCAGTGTTAAAGTCTTCTGAACGTTTCACGCGATCCTCAAGCTCAATACTTTTGCTATCGGAGGTTCGTAAAATCTGGGTTTCAAAGGTTGGGTCGTTTTTCATGTGCCGATACAATCGTTGAGAAATTTGCAGCGCCACTTGAGCTTCAATCACCCCTCCATGAACAGCGCCTTTCTCACTGCCACCGTGCCCAGGGTCGATGGTCACGCGAAGGGCCGCCTGAGAGGTCGAAGATAAAATAAAGACAACAAGGGGAATCCACTTTCTCATCCTTATATCTTAACCCCATGCCTGGGGCGGATAAATAATGCCAACCAAGTTCCAGACAAAAGAAAGGACATAGAAGAGGCAGAGCTCAAGGCAACACCTTGAGCTGATACCTTTGTCCAGTTCAGGCATTCGGCGGTCTCGATGACTTCACACTTACGACCGATTAAAGGCCCCTTTGCCGATGGCTTTTAAACCAGCCGAGACAAAAGGGGGAGATGAGCCTAAGAATTATTTCTTTAGAATAAGCTCGACTTCTTTATCAGCCTGGACCTTGCCATTTTTGGTTTGTGGAAAGTTGCGGGCGGCCGCCGTCCGCACCAAGGTGATGTAGCGCGCGTTGTTTTTAAACTGACACTTCGAAATATCGAGAACAATTCGACCAAAGCTTGCGTAGTCACTGTTTTCAACTGTGCTTAGCACTTTTGCGCAACTTAATTCATTGATATTTTTCATGGGCGCCTGGGTATAGCCACAGCCCATGGTGGCGCGGACGCGATAAGGAGATACAAATTGCTCCAATGTTGGTCCCTGCGGCAATCCAAAGCAACCAATAATTGGCACTTGTTTCAACCAAAACTGGTCTTCCTGCTGTAGGTCTTTCACAACGATCCAAGCCGATGTGTAGGCGTCAACCGTGGCCGAGGCCATCTGACAAAACAATAAAAAAATGAAACTGGATAAAATTCGACTCATAAAAAAGCCCCCCTTTGCTGAAAGCAGATAACACTCTATTTTATTTCTGTCTCGTGCTCTTTAAAGATCTGTGCATTTTTGGTGGATTTTTTGAAGGATTTAGAAAAACTCAAGGCGATGCCGATTGGCGAGGTGGTTTTTACTTCCCCAGCCAAGAATTCTCTAGTCTCTGCAAAAGGTGACTTTCTACGGCACCTCGCTAAAAAGATTTCACAGCGGTTGAGCCTTAATTCGAAACCAGCCGCCGCACAGGCTTGGCACCAAATGTGTATTACTGTTCAGGTGTTAAACGAATACAGGAGCGTGTATGGAAAATCTAAGTTTAGTTCAATCAATTGTCGCAGCCTTCTCGCAAGGTGGTATTTGGATGTGGGCCATTTTTGTGGCGCAAGTGTTTTCAATTGCCATCATCGCTGAGCGAGCGATCAAACTCTATATCGCTAAAGACACCAATAATGGATTACTCATCAATAGTTTTGAATCTGATATTAAAGCCGGTCGTCTTGAGCAAGTGATTGACCGAACCAACACTTTACCCCCTGACAATCCCATTGGTCGCGTGGTGCGAGCGGGTGCTAGTGCGGCTCTTGAAATGGGAGGACGTGACGAAATCCAGGCGCGCATGGACGAAGTGCTTTTAAAAGAAAATTCACAACTTAACAAACGAACAGGACTCCTTTCAATGCTTGGTAACACCGGGACTCTTTTGGGTCTTCTTGGAACCATCGTTGGTTTGATCCACGCCTTCTCGGCCGTTGGTGACATGGACCCTGTTGAAAAAGCGGCTCAGTTAACGGCCGGTATCGCGATGGCAATGAACACCACCGCTTATGGTCTAATTATGGCTATCCCGGCGTTGGTGGCCTTCGGACTTTTACACAACCGAGCCAACAACCTTTCTGAGGACCTGAACCAGGCCGCTTTAAAAGCCTTCAACTGGTTAAGCTTCAAGTACGAGTCTGTTCCACAGCGTAAGGTGCGTCGACGTCAAGCCGCTCAGTAAATAAATAGGAATCTCGAGGAGAAAACCCATGGAAAGCAATGAAACAAATTTCGATGTCAATCTCCTACCAGTGATTTCACTGCTCGCTGTTTTGATTAGTTTTTTACTTCTAACAGCGGTCTGGTTACCGGTGGGTACGATGGATGTGAAACAAGCCATCGGTGAAAGCTCCGACAACAAGGGTGAGCCCGATCGGTTTGCCATCTCATTACTGTCCAATAATGTTTACAGTGTGGGTGTTGAGCAAAAAGGTCAAACTGTGGAAACCGTCAAAGTCAATGTGTCTGAGGTTGAGGCGACAGAGATGGAGCCGGTTATCGAAAAACTACAACAGAATTACCCCGACATCAAAATGGCCTTTATTAGACCTAAGAAATCAACCAAATACGAAAACCTGGTAGCGGTCTTAGCGGTTTTAAAGAAAATGGAACTTAAAGAAATCGGCATCGAGCCAAGCTTGTGAGGAAAAATGAAATTTGGATCGATTAAACAAGAAAAATTACGATCACCCATAGAGTCGATGGCTCGGGTGCGACCGAAAAAAAGCCCTGTCAATCTTTTGAAGATGGCAGCACCCCTGATGTTGACATCTTTGGTGGACGCCTTCGCAGTGATCGTCATCTATCTTCTCGTCACAACCCAGCAGTCGGGGAAGGATGTTAAAATCGATAAAGAGATCAGTCTTCCGCAAGCCAGTCAAAGCCAGACTCTTAAGCCGGGCGTAAACGTTCGAGTCGTCGAGAATAAATATATAGTCAACGAAGCCGAAATGAATGCTGGAGAGCTTCTTTCTCATTTACAGGATTTACAAAAACAGTTGAAAGAACAGGGCGACGAGCGCTCTGGCAACTTAGTGATTCAGGCCGACAAAGCCTCGGATTATTCAGGTATCAGCCCCATTCTTGCGGTGGCGGTCCAAAGTGGTTTTGAAAACATTAAATTTGCAGTGATCGGGAAGTAGTTTGAAACAGTTCATCGTAGTCGTCTTATTTTATTCGAGTTTTACCATGGCCACCGAGATGGACATGGCGACCCATGATGCTCTGATTGAGAAAATGGAAATCGGTGGTGGGGCCTCGGCTGCTGTGCCATTGAAACTTCGATTGGCTGATCTGTACGCCGACCGCTCAAGATTAAAGCAATTAAAAGAAGAAGAAAAAGACAATTGTAATGCCTGCTTGGGATCGGTCACCGATCGTCAAAAAGGCCTAAAACTTTACCGACAAATCTTTGATCGACTGTCTGGGGATGAGCAGCTGCGAGCCTACCAACAAATTGCCCAGTCCTATGTTCTTTTGAACCAAAAAACTCAAGTGCACAAATTCAATCGCAGTATTATTAACAATCGAAAGTATTCTAAAAAATTAAAAGCCTTGGTTTATTTGCACGAAGCTGAAGAAAAATTCCTAGGCCAAAAATACGCTGCGGCCTACACTGATTTTCGTCGTGCCATCAACAGAAACAGCGCTCTATATACGCCGTTGACCCGCTATCGTATGGCGTGGTGTGAATTCAATGCGGGGAAATACTCATTAGCCAGGCGCCACCTTAAAGATATTCTTGCCTCGAAGGCAAAAATGGACTCGCAGTTGCGAAATGATGTGGCCAAAGACTTTGCTAAATTTACCGCCAAAGGCCCTATACATAGCAAACAACTCAAAGAGATTCATCATTTGAGTGAGAAAAGTTTAGCTCTAGAGAATATTGAACTCCTAGCAACAGAGCTTGATCGTCTAGGACGCGCCAAAGAGAATCTGGATGCCAACCTTTACATTATTGAAAACTTTGATATGCGTCCCATTGATAAAGCCTTTGCTTACCTGCGGATGGCGATGGCGGAGCAAACTTTAAAACGTGATAGTCAGACCATTAGTCATTTCACTAAGTCAACGGCGGCCTACGCGGAAGTTGATTGCAAGGAGCTCGAGTTCCGTTGCAATGAGTATGCAGAAAAGTCCAAAAAATTCCTAGTCTTCTGGAATAAAGTGGAAAAAGATCACCCGACAGCCACCTTGGCCCAGGTTTGGAAGCTTTATCTTGCCGCCTTCAATGATGCCTATGACATGCACTACGTGGCGGCGCAGATGTTTGACGTAAGAAAGTCTTATCCTGAAGCCGTCAATCACTATATTGCCTCTGCCAAAATAATAAAAAAGCGTGAGTTGGTGGAGAAAGAGAAAAAGCTTTTTGTTGCCTCTCTTGATGCCAGTATGTCTTCAGCTGAGACCAGCAAAAATAATGAGTTAAAGAAAAAAGCCTACACCGAGTATCTTGTCATTGACCCGAAGGGGCCGAAACACATTCACGCCAAGTATCAGTTGGCCTACCTCGAATACGACGAAAAACAATATAAAGCCGCCCTCAAAAGTTTCAAAAAAGTGATTGCTGAGGTCGTGGAAGCTGAGAAAGTTCAAAAAGGCCATACCGCGATAGCCAAAAAAGCGGCTGATCTGGTTTTGGATATCTATGCTTTGCAGAAGAATAACCGCAAGATAATGAAACATGCCAAGCTTTATGTTGGAACTTTTCCACAACACAAAAAAGATTTTGAGTCTGTCTATAGAAAGGCTCTTCTCAATGAATCGATTGCTGCGATTGATAAGGATGCCTCTGAATCCACCCGCAAAGAGCTTTTAACATTAATGGTGGCGGTTCCATTTGCCGACGTCGATGAAAAAGAACAGATCTTAATGCTGAAAACCCAGATCCAATTGGCGCGTTCGGTAAAAGACCTTGCTGAAACCATTCGCACAGGCAAAAAACTTTTGCGCTATAAAAAACTGCCTTTGAAGACCAGTCATTTTGCCTACGACAATCTGGTTTGGGCCTACCAAGTCAGCTTCAATTTTCGGCAAGCCTATATTTATGAGAAAAGACGCCTTGATAACAGCCGACTTGCAAAAATCGATTTGATTCGTTTGGCCATGTTGGCTGAGATGGCTGGTATCAATCCAAAAAAATACTATGAAGAGTATTTAACACGCAACCATGGTGTCTTAGAGGGCAATCGCATTCGTGCCAAGATCGTACAGGGCAGTCGTGTTCCTTGGGCGGAAATAAAGAAAACACTTTTTAAAACCAAAGGCTCGCCACTGCTTCTTTCCGAATTGGCGCTTGAAACCTTTGGTCAGTATAAAAACATTAAAGGCGCCGAGCAGGTCTTAGAAGGCTCCAACGCCGATAAAAAGCCTGCCGGTAAAGTTCTTTTACGGCATGTACAGATTCCACATTTCAAATCAATGAAGGCGAAGTTGGCCCGACATAGAATTTCAAGACAAGCCCATCGCACCGGTGCCGACACAGCCAAACGGATGCAGCTGATCGATGAGCTCGAGGAATTTACCAACGCCGCTATCGATCGTGGTGACTTTCCTCTGCATGTGGCAGGGTTATCTGTCTTGCAAATAGAGAAACAGAGATTGGTCAAAGATTTGAACAGTCTACCCGTACCGAAAGGATTATCAGCCGATCAACGCAAACAGTATCAACTATTGATGGCTGATAAAACCAAGGGCTTTACGCAAGAAGCGCAAGCCATACAGAAAACTCTTAAAACTCTTTGGGCCAATGAAAAGTATATCGATGAGAAAACCAAAGAGCGAGAAAATGCTTCTGTACACATCGAAAATTTAATCGCTGACGAAGCTCAATTTCTTGCTGAATACGCTCCAGAAAATAAAAAGTCGAAATTACAAGCTCTGGGTGTTGCACCCTCAGGGTATGCCGCAAAACTGAAACAGGCGCGGCAGCAGGCGAAAGCCCATCCCTTTAAAATCGAAGCCATTGAAAAGCTTCGACAGTTAGAGGGTAAAATGGCGCATCATACACATGTGGCTTTTCTTGATCAAAGACTGCTAGAGATGAAAGGAAAGGTGACACCATGAAATGGTTTTATTTAATTCTATGTTTTTTACTGACGGCGCCTTTCTCTCAAGCCAAACCGAAGAGCCAAACTGCGCCGACCAAGAAATCAGAACGGGTCACCGATGCCAACTTTAGCGGATCGACCGTCAACGGACGATATGCCCATTCTCCAGAGGCCACAGTGTCGGTGGAAGAGGAGAAGAAATTAATTTCGGTGGTACAGCCCCGTAAGAAGTTCAAATTTCAATTAAAACAGAGTCAGGAGGATTACAAATGAAGTCGATCAAACCTATTCCATTAGTGCTCGAGAATGCCGGTGGAAAGGTCATACGATCTTTCAATTGGACTCAACCCAAGCTTTACCTAGTGACTCAAAAATCCACAGGTCGTCTAGAAGCCATGTCTTCTTTTACAAAATCTGAAGCCCACACCGAAGGCCTAACACTGGTTCAGTCTTTCGATGTAGCCAAAATGGCCGACCAGCCTATTAAAGTGACCGGAGTTGGAACCCTTCGTCGTCTTAGTGAAGATGAATCAATCAGTTATATAGCCAATCCCATCGAAATCGAAAATGATGAAGGCTTCTCTAAAATTTTAAAATGGTCAGCGGTTGTCCATGGAGTTGTTCTTTTTCTTATATTTTCAGCTTTTTGGACCCATGAACTTTTGATTAAAGAGGAAACGCCGACAGTTAAAATCAAACCTTTGACGAAAACAGTGGTTCCGAAGGCAAAGCCGACTGTTCAGGCTTCCAAAAAGAAAATCAATCGCAATAAAAAAGTCGCAAAGAAAGTTAGAAGTAAGGTTAAGCCGAAACGTCGCGTGCGCAAACAGGCTCGAAAGAGTGTCAACCAAATGGGAGCCCTCGGGGCTCTTGGCGGAACTTCTAAAGGTTCCAAACGTGGCAATGGATTAAAGTTGAAATCAGCCTTAAGAAACTCAGGTTCTGGAGATTCAGCCGGTACCAAATCCCTTGGCAGTGCAAGCAGCAGTTTGGCCGGTAAAGCGCTCAGTGCCCGCTCAGGTGGTGGTGGAAAAACCGATCTCGGACAAGTGGGATACGGAACCAAGGGCCGTGCCGGTGGCCAGGCTGGATATGGTCAATTGAACATAGGTGGCGGATCGGGTGGCTACGAACATCCTATGCAAGAGGATGGGACTGTCAATGGCGGTTTAGAAATGAGCCAGATCGAAGCTGTCATCAAACGCAACATCGGACAAATCTTTTACTGTTATGAAATGGGCTTGCAGACCAAGCCGGATCTTTCCGGTCGAGTTGTCACCAATTTTATCATTGGTGGCTCAGGCCGAGTCAGTATGGTCCAGGTGGGACGCAGCAGTCTTAAGTCGGCGGGCGTTGAATCCTGTATGACCAAAAAAATCAAAAGTTGGAAGTTCCCTAAGCCCCATGGAAACGTCAACGTCAATGTGACGTATCCGTTTACATTAAAACGGGCACGACAAGGATAGAGGAGTAAAAAAGTGTTTAGACTACAACAGTATTTTAAATTGTGCTTACCACTCGTACTCGCAAGCTGCGGCTTCGGTGGGGATAATGCCGATCCTCTTCACGGGCAGCAGGAAACTTATATCACCGACAGCCAGAGATTGGCGGAAGAGCAAACCCTCGAGCAAAAGTTTGCAGAAGAAACCGCTGAGTACGAGGCCTCCATTGAGCGTATCAACTCTGAAGCGGAAGCGGCGATGGCACAACAAGAGATCAATTTTCAAAATATTATCACTGAGCTTCGGCAAGATCAGGAACGCACCGCCGAACAATGGCAAACCCGAAGAAATGAGTATGTTGCAAGCTTAGAAGCTTACCAGCAGGCTCAGGAAGCCAGAGATCAAGGATATCAAGAGAGCGTGAGAATACTACGCCAGCAGATTCAAACCTGCCAACAGCGAATCAATAATCCGGTCGCCCAAGAGTTTCAGGACTTCCTGTATCAATGGGACTTGGAATCAGCAAAACCTTTATCTTACGAATTTGAATTCAACAGACAAGGTGAGCACAGTTTCACGTTTTCGTTGTTGCTTGATCACGATCCCAGTCAAATTGGCTTTCGCGTAACACCCGAACTTCCTGAAGGCTTGCAATTACAACGCGACCCCAACAATCAAGGGCGATGGCTGATTGTCGGAACTCCCAGTCAAGTCTTAGAGAATGGCGAGTTGACCTCAGAAACCTACCATCAAATTGAGCTAGTAAAAGAAAATATTGAATTGGCCAGTGAGCGTGAGCGCGAGTTGCTCGGGCAACAAACTGTGAAGCAAGATATTCGAATTGTTGTTGGTCAAACGCAACAAGGACCACAGCTGGTTAACATTGTTCAAGACGGGTCTCAGCTTGAAGTGGTGGTTGATGATCCAGCCATGGGAGAGAGTTTTAATCCTGAGGCGGCTCCGTCTATTATATTTAGTGGCGAGATCGGTTGTAATCCAAACCCCAATCTCCGTTGCACCAACGCTGCCAGTTTTATAACCCGAACACCGGGGCCGAACCCAACCTTACAGAATGGTAAAGTTGTTCACCATTTTACGATTCAATCATCACTTATCCCAGCGGGAACATTCACAGGTAACAACCGCGCTGTGGTTGCTGTCAAAACTCAAAGTCAAGTGAGTGGACTGACCAGCACCCCTGTTCCCTTTGACATCAATCATCCAAACGAGGAAGCAAACCCATGAGATCCCTACAAATAGTTATAATAGCCCTCTCATTAATCTCGAGCTCTCTGGCTTACGCTAAGGCTTCAGAAGATCTTGATAGTTTGGGTGTTAACCGTGAAGTTGTAAGAAAAGCACGGAAATTACAGCCCAATAACAAAGTCAAGATCGTACAGAAACGTTCAGTGGATCGGCGCTGGCGTTTGGAAGGAACACTCGGTTATGGATACATCACCGGTGGAAGTCCCTACGTCGATTCGAAACAGCTCGAAGGAGCTTTAGAGCTTCACGTCAGTCCTCGGTGGTCTGTGGGCGGACGCTACTATTCTTTTCAAAATGATTTATCGCAAGAGGGACAGCGCGTTTTTAATGCGTCACCCTCGGTGGCTCCCGATGTACGAGATTTTGCCTCAGATGCCTATTTAGCGTCTGTTTCGTTTTATCCGGTTTACGGGAAAATCAATCTGTTCAATTGGAATGTGACTCAGTTCGATATTTATCTATCGGCAGGTTATGGACAAATCAATCTAGCGCAGTCCGGGTCCAGTGATCTCGTCAGTCTTGGTGGAGGTGTTGGATTTTGGCTGACCGACTGGCTAACGTCGCGCTTTGAAGTGCGTTATCAGACCTATGAAGATACGATTGCCGACAGTCAAAGTCGACGTCTTGAGCAAACTGTGTTCACCGCCAAGGTAGGGTTCTTACTATGAAATGGATGTCACCAGCCCTCTTGTTCTTCATGATTGCTTCAATCAGCGCTGTCGGTACAGCCGCTGACAAAGCTCCTTTTGATATTGAGCGAGAAATTTACAAAGCCTATCGTATGGCTGTCGCCGGAGACGATCGACGGGCCATGGGGCAATTAAAGTTTTTGCAAAAGCGAATGAAACAACACAAGGTGAAAAAACACACCGATGATATCGCCCTTCTCAAAGGACGAATCCTGTTCAATCGAGGCTTGTACGAAAAAGCCTTAGCTCAATACAATAAAATTCCTAAAAGTTCCGAACTCTGGCTGACCTCGGTCGAGGAGCGAGCGTGGACAAAGTTTCATCTTGGTAAGAACAACGAAGCGATCGCTGACAGCCATACGTTGATGTCGCCTTTGTTTCAGTCATCGGTCAGTCCTGAAGCTTTTTATTTCAGTGCTTTTGTGGCCCATCAAGTTTGTGATTTCACGCGTGTTTTTAAGGTTATTGAAATCTTTAAAAGTGAGAGTCGGCAAAAAATTAAAACTTTAGAGCAATCCGTCGCGTCGCAACCCACAGCTAAAAGTCATTGGCAGTTGCAGCACTATTCGGAAGTGATCAAAAAGCTTCACTTAATCGAAGCCGACTCCATTCAGAGAATCTATTTGGACAAACAGTTGGCCGGTCAACGTTTGCAAGCCGGTCAAGTCAAAGGCGCTGGTCCTGACGATTTACAGTTTCCCTTCGATGAGGAAGACGTGTGGATTGATGAAATCGATCAGCTACAAGTTGATGCGAAGACCTGTCCGACTCTTCTTAAAAAGGTTGTTTCACTATGAGTACATTTAAAAGCAAATTAAGGTTTTTGTCTTTGGCCTCATGTTTATTGGGTTTGATTGCTTGCCAATCAGAAACGGCGGATTTGCATCGTGCCGATCGACAAGAAATTGAAGCCTCCGTGCAAGATGTTGAAATTGAAGAGCGGCCCACACCGACTGTTTCACAGGCCAACATTGTGATTCCAGATTTTCCCGAAGCGGGACAAGTCTCGTCGGTGCAGATTGTGCTACCACCAGAAATTGACGATATCGAACCGGCCGATGTCACCGAAGTCGAGCAGACCATTTCATTAACCAACCCTGACATAAAACCAAAACTGGATTTGGTTTTTATTATGGATGATTCGAAAAGTATGCTGCCTCACCAAGAGAATCTGGTCGGCGCAATGGACCAATTTGTTGACGAACTCAGTAATTACGACTTACTTGACTACCGTATTTCGGTGATCCCGATTTACGACTCTCGCCGCTATTTCAAACAAGGGCGGCCCGGAGAGCAACGTTATGTTGAAGGGGTGACGGAATTCAGTCGTCGAACCCAAGGTGATGAGAATTTTGTAAGAACAAGAAACTTTTATCGATTGGGAACCATGGTTCCGCTGCGCCAGCCAACCGACAATGCCGATGGTTATGTTGAGCTTGACCAGTTCTTTGCGACCTCAGAAACAGCCCCGGAAGTTTTAAAAGCCACCTTGAAACTGGGTGCGCAAAACTTTGTTGAAGCTGATCAATTTGAGCAAGTGGAAGTGGCGGGGCCGGTGAGTCCTGACGCGCAACAGGCGGGCGCTCAGTCTGTCTTCACTGAAATTTTAGTTCAGGAAGCCGTGGGACCTCGTTACGAGGAATTGTTGGCTCCCATGGTGATGGGTTTAAACCCTGGATTTCTTCTTTTTGGGACCTCCAGTGAACACTATCGCTCGCAGTTTCCAGATTCGGCAGAGCAAGGATGGTCGGTTCCAGCCCTTGATGATGAAACTCGTGAAGAGCAATGGATGGCCCTCACCCAGTCAATGAACACCGACTTTGTACGCTCAGGGGCGCATTTGGGTGTGATTTTTATCACCGACACGATCGACTGGTCTCCTAACCTTAACGCGCAAAGGGCCGCCGAGGCTTTGCAACGTCTTAAAGGCGACGATCGCGCCTACGAAAGAATTTCGACTTACGGAGTTCTACATCGAAACTCTGTAAGTCGGGACTTGCAGACTCGATTTGGTGGCGACAATGATCCCGAAAACCCGTGGAGTCTCAGTAAGCGTCATTGTGTCAGCGGCAATCCAAAAGTCGACGACGATGTGAGAGGTCAGCTGTCGCAAAGTGAACCCCAAGAGTTGGAGAAATTTTTAAACCTCACCCGAGGAACTCGCGAGGCGGGGACCAATATATTAAATATTTGTGATGGAACCGATGACAACACCTACGGAAGAAAACTGGCGCGCGTGGCAAAGGATCTTTTTACTCGGTCTGTCAGTCGCGGTGAGTATCGACTGCAACGTTTTCCTGCTGGCCGAGTGGAAGTGGTTTACAAATCTCAACCCGACCGCAAGGTTCCCTTTTGTCAAAGTGAACAAAGCCAAGAGCTGTGCTGGAGTCTGGAAATCAAACCTGGAGAACAGAACATTATTTTTGTAAACCAAGGACTTTTAGGAACGCAAGAGCTTTTGGTTCGTTACGAATCCATCGACCCGTTGCGCGCCAATGAGTACAACACCCGTCGGATGACCGAATAAACAGACACCGATAATCGAGACATCCTCCTAAAAGCTTTTGGTACAGAGTCTTTTGGGGGTGTCTTATTTCCAATTCAGTCAATTCCTTGAACTAACGACTTTCAAGATATTGCAATCTCCTTGTCTTCATTATAGATCCGATCTAACAAATTCGCTCATTGCAATGGAGATCTTATGAAAAGCCACTCTTTAATTATTGCCATTTTCGCCACTGTCTTGATGGCGGGTTGTCGAACATTGGACCCACGAGCCCAGCACGTCATGGTCAGTGAAAAAGCAGGCGCCGACTGCAAGCCCTTGGGACAAGTTTGGGCCGATTGGTCATGGTGGGGGGCCACCGTCGAAAGTATCAATGCTATGAAAAATCAGGTCGCCGATAAAGGTGGTAATCTCCTGGTGCAAACAGGCGATAGCTCTGGATTTGCCTATCAATGTGAACAAGCGTTGGTGCAGTAGGACCTTTTCAAGGCTCTTTTTATGGAGGCGATGGGCCGGTCTCTTCAGCTTGGCTCCGAAAAAGAGTGACAATAATTGGCGTCAATTCAGAAGTTTTACAGCTTAAGGATGCCAGGGTTTTCTGTAAATATTTAGAATTACTAAAGATTTTTTTGGCAGGCCTTGGCCCTGCGATTGCTTATATAGAGAGTACGATCCCATATCCCCCTTTTTCGACCAGGACCCCAAAGCCTGGTCGTTTTTTTTTGCCTTTTGTGAAAAAGAAAAGCCTGCAAAAGGAAGAAAATACAGGCTCGATTTTGCTGATTTCCCCATGCTCCAAAGTTTGCCATTCTCACCAATCCAGCAACGTCCATTAATCAATAGGGGAATCACATGCCGACATTTAAACGCCTGGTTATCGCGATCAGCCTTGTCTTACCACTTTCAGCCTCAGCTATTGTTGGTGGTGAAAGTGCTGAGCAAATTCCGACTCAACTTTGCCAGATTGTTCCTGTGCTCAACAATCAACCGCAGGCTGAAATGTCATGTTCGGCATTTGTTATCGGCTCCAATAAATTGAGAACAGCCGGCCACTGTGGTTACGGATTTTACCACGATCAGTTCGAGGCTCTTTTGGTCGACTGTTTGACCGATGTGCCCAAGGTGTTTGGTAAACAGGACATCCAGTGGAATTTCTTAGATGAAAAAGGACCATTGAATCCACGTCTGGCCGTGACCGAGTCGGAAAGAGTTCGCAAAGATGTTGCTGTGATTGAGCTACCTTCATCAGAAGTTCTGGCCGCAACTCCCATGGCGTTGATGAGTGCTGACGACATCGCAGCGAAAATTGCATCGGGAAGCTGCTCCTTGGTTGGTACAGGCTATAATGATTATATGTATTGGGGTGTGGCACACGCTAAAAAAGTGAAAGCAGATCAGTTTGTCGAGCATCGTGATCAAGTTATTGCCTTACAGGGGAAGCCCCATGTTTCGGGACATGACTCAGGCGGCGCCCTGGTTTGTGATAGACAATACGCAGGGACCATTGTGGCTCAGATCGGTAAGGGGTCTCTCATTTCGACAAACGACTTAGCAACTTCGGTGAATTTAAAAGCCTGTTCCGGAGACATTCCCTCACCCGCTATTGCTCGTGCCTTTGTGCATTTGATGGGGTTTGCGGAAGTGCGACAGTATTTAGCCGTTCAAGCGAAACAGGGTCTGTCTTTTTGTGGAAGTGGGATGACACTTCATAAAAACGTGTATCAGTATTATAAGAACCTCATTTTTATCAATCTGTTTGATGCTCAAGGACTGTTGCAAAAGAAGGTTACGGTTCTGTTGCAAGCCTCAAGCATTCAAGGTCATCATTCCACTGAGGGGCGACCATGGGCGGTTTTAAGCACGTCTGATTTCAATTCACAAGCCATTGAAACCTTACAGCAGGCTTTGCAAACAGGTTCTGAAGCCTCTTCTCCTAAAACGGCTCTCGACCTCAAAGAAGTCAGTCAATTGTTTGAAGCCACAGCGGCTTCGATGAGTGAGGTCTCAACAATGTATTTTTCCTCCAATGGCGATAAAGATTACTTTTTAGTAAGCTGGCTGAAAGAGGTGACCGGAACAGGTGCTAATTTGTACACCAGCCAAGTCAGTCCACAATATGCATTGGTTGAAAAATCGAGTGCGGGTGTTGTGGTTGTCAAAAAAGCCGGAGCCTTCAGTCAGTTTCTAACGCCGGCAGAGGATCTCTTGAAAGAGGCTTTGCCATCGAAGCCTCTCAGCTTCGATGAAAAAATTGAGTATATTGATTCTTTGGCGGAGTTATAAAACAGGACGCTTGGAATTAAATACCAAAAAGCAAACCGAGTTTGGCGCCGAAGACGCTGGTTTCGACATCGTCAGAAGGTGGAAAGATAAAATAGTCAGCGCCCAATTGAATTTCCATGCCTCCCAAAGGAATGGCAATTCCTAAGCCAAGAATCCCAACACTTGTTGTTGAAATCGAGTCTTCTTGAAGGGCGGCGTTGGAGCCCAGGTCGGTCGACATAGGAGAGTAAATACCCAGTCCTCCATTTAAAAACAGACCAAAGCTGTTGCCGCGAATAACGTAATAGCGCAAAAAGAAATCCAGAGTCAGGTAGTTGATGTCAGTTTGAAATTCAGCGCCACCATTCGAGCCGGTCACTGAAAGCATATCCATTCCTAAGCGAGCTTTGACTCCAAAGTTGCTAAAAAGCTCATAATCAAAAACCGCTTTGACACCAAGAAGAGAGCCCGACATATCGGCCACGTTGGCCACATTCTGCGTGGCCTGACCATAGGTTCCAACCAATCCAAACATCATTTCTGGGAATTCGCTTCTTTCCAACACTTCTGTTTGTGCCACTTCGCTGGCATCTTCCATCATCATTGGATCGTCACGACGGCGTTGTTTTTTGCGAGGACCTTTATTGCGCGCCTTCGTCAACATTCGGCTGGCGGCTTTACCTTTACGGAGTTGGCCAATGACCTTATTGCCTTTAATCGCGCGCACGGTAACGATTCCACGTTTTTTTCCGGCTCGGGTGGTGGTGTAGAGATTGTCGCCTTTAGAAGTGGCGCCCACTTCTTCTTGATCCAAGATAATAAAAACTTTTTTACCTTTAACTTTAACGACTCGACCCGCCCAAGAGGGTTGAACCACAAACAGTATGGCGACAAAAAACAAAAGAACGAATTTCGAGATGGATCCCTGATGGTGCATATTCACTCCTATTAGAGTTCATTGATTTGCGGCCCGATTGATGGGTCAGAAACAAATGGTCTCTTCAAGAGGTCAAAATTTCCAACTCACACAAGTGAGCGGAAAAATTGATCTCCTTCACAATATGATAGGAAAAGAACAGGGCGTGGCCAAGTCCAAAACGTATAAATATTAAGAGTTTTTAAGGACTTAAGCCACCAAAGTCTTAATGGTGGCCTGATTCAGTGACTTAGAAAGGAATTTCTTCAGAACTATCAAAAGAGGGTTCTGGACCAAAATCTTGTGAGCCCATGTTGCCGCCCATGCTCTGCGACTGGCTGCTGCGATCGTTACCGCCTAAGAATTGCACCGTACTGGCGACAATCTCGGTGGTGTACTTCTTAACGCCTTGTTGGTCTTCCCAAGAGCGTGTTTGTAAGCGGCCTTCTAGGTAAACCTGACGGCCCTTGGCTAGATGTTGTCCGCAGACCTCGGCCATACGACCCCAAACCACAACCCGATGCCATTCGGTTCTTTCTTGTTTTTGACCATCACGGTCCGTCCAATTTTCACTGGTTGCAACGCTGAGGCGGCAAACAGTTTGTCCCGACGTGACTGTTTTGACTTCAGGATCCGTTCCAAGACGTCCAACGATGATGGCTTTGTTAACACCTGACATAAATATCCCCCTTTTAAGGTTTTTTGTTTTATCGAATAAGCACTTGCTAGGCCAGTGTTACCCTGAAGAATTCTTACAGATACCTGAGAATGTCCCAGTGAGCCAAGAAATACCGGATATGCTGAGCTGCGAAGGTATGAAAAATTGCCACTATCTTATACAGATTTCAGAAAAGATCTTTAAAATAGAATGAGGCGCGTCAATCACTTAAAATACAGGCACTTCAAACAGTCAAAAGGAGCCCCCATGCGCCTCATAGGATGCCTGATTTATTTGCTAATGATTCTTGGATACCGTTTCTCCTATGGAGCCGAAACTCATTCAACTCCGCAGATCTCACCGGCGGCTATTCAATCAGAACTGGCTCAGTAATTCGTCAGCCAAAGAATTGACCTCAAGAAGCTCTTCCAATTGCGCTTTGATGGTGGCGTTCAACTCGCCTGAGAGTTGCTCATTCACATCCCCCATAACAATGCATTCGGCGAAACCCCCCAAGCCGCCAGCCAAAGCAACGCGGACATCAAGATTTCCCGGGGCAATATAGGGTTCGCCCTGATCGTTGAATTGAAACCACATATTGAAAAAGTGAAAGCCGATACCGACATCGGATTTTTCCACAAGCTCACCCAACTTTCCATTTCCGATCGCACCGCGAGCTAAAGTGCCCTGTAAACGGGGAACACTGGTCATGCGGGCTTGGCATTCGTTCAGCCACTGTTCCGCACCCACTTCAGAGGGTTGTGCCGTCCCAGCCAAAGCAAACTCATCGACGACATTGACGCCTGTCCATGCTCCTCCCAATCCATTGAAAGCTCCTAAGGCCAGGCCAAGTTCCAAAGGCTTTTGCGACTGGCTTTGCACAAAGGCCGTGCTCATCACCATCATTGGAGTTTTTGATATATAACCGGGCGCTTCCGCCATAGGAACATCAGCGTTTTGATCAATAATGTCGGTGAAGCCCGGAACCACCATATCGTCAATACGAACTTGATCGTTAACTTTATCAAGTGTGATTTTCTGTTGATCCAGGCCCGCCAGTATTTGCAATTGCATCGATGATTGATCTTTTTGCAAACTCATTTGCATCTGCAGGGCCGAAAAAAACAAGCCGGGAGAATCCGTCTGTTGGCTCATGCTTTGATTGTGCAAAGCCAAGCTGTTGGAAACTGACGTGTACCATTCAAACTCGGCGTCACCCATCGTCGAATTGGTCGTCAGTTGCACCGTTTGAATTTTTAAAGCCTGAGCGGCTGGCGCCCAGTTCCCTGAAATTTCAAGATTTGAAAGAGTGGCGTTTTTCACAACTAAAGACTCTTGCGCTACAGGAAGATAGACAATGTTCATAGCAATGGCTTCATCGGTGGGAAGAGCATCGTTGACTCGCACCAGAGCCGACGCCAACTGTTCATGAAACGATTTAAAATTCATTTGCAAATTCTTAAGCGAATCAACCGACAGGGTGCTGAGCCCCAGCTGCCCCATGGCCTGTAGAAAGTCCTTTGCCAGCGACTCCTGAACTTGGGTTGCCAAAACAGTGTCACCATAGTTCACAACAACCAGCTGATACTGGTGACGGTCGGTGGTTGGAGGGCTTGGCAGTTCAATATCTTGCGCCTGCAGTGGGTTTATTAAAAAGAAACAAAGCAAAACAAATAAAGTCGATTTTACCATTTGAGTCTCCAGTCCAATTGTTCAGTGTCACAGGCTGTTTGTGGATCGCCAGAAAAGTCTTTTGCGAAAAGGTGGTGAAAAAAGTCACCTTCACCGTTCTGATAACGCTCACAAGCAGTCACTCGGTGCAACTCTAAAAAGCGATCGTAGATATAATCGGTGGGAGCATAACCATATTTCTCGACATAGCCGTCACGAAAAGTCTGCATCTCTTTATTCAGTCCGACAAAGGAAAGAATCTCAACCAGTCGGCCACTTTCAACCAAATCACGAATATAGTTCATTCTTGAAATCACTTCTTCTTCGTCCAATTGATCGACACCCGCATCTTGTAAAGAGGATGTCGCCAAATCTAAGATTTCACCGGCGGCTCCCAGGCTGGGGTTTTCTAGTTCACTTATGGATTGAATGCCCAATTTTGAAAGTTTTAAAAACTGTCGGGCCGCCGCGGGATCATCGATTCTTTCTAATAGTTGCTCGACTTTCTTGGTCTTTAACAATCGATCAACGATGCTACGACCGATTCGATTCAGGCCAGGGGACTCAACCAGATAGGCGGCCAGCATGGTGCCTTTCACAAAAGACTCTGGAGTGTTAGGTGGCATTTTTTCGAAAGACGAGGCAAGCAGCAATCCCACGTAACTTAAATCGTCAACCACCGGTGAGCTGCTTTTAAACTTGTAGCCTCCTTGCTCCATCCACTGAAAGATTTTTGTGAAAATCATATCGTGAATACGGCGGCCGGCGATATTTTTATACTGTCGCCATTCTCCCACCAATTCGATTTGTGGATCCATATCCACATCTGAGGGAGCAAACACCTTTTCGCCCTCCAGTTGTAACAAATTGGCCAATTGATTGACGTATTCACCTTCATCGTTTTTTTCGATGACTGTTGAAAGAATGGGGAAGGGGTATTGATGACCGGTATTCTCGGCGGTGGCCATGGCGCTCATTTGGCAATCCATGTTCAGCTCATCGCAGGCACGAGAGTAGGCAAAGGCCACGGCTTGCGAGCAGAACAGGGTTTCACGGCTGTTCATGTCCATGGAAAAATTGTAGGGCGTTTTGCCGGTGGCGGCCATTTCGGCCAGCTCTTGGGCGGCCGTGGTTCGCAACTTCTGCAATTGTTGTTCTGACTGTTGCCCGTTGCCAACGTAGCGATAGTGGGCGAGACGGGTTTTGTCCTCTTTCAAATAAAAGTCTAGGGTAACGACCTGTAAGCCGTTATCTAGAACAGCTTCAAGGACATAGGTTTGTCCGGGAACAAAAGGTTGCATCTCTTTATCGCGATTCAAAAACTCTTTGATCGAGCCATCAGCGACATAGACGATGGCCAGGTGAGAAAACTGATTGTCGACACGTCCGATGCGACTGATCACAGCGCCGGTAAAAGCATTGCCTCGGCTCAATAAAATATCACCGGATTTTAAGCTACTACCGGTGACGGTCATGTCGGTGGGGAAGCTGTAGTCATCGGCATATTTAGGATTGAGAAGGGCGTGAGGAAATTTGTTACCAGCGAACTTTTTGGTTTTTTGCTCTTCTTCCGGTTGGTCGAAAAAATCAGACTCTTGCAAAAGAATTTGGCCATAGTAATCTTCGAAAGTGCGGAGAGTGCGCGTTGTCACTTTCAGAGCATTTCCGCAGTCCTGCAAAGCTTGGTAATTTTGAAAGTCTCCGTTTTTCACCCAATCACTAAAGCGTTGTCTTAAAGCCAAGCGTGTTTGAAAAATATTTTGCAGTGGATTGCCGTCGCCGAATCGCAAAAGACTTTCAATATTTTGCGTGCGAACTCCGGAGGCCAAAAAGTGCTCAGGGGATAGAGTGTAAACCGATTGATACAGTTTTTCCAATTGCTCAGGGCATTGGTTGGCATCAAGCCCACCGGCGACATCACCTTCGGCAAAGGCTTTCAAAGTCATTGCAGCTTCGCTGAAATCTTTTGAAATCGGAATCTCAGGTTCAAAAAACAAACCATGGGATTGTTGCTGAGCACTGGCTGTGAATGTTTGCATGAAAAGTATAAAAACGGAAAAAAAGACGGTCTTTTTCATCGGGCCTCCAAGACTCTATGGAATTCCCAAAGTTATAGCCGTCTCCACCTAAAACCCCAATATGACATGGAAACTTTACACCCCCAAAGGTTTTGAAGATAAACCGTTTTTACTATCGTTCTTGAATAATCTTCAAAACCACTCTGTCTCTTAAATTGGGCAACGATAAAAGTGGTTGCAATGTTTGCAGCTTTCGGCGAGCAGGCTCAGGAGGGCGACTTAAAAGCCAGTCTTCAAATGGTTTCCCTGTGAGAAGGGGAACTTCGGAGTTTACGTCCTGTCCACTGGTCGATGATCCACAGCGGACCGATCAGTAAGAAAGCCAAGTCTTGTAGGAAAGACGGCTTTTTTCCCTCGATTTTGTGACCCACAAACTGGAAAATCCAAGCCACCACAAAAAGAAGTAGATGGATCAGAAGCTGTGGTTTGGCACCCGGATAAAAACGAAAGCTGCCCACCATCAAGACACAGACGGTGAGGGTGACCAAACCCAGTTTCCAATTGAGTATGAGATAAAACAACCCACCACTGATCAGGACCGGCAGAGTCAGAGAAATGGGGAGGTCAAGGTAAGGAGCTTGGGAAAGGGCATCCAGCAGTCCGAGCACAGAGTAAAGAATGACTGGGACACAGAAATAGTGAATCAGTTTGTTGGTACGATTTTGGTGACTTTCTCCGTACAGGGAGAACCATTCGTGATCGGATCTCATGATTCGTCCTTTACTAAAAGGCAGCCGTAATTGTCACTGAGAAAGCGAGCTCGGGCTTTCGTGAAGATATTGGTGACTGTGATAACCTGTTTGTCGAGATCCTCATCAACTCGAAATAAAATATTGGTCGCCTTGTTTTCATTTTTACAGACCTTGGCTGACTGCTTCACCACAAACCGGCAACTGCAATACTCTTTAGCAATATAACGGGTTAACAGATAGGGCGTGCTCTTGGCAAAAACGTCGGCCGTGAACAGCAATACAAAAATTACAAGCCCAATACACTGGAAGCTGGTGTTGTTTCTGGCCATCGGTCGTTCTCCCTTGCATATTTTAAGGTAACATCTAAGAAGTGGGCTTTGTCAAAGCCACCGCGAATATCCTGAGCCAACCGAATGATGACAATGTCCTCTGAGGGAATGATAAACATCATCTGTCCAAACACCCCAAACGCGGCAAACGTATCGGTGGGGGCCCGCGGCCAGGGCACGGTTTGATTGTCAGGATTTGCGGGACGGTTCACCCACCAATGGGCGGCTGGGATCGCCGGCGCCTTTTCGTCTTCAATCATTTCCTCTGTGAACAGGGCGTTGGGTCGTGGAGTCAAAGCCTGCTGCATCCAATCGACGGGAAGAAGGTGTGGCTGTTTCAATTCGTCACTCACCATTTGACCAATCTTATAAAGTGAAGGGTGCGATAAAAAGATGTAGGCGCCTCCCAAATAAAGCCCCGTGTGATCTCTTTCAAAAGTGGCATCGCTAATCCCCAGGGGATCAAAGAGCTCTCGCCAAGGCATGGAATCGTATTCCATGGGAGAGTAAACCTGTCGCAGGATGTGCATCAGAATGTGGGAATCTCCAGTGGAATAATTCCAATTGTTTTCCACGGTATCGGAGTAAGAAAGGGAAAAGTAATAACTGGCAAAATCAGAAATGCCCTCGCCATACAGGCCTGAAAGAACGTTCGAGCTACTGCCGTTCCAGCCAATATAAGTTTCAGACCACTCGGTTCCAGATTGCCAATGCAAAATATCCTCTAGGGTGACTTCACATTGTTGCACCGAACTGAGATGGCTGACCGAAACATAGTCACAAATCGAACTGTGAATATTCAGTAAACCTTTCTCAACGGCGCGGGCCACAAGTAAACCCGTGATACTTTTACTCACCGACCATAACTTGTGTTTTTGATGACGCGTGTACTGGTGACGAAACTCCTCGTAAACGAGAGTGTCGTTTTTGTATATAGCTAAGACATCGGTGCGGTCGTTGGATGATAGGTCGATTTCATCGATCAAAGACTTTGGAAATGCCAAGGCACTGGCCAATGTTATTAAGATCATACATAGGATTTTCATCAGGACTGCCCCCTCCCCATAGTCCAATACAGAATCGTGTTAGAATCAAAATATTTAATGGAAACAGGTTGTTAGCGACTACAGGTTCTGTCTCTTACAACAGAATAAGCTTAGGAATTAAGACTTCTTTTTAACGAATTGGTCCATTAAAACCGGCAGAATGGTCAAATCTGTGAGAAAAGCCAGTATCATTGCTAGGCCTGTTAGAGCTCCAAAAAGAAGACTGGGAACAAATTCTGAAAAAGTCAGTGAACTAAATCCTGTTAAGATAACCAGAGTCGAGTAAAGAAGCGCAAAGCCCACCGAAAGGTTTGTCGATTCAATGGGTTTTTTGCTGGATTTCATTTCTTCCAAATAACGATGGACATAGTGAATGGTGTCGTCAACAGAGATTCCCATCGCCACTGAAGTGATCGTCATCGTCATGAGGTCCAAGGCAATTCCGAAAAAGCCCATGATACCTAAAATTATTAAGTTGGTTACCAAATTGGGTATAAGAGCGATGACCGCCACCGAAAAAGAGCGAAAAATCAATAACAGCACTAAGAACATGGCCGCATACACAATACCCATGGTTGTGAACTGAGATCGAACCAATCGAGCGAGAATATCTTGATAAAGAACAAAAAGATTGGTCAGAGTCGTTTCCTCTTTCTTAAAGCCGAAGTCCAAAAGAGTTTGTTCCAGTTCTTGCATGAAGTTTTCTCGGTCAAGTCCTTTGGTCGAATCTTGAATGCGCATGGCCAGGCGCAATTCATTGGTCTCGGGAGAGTAATAAGAGTATAAAAATTTTCTTTTCGTATCTTCATCAAGGATGTCGAAAAACAAGGTCAATTCATACTCCGACATCGGCTTGTTGCGCACCACCTGTGCCACTTTGGTAAAATCAGCCACTGAGGTGATACTGCCGACCGCTTGTTTCTTATCGAGATGCTCCTGTAACTTTTCAATGCGTTGAATTGTGGTGGCTGGGATTAAAATGTCCTGTGGGCGTCGCTCTTCAGGAACTTTATAAACCAAATCAAGAGGGGTGGTGCCACCAAACTTTTTGTCAATAAAGGTGAGCTCTTTGTAGACCTTTGTGGACTTACTGAAATAGTTTAAAAAACTATTTTCTGCTGTTAAGAGAAAGCATCCAGCGATTCCAAACCCACAAAGGACAAGGGTCAAGAAGATAATAAAGCCTTTTGCCTTGTCGCAGATAATATAGAAAAACTCCATAAAGCTTTTCAGGTAACTGTGACTTTTGGGGACCACTAAAAAGCGACTGGCAACCACCAGCAGAGAAGGAAAAAATAACAAGCAAACGGTGACAGACACCGCCATCGCCAAAACCATCATCCAGCCAAAGGATATGACGGGTTGGACACCGCTGAATATCAACGATCCAAACCCTATGGACGTGGTTAAGCCGGCAAAAAAGCAGGGTTTGGCTTTCAGGCGGATCGCCTCAGAAACCAGTTCGACAAGTGGGGTTTCGTTGTCGTCCTTATCGGCGAGTTCGCGGAACTGTTCAATAATATGGATGATCAATGCCAGCGATAAAATAATTTGCAAAGAGATCACATGCGCTGAAATTACTGTCACTTTAAGTCCGAGAAAGCCAAGAAGGCCCACAGTCGAAAGGATACAAACAAAACAAGAGATCATGGCTAAGAGAACCCAAGTGAGAGATCCAAATAAATACAGGAGAGCGAGGCTGACGAGAATGACAATGGCAATACCAAACACATACAGGTCATTCTTAATAATTTTGATCAGCTGATAGGCCAGAAGGTTGTTACCGCCCAAGTAAAATTCACCATGGTTGTCGTATTTTTCGAGGACTTTACGAATGCGATCGATTTCATCTTTTCTTTGTTTGTTCAATTTTTCTGAAATCTTATCGTATTTCTTATCCAGTTCGGCGAGTTTCTTTTTACCCTCGGCCGAGGGCTCACCATTCATGTACTTTTGGCGAATAGGCAGCATTTGCTTTTCAAGCTGTAATAACTTCTGGTTTTGTTTGAAAACCAATTGCAAGGCCATCGATTTTTGATCTTCGCTGACTAGCAAATTTTCATAAATTGGGTGAGAGGCGAGAACTTTCTCCATGAATTTTGCAGAGAATTTTTGTTTCTCCCAAGTCAAATCAGTAAAACTTGTGGTGCTGTCAAAGCTGGAGGCCGCATAAAAAATAGGGGCATTGACCAGGCTGTTGACACCTTTGACACGTTCAATGGTTTTGAGTTCATTTGATATGGCTTGCACTCGACTGAGATTGGCTTCACTAAAGATCGAGGTCGACCCAGACGGCTGAAAGGCGATGAGAATAAATTCTTCGGGCTGAAATTTTTGGTAATTGGTTTGAAATTCAATAAATTTCTTGTTCGATTGGGTTAAAAGAGTTTCAGAAGAGGCATCGACTTTAAAGTCTTTGGTGTGGTAGGCAAAGAAACCAAAGACGGGCAAGAAAAGAAGAATAAGAATCCACGAAATTTTTTTATTAAATTTCATTACTTTTCGACCGTTCCTTCCGTCGAATAAAACTCACCTTTCAACTGGTTAAAACGAATCATTCGGGTTTCGATATAATAGTTGCGAATAAAGACGTAGGGGTCTTCTTTGTCTTTTACAATGTCGTGATATTTTTTGAGACGAGGAACCTGATCATGAAAGCCCTCGTAAACAAACAAACCACGAACCAACAAAGGATCATCGACCAGGTTGAGAGGATGGGCTGTGTACTCAAGGGCAAAAGTCGGAGCGGTTAAAAGATCAGAAGGGCCAAGCAGGGGCAGGACCAAGTAAGCGCCATGTCCCATTCCATAACTGGCAAATGTTTCACCCAAAGTGGTGCTGCGTGGTCGGAGGTCCAACCATGAGTCTGCTGGGTCAAAAAAACCGAGCACACCCACTGTCGAATTGAGAGCGAATCGTCCTAAGGCATTGGCCGATTTTTCAAGTTTGAGTTGTAGAAGATAATTCAGGGAATAGAGCGGCTCTCTTAGATTCTCAAAAAAATTGCTAACACCTCTGCTGAGAAATCCGGGCATGATGTAATCATAACCTTGCGCCAAAGGTGTTAAGAAAAAGCGATACAGAACACTGTTGAAAGCAAAGATCCCTCGGTTGAAACCTTCAAGGGGATCAGACGGCTCTTTTTTGGCGACAACCGATGGGGTGTCGCTATGTTTTTCATATTGCTCGTAAGGACCAAGCTTGGTTTCAGCTGTCGCCTGCTGCTTTTCGGCAAGGTCGTCCGCCTTTCTTTTTTCTTGAGTGCTCGCGCAATGGGCGAGGCTGAAACAAAGAGCCAAATAACAATTTATTAAAATGAAGGCCAAACTCTGTTGGCGTCGGCGCCGGAAAAAAATAAAGATCTGCCTTTCTGAAAAAATCGGATTATATCTACTAGAACATACCGTGGGCGGTGCTTAAAGGAAAGTCAATTTCCGTACACATTTAAAGGTGTCTGTTGGTGGGGCTCAGTCGGAAGGCCCTATTGAGGCCCTCGGCCAGTCAATTAATAAGACGAGACCTGCGGTGGCATCTGCATGCTTCGGGACTTCAATCGCATGGAGTAACGAACACCACGAAGGGAATCATATTTGAATTTTTCTCCAATACCTTGATAGATATCGACAAAACCAAGCACAGTGCCAAGTTGGCGTTTGAGGTTCTCACTGACATTGAGGTTGATGCGCAAATCGTATCCGCCCATTTTCAATTGCCCCCCTCTTTGCAGCTCAAAGAAGAGGTCACCCGTGATAGTACCAAAAAGATCATTTTTCTGATCGCCAATATTACCTTTTTTAATATTCAAGATGCCGTCGCGAACATTACCTTCAAGCTCCAGATTTGTTAACTTTAAGGCTGGAAACGACATACTCATGCTAGCACCGCCGCCCATTGGTAAAGGGATGTTTGAAGACGGGATGTCCAAATCTTTGATATTCAATTTGATCTCACCTTTGGGTTGCATCTTATAGGTGGTGTCGACAAACATGTTGGAATCAAAGTTTGTGTTGCCCGAGATCGTGATCGGAAAGTTCGAAGTCTTTTGGGCAAATTTCGAAAGTTCTTTAAGAGCCACATCGTCCAAAGTGATATCAAAACCCAGCTCAAGCCCTTCAACATCCAATTCGTTAGAGGGGGCAACGTCGACAGAGGCATTGCCACCGAACAGTCCAAAAGCCTTTACGACACCGGCAGGCTGACCAAATACCATGGAGAGATTGGGAGCCACACCCAGTGAGTCGACAGTGAAGGGTGGAATTTTAATCATTTCGATCAGTACATTTTCCATCTTCAATCCCAGTTGTGGCAGCAGTGCAAAAGAAAGACCATCGAACTGCAAGTAGACCTGGCTTTGGGTCATCTGGGTGGTTTTATAGGTGATGTAGTCGCTAAGGTCGTCGTAAGGGAAAAGGACAAGAAACCAAAACCCGATAGCCGCAAAGAAAAATACAATTTTCTTTTTATGAAATCTAAAGACATTGAGAATCGGAGTCAGGTACTGATTCATTTTCTTTTCCTTGAGTTACCACGAGACTTAAATTTGGAATTTGATTTCTTGCCAGTCAGAGGCGACTCCTCGCGAGGCACCTCAAACGCAGCCACTTCATAGTCGACCACAAAATAATGGGGGTCTTTGGCGTCGGCCTGAATCGCAATATTCATTAAGCGGGTGCTATCAATTTGATTGAGAGCCTCTCCGACTCGAATCAACTGACGGAGATTCAATTGTTTGACGCTGACTTTCACACCGGATTGCTTAATAGCCTTGGGAACCAGTGATTTTGAAGCCACAGTGTTTTTTTGTGTGGTTGCCATTTTTTGTTCTGGAAGAATCTGCTCTCTTTCAAGCACTTGATTCACCCGGCTGGTTAACGCCGACGCCGTTGGCGCCGGTGGTGGCAATTGCACAGTTTGGGCAATGCGACCGGCTCGAATCAATTCCCGAGTCATGGCGCGATTTTCTTCAAAGAATTCCATTTTTTCGCTAGCCGAAGAAACAAAAGAGGCGGGGATAGAGTAAAAGAAGTAAATCACAAAAAACAAACTGGCGTACTTCACAACATTTTGCATGTTGGGATTAAGAGTGTCGTAACGATCTTTCAGTGTAATGTAGACCGCAGAATCCTCAACTTGTGATTTGTAGGCTTGAAATCTTTCGATAAACTGTTCTTTTAGTGCTTCAAAATCCATATCAGTTCTTTCTCTTTACTAGAAACTCAAATCCGAAGACCTGCCGGCCTTCTTCTTTCTGAATGACAGCCGGAACGGCTTTCACTTTGCCACCAGCGGCTAAACCCTTTAGGGAGCGATTGATTTTTTCAATGGTTTTTGAATCCGCCGCCACACCTTGAATGTTCACTTTGGTGTTGTCGACGACAAAGCGTCGAATTTCATAGGCTTTTGTATCCTTGTTGCTTGGAAGAGTTTGGCTGACGTCATTAACGAACTTCAATGGCGAATTGATTTCTTCCAATTGATCGTAAACCGAAACCAACTCCGCCTTCTTTTTATTTTTACGGATATACGAGCGGATTTTAGATTCAATTCCCGTTCGTGTTTTGATTTTTGCAATTTTTGTGGCTTGTGTGGTCATCACATCGTAGGAGGCCAGTTCCAATTGAGTGGCAATCGAGTCATAGGCGACGCCATAGATACAGAAAATGATGTAGGCCGCAGTGACTATTTTTGTGGTGTAACCCCATTTCTCCCAAAACTTTTCAAATGAAAGGTTTTTCTTTGCCATTTCTCCCTGGCGAAAGTTCACCGGTGGGTTGAAAGGACGCCGCAAGCCTTCGATCGCTAAACCTATAGAGACCACAAACACGTCAGCCAGACGCTCATGATTTTTCATATGTTGTCCGCTCAGGCTTTTGATCGGATTGACGACATTGGTGGGTCTTTCAAGTTCTTGGGTGAAAAAGCCCGCCAAATTTTTAATATGAGCCGGGCCTCCAATCATTTCAATCTGTTCGATGTTGGCGCCATACTCGGTATTGGCAAGCATCATTGACAGACGCAGGTCTTGAATCAGTGGCTGCAGGGCCTCGGTGACCGCATCCGACATTTTGACCTGATCTTTATTGGCTCCCGACGTCGACAAAAGAACAAAAGCTTTACTAGGCATCATATCTAAGGCTGTCGTAAAGGGAACCTGAAAACTTTTTGATATCGATGATGCGACTCTCTCAATGCCCCACATAATACTGCGGCCCCAGATCAGAAATCCATTGCTGACAACGCCAACAAACGATTTGGAATGGCCGATGTGAACAACCAAACGGTCCGGCTGTTTTTCCAACTCCTCTTGATTGACCTCTTCCGGAGACTTGTACCACTTCTCATAAAGATTGGCGAGAGCCGCAAACTCAGGCGTGATGATATCGGGATCGATGTGGCCTCGCTCAAAAATGTCTAAGGTTCTCTCGACCTCTTCGCCGACACAGGCCATGGCAATCACTTCAGCGGTTTTGTCATGAAACTTTATAATCTTTGAATCGTAGATTGATTTTTCTACCGACAAAGGCATGTCGTCTTCCAGTTCAAAAGCTAAGCTTTTGTGGATCTTCACTCTCTCTTTAAATGGGAAGAAAAGTTTACGAGTGCTGACGTACTGTTGTCGGATCGAACAGGTGACCTTTGCGGTCTCTGTATCAAACTCTTTCGAGATTGTGTTCAGAGTCTGCAAGATATCAATTTCTTGATTGCTCGTTTCGAGGTTAAGAATTTTATATTCTTTTGCATTCGTAATTTCGTAACTACGATTGTTGGCGAGGATCTCCACCACTTTGATGCTGTAGCGACCAATATCTATACCGAGGCTTCTCATAAAATCCCTTTTAAATTTCCTGGCTTCTCAAAGTAATTATAGGATGTTACGAGGCCGCTGTCTATTGGTGCCTATTTGATCTGTTGGATTATCATTCTCGGTGGCCCAGGAGGTAATGGGGTCGGTTGGTTATTACTTTGGTCCTGCTTTTGGGCGGCTCGCTTCTTGTCCGCAATGCATTTTTTTTGTTTTTGTTCGTCGGGTTCATTATCACATAAACACTCGAAGAGCTCATCTCCGGTCAGGTTTTGGCAGCGGGGATCGGTTTGATCTTCCATTTCCTTCATTAAGGCCTCTTTCAGGCGAGTTTTGACGGTGGAGGCATCGTAAACCACGCCCTCGATCTCGCGAGTCATTTTGCCGGAGACCCCGATACAGTTAAGGCGAAAATTCAGTTCGGCACCGAAAAACAAAGGCACTTTGTTTTCCTCATCATTGAAACTCTCTGGGTCGATGTAAGCTCCTAGAAAAGAAACAAACTCTTTTTCATCCTGAAAAGGGCCACCGAGGTCAGGATCACTTCGTCTCTTCAGTATTTCCGTGACAATCTCATCGGAAATCTGTGGATCGTAGTTGTTAAAAAGACTGAGCAAGACATCGCGCTCGGCTTGATTCACATTGATCCCTTTGACGCCATAAAGAGTGATTTGCGGCGCCAGGATTTCAAAAATTTCATCGGTCATACCGGCCACCATGTGCATCTCTTGCATGGTTTTAAAGGGCCTATTGGGGGGTAAAAATTCATTCCGGTAGTCGGTGTAATAAGCCTTTTCACTGCCACCATTCAAGCTTTCATCGCCATCATCCACCCAATCGGCGATGTTGTTGATAAGCTCTTCAAAGTTGAAGTTGGCATAACGTTCCGAGAAAGCGTCGTCGCCATTGAGAACCCGAGACTGCAATCGTTGCAGGATTTGTGCTTTGGTTTTAAAACTTAGGGCTTCTGATGGTGAGCCTAAGTCATTGATGTCAATTTTTCCACCCTCGGCGGCAATCGACGACACAAACTGATGCTTGAGGAGTGATCCACCCACAGTTTTTTGAATGGTGGAACTATCAAACGAACTGATCTCTTCCGGTAAGCTGGGAGGCCATGATAGGGGAAACTGCCATATCATATCCAGCATTTGCAATTGCGCTGGCGGCACTTTGTCACCCAGAGCACGGGTCGCCTGTTGGTAGCCTTTGATTCGCAGCAGGTTTAAGCGCATACAGGCTTGTGCGGCGTAGTGGGCTTGCACTTTTTTGACCTCAGTGGCCGAGGTCAAATACTCCATAATGGTTTGTTGAGAAATCTCCATGGCCAAAAACATCACAAATGTCACTGTGAAAATAGCCAACATCATGGCCGAACCTTTTTTGTTATTAGCACCTCGGAATATTTTTTTCATCGTGTGAACCCCGGTCGATTGCCCTGACCTTGACCCTGGCCTTGAGCGGGAGTTTGCAGGTGAGGTTCGTTGTTGGGGAAGGCCACGGCAACCACCATAGTTTGTGACAGAGGTTTTGGATTTCGATCCTCAGTGTCTTCAATTTCTAAACTCACTTTTACAAAGTTTGGAAACTTATTGCGATGATCAGCGCGCCCCTTGTTGTCGGATCGCCACTGATCCACCCATTCATCTTGTTCTTTATCGCTACGATACTCTAAGGCAAATTTTTTAACATTGTAGGCCACCACCACGCGAGCTCCGTCTTTGTCGACCTCATCATCAATTTGCGGACTGCTTCGACGCCAAAGGCATTTGGTTGAGCCGTTGCCACTGCGACGATCGCAGCTATCGACGAAATAGCCAACCTCCATCTGATCACTTTCGGGGGCGTTGTACTTGGTGCGAAAGTGATTCAGGGTTGTAAAATGCAAGCTGGATGCCTCGCCAAGGAACTGGGTGAGTTTAATGGGTGGTTGTCTTGGTTGCCCCTGGCGGTTGACGGGTTGATTCTGTCCCTGATTCTGTTTTTCTGTTTCCAATTGTTGGATGGCCAAGTTTTCAATCTCCCAAAACACGTCTTGGTAGTGGAAGGCTCTTTCGATATCCATTTTAATAACCCGCAAAGAGTCATAGAGGTCGGTTTCAGCCTCAATTTTTTTCTCCAGACTTTTTTTATTGCGAACAGCGGTGCGAATCGACGTTGAAATCAAAACCGTCAACATCGACATAATAAGCATAGAGATCATCACCTCAACGAGAGTAAAACCGCGGTTTCTCATGGTCCAAGGCCTCCGCCGCCAGCCCCAGGAACACCGCCACCGATGGGAATCGCCTGATTGAAGTCGACCAGAAAGGTGGTGGCTGAGTAGTCGATGGTTTCTTTTTTGCCTTTGCCCCCGTAATTATAGGAGATCGTGACTTTCATCTCTTTAACACTTTGATTGAGGTATTCTGTCAGCTTATCGACAATTAACAGCATGGCTTCGTCACCGTCTCCCCCCGATATCAGCACCGAGCGCAAATCCGGCATTTCAAAGTCTCGCGACACCATCGACCAGGTGAAGTTGGGGTGATTCTCAAAAGCGCCACCCTCGGTTTCAGGAAGTTGGGTGATTCGTTCTGAATATTTTATTTCGAGCTCAGCCATAATCTGATCGAGTAAGAAGGCGGCTTTGTTATTGATGGCCATTTTTCGTACGCGCAGCTGATTGCCGGTCCAGGCGGTGTAGATCAGCATAGCCGCTGATGACATAATGGCCATCGCAATAAGAACCTCAAATAATGAAAAGCCTTTTTTACAAAGGTCAGGTCTTCGCAATGGAATCACTCCTTTTCAAAATTAAAATCTTTTAAACTCCGTTCTTTCGGAAAGATATTCACTCGTCCGGTCAAACCCTCAATAATGATCGTCCAATGTACTGTATCACGATCCGTGAAGTGAATGGCACTTCCTTGTACATAACCTTGTGGAAAAAAATAAATATAGACTCTTCCATCGGTGATTTTCTCGACTGGATCGCCCATCAGTTCAATGGACTCAAAAAACAATCCGTCGGGAAGGGTGGCGGGAGCTTCTTTTAAAATACTACTGTCTTGGGCGAAACCCTGTGGGTCTGGTAAAAACTTTTCACCACTTTCGGTCTCTTTTTCTTCAAGAACCTCTTCAAGCTCTTCTCTTTGTTCTTCATTTAAAAGCAGGGCCGCTTTGTCAGTGGACTCGATCCAATAGCTCTGTTGCTTGTTGCGTTCAATGGGTAGATCAAAAACCAAACGATAGGTTTTGTTATCGAGTCGAGCGCGATTGCGCAATTTCTTTGTCATCGTAGAGAAGCGACGGACTTGGGTTTTGACTGTGTTGCTGCGATCGGAAAATCGCCGAGCACCATAACTGACAAACAGGCCGATAATGACAATGACGATCATGATTTCGACCAGAGAGAATCCGGTCGAATTTGATCGTCGGCTGCGAAGGAAAGGGAGGGGCAACGCCTCCCTTAGATTACAGTTGGTTGTAATGGATGTCCTCTCCGAAGCCCTCTCCATTTTCTCTTTTGTCTTTTCCTAAAGAGATAATATTAAACTCAACACCGTCAGACTCATAGATGTAAGGGCGTCCCCAAGGATCCTTTGGAATCTTTTTTAAATATTTGGGTCCCCAAGCATCACAGGGTGGGTCTCCAGAAGGCTCGTCGACAAGAGCCTCAAGCCCTTGATCGGTGGTTGGGTAAGAGTTGCAGTCGGTGGCATACATCTCTAAGGCATCTGCAAAGTTGCGCATCATATTTTGGGCATCTTTTTGTTTGGCTCGATCCAAGCCTCCAAAAAGTCGGTTCCCCATGGTTGCACCAATAATTCCAATGATCACCACAACGATCATAATTTCCACTAGTGAAAATCCACTTCGATTGTTTAAAAACATACACTCACTCCTCAAAAGATTAAGATGGCTATATTACTCTGCGATATTGGCGAGTTCAAACATTGGCACCATGAGAGAAAACACAATAACCCCAATGACACCCCCCATAAAAATAATCATGATGGGCTCCAGGACCGAAGTTAGGCCATTCACCTTGTTTTTGACCTGAAAATCATAGGTGTCACTGACTTGGTTGAGCATTTTCTCCAGTTCGCCTGTTTTTTCGCCAATTCCCACCATGTGAATCACAATAGGTGGGAATTGCTCGGACTTTTTCAGGGGGCCAGCAATCGATTCCCCTTCGCTGATGTTGTCTCGAGCCTCGCGCACCGCTTTGGCTAAGACTTCGTTATTAACCACATTTTTCACAATGTCCATGGCATTGAGCATGGGAACTCCACCAGCCAGTAGAGTCGAAAGGGTTCGGGTGAATCGGGACACAGCAATCATTCGGGTCAATTCTCCTGAAACCGGAAGTTTCAGTTTGATAGCATCCCACTTTGGACGACCATTTTCCGAATTGGTCCACTGGACAAAAATGTAAATCAGGGCGCCGACGCCAGCAATGATCATCCACCAATAATTCACGATCACCGCACTCAAATTGATCACCATCACGGTGTACCAAGGCAAGGCCATCTCGGCATCTTCAAAAATGCTCATCATTTGTGGGACCACAAAAATAAACATCACAGCCAAAATACCGATCATGAAGACAATCATGATGATGGGATAAAGCATGGCCGACTTGATTTTAGAATTCAGTTCCGCACGATCCTCAGTAAACTCGGCCAAACGCAACAAGATCACGTCCAAGGTTCCCGACATTTCTCCGGCTTCAACCATCGATATAAAAACCTTGTCAAAGATACGTGGGTATTTTCGAAGGGTTTTATGAAACGGACTTCCTTCGTTCACATTGTTTTTACAATCGGCCAAAACTTCTTTTAGGAGGGGGTTGTCCATTTGGTCAGAACAGGCGCCCAGTGCATCGACTAAGGGAATGTTGGCCTTGATCAAAGAGGCCATCTGCCGAGTCATATTTGAAAGATCGTCAACACTCACACCTTTGGTGCTTCCCACTTTGTTTTTATTTTTGATTCGTTGACGTTTGGTTTTATCAGCCAGGTCGACAACGTAGACCCCATCTTTTTTTAATTTGATTCGAGCATTGCGAAGATTGTCGGCATCGACCGTGCCTTTGACATTTCTTCCTGCTTTGTTGAGACCTTTATATTCATAAATAGGCATTAACTGGACCTTCCTCGACGAACTTCCTTATTTTAATCACAAAGATGGTGGAGTTCAATGCTGATTACTCTGGTTCGACGTTCCTATTCAATGAATGGCTTGATTCTGTCCTCGGTCCAGCAAATAATGGGGGCATGCGCAGTCTATTTTTTATCCTGTTTTTATCGAGCTTTCAGTGTTTCGCCCAATATGAGGACTACAAGTCCTACGACACCTTTTCAGAATTGGATAAATGGCAGCGGGACTACGGCTTGGTTTTTATTCCCTCACTGTTTTACAACCAAATTGATGAAAACAACGACGTCAGTGGCGCCGTGGTCGGAGACCGTACTCGCAATCTGACATTTTATGATGTGCAGTTAGGGTATATTTTTCGCAATGGCTTCTATTTTGGAGTGTTGTATACCGGTGAAACTCAAGACATCAACGAAGGCAACCCGACCACATCGCGAGCATCGTTGGGGGCCAGTTTTGGATACATTCGCCATGGTTGGGCGTTTAAGGGAACTTTTTTTCCCTATTCCAAGCAAACTTTAGAAAATTTGACGGTGTCTGATTACACCGAAGGTTGGGGCTATCAATTGGATGCGGCTTACTATTTTCGCTTAGGACGCTTTGTCTCTATTGGCCCACAGCTGGTTTATAAAAGTTTTGAGTATGGAAAGGCGGAAGCGGCGGCGACCAATGTGACGTCCGATGCCTCCTCAAAACACAATGTCTTCACGCCGATGATCTCATTTTTGTTCAATATTTATCGCGGTTGAGCGGGCTCAGGGAAAACTATCCAACAGTCCAGAGACTTTTTTCTAATAATTATTTGTAGTTTTTGCTAGACTTTAACTTATGGCGTTGAATCTGAGTTCAATATTTGGTGGCGGTGACGGGTTAAAAAATCCTCGTCCTCCTTACGAGGGGGCCTACATCTATATACTGTTGTTTTTTGTGGGAATGTTGATCTCGAAGTATTTAACAACCTACTTTCGTGCTGACATGTTGCCGGTCGGAGGCATTACCAAGGCCAATGTGATGGCGCAAAATCGCCTGCGCAACCAAAAAGTAGCCTCTATTTTTACCGGTGTGAAAAACAAAAATATATTCAACGCCGATCACTTTATTCCTGACTCTTTGAGTGAAAAAAAATCTGGGGGTCCAGGCGGCGAGGATAACACCAAGCCTGTTTTAACAAGTCTTCCTTTAAAGCTGGTGGGAACCATCATCCACGGTCGTCGTGAGCGATCGGTAGCGACCATTGAAGTCAGTGGCAAAGACATTACGGCGGCGATGGCCGGTGAAGAAGTCGAGGGTATGGCTCGAATCCGTGATATCACTCGCTATAAAGTGATTTTTAGGAACCTCCGCAATCGCAAGCTTGAGTACATTGAGATTAAGGAAGAAAATAAAATCCAAATGGGTGTAGCTCAGCAGAAATCACCTCAGCAGTTTGGACAAGTGGATCAGACCAACTTTAATTTTAAACGGGCCGAGATCAATAAGTATCTTGAAAACCTTCCGCGTGTTCTGCAGGACGCAAAAGCCGTTCCTTATGTGGCACCGGGATCGGGAGGCGAGATCAGTGGCTTTAAGCTGGTGGCTATCAAGACGGGTAGTATCTATGAAACCTTGGGGTTGAAGCGGGGAGATATTATCAAAGGTGTTAACGGCGAGCCTGTGGATTCTCCACAAAAAGCTATGGAGCTTTATCAGGCCTTGAAGAGTGCCGATAGTATTCAGTTGGACGTGACCCGTGGAGGCAGTTCAACCACACTAAACTACACTCTAGAATAATTTCTTTTTCTTTTTTCACGGAACTTATTATCCTAACCCTCTGACGACAAAAGGATGGTTTTCATGGTTCGAGTGGTCTTGGTTATTTCGTTGGCAATCAATTGTGTTTTGGGTGTGGTGCTTTACCAAAACAAAGAGGTTTTCTTTTCAGAGCGACAGGCGAGTTGGGACAAGCCTGCTCGGCCAAGCGCCACTTCAACAAACACATCGAGTACAACTCAACAATCCCGACCGCAGCCGGTCGTTGAAACTGTGGATTTTTCGGGCGCCGATGAGATGTCTTTGACTTACAGTAAGGACAGTATCGATGAGCATCTTAAGAATTTGCCGAAAGTTCTTAAAGATGCCAAGGCGATTCCCTATGTTGAGCCTGGCTCTGGAGGTAAGATCACCGGATTTAAAGTTGTCACAGTTCGTCCCGACAGTATTTACACGGAGATGGGAATCAAACGGGGCGATATTATCAGAGGTGTGAACGGCACGGCCGTTAATTCCCCGCAGCGGGCGATGCAAATGTATCAATCCCTGAAGAGAGGCCAGCTTCTCAATATTCAAATCGTGCGGGATGGCCAGCGAAGGATTATTAATTACTTTGCGGAGTGAAATCTTTCGTAAAAAAACCAAGACACACTTAATGTTTAACCATGAGTGGCTTTCGATGACGCGATGCGATTCCGAGAAGAGCCAAACACTCTCTCGACCTAGGGCGCGATCCGGGCCTTTGTTGTATGAACTTACTTAAGTTCTCAATATTTATAGGTTTTAATAGAAAATGCAGTACCATAGGAAGGTCCGAATGAAGACAATGCGAATCATGATGATAGCGATTCTAGTGATAGGTTTTTCTCAACTATCACTCGCCAAAAAGTCGGCGTCTCCCAACCTGGCTGAAGAGATCACACTCGGTGAGCCACTTTACACAATCGCACAAGTTCCTGAAGAAGAATTTTTTGATGAAGAGATGGATCCACAGATCAACGAAATTGACATCGAAGAACCACCGATCATTGAGGAACCCGAGCCCATTGAAGACGAGTCACCACGCTCCCGTTTCCGTAATCGTCGCTCTCGTTTTCAACGCAACAGTGGAACGCCGGCTCGTGACCCGGTTCCTGTGAATAATCGTCCGGCGACTCCTGTTGAAGATATCAAGGTGAAAAAGGTCGCCAATTCTGGAGCGAAGCAAAAAGGCCTGACTTTTGCGGAGGCTCAACCCGAAGACATCACCGACGAAAACTTTCCTGACATCATTGAAAGTTTCGATTATCCCAACGCCAACATTATGGATGTGGCACAAGCCATCAGTAAGTTAACCAAAAAGAACTTCATTATGGAGCCAGGTATCAATGGCAAAATCACCATTGTGGCGCCGACTCCGGTGACTGTGGCGCAGGCTTGGAAATTGTTTCTGACAGCTTTGGCAATGAACAACTACACCGTGGTCCCTACCGGCGACGGTTACCTGAAGATTCGAAAAGAAACCAACGCGAAAGACGACTCCATTGAAACCTATTCTGGAGCTTATTATCCGACTTCGGATCAGTTGATCACGCGAATCGTCAATCTGAAATACATCGATGCCGAAAGCTTGAAAAAAAGTTTGGAAAAATTTGTTTCTAAAAAAGCCGGTAACGTGGAGTCTTACGAGAATACCAACTCTTTGATCGTTTCAGGGTATGGATCCAGTATTGAAAGAATCTCTCGAATTATTGAAGAGCTTGATAAGCCTGGATTTGAAGAGCGTCTAGAAGTTATTCCGATCCGTCATGCCAAGGCGAAAGATATCGCCGAGTTGATCGAAAAGATTATCAAAGATGGAGAAGAAAAAGGAGGCTCATCATCGAGCCGTTTCCGCCGCTCTCGTTTTAGTAACAACGAAGGTGGAAAAACTGAAAATTTAAAACTTGTGGCTCCCGATGAGCGCACCAACTCCATCATCGTGGTCGGTAACAATCAAGGAATCGGTCGTATCGAGGAGCTTGTAAAGCGCCTGGATTATCCTTTGGATCCAGCCGACGCCGGTGGGGTTTATGTTTATTACGTGAAGCACGGTGAAGCGGTTAAAATTGCAGAAACCCTTTCTGGCATTGCTCAAGAGAATGAAAAAGCCGCTGAGAAGTCGGCCAAACAAAATGACGACAAAGGCACATTTCAAGCGCCTAAAATTCAAAAGCCCATCTTTGGTGGCAATGTGGTGATGAAAGCCGATGAGAACACCAACAGTTTAATCATCACGGCGAGCAAGCAAGATTATAAGGTTGTCAAAAATCTATTAGCGAAAATTGATATTCCGAAAGATCAGGTTTTTGTTGAAGCTATTATCATGGAAATGGAAGCTTCTAATTCGAATGTTTGGAACATGAACTACATGAAGTTCTTGAAAGGACCTGAGGACAACACCAATAACACCAACGGTGAAGGTGTGGCTCGGGTTGGATTCTCAGGGGGTGCCAGTTCGTTGGCGGACCTGGTTAATCCAACCGGAGGTAAAGGGGCTATCCTTAACCTTGGTGATCCCAGTGAAACCATTCAAATCAACGCTGGGGGACAAACCATCGAAATCCCAAGCTTGATTGCGTTGATCTCCTTTTTAAAAGAGAAAACCAATGCCAACATTCTTTCGACTCCCAATATCTTAGCGATGGATAATGAAGAGTCAGAGATTGAGGTCGGAGATGAGGTGCCTGTGGGTGCGACTCAGAGTGCCTCGAATGCTGGTTTGAGCACGTTCACTCCGCAATTTAAAGACGCCACGATTCTTTTAAAAATTAAGCCTTTTATTTCTCCTGACTCTGATATTGTTCGCCTTAATGTCGAACAGAAAATTCAGAAGGTGAGTACCAAGCAGATTCAGGCACAGAACTTAGCGGACAATGCTCAGGCGTTGACCAAAAAGTCTTTGAAAACGAATATCGTTCTGGAGTCCGGTCAAACCGCGGTATTGGGTGGCTTGATGGAAGATGAAGACTCGATCACCGAATCTAAGATCCCATTGTTGGGTGATATTCCCATTCTCGGATGGCTGTTTAAAAACAGTACGGTTCGAAAAGTGAAAAAGAACTTGGTGGTGTTTTTAACTCCAAGAATCATTCGAAACTCTCAAGGTCACAAAAATATTCTGCGTCAGAAAATGACCGAAAGAATTGATTGGATCAAAGAGAACTCTGGAGGCCGTGATCCTTATGGTGAAAAGTTTAACAACTTGATCCGTGATGCACGGGCCACCAATGACACCTTTATCCCTAACACGGAAGAGGTCGAACTGGATCTTGAAGATGCCATTCCTTTAGGCGAACCTCCCGCCCCAGAAGCTCCGGCTCCGATGAGCCCTCAACCTTTTGGTGGTGACAGCGGCGAAGAATTGGACGATTTTGAAGCGGAATTTGAAGGTCTGTAGGAGTCCATGGCACAAGGAACTGGCGTTGAAACAATCATTCAAAAGTCCACCAGCCTGACGGCCGAGCAAGTCCAAACCTTGCTCGATGCCGATTTCGGTGGAACCAAAACGGTGCGGCAGAGTCTTGAGGAGATTGTTGACCCAACCACTGACAAAGTGATGGAAAAACTCAGTCAGCGGATTGGTATCAAATTCGCAAAAGATATCATCATCAATGATATCGCGATGGATATGATTAGAGGAATATCGATCAACTATGCCAAGACTTTTGAAATTTTGCCTTACAAAGAGGATCAAAACCAAGTCTTTGTGCTCACCACCAATCCACTGAATATCACCGTCCTTGATGATTTGCGTCTGCTTTTTAAAAAGCGAATTTCACCGATTTTAACCACCAAAGTGAAGCTCCTCGACGCTATCAACCGGGTGTACGAGAAGGGCACCGCCGCCCTCGAAGGTTTGGACGAGATCGAAGAAGAAGACTACGACCTTGATGAACCGATTATCGATCTTTTAGAGGCCGCCGATGACGATGCACCGGTGATCCGCTTGGTTAACACTCTGTTGTCTCGCGCCGTCAAAGAAAAGGCTTCTGATATTCACGTTGAGCCTTATGAAAAGTACATGGTGGTGCGATTTCGTGTTGATGGTGTGCTTTACGACGTTTTTAAGCCACCTAAAAAACTACAGAATGCGATCACTTCAAGAATCAAAGTTATGGGAAATCTCAATATCGCCGAAAAGCGTTTGCCCCAGGATGGTCGAATTCCGCTGAAGATCGGTGGTAAAGACATCGATGTTCGTCTGAGCACAGTGCCGACCTCTCACGGTGAGCGATGTGTGATGCGTTTGCAGGATCGGTCCAACGTTATTTTGAATTTAGATCAGCTGGGGTTTTCGGAACAGAATCGAAAAGCTCTCGATAGTTTGTTAGAAAGAACCTATGGAATTCTGTTAGTCACCGGTCCTACCGGTTCGGGAAAGTCGACGACTCTGTATGCCAGTCTTCAGCAATTGAATGCGATTGATACCAATATTATCACTGTCGAAGATCCGGTGGAGCAGCGAATCCCGGGGATTGGTCAGATTCAGGTGAATTCGAAAATTGGTCTAACTTTTGCCAGCGGACTGCGCTCTATTTTACGTCAGGATCCCAACATCATTATGATTGGTGAGATTCGTGATTTAGAGACGGCGGAGATCGCCATCAACTCATCTCTCACCGGTCACTTGGTTTTGTCGACGATTCACACCAATGATGCGGCAGGAGCCTTCCCGCGATTGATTGATATGGGTTGTGAGCCGTTTTTGATCGCGACCTCGCTTCTGGGAGTTATTTCGCAACGGCTGGTTCGAGTTCTCTGTCCCCATTGCAAAGTCGCGCATCAACCTTCGGAAATCGAAATGCGAAATCTTGGACTCTCAGCGGCGCAAATCGAGGGTCATAATATTCATAAAGCCGTCGGCTGCAACAAATGCAATAATAAAGGTTATATTGGACGAACATTGATTCAAGAACTTTTAACTGTGACCGAAGAGGTTCGGACCCTGGTGATGCAACGAAAAGACTCGGGTGCCATTAAAAAGAAAGCCATTGAACAAGGAATGAAAACTTTCCGAGATCATGGTCTTCAAAAAGTGATTCAAGGAATCACGACCATCGAAGAACTTCTTTCGAACACTCAAGAAGACCTATAAGGAGGTCCCTTTGCTTCGCAAAATTTCTCTCATAGTCATGTGCCTGTTTGCTATTTCAGCCTGCTCTTCAAAAAACAAGACCACAGATGCCGAAGAAGTCGCTCCAGGAATCACCTCAGAGCCTATTGGTGGCGTCATCGACTCTGACAGTGGACAAGTGGATGGGCTTTATTCCATCAATTTTCCATACGACAAGGCAAGTTTGAGTGCTGAGGCCGAAGACAAGCTGCAAAAGAATGCCCAATGGATGAGAAACAATCCTGATAAAACTTTGCAGGTTGAGGGGCACTGTGATGCTCGTGGTTCCATTGAATACAATTTGACCTTAGGAGAAAGAAGAGCTCGAAAAGTAAAAAATCACTTGGTGGGCTTGGGCATTGATGAAAAGCGTTTGACTGTTTTAAGTTACGGCGAAGAAAAGCCTTTAGACGACAGTGACTCCGAACAGGCCTATGCGAAGAACCGCCGGGCTAACTTTGTGCCTTTAACCGAATAATATCTTATAAGCGGGTGAACGCGCGCGGTGTTTGCTGCAATTGGCAGATCTCAGTTTCGACATTTGCAAAAGGCTGATAAAGAAAGTCCATAACCGTCCAAACCGTGTCGCCGCTGCTATCGGTGTCGATGTAGAAAACCACCGACGCCGTGGTTCGCCACTTTTTGCCAAAGCAACCGATATTGCTCAATAAAGGCTCGCAATCACGATGCTGACTTAACAATTGGTAATGTTGCGAGGTCACTTCTTTGAAAGTTGTGCGGCGTTGAGAAAAACCAACCAGTGGCCCCGGAATTCCGACCGGCCCCTGATTGATGTCTTTAAAAGAAATCGGTGAATGAGTCAGACCCTGAATCTGAATCGCATCGTCGACAAACTCAACCTCGATATTGTTTCCCGCCTTGCAGTTAAGATAAGTCCCCGGCGCTCCCACTTGTCCGTTGACATAGTAGGAGCCATTTAAAATTGCGCTAAGAGGCTCTTCAATCAGAGCCTCGGCCGCCGCGTTGAAGGCGGCAAAAACAAAGGTTAACACCACTATAATTTGCATGCTGATCCCTGACTTAAATGGCTGATTTCCAAAAACTGTTAAGGATGGGGTCCATTTCAATGGAACTCATTGATGCCAAGCCATCGAGTCCGACGTTGGCAAATTCCTCTTGTCGAAAATCGAAGGTGGGCCCCAAATGCACACATTGGGTGAGTAGATTGTTTAGACTCAGCTCTTCAACAATCTTGATGGCTTCCTTTTTCTCAGCCTCAAGGTTTTGATAAAAGCCTTCAGGATTCCACATCAGAGCCCCATACTCCTCCAGTTTAACTCCCGTTAGTTTGGTGCCCTGTTGAGTGTAGCGAGCCATCAAAGAGTTTTCTTTGCAGAAATCACTGTTTTCAATGAAGTTGCGAAACTCTTGCATTCCGGCGCAAACTGCCATCGCTGAGTTGCCATTGATTGGCCCAACTAAAAACTTTGGACGGTTTCTGTATTTGACGAAGCGATCAAACAGTCCGACTTGCACAGTCGCCGCCACTAAAGCTTTAAGACTGGCATTGGAATTGAATTCGCTGTCACTGGATTGTACGTAAGAGTAAAGATCAATTTTCAGAGATGTCCCAATAATCTCATCAACCAATCTTTGTGCCTCTTTTAATTTGCGAGAAACTTCTGGAATTCTTAAAACCGAAATTCTCGTCGCTGGATCATCTAACCCTCTTCGCCCCGAATAGAGTAAACAGATATTCTGCATTGTCGTTGCCCCTTTTTGTTGTTTGTTTGCCCTCTTGTTGTCCCAGCGACAATCAACCAAAGTTTTGATTTTTGCGGTACGAAAAAGATTTCATGGTTCGTAAATTTATTACAAAATCTTATGATTTGTCGGGCCCAGAGGTCTTTAGGTTGCTTTGGGGCATTAGGTATAAGCAAAATTTTGGTGCCAAATTAGATTGCGCGTAACATCAACCGCTAGTTAATAAGCAGTTTTTACAGCCTTTTAAAGGTCTTAAAAGTAGCAAAACTGAAAGTCCGGAGCCTTTGTGAATGGGTTGGGGTGTAAGTAGCGCGGTAAAGTTTTTTGGTTTTCTAGTAATGTATAAAAACCGTAGGGAATTTTAACGTGCACAAACGAAGCCGGTGGCCGCGTGGCGTAGTCGCCGTAGTAGTTGGGGTAAATTAAAAGTTCTTGGTTGCTGCAATCATCAAAGGCTCGGGTCAGTAACGAATTGAAAATATCGGGATTGTCATAAGCGGCATGAGTGATGTGTTTGACTTTAAAAGGATCGCCAGGTTTGGGCAGCGGCCGTGCCAGGCGCAGGGCGGAAAGTGTGCGGCTGGTTGAGTAAACCTGAAAAGATTTGTGGTGGTATTTATCAGCGATCACTCGTTGCACATCGCGATTGTTCCAAGGGGCCATACAACCGATTATTTTACCGTCTTGATTGCGTGCGACGATAAAATTTTGTATCGAAAAGTTGGGCCATTCACGACATCGACGTTCCAACTCTTCAACACTTAAATTGAAACGCAAAGGGCGACGGACTGATTTTTCCATCAGGTAACGGCTGATAGCCTCAGCGTCTTCGGTGCGGCCGTAATCAATTTTGATACTTCGTAACAGCGGGTCTGCAAAAAATGCTTTGCCGTAAATAACAATGATATTAAATTTGCGAAATAGGTGATAGCGGGGCATGCGACTCAAGCGGCTGCGTCGCCGTAGTAGGGTGTTATAGGCTTTGCTTTCGTATTGTTCGAGGTCAGAAAAAATGAACTGGCAGTTTCTTTTGTCAATTTCACTTTCCATCACAGGAACAAATTCTTTGCCCCAAGACAAGGTGGCCTTGCGAGATCCTGAAACTCGCAAATCGGTGACATAACCGACGGTCTGTTCTTGAGCATTGACATAACCTTTGCGGAATAAAATGGAGGCCATCGCTTGAATTTTTTGATCGTCATCGCGCAATAAAAATGTTTGATGGTCGTCGGTGGTCAGCTTGTACTGATCAAAAAATGAATTGGGGCGGGTGACTCGGTAGTTGTAAATCCCCGGTACAACCTGCTCGCCAAAAAATCGTTTCAGGTCTTCGTCATCTTGCTGGGTGGCTCGAAATAATTTCATGAACTAAGGCTTCCACTCGATACTGGCCACTTCCATGCGATGGTTGATCAAGCGCGATAGGACAAAGAAATAATCAGAGACACGATTTAAAAATGCCACAGCCGGTACAGAAAGTTCAGACAGATCGTTAAGGCTCACACAGGCTCTTTCGGCTCGTCGAGCCACTGTTCGGCAGACATGGGCTTGCGAGGCGGCCAAGTGTCCGCCAGGAAGGATAAAGTTTTTTAAGGTAGGAAGCTCCTGATCCCACTGGTCAATCCAATTCTCAATTCGCGTGATTTGAGATTCTTCAATAGTGGGCAGCTTTTTTGACATTTCAGCGTCGGCACAGGCCAATTGGCTACCGAGCTGAAACAACCAGTTTTGCATCTCGCGCAAATCAGCGACCAAGGGCTCTAGTTTTGCCTCATTATCGAGCATTGAAGTCAGGAGGCCAACATGGGCATTGAGCTCATCGACGGTGCCATAGGTTTTTAAGCGTGCATCCGATTTTGCAATCGGACTGCCGTCAACAAGCGTGGTTTGTCCCTGGTCTCCATTTTTTGTGTAAATCTTCATTTCTGCTCCCGCTTGGCCTTTGTCGACCTCAATTTATCCTATGCGCAATAGGGGGTCAATTTAGGGAAATCCATTGTTTTTGCCGCCGATCCAAACTATTGAAATTATATGTCTTCAGCAAGGGATTTACCTTTTTTTGTTTCGATTCCCCATTCCGGGGAGCAAGTTCCTAAAGAAGTGACTTGGTTGCAAGGTCTGCCCGAGGTGACGTTGATGCGCGATGTGGATCGATTTGTCGACACTCTCTACGCCCCGGCTCTCCAAAATCTTCACATTCAGTCTTTTATCACGCCCTGGCACCGCTACGTTGTTGATCCCAATCGCACGCCCGATGAGTTTGATGCGGACGCTGTTGAGGGAGCCAAGCATCCCTCCGGAACGCACCCAAAAGGTTTGCATTGGAGTGTGACCACTCACGGCGAGGCCTTGATTCCGTCGCCGATGACGGCTGAGTTGCATGACACTTTAGTTAAAAAATATTATTTACCGTTTCATGATTTAATTCAGGACATGCGCCTGAAATTAAAAGCCAAGCATCCCCAAGTTTATCATTTGGATCTTCATAGCATGCCATCCGAGGGCACTCGATTTCATCCCGATCCTGGTGAAAAGAGAGCCGAGGTTGTTATTAGTGATCAGCACGGCGCCAGTGCGGCTGCAGACTTTAAAGATGAGGTCCTTGATGCCTTTCAACAAGCGGGATTTCAAGTCGCATACAATTGGCCTTATGTTGGTGGTGGAATCACCAAAACATATGGTGAGCCTGAAAACGGATTCCACACTGTTCAAATTGAATTGAATAGGGCACAATATATGGACGAAGATACAAAACAATTAAAGACCGAAAAATTAAGTGAAATTCAGGCAAAACTTGAAACTGCTTTGTCAGCCATACAAAGCGGATTGCAAAAGAGGCTCAATGGCTAAATCACAATCCACATTCCGAAAAATTAATAAAAAATTTGCATCCTTGAAGTTGGCGGTGTTTGTGATTCTGGCGATGGGCACAATGTCAGCGTGGGGAACAATCGTCGAGTCGATTTATCAAGATGCCAAGCGGGCGCAAGAAACCGTTTATCACTCATGGTACTCTTACGGTATTTTTCTCCTCCTTTCGATTAATTTGATCGCCGTGATCATCGATCGTTATCCCTGGAAAAAACGTCACATCGGTTTCATCTCGGCTCATGTTGGAATTCTTATTTTAATCGGCGGTTCGATTGCCACTCGTTATTATGGTGTTGATGGCTCGATGGCCTTTAATATCAACGAGACTCGTAAGCGAGTCACAGTCGGTCAGACTGATATCATTCTGTACAGCGGATTGATGTCCGGTGGAATGCGGCCTGTTTTTGAACGGGAAGTGAACTTTATTAAAAACCCTCCGTCCCCCGAGAATCCGTTTGTGGTTCCCGCAGGCAACGACAAGATTGTTATCGATGGGTATCGACCTTACGCGATTCCGCAAAACAAAATTGAAGAATCAACAAAAGTGACCGATGGCGCTGGTTTGCGATTTCAAATTGCCAATGAAAGAGTCAGCGAATCCGATTGGTTGCTTTTGGGTAAAGAGTCCTTTGATGTAAAGGATATGGGGCCGGCCAAAATAGTTTTGGGAAAAAAGGGTCTGTTTAAATACACCAGTGGCAATGTTTTACTGATTGAAACCGATGGCCTATCCGAAGAGCTTAACTACAAAGTGTTTACAGCCAGTAAAAATGGCATGACCGATTCGGGCACTGTGAAAGCCGGGGAGTCGATCCAGACCGGGTGGATGGGGTTGACCTTCCGAATCTTGAAATTTATGAATCACGCCACCCAACGTTGGGAGTACGAACCCATTGAAAGTAAAGCCGAAGGCACGGTTCAAGCCATTCGGTTTCAATTTGATGGTAACGAGTATTGGACGGGATTGAATTCCTCAGTGCGTTTGTTTTCCAATGATGCCCATCATGTGTTGATTTATGGCAATCGACAATTGCCCCTGGATTTTGCTCTAAAATTGGATGAGTTTCGTGTCGGTCGTTATCAAGGAACTCGGCGTGCAGCTTCCTACGAAAGCGATGTGACTGTTAAAGACGCCGAGGGCGACAAGCTTTCAACCACGATCTCGATGAATGAGCCGCTTTACTATGGTGGTTTCACATTTTATCAATCCAGCTTTCAAGAAGATGAGATGGGGCGGCCGACGATGTCGATTCTATCTGTTAACTACGATCCTGGGCGTCCTTTTAAGTATGCTGGCAGTCTGATGATCGTGTTTGGTATTATCCATTTGTTTTATTTTCGATCGAAAAAGGTGAAGTCATGATGAAAAAAGGATTATTCATTCTGTTGCTCTTAGTACCCAACTTTGGCTTTGCCGAGGGGTTCACGTTTGAATCTTTGCCGATTCAAGAATCCGGGCGCGTGAAGCCCATGGTTACAGTGGCACAAGAGATGTTGCAGCTGATTCATGGCAAATCGACCTATCAAAAAAAGCCGGCTCTCGATATTTTGACAACTTGGATTCTGGTTCCAGAGCCTTGGATGGAGAAAGAGATTATCAAAATCGATCATCACGGTCTGAAGAAGGCACTTGGTTTTCCGAAAGACAAAAAATATTTTACCCCAGCAGAGATCAGTTCCCACCAAAGGTTGAACGTTCTGTTTAGTGATTTGCAGGTAAGGGCAGCGCGCAAGGAAAAGCTGAATGCCTACTACCAAGCGATTCAGCGATTGGAGAGCCAACTGTTGACCTTTTTTGGAATCACACAAGGGGGAATTAAAGTGTTTCCTCCAGATAAGGGAGATGAATCAACAAATTGGAAGGCTTTGCGCGAGCTGGATCAAGAGCAGAGTGAGGCTTTCTTTAAAATTTTAGCGGCCTACTCAACTCAGTTTGTGAGCCAGGAAGAGTCTGAAAAAAAGACCGGCAAAGAGGACTTAAAGACCGCCGTCGCCGCTTACACGGCTATGGCTGAAGAGGTGGGGGGCGATAAATATCCCGAGCCTGAAGATATGTGGACAGAGGTGCACTATCAAACTTTAGAGCCCTTTTTCTGGACCTGGATTCTTTACTTACTGGCGGCTCTAGTTTTTACATTTTCTTTCTTGTTTGCCCGTTCGTTGATGACAAAATTGGGCAGCGCTTTTTTCTTGCTCGCTTTTGCAATGCACACTTACGGCTTTGCTCTTCGTTGCATCATCACGGGGCGGCCGCCGGTTTCGAATATGTATGAAACCGTTGTTTGGGTGGGCTGGGGTGTTGTTTTATTCGCGGCAGTGTTTGGGTTTCTTCGAAAAAAGACTTGGATCCCACTGGTGGGTTCGATCGTGGCGACTCTTTGCATGCTGGTTGCCGATTTTGCACCGGTGATTCTGGATAGTACACTGCAGCCCTTAGAGCCGGTGTTGCGAAGTAATCTTTGGTTAACTATTCATGTGATGACGATCACTCTGAGCTATGCGGCTTTCTTTTTAGCATTTGGCATTGGTGATTACGGAGTTTTTCTGCATGTTAAAGACCGCAAAGGAAATAAACAAAAGATCCGAGAGTTGGCGCAGGTGTCTTACAACTGTATCCAGGTGGGTGTGGTCCTTCTAACGGCCGGAACAATTCTGGGTGGCGTTTGGGCCGATTATTCGTGGGGGCGTTTTTGGGGCTGGGACCCCAAAGAGACCTGGGCGTTTATTGCTTTGATGGGTTATCTCGCCATACTGCATGCCCGTCTTGTCGGTTGGGTGAAAGACTTTGGAATGTTGGCCGGAAGTATTGTGTCGTTTAGTTTGGTCATCATGGCCTGGTACGGTGTCAACTTTGTATTGGGTGCCGGACTTCATTCCTATGGTTTCGGAGCCGGTGGGATGGAGTACGTCATTGGCTTTGTGGTGATTCACTTAATTTATGTGGGCTACGCTTGGTTTGTGGAGTACGCGGCACCAAGTCCCTCACAAAAATAAGCAGTCTCTCAGAATAGTTCGGTTCCCGGTTTCTCAGATCAAAGCCAGGGAGCTTTGATTGGCTTTGATAAGGTATTTTCTTATCAAAATAAAAAGAAATTTCAATTATACCTAAGTGTGGTGTCTCGCTATACTAAATCTATGAAAACTGCAGAAGATATCAACAGACAGAGTGAAAACAAGATGACGAAGGTGATTGCCGACCTGAAAAGCCAAGGCTACACCAAAAACTTTGTGGTTCACGACGGAAAACTGTGGGCCGACAAAAAGGTTTACGGGCCAGAGGACGTTGAAATTGATAAAACCATTCGCGTTGAAGCCGATTCCGATCCAGACAACCAATCCATCGTTTATGGAATTCGCTGTTTAAAGACAGACCACAAAGGGACCATCGTCAATGGGTTCGGCTTGCATGCCGATGCTGACAAAAATGAATTTGTCATGGAAGTGCAAAATCGTCCGAAACATTAAAAACCGAGGAAGGAGTATGGGACATTCTGAAATCAAGCCCGTTAAAAACTTTCCAGCTAAGAAACTGATATTTCAGTTAGCCAATCGAGATCTCAGCGGTATTGATTTATCGCATCGGATTCTCAGGAAATCGTCTTTGAGTTCGGTGTGTTTGTCTTACTCCGATTTATCAGCCAGTGATCTTCGTGGCTCTGATTTCCGACTGGCTAATCTTTCCAATTGTGATCTTAGACAAACGGATCTCTCTGACTGCAATTTGTGCGGAACCAACATGCGCAATGCTCGTATTGAGTTCACTGACTTGCGTGGCGCTTTATTCAATTTTCAAACTCTTTTACCCTTTTCCATTGCTATGGCCCTTCAACATGACATGAAATTCGTCGATGGAAGGGTTGCCTAATTCGTAACATAATCTTTGTTTATCTTATCAATTTATAGATAGTGACATCATAAGTAGAACTCATTCCTTGCCAGTCCATTGTGGTGGTCACTAGACTGTTTGTGACTCTAAGGATGGAGGTTCAATTGCTTCGAAACGTATCGTTAATTTTTCTTTTTACACTCTGCTTTTTTATATTGTCACCGACTTGGGCGGCCGAATTTGAGGTGGATGGCCACAAGGTCGAGTTTGAGGCCCGTCGAGGCGCATCTAACTATTCAATCGATGGCAAAAGCTTTTTACACTCGGGGCAAATTCGCTTGAAGAAAAATGACCTGGTCGGGGAGTGGCGAATCGACGACTCCGAGCCGCAGCTTTTTATCATTCAGTTTCAGACCACAATTTTTCAGTCCTATCAAAAAGATTTAAAGGCTCAAGATATCGAGATTATCAAGTTCGTGCCGGATCATGCTCTTTTGGTTCAGGGGCGTCGCGATCAGATAATGGAGTTGCATAATCAAATGCACATCAAACAAGTTGTTGAATTTGGCAGCGGTTACAAACTGGCCAGTTTACCTTCGACTCTTTGGGTGAACCCGGACTCGTTGACAGAAGATGCCTATGATGTGTTGCCGACAGCGGACCGACATCGAGGGGCGATTCTAATGCAGGCGCAACAGATGGGGTTGACAGTTTTGCACTCAGGATTGGATTCATTTGCACTCACTATCCAAGGTGACCTGCAGGCTGTGCTGGCTCTTGCTCGCAACCCGAAAGTTCTTTGGGTGGAGGTCAGTCCCGATCGTATTGAAGAAGATATGGATGTGGTTTTGCAACAAGGGGGAGTGACCTCGTTGATTCAAACCACAGGCTCTTATCAGGGGGAAGGTATTCGTGGTCATGTTTTGGAGGGGGTTTACAAAGATCATCAAGATTTTATAGCCGATGCCTTTCGTCAGGCTCCCATCGCCGTCGGCGACGGGACCTCCAGTTACCACGGTCAACAAACCTTTGGGATTATTTATGGCAGTGGCGCAGGCGATAGTCTGGCCACTGGTATTATGCCGCGAGCGCAGGGATATTATACCAATAACAAGTTTGTTTACGAGAAAGACAATAGACAACAGCTCACCGAAGAATTGATTCGTGATCATGAAATATTATTACAAACAGCATCCTGGGGCTCGCCGACAACCGATCAATACACAGCACGGTCTCTTGAAATGGACAAAATTATATTTGAATTGGATATTCCGGTGACTCAGTCGCAAAGCAATCGCAGCAGTCAGCAGTCTCGGCCGCAAGCTTGGGCTAAAAATATTATTTCAGTGGGCGCTGTTCATCACGGTAACAACACGTCTTTTGCTGATGACAGTTGGCAACAAGGGGGTGCTAGTATTGGGCCCGCCACTGATAATCGCATCAAGCCTGATATCGTTTCTTATTACGATGATATTCATACCACCGGCAGTCAGAAATATTCGACGTTTGGTGGCACCAGTGCTGCAACACCGATCGTTAATGGCCATTTGGGATTGATTATTGAAATGTTTACCGATGGTCTGTTCGGCAATGTTTTAAAATTTCCCAAAGACAATCGGTTTGCTAATCGACCTCATGCTTCGACAGCAAAAGCTTTACTTATCAATTCAGCCCGCCAGTACAACTTTCAAGGATTGGATCATGATTTGACTCGAACTCATCAAGGCTGGGGGCATCCTGATTTGCAAACGTTGTATGATCGCCGTCATCACATGCGAGTCATCAACGAGGACGATGTGTTACGTCCACTGGATAAAAAAGTTTACGAGTTTGAAGTTGAAGAAAGTGCTCCCCAGTTGGCAGCAACCATGGTTTACACCGATCCCGATGGTTTGGTGGGAGCTCAAATTCATCGAGTCAACGATCTTGATCTGACCGTGATCGCTCCCGATGGTCGTGTTTTTCACGGTAACAATGGTCTTTATGAAAGCAATTTCAGTGTGCCTGGAGGCACGGCTGATACAGTGAACACCGTCGAAAATGTTTTTATCGATCAGCCGATGCCAGGGCGCTGGACCGTGGAAGTCGTCGCCATGGAAATCAATCAAGATGGACATTTAGAAACCGAAGATGTTGATGCCGACTTTGCGTTGGTGGTCAGTGGTATTAAAACTCAGCGTCCGGAGGCGCTGAAATAATGAAGAACAGGTGAGGCGCCTTGGTCCAATTCCCGAGCGTTGCCTGCCACCTCTTGCCTCCATTCATGCCCTTCCTATCACGATAAACCTGTCTCATTCTGAGATGTTACATACTGAGACAGGCCTGAATGAAACCTGACATTTGGGTGCAAAAATTGTCCTTTCATTGGCACACCTTCAATTTTTGATTTCAGAGTCTATATATTAGATGCGGACCGATCCTGGTTGGCACTTTTCGTGTATTAGTAATAAAGCATCAGGGTGCTGACCCCAAACAAAGCCCTGACCCCATATTCCCATACCCTAACCCCATTACCCCTGAAGGGCGGTGCTTCCCACACCGCCCTTTAATTTTTTATTTGTCTCTGTCTTTTCCGACGATGCCTTATGCGATATTGGCTGGTCGAAGTTGGATGCCGTTGCGGAAAATTTTCATTCCAACGACAGGAACCGTCTCCTAAAAGTCACATCCACGGCTAATGCTAAGGCGCAGCAATGACTGCTTAAATAAATTGCAGTCCCTTAAATTCCTTAACAATTGTGCGGTAATACTTTAAAAGTGAAAGGCTTTTGAAAATCCAATAGGTCCCCCGTCCGAAACGAAATCGGCAGGAGGACTTTTGTCGTTAGTGACTGTTGTTGTCACAATTGAAGGAGTGTCGATGTTCTTGATTCAGCGAACATATAAATTCATCCCACTACTTTTGATTCCGTTCTTTCTCGCCAATTGTAAGTGGGGATCGATCGGGTACAATCAAGGTTACGCCCCGGAACAGCCCATTCCATTTTCCCATAAGTTGCATGCTGGAGAATACAAAATGGCTTGCGTCTACTGTCACACACAAGTGGCACAGGCCAATCACTCAGCGGTTCCCAGTCTTAATATTTGTATGAACTGTCACCAAGTTGTAAAAACCGACAGTCCTCATATCAAAAAACTGCAGGAAAAATATTTTGCAGGAGAGACTGTCAATTGGGTGAAGGTTCATATGCTTCCCGACCACGTTAAATTTAATCACAAGCGGCACGTGCAAAAATTCAGTACAGCTGAAGACCGCTATCCCGCCTGTAAAACTTGTCATGGCGAAATTAAAAAAATGGACGTCGTCGGACAGCACAGCAGCCTCAGCATGGGCTGGTGTGTGAACTGTCACCGCGATAATCACCCGGACAACACCTACGATGTTAAAGGTCCGGTCAACTGCTCAACCTGTCACCACTAAGAGGAGCAAGAGTTAATATGGAAAATCAGCAGGACACAAAGCAAAACTCTTACTGGAAAAGCTTGGACGAAAAGTATCAGACACCTGAGTTTCTCGAACAGGCCGAAAAAGAATTTCAATCTTCACCCTTAAAAGAAGAAGAGGGCGTTGAAAAAAGCGGATTGGCCCGACGCCAATTTATGAAATTGATGGGCGCCAGTATTGCACTGTCATCGGCCGCTTGTGTACGTCGTCCCGTACAAAAAATTATTCCTTATAATAAAAGACCTTCGGAAGTGGTGATTGGATTGCCCAACTACTACGCCTCTAGCCTTTTTGATGGCCGTGAAGGCTTTGCCGTGACTGTTAAGACTCGCGAGGGTCGTCCTTTGCATTTGCAAGGCAATGCCGATTATCCTGGAAATGGAAAAGGCTTGAGCGTCCGTGGAAGTTCACAGTTGCTCAGTCTTTATGATCCCGATCGCGTTCGCAACCCGACAATCAACTCTCAATATAAAAAAGGCGATGATGTCCGACGTGGAAAAATGATTTCTGTTCCTCGCGATTGGGCGAGCATTGACGAAAAAATCGTTGAGCAATTGGGGCAAGGACAAGTACGTATCCTTACCACCGAAACACCGTCACCCAGTTTGAAAAACCTGGTCAACAAGTTTGCGCAAAGCACAGGCGCGAAAGTTCATACATGGACGGCGGTCAATCAGTCAGACGTGCGCGAAGCGGCCCAACAAAGTTTTGGGCAAGCGGCCGTTCCAAAATATCGTTATGACAAAGCCAAAATGATTGTCTCCATCGACGGGGACTTTTTGGGAACTTATTTGAATCCCACAGAGTCGAGTAAACTGTTTAAGGAAAGTCGCAATCCTGAAAAGGGTATGTCGCGTTTGGTTTCCTTTCAGTCGGTTCCCAGTTTGACGTCTCTCAATGCTGACGACAATTTTGCCATCAAACCTTCACAGCAATTGCCGTTGGTTCTGGCTATGATTCACGAACTGGCCTTCGTACAAAACCGTGCTTCGGCCGGACCTGAGGCTCTTCGTATCAGCAAACCTCATAAAGACGTTTATAAGAAGATCGGCCTGTCTCAGGAAGACTTTGCGGCGATCGTTAAAGGCTTGGCTGACAACAGTGGCCAGGGTGTGGTTATCGCTGGTGGCTTACAGGCCAAAACTAAAGATGCCGTGTCTTTACAAATCGCAGTCAACTACCTCAACGATTTGCTGGGTAACAATGGTGCCACCATTCATTGGAGTCATGGTTTAACGGCCACGGAGTCTTCGGATGGGTCTTTACAAGAACTATTGTATGCCATGCGCGAAGGCGAAGTGAAAACCCTGATCATCAATGACGTGAACCCGGTTTACAGTTTACCTTCCAGCCTTGAGTTTGCGGAGGCCCTTGCCAAAGTCGAAACTGTGGTTGCCACTAATAATTGGATGGATGAAACCGCCAGTATGGCCGATTACGTGGTGCCAGCGGGACATCAGATGGAAAACTGGGGCGACTATGAATTTGAACCTGGCTTGACGGTTATTCAGCAGCCGACAATTCAGCCGTTGCACAACACGCGATCGTTTGGAGATTCTTTAATCACTTGGTCGAAAGCGATGGACAAGCCAGTAGCCAATGAAGAGAACTATTACGAGTATTTGAAATCACGCTGGATGAACCAAGTCGGTTCGGAACAGGGCTGGTTTGATGTTCTTCAAAAAGGTTTTGTGGGCTCCACATTTGATGGCATGGAAAGAAGCAATGGTTTTAATCCTTCAGCCCTTCGTAATGTTTCGGTGACCACCGCTGACTCGGATATTGAATTGTCTTTGTATGGTAAAGTGGGACTGCATGATGGATCAATGGCCAACGTGTCTTGGTTGCAAGAGCTTCCCGATCCTGTCAGTAAAATCGTTTGGGACAATTACCTGATTATTTCTCCGGTTTTGGCCGATGAAATGGGCCTCCGTGATGGCTCGATGGTCAAGGTTGAAACCGAGTCCCATTCCATGAATCTGCCGGTTCATATTGCCCCTGGGCAAAACGCGGGCTCGGTGGCTGTGGCCATAGGCTATGGTCGTCGCCAAGGTGGAGAGGTTCAAAAGAATATCGGCTTTAACGTTCAGGACTTTGTGGTCCCAGAAAATGGCTTTCTTCAGTATGCCGGTTTCCCTGTGAAACTGACGGCTTTGGGTGAGCACTATAATCTTGCCAATACTCAAGGCCACCACACGATGGAAGGTCGTCAACTTGCAGTTGAAACCACAGAAAAGCATTTTAAAAAGACCGGTGATGTTGGTCTCCATAAGCATAAAGTTTTCAGTATTTGGGGTCAGCATAAATACGATGGTCACAAGTGGGGCTTAGGAGTTGATCTCAACTCTTGTACAGGCTGTTCGGCTTGTATGGTCGCCTGTCAGTCGGAAAACAACATTCCTGTTGTTGGAAAGAAGTATGTTTTAGGTGGACGAGAAATGCACTGGATTCGAATCGATCGTTACTATAGCGGCGATGAAAAGAAATCGGTGGATGCTATCTTCCAACCTGTGATGTGTCAGCATTGCGAAAATGCTCCATGTGAGACGGTGTGTCCGGTTTTGGCCACCGTTCATAGTGATGAGGGACTTAACGACATGGTTTACAACCGTTGTGTGGGAACTCGTTATTGTTCAAACAACTGCCCTTACAAAGTTCGTCGCTTCAACTGGTTCTACTATGATGGTCATCACCGTCGTGAACCGTTGCATATGGCGTTGAACCCTGATGTGACTGTTCGGACTCGTGGTGTGATGGAAAAGTGCACCTTCTGTGTTCAGCGCATTAAAGAGGCTAAGAGCATCGCAAAAGACGAAAAAAGAGATCTTAAAGATGGTGACATCAAAACAGCCTGTCAGTCGGTTTGTCCAACTGAGGCCATCGTCTTCGGTGATTTGAATGACAAAAACAGTGAAGTCACTCAATGGTTTGAAAGCCAAAGAAACTACACCCTTCTTGAAGAGTTCAATGCGGCTCCACGGGTTCGTTATCTAGCAAAAATTAGAAACACGGATCGTGAGCTTGGAGGCCACGCCATTGGTGGTGGTCATGGACAGCCTGAACATGAGGATGGTGAAGTTCACGATAAGCATATTCCAGCAGGACACGGAGCCGGACATTCGGATCTCGATAAAGTTGAAACAGATCACAAGGAAGGTCACTAATGATGGATCGTAACCCATTAATACTTGGTGATAAGACTTATAAAGATATTACAGATGATATTTGTGAGCCCATAGAGACGGTGCCAGGAAAGCAGTGGATGCTGATGTTCTTTTCAGCCAAGTCGTTGTTGCTTTTCTATTTAGCCAGTGTCGCCACCATCCTTTTTACAGGTATGGGACTGATGGGAACCAACCATCCTGTGGGATGGGGAACAGATATCGTGACCTTCGTGTTTTGGATTGGTATCGGTCACGCCGGAACTTTGATCTCAGCGATTCTTTTTCTGTTCCGTCAAAAATGGCGAACTTCGGTGGCTCGTTCAGCCGAGGCGATGACCGTGTTTGCGGTGATGACAGCCGGAATTTTTCCTTTGATTCACACCGGACGACCGTGGCTCGATTTTTGGTTACTGCCTTACCCGAACCAACGTGGCCCCCTTTGGGTGAACTTTCGTTCGCCCTTGTTGTGGGACGTGTTTGCGGTTTCGACTTATGCGACCGTTTCTATCGTATTTTGGTACGTCGGTTTGGTTCCGGATTTTGCAACCGTTCGAGATCGCGCCAAGAGTAAACTGCGTCGAACCATCTACGGCGTCTTGTCCTTAGGATGGAGAGGGTCGACTCGAAACTGGAGTCACTACGAAATGGTTTACATGCTTCTCGCAGGTCTTGCCACGCCTCTGGTTCTTTCGGTTCATACCATTGTATCGTTTGACTTTGCTGTGGCCTCACTGCCAGGCTGGCACACCACGATTTTCCCTCCTTACTTTGTGGCGGGAGCGATTTTCTCGGGCTTCGGTATGGTGGTGACGCTGCTCACTTTGGTGCGCATTGGTTTTCCTAAATTTAAAGACTACATCACCATCGACCATATGGAGGCGATGAACAAAATTATTATGTGTACCGGTATGCTTGTCGGATACGCCTATTGTTCAGAGCTTTTCATCGCTTGGTACTCGGGTGTGAAATACGAGCAGTACGCCTTTATCAACAGAGCTCTGGGGCCTTACTGGTGGTCTTACTGGATTATGTTTTCTTGTAACGTGTTTGTGCCGCAGGTGTTTTGGTTCCGAGCGGCTCGACGAAGCATTCCAATCATGTTTGTGGTCTCTATTTTCGTCAACATCGGAATGTGGTTTGAGCGTTTCGTGATTACGGTCACGTCTTTGCATCGTGATTTCTTGCCCTCAAACTGGGGTATGTACGATTGGAGCGTTTACGATGCGGCCATTCTTTTTGGAAGTTTTGGAATGTTCTTAACTCTCTTCCTTCTGTATCTGCGGGCGTTCCCGGCGATATCGATTGCTGAGGTTAAGCCGGTTCTTTATGTTGGCAAGAAAAAGGGAGGTCACTAATGGCGAAACGTCAAAGTGGTGTGGCTGGAATTTGGAGTGATGACGCAAAAATCTTGGAGGCCGCCGCCAAAATGCGCGATGCTGGCTATAAGAAGTTCGATGCCATCACCCCTTTCCCTGTTCACGGAATGGAAGAGGCCGTTGGTATTAAACGATCGGGTATACCCTACGTAACATTTGTTGCGGGTATTACTGGCTGCACCTGTGGACTTTTGTTGCAGTGGTGGACCAGTGCTGTGAGTTGGCCAATCAACGTTGGTGGGAAACCCATGTTTTCTTTGCCCGCTTTTATCCCGATCACCTTTGAGTTAACAATCCTGTTTGCTGCCTTGTTTTCTGTGGGCGCCATGTTTTTCCTTAACGGTCTGCCGAAAGTGGATCCGCCGATCATCGATCGCGATTTAACCTCTCACAAATTCGCTCTTTGGGTCCCTGATGATGAGGAAGGTTACAACGTTGAAAAAGTAGAAGCCTTTTTAAAAGAGCTTGGGGCTGATGAAGTGAAGAGAGTTGCGGAGTATTAATGATGAGGATTTTATTGGAACTAATAAAAGTAATGAAAACTCTCGTGGTGGCTGCTGTTGGTAGTGTCACTCTTTTGGTGGCCTTAACAGTGGCTGGATTGTTGATCACGGGTTGTGGCCCGGATGGAAACAAACCCAATGTGGAGATCATTCAGGATATGATGGAACAACCGGCTTTGAAGGCTCAGGATTTTCATCCCTACGATCGTGAAAAAGGATCAATGTTGACTCCTCCCGAGGGAACTTGGCCGACCAATCGCACGCCTTATCTTTACTGGAACAGCCCAGAAGAGGCCGGTCAGAAAATGAAGAACCCGTCTTCAGGTTCGGCTGAATCGACGAAATTGGGCAAAGTTCATTTTGAAAATTACTGTATGGTCTGTCATGGCCAAGCTGGAAAAGGGGATGGCCCGGTGGCTGAAAAGTGGAAACCGGTTGTCGTACCTTCTTTAATGACCGACAAAATCCGCAACTATCCGGATGGTCGAATTTTTCATATTATCACGGCCGGTCAGGGTCTGATGGGTAGTTATATTCATCAGGTTCCCGACGAAAAAGATCGTTGGGCCATCGTTAATTATGTTCGTCAACTTCAAAAGCAAACTCCGCGAGGACAATAATGGGGCATTCAGTTTCAGTTGAAAAAGTTGAGCCAAAAAAGTTTGAGTTACCCGGTAACGGCAAAGTCATCTTGATGGTGTTAATGGGTCTTGGATTGGCTGGTTTGGCGGCAGGATTTGCTGTCGATACCGAGCGAGTTTGGCACGCTTATCTGACCAGTTATTTTTATTTCACATCATTGGCCGTGGGTGGTTTGTTTTTTACAGCTATTCAACACGCGGTTCGAGCCGGGTGGAGTGTCAACATTCGCCGTATGTCAGAGGCAATGACAGCCTTTTTACCGGTGGTGTTTGTTGGAGGCTTGGTTCTTCTTGCCGCTGGCTCGCACCTATATCTTTGGTTGGACGCCGAAGCCGTAGCGGCCGATGCGATTCTTCAAGGTAAAAGCAGTTACCTCAACATCGGATTCTGGGCCGCACGCATGGTCTTGTTTATGGGGCTGTGGTTGTTTTTCGGTAAAAAAATTGTCGGCTACTCGGTGTCTCAGGATTCTGATGGTGATGAGAAATGGACTCACAAATTGGTGCCAGTGTCTGTGGCTTTTCTTTTGGTTTTTGCTCTGAGCTATTCGCTTTTCAGTGTCGACCTTTTGATGAGTCTTGAGCCTCACTGGTTTTCCACGATCTTTGGTGTGTACTGCTTTGCGGGTCTCTTTCAATCCACTTTGGCATTTCTGATTCTTATGATTCTGTACTGTCGTTCAAAAGGTTGGGTGACAGGTTTGATGACTATGGAGCACGTCCATGATGTGGCGAAATTTTTAAAAGGTTTTACCGTGTTTTGGGCTTACATTGCGTTCTCGCAATTTATGTTGATCTGGTATGCCAACTTACCAGAAGAAACGGTTTTCTATTTGCATCGTACCCATGGTGGATGGATGGAAGTTTCTGTGGCCTTGTTGGTTTTTAAGTTCATCGTGCCATTTATTGCTCTTTTACCACGCTGGGCGAAGCGCACTCCCAAGCACTTGGTGATGGTCTGCTGCCTGGTTTTGATTATGCAATATGTTGATATTTTTTGGATGGTTTATCCCAATTATACCAATGAATTCGTTGCCTTTTCTTGGATGGAAGTTTTGGCTTTTCTTGGCTTTGCCGGCGCCTTTCTTTTTACAGTGGCTCGTTGGTTGGAAAAGCACAATTTGGTGCCCGTGAAAGATCCACGAATCCATGAATCTCTTAGTCACCATGTGACTTACTAAGAAGATTTTTACAAAAAGTTTAAAAAAGGAGCCCGATGGCTCCTTTTTTTATTTTTCTTGATGAAATCGATTTTTCAACCGACCCATTGTCTGAATTTGGCACAGAGAGGCCTTAGAACCCTAGTATTTTCGATTTGAGGGGAATTTGGACTTGCTTTAAGAGCCATAATTAGAGATAAAGGGAGAGATGTTAGTCTATCCTACCGACCTTATTACGATGACCTTTTGATCTCTTGATGTCTTCAATCAACATTCGTTTGCCCGACAATTCAATAAAAACTTTCGATCATGAACCCACAGTTCTTGAAGTGGCGCAATCTATTGGCGAAGGACTGGCAAAGAGCACCGTTGGTGGGTTTGTTAATGGTGAAAAAGAGGTGGTGGATCTTCGCACGCCGTTGAAAGATGGCGATCAGCTAGCGATTGTGACAGCCCAATCTGAAGAAGGCCAAGAGGTTCTTCGCCACACTGGAGCCCACATCATGGCGCAAGCCGTGCAAGAACTGTTTCCCAAGGTGAAAGTCACCATTGGTCCGGTTGTTGATGGCGGTTTTTATTATGACTTCGATCCGGAGACTCCCTTTACTCAAGAGGATCTTGCTAAGATTGAGAAAAAAATGAAAGAGATCGTTAAGCGCAACACTCCCATTGAAAAAGAGGTGTGGCCCGCTGAAAAAGCGATTGAGACTTTCAATAGTATGGGCGAGACCTACAAAGAAGAGATCATACGTGACTTAGGACATGATGAAGTGTCTATCTACAAGCAAGGTGAGTGGTTTGATCTTTGTCGGGGACCTCACACCCAGCACACCGGACAGGTTAAAGCTGTTAAAGTGATGAGTTTGGCAGGCGCTTACTGGCGCGGTGATCAGAGCAATAAGCAATTGCAGCGTGTTTACGGAACCGCTTTTCATGACAAAAAACAACTGAAAGAGCATTTGCAGTTTATAGAGGAAGCCAAAAAGCGCGATCATCGCAAGGTTGGTAAAGATCTTGGACTGTTCATGTTTCATGATTATGCGCCGGGGATGCCTTTTTTCACTAGCAAGGGCACCATTATTTATAATGAACTGACCAATTACATCCGCGATTTGTATATTAAATATAACTATCAAGAAGTGATCACTCCGCAAATTTTTGATGTCGAACTTTATAAAACATCGGGACACTATCACTGTTATCAAGACAATATGTATTTCAGTGACCTCGGTGAAAAAGGCATCACGGGTGTGAAACCTATGAACTGCCCCTCCCATTGTTTGCTGTTTGCCGCTGACAAGCACTCGTATCGAGATCTTCCATTGAGAATTGCGGATTTCGGGCGTTTGCACCGCTATGAGGCCAGTGGGGCCTTGCATGGTCTGACTCGTGTTCGCTCGATGTGCCAAGACGACGCCCACATTTTCTGTACTCAAGATCAAGTGGCGGAAGAGATTGGCACTTTTATGGGAATGCTGAAAGAGACCTACGACACCTTGGGATTAAAAGATTTTAAGGTCTATTTAGCGACTCGCCCAGCTGAGAGAATCGGAAGTGAAGAGGATTGGGACCGAGCCGAGGAGGCTTTGGAGCAAGCCTTAAAAAATCTTGGTATTGATTACGAAATTTCACCTGGAGACGGGGCCTTTTATGGTCCGAAAGTGGAAGTTCATTTTATTGATGTCATGAAACGAACTTGGCAGTTGGGCACCATTCAAGCCGATTACAATATGCCGAAAAACTTTGAACTGTCCTATGTCGGTGAAGACAACACTCAACATCAGCCGGTGATGTTGCATCGAGCGATCTTAGGGACATTGGAGCGTTTTATCGGAATTTATATTGAAAACACCGATGGTCGCTTCCCCCTTTGGCTGTGTCCAACTCAGGTCAGTATCTTGAATGTTACCGATCGTCAGAGCGAGTACTGTCAAAACTTGAAGAAGCAAATGGCGGCTGTTGGTATTCGTGTCCATTTTGATGATCGCAATGAAAAACTGGGCTACAAGATTCGTGAGAGTCAGCTGCAAAAAGTGCCTTACATGATGATTATCGGCGACAAAGAGATGGAAGAGAATAAAGTTTCTGTTCGAGTCCGCAGTGGTGAGACCACTGAGCCTATGACAATCGAAGAATTTATTAAAACTGTGAAACAAGAAATTGAGACGAAAAGTTTATTGAGTCTGGTGAAGGTTTAAAAAAAGGAGGACCTTATTCGAAGACACCGTGGAGGGCGACAGGCCCCACCAAAAGAAAAGTACAGAGTGAATGATCGAATCACCGCCCGCGAGGTTCGTGTGATCGATGATGAAGGACAAATGATTGGCGTGATGTCGCCGAATCAGGCGCTAGCAATGGCCGAAGAAAAAGGGTTGGATCTTATTGAGATTGCTCCCAACGCCAAGCCACCCACCTGTAAAATGATGGATTATGGTAAATGGAAATACGAGAATAAGAAGAAGGCTCAAGAAGCGAAAAAGAAGCAGACGGTTATTTCCATTAAAGAGATTCAAATTCGCCCTCGAACCGATGACCATGACCTCGAAACAAAAATGAAGAAAGCCCGCGAGTTCTTGCTTGATGGTGATAAGGTGAAAGTAAACCTGCGCTATCAAGGGCGAGAAATGGCCCACAAAGAAGTGGGTGCCAAGGTGTTGCGTCGAGTGATCGAGCAATTGACCGACCTTGCTGTACCAGAGGTTGAGCCTAAAATGGAAGGACGTCACCTGTTTGTGGTGATGGCCCCTGATGCTGCCAAAGTAAAAGAATACAAGGCGGCGAAAGAAAAAGAAAAAGCCAACGCCAGCAAACAAGCCTCAAACTCGTAGGTCTTGTCTTTTGCATTGGTAAAACAAGAGCCCCTTGCAAAGTAATGAGGGGCGCTTTGATCCTGATTTTTTTGTTGGAAATCATCATTGATAAGGCCTACTCAAACCAAAAAAAGCCACATTGAATCAATGTGGCCTTTTTATTTTCATGACATTTCTTGTCCGTTTCGAAGACTCTTCGGCCGCTGACTCTTCTGACGACGACTCTTCTGACGACGACTCTTCTGACGACGACTCTTCTG
>CAZPOV010000006.1:30255-46450 GCA_964588335.1 uncultured Pseudobdellovibrionaceae bacterium | reverse complement strand
CTCTTCTAGCGCCGCCTCTTCTAGCGCCGCCTCTTCTAGTAGCGACGAATCTTCTAGCGACGAATCTTGAATACGAATTCGCCGGTTTTTTGGACCTTGCCTTTGACTCTTCTGAACCTTGGGACTTTTAAATAAATTTTGCCACGGTATTTGCGAATCGCCGCTCCTAGGTATTCGCTGGAAAAGTTTTTAATTGGTAAATCGTGACGTTTCCATCGACCCTGTTCAAAACAGCGAAAGTGATCGTGGACAGCGGCACCATGAGAGCGTCCATCGTTATTTTCACCCGTCAAATACAGACACTTTCTGCCGATACTGGGATCGAATTCATTGATGGCTTGAATATTGAGAAACTCAGTCATGTTTCCGTTTTCGGCTTTCAATAAGTGATCGGTGGCAAAACGAAGGCCCTCGCGACGACCGCCATCAATGATCATACGCGATTGACGAACGCTGGCGTGTTGCCCGACTGTGAACAAATCGGGAAGACCGTCGTTGTTATAATCGAGAAATGCACCGCCCATCATATGGGGCCCATCGGTTTTGGTCGAACCACTACCGGCTTTGTACTTAGGAAAAGCCCCCCAAGGCGTTCCACTGACGCCGCCGTACCAGGGTAGGCTGGATGAGCCGGTTAAGTCTTTAGCAACCAAGTCTCCGTTGCGTCTTTCTTCCAATTTGATAAGAGCCGCCATGGTTCCGTAGCCCTTGGGTGTGTGACTGTCGTAGCCGGCAAAAAAGCAAAGGAATCCAGGGTTGTAACCCTTTCTTACAAGGGCTCGCGGGTACTCGGTGCATTTCACTGAACGAGAGGCCGCACGATAGAGAATATTCTTGCCACCAAGGTCGGCGCGAAGTTGACGCACTTTCACTCGGTTTCCTAAGTTGTGAATAATAAACTGTTCGCTGCGGACACGCACACCATCACGGGGATGAGCGAAAGCGGCGGACACAACAATCGAAGGCACGCCTCGGTTAAATTCAACAACCTCGCAGCCGGTGAAAATTCGTTTCGAACCATTGGGCAGCTTTTTCCGACGCGGACCTCGCCACATGAAAATATTCTGACTCAACTTTTTTCCGTTGCGTACGAAAACGCGCGAGTTTCCGGAGTCACAATGCAAGCGGTCCATGACGCCATCATCATTCCAGTCAATTTTGAAGCGACGATCAAAGCGTTCTGCGGGCACGGCCGACAGTGGAACTCTGTGAGTGTAGTTGGTATCAAAGGACTCGGCTGAAGCTTTTTCGGTGGGAGCACGAGATCCCATGGCCAAAGCCTGAGCAGCCATTGAAAATATCGCGAAAAAAATGAAAATAGATCTTAAAAAAAGCAAAAGAATACCCCCGTATCGTGACTTCTATATTAAGGGCTTTACACGACACGAATTGACACGTTTCAAATTGGGACATTTTTACCTTGTAAGTACCTGATTATACTTATTTTTAAATATCTTCTCGGGAGTGGACAAAGGTGTCGAAATGCGTTAAAACACTCCAATCTTCTAAAGGCCAATGAAAGTAAGGGTTTAATGAATAATTCTTCGCCTCTAGGGAAAGGACATTAAGATGAAACAGAAGACTCATTCTGGTGCCAAAAAACGCTTTCGCGTTAAAGGCCGAAACAAAATCAAAAGAGCTCAACAGGGCCTCCGTCACATTCTAAGTAACAAAAGTTCCAAGAGAAAGCGCCACTTGGGTGACATGAAATATGTCGACTCTGCGAACTTACCTAACGTTCAAAAGTGTTTGAATCTGTAGGAGGGTGAAAAGATGCGTGTAAAAAGAGGAGTCAAAGCCCGTCGTCGTCGTAATAAAGTTTTAAACCGTGCCGAAGGTTATCGTGGAGCAGGCAGCCGAATTTATGCTGTTGCGAAAGAGAAAAATGACCGTGGAATGGTTTACGCCTATCGCGATCGTAAAGCTAAAAAGAGAGAGTTCCGTAAACTTTGGATCACCCGTATTTCAGCGGCCGCCAAATTGAATGGAACCAGTTATTCTAAATTCATGGGAGCTTTAACCAATTCAACTTTAGAGTTGGATCGTAAAGTTCTTTCCGATATCGCAGTCACTGATCCAGAGGCTTTCACAAAAATTGTTGAACAGGTGATGGCGAAATAAAAAGACATCCTGATGCGTTCGTTCACTGAGCGAACGCGGAGAGGGCGCCAATCAAAGAGGTTCCATTCAAGCGGCGCTGCCAGCGAAGGAGCCTTGCGAGCCAAAAACTGTTCAAAAGTCTCTCTAAAGAGGAGAGGAATTGGAAATCGAAAAGCAAACTTCCTCTGATGTGTTTAGCAAGAGGAAGAAGGACCACATCGAAATCTCTTTGCGTGATGAGAGTCAGGCTTTTGTGGATCAGTTTTCTCGCCTGCAGTTCCAACACAATCCCATACCCGAAATTGATTTTGAAGATATAACACTGGATACCGATGTGTTCGGTACGTCTCTGCGGTCTCCATTTTTTGTCAGTTCAATGACTCTCGGGCACGATGGCGCCCAATCCGTGAATGACGCTATTCTCACGGCCTGTGCTGAAAAGGGTTGGATGATGGGAGTTGGTTCGCAGCGGCGACAGCTGTTTGATCCCCAGGCAAATATTGAGTGCGAGCAGTTGCGAAAAAAATTTCCCAATAACATTATCTTTGGCAACATTGGCTTGTCGCAGGTGATAGCCAGTAAAGTCTCTCAAATTCAAAGCTTGGTGGATTCTTTGCAAGCACAATTTTTAGTGGTGCATTGTAACCCACTGCAAGAGGCGATTCAGCCCGAGGGAACGCCACAATTCAAAGGCGGATTGCAGGCCCTAAAAAATCTCACGGATGGCCTTTCTGTTCCTGTGGTTTTGAAAGAAACCGGTTGCGGTTTTTCAGAACAGTCCTTCCAACGTTTGCAGTCGGTGGGGTTGGCTGCGATTGACGTCAGCGGTATGGGAGGAACCCATTGGGGACGCGTTGAAGGCTTGCGAATGCAAGAGAAAGAATCCGGATATCAAGTGGCGCAAGTCTTCCGACAGTGGGGCATTTCCACAGTTGACTCTTTAGAAAATGGAATCAAAACTGACATCGGTTTGCCTTTATGGGCCTCCGGTGGTGTCCGAGATGGGTTGCAGGCGGCCAAACTCTTAGCTTTGGGTGCAGAGAAAGTGGGCTTGGCTAAGCCTGTTCTAGAAGCGGCTGTACAAGGCACGGAGACTTTGATTGCTCGTATGGACCAATGGGAACGCGAGTTGAAAGTGGCAATGTTTTGTTTGGGAATAGAAAACGTGAAATCTCTAGTTGGACAAAGGAAGCTGTTAAAATGGATATAAAAGAAATGTTCAAAGGTTTTTCAAAACTGAATCGCGACCAAAGATTTCAAAGGCTCCTTGAAGTGGGAGCTCTGACCAAAGCTGACATTGATTATCTCAATGCAGGAGGGGTTCACGGTTTAGAATTGGCTGACAACTTCATTGAAAACTCTATCGGTTATTTTCAAATGCCCTTGGGAGTGGCCACCAATTTTGTCGTCGATGGTGTTCCGCGTGTGATTCCTATGGCTGTTGAGGAGACGTCGATTATTGCTGCCGCAAGTAAAACGGCCCGTTGGATTGGCCAAAATGGAACCATTACCACCAAGACAGTTGGTGAAACCATCATCGGTCAAATTCAAATTGCTCGGGTCAAAGATTTTGCAAAGCTAGAAACGATTTTAAAAGAAAATAAAAAGGCTTGGATTCAGGATGTGAATGAACAGGTGGCGGCGTCAATGGTGAAACGCGGTGGCGGTGTTGAAGATATCGAACTGCGGGTCGTTGAACGTGATGATACTGACAAAATGGCCGTGTTTCATGTTTATTTTAATCCGTGCGACGCTATGGGTGCGAACATGATCAACCAGGTCTGTGAGTACTTGAAAAAACCCATTCAAGACGCTAGCGATGAGACCGTGACCATGTGTATCCTGTCGAATTTGGTCGACAGCAAGTTAACCATTGCTACTGTTGAGCTGAATAACATCGATGCCGTTATGGGTGAAAAAATTCAAGAAGCCTCACTTTTTGCCGAAAATGATCCCTATCGTGCAGCCACCAACAACAAAGGTGTTCTTAACGGGATTGATCCTATTTTGATCGCGACTGGCAATGACTGGCGAGCCGTTGAAGCGGGAATTCATGCTTATGCGGCACGCAGTGGTCAATATCGATCGATCACTCAATGGCGCTATAAAGATGGAACTTTGACGGGTCTTTTTAAAGCGCCACTGATTGTCGGAACAGTCGGCGGTGTGACCTCTTTGCACCCAACCGCTCGGCTTTGTCTTGAGATGTTGGATATTCATAGTGCCAATGAATTGGCTCGAATCTGCGCAGCAGTGGGCTTGGTGCAAAACTTAGGAGCACTGAAAGCTCTAACAACGGTCGGAATCATTGAAGGTCACATGAAACTTCATATTAAAAATCTGACACTTGGGGTGGGGGCGACACCTGATGAAACGCCCCCATTGCAGAAAAAGCTCGAGCAGCTTTTAGCCGTGAAAAAGCGTATCACCCACACCGATGCTTGGCAGATATTGCAAGGTTTGCGACAGCAAATGCCGACCACGGCCTCTGAGAACAGTGCCCGCTGATGTCATCATCTCCCGATCTGGTCTTTGAAATTCCAAGCAAAACTTTTATTATTGGCGAGTACTTGGCTATCAATGGCACGGCTTCGATGGTGGCAGCCACAGCGCCGGCCTTTTTTATAAAAACCATTCAAGATAAGACTTTTGGGTTTCACGAAAAAAGCCCAGCCGGACGTTTGCGACAAAAGCTTAAACTCACCGATGTTGGTTTTTCGGTCTTAGACCCCCATGACGGCCGTGGCGGTTTCGGACGGTCGACGGCCGAGTATTTGGCGGTTTATCTTTACGACACCCAAGTCAACCAAGGCGGTGGTGACCAATCCTTATCCATATTGAACAGTTTGCAAGACTTTGTGCCGCAATACCAAGGGTATGCTGGTGGTGAATACAAGCCGAGTGGCGCCGACCTTGTCGCCCAGGTGTGTGGTGGCCTTTGCTGGTATGATGGAATGAATTTTGTCGCCGAAAAATTAGCCTGGCCGTTTCCTGGTTATGATATTTTTATTTTTCATACCGGCAAGAAGCTTGCCACCCACGAACATTTGAAAGATTTGAAATCAAAAGACCTTAGAAGTTTGATTCCTATTTTGTTGGCGGCGCGAACATCGTTTGATCAACAGAATTTAAAAGTTTTTTGCGAATCTTTAAATTACTATTATGACATTCTGGATGAGATGGGTCTTAGTAATAAGACCGTTAAAGAGAGTGTGAATCAATTGCGTCAGCATCCAGCTGTTTTAGCGGCCAAAGGTTGTGGAGCCATGGGGATGGACACCGTGATCATTGTTTCCGAAAGCTCGAATGCAGAAATCGTCAAAGAGATCTGCTACGATCAGGACTTTCAGTACATTGGTTGCTTAAGTGAGTCCCATCCTGGTGCCGTTGTCAGGAGGTCAAATTGACTTTATACAGTTATGATCACTGCCCGTACTGCGTAAAAGCCCGGATGATATTCGGATTAAAAGAGGTCCCGGTCGAGATTAAGACTCTTCTCAACGATGATGAAGAAACTCCGATCACTTTAATTGGTAAGAAGATGTTACCGATTTTAGTCAAAGACAATAACGAGGCTCTGCCCGAGAGTTTAGATATTGTCGCCTATGTTGATGGTTTATCAGAATATGGAGAGCCTATCGTTGAAGCCTCGCAAGACAATGAGACTTTGAAGCAGTGGCTCCAGGATATTCGAAACTATCACTATGCTTTGGCGATGCCTCGTTGGGTGAAGATGGACTTGCCAGAGTTTGCAACCGCATCGGCTGTTCAGTACTTCACTCACAAAAAAGAAAAATCCATTGGTCCGTTTTCAGAGAACTTGCAGAAAACAGCCGATTTGGTGGCGCAAGCCAATGAGCATCTTTTGGTTTTAGAGAATCTGATCAGTGAAGGGCCCTATTTTTGGGGACAAGAGCTGACCTTAGATGACTTCCATGTTTTCGCCTCTCTGCGCTGTTTGACGACCACTGAAGGTGTGAAATTCCCGGAAAAAATCAATCGCTATATGAATCACCTGTCTGAAAAAGCCAAAGTGCCGTTGCATTGGGATCGGGCTCTTGGAGATATAAGCCATGGCTAAGCAGTGGCAGGCTGAATGCCCCTCCAACATTGCTTGGATCAAGTACATGGGGAAAAAAGATCACGAGAAAAATATTCCGACCAATGCCTCGATATCATGGACACTGAAGCATTTAACAACCACGGTTGTTATAAAACCAGCCAGCGAAGACAAGTGGGTTCCTTTGGCCAGTGATTTCCCGTTTGAAATGAGTCCACTGGGAAAAGAAAAATATCTTAGTCACTTAAAGCGAATGAAAGACTATTTTTCAGTGTCTGGTTGTTTTGAGGTGGCATCAGCCAATAACTTTCCTGCGGACTGCGGGATCGCTAGTAGCGCTTCAAGCTTTGCGGCGTTAACCGAGGCCTGTGGCTTGGCTTTTTCCGAATTATCAGGACAATCAATCTCTGTTGAAGAAAAAGCCCGTCTTTCAGCCTTGGGATCGGGATCGTCCTGCCGTTCCTTTATGGACGGTTTAGTGATTTGGGATGACGAGGGTGTGCGTCCCTTTCCGGTGCCAGACTTGCAGTTGAATCATATGGTGATATTGATCGGACAGGGTGCAAAAAAAGTTTCGTCGTCGGAGGCTCATCGACGGGTTCGAAGTAGCCTTGTATTTGCCAATCGAGTCGAACGTTCAGAGCAACGACTGGAGAAAGTGAAGCAGGATTTGGTCACCTTGGATTGGTCCTCTTTGTATCAAACCTTGTGGGCGGAATTCTGGGACATGCATGTTTTGTTTGAGACCAGTGATCCGGCTTTTGGATATTTTCTTCCCGGCACCATTACTTTATTGAACAAAGTCAGAGATTTTTGGCAGTCCCATGGTGATGGTCCTTTGGTGACAATGGATGCCGGCCCTAACATTCACTTATTGTGGAAAAAAAGTCAGAAACTATTGAGCCTTCAGTTTTTCGAGCACACTTTAAAAAATCAATGGACCTGTCTTAGCGATATTGAGGAGATTGGTTTTGCTAAAGTTTAGGACCCACGGCAAATGGATTTTAGCCGGCGAGCACGCTGTTTTGCGCGGAGGCACAGCCTTGGTTTTTCCGGTGGCCAGTCGGTTTTTAGACTTTGAGTTTGTTGAAGGGCCCGAGCTGAAACTTGAAATTCACCATAAAAATACCGATTTAGAGATGGCGTTTTGGGGTGTTTTGGAAAAGGCCTTGCAAAGCCTGGATCTGAGTCGCGATCAAGTCAAGGGACGCCTGAAGCTGACCAGTAATATTCCGGTGGGTGCGGGTATGGGTGCCAGTGCCACACTTTGTGTGAGTCTTGCCAAGTGGCTGACAGCCCTGGGGCACCTGCAAGAGGCCGATCAGTTTCAATTCTCGAAAAACCTTGAAGATCTTTTTCATGGCGAAAGCTCGGGTGTGGATGTGGCGGTGGCCCTTAACAACAAAGGCCTGAGTTTTCGCAAACCGGGTGTGATGGATGTTTTTGAACAGCAATGGCAGCCCCATTTTTATCTTTCCTACTGCGGAAAAAGAGGCGTGACTTCAGACTGTATCACCCGAGTTCAAAAGCTTCTTTCTGAAAAGCCCGAGTTGGGCGAAGATATTGATCAGAGAATGCAAAAAGCCGTGGGGCTGGCGCGCCAGGCTTTGTTGACTCCAGGAAGTGTTTCTTTGTTAAAAGATTCCATCGATTTGGCCTGTGATTGTTTTGATTCTTGGGGACTATTGAGCCAAGACTTAGAAGACCATATGCTGCACCTTCGAGAAATGGGCGCCATTGCTTGTAAACCAACGGGCAGTGGTGATGGCGGCTTTGTTTTAAGTCTCTGGAATCAGCCCCCTGATTTTCCCGGGGCTGAAGAACAGCTGACCAAAGCCTAAACGAGTCGCCTTGTTTTTCAGATATCTATTGGCAAGTGATGGATGTGCCATCCGTAACAGGTGTGAAGCCAGCGTCGCAAGACTGGGCATTGCAATCTGACCACGTGTCCGTGCTAATAAGAAATTGAACACCCACTCCATTGGCAATGCTGCACTCACGGCACTCATTGAAGGTGCCAGGATCACAACTGAACTCATCGGAGGTTCCATTTCCAGAGCTGTCCTCTGGAGGAGCGCTGGCCGTTGGAGCCGGTAAGCCAAAGTAAAAAAGGCCGTCCGTTTCAACGTTCGAACATTTTATACCCACTAGAATATCTAAGGCTTGGCCGGTTTGTTCTTGACCCTCTTGATAGCAATAGTGGGTCACCGACTCGCCAATAAAGGCATGAGTTCCAGCCGCGCTCAATTCTCCTTCAGTTCCATAGCCGTAGGCAATCTTGCCTTGCGCATCGGCCTCCCGAAGACGTCCTGACAAGCAGCCCACGGGTTTTGAAAACGGAAAACTATTGCAAGCGTTTCGCACTTCGGTGGCGGTCATTCCAGAGGCTTGGGCATAGTAGATTTTCGATCCATCAATTCTGTACTGACAAAAGTTTCCAATGAGTTCGTAATCATTATCACAGTCCGTGACGGTGCAGACGCCGTAATCACCGGTTTCAGTATCAAAGACTTCTTCGCCGGTCCCGTTGGCAATAGTACAGCTTCGTCTCTCGGCACGGCAGGTGTTTTCAAAAGCCAGGAAACTCTGATTGCAAGAGGTGAGAGTGCAGGCACCATAATCTTGGATCTCCGGGTTCCAGGTTTCTTGAGCCAAACCATTGTCAATTTCACAGGCTTTGGTATCACTGAGGCAACTGTTGTCTTCCAGGTGATAGCCCCCTTGATTGCACTGATTGATAATACAATCATCATAAACCTCATCAACAGGATTCCAGGTCCGAGTTCCAGCGGAACCAGGAGAGGGATCACTGCAGACGATCACATTGGGCTCACAGGTTGAAGAGTTGGTGGCGTGATAACCAGTGTTACAGCTGGTTAATGTGCATGGCCCCCATTCCTCGCCATTCCACTGCTGGGAGCCTGTACCATTATTAATCAGGCAGCTGCGAACGCCACCAACACACTGGCCATTGGAAATTTGATTAAACTCAAGTTCGCATGAGGAAATGTTTAAACTGTCGGTGTTGGCGTTCGCCACAATTTGATTGCGAATAATAAGATAGTAAACACCTTGATGAATTTCTGGAGAGACATTGGCCAAAAAATCCTGGTAAGAGCTCAAGTTAACCTGATTGGTCTCCCAAAGAATTTCGACAGTGTCATTGGGGTTGATACGTAGAAGCATCATCTTCGCTAAATTATCACTGACAAAGAGGAAAGACTTTGGTGCATACTGTTGCGGCATTGCTAAATAAATGGCTCGAGGTGGGTAGTCTTGGTAGTCCGCGAAAATATCGTCTTTGTAGTTTATATGAGCGTCGCCGCGGATTGAGGTTTTAAAACGCAATTCAAACTCAGAAGGAGAACCGGCAATCTCTACCAGACTGACTTGATACCGAAGCTGCGCCAAATCGACGTAAAGATAGGATTGATAGAGAATGTCTTCGTTGTCTTTTTTACTGGGCGGGCGGGTGACTGAAAAGGACTCTTCGTCTTGCGACTCAAACGGGTCACCACAATTCTGAAAACTAAGAAAGATTCCTAGCAATAGAATTGGAAACAATGTCTTATAACGTACCAGCACGTGTCCCCCAAAAAAGCCCTGCCACTATTATAACGAACAATCGGTAAGGTTGACAAAACTCCGCAGTTAATTCTCAAATTGACCTGCCAAATAGACTTTGATTTTCAATATGAGACAGCCCTTCAGCGATAGGGGAGTCGGGTCAGCTTGCCGGCTTTTGGATAATTGTTTTCTTGAATAATTTCGTTCAAATGTTCGATTCGGCTCTCGGTCAGAGGATGGGACTGAACGAAAGACATGGCTTTGCGGCCAGCCAAGGGAATTTTCTCTTCGTCTTTGATAATCCATTTGAAAAAGCTATCGTGTCCTTGCACGTGTCCGTAACCCCGTCGCATACAATCAAGAGCAAATTCATCGGCTTTTTGCTCTTGCTTGCGACTGAAGGCCAAAGTCAGGGACTCCGTGCTTAAGCTGACCAGATCCAAGGAGTCACCGAAACCTAAGTAAGAGAGTATGAATGCCAGGCCTAGACTGCGTCCGGTTCCATGTAAGACATCGCGGTTGTAGAAGTGGCCGATTTCGTGACAAATCACAAAGGCCAGTTCATTTTCGTATTTGGCTTTTTCAGCTAAAGCGGTGGTAATTTTCATTTGCCCACCAATTCCCATAAAGGCATTCAAGTGTTTTGAAGCAACAATTCCAGCATCAATATGTGAGCCTTTGGCCTCCGGGTAAAGGCTCCAAAGTCGGTCGACGATCTTCTGAATCTTTTTCTCTTTTGCGCTTTTAACTTTTGTCTTCATACTTTGGAACAGATGTGTTTCCGTTCCATAGTCGATTTTTTTGACCACTAAATTGGTGAAAACGCCAAGGCCAATGAAGATCACAGCGATCAGTCCCGCCGTCAGACTTAAAAGAAAAGCAGCGTCCTTCAGGGGGGATTCGGTTTTAGCGTTAATCCCTTCCGGGAGGCGTTTAGGAATGTACTTCATGTCTTAACTTTCGCAAGCCAGTGGCATACACATGGATCTCGACACAGGGAAGAGCACGCTTGCCGGATTGACTGCCAATCACTGAGGTTTCGACCCGGACGTTGACCAGGCGGTCGGCCCCCCAGCGGTCCGCATCAGCAAGCATGCGTACCAAGGCTTCACGCCGCCCGCGATCCAGCAAGGTTTCGTAGTTGTTCATGCCGCCACCGAAGACGGCGCGCAGACCCGAAATCACACTTTTAAAGTAGTCGGCACCGACGACCACACTGCCATCAAACATTTTGCAATCCGACTCTGGATCGATATGATCTTTCCAACTTCCGCTGATCATGGCGATGTGGTGGTAACGCTCCTCGCGATCACGAATAGATTGAAAGTGTCGCAGTTCAATATGACGGCCGGTGAGGTAACCAATTATAAAAAGGCTTATAAAAAATAACAGTTTCATGATTATCCGAGCTTGACCGCTGTCCCATAACAAAGAATTTCAGCAGCTCCGGCGGTGATTGAAGAAGTGGAAAAACGCACATTGACGATGGCGTCGGCTCCCAAGTGGTGGGCTTGGGTTTTCATTCGACTGAGAGCCTCTTCGCGACTTTCATGAAGCAGCTCGGTGTAAGCGACAAGTTCACCACCAAAAAAGTTTTTGATTGTCGCCATTAAATCGCGACCAGCGTGTTTGGCTCGAATCGTCGAGCCTTGCACAAGACCGTAGTGTTCAACAATTTCACGTCCAGGGATAATCTCAATATTGGTGATGATCATAGAGGCCTCCAGCGAAGAGATCGTCTATTGATCGGCGGGTCGATCAGGAAAAATAAGTCGAAATTTATGGATTTTTGAGAAGATGAAAAAAACGATAAAACCGCACGACGTGCCACTTGTTGAAAATTCTAAGATGCCGGATACGTCATCTCTTCCTTATCCCCCCAATGGCGGTTATTATCGTTAATTACCTCTTCGGTCGCTTGTTTATGAACTTTAAGATTTCATTAAAAACCCTACAAAGGTCGAGTTTTAAGCTTGGAGAGTGAGGACGAGGAGGGGAAGACCTTTACGTAAAGGGTTTCTGAGGTCGGGGAGTTCTCGGACTAACGCCCTCTATATTGCTTCCTTCAGTTCCATTAGAATTTTCATATGGATAAAGGTCGTCGCATAGAGTTGGATGGACTTCGAGGGATGGCTGTCGTTTTAGTCCTTCTCTTCCATCTTGATTTGAATATTTTTGGTCAGGATTTATTTCGGGGCGGCTTTCTTGGCGTTGATATTTTCTTTGTTCTATCAGGGTACTTCATCACTCGACAGATACTTCAGGCTATTACTGCCAATCAATTTTCACTCCTATGGTTTTATGAAAAACGAGTGCGGCGAATTCTTCCGCCTCTGTTTATTACACTTCTACTAACATTGGCTCTGGGCTGGTTGTTTGTCATGCCATCTGATTTGCTGAGGCTATCCTGGGAGGCTTTGACCTCAAGTCTTATGGTTGCCAATGTTTATTTCTACAAACAAGATGGTTATGGAGCATTGATTCATTCGAAAAGTCTGTTACTCCATACTTGGACTTTATCAGCTGAGGAGCAATTTTACCTGATCTTTCCTCTATTGGTCTTGGGGGTGCAAAAACTTAAAAAAACAGTTCAAGTTGAGTCCTTGAGCCTTATTGGATGTGTTTTCTTTACTTTGTGGCTTGTGTTCTCCTCCAATGGATCGGCCGTATTCTTTTTATCGCCGTTTCGTTTTTGGCAATTTCTAGCGGGTTCTTGGGTGGCGTATATACTACAAAACGAAGAGACTAGGCATAAGTTTCAGGCGCAAGATTGGGTTGCAGTTTTAGCCATGCAAATCACGATCGTGGGCATTGTATTGGGAGACTCCCTGTATGCGATAATGCCACGGTTCCTGGTAAGCTTAGGCTCAGCCGTTCTCATTTTGACTCTGAATCCAAGCGGAGTTTTGGGTCGTGTACTATCGATGAGGCCACTTGTCTTTTTGGGGCTGATTTCCTATTCTCTTTATCTCTTTCATTTTCCCCTTTTTCAATTAGCGAAAATTATGAATTCCTTTGATGGCGACGCCATGAAAATCAGTCTCACTTTACTGAGTCTTTTCTTGGCGACTGTCTCCTGGAGGTTTTACGAAAGTCCTTTGCGAGCCAAAGCCCTTAAATTTAAATTTGTTTCACTTGTCCTTGTTCTGCAGCTGAGTCTGATTTTGGTGTTTTTAGGACATCTTTTAGAAACTGAGGGTGGAAAATATCGGGTCGGCGAGACGTTGACAGAAATGATGCATGAAATGGAAAGTTTAGATCATAGTGGCGGCGGTCCTGCTGAGAATAAGGGGCGAAATATAGAAGGAGAAATTATTGATCATTGCTTTCAGAGAGACCCAATGGATCCCTGTGTTTTCGGCAACGGCGATTGGGTTCTTTTGGGGGATAGTTTTGCGGGACAATTGCAAACGTCTTTGTTGAAAAATCTCAAAGAAAAATCACTCGGTTTGGTGTCGCAAGTCTATTCCGCATGTCCTTATTTTTCTTCATTCCTTGAAGTTCCATCCGCTCAGAGATGTTCTTTAGTAAATGCTAAAAGGCAGCAGTATTTTAGAAAATTAGACAGACCAAGAACAATTGTAGTGGTTGCGAACACCGATATCTTTCCACAAGCGGTGTTTGTGATGAAACCCCAGAACTTGCAAACAAATGCAAGAGACTATGCCTACCAAAGTTACCAAGAAAACATTCGGCAATTGTTGAAATGGGGGCACCGAGTGGTCGTTCTTAAAAATTATCCGAAGCCTAAAAAAGATGCCGTGCAAGCGGCATTTTCTGGTGTGCAAATAAATGCATTGATTGACAAGCCTATTTTTCCTAAAATTTATATGTCCAAGAAAAGTATTATTGAAAATAACTATGCAAGTCAAAAATTACAGTTTTTGAAACATAAAAACCTTAAGATTATCGAAATGTCAGATCTTTTTTGCGAGACCAAACAAAGATGTCTTTTAGTTACAGAGGAAGGCCCCTTGTTTGGCAGAGACCACCATTTATCGCCGGTCGGGGCTCGAAAAGTCTTAAACAAAATTTTCGACGAGACCAATCTCTAAATCTTTCGCTGGCTCTCACTCTTTAAATTCGCTAGAATGACGGCTCATGAAAAAGTTTGTCTGGTGGATTCCCACCCTTTGTTTCTTTGTCGCCAATTTTTATCTGTCGTCTTTGTCGTGGCAGGATGTGCGCAACAAGGTGGGGTGGATTAAAGAGATTCCTCAGAAACAGAATTTCAAGCTTCGCCATATTTTACAATACGGTCCGCCAACGGTGACGACAGCTGTAGCCCTATCAAAAACGGTGCCCGGTTTGCCACATCTTAAAGTGTGTCTAGTGGCGGTAGCGATCGTGACGGCCGACGGTGCCTTTGAAGAAATTCACCAATCATTTGTGCCATCAAGAATTCCTGCCGCCAAAGATATGGTATGGAACCTGATCGGGGCTCTGGTCGGAGCTTTGGCTTACCATTTATTTGTCCTATGGCGCCAACGACGGCGTGATCAGCGATCCAGGGAGTCTGGGGCGTCTTAACAGAACCTGGCTTTGACAGTCTATAATCAACCTGATAACCGATTCTCTATGGAAACTCAGAATCAAAATAGTAAAACTGTCGATATCAAGTTTTTATCCCACAAAGACGTGGGAGATCCCCAAAATGAACTGGCTTTATCGGTTCTAGAAGGACTCTCGAAGCAACCCAAAGGCCTTCCCTCTGTTTTGTTTTACGATGATAAAGGCAGTGAGCTATTTAAAAAGATAATGGGATTAAAAGAGTATTATCCGACTCAGTGTGAGGCCGATATTTTGACCAACCACGGGGCTGATATTGCTAAACACCTGCAAGGTGAAAAGTTCAATTTGGTGGAACTGGGCTGTGGCGATGGTGCAAAGACCATAATTTTACTGAAACATCTTTTAGAGACAGTCGATGAGTTTCGCTTCGTGCCCTTGGATATTTCGAAGGCCGCTGTGGAATTCTTATTGGAAAACCTTAAGAAGCAGTTTGGCAGTATACCTTTTGACACTTTGGGTCTGGTCTCCGAGTATTTCCAAGGTCTCAATTGGTTGAACAGCAATGCTGAGAACAGAAACTTGGTTCTTTTCTTGGGGTCGAATATTGGCAACTTTAACCGCTCTTTGGCGATGCGCTTTTTGCGTCAGCTTTGGTACTCTTTAAAAGATGGTGACTTGGTTTTGATTGGATTCGATCTTAAAAAAGATCTGGATATCCTTTACGATGCTTACAATGACTCAGAGGGTGTGACTAAAGAATTTAATTTAAATGTTCTTGATCGCATCAATGAGCTTTTGGGCGGAAATTTTGATCGCACCCAGTTCCAACATCAAGGACTTTACAGTGTGCAAACCGGAGCCATGGAAAGCTACCTGATCAGTCAAAAACAACAGACGGTGACCATCAAAGAGCTTGGCAAGAGTTTTAACTTCCGTCCTTGGGAAGCCATTCACATGGAGTACTCCTATAAATACTTGAAAGAGGACATCGCCGCATTGGCTGATGGGACGGGCTTTGAGATTGTTGAGAACTATACCGATTCGAAAGGCTACTTTATTGATTCTCTTTGGAGAGTCAATAAATCTGTTGATTCCTAATTAAAGTAAATCTGTTAGAACGTCCTGGTCGAGAAAGTGCAATCGGGCCTCGGTGGGGTCAGAGATTTCAAGAATCGCTTCTTCAACGTCGCGAATGGCTTTGCGCAATTCTAGGCAAATCTCATTGGTGTTTTCAGTGTTGGGGAGGGTTTTCATCAACTGGCTGAGTTTTCGTTGGGATAGAAAAGCTTTGTATCGGGCCCATTCAGAGTAAAGAATTTCAGGGGGATCCACAGGTTTACAGTCACTGAGCTTTGAGACATCTTTAAAATCGGCCGTATCACCGATAAAGCTTTGCACGAGAGTCGTGCGTTCGTCCCCAGAAGTCACAGCGCTGGCTCGGTGAACCACCAAGTTTCCTTGTTGCAAAACCGCAAAGCCGGCCTCGGGAAACTCAACTTTAATTATCTCTTCTTCTTTCTCGCGAATCAGAGAGCGAATGGCCTGACCCTTTGTACATTTAAAGTACTCGAAGTTACCGCCGCTAAACTTAGAGGGTTCGGTGCACATCAGAACAAAATCTAAGGCGACCGTGTCGGTGTGCCACTTGTCCACGTCTTGTGAAGCCTGTTCCGGTTTGAGGTTAATATGAGCCTGGTAGAGGGCCATGGGGTGGGGCAGGGCCGTGGCTCCAGCCAGATTCGAAATGTGTTGATTGAGGCTGGGGCAGCTCATCAGATCTCGGATAAACTGAGAATGGAAATAGGCGCCGCGAATAAAATTGGCAATGCGGTCGCTGCTTCTTTTGTACTTAATCAGTTGTGAAATGGATTGATTGAGAGCCGCGACTCCCTCGGGTGATAAAATCCGAAACGGCGAAGTCACTGCAACATCAAAGGGAGCGGCTTGCACGCGCTC
>CAZPOV010000006.1:28421-30155 GCA_964588335.1 uncultured Pseudobdellovibrionaceae bacterium | reverse complement strand
AAATCCGAAACGGCGAAGTCACTGCAACATCAAAGGGAGCGGCTTGCACGCGCTCTTCAGAATAACCAAAATCTTTAAGACTCCAGGATTTCTCCGGTTGTCCTAATGCTAAATGCTTTTTTTCGTCGTAAACAACTTCATCTAATTTCATTTGCATCAGCCTTACTCAACAATGAACGAATTCTTGATCTTAGTTTTCAGTGTCACGAACCTCAACGACGTGTTCGGCCTGATTGGCGTATTCAAATTCGGTGTCATCAAAATTGACGGTCAGAGTGTGAACCGTTTCGATGGTATCAGAAAACGAATATCCCTTGTCGATCAAAGCACCGGGCATAACAACCTCGGCGATCAAAGAATCACCGGAGTTTTTTATCACGACCGACTTGGGTGCACCGCCATTGGCTTTCACACTAAAAGTTTTAGGTCCCATTTGATCAGGATTTCCGATAATAAAATAAATTTTAGAATCAATCAGACCCTGGGGTTCAAAGGTCACAACCACAGACACGCGTTGCGGGTTTGAAATATCTTCGACATACTGCTCGGATTGATGGGTGATGGCTCCTGGCCAGATTTTTACTGATTCAGCGGATTGATTCTCAACAACCTCAGCCAAGGCTCCTGCTGTGCCTAGTAGAATGCAAATTGCAATAACAACCTTTTTCATAGCCTCATCTCCTTGTTTTCGATTTCAAAGTACAACCCTGGTTGGGGCCAAGCAAGGCTCCCACAGGAAGCAGAAAAATTTACCGGTTGAGATGTCGAAACTTTGTCATATTGGTTAACGATTGCAGGATTAGGGGTGGTTTGGCTGGTTTTGAGTAGTTTTTTAAACACCTTGTAGAAATTGTTGAAAAGACCCTTGTTAAGGAATCTCATAAAATGAAAGCTTACTAAGGAGTGTTTGCATGGCGAAAATAATGTTGATCACCGGTGCATCCAGTGGGATTGGGCGAGCCACAGCCCTAAAAGCGGCTGACAAGGGCTATAAGCTTATTCTTACAGCTCGCCGGAAAGACAAGCTCGATGGATTGGCCAAAGAGATCGGGCAAGATCAGTCTTTTGTGGCTCCGGCCGATGTCACTCAATACAAAGAGCTTAAAACGGCTATTGATAAAGGTGTCGACCACTTTGGTGGTCTGGATGTGGTGTTTGCCAACGCTGGAACGGGCTTGAGTCAACCTGGAACCCAAGGCGGTGAGCCAGAGGAATGGGATCAATTGATCGATGTGAACGTCAAAGGTTTGTTGTGGACGGCAAAGCTCACCCTAGACGCCCTTAAAACGCGAAAGGGTCATTTTATTATTACAAGTTCAGTGGCTGGCCGGATTCCTTTAAAAGGTTCTATTTATGGAGCCTCGAAATGGTTTGCCTATGGTTTTGGATTAAATCTGGCTGAAGAGATGAAAGAATGGGGCGGGCGATGCACCACAATTTGCCCTGGTATGGTCAATACGCCATTTTTTGAGGAAGCCAAGCCAGACAAACTAGATGCCGAAGATGTCGCCGACGCCGTGGTTTTTGCCACCGAAGCGCCTCAACGCAGCAGCATTCGTGAAGTGATGCTCATGCCAACCCACTAAAAGAGGAGAAACAATGGAAACCAATCAAACCCAAAGTGATAACCAATGGAAACAAGAGATCCGCGAGAAATCAAAGTCTGTGAAAGAGGTGGATCCCAGTATCGCCGACAAAGAGGTGGAAAAAGACGAAAATGCCATCCACCCACAA
>CAZPOV010000006.1:16632-28321 GCA_964588335.1 uncultured Pseudobdellovibrionaceae bacterium | reverse complement strand
TCCCAGTATCGCCGACAAAGAGGTGGAAAAAGACGAAAATGCCATCCACCCACAAAAGGAAACCCAAAAAAAAACCGGTAGTCCCAGTAATTAAGGGAAGTTTTTGGTCTTAGTGCTTTTAAAACTCATAATTGGGTTATAAAATTGAGCAATGAAAAATACTATAATTCTGACCTTAATTTTTCAGAGTGCATTGATTCAGTCTGCTGCTGTGGCAACTGACAACACAAATCAACCCCAAATAGCCTTTTGCAAGAAAGAAGTGACAGTGGCACTGAAGTCTTTGAGCAATGAAAAAAAGAACTGGAGTCATGAAATAGCAGCGGTCGGAGCCCCCTCAAGTTACGCTAGACCTAGCAAAAAGTTCGGCCAGTGGGTTGAACTTTTTCTCGATAATAACTTGGTATCGTTGAAGGTCTCGACGCGTGATCGATACCTTATAACGACATGGCAAAAAGGAAAATGCAAGAATCCAAAACAAGATCGCGGCTTGGTTAAAAATATCACGAGTGGATCACAAAAAGACATTTTTACTGATAGCGAGTTATCAAGTTTAATCAAGAAACATAAACGGGTAATGATCTACGTCTGGTCTCCTCAAATGATTTATTCGGTCAACGAGGCTCAGGTGTTTAAGAGGGTCGCAAGAAAAGCGGGCCTCAAGTTTATCAGTGTAATGAACCCTCTTCAGAATACCACCTTGGCAAATAAAATTTTGCAGAAAAAATCGGTGAAACTTTCGACCAAAAAGCTTGCATCCCATGAATTGTTGATGCGAAAAGTAACCAACCATTATCCAACCACCTTAATAATAAAAAATGAAGATTTTGTAGAAAGCCCAATCATCGGAGCCTACACTCAAGATAAGCTCGAGAAGGCTGTCGCTGTGAGGTTAGCGCAATGATTTTTCGTTTGGCTCTCGTTACAATTTTATTTTCCCCCCTACGCGGGTTCGCAGATTGCGATCCCCCCGAATTTTTTCCGTTGCGTTCGGATAGGCCCTATAGCGAGTATATGCGGGTCCATCCCTCGGGCCGGTATGTGATGATTACACAATATGATGGCGATGGTGTCGAGATATTAGACCTTTCAAAAAACCCACCCGAAGTAATCAGCACGCCTTTCAATCGGGAGGCTTACCCTGTTGAACCCGATTGGGACCTCATCGCCTCACCCAATCATGATGATTCGATGCGGTACTATCGATTTCAAGATGTCTTGGCTTTACGGGGAGAAAACGTCACTGACTGGGACAGCCGAGTCAGTCCGGTCATCGAGGACTCGCAGCATAACCAGTTTTATCATTCATCAGCAACACTCTCTGAAAATGGTGGGAATCAAAGGTTTCGAACTCTTCTGTGGAGTGCCCAGCAATATCGAGATTATTCATATCGGTGCAATGGCGGTACGTGCCAGGAAGGCCAAAGGGGAGCAAGGCGACGATTGTGTGAACCTGAAATTCCAAACGACCCAAGACGAACCAGGATATTGCAGGCTGAGCAAAGGTTGGATCAATTAGGTGATCGATACTTTGAAGCCCTTCGAAACCAATACACCTTGCGGGCCTTAGGCGGCCAGGATCCTAACGTAGATCGGGAGGTCAGTCCGTTTTCTCGAGCCTCATCAAGACAGGCGGAACAAATCCGTGAGCAAATCATGGCTCAATATCGAGATTTAAGCGAACTTAACGAAGACTATTTTGGCAACTCCCAAGGTTTTATGGAACAGCCCATACTTTCTAAGAACGGACAGGAAGTGGCTGGCTCACGTGATGGCGAGACGATCAGTATTTATCGTATTCAAAACGACGGCAACTGTCAGCTTGTTGAAAATCTAAACACGGGCGGTAGTAAGGTCAACTTCTCCTATCCTCGTTCCGGTCGACGAGGAGCTTTAACATTTTCCCGTACTGGACCTTCTCCCAATCCTCCTTACAATCATGAAAATGCTGTATTTGTGTATGATCGTGACCGCAGGCAACTGATTCGAATCAGCCAATCGGACGAGCTTGAAGGACGCTACCCAGGCTTCACGCGGGATGGTCGGGTTATTTATCGTGCTATGGTTTACGACACACAAACAAACCAATCGAGTTACGGTTTGCGTGTGGTTTCTGTTTATGACCGAAATGGCAATTTGTGTTCAGATGATGCTTCTCAAGGAACTGAGCCAAATGCAGTGCCAATCGATGAGTCTTCATCTGTTGTTCAATAAAGCCAATAAATTTTTCCAGTTAATAATCAGAGTTCGGAGCAAATACGAAACAACTCAGACCCTTTTGGAAAAAACTATTTACGATGTACTACGAAAATGTTCGAAACGTCTTCAAAGGACTGGCGAGGTTTATTGAACAGAAGATTTTTGGGTGCGCTGAACTTCATTTTCTAGCAACATTTTTATTTCTTGTTCGGTGCTCAGAAAATGTGTTTCGATAAAAGAGCCAAGCGGTGTCGGAGCTTGGCCGTAATAAAGGCGGCTTTGGCGAACCTCGGCAAAGGCATTGCGATCCGAATTCAGAAGGGCTCCGGCGCTTAGAGCCATAGCTTTGCTTCGATCCATGGAAAAGTTCGATAAGAAATCAAATTCCGAATCAAAGGGGACATGGATTAAGCGTTCCTGCCAGTAAGGGTCTGAGGTCAACTCTTGCAATTTCAAATATTGCAATTGCAAGGGCTTCTTGCTTCCCAACAATATCAATTGATCGTCTCCTTCTTGGGTAAACAAGGCGCCATGGGGGAACTCGGTAAAGAAGGTGTGAATGATGCTTTTGAGTGTCGTCTGATCCATGTTGTAGAGATTCAGCCACTGGGCAAAAACTCCATGCTCCTTCAGGCGCGATTTCACTATCCTAAAAAAATCCTGGGTGAACAAGTGAGCGACGCCACTCATCCAAGAGTGGGAAGGTTGAGAGGCAATAATATCAAAATCATTTTGTGGAGAAACATTCAGTAAAAACCGAGCGTCTTCAATTTGCACGTCAATATTGGGGCGAAGCAGAAGGGGGTTGTCTCCAAGGTAGACGTACTCTGAGGCCTCAAGAACCTTCTCTTCAATTTCAGCGACCACGATTTTTTCGAGTGAGAAATTGGATAAGAGTTCGGTGGTATAGCCACCACCATAACCAACCACAAAGGCTTTTTTGGGTGACTTTTGATAGAGATAGGGAACAACAGCCAACAGTGCCTCATACTTGGGAACCACCGCCGGGTTGCTGAGGTCAAAGAAACTTTCACTGAGACCATTGCTCTTAAGAATCAAGCGCTGTGGATCCATCTTGCCTTGCTCGTCAACGTCGTAATGAAGACTGACCACGGCATTTTTTCCCTCAGCCCAATAGCGAACGTCATACTGGGTCTTTTCAAGATAATCGGCAATTTCGGTCTTTGAAGCCTTTGGATTGCGATAGGAAAACTCGGCGGTGCGAACCAGACTTTGATAGTTTACCGAAGGTGAGAACAACAATGCTAAGCAAACGATGCCAATTTGTAGGGGGCCGACCACGATAAATTGATCTTGTTGCAAGCCAATCAGAACAAGCCCGACAAGAGTGAGGCCCATGAGGCAACACAGTACCACAAGGCTGCTGGAGGAGCCTAACTGGGGAATTAAATAAAGGCCTACGGCCATGGCTCCGGCGATGCCACCAAGAGTGTTCCAGCCATAAACCAAGCCACTGATGGTGGCTGCCTCGGATTTGTTTTTATGGCTCATAATATGAACTGTTAGCGGCAGCAGGGCGCCGAATAAAGCCGTCGGCGGAAACAGAATGAGTGCTGCCAGACTGCCTTTTGCAAACAAAGGATTCCAACCAAAGTTTGCGATCAGCGATTGCGCAAACAAAGGCGCTTGGTTTAAAAAACTGGTGCTCAGTAAAGTCATGACGATGGCAAAAGACAACAAACTGATCAACAGGTTCAAAGGCTTTTGCGGGATTTTTACATGGGCTAAGATTAAAGATCCGGTGGCGATTCCAAAGAGAAAGATACTTAATGTTAAGCTGACGCCAAAGATGTTGGTTCCCAAAAATAAAGTCAGGTATTTGTTCCAGACGATCTCCGCACCAATCGCTGCGACTCCTATAATTGTTGACGTGAAGAGTAAGAATCTCTTGAAAAATGACAACGTCTGTTTCGAGCCGGTTTGACTCTGGAAATCTAAAAATCGGAACCGTTCAAACTCAAAACTTTTCAACTTAAAGAAAATCAGAGCGGCAATGGCTAGGTTGATCAGAACCATAAGAGCATTGCTGCCAACAAGTCCGAGCATCGGGATTAAAAAAAAGCCCGTGGCGAAGGCTCCAATCAGAGCTCCTAATGTATTTAGGCCATAAAGAAACGACACATTTTGATTCACAGTTTGTTTGGCGTCGGTACAAAGACCGACCAACAGCGGAAATGTAAGACCCATGGCCAAGGTCGGAGGCGTTAGCAGAAAAAACACCGACGCCGGTTTGATAAAGCTTACCCAGGAAAGATTGGTTGTGAGGCTGTTGATGAAGTTTAGAAGCTCAGGAATTTTAAATAAAAGAAACAAAAGAAAAAAACTGTATACTCCAATGAAGGCTTCGGTCACTCCATAAAAAACCAGAGGTCTTGATAAACGTGGAACCACGCGGGAGCCGATGAAGCTTCCCATCGCCAGTCCGAAAAAAAACAAGCCGATAACCAAGCTGATGGAAAGCGTTGTGCTTCCTAAAGCGATAGAGAGTGTGCGAATCCAAAGACTCTCGTAAACCAGACTTGTCAGTCCTGATAGTAAGAATAAGAATGGCAGGAGCCCTCTTCGTTTCTCAAGCATGCCTGTAATGTTATGAGGGAGTTGTGATCAAATCAAGAGACTGGCCATCGAGGCTGTGATAAATGCCGCCAGACTCCCACCAATGACCGATCGAATTCCAAACTGAGCAAGCTCACGTTTGCGCTCAGGGATCATGGGGCCAATACCTCCGATCTGAATGGCGATTGAAGAGAAATTGGCAAAACCACACAAAGCATAGGATAAAACAATACCGGTGCGCGGCGATAAATCGTTCATCTGTGCTAAATCCAGGTAGGCAATAAATTCGTTAAAAACAACCTTTTTACCAATCAACAGGCCGGCCACGGAAAGGTCCTCTACGGGGAGCCCAAGGAAAAAAGCGAAAGGTGTGAACAGCCAACTGAGTATCATCGGAAGAGTCAGGTGATCCATAGTCAGGGTTGTGATCAAGGCATCAAGCATGGCAATAAGGGCTACAAAGGCAAGTAGCATGGCGGCCACATTGGCTGCCAGTTTTAAGCCATCGCTGGCACCACTGGCGGCGGCTTCAATGATATTCACGTGCTCTTTGGTCTTGTCTTTCGGAATACGGCCCAAGGTTTCGGGAACCTCGGTTTCGGGAACCATGATTTTGGCAATCACCAGGGCGGCGGGGGCCGAAAGAATACTGGCTGTTAAAAGGTGCCCGCCGATATTGGGAATCAAATCTTTGAGAAGGCCGACATAGGCGGCCATCACTGAACCAGCAATAGTGGCCATGCCGCCGGTCATTAGTGAGAAAAGCTCACTTGAGGTCATTTTTTTTAAATAAGGTTTCACAATAAGAGGAGCCTCAGTTTGACCAACAAAAACGTTGGCAGCGGCTGCTAAAGATTCCGCACCACTGAGGTTAAGGACTTTTTGCATAACCCAGGCAAAAGCGTTGACGATCAATTGCATAAAACCCAAATGGTAGAGAACGGTCATCAAAGACGACAGAAAAATGATGATCGGTAAGATCTGAAAGACGATAATAAAGCCGCTTTTTTCTTGGCTGACAAGATCCCCCAACAGAAACCCACTGCCTTCTTTTGTAAAGCTAAGCAGTTTCAAAATCACATCGTTGGCGCCTTGAAAAAAGCCCTGCAGAGGCCCGTCAAAACCCATAGCGGGCACCCCCAATACGGCTAGAGCCAGTAAAAATTGAAAGACAATCCCCGAGGCCACCGTTTTCCATGACACTCGTTTTTTATTGTTAGAAAAAAGCCAAGCGATACCAAGGAACACAAAGATTCCCACGAAGCTTTGAATTTGCAGCATTAGGTTTTGCTCCACTCATAGACCAACAAACTGGTGGCAATCGTGGCGTTCAATGATTCCACTTTGTTTGAGATTGGAATTGTCACACGTTTGCCAGGAAAACTTTTCGGCACGCCTCGTCCCTCTTCTCCCACCAGCAGTTTGAGATTGTTTTTGATGATTCCAGGTTTCAGTTTTTGCCCGTCCATATCGAGAGCAATGACTTCAGGATCCTTCAGATGTTCGATACTGGGACCGGCAAAAAGCGCGGTGGCAAAACAGGTGCCGCTGGCGGCACGGATGGCCTTGGGCAAATAGGGATTGGCCGACTCTTTGAGAAGAACAATCTGTGGCCAGTCAAAGGCGGCGCAGGTCCGAATCAAGGCTCCTAGGTTGGTGGGGTCACTGAGGGCGGCGTAAAGTACGGCCTTCGTGCTATCCACATCTTGCGAGTTTTTCACATTGGGAGTTTCCACACAGAGAAGGGGAGAATGGGTGCCGCAAACATCCAATTGCGCAAAAAGTTTGTCACTCAACACCACCGTACGGGGCCCGTCGTGATCGGCGGTCTTCAAAGCTTCGGTCACCACCCAATACGAAGGCAGTGTTAGACGAGCAATTTCGTGGGTGATCTTCTCGCCACTGACCAAAGCCAGTCCTTCTTGCTTGATGCCTTTGTTTTTTGTCAGGGAGAGGAGCTTTTTAAAAAGCGGGTTTTGCGAACTTTCAATCGTTTGCACGGGCGGCCTCAAGATGTTTTGTTTTTCGGAAAACCAAAAGTCGTCGTTCATGAGGTGTGTTGGGAAGACTGTAGGATTTGTCTTTTTCAAGTTTGAAGTAATCGCCCCAAGTTTTCATAGCCGCCTCGATTTCAGGGTCAACGTTAGGGCCTTTCATCAAATAAATGCAGCCACCGGTTTGCAGGCAATTCATAACATTGCTCATGGTGTTGCTGGTGTCCTCAACGGCGCGAGTGATAACGCCCTCAACCGGGTAGAGAAACTCTTCGTTGACGTTGCGACCGATGATATCCAAGTTCTCTAAATGAAGTTCGTCGCGCACCTTTTTCAAAAAGTTGACTCTCTTTTGTACGCCTTCGGCCAAGATGATTTTCTTTTCAGGACCGAGGATGATCTTTAATGGAATGCCTGGAAAGCCTGGGCCGGTTCCCATATCAAGAAGCGGAAACTTTAAAGGCGTGAGTTTGTTGACGATGATCGAGTCGATAAAGTGACGAATCGCCACGTCTTTAATGGAAGTGAGGCGGGTGAAGTTGTCTTTCTTCTGGTTTTCCATAAGAAGGATGTAAAACTTTGTAAAAAGTTTACGGGTATCGTGATCGATCTTGTCGCCGTAGCCGTGGTTGAAGAAAAGATCTTGTAGTCGATCGTCGGCCTCGTTGAATTTAAAAATTCGCACCGGCTTTTTATGACGACCCTTTTTGGGGCCGTTTTTATCGCCCTTGTAAGGGCTCCAATTGCTTGCATTTTTATGCGCCACGCCACTAACCAATCAGTTGAAAATATTCATCAAATAGCGAAATATGGGCGCATGCTAATAGAAAAGTTGGAAAAGATCAAAGAAGATGCTGAAAAAGCTATCGATGGGGCTCAAACCAGCGACGGGCTCTATCAGGTGAAAGTGCAATTTTTTGGCAAACAGGGTAGCCTGTCCCTCCTGATGCGCGAGGTGGGGACTTTACCTAAGGAAGAACGCCCCCAGTTTGGTCAAAAGGTCAACGAAGTCCGCTCCGCTTTACAGGATCAGTATGCAAAGATCGAAAGCCAGCTGAAGAAAAAAGAGCTCAACGAAAAGTTAAAAAATGAGGTTTTGGACCTGTCCCTTCCCGGTCCCGATCGGCAGCAGGGCGCCGCCCATCCGGTGCCTCGAGTGATCAATGAAATTGTTGATATCCTCAGTCGCATCGGTTTTTCGGTTCGCTCGGGTCCAATGATCGAGAATGACCATTACAATTTTACAGCCCTCAATATCCCAGAAAACCACCCGGCTCGGGACATGCAAGACACCTTCTATGTCGAAGGCGGTTTTGTTCTGCGCACCCACACCAGTCCGGTGCAGATTCACACCATGGAAAATGAGAAGCCGCCGATTCGCGTGCTAGCGCCTGGTGGAGTTTTTCGGTGCGATAGCGATGCCTCTCATTCACCGAATTTTCATCAAATCGAAGCCTTACTTGTTGATAAGAAAGTTTCGATGGCTGATTTAAAAGGAACCATTTCGTTTTTTGTAAAAGAATTTTTTGGACCTGAAATTAAAACCCGCTTTCGCCCCAGTTTTTTTCCGTTCACAGAACCTTCCGCCGAAGTCGATTGTTCTTGCCCTCTGTGCAAAGGCGATGGTTGCCGGATGTGCAGTCAAACCGGCTGGATTGAAATCGGTGGTTCCGGTCTGGTGCACCCGAATGTTCTGAGCCAGGCGGGGATAGATCCTGAACAATGGCAAGGTTTTGCTTTTGGTTTTGGGATTGAGCGCATGGCTATTATCAAATACGGAATCAACGATATTCGCCTTTTTACTGAAAACGACACACGCTTTTTAAGGCAGTTTGAACTATGAAAATTTCATTCAACTGGTTGAACAGATACATCGACCTTAAAGATTACAAATCAAAACTTCCCGAACTTTCCAACCTGCTTACCAAAGCCGGATTAGAAGTCGAAGATCTTATCAATCCGGCAGAAAACTGGGACGGAGTTGTTGTCGGTAAACTTTTAGATGTGGGAAAACATCCTGATGCCGACAAGCTGACGCTTTGTAAAGTGGATGTGGGTGGGGCCGAGCCGTTGCAGATTGTTTGCGGAGCCAAAAATCACAAAACCGGGGATCACGTCGCTGTGGCCACCGTCGGTACAGTCCTGCCAGGTGACTTTAAAATTAAGAAATCAAAAATTCGGGGTGTCGAATCGTTTGGAATGCTGTGCTCGGAATCGGAGCTCGGACTGAGCGAAGAAAGCGATGGTATTCTGACCTTTGCTGGCGACTACAAGTTGGGCCAAGCGTTTGCTGAGGCCTATCAAGACGCTGATATTATTTTCGAGTTAAATGTGACGCCGAACCGGGCGGACTGTTTGAGCCACATCGGACTGGCCCGTGAACTTTCGACATTGCTGGATCGACCCACCCAGTTTCCCGAAACCAGTTTTCAGGAAAAAGGCAAATCGGTGGACGACTGGATTCAGGTTGAGGTGAAAGACACTGAAGCTTGCCCAAGATTTTGTGGACGAGTGATCAGTGGTGTTAAGGTGGGACCAAGCCCGGATTGGTTGCAGAAAGCGCTGACTGGCATTGGTGTGAACTCGGTGAATAACGTGGTTGATATCACCAACTTTGTTTTGTTTGAGTACGGTCAGCCCTTGCATGCCTACGACTTTGATAATTTAGAAAAGGCCACAATTCGTGTGGAAAAGGCTCAGGAGAACGAAGTCTTTACCAGTCTTGATGGCACCGAAATAAAAATGAGTTCCGACGATTTGATGATCAAAGACGGTCAAAAGTCAGTGGGAATCGCTGGGGTTGTCGGTGGTAAAAACACCGGTGTGTCCTCATCAACAAAAGATATCTTTTTAGAAGCGGCGTTTTTTGTGGCTGAGGGAGTGCGCCGAACCTCACGATCCCATGGTATCGAGACCGATGCCTGTTATCGCTTCTCTCGTGGTGTCGATCCGGAGCAGACTTTGAATGCCATGAACCGCGCCACCGCTCTGATCCAAGAAGTGGCTGGTGGTGAAATTCAAAAAGGTCATATCGATATTTACCCCGCACCGGTTGTGCGTGATGATATCTTTGTCACCACCGATTACATCAGTGAGCGCGTGGGCTACGAAGTCAGCCAATCGTCCTTTGAAAATTGGATGGCGCGCTTGAATTGTCGGGTGGCTAAGAAAGATCAAGGATTTTTAGTGTCGCCTCCGTCCTATCGTTGGGATCTTTCAATCAAAGAGGACCTTGTTGAAGAATTTGCTCGTTTGAATGGCTATGACCAAATTGAAGAAAGGTTGCCGGTTTTGGACAGTGAGCCCAGTGCTCATACCTTTTCGTTTCAGTTTACCAACAAGGTGGCTGCAATATTGACGGGACTGGGTTTGGATCAAACGTTGAATTATGCCTTTATCGGTAAAGGACAAAACCAGAAAGTGTGGGGAGAGCCCAATAAACAATGGGGATTGATGCGAGGACCGTCGCCGATTGCACTGATCAATCCGATCAGTGAAGACTTGGCGGTGATGCGAGAAAGCTTACTTCCGTCTCTGTTTAAAAACCTGGTGCACAATTACAATCATGGCAATGATTACGGTCGTCTTTTTGAAATGGCCCCATCTCATCATAAAGATGGAGACACATTCAAAGAAGAGAATCGCTTGGCTTTTGTGTTTTGGGGACAGAGCGAAGGGTTATGGCAAAAGATTCAGAAAAACCAAGTGGTCTTCGAACTTAAAAGCACAGTGGAAGCCTTGTTGCGAAGTATTGGTGGGCGCAATTGGCGTTGGGATGCGGTAACAATGGACCAGTGTCCGGATGGGTTTCATCCCAGTCAGACGGTGACACTTTTTTATGAAGGTAAGAACATTGGTGTCTTGGGAACCATGCATCCGTCTTTAAGAGACGAAACTAAAATTCGCACGGAAGTGGCATGGGCGGAGTTCAATTTTGAGGCTTTGATGATGCGACAACCGCGGGATCCGAAATTCAAACCGCTTCCGAAATTTCCCAGTGTTGAGCGAGATATTGCCTTTTTGGCTGACGAAACTCTGTCTGCTGATAAAATGGGCAGTGAGATCAAGAAGGCCGCCGGACCTCTTTTAAATTATTTTGAAGTTTTCGATATTTACCAAGATAAGGAATTGAAGGCGGCTGGGCGAAAGTCCATTGCCTTTCGTTTGCGCTTCCAGAGCGACAAAGAGACCCTGAAGGACGAGGAAATCAACGGCATTCGGGATAAAGTGGTTAACTCTCTCTGTCAAAAGCTGGGTCTGGAAATTCGATAAAACTTGAAAGTTTTCAACAACTTGGTAGCCTATAGGCAGAGTTAGATCAGCAAGGAGGCTTCCTTATGGCAGGAAAGAACATTTCCAAATCAACAATGACAAAAGCCGACATCGTCGAAAAGGTTTACGAGAAGATTGGCTTTTCAAAAAAGGAAGCATCTGAGCTTGTCGAGATGGTGTTTGGCGCCCTTAAAGACAAGTTAGTCGCTGGCGAGAAAGTGAAGATCTCAGGCTTCGGAAAATTTGAAGTTCGAGAAAAAAAATCTCGTATTGGACGCAATCCCCAGACTGGAGATCGTATCACCATCAGTGCGCGACGGGTTTTAAACTTTAGCCCCAGTCAGGTGCTAAAGGCGATGCTGAACGGTCAAGAGGCACCAACAGGTGACAGCGATGAATGAATGGAAAACTTTGCTGGCACAGACTCATCCAGGCTTTCAAAGTCTGATGACAGTCGAACAAGCCCTCGATAGTGAAAGCCAAAACACAACCGCGGCGGACACAGAAGAAGAGGCGACTGTTGAAAAAAAATCGACAGAGGCGCCTGTAGCCACAGAGATTGAGTGGATTTCACCGACTCATAAATTGCAAAGTAAAATCGAAAATATTCCGGACAAGTTTGGTTTCAAAATTGGTGAAGCCGCCGA
>CAZPOV010000006.1:0-16532 GCA_964588335.1 uncultured Pseudobdellovibrionaceae bacterium | reverse complement strand
CTGATAAAAACAGGTCCGCTGCGTTTGAATACTTTAACCCAACCATCATTGTAACCTTCAACCCAAAGGCGCTTTCCGGCTTTGATTTTGCCTTCATGAGCGGCTGTGGCACTGGGCTCTGATCGCATGTTGCAGTTGGTTGCGATATTGTAGAATCCGTCTTTAAATCCAGAGTTACTGGCGGGTTCAATAGGATCGTCGGCTGGGACATCTTTATACTCTTGAATCTGTTCAATGGGTAATGCTGAGTCACCGGCATCGACAGACGCGCTGTCTTCGGTTCCACCAAGGTAAAGATCGGTGGCACTGGCGGCTGAATCGTCAGTCGATCCATAGTCGTCGGTTGCGTAATCGTCGGTACCAGTTGCGAGATCATCGCCACCAGCGGCACCTTGGATATCATCGTAAGTGCTACTTGAGTTGTAATCGTCATAAGAGGAGTCGTCACTTGCGGACACCTCTTCTGAGTCCTTGGGGGTGCTACTGCAAAAGCTTACGCTAAGGCCAAGGAAAATCATAAGAAGAATATTCAATGCTGCTTTCATGGGGCCTCCAAAAAAGTTGGGTTCAAACCTCTATCGGGTGGATATGAGACATTGATAAGAATTCTGTCATGAATTAGGCCTTTGGGCGACCTGAAACTGGATTTTAGGTCCGTTTGTATAGCATTTTTGCAAATTGCCCAAAATTCCAAACTATTGAAGCTGAATTTGTGGTGTGTTGATGACAAAGCATCGGCTTCGCCCTTCTTGAACCCAAAGCGGAGTTCCAATACCCACTGAAAAATCTTTTAAAAGCTGTTCTTGGGTGGCGGTAAACTCTTCGATGGTCGTGGTGATTTCATCGCAGTATTCAGACCTTTGATTTTCATAGGGGGCCAAACGCTGTTGTAAGCTGTGGAACTTGATGGCCAAAATCGCTAAGCGCTTTTTTGACTGTTCGATCTGTTGCTCGGTCCGTTGCAATTGACTTCGAGTTTCTTGCAATTGCTCCTCTGTCTGTTCCAGCTCTGACGCCTTTGTATCGCGCGCTGTCTCTAAATCTTGTACCAACTGACTGCGTTGCTCCAGCCGATGACGGCGCAAGAAGGCCTGTTGCTCAGCCTCTAAGTCGGTGATCTGGCGAGCTAAACTTTCAATCTTGGTGGTTAATTCGGCCACTGTTGGAGGCAAAGAGGTTTCCAGCTGCTCAACCATGGTGGCCAGAGTTTGGTCGAGACTGGCCATCGTTGAATCGATAAACGCTTTCTGATCATCGATAATGGCTGTGCAAAGAAGGGGGCTGGCTTCTCTGAACAAACAGTCAATGTTCTCACTGGCCGGAATCACTTCATGGTCCAATTCTAAAATGGTTTGGATGCGAATTTTTATGCGATGACTGGTTTGCCGGAAAGTCTCCTCTTGGACATCAAAGACGGTGAAAGCAATGTCATACTGAGATTCAAAAATCTCTTTCTCACGTTGCAGACTTTGTATGAACTGGCGATTCTCTTCGATTTTGTCTTCAATGTCGTTGGCCAGAGTGAGCAAGGCCTTGTTATTCACATTTTCGAAACTTAATTCGCGGGCCTTAAAAAAGATCCATCGACTGTAAAGAACTTGATCCCAAGCCTGTTGCAGTTCTTGAGTCGGGAGGGATGAGGCAAAAATCATCCACTCGAGATCCAAGTCCTGTTGCGTGGCTTGACTATTGAAGTCGACGGCATCCTGTCCCCATAAAGTGCGAAGATTGATCAAGTCGTCGGAGCTGATTTGATTGAGGTATTGACTGACGCGAGCCGAGTTTTCTAAATCTCGGGGTTCAAGGCAAAGGCCAATGCTGTCGCGTTTCAAGGAAGCGGTTGAGCAAAGCAACTGTTTGACGGCCTCGGCTGATAGAGATTCATTGGCTGTTTTTTCAAGGAGACTGTCATAGCGTCCGTAGGATTCACGCACTCGAGCCACCAAGTCCTCAGCCGTAAAGGTCGTCGCTGGGTCTTCTTGCTGTAAAAATTCAACGATTTGTGAATGAGTCAGGCCCATGTACTGCTCTTCGAGGATTTGGTTGAATTCCAACTTGGCATCAATTTCACCCTCTATTTTTGCAATCGCGGCGCGGCGCCCTTGCAGGTCGGCGTAGTTGGCACCCATTTGTTCTGTTACCTTTTTCAGTTCTGACAATTGAGAATCAATCACTTGTAGAAGCGACTGATAGCCTCGCAAATTATCGGCGGCCTGACGATTGGCCATCAACTCTTCGGCGGTTTGAAAGATTTCGGGATACAAAAGGGAGGCTGTCGCTGAAGACTCTGAATCGATAGGAGCTGACACATAATCGCGAATCACGGGTGCGTTGAGCAAATCTTTGAGATCCGCTAATTGGGCTGACACAAGGGTATGATTCACTCGGGCGGCAAGATATTCATCTTCCAGTTGTTGGTAGCGGTCTTCAAGCTCTTGCAAGCGGCGATGCGGTCCTTGGTACTCTCGCTCGCGATCAGCCAGCTGACTTTGCAGACTGTCGACATTATTGCGAAGTTCTCCGACCTGGTTTTCTAAATCACCCTGACGACTTTGAAAGGTCGCCAACCGACCACTGTCACCTTGTAGCTGGGAGATTTCAATTTGAACCAAATGCAATTCTTTGGCAATGGCATCGATTTCAGTGAAAAAGTTTTGGTTGGTCTCAGTACTTGTCAAATTCGTGTACTGATTTTCTAGTTGATTTAACTTTTCTAAGGATTGCAGAGTTTGAGTTAAGGCTTGCGCCGATTGAGTGTGAACTTCAGGACTTGTGAAATCTTTGTTGTAAAGGCGGGGACTGATTTGCTGCACCTCTTCATACCCCATCAGTCCGTAGGAGGTTTCCCAAGAAAGGGGAATGTTTTGTAGACGATTGACGCCGTCAAGAAAGGCTTCGGATCGATCAGAAAAACACAGACTCGCCATATTGCGAAATTTTAAGTCGGTGTTGATCAATGCAATACGGTCTGTCTTTAAGCGTTGTCCTGTTTCATTATAAAAATCCAAGTACATATTGTTTTGTGAGTAAAACAAAGACATGAAAACCTTGGTTTTTAAAAACCCCCAGAAGTCACTGGTCAAAACTGAACCATCTGTCGATTTTTGCAAGGGAAACGAAGATTGCGACAGCGATATCACCTGTTCTTGAAAAGGTGAGTTAAACAGAGGTTTGTTTTGTGAATTGATCACATCAATGTTCGACCAGCGAAGTTCAGCGCGGTCATATTCGAAATTTGTATTCACTTGGATTGAAATCTGCGGCACAACTTTTGAGCGTTGCGGAAAGTCGATGCTTATGGATCCGGAGCTCAAACGGCTGCCGGGAGTGTAAGACTCAATTTGCCATTCAAGATCGACCGAACAGGTGTTTTGAGCCAAAAGCAATGAAGGAGACATTAAAACAAAAACAAAAATCGAAGCAATCACTGGCATTGTATTTCTCCTGCCGCCAATAAGGGTTGTTTTGATTGCAAGCACTCACCGATGCTATTTAAAGTTTCACTCACAAAAGCGGGATTGGTGGGATCAATCAGCTTGTAGCCAACCACTCTGCCGTTATTGGATAAGGCCTGACACTCACATCGAGCCATACTGTTGAGAGGCTCAAGAATTGAAGTGGTTATAGAATCATTGACTGTGCTCCAGTCTGCAGAGGGCTGCTCAAATAGAGGTTGATCGAAGTCTGACCGGGATTCAAAACCGATGGGTTGAACGAAGGGTTCGATCTTTGGAAGTTCGTCCAATCCTTCGCTGACAATATCCATGAAGATCGGAAGAGCCAAGCGACCACCAGTGGCATTGCCGGGAATCGGGCGGAAATCATCATATCCCACCCAAACACCGATGACGAAATTCCGGCTCAGACCGGTAAACCAGGTGTCCCGTCCTTCGTTGGAGGTTCCCGTTTTTCCACCAAAACAGTTCTGTTCGCCGACGCGCGGAAAGTTTTGAAAACATCGCGACTCAAAGCGCCCCTGAGCCAGTCTTTGGGTAAAGCCGCGTAAGCGACCAGCGGTGCCTCGGTTGGCCACTCCTGCTAAAAGTTTCTGGGTTTCGAAGAGCGTGGTCGAGCGACGGTTGTTCCAAGAGATTGTCTCTGGTGAATGCTCGTACAAAGAATGACCCTGATAATCTTCAATTTTTTTAACAAAGTGGCTTTTGTTGATTCTTTCACCGTTGGCAAAGTAAGTGTACGAGTCGACCAAACGCTGCAGTGTGGAAGCTTGCGCGCCCAGAACAATGGGTATCTGGTTTTCCACTTCATCATAAAGACCCACTTGCGCCAACAACTCACGCAATTGTTGAAAGCGTTCGTACCAAGTCAGGTTCCAATCCCAATCTTCGTGTCGTAACAGGCTAAAGGTGGCTTTGTTGAAGGAATGAACCATGCCGTTTTCCAGAGACACCCAAGCTGGAGAGTTGCCAGCAAAGTTTTTAGGACGATAGATGCGGGTGCCATTGGCATAAGGAAACTCCACATAGTAGTTGTTGAGTCTTGATTCTGGGACAAGGCCATTGTCCAATGCCAAATGATAAACCCAAGGTTTTAGTGATGACCCATAAGGGCGCTCCATTTCCGAACTGCGATCGAAAAATGAATTTTCGGCCTCGTAGCCGGCAAAATTGGCGAGAACCTCACCGGTTTGACTATCAACAATTATAACGGCGGCTTGCAGCTTCGGAGTTTCCAATTGGTATCGATCGCGCCCTTCGTGAACTCGCAGAAAGCGGGCCCAGAAAAAAGTGGTGCGGCCTTGAGCATGATGCTGAGCCCACCAACGGTCGGTTCCATTCATAGAGATGGTTTGAAGTTCACTGTTCAGAAGTTCGCCCTGTTCGGTGCGAATTAAGATTTTAAGATCTTCGCGCGGGCGAAACCGCAACATGCGGTCAATGGCGGATTTGTATAGACGGCTCTGAACGTCTTGGGTGCCATAATAGTTGCGGAACTCAGTGACGGTCTCACTATCAAAGTCCATTGCAGCAATCATTTGCTCAACCGACTGGATTTCGAAACTGTTTTTCGAGATAGAGACAAACACCACTTGTCCAACGACTTGGGTGGCGGCGCGAACAGCCACAAGAATCTCAGAGGCCTGCTGACGGGCTTCGGTTGTGTCAATGGTTTCAAGGGCCGATAAAATTTCAGAGCGAGACAGGGTGACCTCTTTGCGGCCACGAGTCGCTAAACCGACAGAGTAGAGAAGGACGCTGTCATGAGTCCACTGATTGCGGGTGAAACGTTGAATATTGTAAAGAAAGGCAACACCCAGGTCCTCGGTGCGAAGTTTGGCGCGACGACCACGATCATCTATGGCTGGCTTTAGGAGTTCGCGAGCTTGGCGACTGTTGTCGTATTCATCAAGTTTGGCACGAACCACATCGTAGACAATTTTTTGCAACTTCGGACGAACTGTGGTTTGCACATTCAATTCTTTATAGAGTCCCGGCTCATCGGTGATGACTTCATTCACTTTTTGGCGGGCTTTGGTGACAAACGGATACAGAGCCTCATCAAGAGTTGTTGTAGGCTCGGCTGATTGGGGCGTGGCTTCTGCTGATTCGTCGAGAGGCGCTTCCACCGGGGCTGGGTGAAACGATTCAGCAATTGACAAAGGTGAGCCCGTGTCGTCGACGAACTGAAAAGGGGTCCACAAAGGGAGAGGTTCAGCTTTTAAAGCTTGTAAAGCCTCCAAGTCCACTCTTTCAACATTGTTGGCTTTACACAGATCGACCAGTCGAAGAGCGCCACGTGGTCGTTCTTGATCACGAGGGGATTTGCAAATCTGTACAATTCTTTCAATGATGTAATCGTCGCGCCGCGGTTTGGTCCATTCCAAATAGTTTTCAGGGTCAGCATAAAAAGCCGGACGTTTCAGAAGGCTGGTGATAAAAGCCGATTCGGTGAGAGTTAAGTCGCCGGGAGTTTTCGCAAAATAGAATTGCGAGGCTTGCCGAATCCCTTGGATGCCACGTCCAAAATTCACTAAGTTGAAATACAATTCTAAGATTCGTTCTTTTTGTGCGACGGCCGAGTCGTTTGAAGAAAAATTAATTTCTAAAGGTTTAGCCCAGTACCATTCACGCACCTTGCGCAGCAGATCTTGCATGCGTCCTTGGTTGAGCACGGAATATTGTGAGTCTGGCCATTGCGCAAAAAACATATTTTTCAGAAGCTGCATGGTGATGGTTGAGCCACCACTGGCGTCATCGGCTGACACCGCTTCCTTGACAATTCGTGCGACGGCACGAGGGTGGACGCCGTCGTGACTAAAAAATTGATCGTCTTCAGTGGCTAATAAACTGAGAGTCAGTGATTTATTAATGTCATGGTAGGGAACCCAATTGCGCTCAGCGGATCCGTAAAGGTCTAAAAGTTGTCCTTGTTGGTCATAAATAGAGATCGCGCCAAACTGCTTGAATTGACCAAGACTATTGAGTTGTGTTGAATCTAAAACTTCAATTTCCGATTTGATAAACTGCATGGCTTCGGCCGCCAAGTTTTGTGGCAAAAGGTAGGGATTGAAATCCTCTGCGCAAAGCAGACCCAAAAATTGCCGAAGTTCTTGTGGACGAATGCCTCGATCCATTAATTTTTGTTCGACTTCAGGGGTGTTGATCATTCCAAGCATTGCGTCCATACCACTGCTATTATCAAGCAGGGAACTGGCCACAGAGTTGAGAGTTCCGCCTGAACCTAGGGAATCAAGTCCGGCCTGTTTCGAAACCGAGTAAAGAAACCGACAGCTTTGATTGGCGGCCGGTAAAATATCGATCTCACGAACCTGGCGCACATCCTGATAGTATTTGTCGAACTCAGTGCTTCCGTTGGGAATGTACTGATGAAGAGAGACTAAGGCTGAAATAAAAATATGAAAATAGATGTCCACAATGATCCTTTATCAATCAGTCCAAGCCAAGTTCATCAAGTTCATCAGCGGTCTCTTCAGAGACTGGAGCCGCGTCGTTTTCATCGACACCATCGATAAACACAAGCTTGCCGGCGGAGATGTAGTCACCCCAGGTCGAGTTGCCGACTAAGGAGTCCTTTAAACCGGAACCGCTACGAATGTCCGATCCCACTCTTTCGCCAATATCTTGACTTTCCAGAGTGCTTTGCAGCTCTCCAAGAGCGGCCATGTACAAATTAAAACGAGACTGCACATGCAGTTTCACCATGAAATAATCAAAAACTATTTTATCGTCGCCGACCACAATCGAGATCCCCTTGTAGTGATAATCGCGCAGCTCATACTCGTTTAAAAAGTCACGAGCGTCTTCACTAAATAGTCCCGATAACTCTGAGAGGTCGATATTGATTTGGGTTTCGCTGGGACGACTTGTATCGACTTGAATTTGGCGGTCGAGAAAAGCCACTAAGTCTTCGCGAATGACATTAAGCTGGCGTCCACGCATGGTTTGGATTTGTTCGATCAATCCCTGTTTTAAAGCCTCACCGGTCAACTGGCCCAATTGGGGAGCCGATAGTGAAGTCCAATTTTGGTTTTCAGAAAGACGTTCACAAAGATTTTTGCGGCTAAACAAACTGTTGTCGCGGCTTAATCGACGGCAGTTGTCCTTGGTGTTTTGTAAGTAGTTAAGCAAGAACAGGCGAGGCTGCGTGATTTGGCCATTGGCGCGAACATGAATTTCGTATTCTACTTCTCGCTCCTGCTCAACTCCGATCTCGACAGAGAAATCAGAGGTGATCGTGGAGTCCACTCCATCTTTTCTCAAAACACCGTTGAATGTTCCAGCAAGCGTTCCTTGATCAAAAGCATTGACCAACTGACCTTGAGCATTTCGTTGCAGCTGCACATTGGTCACTTCAAAATCGGAGAACAGAGCCGAAGCCACTCCATTGGCAAAACCCTCAACTTTTTCATTAATTTCTAGAGTCGATGGAAACGCAACGGTCCCCTGTGGAGTGTCACCGACCGCTTGAGCCAACGGCGCTAAGCCAACAGAAATTAAAAGGAAAATACAAAAAGAAAAATTACGTGAACGAGCCATGATCCATCCCTAAATAAATAAAGTTCTTACGACGCTATATGGCATAACTGGCGATAAAACTTTATAAATTTCCAGAGGGAGGAACATATTTCACGGTTTTCATAGGCAAACTGTCTGATCCTTAGACACAGCCCCATAAGGTAGCTTCGGACTCCAAGGTATAAGCTTTAAACCCATTGACTTTACTAAGGTAATTTTAGAAAAACACAGTTCTCCATTCGTGTCGGCCCGTGGCGCAGCTTGGTAGCGCGCATCCTTGGGGTGGATGAGGTCGCTGGTTCAAATCCAGTCGGGCCGACCAACTTTAGATCACCACTCCTGGTTGTTTACACTTCCCATATTCTTAAAGTTGTCTGATGTTGTCGGCCGCGCGGGCGGCCTCCTGTGTTGGTCGTCTTCACACTACCGTATACAGCTAACCGTTAACTGTTAACTGTTAACGGTATACCGACGGTTTTATCATAGATCTATGGTAGCTCGAATGGGTTCCAAAGCCAAATTTTACTCATAGAATGGCAGGGGCTTGGTGACAATTTTCTGCCCTGTTCATTGTGATGAGGTGAGAGATGATCGGAGGTTTCTTGTTACCAGGGTGATCATCCAGTCCTTCTGTTGCAAGCAAGGGGGCATGAGCGCTTGTCGTTTGATTAAATAATTAAACAGACCTTTATTATCATTTAAACGTTGAAAAGAGGTTGATCTGCTACGTTGCTCACTAAGGAGGACTTGATATGAGTTTAGAACCGCAAGTGCCCAAAAAAATTGACCTCAGTATTTTTGAAGAAAAATTTCGACCTCGCCGACCGAAGCTTTACGAGCGCTAGAAACTTCACAGGGGAATGGATGTCGTCAGGCCCCATTGCGCTTTAACCTTCAAAAGCCAATTTTCAGGCCCGGGGACGGCACGCTTAAGGAACGTCAAGGTCCAACAGAGTTTAGTTTATGGAAAGAGATGAAGGCAGAGACTCTTTAATCCGTCATAAATTCAGTCCGTTGAAAAAAATCTTAGTGTTCGGGGCATCGACCCCCTAACTCACTCGTTCAATTGCTAGTTCGGCGTTCAAACCAGACTTTCAATGGACGGATCGCCGAGTATTTTTTTAATAAAAATCTGTCGTGTTAAAACCACCATCACGACCATCATTGGAGCCGCCAGAGCCAAGCCTAAAATACCGTACGTGCTCCCAATTATCAGTTGCAGTCCAATCAGCCAAGCGGGGGGAATGGAGACCACTTTGTCCGTTATAAAAGGCGTGATAAAATAACTTTCAACCGTCTGAATTCCTAAGTATAAAATGAGCACTGATAAAGCTGTTTGCGGCGAATGAAGGAGCGCCACCAGCACAGCCGGGACCACAGATATAATGGGTCCTAAGTTTGGTATAAACGATGCGACGCCGGCAAAAAGTCCCAAAGCCAGCGCCAGCTGAATATCCAATACCGCCAAGCCGATGGTGGATAGCAGAGCGACCAGTCCCATGCTTGAGAGCCGACCCACCAACCACCACTTGATGGATTTATGAATTTTGCTAAACAGGCCATCGGCCTCGTTACGTAGGTTTGGCGGAATCAAGCTGGTGAGGATATTTCGATACTGCTGGGGAGAGATGGCGAAATAGATACCTATGATAAGCACCACAAAAAACGAAGTGAGCGTAAATAGAAGACCCGACGCTAAGGCATTCATCTCTTTCAAGAAAGCCTTACCCTTGGCCACTTCTTTTAAGCTTTCGAAACTGAGTTCTCTTTCTAATACGGGTTTGGAAAAATAAGGGGAAAGCAGTTCGACCAATCGACTTTTCAATTCTGGTATTTTTTCAGCAAACTGAGACACCTGATCGCTCAGAACCGGTACCAAGTAAACCCAGTAACCGGCAAACAATATAAATAAAACGGTGAGGACCAGTCCAAGACTGACAGAATAGCTGATTGGTAGAAGTTGCTGAGTCTTTTGACTGAGTGAGGATAGGAAGACGTGAAAGATGTAACCGGCAAATAACAGCAACAACATCTTGGGGGCAATGATCGACAGGGTGATGAAAATCAATCCCAATATCGAATAAATAATGCTTTTAAGGTTCACCACGAAATATCCTTATCGCAGCCGAAGGGTGGGAAGGGCTTTGCGGCGGGCTTCGACAATCTCCTTGGCGTTAGAACCGCCGATCGTCTCTGTACGGGGAGTGGCTGTCTTCCTTGTTTTAATCCGCACTTGGGTCGATCACATTGTTCCGGTCCTCAGGAACCAATAAAGAATTGTCGGTTCGCGTGGGATCCACAGTTTCAAGTTGTGAGGGCTGATCATCCTGAGTGGGACTTCGAGGTTCTGGTCGGGATTGCGCCGGGCTTTTCGGATCTTTGGTGATAATCGGGCCGGGACCGGTTCCAGCGTCTTTGTAAGCCGAGTTAAATTGTTGGTTGGTTTGGCGATAGGACTCGCTGAACGAGGCTTCACTGTCTGCGAGACCGGCTTTTGGAAGAAATAAAAATCCGCCAATAATGATAAGAATGGCCAGTGTCGTTGATGGGTTGTTCATAAAGTCTTCCTCCATGATTTAAAGGTAGCAAAATGGTGGCTCTATTGATTGCAAGGTGTTTGCATAGAATGTGTACATTTATTCAAGGGCAGAAGGCCTGACGGTCCCTTCCCGTGGCGCTTTAAAGGAATGACTCTTAGGGCCATCTAACTTTGGTCGGGCTCCATCTTATCTCTCTAAGATCACTTGAGTTTAGACTCGGGATTGCTGACAATAGGGCATGAAAAAAATTCGAATAGTTTCCTTCTCGATCCTTCTTCTGTGTTCGAAGGCCACTTTGGCCAATGTTATTGGTTCGGACCTGAACAACTTCAATCCCTCAACGGACGGGCTGGGCTATGTCACAGTGGAATCGGGGGAGACCCATAAACCGGGTTATTTTAATTTGGGTCTGTTTTTGGATTACGGCATACAGAGTCTGCCGCAATCCAACTTAGGGGGAGAGGCGCCCAACGATCATCGAATCACCACGAATGTTCACGGAGCCGTTGGGGTTTCAAAAGGCTGGAGTATCGGTTTTAGTATGACCAACCTTATTCACGATAGTGTGGCTGAGAATTCTCTTGGTAATGCACTGAGTGACTCCGGGCGCGAGTCGTTTCGGTTGGACTCAAAGGTACGATTTATAAATACCAACAAAGCAAAAATAGGGGCTTTGCTGGGAGTCAATTTTAACAATATTGAAAATAACCCTTACCTTGGCGATGGCCCAGGCCCGTCGATTGCCGCGGGTGCTTTTTATGAAAGAACAACTTCAAGAACCTTAAGGTGGGCGGTGAATGCCGGTTACCGTATGCGCAACACCGGCGACGCGATTCCTGGATTTTCTATAGAACCCATTGAAAACCAAATTTTCTACTCCTTGGGTCTTAATTATTGGTATCAGAATTGGAAAACTTATTTTATCGGAGAACTTTATGGTTCTTCGGCGACCCACTCGCCACTCAATGAAACCGATCGTTCACCTTCGAACTTAGAGATTCTGTTAGGGGCAAAGCAAAAGTTTTTTAAACGCATGGAAGGTCAGGTTGGTGTGACCCGTGGATTGTATCAAGGACTGTCGACGCCCGAGTTTCGATTTTATGCAGGCTTGAATTTTTACTTTGGTCCACCGAACGGAGAGATCTATGGCCGAGGTGAGCATGGAGGAATGGTTAAAAAGTTTGAAGTGAAAGATCGTGATGGTGATGGTGTCAGAGATGTTGACGATCGCTGTCCTGGAACCCCTGCCAATACCATGGTGGATCGTTATGGTTGTCCCATATCTATTGATTCAGCTATTTTAGATGATGATTTTGATGGTGTTGATAATGCCGATGACCAGTGCCCCAACACACGGACAGGTGTCGCCGTCGATGCGGTCGGCTGTCCGCGCAAAAAGGGCGATAACTCAGTGGCCTACGAATCCATGGATTCCGATGCCGACGGGGTCCTGAATGACTACGATCTTTGTCCACAAACACCGACCGGCGTGCGTGTCACCGAGCGAGGCTGTGAAGTCGATAAGATCCAAAATGTCGATCTTGGTAATTTAAATTTTATCACAGGCACAGCAAAACTGACGCCCAATTCGCGTAAAAGGTTCCGGAAAAAAATCGGCTATCTAACGAAAATTCGTAACAAGCTTAATAAGATTGTCATTGAAGGTCATACCGATAGTGTGGGAGGGCGTCAGTACAATCAAAACTTAAGCCAGCGTCGTGCCGAAACCATCAAACTGATTTTGGTGAATGAACTGAAATTGCCAGGGCGGAAGATTCAAGCCCGCGGCTATGGAGAGTCACGGCCAATTGCCAGCAACAAAACCAAATTGGGACGTCTGAAAAATCGACGTGTCGAAATGAATGTGATCACCCATTGATTTGTTATTGGACTTGTTGAAACCGATAACCCAGTTGGTGCAACATCCAAACCACTGACGAATTGGTCCAAAGAAATCCCACTTGGTTAGGATATTTGGAGTTATCCGCGAGCGGAAGGCGCCCTGTAGAAACATCAACTTTTTCATAAAACTGACCGGTTTCTTCAAAAATGCTGAGGTTGGTCGAGACCCATTTTAGCATCAAGCGATGAGCTTCAGCCTCGTACCCATAGTTCTTCAACCCTTGCACCGCCATGATCTGATATGGTGCCCAGCCGTAGTTTCCGTCCCACTGTTTTTTTGATTGCAACAAAGTGGAGGCCGAGATCCCACCGTCTTTTTCAAGAAGCTGCAAAGCTCGCGGCACCATGATCGCGGCCTGTTCAGGAGTGAGTGCGCGAGTGAAAAGTAAAGAAAATATCTCTCCTGAGACGCCGGCGTTCAGGGTTCGCTTTTCAAGGTTGTAGTTTCGATACAGTCCCTCTGGGTCGCGAAGATAGGTTTGCATGGCATCGGCCCGCTGCTGGGCTTTTTGGCGATAAAGCTGCGCCACCTCGGTGTTGCCTTTTAAGGAATGAAGCCATGAAAGGTTCATTTCGTAGCCGAACAGAAAGGCATTGAGCTGAACCGAAAGAGTGCGACTGGCTTGACCTGCGAACACATCTGTAAAATCCTGACCCGATTCGCATTCGCCACGACAGTCTCTTTCACTACGAGCGATGTCTTCGGTTCGATCTCGCGAGTGGGCTTCGGGGCGAGGTGTGTTTAAAGAGTCCGAGTAAAAATTCAATCCGGTTTCTTGATCCCATCGCTCGCGCATCCAAAAGTCATGGTAATCTTTTTCCAAAGCTTTCAGGACATCACCTTGCAGCCACTGGTCAATCGGGCGGCGGTTTTCGGGGCGCCAATGGCGGGTGTTGTCGTAGACCAATCGAGCCATCATGCTGATCACGGGAGGCTGCGAACGGGTCGAGTAATAAGATCGGCCCCCATTTCGAATAAAACCGTGCTCATTGATCTCTTGAATATATTTGTTCATGGCGCGGACCACGAGGTTGGTTCGCCCTGTGACGACCAGGCCCAAAGAGCCAAAAAAGGAATCCCAGTAATAGCTTTCGCGAAATCGTCCTCCGGCCATAAAAATAATATCATCAACGCGAAGGAGACTGCCTCCAGGTTCGAAGTTCACGCGTTTAATCAATTGCGTCCAAGCATTTTCGAGACCGCGAAACATTTGATTCAACGCCGGAAAATTGAAAAAGCTCAAACCGGTCGCCTGAATTTCAAGGCGTGGCCCGAGTTGAGTCTGGTCAATGTTTTTCAATTGCGTTTTAAACTCGAAAAGATTTTCCAGAATACGGCGGGCGTATGCTGTCTGGGAAAGGCGGGCCGCTGCACTATGGTTTTGTCCGGCCAATCTCAAGCGATTGTATATTTGACGGCGGTAGTTCTTTGCCTGATCGATGGACAAGCGCCGTTGCGCCCACGATGTTTGTCGCATAATCAGGTCGGCGAGGTATTTATAGTCTGAGTGCGAGCCCGTGCGCCTTGCAAAACCGAGCCAAAGATCACGAATCACCAGCATTGGCGCCTCCTGATGAGGCCGACGGTAAATTTCCTGACATTGTAGGGTTTGCGCCTGCGATGCTGCTGAGACGGTCACAATCACCCATAAAGTAAAAACTTTTAGTATTTGAGAGAGAACGGTTTGGGATAGCACCCAAGGAGTGTATTGAATATCCTAAATGACCACTAGGAAAGCTCGGGGCTTTGTAAAATTTTTAGGGGCTTTTAGGTAACAGCTAAGCTTAGTGGTTTCGAATGCAGGTGAAGCGTGTGAAAGTGGTACCAGAGGAATAGTCGGAAATAGGAATTCCCCGTTCAAAATTGTGCTCCGGATGCACACTGTTGGGGCCACCACAGGTGTGCATGATACGGACGATACCATCGGCCGCTAAGCTGACTTCAGCATTTCCTTGAACCGTGGCGGTGCCATTGACATCACTGTATCCAGTTCCGATCACCACCGAGTTTCCGGGGTACGCCACTTCTATGGTAAATCCATCAAGAGCTTCAAAGCCAGAGGCAATCACTTCGCAATCGTACTCACCAGCTCGCAGCCGGACGCCCGCGTTGCCTGGTAATCCTAGAATATTATTGCCCACATCATAGGTGATCTCGTCGAGACGGCGGGGTACGGCGGTTCCGTTGAGGCAGTTGCCACCACCGGCATTGGTGGTCACTTGGTGCACCACTTCGAGAGGTTCGTAACGAACCTCTTGATTGCGAATAAAACTAATGGCGTAATCATCGGTGTCGATACGGTTGGCAAGGGAGGCTTGCGTGCCCGTACTGACCACAGCCGTGGCGTCAATTCGAACATCAGGCTTCAGGCATTGAGTTTCAGTTCCCGGGCAGACCAAAACGACGTTGATATTGTAGCGGAACGGACAAGCATCATTCCCACCAAAGGCGTTACAGGTGCCTCCATCGATGGTGAAGCCACTGGTGGCGACACCAGGGTTGTAGATGATTTCGCCGTTACGGTTGTAAAGAGGGGGGTTGGTGATAGTTAAATTATGAGTACAGGGCACGTTGTCACCGTCAAACAAACAGCTGAGTCGACCAGGGGCTGGCGCTGGTGAACATCCTGCTAGGGTCGGGTTTCCTCTACAAATAGTTTGCGCCCAAGCATCATCATTTTTAATGTTTTTCTCAATCATGTCTTTGACCGAAATTAAATTCGACTTAGCTAAGGTCCGTTGATTGAGTTTAAGCATGTTGGTGACCAGAGTGGTGGTTCCCAGGCCCATCAGGCCAACGATGGCGAGCACCACAAGTATTTCCATTAATGAATATCCCTGGTTGAGTCTTTTCATAGTATGGCGACCCCTACGACGATCGCACGCATGTGATCGATGTGAACACACTGCCGCCCGCATAGCCGGCTGAACCAGCTGAAGGAATCCCCATCTCAAAATCATGTTCGGGATGTTCACTGTTAGGTCCACCACAAGAATGCTCCAGACGGATTCGCGTGTTGGCTGTCAACTGTAGGGTCACTGTGCCGGTGGCGTAGGCCGTCGCGTTGGTGCCAGAAAAACCGCCGCCAATAGGGTAGGGAATGTCATTGTCAAGATCGCGCAAACGAACGCTGAAACCGTCAAGGGCTTCAAAGGCTTGTGCCACCACCTTGCACTCATAAGTTCCCGGGCGCAGAGTGAAACGTCCTCCAGCACCGTTGATGCCGACGATATTGCCACCGACATCATACTCTGGAGCGGGGTTGATCGGGCGGCCTCGCCAGTTGCTTAAAACAGCTGGACAGTTACCACCACCGTTGTTGGTGGTCACAGAATACTGAATTTCAAGGGGTTCGTAGCGAACCCGTTCACCCCGGCGCAGTTCGATGGTGTAATCGTCCACATTCAGTCGGTTGCGAGGATCACTGGGATCGGCTGGGTTGAAGAGCATGATCCCTAAAATTGTAATTTGTGGTTTGGGACAGGTGGCGACAGCACCCGGGCACTCGGAATAAACTGAAAAATTATAGCGGAACGGGCAAGCATCTGAACCGGCGTTACCGGCAGGGTCAAAACTTCCACAGTTGGCACCGGTATCACTGAATCCTCGTCCAGGAACAAAGCCATTATAGAAGTTTGTTCCAGTGGTATCAAAAATATTTAAATTGTTTGCTAACGCTTGACCAGGTGCTGCTGGGTTTCCTGAATAGGGGCGATGGTTACAACCGCCGACACCGTCTTGCAGACAGTTGATTCCTACGTTGGAGGCGTGGTTCACTGTCGCCGCCCAAGCAGTATCATTTTTCAACATGGTTTCCATCTGATTTTGAATATCAGCAGCCACTGACTTCAAACTGCTTCGTCTTTGGATTGAGAACATATTTTTCATTAAAGTCGCGGTTCCCAAACCAATCAGACTCATAATGGTCATCACGATCATGACCTCAATAAGAGACATGCCGAGATTAGATTTTAATCTTTCAAGTTCTTTCATATAAACGCCCGACCTATTTAAAAAACTGTTGTCTATATTATAGCAAGCTTTAAAAAATCGTGGAAAGAATAATCAGATTCACTATTCAGGCCTTAAGAAGTG
>CAZPOV010000005.1:146191-194330 GCA_964588335.1 uncultured Pseudobdellovibrionaceae bacterium | reverse complement strand
GGGTTTCGGGTTTCGGGTTTCGGGTTTCGGGTTTCGGGTTTCGGGTTTCGGGTTTCGGGTTTTGAAAGCCAAGCTCCAATCAACCCAAAGCCCTCAATACCTCCCACCTCTATCAACACTCCAGTAAGCGTGACGCGTTTTCACCCGAAGGGTGAAATACTGGCGAGGGCAGGAGCCCGTTGTTGATAGAGGGGGGAGATATTGAGGGCGCTCGTTGATAGAAGCAAGCCAAGGAGCCCGTTGTTGATAGAGGTGGGAGATATTGAGGACATTTGTTGAAAGAAGCAAGCCAAGGAACCATTTGCGGGCCAGGATGTTTAATAATCTACACAAGCTTTGCAAGCTTCAAGCAGCACTACAAACAAGGATTATGGAATCATAGATAAAAAAAGCTAAGGAGAATAAATGTCTATAAATAAGTTTTTACGCCTAGGTGTATTAGCCAGTCTTGTGCTGTTCGGCACTCAGTGTACCACGGTGGAAAAGGCTCCCCTAGAAAGCAGCTCAATGTCTGATGCGGCTCAAGAGGTTGCAAGTCTTGCCGGCAAACTGCAAACCAAGCAGGCGGATTTTCTAGCTCATGAAGAGTTTACCGCTGGAACCGAAGATTTAGAGGAAGCCCGAGAAGATATGCAAGAGGGTGATGAAAAAGAAGAAGTCATGGAAAGTCTAGGAATGGCAAAAGCTCACTTTCTTGCCGCCGAGAAAAAAACCATGGCGCGCCAAGGGCGAGTCAATTCATCCATTCTTGAAGCCAGAAAGCAAGCCATCAGTAATGGACTGCCGACCAAAGAGCTGACCGAGAAACTATCAGAAATCGATCATGATTATCGCGATGAGACAGACACTTTCACCGATGAGATCTCCGTTGATGAAAGTTCGAAGTTTCAAACTCGCTACAATAAACTTGAAACCGCTGCCGTCGTTGCTCGTGAAACAAGTCAAATTAAAAGTGTGATCGAAAAGGCCGAATCTCAGGATGCGGAAGATCTCGCCTCTAACACTTTGAAGGATGCACGTGCCAACCTGGCCAGTGCAGTGAACCAAATTCAGCACAATCCCCGCGATCCAAGTAACTATAAAAAACAAGTGATGGAAGCCAACCGATCGGCCAAGTTGTTGAAAGACGTTATGGCCAAATTAACCGGTCCAGCCAAAGGTTCACCAGAACACGTGGCTCGTCAGCTTGTCTTCAATGATCGCAAAATTGGCAAACTCTCAAGCACTCTCAACACTGTTGAAGGCAATCTGAAAGAGACTCGATCGAACTTGATCAACACCTCTAAGTCTTTATTATCGACAAAAGAAAAGTTGGCCTACGAACAGACCATGGAGAAGATCAGAAAAAAGATTCCTGAGACGCAAGCGGAAGCCTACGTACAAGGTGACAAAATGATCATTCGGTTGAAAGATATCGACTTTCCTGTCGGTTCAGCAAAAATTCCTAACGATGCAAAACAGCTGATCACCAATATCCAAAACACTTTAGCTGAACTCAATCCTAAAAAAGTTGAGGTTCAAGGTCATACCGACTCTCAAGGAAGCAGCAGTTTGAACAAGAAGCTTTCCATGAAGAGAGCCGAAGCCGTTTCAGCTCTGTTGGCCACCAACAATCCGAGCTATAAGTTAACCACGGAAGGCTTCGGAGAGAACCAACCGTTAGTGAGTAACAACACCAAAAAAGGCCGACGCACCAATCGTCGTGTCGACCTTGTGGTTTCCACTCAGTAAATTTAGAAATTAAATTTTATTTTTATCAAAGCCTCGTTGGCCAACGAGGCTTTTTTTTACCAATGTTTGCCCAGCCCATTATCGAAGCTTCCCGTCTTCTGGGAGATAAAGATAAACACGCAATGACCCGATGTCTGTCTAAATCACCCGCATGGTTTTCCATCGACCTTGTAAAAATCGAAGTAAAAACACGATCCCTTGCATACAAATAAAAAGACTGGCCGCACCCCAGGCCCAATACACACCATTCTCCCAATTGGCAAAATACCAAGTCGGAATAACCATTAACGGCCAAGGCAATGTCAGCGCCACAAGACTGACAAAGCGAGTGTCGCCAGCGCCCTTTAGGGTAAAAGAAAATATCAAATTCATGGTATCAAAAAGCATGAACAAGGACACGAATTGCAAAAGATAAGGCACCATACGCTGCACATCGGGCCACAAAGGCGAATCCCCTTTTCCGGCAAACAGTTCCAGATAGAAATCAGGAAAAATCAGGAAACTAAGACTGGCGGCTCCGATGTAGGAGCAACCCATAATGACTCCAGCCCAAGAAACATCGACGGCCCACTTTGGACGTTCCTCGCCCAGGTGCTGCCCCACTAGGGCCGAGACTCCTTGTGCAATTCCAACCACTGGTAAAATCGCCAACATCATGATGGTTACGGTGACACTGCTGGCGGCCAAGGCCGAATCCCCATTGGGCAAGCGACCAATGAAAGCCAGAAAGAAGGTAAAGGCTAAGCCTTCTAAGGCCCACTGCAGACCGCTGGGAAATCCATAGCGTATAAACCGGGTCATCAGTTCAAAATTAATTTTGTAACTCGTGCGAATTTTAAAGGGATCTGCTTTTTTGTCAGTGAAGATCAAATACAAACCAAAGAAGGCCGCACCGTAGTTGGCTAAGGTTGTTGCATAACCGGCCCCCGCAATCCCCATGGCAGGGACTCCCCAATGACCAAAAATAAGGGCGTAGTCAAAACCGATATTCAAGACCATTCCGATCCCATTGATAAGCATGATGATGCGGCTTCGCCCAACACCTGTATAAAAGCCACTGCACGCGGCCACTAGGGCGGTTGGTAAAGCCGAGTAAGCTAAGGCTTGAAAGTATTCAACTTCCAAGGCTTGCATCAAAGTCGAGTGTCCCATCCAGGCAAAGACCATGGGTGCCAAAGGAATCAAAAGTAAAAACAACAGGCCCCCCAGGACACTGACGTAAATGGCCTGCCAGACGCTGGGCCCAATCCACTGAGGTTGTTTGGCCCCCGAGTACTGAGCCACGAAAGTTGTAAGGTAGGCCGAGGTTTGTTGCACTAATGCCATGGGAGCCCAGAAAAAACCGACGGCGGCAATCGCCGCTCCCAAGGTTTCCGTGGAATAGTCACCTAAGAAAATTCGATCGATGGTGACCTGAATATTCCAAAAACTATTCGCAATTATTAAGGGCCACGAAATTCTCCACACGGCCTTCATATTGGATTTCAAATGATTTAACAAAACTCACTCCACCTTCACTGCCGACTGGCACTGAGCCCGACACAGGAATAACATAAATATTTAAATACGAGGGATTATTATTAGCGCTGCTTACTGACAGTTCTTTTTAACCATGGCGGTCACGGCCAAATCAAAATCGGTCCAGGTGACAGACTTTCCATCAGACCCGGTGTGCAATGAACCGCAGCGCTTTTTTAAGGCCGCGACTTGCTCACCCATGGCAAACTTCATCACGTCAAAGGAGCCCTTGGCTTTCATGATTGAATCTTTCAAACTGTATTGAAAATCAATTTTTTGAGTTTTTTCATTCAGCTTAAATTCCGTCTCAATGGTTTTGTCGGTGACTTTTTTAACAGTCACTGTCGCCACCGAATCTCCCAAGATTCCAGTCAACAGCGTCTCACGCATGTTTTTATCACGCAGGGCATTTCCGGAGTCGATGGTGACCAAGTTGACTGTGACCACAAGTCCGTCTAATAGCGCTTTCGGAGAGTCTGCCTTGCTTTGTTTACTGAGCTCAAAACCTGGAAAACTGGCAGTGACTCCCGTCTTTTCAGTAAACTTGTAACCTGTGCCTTCAATTTTCGAGTTTTCAACATCAAATTCGTAGGTGCAGGACTGGCTCTTTCCAAAAGCGACGCTTGCAAAAACAATGAGTGAAAAGGTCAGGATTGACTGCATGGGAAACCTCCAGAAGACCGCAGAATATCACGCCCTCTGGGGTTGTCCAGTCCTAGCCTGCGCTAGGCCTTATTTTTGGATAGTTTTTTGGTCCAGAGTCCAATGGCTTCGGCGGCATCATCTCCAGTTTCACAGAACTGAACCCCGTAGGCCTTTTTCTCTTCACTCCAAACGATTCGCCCTTGAACTTCGACCTGTTGATCGCCCTCAGGGCTGGCTATATTCAGAGTCACCACTCCACCTTTTTCGAGTAGAGCATCGGTATCGATTCGGGCACCACCGAGAGAAATCGAACTCATGTTACCGACAAGCTGTTTGCCACCCACATTGATGCGCACTTCTGAATCCATTTTGTAGCGAGGAAACTGACGACGACTTTCGATCATCTTCTGCTTTCGAATGCGCAGAATATTCATCAAAATCACCGGCGCAAAAAGAAGTCCAAGGAAAAGTAGAACTTTACCACCCGAAGGAGGACCGGTTCGTCCTTGCGACGCTCCACCTATAAGTCCACAGCCTCCACCGGCGGCAGCGGCTCCGGAGGCCACACTTCTTGAAACCGGAGAGTATTCCGGTTGATAGTTGTCGATATCATTGTTTTGCACAAAATCAATGGCATCAAATGCATTGATTCTTGATTGGCTGGCGACTTTTCCTGCAAGTCCCCCAATCAATTGCGAGTATTCATAAAGGACACCCTTAACCTGATAGCCGTTGATTTCGCCTTTTTCACGAATCATCAAAGCCGCCAGACCAGCCGCAAATGGGGCGGCCATACTGGTTCCCGAAGAATAACCGAAAGAATCGTTGGGTAATGTGCTCAAAATTGAAATACCGGGACTGGCGACGTGAACCGAGCTAGCTCCAAAGTTAGAAAAACTGGCCAGACCATCACTGGAGCTGGTGGCTGCGATCGACACAACATTCGGAACATCATAGTTGGCCGGATAAACAGGACTGGAGTCGTTATCGTTGGCTGAGTTCCCGGCCGCCGCGATAAACGAATGCCCACCGTTGTAAGCTTGCACAATCACATCTTGCAGAGCTTGGCTGTAAGAGCCGCCACCCCAAGAATTATTTAAAACGTTAGCGCCGTTGTTAATAGCGTAATTAATGGCTTCAAGAGCATCGGAAGTGGTTCCCACACCTTGGTTATCAAGAAACTTCAAAGGCATGATTTTAATGATCGACTCATTCAGCGACGACGCTAAAATGTCTTGAGTCATACCTAACACAATACCGGCGACATGGGTTCCATGGTTGTCATCGTCCATAGGATCATTGCTATTTGAAACAAAGTTCCAACCGCGGACATCGTCAATATAACCGTTGCCATCATCATCAATATTGTTTCCTGGAATCTCGTCTTCGTTCTCCCAGATCGCGCCACTCTCGACAAAGACATAGTGATTATAATCAACCCCAGAATCGATCACTGCCACCACTGGCTTTTGCGGTAGATTGCTTAGGATTGTCCACGCCTGTTCGGCATCAATATTGGCCGAGGTCTGTCCAAAACCACTGCCGCTGTATCCGCTATTTGCAGCCTGGGCTTCCATTTCAGAAAAGCTCATTGGCTGACCTTCGATACCAGCACTTTGTTTATTAAATATATAGTTAGGTTCGGCGTATTCTACGTTGTCATCAAAGTGGAGATCATTGACCACTTGCTCAACGCTTTTGCCTTTGCCGACTTTGAAACTATGCATATTGAAACGCTTCCAAGAGCGCTTTAGTTGCAGTCCATTTTCATTGGCAATTTTTGACATGGCAGCCTTGGTTGACGCTTTGCCAACTTGGGCTTGGGATTGATCCTTAAGTTTAACAATCACCTCTCCAGGAACGTAATTCTGCGCCCAGACAAGCGGTGAAAACAAAACGGCTACAATAAGTAAAAACGGTCTTAAATGCCCCACAAAAGTCTATCGGACTTTGGATCTAAAAATTAAGACAAAAACATGAAAAAAAAAAGATTTTTCAACTCGAAATGCTTTGCCTCAGTATGAGACAAAGCGAAAAAAAATCTTGATTCTAGTTAAGAGAAAAGTCTCTTAAAAAGGTTTAGCGTAGAAGTTCGGGATTCACTTTAACAGAGGCTTTCTCTTTCAAAGACTCTGTCCAGTTTTGCACCAGCACATTCATTTTTTGCTGTTTCATTAACTGTTTAAAAAAGTCCATCTGAGGATTCTGCTGCGTGCTCGGACTGAGCTTAGCGCCTTTGTATTTTAGCAAATAAGCACTCTCGCCCTGATAGACCAAACGATCACCGTATTCTTTCTCTGGGCTTAAAGTTAAAGCCACATCTAAAAAGTCTTTGTTGGAGCCAATCCCTGGAATGGTCTCTTTGGTGATTCCAAAAAAGCCTGTAGTGGTCCAACGAAGACCTTTATTGTCGAGGTAATCCTCAAGCTCACCCGTTTTATCCTCTTTTAAAAGGTTTTTAACCTCATCCAACGAGGACTCATAAGCGTTATCTTGCATTAACTGAGTCGCTATCTGAGTTTTTACTTCTTCAAAGCTTTCCTCACGCTCCTCTTTTTTGTCCTCGACTAATATAATGTGATACCCGTACTGGGTTTCAACAGGCTCGGTGATCTTGCCTTTTTTAGTCGAAAAAGCGGCCTTTTCAAATTCTGGGACCATTCGGCCACGCGGAAAAAATCCAAGGTCGCCGCCTTTGGCTTTTGAACCGGGATCGTCCGAGTGCTTCTTTGCCATTTTCGCAAAGTTGTCGACATTGGTTTTTGAGGCGATTTCCACCATCTTGGCCTTGGCTTTATCCATGCTGTCTTTGGATTGATCCTTGGCCTTAACCAAAATGTGACGCGCTTTCACCTGCTCTGGGATCGTGAACTCCGATTTATGATTTTGGTAATAGTCCTTGATTTCACCTTCATGTTTAGAGGCCCAAGCTGAAGGACTCATCTTCACCTTTCCAATGGTTGCCGGTGACAGCTTCACGTAGCCTACGTTCACCTGTGCTTGATCAATTTTTTCGTCAAATTGATCCATCATATCCAGGTCTTTTGCTGCAAAACCAATCAATTCACTCATTTTGCGAATAATTAGATCCCGTCGGATTCGATCTTCAAACTCTCCCTCTGACATTCGGGCCTGCTGCAGATACTTTTTGTAGCGATATCGACTGAAAACATCGTCCTCATAAAAGGCTTCAATGCTCTTCAACTCTTGCGCCACTTCGTAATCCGATACATGAATATTGAGCTTTTCAGCCTCTTGAACGATCAAAGACCTTTTGACAAGAATATCAATCGCGTTGGCTTGCATTTTCTGGCGCGCCTCTTGGCTGGTACCAGCCTGTTGACTGCTGTCCAATCGATCCAAAAGCTCCTTGAACTCACGCAGGCTGATGGCATCACCATTGACCTGCGCCGCGGCTCCACCCCGACCCAGAAAATTCGAGTTTGGAGAAAACCCAATAAACACAAAGACCACACAAACAATAATTAAAAGGGTCCAACCAAAGATATTAATAATCGGGTTTTTTCGACGTTTCGTCACTCCCTCAAACACATTGACCTCCAGAGATGCGATGGATTTTTGGACAAGAAAACAACATACCTTGCCCAGGTGCTTTTTCCAATTGGAATTCTCGGCACTATTTGATACCTCTCAATATATGGGGAATTCGTGGAATTGGAAACAGACGGTATCTTTTTTTCTTATCTTTGTTCCCGCACTGATATTTTATGCACTGCAAAAGGGGGCTTTTAGCACCGCTCAAGGCACGCCACTGCAAAAGCCGGCTCACTGGGTTCAAAGCACCTATGACCAATTCACCCATAAAATCCAAGACAGCCTCAACACTTACTTTTACTTGGTGGACACCAACATCGATAATCGTGCTCTGACCATAGAAAATGCCAAAATGGCTTCGCAGATTCAATTGCTCGAAGAGTATCGAACAGAAAATATTCGCCTTCGTGAACTCTTTAAATTTCAAAAAGAGCTGCCAAGGAAAACTCTAGCAGCCCGAGTGATTGCAAAAGATATCTTATCGAACCAACGCTCTTTCACGATTGATAAGGGAAGCGACGATGGGGTTGAACGACTGCAAGGAGTGATCGCCGCGGCCGGAGTGATTGGCTATGTGATCGAAGTTGAACCCGGCAGCTCTCGGGTTCTCCCCTTGGCCAATCAACATGCTAGCATCGATGCTTTGGTGCAACGCACGCGGGCCCGCGGAATTGTCTCTGGAGCAACCAACCAGTTTTATCAGCTTAAATACATGATGCGAAAGCTGGACGCTCAACCCGGTGATTTGGTTGTCACCAGTGGAAGCCAAGGCTATTTCCCAAAGGGCTTCACAATTGGTGAAGTGGTCGAGGTTAACCCAAGCCCGACGGCGGTCAGCTACCAAGCCACAATCAAGCCGGCGGTAAAAATTGATCATGTCGAAGAAGTCCTGGTTATCGTTGAAAAAAAGCCGAGCCATAAACAGGCAAAAAGATGAAAAAGTCGATATGGTCAGCGATTGCCTATTTGAGCGTGAGTTTTCTGCTCTCGGGACTCCAGGGCAGTCTCTATTTCTTCCCGATCCCATTACCTGCCATTTGGTTCATCGTTCTCACTTTTTACTCTTTCCGCAAAAGCTTGTTGTTTTGTTTATGGATTAATATCCCGCATCTTTTCGTGGTCGCCGCCTTTTCAACTGTGGCGTGGGCGCCCATGCTGATCCAAATGAATCTGATGACCCTTGCTTTTTATTTTATTCGGGAGAGATTCCACACCAAACCCATTCATATCGCTTTGGGGGCTGCTGGTGGGTTCTTTATTTTTCAGTCCATGCACTGGTTGCGTGAACTGTACTGGGGACAGTGGGATTGGCCGCCCGCACTCAGTTGGCTGGGAAGCTCTTTGGCCACCCTTGTCGTCGCCCCATTGATAATTATAGCTTTGGACATGGTGACTCAAAGAATTGAATATGAAAGAATCGATACATTGGAGAATTTGCGCATATAATGACAAAGTTTTTTCAGCCCTCAGACGATTCCGGTCACTTCGACTTCGATTTTAATTTTAAAGCGGCCAAAGCTTTTATGCTGATTTTCGTGATGATTCTGATCAGCAGACTCTGGTACCTACAGATCATCCACGGCGAAGAATTTAGAGAGTTCTCGAATAAAAACCTGTTAAAATCCTCAGATGTTTATGCTCCCAGAGGTCGAATCTACGATCGTGATGGCAAAGTTTTGGTGGAAAACCTTCCAGCCTATAAGGCTGTGATCACGCCTCAGTACACCGACAACCTAGAAAATTTAGCAAAAGACCTGGCTCCCGCCCTTGAAATGGAGCCAAAAGATATCGTTGACCGGGTGAAAAAGTCGAAACGGCAGAATGGCCCCTTCTTCCCTGTCGATATCAAGCGCCACCTGACCCGCGATGAACTTTTTAAAGTCGAACTCATCAAACTTGACCACTCGGGCTTGGACGCCCAAGAATTTATTCTGCGCCATTATCCCTATGCCGGGGAAGTGGCCCATACTCTGGGTTATGTCCGTGAAATTTCGAAAAAGGAAATTCCCAGACTGAATAAGCTTTATGACAACAAGATTAAATTTAAGCAAAAAGACATTGTTGGCAAGAAGGGGTTAGAAGAGGCCTTTGATATCAATTTACGAGGTATGAAAGGTCAGTCCTTTGTGATTGTCGATGCCAAAGGACAAGAGCGCACCCAGCAACGAATGAGTGCTATTGGTGAAATTTTAAAAAACACGCCTCCGACCCCTGGTTCCGATATTTTTACAACTTTGGACATCGAACTTCAGCAGAAAGCCTCCGAAGCCTTTCAGAAATTTGACCGTGTCGGCTCATTGATTGCGATGACTCCCAAGGGAGAGATTCTGGCTTGGGTGAGCTATCCCAGTTTCGATCCCAACGAATTTTCCAAACGATTAAGTCCTGAAGTTTGGCGCAAGTGGGTCAACAACTCGGACCGTCCCTTGCGTAACAAAGCCATTCAGGACCACTATGCTCCTGGCTCAACCTTCAAACCCATCGTCGCTTTGGCAGGGTTGCAAGAAAAAGCTATTAAAGCCAATGAACACGTCCACGCGCCGGCCACTTATCGTCTTGGACGCCGGGTCTGGCATGATCACACCCAAACCGGACAAGGATACATTGAAGTCCGCGAAGCGCTGGAGCGTTCCAGTAACGTGTTTTTCTACAAGCTGGGTCTTGAGCTGGGACCAGACAAAATGTCGAAATATGCCAATGCTTTGGGACTGGGACAAACCACAGGGATCCCAATTCGCGGTGAAGTCAAAGGCCACGTTCCAACCAGTGCCTGGAAGAAAAAACGTTGGGGTGAACCCTGGCAAGATGGCGAAAGTTTGAACACCGCCATCGGCCAAGGTCACGTTTTAGTCACCACCATCCAACTCGCCCAGGCCTACTCGGCCATCGCTTTGGATGGAGCTGTTTACAAGCCTCAGATTATCAAAAAAATGGAAGCCCCTGTCGATCCGGATTGGGAATTTGAACAAAAGTCTTTTACACCCATCCTCGAGCGCAATCTTTCAGAGGACACCGACGCCGAATACTTTGTCGATAAGGAACATTTTAAGGTTGTCAAAGAAGGTCTGTGGAGAGTGGTCAACGGCCGACAAGGCACAGCTCGCCGAACTCAGTTTAAAAAACCTTTCAGTGTTGCCGGCAAAACTGGGACCGCACAGGTCCGAAGGTTTTCAGCCGATCAAATTTACAAACCTTGCCCCAAGCGCAGAAAACAGGAAAAGCACAATGGTTGGTTTGCCGGTTATGGATCCGTGGAAGGTGAGCCGCAAATTACAATAGCCGTTTTGACGGAGCACTCGTGCACCTCGGCAGCAGCTGTGCCTATTGCCAAAGAGGTTTTTGAAGCTTACTTTAAAAAATACCATAATATGAGAGTTGACGATAAGAATGCTAAGCCAAAGTCTTGATTTAAAAATTGAAAGCCGTACCGCTCTGAAAAAGTTCAATTGGGACTTTGCTTTAGTGATTTTTGTTTTGCAAATCATTGGTATCATCAACCTTTACAGTGCGGCTTACTCCACCGATCACCTCACCGGAGTTTTTCGCTCACAATTGATTTGGATAAGCATTGGCTGGGGAGCTTTTCTCGTGGTTTCCCGAATTGACTACAAACACTTGATTCGCTTTTCTCCGGCCTTTTACTGGATGAACTTGATTGCTTTGATGCTGGTGTTGGTGATTGGGAAACGGATTTATGGATCACGCCGCTGGCTGGATCTTATGGTTTTTAATTATCAACCTTCCGAATCTATGAAGTTTTTTCTGATTCTATTTATGGCTGGCTTTCTCGCCCGGCACAAACTGGAAAACTTTGATTACAAAGACTTGATCAAACCCGGTCTGATTCTGGGCATTCCATTTTTGCTGACAGCAAAACAGCCCGATTTAGGAACTGCGATACTCTTGTTGGCGATCCCTTCGTCGATGATCCTTTTTTTAAAAGTTCGACGGCGTGTTTTATTGACCGGCTTAGCGGTACTAGCTATCTCACTTCCAGCGGCTTGGAGCTACGCCTTAAAACCCTATCAAAAAAATCGAATTCGCAATTTCTTAAATCCCGAACGAGATCCGCGCGGCACTGGTTACAACAGTATCCAAGCTAAAATTGCCATTGGTAGTGGTCAAATTCTGGGACGAGGCTATCGCGATGGCTCACAGAACCAACTGCAGTTTTTACCGGAGCGCCACTCGGATTTTATTTTCTGTGTTCTCAGCGAAGAGTTTGGTTTTATTGGAGGCCTGATCACTCTCATGACCTTTTTGGTTCTACTCGTGATAATTTTAAATATTGCCCGAGATTGTGGCGATCGCGCCGGGGCTCTTATTTGCGTGGGTGTGGCCGCTTTTATTTTCTGGCACCTGGTGATCAATATAGGAATGGTGGCTGGTTTGTTGCCGATTGTGGGCGTGCCACTGCCTTTGTTGTCCTATGGAGGATCGAGTATGGTCACATTCATGACCTCTTTGGGCATCGTCGCATCGGTGGGCAGCCGACGGTTTATGTTCTAACCCACTGAATTTAAAGAAAAATAGAGAAAAACGACGAAGGGACCCCAGACTCACTGGGGCCGATTCCTTGTTTTAAGAATTAAAGGTGCTTATCTAAAAGAGCTGTGATGTTGTCTTTTGGATGATTGCCAACGATTTGATCAACCACTTTGCCATCTTTAAATAAAGCGAGAGTGGGCACACCTCGAACTCCATAATTGCTGGGAGTTTCTTTATTTTGGTCAATATCGACTTTCGCTACTGTGATCTTGCCTTCATATTCCTTAGCAATTTCATCAAGTTTCGGAGCCAGGGCCTTACAGGGACCACACCAAGTCGCCCAAAAGTCGACCAGAACTGGAGTACTAGACTTTAGGACATCATTTTCGAAATTAGAGTCAGACGTATGGATAGGTTCCATAAAACCTCCTTTTAAAGATTCATATTACCCTTTAAATCTGCGGTCATTTTGCCGATAGTCAAGTAATGGGTTATCAGGATTACAATGTTCTAATTATAGACGATGACAAAAGTTTTAGCGAAAGCTTAAAGCGCGCGATTACCAAAGTGGGATTTCGCTGCTATATGGTCCACACGCCAGCTGAGGCCCTGAGCTACACGAAGCTGCAAGATGTCCACGTACTGATTGTCGACTGCATGCTTCCCAAAATGAATGGGCTGGAGCTGGTAAAAAGAATTAAAGCTCAGATGACGGGGGAGCCCCATATTTACCTGATCAGCGGAATCTTTAAAGACAAGCAGTTTATTAACTCGGCTGTGAAAAAGTCTGAAGCCAAAGCCTTTCTAACCAAACCCATTGATTTGAAGAAATTCGTCGATAAATTGGAGGGCCTATTCAGTGGTGTCGATGAAGACGAAGATGGTTTTAATCCATTGGTTCGCCTTTATCTGGATCGAGAAATAAAAACCCGTAAATTGATCAAGCTCATCAACAACTCTGAAGGCTTGCACAACTTTGATTTACCCTGGGTCTTTAAAATTTTAATGGACACCAAGGCTACCGGACATTTGAATATCGCTTGTACCAACGGCGATATCGCTGGAGTCGGGCTTTCTAAAGGTAAAATTGTCCAGGTGAACATTAAAAATGAGGCATCCCTGCTAGGGCTGCTTCTTGTGGAACAAGGCTATCTTGACCGTGCCGACTTGAATGAAGCCCTCGATGGCAATGCCAACAATAAACGCATCGGACAGTATTTAGTTGAAAACAACTACGTCAGTCCCCACGCCATCAACATTGTTTTAAAAGAGCAGCTGGTGTGGCGTTTAAAACGTCTGATTGCCGACTCACAAATGGAATTGAATTTTGTAAAATCAGAAGACATCGCTACCATTGCGACGATCGACGATAACGACTTCAATCAGTTTATGTTGGATACAATCGAAAACACTATGCGCGAAGATTGGCTAAAAACCCACTATCTCCCATTAAGTCAAAACCTTATTGAGTTTGATCAAGAGAAGAGTGAGGAAATTAATAAAGCACGAATTTTTCCCTTTGTTTCACGCACCCTTCCTTCAATTGAGGGACAATTGTCGCGAGGCACCAGCTTAGAGGAATTGTTAACCAATAACTCAAGCATTGAAGCCAGTGTCTTACGCCTCATTCACTTTTTTAATATCATGGGTTACGTCGAGATTAGCAATTCTCATAAAACTTTGAATTTCTCTCATCAGGCCAAGCGTCTACAGAAGCTCGAACATGAATTGGAGAACAAAAACTTTTTTGAACGCCTGGGTGTGAGTCGCAGTGCTAAAGACGGCGATATTAAAAAGGCCTATTTTGATTTGGCAAAAGTTCTTCACCCAGACAAACTGTCAAAAAACGCCCCACCTCAAATCAAAGAACTTTCCGAGAAAGTTTTTGAGAAAATTCAGGTGGCATACGATACTCTCAAAAAAGAAGATAAGAAGAAGGCCTACTTGGATCGTCTAGAGGCTGGACAGTCTGAGATGCTAATGCAGGGTGATCAATTGTTCGACCAGGCCAGAAACCTTGTCAACAAGGGGCAGTTCTCGCAAGCTCGTCATACTTTACAAAAAGCTATTAAGCTGAATCCCAACTCGCCAGAAATTCGAACTCACCTTTGTTGGGTAGAAATGAAATTGGTGAAGCAGCTGAGCGAGGCCTTCATGGCCGATATTGACAAACGTCTGAATCAAATTCCTATTGAAGCTAGGGACTCGGCTGCTTATTATCACTGTCGCGGATTATTTTATAATCTCCTTGGCGACAGAGAGAAAAGCCGAAAGTATTTTAATACAGCTTTAAGCATCGATAATGGATTTATCAGTGCCCGTCGAGAGCTCAGCCAATTGGCTGGTGGCCGCAAAGGCGGAATGACCAATATCATGCAACTCGACCTTAAAGATGTTGTCGGTTCCCTATTTAAAAAATAAGTCGGTTATTTTTTAACGACGCTTTCTGGAGAAATAGAAAATAAGGTTTTTAGAAAGTGTTTTCTATTGTTTTTTATCGTCTCATCTTCTGATACTTCTTGTGCCTGAGCTCTCTGTTTTTCACGCAGTTTTTGCACATCCATTGGCGTTGGTTGGTCGCCCTCTGCTTTTAACCTAGCGGTGATCTCATCATACTTGCGCTTCCGTTTCGGATCGTGAAGCAAGGTGTTGGTTTTTGGGGTCGCAGTGGTCGCGGCAGCCTCTTGCCTTTCGATAACGTCGTCGGCCGTCGCCCCCGATTCGACTCCGCCAGTCTCCTCTTGCACGGAAGTCTTGCCATTGGTGGCCGCTTCACTCTCGCCTTTTTTGCGAGTCGATTTCGATTCCTCTGAAATATCTTCAGGATTCACCGTGCCGTAATAGTCGGGATCTTCTTTTTGAACTTCAGTCTTTGTCGAAGCACGATGTTTTCCAATGACTTGGGTCTGTCCGTAGTCGTCTTTTTTGTTTTTCTTGTTTTTCGAAACAGGCCCATCGGTATTATTTGAGCGAGTTTTAGGGTCAGCTGAATCAGACACTTCAACCTCGCCATTATTGTTGGTTTTGCCGCGGCTACCACGGTCGCTTGCCAGCATCTCATTGTAACGTCTGCGCAATTCAATTTTATCAATGTCTGTGGTTTGCGCCAAAAGATCGATGAGTTTGAACGGATCCACGGGCGTATAGATTGTCCCATCAATGATTTCTTTTTGGGTGGGCGTCAAAGTGTTCTTCTCATTTTTCATCTTAACGAAGACCAATTTCGGCTTCCCACGGATTTCTTTGATTTTACCTAAGGCATTAAGAATTTTTGCGTTTCTCCCCAAGGTCGAAGCAAAGACCACATCGGGAAAATGGTCGATCAATTGCTCCGACAAGTCGCGGCCATTTTTCATGGAAATGACGTCGTATTGTAAACGGAGAAGAACCTTTTCCATGAAGTCTTGATCATCTTTATTGTCGATTACGAGCATTATTTTTGCGGCCATAGGGTCATTGTCTCTTTTTTTCACCCTAGGGTCAAAAACTCCCCCTTTCTGGGACAAGGGAAGATTGACGCGCAATTGCAAGAATGATACGGAATTCTTAAGGAAATAAACATGTTGGAGGATACATGGAAAAGCAAAGAGTCGAGGAAATAATACTCCCCGAAAGAAGTTTTAGCGTCTCAGTTGGGAGCAACGAGATTAAAATTGGATCGGGACAGGACCTGGCTGTCATCGCTGGACCATGTGTGATCGACAACCGCGAAATGGCTTTTAATACAGCCAAAGCTCTAGCTGAAATCAGTCAGAGATTAGGAATCGGAATTATTTTTAAAAGCTCTTACGAGAAAGACAATCGTGGTGCTGTTGGAAATTGGAAGGGTCCTTTGATGGAAGACGGCTTAAAAACGCTTTCAGATATCAGGAAAGAATTTCAGATGCCTGTATTAACCGATGTCCATCGCACCGAAGATGTGGCTCCAACCGCTGAACACGTCGATGTTTTACAAATTCCGGCCTATATGTGTCAGCAGACTTCAATGGCCGTTGAATGCGGAAAAACCGGTAAAGCGATCAATGTTAAAAAAGGCCAGTTTCTAGCCCCAGAGGGCATGGCTGGAGTGCTTGGAAAAATCAATTCCACTGGCAACAAAAACGTTCTACTGACTGAGCGTGGAGCTTGTTTTGGTTACAACCGTTTGGTTGCTGACATACGCTCTATTCCAATCATGCAACAGTTGGGAGCACCAGTTTGTTTTGATTCCACTCACATTATTCGTTTGTATGGAATCAGTAGTGCCGACCCAGATGGTGGAGAGCCTCGCTTTGTGCCTCATCTTACTTTAGCGTCTGTCGCTGCTGGAACTGATGCTCTGTTCATCGAGACGCATCCCGACCCAATGACAGCGAAATGTGATGCGGCCTCACAGTTGCGCCTCAGCCACTTTGAAAATCTAGTGAAACAGGCCATAAATGTGCGCAAAGCTATTCAAAAACCAGAAAATGTCGGTACAATGACCCTATAAACGGGGGGGAACCCTCCCCTCTGTTTTACTTTGAGGGATTGTGGTTAGACGGTTTAAATTAGTCTTTTATTATTTACTATCTGAAATGGTGCCAACTTTCTTCGTTGGCGTCATTAGCTTTGTCTCGATCCTCCTATTATTTCAAGTTTTAAAACTCACCGATACTCTTTTACAGCACGATGTGAGTATACGGACTCTTGTCCACCTGCTGTCGTATTTATCGATTAGCTTTTTGCCAGCTATCCTACCTATGAGTTTAATATTTGCCATCGTGCTGTCTTACAATCGCTTGTCCGGCGATTCTGAAATTATTGCCTTCAAATCCCTGGGCCTTAGCATGTGGCCGATCGTCTTTCCGGGTTTGGTTTTAGGGGTTGTGGTCGCCATTGTTTCGGGCTACACCTCATTTAAAGTAGGTCCCTGGGGCAACCGCCAGTTCGAGGTCTTAATCACCGACATTGGAAATTCAAAAATCGTATCTCGAATAGGCGAGGGAACCTTTTCTGGATTCTTCAATCTGGTGGTCTACGCCAATAGCATCAATGAAGAGACTGACGAACTTGAAAAGGTTTTTATCTATGATGAAAGAAATGAAGACAGCCCAACCACTATTATTTCTGAAAAGGGTAAGATCGTCAGTGAAAAAAGCTTTAACTCCTACAAGGCCTTTGTTCGCCTAACCAACGGTGACATTCATAAGATTGCCGACGAAGGCCACACCAAGATCCACTTTGACACCTACGACCTGCAGATTATTGAGCCCACCAACAAAAAAACACGAGACAAATCGATCAACAGTTTGACTTACAACGACCTCAAAAAACTTCTAAAAGAAACCGAAGATAAAAAGAAATGGCGACAGTACAAATACGAATGGCACAAACGATTCGCTTTGTCGTTTGCCTGCATTCTTTTCGTACTTATCGGCATCGGACTGGGTTGCCGAACCAACAGTCGTTCCGGGAAATCCGGAGGCGGTGTCATCAGTGTTGGAGTGATTGTTGCTTATTGGATTCTTTTTATTATCGGCAACAGTCTTGTGAAGTCTCCCAGTGTTCCCATTTGGTTCACGGCTTGGCTCCCCGCTTTTATCATGTTGCCGGCAGGCTTGGTTCTTTTACGTAAAAACTGGAATTGATAAGAACTTCAAGGTCTTTTCGATCTCGAATCATGGCGGCGCCGTCGTAAAGCAGCTGGTTGTTGCCACCAAAACTGGGGTCCGATGGTACCCCTGGTAAGCTGGCCACCGTCTTTCCTTGTTCCATAGCAAATGCAGCACTGATCATGGTTCCACTTTTCTCTTTGGCTTGAATGACAAGAGTTAAAGGACTTAAGGCCACAATAAGGCGATTACGTAAGTAAAAGTGGTGTTTGCGCATGGCCTGCAAATTTTCGTATTCTGTTAGAAACAGAACCTTCTGCCGCTGACTCCAGCTCTGAATGTTTTGTGGGTAGATCCTAGCAAGGCCACTCGGCAAGACCACCAAAGTCGGAAGATTGTTGCGAATGGCTAGACGATGGCAAGCTTGGTCGACACCACGAGCACCCCCACTAACAATCCCCACGTTCGTGCTCTTCAAGGCTGGTCCCAGCTCGTTTTCAATCCATTCAAGAACCCAAGGTTTAACATCACGTGCCCCAACCACTGCAATCATAGGGTGACCTAAGACATTCCGATCACCTTGCAGGTAGATGCTGCCTGGAGGCTTGGCCAGGGCTTTAAAAGGAAGAGGAAACTCTGTATCGCACGGTCTTAGTTTTTTCATACCCATCGACTGCAAGAAAGGCAGACCAAGCAAAAGGTCATTGAATCCTCGTACAGCGGTTTCGGTACGGTCTTCGAACTTTTAAAGGATGGGCCGTCGCCGATACGATGACTCCAAGAAAATAAAAGTGGAAAAAGAAATTTAAAGGCGAAAGATTAGACGATCACTCGATCTCGGATTCGAATTCGTTGGAAAAATCGTCTTCAACTTCCATGGTGGTATCTGAATTGAAGTCCAAGCCGGTTTCAATGGAATTGAGGTCTTCTTTTTCTGATTTTGTCGTCACAGCTTCCACAATAATAGGCGGCCCGGTTTCATCACCAGGAACAATCGCATCATCAGAACTGATGACAAAGGCTGATGAAAGCTTGGGTTCGGCTCGAAAAACCTTGATATGCCCAATCGGTACGGGCGTGCGATCGACTGTGGTTGTGCCGTAGCGAAGATCCCGTCGCTTGTAAATACCCATGATATCACCAACCCGCACACCACTGTTGGTTCCACCTTGAATGAAAATCACGTCACTTTGTCCGTAAAATCGAGTCACATTGTCGCGTCCGCCACCGATCACTTGCAGTTTGGTCGAGTTCGGCCGACCGACATAATCGTCGGTGAATGTTGGAATCACCTCTCTAGAAATCCAAGGATACCCTTCAATGCCAGAAAGACTTTTTATGATCGTTCCACGATAGATACTGTCGCGAATCTTTTCGGTGATTTCGACAGTGCCCTGATATTGAATAACATCGCCAATGACACCGTTACGATCGAACGGATAATCCAGTCCCATGACCGTTAGGCGCTCACCAATATCGAGCTCGGCTTTTGATTCAATATAGACTTTTTGATTTTGGCCCACCAGTTTGGTTTTGTCCTCAGACTCAACAATACGTCCGATGTTAGGATATTTCTGAGCACTCCGACCATACAAAAAGGAGTGCGCCACAAACAATGGATTCACTCGCACCGGCGGCCGAACATCAAAGCTGATTCCCTTTTCATCGTACTGAGATTTGTCGTAGGAATCGCTGTCAGCAAATGTGTTGGGCAAAACCTTTAAAACCGGCTTGATCAGACGCGACGGCGGTGGAATCGAAGGGGCTCCAGGATAAAGACGAGATTGAGGCACCACAGGCTGAGTGTTCTGCGCCGCCTGATTGGAAGGTCCGTTGAGAGCCACCGATCCAACGGTTTCCCCTTCCATGTCGACAGTGATTTTTTCAGTTGCCTGTCCGTCACCAGAACTGGAAACAATCTCTTTAAATCCTTCTGGTAAATTTTGAGGCAAACCATCATCGTCGCTGGTCTCGGAATCATTATCAGTCATCCCTTCAGCAAGGGCTGGATCATCCAGGGGCTCTCCTTCGGGACCAACAGAAATTCCAGGAGCCTCTTCAACAGAGCCCGTAAAAAAGCGAATAGTCTGCCCCACAGAGAGCAAATGTGGATTGGTTAACTTTTCGTTGTAGGACCATATTTTAGACCAAAACAGCCCATCTCCGAAAAACACGACACTTAAATCCCAAAGAGTATCACCCGGACGCACACTGTAAGTGCGGTTACCCACTCCGGTGAGATATCCGGCCCAGCGCTCATCACTGATCTCTTCGCTGTAAGACTGCTTGTAAATATTGTACATTTTTTTCTCAAAGGTCGATGTCTGCTGCCCAGAAGCAACACCAGAGAAAGTCACAATAAGAACTATTGAAAGCCATTTGTTCATTAGATTTGACGTCGTTTACGTTTCTTTTTAGCCACTTGTTTTTTTAAATAGTTCAATTCTTCGATCGCTTGTTTTTTCAAACCCATCTTGCGGAAAATGCCAATACGGTATCGAGACAATTGAACAGATTGGGGATATTTCTTTTTGAGGGCCGCACTGAGTTTTAAAGCGGCCACCCATTGCTTCTTCTTAATTTGCTGACGAAGAGCTTTAAAGGCCACCGACTCTGGAGGTTGCGGTGCCCCCGAAACCCATTTCTTCATTTTGATTTTTGCCAGTGCTTCGTTCTTTTTAGCCAGCTGTTGTTCAAGCTTTCTTATACGAATTTTTTGAATACCAATGAGATCTTCTCTTTTGGTTTGCGAAGCGCAACCAGTGAATATAATGAGTCCGATAATCCAAAGGCAATACTTATTTATGTTGAGTTTATATTTTTTTTTGATCATGACGTTATTGTACCGAGGTGAATCTAAATTGAGCAAGTCGGTGTTTTATTCTCTGCCTTAAAATCCATCACCCCAAACGCGAAAAAAAAAATGAAATCGAAATAAATGCCTAATGAACAGGATGGTAAAAATGGATTCCCATGTTTATCCACAGCAACTGTGGAATGCTCACTACCCTAGACCTTAGACCCAACGCCAGTGGTGGTTTTCAGCGAATTGCACAGGAAATACTCACACCTAACATGCTGAAATCACTTAAAAATGCAGACTTTTTTCTAGAAAAACACAGATTCTGTAAACGAATGTCGGAGACCCCCTTTTGATACAGCGAGCAAGCCACTTTTACCTTTGAGTCAATTTTGCAGACATCTTGACTGTGATTTTCATAACAATCTCTGCGTTAATTATAGGCTTTCTTTTAAAAGATTTTTTTTATGAAATTTCATACTTAAGTGTAGAATTTAACAAGTATTGCCTAGCCCTCTCCCCGCCCTCAGCCCATCAGGAATCCTACCAATCCTTGGTTTGTGGAAAAAAACTGCAAACCTCCGCTTTGAAAGACTCTCTTCAACACCTAGGCTTGATCCATCTTTTTGTGGTTTCAGGCGCTCATCTGCATTTTTTAAGTCGATTGCTCGAGCCTGTATTGAAGGCTTGTAGAATTCCACAGCTTCGCCTTCCTCTGTTATTGGTGTTTGTCGCCACCACCGCCTTTCCAATGGCCGGTTTGCGAGCTTGGATCTTTTTAAGCCTCTGTGAATGGAGTCGGATCCATAATATGCACCTCAGCTCTCATCATTGCTTACTGATCAGTGTTGTGTTTTGTTTGTCTTTGTCGCCCGATCAATTTGCATCAGTCGGACTGCCTTTAAGCTGGATGGCTTGCCTAGGGCTTATTCTAGGGCGACAGGCGTTGGCGCAATCAACATTGGTTTACCTTTTTACTTTTCCGATCATCGCAACACTTCAGTGGTTGTCGCCGTGGTCCATTGCGATCAATACTTTTCTAGCTCCATGGGTCGGATCCCTTTTATTTCCCATGAGCTTTCTCACCTTTTGCATTCCATGGCTACAGCCTGTCAGCGACACTCTGTGGAGCCTTTTCAATGCATTGGCAACCACCTTGGCGAAAGCCTTAGCAGCCTCTTCTTCGCCCCCTTGGCAAGTCAGCAGTCAGGTTCTGTGGCTGTATTGCCTGGTTATGCATTTTTTGATTCAACTTTGTCTTCAAAAGAGGCGCCGATGAAAGGAGTCCTGTGTGTGTTACTTCTTTTGTTGCACCCCAAATTTATTGCCGTCGAAAGAAACTTCAACTTTGTTGTATGGGATGTCGGACAAGGCGCTTGGAGCACATGGATTTTTAATGGAGAATGTTTGCATTTCGATATGGGAGGCGAAAAGTTTCCCTGGCCAGAAATTCTCAGCCATTGCCAATACAAGAAAAACCAAGTTTATATCACTCATGACGATTGGGACCATGTGAATGGCCTTTTCTACTTTCAAAAACAGGCGCCTGACATTTGCGTCTTTTACCCGAAAGTGAGTCGCCGAAAAATTTTTACGCTGGTGCCTGCCTGCAAAAAAATTCCACCTGATCTCCAAATAATCTCACAGGGCTCTAACTCCAAAGATCGCAATGCCTCAAGCTTAATCTATCTGTTTAGAAAACAAGTCCTGATCACTGGAGACGCGCCGAAAAGTGAAGAGGTTCAGTGGTATTGGAAGATCCCCACTCGGCTTCGCTTGTTGCTCATCGGCCACCATGGCAGCCGAACCAGCACTTCTGACAAACTCCTGCGTCACAGTCGCCCGCAACTGGCCGTCGTCAGTGCTCGGCAAAAGCGCTACGGGCACCCACATCCCAATGTCAAAACACGCTTAAAAAAACAAAGGATCCCCATGCTTCGCACAGAGATCCTTGGATCCATTTATTTGAATTTAAAATAGGCTTTCTAAATCATTTTAGAAAAAGGTGTGTACTCCATGCCAAGATCTTGGGCCACTGGCTTATAAGTCACGGCTCCACCATAACAGTTCACTCCTTTTTCAAGAAGTGGGAACGCTCGCACAGCCTCTTCTAAGCCCATTTGCGCAATCGCAGAGCCGTATTGAAATGTGACATTGGTCAATGCATAGGTGGATGTACGAGCCACCACACCAGGCATATTCGGCACACAGTAGTGAATAACATCGTTGATCTCAAAGGTTGGATTGGTATGGCTTGTTGGCTTACAGGTTTCGATACAGCCACCCTGATCAACAGCCACATCAACAACCACCGATCCCGGGCTCATTTTTTCAATCATTTGCTTGGTTACAAGTTTAGGAGCTTTATGCCCAGCAAGTAGAACCGCACCAATAACCAAATCTGATCGTAAAACCATGTGTTCAATGTTCTGACGGTTAGAGTAAACGGTGTTTATGCGGTTTCCAAAAATATGATCTAAATACTCAAGGCGGTTATGGCTGACATCAATAATGCTAACTTCAGCACCGAGACCAATCGCCATTTGGGCGGCGTTGGTGCCAACAACCCCACCACCTAGAATTGTGACACGGCCTCTCTTAACTCCGGTGACTCCACCCAAAAGGATTCCTTTACCGCCCTTATCTCTTTGCAAGTAAAAAGCTCCCACCTGGGTCGCCATTCGCCCCGCGACTTCCGACATCGGTGTTAACAGCGGCAATCCACCTTTTTTATCTTCGATGGTTTCATAGGCAACGGCTTTGACTTTCTTATCAACAAGAGCCTTGGTCAATTGTGGTTCGGCGGCCAAATGCAAATAGGTGTAAAGAATTTGATTTTCTTGTAGTAAACCATACTCGTCTGGCAACGGCTCTTTGACCTTGATAATCATCTCAGCGGTTTCATAAATTTCCTTAGCGGTGTCGAGCATGGTGGCTCCCGCTTTGATATAGGCCTCGTTAGGAATCATACACCCCAGCCCGGCGTCTTTTTCAACGTAGACCTTGTGGCCCTCTAAGGTTAACTGGCGAACTCCGGCTTCGGTTAGACCCACCCGATTTTCACTAATTTTGATTTCTTTTGGTACTCCGATAATCATAATAACTCCTCGCCAGAAAGCTCTTCCCCTCTGGGGAACCCCTGTTCTTCCAATAAATTTTATGGTTTGGAATTACCTTTGACAGGCGAAGGGGTCAAGCCCTTCCACCGAAAGGGACCTCGAAAGCCTCATGCTGAGGAAGACCGGCGCCCAGCTCAAGCTCTTGAAAACACTCTGGAGAATCCAGAATCTTACGCACCAGCTGGTTGAGAAGGTCGTGGCCGGCTTTAAAAAGCACCACGTGCCCCATCAATGGGCGCCCAAGGGTCATCAGATCGCCCAGAGCGTCCATCGCTTTATGACGAACAAATTCATTTTCGTAACGCAACCCTTCAGGGTTCACAATCTTATCACCATCAATACCAATGGCATTATCCAAAGATGCGCCCATGGCGAGTCCCATTTCTCGCATTTTTTCAATGTCACGAACAAAGCCAAAAGTGCGAGCGGGGGCCAGTTCACTGGCAAAGGTTTGCTCGTTGATATCGATATCAACAAACTGTTGACCAATAGCTTTAGTCTCAAAGTCGATGGTGCAACTCAGACGAAGTCCATTGTATGGCACAACATAGGCGTGTTTTTCCTCGGTACCACAGTAGATTGGTTTAGTGATGTATATGTACTTGCGTGGCTCCGATTGCTCGATGGTACCGACCTTGCCGATCTCATCCATAAAAATCTTAGCACTTCCATCGCCAATGGGAATTTCGCTGCCCTTGAGTTCAAGATAGACATTATCGATTCGAAATGCCGCCAATGTGGATAAACAATGTTCGACAGTGGAGACCGCAAACCGGTCGGTTCCAATGGTGGTTGCTAGCGAAGTCGCGGTGACATGATCAACATGGATGGGCACCGACGGACACCCCTCCAAATCGGTTCGCACCAAGTGAATTCCAGCATTGACCGGCGCCGGACAAAACGACAAAGAGGTTTCAATCCCCTTATGAAGGCCAACACCTTTTATGACTGCTTTGTTTTTTAAAGTTTTCTGTAAAAACAACTTAACTACCTATTCGATTGATCGAAAATGGGTTTTTCCCATTTCTGTAATGATGCGCCCACGGGGTGTTTTTTGAATCAACCCTTCTTGAATTAAATAAGGTTCATAGACCTCTTCGATGGTGCCTTTGTCTTCGGAAAGGCCCGCCGCTAAAGTTTCGATTCCGACGGGGCCACCATCAAATTTATCTAAGATGATTCCTAGAACTTTTCGGTCCATATCGTCAAGCCCAAGATGGTCCACCTCCATGCGATCCAAGGCTTTTTTAGCCAATTCGGACGTGATAACCCCCTGATTTTCAACCTCCGCAAAATCGCGCACTCTTTTTAATAAACGGTTGGCAATCCGGGGCGTTCCGCGCGAGCGCCGAGCGACTTCAATGGCGCCCTCAGCTTGAAGATCGACTTTCAGAAGGCGTGCCGAACGATCAAGAATTTTGACCAGCTCATCTTTTTCGTAGGGAATTAAACGTTCAACAATTCCAAAACGATCCCGAAAAGGCCCATTAAGAAGACCCGCCCGAGTGGTGGCACCAATCAATGTGAAAGGCGCCAATTGGAACTTCATGGAACGCGCCCCCAGCCCTTCTCCCGCCATAATGTCGAGGTAGTAATCCTCCATTGCACTGTACAAATACTCTTCCACCGTACGATTGAGCCGGTGGATTTCATCAATAAACAGTACGGAGTTTTCGGGAAGGCTGGTCAAGATCGCTGCCAAATCGCCTTTTTTATCTAAAGCCGGCCCTGAGGTTGTTTTTATTTCAACATTCATTTCTTGCGCTAACAAAAAAGCCAATGTGGTTTTACCAAGCCCAGGCGGTCCCGATAGTAACACGTGATCAATGGGCTCTTTGCGCTGGCTCGCGGCTTGAATATAGACTTTCAATTTTTCGACAATTTTGGTTTGCCCCGGGAAATCGTCGAACTTGCTGGGACGCAAACGATTCTCCCAGTGCACCTCACTGACTGATTCGGCTGTCGATAATAACTGGTTATCTCGTTCCATTATATCCATGGGCGATCACCTTGATAGAAGCCTTAAGCTATCGCGAACGCCCTGTTCGAAATCAATATCTTTTGGCAGTCCGTAAACCACTTCTTCAATTTCCGCTGCACGAAAACCAAGATTGGTCAGCGCCGAAAGAATTTCTTTATGGGGGCGCGCTGGTTCCACACTTTGCTTTTTGTCCGTTTTATCCATAACCAGGGCTCCTTTTAAAGTCAGGATCATTTGCTCGGCCGTCTTCTTGCCGACCTTGGGAAGAGCCGTAAGGGCTTTTACATCTTTCGCTTCAATGGCATCAATGATGTGATCAAGGCTGGCGCCCGACAATATCATGATCGCCATTTTGGGTCCCACCCCATTGACTTTCAAAAGGCTTAAAAACAATTTTTTTTCAATTTTACTGGAAAATCCAAAGAGCTGGAATTGATCCTGCCGAACATGGGTGTGCACCCAAAGCTGCACAATTTTACGATCTTCAATATCGTTAACGGTATTTGTCGAGCAGGTCACTTCGTATCCTACACCTCGACACAATAAGGTTAACACACCCTCTTCATTGTCTATCACTTGTCCAGAAAGAAAAGAAATCATCGCAGCCGCATCCCCTTGTGTTTGCTTCTGATACTATTATGCAAAAAGTGACAAAATGCGAGGGCTAACGCATCGGTGGCATCCAAACTTTTATTGGTCTTTTTCAAGCCCAGTTGCTGATAAAGAAACTGCCGAACAACAGCCTTGTCAGCGCCTCCTGACCCGGTGATTTGCATTTTAACTGTTCGCGGACCGTACTCCACGACTTCGACCCCATGGCGCCCACAGCGCGCCGCACAAACACCGCGGATATGCCCCAATTTAAAAGCACTATCGACGCTTTTTCCAAGGAAGATCTTCTCGATGACAGCCGCATCCGGAGAGTATGTTTTAAAAATTTCAGCAAGACCCTCATCAAGAACATGCAGGCGCTCATAAAATGGCATTTTTTGTGGCACATGCAGACTGCCGTGCTCCACCTGCTGCCAAGATTTACCATCTTTTGATTCTATGAACCCCCAGCCTAAATTGAGAGTCCCAGGGTCGATACCAAGAACTTTCATAGCTCGATCCTAACCTAGAACTCCATTGCATTCACACCTAAATGGTGAAAAAATCATGACATGAGTCAGTATGACCCCAAAAAAATTGAAGAACTACAGCTGGTATTGTTGAAAGATCCACGCTCTCCGGTTTTCGCCAGCCTGGCCGAGGCCTACCGACAAATGGGGCTCCTCGAGGAAGCTCTTGAAGTGACCACCCGAGGTGTGAAACACAACCCCGAATACGTCTCCGGCTTGGTCGCCCATGCCAAAGTTCTTTTTGAAATCAAAGATTTTCGTCAAGCCGCAAAGTTTTTGGTGAAAGCAACAGCTTTAAAGCCTGAAAATATTTTAGCCCTAAAAATCTTGGGGCATTGCTATTTAAAAATGCGCAACCACCCGGCGGCATTGAAGACCTTTAAAAAGTTACTGATTTTAAAACCCAACGATGAAGCCATCATAAAAACGGTCAAAAAGTGGGAGTTTCTCGATAACATTCCCACCGAATCTGGGACCGAATCGTTCAGTGTCGACGGCTACGATCATTGGGTCCACAAGCTTCCCTCCGAAGATGATGCATTACACTTGGTGGAAAGTTTTATCAATTATGGCGACCGGCACAACGCCCTGGAAATAGCCACAGCCGCCCTTTTACAATGGCCCGATTCCGACGCCCTACAAAAACGCCAAGATATTTTGATGAAAGCCCTTGGCGAAACTCCCAAAAATGAGACCCAAGAAGAAGAGAACCCCGCCCTTCAATTTCTACAGTTTAAAAAACATTTTTATCAAAAGTGGCTGCAACGCATCGAACAGCGCAAGAATATTGACCCTTAAAGCCGGAATTGACAGACTCAGTGCACTTTCCGTGAGGTTTTCATGTATTCAACTTCTGATTTTAAAAAAGGTCTAAAAATTCTAATCGACGATCAACCTTATGCCATAGTTGATTTTCAACATGTAAAACCCGGCAAAGGAAACCAATTCACCCGCACCAAAATGAAGAATATGTTAACGGGATCAAATTTGGAAAAGACTTTCAAGTCGGGCGAAAAATTTGGTGTCCCCGACGTCATGACCCGCGACTGTCAGTACTTGTACAAAGATGAAAATGGCTTCCACTTCATGGACAAAGAAAACTACAATCAGCATTCCATTCAAGAAGAAGATCTTGGCGATAATCAGTATTATCTGATTGAAAATCTTGAAGTGAGTGTGATGTTTTTTAATGACCGGGCCATTGGTATTGATGTACCCAATACGGTCAAACTCAAGGTGACCCAAACCGATCCTGGACTTAAAGGCAACACGGTCACAGGTGCTACCAAACCAGCCACCCTCGAAACTGGACTAACGGTCACAGTTCCTCTGCATATCAACGAAGGTGATGTGCTAAAAGTCGACACTCGCACGGGCGAGTACATGGAACGAGCAAACTCCTAGCGGCCTGCCAAAAGGGCTTAAGACTTTTAACAGAGTGACCAAAGCCCACATTGACGCGCATTAGCAGACAACCAGCGCTTTTCCTTCAATAATATAGATAGCCCCATACGGGATCTGCAACCTGAGGTACAACTTTGTCGAGTGTTTGGAAACAAGCTATTAAAACCTTTCTCAAAGACCATGATGAGAAAGCCCTCCGCGCCCAATTGCGAACCGAGTGGATCGATATTTACCCCGAAGAGAAAACAGAAATTTACAATTTTCTTTTCCACGGCCGACAACACAAACTTTTCCTGTATCTCTTTGCTGTCGACTTGCAAAGTCAAATCCTTGAGATACCTTGGATTAAAGCATTAAGTATTTTGACATACGCGCGAGTGACAGTCGCCGACGACCTTTTTCAAGAAATTGTTGAAAATTTTAAAAAACAAAAAATGCTATCGCGCCGACCAACCACAATGACAGACTTAATCACCGATCTTAAAGTCAAAGACCGCCAAAGGTTTTTACAGAAGGTGCTCCGAACCAAACAAGAACTGATTGCATCGGCACGAATCGCCCAGTCCGAAAGACTCACTGAACAACATATGCATTACATGAACGAATTGAAGAAAATCTCTCCCAACGAGTTCAATGTTGCCCGCTTGATTACCGACCAAGAGAAACAATATGCCACCAAGGTTCTTTCCAAAATCAACAAACATCGCCAACCTTTAAAAAGCAAGAATCCGGAGCATCTCTCCGAGGAAGAAAAAACACTTCTTGCAACACTTTCCACACAGGCTGACCAGTTTATCAATTCTAAAAATGTTCGAACTGGGGACCTTGCTTATTTCTTTCGTTCAATGGGGGAATACAACAAAGCCATTGATTTCATTTATCAAACTGAAGAGGAAGAAAAAAAAGACTGGCAGCTACTTGACTACCTATTTTCAGGGAAGCAATTTGTGTCGCTGCTTGATCACTGCCAGGTTCTTAAAAAGAAATATGCCCAGTATCCGGACGCTCTTTTTTCAATCTCCTACGCCGAATCTGTGGCCTACTGGGAATTGGGAGAAAAGCAAAAAGCCATTGATTTAATGGGCCAGATTGCTTCAATGCGCCCTAATTTTAAGTCGGCCTCTGAAACTTTAGCACAATGGAAAGAGGATAGTTTTGAGTAAGAAAAGAATTTTTCTTTATTCTTTACTCGCCCTTTTAGCCAGTGGCTTTCTTTATCTTTACATTTGGGAAAAGCCAAAGCTGGAAAGATTTATTCAACGAAGGGCGGAAAACTACGCAAAAAACCACCTGCCTTTTGCGATTGAATTTGATCGGGTTCAAATTTCAATTATTCCCTTGCAGATTGAAGCCTATGACGCTGAGATTACTGATTTAACGAAACTCAACCAATTTGCAAGCCCAGTCGCATTCAATAAGTTACCCAAAATTAAAAAAATCGCCCTTCGACCCAGCTTACTGGACGTGCTCATCGGTAAATACTGGTTTAGCCTGCTGAGTATTGAAGGCTCTGAAATTGATATGAATATCAAAAAGACCTCGCAAGAAAGTACTTTAGAGGAAGACATCCAATTTGACCTTGATCAGATCCTAAAAAAGCTCATCCTATCTCAATTGGTCGTGAAAAATATAAAACTCAATTTGAATTATGGGAACGACCTTAAAATCTCTGCTGACGATCTATTTATAAAAGCTTTTAACGAAAAAAGCAGTCTTATGCTGACAGTCAAAGACCCGAACTTTGGCGTGCGAACGATTTCTGGAGGGGAGTCACTTAATTTCCTCACTGACTTTCAGGTAATGATAACCCGAAATACGATTTCTTTATCAAAAATCAAGGTTGTGAAAGACACCTCCTTCTTTTTAGCCTCCGGTAACCTCATTTACGACAGTCTTCCCACCAATATCACCGAAATGAATGTTAACACCCGAATCAACTCCAACTTTGAAGACCTCAAAGAATGGAGCAATGTTGTTCACAAAAACTCCTACTTTGACGATATAATGGGAGAGATCAAGTCTGACATCACACTTGTACAAAAAAATATAAAAAACGGTGTGGCAGCCAAGGTCGATGGAGACTTTGCCAACATGCAAGTTGGTAAAGTCAAAATTGGTGATTTTAATATCAAGGCCCGTGCCCCTAATAAGAAAAATATCGTTATCGATTCGATTACAGCGAACCTCGCCGGATCTAACAAAGTTGTGATTTCCAACGCTAAAGTTAATATTGGCGACAAAACCACAATTTCAGCCGACCTCAACGTCAAAAATGCACAGTTGCATAGTTTCTTAAAAGAATCGACTATCGCTGACATTCCAGTATGGCTGAAAGTCGGAGGTCAACTGAAGTGCAACGGATCTTATGAAAAGACCTTAGATATCCAATGCCCGGGCGCCCTGACAGTCAGGGATCTCAAAATTCAAAATAAAGGTCGCAGCAAAAATATTGTCACCGCAAAAAAAATTGATATCGCCGGAACCATGATGATCACTGAAAAGGCCATTTCTTACAAGGCCAAAGCAAAACTTCAAGAAACCCATGGCGAATCATCTGGAACCATCGACTTCAAAAAAGGCTTTGATATCAAATATAAAAGTGATCATCTCGACTTTTCTGAAATTGGCCCGATTGCTGATCTAAAGTTTTTGGGTATTGCCAAAACTCAGGGCTCAACCACAGGTGATAGCCGTTCGGCTGTATTTGGAATGGAGATTGAAGCCGAAAATTTTGAATTTGAAAATTATTTTTTTGGTAACATGAAATCGACTCTTAACTACAAATCTGGAAGTCTCTATTTTAACCCTTTAGAGGGCAGTCTTGAGTCAACTCGTTACAAGGGATCATTAACAGTCGATCTTATCAAAGAAAAAATCGTTGGCGACATTCAACTGCCATTTTTTCGAATGGCTGATATTCAGCAAGCCATTCTTAAAAAAGTTGACCTGCAAGATCGATTTCTAGGATCTGGATCTGGCCGGATTCAACTCGACACCCCTTTTGAAATCTCGCAGCTTAATTTTAAATTGGATGCCCGACTCTTCAAAGGTAAGGCCTTCGGAGAAGATTATAATGAAGCTCGTGTCCAAGCCCAAGCCGTCGATGGGATCATCATCATTCAGGAAGGGAAATTGCAAAAAGAGAAAACCGAGTTTTTATTGCGCGGAACTCTTGATACTGAATTAGAGAGCCAACTGTCTTTTGTTGTCAACCAGGGCTTTTTACAACTGTCTTCACGTCTCAAAGAGTACAACGTACCTATTTCTGGTGAATTCTCTGCCAAGGGAGAGATCTTAGGCAATCTTGGCAATCCGACAATCAAAACATCCGCAGAAATAACCAATTTAATTTTCAATAAAAAGAAGTATGACGACGCCATTTTCAGTTACGACAACTCAAACAAACAAACCAATCTACAATTCAACATACCGGAGAATCTAGAGCTTCTGGTTCTTTTTCCAGAGTCTTCATTCGAATCCATTTTTATCAACCTGGATGCTAAGGAATTTGATGTCGCTCCCTTGCTCGGGTATGTGGTTTCTGAGGAGGCGACTCGCAGTTATATGATCCATACCTCAGGTGAACTGTCGGGTAAATTTGATACCAAAAATTTTTGGAACTCTGAGTTTTCATCGACGATACGAAATGTTAAATTTGAATACAAATCCAACAAGATGGAAACCACCATTCCGACAAATATCGAGCTTAAAAACGGTCAGTTATTTTTAAATGAAATTAGTTTTATCGGGAATCGGCAACACATCAAAGTCAATCAAGCCTACACCGAGAAATTTAGAACGAAATTCATCATCAACTCCAGAATCAACATTGCTTTCTTTAAAATATTCGCTCCGTTTATTGAAAAGGTCGATGGCTACAGCACCGTTCGTCTTGAGCTCAGTTTGAATCATTCAGATTTTAAATTGATCGGCTCGAGTTACACAACAGACAGCTTTTTAAAGTTTCCAGGCTTTCCTCATGCGTTTGAAAATCTTTCGGCCGACATTCTTTTCAACCAGAACAGGGTCTTAATCAATTCAATTTCAGGAGAACTGGCTGGCGGCAATGTTATTGGCAATGGGGAAGTTAAATTTCCCGGAGACGGCGAGTTCGATCTTTTCGTAAATACCAGCATGGAAAATGTCACCATCAATTTTCCGGATGGATTCCGAACCTCTGGAAATGGCACGATTAGTCTTTCTGGTAGTAAACCGCCTTTTCTTCTCGCAGGAGAATACAATGTTCTGGAAGGCCTGATCGATAGCAATTTCGATCAAGGAGGCAGTGGCGAGTCCACCGACTTACTTGAAGAGCTCTTGAAAAAAGAAATTACTTCACCGCTTATTCTCAACCTGGATATCCACACTAAAAATCCAGTGGAAGTTCGTAATAACTTGGTTGAAGGCTATATTCTTGGCGACATCAAGGTTTTTGACAAAATTGATGCTCCAAGAATAAAGGGCGAAGCCCACTTTGACGAAAATGCGATTATTCGCTTCCGTGATCAAGAGTTTGAAGTGACGTCTTCAAGTTTCGTATTTGAAGGCCAAACTCCTATAAACCCAAAACTTTCTCTACGCTCCCAGACTCGAATGCAAGGTTATGACATTGAATTGTTTCTGCAAGGACGGGCTTCCAAGCCAGTATTGAATTGGTCCAGCCAACCGCCTCTTCCTGAATCCCAAATTGTTTCGATGTTGGCTCTTGGTACTCTCCCCGATCAGTTCAATCAGAATAACAATGCCACAGGCGTTAACAATAATAACGGAACCGGCGTCAACAACGGTGAAGCCCAGGGCTTTGAGGTCGGCACGTCTCTCCTGAGCAATAACCCACTCGGGAAAGAACTCAAAGAAAGATACGACGTTGATGTCCAATTCTCATCTTCGTTTGATGACCAAAACAACGCCGCCGTTCCGAAAGTGACCCTACGCCGCAAAGTCAGTAAAAAGCTGCAGGTTTCAGTGTCAGCCACCACCGGTAACACCAACCAGCAAGAGGGGCGTGTCACCTATGAGTTGAATAACGATCTGTCGACGATTTTTCGAATTACCAACCGCCCTGATGACACCAACAATATCAATAGCAACAGTAACGTGAGACAATCAAACCCCTTTGGTGTTGATTTAGAATATCGTGTGGAGTTTGATTGATGAGTTGGCTAGGAATTATTCCGCATTGCAGAAAGATCTTTTTACAGAATTGTGGAATTCGATTTATTCTAAAACACCTCCTTTGTATCGTTTGCGTTGTTTTATTTTCACAAAGTTTGTTGGCTCAATATCGGTTGAAAAACTCCGGAATTCCCATTATTGAAAGACTGACTCAAACCTACAAAAACAAAGACCTATCGTTGTCCGATTTGGATGCTATCATTCGGGAGATCTCGCAAGACGGTCTTTTTCAAGTCGTCTATGCCGAGCAAGTTGGACCCGGACTGGTGGTCATTCGGGCTCAGCAGTCGATAAAACTTAAGAAGATTGAAATCACCGGCAACGCTTCTTACAACAAACAAGAGTTAATTGAAACTATGGGTATCAAGACCGGTCAGGTATTAAGCAATATCGAAATTGTGCAGGCTATCGATAAAATTAAAAAACTTTATCAAAGCTCTGGCTTCTTCAACTTTAACTTGGACTATTCAAAAAACCTCACTGAAGACGGCTTAACTTTAAAAATAGACATCAATGAGTCAGACTACTGTATTATTGAAGACGTCCAAGTTTTCTCAAAAAATAGATACCTAAACAAGTTAGTCAAAGAGCTCATTCCGCAGTTTAAAAATACCAGCTACCAGAAAGAAACCACCAGTGTTATCGAGAAGAGACTGAATGAACTTCTCCTAGAAAATCGATTTCTTACAGCTAAAATTCAAAACACGGCGACCATTTTCAATCAAAACAAAACCCGCGTGAAGTTAAAATTCACAATCACAAATGCCGTTCAGTACGAGTTTGTTTTTCATGGCAATGAGTTCTTTTCGCATTTTGATCTGCTCAAGCAAAGTGGAATTGGTAGTAAGTTTCTCTACCTTAGTGATTCCAGCTCTGAAATTGAGGAGGCCGTTTTGGAAACTTATTTAGAAAACGGCTTCCCCAAGATTGAAGTTAAAAGTTCGGAAAGATATTTCGAGGAGTCCCAGAAAAGAGTCTTTATATTTAAGATAGATGAAGGCCCGCGCATTCGTATTGGCGACGTCGAGGTCGTCGGTAAAATCTCCAGAAAAAAGTCTTACTACGTCGATCTTTTTAACGAGTTTTTAGCAAAAGAAGCGCACTCGGTTTACTATGTAAAAAAAGACATTGAACACGCCGCTGAAGCTATGGTGGTTCATCTTAAAAGACAAGGGCATTTGGTCGCCGAACTGCTGTCCGTGAATGCTGAAATCACTGATCAAGATACGGCTCGAATCACTATTCAAATTGACGAGGGAATTTTAACCTACGTTCGTCAGATTCTATTTCGAGGGTCAAAGTCCTTCAGCAATATTGAGCTTAAGGAAACCGTGAAAATTGAAGCCAATAAGCCGCTGAACATCGCAGACGTTGAAGAGAGCTTTGATCGATTAGAGAATTTTTATCGCACCAAAGGCTATCTTGAATTTCAAATAAAGAATCGCAATGCAACAGTGATCCAATATAAAAAAGGCCAGCCCTACGCCGACTTGGTCTATCAGGTCAGTGAAGGACCCAAAATCAAAGTCAAATCGATTCGAGTCAATGGCACCCAAAAGACAAAGCAGTATGTTGTTATCCGTGAGCTTGATTTTAAAGCCGGAGACTTGCTCACCTTGGAACGTTTGACCAACTCCTTAGATCGCCTGGAAAGAACCGGTATATTTGGTAAAGTCGACATTCGCTCTCTTGAGCAAGGATCTCCAGATGGCAACCGAACCATCGTTGTCGATGTTGAAGAGAGGAAGCCCGGCCTGTTTTCGTCCGGAGTGGGTATTCTAAACGAAGGTCGTTTGGCTAGCCGTGGCTATGTCGGCGCACTCTATAACAATCTTGGCGGCAAGGCGCGCGGTGTGAGTGCTCGCGTCGATCTGCGCTACGAGGATCAAGTTTACTATGTCCAAAACCGAGTCGCTCTTGCTTACTATGAACCCTATTTAACTGAAGATCGTCTACGAGGTCGTGTATCACTGGTGCGCGAACAAGCCCTGTACTCTTTCAACTTTGGCCAACCGATTATTCGGTCTTCCAATGAGCTCAGATTCTCAACGGAAAAAGAATTTAATAAACATTGGCGTTTCACCTACAACGTCTGGGGCTTCGTTAATCAAGAATCGTTTTTCGCCAGTGATAGTAATCAGCAATCCGATGAAATCGTAGTTCAGAACATCGGAACCACAGGCCCATTGCTAGAAATTGATTATCGCAATGATCAGTTCTTACCCACCGATGGAACCATCACCCGAATTGATTTTGAATACTCGGATCCTATTATCGGTAGCTCACGAGACAACCCCAATGTCGATGGTCGTGATCCGGTGACCGGTTTGCGTCGCGATGCTCGTAGCGAGATCAATTATTACCGAACCACATTCTCGACCACTCACTACACCCCTCTCACCAAAAGCAAGAGATGGGTGTGGACCAACTCATTAAGAGGTGGATATCTTCGCAATATCAGTAGTCGTGACGACTCCGGAGTCCCGCCCGTGCGATCGTTCTTCCTCGGAGGAAGTTCAACGATCCGAGGCTTTTCAATTGGTACCACCGAAACAGTGCCAGGGCAGCGAGAGCTTTGTATCAAACAAGGTCTGATCACTCCCGATCAACAGACCAGCCAATGTCGATTCGATGATATCTTTACCCGTGACGATTCGGCCTTTGTCCTATTCAAATCGGAACTTCGATTTCCTATTTCTGGAAACTTTGGCGGCTTGGTGTTCTATGACGGCGGCGCCGTCATTTTAGGTGAATTCAGTTTGGAAGACCCTTATCGAGATTCCGTGGGATTCGGCTTTAGTTACGACACACCAGTGGGCGCCTTCGTGATTCAATTGGGATATAAGTTGGACCGCAAACTGGGCGGGACCTATTACGATAAAGAATCCGATATTGCCGTCCACCTAGCGATTGGAACTTTTTAATTTTTCTTTAACAACGCCATATAAAAACCATCAAACCCTGGACGCGTTGGGTATAAAAAACGTTGTTTCAAAAGTGAGAAATCGGAATGGTCTTTCAAGAAACCTTGAATTTGCCCTTGGTTTTCTGACGGTAAGACGCTGCAAGTGGAATACAACATGAGTCCGCCCGATTTCACCATGGGGCTGTAGTCTTGCAGTAACTGTTGTTGCAACTCAATCACTTCACTGATGGACTGATCGGTCAGCTTCCATTTGGTATCGGGATTGCGGCGAAGAACACCTAAACCCGTGCAAGGCACGTCTAAAAGAAGCCTGTCAGCTGTTCCCTTTAACCTCTTAATGGTTTTCGAACCTTCGATCGCCTTCATCTCGATATTCGAATAACTGTTTCGGCGCGCCCGTAACTTCAGCTGATCCAATTTCCATTGATGAATATCAAGACTGACAATTTTCCCTTTATTTTGCATTAAATCAGCAATGTGCAAAGTTTTTCCCCCGGCACCCGCACAGGCATCGATCACCCGTTGACCGGGTTCAATCTGCATATAAGGCGCCACCTGTTGGCTGGCACCGTCCTGCACCTCGAAAAATCCCTTTCGAAAAAATTCTAAGCGAAAAATGTTGGTTCGCTCCGATATAATAATACCGGCATCGGTTCCCAGTAGAGGCTCTCCCTGGATGTCTTGTTCGGCTAACTTTTTAATAAGCTGATCGCGAGAAATCTTCTGGGTGTTGGCTCGAATCACAAGTTGGTTGGTGACATTGAAATACGGAGCCACCTCATGCCAAAAATCTCCCAACTCCCCATGCACTTTTTTATAAAGCCAACGCGGAAAGGCCTGCTGAACATGAGGCTCAGTCAGAGTGACGGCCTTTTTAGCAAAATCCATATAGGAAACGTTTTCAAACTCTTGAAATTCAGGGAGCGGCATACCTCGACGCCAAAAACTGACACTGAGAAAGGCTAAATCGGGCCGCGTCGGTTTCTGTCCTATAATGGCCCAATCCTTACTCCACCAACGTACACAATCATACACCGTTTCGGCAAAAAAACGCCGGTCGCGCCCACCCCACTTTTTATTATTTCTAAGGTAGTATTCAATACACTTATCAGCGTAACGATCTTCATAAAAGATCGCACCTAAGGCGTCAGTACAACTTTGTAGCAAATGTCTGTGGTATTTCAAAACGTGTAGGCCACTCCTGAGGAAACAAACCATCCTATGAACTGCCCGTCACTTAGCACATGAACATGGTTTTTAACACCACTTTGTACGAAATACTGGCTGTGCACCTGATTCAACCTCAAGCCGACATAGCCTTTGTAATCAAAAGCAAAGTGAGATTCGTTCTCTTTTTGCTTTAAAAAGTATCCTGGCCCGGCCGCCACCCCGATATACACCGGAAAGCTTAATCGCCGAGGAAAGGTCAGGCTAAAAAGAAACGAAAGCTTTGTAAGCTCTTCATTTCCAGTGGCGAACTTTTGCAGATCCAAATGGTAGCCCTGGCCGAAATAGCCCGTGCCGGCCCTTTGGTAAAAGGCCTCGACATTCCATCCCGGTGTCGACTTTTCCGCCCAATTGTAGGATTGGGTGTTCACCAGACTGCCGACAGCGATAGCCAGAATTTGATCACCCACCAGAGCCCCAGAGCCGCCAGTCCCTGCCGGTGTTCGGGTGACCACCTGTCGTTTTGATTTTTTGGTGAAATACTTCATGGCAGCAGATTTACCGGTCTCCTCTGCCAGGACGCCGTTTGGAAGACAGGCTAAGATAAGAAATAACAGGAAGGAAGTCTTCGTCATCTCTCCATTTTAAATCCACTGGCGCAAATTTGACAGCAATGCCAGTCAATCAAGGCCCTTAGGCGTGGTCAGCGGCGGCCTGAGTCTTGACCAAACCCTGCTGATCTCATACTTTTGTCTTGATGAAATGTCCCCATTGCCACTCATTGAATACCAAGGTTTTAGACACCCGCAGCCAAAAAGATGGCGAGTCGACCCGTCGGCGCCGCGAATGTGAGAAATGCGCGGCTCGCTTCACCACGGTTGAGACCATTGTCATCAGTCTGCCCATGGTGGTAAAAAAAGACGGACGCCGCGAGCCCTTTTCACCAGAAAAACTATTGGGTGGAATTAAAGCTGCTTGTCAAAAACGTCCGATCAGTTCTTCGAAGATTGAGCACATGGTTGAAAAAGTGACGGGCTGGGTGGTCGAACATGCCGACAAGGAAATGACCACCGATATGATCGGACACTTTGTTATGGAAGAACTAAAGAAAGTCGACGAAGTCGCCTATGTTCGGTTTGCCAGTGTTTATAAAACCTTCAAAGATGTCTCTGAATTTTTAGCTGACTTATCTGATCCCAACTTTCAAAGAAAAGACTTCACAATATGAAAGCACTCCGCACCGCCCGAGAAGCCGCCCTTCAAGTTTTATTTCAACAAAGCTTTCAGCAAGGAAGCACTGGAGAAGAGTTATTCAATTCGTTTGTCGACAATTTCTCTTTTGACAATGAAACGCGGGATTACGCCTTGTTTCTTGTTCAAAGTGTTATCGACAACGAGGCTGCGTTGAATAGTAAGATTGAAGAGCACAGTCAAAATTGGAAATTGGATCGTATCGCCATGATTGATAAAATTCTTTTACAACTGGCCATTTTCGAACTCTGCTTTTCAGAGGAAACACCAACTCCACCGAAGATTTGCATGACAGATATTCTTGATCTTTCTAAAAAATACAGCTCCTCTGAATCGAAAAACTTTATCAACGGTATCCTCGATCAAATTTACCATCAGGAAGTGACGTCTTCGAAATGAGCGAATCCGAAGAGAACAAAGCGTTTATCTACATCATTTCAGACGGCACCGGCGAAACCGCCGCGATCATGACCCGGGCGGCTGTCGTCCACTATTCGAAATTTGATTTTCATATTTTAAGAAATAAGAACGTGCGCACCGAAACCCAGGTCGACAATGTCATAAACGAGGCCTTTAAAAGAGGTGCGATGATTGTGCACACGGTGGTGACCCCCAGTCTACGCAGTTACTTAGAAGAAAAGGCCGCTGAAAAAAACCTTTTGCAGGTCGATCTTTTAGGCCCCTTGCTGCGCAATCTTGATCAATTTTTACATGTTGAAAACAATGACCGCGAGGCTGGTAAACTGCGAGAGGTCGACCAAAACTATTTTCGACGAGTCGAAGCCATTGAATTTTCTGTTAAACATGATGATGGAAAAATATCCAACGATTTGGACAAGGCCGATATTGTTCTAGTTGGAATCAGTCGAACCAGCAAAACACCTTTGAGCTTGTTTCTCGGATACAAAGGCTGGCGGGTGGCCAATATTCCTTTGGTTAAGGGCTCTCCTCTACCCGAGCAACTTTTTGAAATCGACCAACGCAAAATCGTGGGTTTGACAATAGCTCCCAGCTCTTTGCACAAAATTCGAAAAAACCGCCTGGAAAAATTCGGCCAAGATCCCGGCAGTCAGTATGCTCGCTTGGATAATATTTTTGAAGAGATCGAGTATGCCAAAGGTATTTTTCAAAAATACAAACGCTGGCCGGTTCTGGACGTCACCGATCGTGCCCTCGAGGAAACCGCTTCAGAAATCACTCGAATTGTCTGTCAACGTATGGGGATCAAAAACAAAAACTACGTTTTTTAAGATGGGGGCATTTGCCATGTTCAAGGCCGATCAACACCCAAAATCTTTTCAGCTATCCGTTTTTAGCTTGGAAAAATTTGAAAACAAACAACAATTCCACCGACCGATGGAGTCAATGGACTCAGGGAAGTTTCCTTTCAACAACCAAAATCCTAAGGGTGAAATTTACTTATTCTGAATCTGTTGTAATAAGGCGCGATAGAAAACATCAAAAACCCGAGCCTGATCGGGGCCACAGTCTTTTTTCGAATAGAACTGAACGTTCATTGGATATTGGAAATCGACAATAGGAACCGCCGACATCCGCCCTGTCCGCACGTGTTTACGAATACTATGAGCCGGTAAAAACCCCCAGCCAAGACCGGACTCGATCACGCGTTTTATTGTACCCACGTTGGTGGTCTCAAAAACCGGCGTAATCTTTGGGTCCACAGCCTCTAACTGGCTGCCCAGAGCGGCTTGAAAACTGGGAAATTTTTCAGACAACCGCACAACCGGTTGGCTATTGATCTCTCGCAGTTTGATGTCTGTGGGAATCGACGAGTCTTTGCTTGTCCCCACCAGCCACATCTCATCTTTCATTAAAAGTTTTTTATCGGCACTTTCCAAAGGCACTTGGTATTCGGCCTGGGCATCGGGAATGATGATCACATCCAACTGATCTTTTTTAAATTGCTCAATGAGGGTCAAACCATCTTCATAGTTTAATTTGATATTCAGTTTAGAATTGTGTTTTAAAAATAAACCAACAACCGGGCTTATTATATAGAGACCCAATGAATTCAATGTTCCAATTCGTAGAGTTCCTTGAATCGCCTCACCAATGGTTTGAATGGCCACTTGCGCCTGCTGATTCAGGGCAATGATTCGCTTGGCGTAGTCGTAAAGAATTTGGCCCTGGGCTGTTGCTTTTGCCTGTCGGGAGCCTCGGACCAACAGCTCTACATTCAATTCTTCTTCTAAATTGCGGATCTGCTGGCTGACAGCGGGTTGAGTGAGGTAGAGTTTTTCAGCAGCTGCGGTCATGCTGCCTTCACCCAAAACAGTACAAAATGTCGTTAATTGTTGAAAATTCATGGCCCACCTTACCAATGTTTTCAAGAACTTACAACATTATAAGAATTGCTTATGGGGACTCATAAAAAAGAAAACTTTACATAGCTGCTGGACCATGGTCTTGTGAGCCCAACCTTGGGGAGAAGGTTAAAACATTTGGGGGGGACAAGTGAAACGAGTCACTTATTCAGTAGGAATTCTAGTTATTTGGGGCGTACTGACCGGCTGCAGTCAGCCCACGTCGATAAGCGCACCAGCCAATCCACAAGAAGCCCAAGAGCGCTTCATCATTCAAGGCTCTGATGCCGACACTGAAAAAGTTTTAGCGTCCAGCCGTGGATATCGCGTGATCAGTGAAAAGCACCATATCTATGAAGTGGCTGGACTCAATTACTATGACATTAAAAGTATTGCACCCAGCGTGCAGGCCGAACAAAACGAATACTTTCAGGCTTTGGATATTAAGAAGCCCGCCAATCCGTACGCTGCTTATATGATGCAAGCGGAGCCAGAAGACGACAGCCAGTCTCCGGAAACCGAAGAGGGATCAACAATTGGAAACATTCCACAAATTCCACCGGCTCTACAAGGTTGTGATTTAGAGGCCAAAGCTCAGCCGACTCCGAAATTAACTGTTATCAATGATGTCTTACAGACTTCGCCGACAATGAATTTGGGTGAAACTGTTGTTTTTAGTGACAACGGCACAACCCCTTTGGACCCCGAGTCTGAAGAGGCTGTGACTTTTCAGTGGGACATTCTGGCTCCTTCTGGATCAGAAACTAAGGCCGGTTTACGAACCGGAAAAACCTTGGAATTGAAAGTTGATATGGTTGGCTTGTACCAGGTGATCTTTGTCGCCAAAGATCCAAGCAACGCCTGCGCCGTTATTCCGGCTCAATTCATGGTAACTCATAACCCTGAAATTGAATTTCCAATTGAAGGTGAAGAAATGCCCATGGCCAAGCTAGAAGCTTTCACCCATCTAAAAAGAATGGACGTTGAAGACGCCTGGAAACTTGCCACCGGAAAAGGTGTTAAGATTGCCGTTCTAGATTCGGGAGTTCACTACAATCATCTTGGAATCAAATTCAACCTGCAAACCAACGAAAGTGAAATGTCAGGAGACGATGATACCGATGATGATGGCAACGGCTTCAAAGACGATGTCCTTGGGTGGGATTTTATCAATAACGACAATCGCCCTTTTGATGATCAAGGGCATGGATCCCATGTTTCAGGCCTAGCGGCGTCCCACATTCACGGAGTGGCCAAGGGCGCGAAAGTGATCCCGGTTAAAGTTCTCAGTGCCGCCGGTGGTGGTGATGTGGCTTCGGTGATCGCCGGTGTTTACTATGCCGTTGACAGTGGTGCCGATATCATCAACGCTTCTTTGGGTGGCTTTCAGTCGAAAGTGGAATCGTTTCGCGAGGCTCTTAATTATGCTCACGAAAATGGGGTGACTTTTATCAGCGCATCAGGAAATAGCACACTTGATTTAAGCTTACCTGGAAATGACATTTTTCCTGGCGAACTGGACGTCCCTAATATCATCAATGTGGCGGCGGTTGGATTTGATCAAAATCTTGCCTCTTACTCGAACTTCGGAAAACTCGAAGTGGATGTTGCGGCTCCAGGGGGAGACCAACAAGAACCCATGTTTTCGTTGGCCACCATGAATCCTCGCAACGTTCCATTTATTGGATTGGGCGGAACATCCATGGCAGCACCTGTTGTGGCCGGAGTAGCAGCCCTCATGATTGAAGCGAACCCTTCAATCACACCTGAGGAAATTCGTCTGGCAATGATGATCAGTGGCGAAAGCCACCCCGAATTGACCGATGTGGTCGGATCAGGTCGAATTTTAAGTGCCTTGGAAGCGGTAGAAAATGCCACTCCAGAGGCCATTCAAATAGCCAATACAAATTTAAAGAATTAACGGGGGGGATTGGGAGACTAGGGACGGTCTCCCAACATTTGTCTCAATGTGAGGCAGTTTTGAAGAAAATGAGACAGTCCCTGGACCTAATGCCTGATTCTCGTTACCGTTGAATGGGAATTTTGGTAGTCTAAACACATGTTTACATCAAATATTTCCCGATCTTTTTTTTGTCTCATAGTTTTCGTTTTCACTTCGTTTGGTTTTCAATCTGAAACACAAGCCAAAGTTTTTCGAAATTCCTATGTCAGTTTTGAACTTCCAAACAAATGGGATTGTTATCTCGAAAACACAGCTTGGATTTGTCGCTACGCCATTTCTAAAAAATGTTTGGGAGCCAATTCGAAAAGTAAAATCTGTCAAGACCAACGCAAAAAAACTCGGGAAGCAATCATCATTTTAGCGGCCAAAGAAAAAGGTCCGAAAGATTCTTTTAAAGAGTACTATAACCATTTAAAAACTCCTCGACCGATTGTAACCAAACAAGGAAAGCGCTCGAAGTCTAAAATCATTCACGTCAAACCCATCAGCATTGAAAAACATCGCTGGGTGGATGGAATGCATTTAGGCAGTGAAATTCCTCATTATTACACAAGGTATCTGGCCACCCTTAAAGGCAACATCGCCGTCCTTGTTACCTTTAGTGCTCATAAACTTTATTATACCAAGTACAGCTCCGAGTTTTTTCGCGCTATCAAATCATTAAGAGTGTTGGCGACAAAGGCCCAAACCATTGACAAAAGAGAACTGCATAGTGGCAAAGGCACATTGGGAGCCAATATTGGCACTCACCTCGACGTTGCTCTTGATGAAGCCAGTGATGGCTGGGATGTTGCTGATCAAGGCGGAGCTTCCACCATGGACACCTTTCTAATGATTGGTGCATTGTTATTGGCTTTGGCTGGAATTTTTGTTTGGCTGAAAGGACGCCGACAATAACCATGTTCTGTGGCCGTCTTTTGTTGTTTTTTTTTCTACTTGTCCCTACGCCCGGTCAAGCAAAGCAGTTCCATAACTCCTATTTGCAGTTCGAACTGCCGGACCAGTGGAACTGCAGCTTAAGAAAAAAAGCTTATCTGTGTCGTCATCGTATTTCTAAATCCTGTCGAGCCAACCCGACATCCGCTGACTGCAAAAAACAAATCAAAAAATCCCGAGAAGCCGTGATTGTTATCAGTGCCAAAGAAAAAAGTCAGGTTGATTCGATGGCTGCTTATCTATCGCATTTTGGTGAGGCTCGCAAACTCGATGCCGCCGGAGGTACAACTCAATCAAAAGTGGTGCATAATAAAATTGTCGGCATTCAAAAGCAAAAATGGGTGGATGGTATGCATCTAGGAAGTGAACTTCCCCACTATTACACCCGCTATTTGGCAACCATCAAAGGCGAAGTGGCTGTCCTAGTCTCGTTTACGGCCCACAAGCTGTTTTACACCAACTATTCCAACCAGTTCTTTCAAGGCATTAAATCTTTGCAGGTGATTGCCACCCAACTGTCTAAAATGGACAAACAAGAAATAGCTCCGGCCATGTTGTCTCGCCCCATCGATATACCCGATGAGCTCTTTGAAACCCAAGGCGTTGACGAGCAAGGTGAAGGTGAGGGGCTGTCGACCGTGTTATTTTTACTCAGTATCGGCCTAGCAGCCGCTGGAGCCTTTATTTGGTTTCGCAGCAAAAAAGCGGCTTGAAAAAATCATAAATTGTGAGAAAAGAATGTCATCAAAGGGGGGGAAACCTTTGCGACATTTTGTACTTATTTGCTTTCTAATGTATGGGGCGTTAGGACAGGCGGCTATTTATGGCCCTGACCATCGCCGGGATATTTCACGGGCACTGCCCCAGTGGCAAAAAGCGGCGCAGGCGGTGGCTGTGTCGTTGCCAACTCATTACTTGAAAGAGCTCGACTCGGATCATTTTTTTCACGAGGAGCATGATTTAAGACCCTACGCCGAAACAGTCGGTCTTTGTAAAAATGAAAAGTTCGCTAACCAAAAATCCTTTGGTCATTGCACTTCCTTTTTAATTCACCCAAAAGTTCTGATTTCAGCGGGACACTGTTTGCTTCCCACTGGAACCATTGAAAACGAAGCCCACAGCTACTGTGAAAATTTCTCTTTTTGGTTTGGCTACAATGATCTAAACAATCCCATTGATACTTTAGGGTCAATAATTCCTAAACGGGATGTGGCTCACTGCAAACGCGTGATCTATGCCGAGAACAATCAACAAACTGAGCCTGAAGACAACCCCATTGATTTCGTTATTTTTGAACTCGACAAGCCCATCACTCACATTCCTCATTTGAAAGTGTCTTTAAAGGAGCTAAGAAAAGGTCAAACGGTTGCCACCATCGGTCACCCACAAGGACTCCCCGCCAAATACTCGGGGCAAAGTCGAACTCTTGAGAACTACAATACGACTTTATCGGCCTATTTAGACACTTTATCTGGAAATTCAGGCGGCCCCGCCTTCAACGCACAAGCCGAAGTCGTGGGAATACTGATCAGCGGACATCAATTTGACACCTACAAAGATAAAAAAAATAATTGTGATCGATTGAATCGTTGCAGTAATAATGGGAAAAATTGTGATGTGGCCACTGAACTTGAGAACTCAAATCTCCTAATGAAGTCTCAAATCTGGTACCCGATCGTTGAAGAGTACCTTAGCGGAACACCCACATCATAGTTATTGCAAAACAAAACGTGAGAAATAAACGTCTTTAATAAAACTTCGTTTCAGCTGTTTGTTTAAAGCGACGCTGATCTCATCTTTTAAGAAGAGCTTGCCCTGAATGGTCTGCAGCTCTGGGAATTCTTTTCCATTAAGAATATGAACAATGGTATCACGGGCGTGTGCCCCCATTGAAACCACCTCTTCAAAGCCGTCTTCATTAAGCATTTCTAAAGTGACTTTGACTTGCACAATGCGCTCGTCGCCAGTGTCAGCTAAGTTGACTGTAAAGGGATCTAAAGAGTATGTGACGGGTCGATCGTTAAAGATTTCCTCGTTATAGATGTACTTGCGTGCTTCCATTTCGCGGACGGCTTCAGGGGTCAAGCCAATGGTTCCCATATACGCGAGATAACCTCCTAGGGCCATACCGGCGAAATTGGTGACCAATAGAAGAGTTGGCAGCATGGCCATCAGACCTTTTGCCGAAAACTTTGGCGCCTTAAATTTGCGCTTTTCTTGCTCCTCTGATTGTTTGCCTTTTGATTGTTTCTCTTCAGCCACGAAGCTCTCCCTTTTTCCTTATTTCCCTAACATTTTATCGGACTTAGGGACTAAGACTTAAGTATCAAGACTGTGAAGTCTCGATCTGGAACAAATATTAAGACAATTAGGGCTAGCGGTTTTGACTTGATCAAGTGTTCGACATTTTTAGTGAAAACTTACTTCTTCAGAAGCAGTTCTTCGATACGCTTTAAACGTTCATTCATTTCTTGATTCTGCTTTTTAACGGCGTCAAGTTCAGACTTCAACTCTTGGTTCTCGCTTTTCAGCTTGTCGATCTCAGAGCTGTTATTGTCGCTAGAGTGCTTCACACTGGCAATCGCTCGATCCTGCTCTTGCAGTTTACCAAACACAGACTCACGCAACTCTTTAATAGCTTCGATAATGTATCCGATAAAACCGATATAATTAACCGATCGAGTTTGCATCTCATCATCAGCCACTTTCACGAGCTCAGGCATCACCTTTTCAACCTCTTGGGCGATAACACCAATTTCGACTCGACGACTTTCATCACCTTTCATCACAAATGAAACACCCTGCAACGCCAGAACCTTATCCAAGCTGTTCTCAAGAGGCATAATATCTTCTTTCAAACGACGATCTGATACGTCGGTGATGGTTCCAGTGAACTCAATATCACCGGTCACATCAAGTTCAACATTTGGAGACGTGTTATTGATACCAACATAGCCATTCTCGTCGATACGAACTCTTTCCAATTTTGTCACCGACCCATTAGGGGTTGTTCCAAAAACCAGATTTGTACCTTGAGCAGCATCTGTGAAGTTTTCAGTTGCATAAGCTGCAACTGCTGAGCTACCGGTCACTGTATACCCCGTCGCTCCGTATCCCTGAAATGCTATTGATCCCAGAAGATCTCCACTGCTTGCGGCTGCACGACTACCGGCCGAATCACGAGCTCGTCGAAGGCGAATAACAGGGGTGGAGAGACTGGCCAAATTTCCTTGAGCCTCAATTGTTTGAGCAAGGATTCCAGCGCTGTACAAATGGAATTTACTATCTGGCGTATCCGTACCAATACCAATGCTACCCGTCGAATCAATGCGAAGGGCTTCGTTTCCTCCCGTGGTGAAACCGAGTTCATCAGCTCCAGCCCGGAACATACCTGTGTCATCGTCTGATAAAAAGCCGTAAGTGGCCTGGGCCGCTCCACCAGCGCCCCCCATCATGACAGCCGCACTTCCTGTTCCACCAGCTCCATAAAGAGAAACTGTATCCATTGTCATGACAACAGAGTTGTTTCGCTCAAAAGCGAGATCATTGGCGTCATTAGTTCCAATGACCATGTTGCTACCAAAAGAGTTACCATTTTGATTGATGTCGCCACTGCCAACGCCAGCTGAGATATCGATACAGTTCGTGTTGTTCTCATCACAAATTTCGGCGGCATTGATTGAGCCTGTGTTGACATCTAAAGCCACCGCAGGAGTCGTAGTACCAATCCCGACGTTACCGGCATTGTCGATTAACATTTTAGTCGAGCCGTTCGTGCTGAAATTCATGAAACCTGCACCAGCAGCCCAAATTCCAAGCTCCCCTGAGGATTGATTCCATTCAATACCTCCACCAGTCGCATCACTGGGAGAGCCCAAATAGAGTCCCGCCCAATTCGCGTCGGGACTTAAAATGGATATTCCAGCGTTTCCACTGTTCTCAACGACAAAATCATCAGCATCGTCAACAGCACTCACAGCACCGGCGTCGCCTGACCAAACATGCAGTTTATCGACTGGTGCAGCAGTTCCGATTCCCACATTTCCGGCACTGTCGATTCGTAAACTCTCTTGATAAGAGGTGGCACCTGTTTGCTGACCAATGACAATATCAGGTGTGTTTCCAGCATTATTCGCTACCACACCGATGTAGGCCTGTTGGTTGGTAGAGGCCCCATTAGTCGCTCGCATGCTTATTCCGCCAAACGAATCATCTAACGTATTTGTATTATAATAGGTAGCAGTCGCACCACCAGGACCAGCTAAACCCACACTTGTAGGAGTATAAGCTGTTGAATTCCAATCTCCTGCAAAGAGATGTCGAGATAAAGTAATGGCCGAGTTGTTAAGATGGACAATTCCAGTACCACCGACACCTAATGACATTTCGTCAGCAGCCGTGCGGGTAATTCCTGTATCAGTATCGCCAGCAAAAGTGATCCCAGGAGCACCACTGGTTCCAG
>CAZPOV010000005.1:65376-146091 GCA_964588335.1 uncultured Pseudobdellovibrionaceae bacterium | reverse complement strand
GGTACCGATACCGACATTTCCTGTAGAATCAATTCTCATTCTTTCTAAAGGAGTGCTTCCATTTGATCGTGTGGCAAATGATAAATATCCTGCATAATTTCCGCTTGTTGAATTTTCCTTTAGACCACCAATATTGGCAAAATCTCGTGTCTGAGTACCGTCGGAACCACCAAAACCAAGTGTTGCACCAACTCCTGCACCTTGAACCGAATTAGAGTTCAAGCTCACCATTCCTCGAGGAGCAGTGACAGCAACGGCGGCTCCATTCACTTCCAACAAAGAACCTGGATTAGTCGTCCCAATACCGATATCTCCATCTGTAGCGACGGTCATTGCCACTGAATTGTTGGCTTCTAGATTTAACACATTATCATTTGAACCGACAGTCACTGCGCCAGCATTCCCACCGTTGATCAAGTCACCAGTTCCAACGGCTCCAGTCGCAATATCGGACCAGGTTCCATTTTCATAGACTTCCATTTTGGTGGTGGTCGAGTTGTATCGGATCATTCCATTCTCACCAGTGGGTCGTTCAGCAGTCGTTCCTTGAGGAACCACTATCGCATCGGTTCCACTCACATCCAAAGTGGTTGCTGGATTAGCCGTTCCCATACCTATTTTACCATCTTGACGAATGGTCATACGGGTAATTCCACCTGTCGAACCTGATGGTGTTGTTCGAAATTGGATTCTTCCTGGTGTGTTTCCTGCAGATGGAGTTCCATCAGCCAGAAAATACATAGAAGCGGAATCAGAAAAACCTGTACCATTCCAAACTTCACCTTCGATCCCAGTGATTGTATTGTTGGCAGTGATGAACCCTGGAGCCGCATGAGTGCCTGAGCTTCTTCTCATATGAAAAATGGGGATCTCAGGTCCTGCCACCGATACATCGATATCAGCATCACCATCACTGACAAGAGTTAGTAACTCCCAAGGAGTGGCCGTTCCGATACCAACATTTCCAGAAGGGTCGATAACCATTCTTTCAGTCCCAGCAGTATCAAAACGGATGGTGTCATCGTTGGCACCTTCTTCGACTTGGATTTTCGTGTTGTTGTCAGCATCGGCGAGTTCATCGGTGCTTAATCCACTGACAGCACTATCGACGTAAGATTTCGTGGTCAAATCGGTGGCGGCGCTGACTGAACCGTCAGCCGAAATACTTGCAACGACTGTAGAAGTCGAATTTCTAATTTCAACGAGATTGGCTGTTTGAAGCAAGTCACCTTCAATAGCGAGTTGGACTTCGTCGGCTCCACCATCAATGAGGAGTTGACCAGTCATGGTATCACCGGCGAGGGCTACTTTTCCATCTAACTGGGTTTGTAAAGCACTTGTCACACCACTGAGGTAACCCAATTCTGTTGATGTAACACTTGATGCCACTGGAATTCCATTGGCATCACTGGTAAGAGCACGGCTGGCTGTGATCGCGGCCGCTTCTGAAATCTCACCGGTTCCATCGTTAACAATCAATCGGTTAGCGGTGCCTGCAGCCAGCTTGGATCTTGCAATATCAGCTGTCGCAGATATGTCAGCATCAACGATTGTTCCATCGCTGATTTTAGCACTGGTAATCGCGTCGTTAGCAATTGTTAAGGCACCGGCATTGTCCATGGTGGCATCACCACTCATGGTCACGGCCGCGGCAGCATTGGTTCCATCACCTACCCAAAATTGGGCTGAGTTCAATGTCTCGCCAACCACGCTATCGAGCTTGGCATCAAAGGCATCATACTCTGTTTTTGAAATGGTACCACTGGTCACACCCGCTCCACTGGCTAGTGGAATACTTAAAGTGTGAGTGTCAGTAGCACTGTTAATAGCAGGAGCGGTACCCGCGGCATCGACAGCAAAGTTTTGCGTGCTTCCGGTTTGACCATTGAGGTTAGTCAATCCAGCTCCGCTGACTCCCAGTGTCGTCCACGCTGAGCCATTACAGTAATCAATATTTCCAGAGTTGTAGCGAATCAAACCGGCGTTGGCAGCTACAGTACAAGTCTCACCACCATCACCAATCTGAATTGTCCCCTCAACATCAAGTTTTGCCGATGGGTTTGAAGTTCCTAGTCCAAGGTTATTACTGACAATTAAATTGTCATTGACATTTAAATTGTTGAAGACTCGAACATTTCCAGAGTTCTCTATTCTAAAAACAAAGGAAGACGAGCCCACCGTGTTGCCGGCCAGTCCCGAAGGACTCAAACCAAAATTTATATCACCCACACCTGGATCCATACTCATAAAACCGGAGTATCCATCTCCAATAATTCGAGTGTTCGATCCATCCCAATATTGGTTGAGATTTATAGAGGGGTAATATCCTTGTATCTGAATTCCATTACCTGAAGTATTATCTGTGATGCGAAGACCATCCTTTGAGTCAGCCACATTGATATGGACAGCATCGGCGGGAGTCGCTGTACCAACTCCAATTCTCCCAGATGAGTCGATCACCACTCTTTCCGTTCCAGCAGTATCAAAACGGATGGTGTCGTCGTTTGCACCTTCTTCAACTTGGATTTTCGTGTTGTTATCAGCATCGGCAATCTCGTCGGTGCTGATACCACTAACAGCAGAATCAACATAGGCTTTGGTTGTTAAATCCGTTGCCGCACTCACGGAACCATCAGCCGACACACTGGCAACAACCGTTGAGGTAGAATTTCTAATTTCAACAAGATTGGCGGTTTGCAGTAAGTCACCTTCAATAGCGAGTTGGACTTCGTCGGCTCCACCATCAATGAGGAGTTGACCAGTCATGGTATCACCGGCGAGGGCTACTTTTCCATCTAACTGGGTTTGTAAAGCACTTGTCACACCACTGAGGTAACCCAATTCTGTTGATGTAACACTTGATGCCACTGGAATTCCATTGGCATCACTGGTAAGAGCACGGCTGGCTGTGATCGCGGCCGCTTCTGAAATCTCACCGGTTCCATCGTTAACAATCAATCGGTTAGCGGTGCCTGCAGCCAGCTTGGATCTTGCAATATCAGCTGTCGCAGATATGTCAGCATCAACGATTGTTCCATCGCTGATTTTAGCACTGGTAATCGCGTCGTTAGCAATTGTTAAGGCACCGGCATTGTCCATGGTGGCATCACCACTCATGGTCACGGCCGCGGCAGCATTGGTTCCATCACCTACCCAAAATTGGGCTGAGTTCAATGTCTCGCCAACCACGCTATCGAGCTTGGCATCAAAGGCATCATACTCTGTTTTTGAAATGGTACCACTGGTCACACCCGCTCCACTGGCTAGTGGAATACTTAAAGTGTGAGTGTCAGTAGCACTGTTAATAGCAGGAGCGGTACCCGCGGCATCGACAGCAAAGTTTTGCGTGCTTCCGGTTTGACCATTGAGGTTAGTCAATCCAGCTCCGCTGACTCCCAGTGTCGTCCACGCTGAACCGTTACAATAGTCAATATTTCCAGCGTTGTAGCGGATCATACCGGCATTCGCAGCGACACTACAGGTTTCTCCACTATCACCAATCTGAATTGTTCCTTCGACGTCTAACATCGTTACGGGAGTTGCGGTACCAATACCGACTTCACCAGTATCTAAAATTCGCAAATACTCGACTGAATTATAACCAATTGTAAAGTCCTCAGTCGCCTCCTCATCGAGTCGCCAAAGAGGAGAGTTATTCCCAATGGAGATTTGATCCACTTTCGCAGTTCCATTCACGGTCAATAAAAAGGTTGGAGTGGATACACCGATTCCAACGCGATTATTAACTGCATCAATAAATAGAGTTCCAGAATCGAAGTTCAAATTGGCGGTATTAGTGTCCATGTCGACTGTCGTCGTTGCGTCTAATGTCATGGTATCTGTAAAGTCGCTGAAATCAAGACTGTCAGCACCTACCGAAAACTTGTCACTCCAGCTTAAGGTCCCTGAACCGTCTGTTTCTAAGACTTGTCCTGACGTTCCGTCAGATTCTGGAAGCTCCCAAACCAAATCGGCTGAGATCGCGTCTGGCGCTCTAAAGCCAACAAAGTTAGTCCCGTTGCCTGCCAGCTCCTCGAAAACTATAGATCCGCCGTCGCCGCCTAGAACACCTTTTGGACCAGCAAGGATTCGCCCCTCGACATCTAGTTTTTCAGATGGATTTATTGTTCCAATCCCGACATTTCCGGACGCGTCTACCACCATTCTTTCAATGCCTGCGGTATCGAAACGAATAGTATCGTCGTTAGCACCTTCTTCAACTTGAACTTTTGTATTGTTATCAGCATCAGCGATCTCATCGGTACTGATTCCACTAACGGCAGTGTCAACATAAGCTTTGGTTGTAAGGTCGGTAGCCGCAATCACGGATCCATCAGCCGACACGCTGGCAACGACTGTAGAGGTCGAATTTCTAATTTCAACAAGGTTGGCGGTTTGAAGCAAGTCACCTTCTACAGCGAATTGGACTTCGTCGGCTCCACCATCAATGAGGAGTTGCCCCGTCATGGTGTCCCCAGCAAGGGCCACTTTTCCATCAAGCTGGGTTTGAAGAGCACTCGTCACACCGCTTAAGTATCCAAGTTCTGTGTCTGTCACACTTGAAGCCACTGGAATACCATTGGCATCACTAGCCAAAGCACGACTAGCAGTGATTGCAGCTGCTTCAGCGATCTCACCGGTTCCATCGTTGACGATCAAACGGTTTGCTGTGCCTGCAGCTAATTTCGTTCTTGTAATATCAGCGGTGGCGCTAATATCGGCGTCCACAATTTCACCATCGTTGATTTTGGCACTCGTAATAGCATTATTAGCTATTGTCAACGCACCCGCATTGTCCATGGTGGCATCACCACTCATGGTCACAGCCGCAGCAGCGTTGGTTGCATCACCTACCCAGAACTGGGCTGAAGTCAAAGTCTCACCAACCACGCTATCAAGTTTTGCACTGAAGGCATCATAGTCGGCTTTAGAAATCGTACCACTGGTCACTCCAACACCACTGGCTAGTGGAATACTTAAAGTGTGAGTGTCAGTAACACTGTTAATAGCAGGTGCGGTACCCGCGGCATCGACAGCAAAGTTTTGCGTGCTGCCAGTCTGACCATTCAAATTGGTCAGTCCAGCTCCGCTGACTCCAAGAGTTGTCCAAGCCGAGCCATTACAATAATCAAGATTTCCAGCGTTGTAGCGAATCATACCGGCGTTTGCCGCTACGCTACAGGTCTCGCCTCCATCTCCGATTTGAATGGTTCCCTCGATATCAAGAATGGTAGCAGGGGTATCTGTGCCAATACCTACGTTGCCGGCAAAATAGTTTAAATCCGTTGCACCCGCTTGATAAAGACCATATTGCGCAGTTCCGGAGATATCTTCGATATAAACCCCGTACCCTGTATTTGCGAAACCAACAGCGCCAAAGCGTCCACCAAATATTTCAGAGGGAGTTCCACCCACCGACTGTACTTGTCCTTGAACACCAACCATACTGGTTGAAGTTGCCGAATTTTGCGCACGAGCATTGAAACGACCACCATAGACAGTAGAGGCTGTGGTGGCAGCCCCATCAATGTATGAGTATCCCTCAACCCCTATTACGTTTGTGCTCGCTCCAGAGTAGATCATATTTTGACCTTCAACACCTACCGCAGCTGCACTCGCTAATTCATTATAAGAATGAAATCTAGCTGTTGGACTTGTGGTTCCCACTCCAACGTTTCCTGATGGATCAATAATCATTCTCTCCGTACCAGCAGTATCAAAACGGATCGTGTCGTCGTTAGCACCTTCTTCAACTTGGATTTTTGTATTGTTATCTGCGTCAGCAATTTCGTCGGTACTGATTCCACTGACAGCAGAATCAACATAGGCTTTGGTTGTTAAATCCGTTGCCGCACTGACTGAACCATCGGCCGACACACTGGCAACGACTACTGAGCTTGAATTTCTTAGTTCAACCAAATTTGCAGTTTGTAATAAATCACCCTCGATGGCCAACTGCACTTCGTCAGCTCCACCATCAATGAGGAGTTGACCAGTCATGGTATCACCGGCAAGGGCTACTTTGCCATCAATCTGGGTTTGAAGAGCACTCGTCACACCACTTAAATATCCAAGTTCTGTGTCTGTCACACTTGAAGCCACCGGGATTCCATTAACGTCACTAGCAAGAGCGCGGTTGCCAGTGATCGCTGCGGCTTCTGATATTTCACCGGTTCCATCGTTAACGATCAAGCGGTTGGCCGAGCCAGCCGCCAGTTTGGATCTGGCGATATCGGCAGTGGCGCTAATATCGGCATCAACGATCGTTCCATCGTTAATCTTGGCACTTGTAATTGCATCGTTTGCTATTGTTAAGGCTCCGGCATTGTCCATAGTGGCATCACCACTCATGGTCACAGCCGCAGCAGCGTTGGTTGCATCACCCACCCAAAACTGGGCTGAGTTCAAGGTCTCTCCAACCACGCTATCAAGTTTTGCATTGAATGCATCGTAGTCTGTTTTTGAGATCGTACCGCTGGTCACACCGGCTCCACTGGCTAATGGAATACTTAAAGTGTGAGTGTCAGTAGCACTGTTAATAGCTGGTGCGGTACCCGCAGCGTCGACAGCAAAGTTTTGTGTGCTTCCGGTCTGACCATTTAAATTGGTCAATCCAGCTCCACTAATTCCCAACGTCGTCCACGCTGAACCATTACAATAGTCAATATTTCCAGCGTTGTAGCGGATCATACCGGCATTGGCGGCCACACTACAGGTCTCGCCTCCATCTCCAATCTGAATTGTTCCTTCAATATCTAAAATCGTAGCTGGAGTGGCTGTTCCGATACCAACGTTTCCGGTCGCGTCGACCACCATTCTTTCAGTACCTGCGGTATCAAAACGAATGGTGTCATCATTCGCACCTTCTTCGACTTGGATTTTTGTGTTGTTGTCAGCATCGGCGATTTCGTCGGTGCTGATTCCACTAATAGCGGTGTCGACATAGGATTTCGTTGTTAAATCGGTGGCCGCACTGACTGAACCATCAGCCGACACACTGGCTATCACTGTTGAGGCCGAGTTTCGAATTTCAACAAGATTAGCTGTCTGTAAAGTGTCACCTTCAATAGCGAATTGCACTTCATCCGCTCCACCGTCTATCAATAACTGACCAGTCATTGTATCACCGGCGAGGGCTACTTTTCCATCTAACTGGGTTTGTAGAGCACTGGTGACACCACTTAAATATCCAAGTTCCGTGCTGGTCACACTGGAGGCCACCGGGATTCCATTGATATCACTGGTTAAAGCACGGTTGCCGGTGATCGCTGCGGCATCACTGAGGGCACCTGAACCATCGTTTACGACAAGTCGGTTGGCGGCACCATTAGCCACCTTCGTGCGAGCAATGGCGGCCGTGCCACTGATATCGGCGTCGACGATTTCGCCGTCAAGAATCATTGAGCTTTCAACAGCATTGGCTTGGATTGTTGTCGCTCCGGTGTTGGACATAGCCACATCACCAGTCACAGAAACTTCTTGGGCTTGGTTGGAGCCGTCACCGACCCAAACGGTTCCGTCGGCTAGAGCCGAACCGGTGACATCACTAAGTTTTTCTGTATCCAATTCATTGATAGCCCCTTGTAAAGTGGTGGCTGCAATGTTGCCAGCGGCGTTGTTCGGAATAGCTGTTGGATCGAAATTAGTTTCATCAACATCGATGTCTATTTCAACTCCAGCATCATCTGTTATAGTTACTTTGTTGGAACCGGCATTAATAGAAGCAAATTCCAAAACTCCGGCGTTTTCATTTTTATAAACTGAAACGCCCAAGCCAAGGCTTGATCCGCCCGTGATATCGCCAACAGCGCCCGAGGCCCAAATTAAGTTTCCAGAGCCATCGGTGGTTAAAACCTGACCGTTAGTTCCATCACTGTCGGGAAGAGTCCAAATGAGGTCCGCTCCAACAGCAGCCGGTGCGGCAAATCCCACATAGTTACTAGAATCACTATCAGCAAAGCGCACTTCGTTTTGGGCATTCAGGGTCAGTGCACCCGTCATCGCATCGCCAGCTCTCGCCACTTTACCATCAATTTGTGTTTGTACGTCGCTTGTTACGTTGTCGAGATAACCCAACTCAGTATCTGAAACGCTACTGGCTACTGGTAAGCCATTAGCATCAGAAGTCAGCACGCGATTTCCAGTGATCGCGGCTGCCTCTGCAATCTCTCCTGAGCCGTCATTGATAACAATGCGATTGATTGAACCTGTCGCCAGTTTGGTTCGTGTTATATCAGCAGTAGCAGAAATATCAGCATCGACAATTTCGCCGTCATTGATTTTTGCACTGGTAATCGCATTATTCGCAACAGTTAAAGTTCCGTCGTTGGCTAAAGTGGCATCTCCAGAAAGAGTCACCTCTTGCGCCAAGTTTGTGCCATCACCGAGCCAAACGGTTCCGTCGGCGAGAGCCGATCCGGTGACATCGCTTAGTTTTTCTGCATCCAATTCATTGATAGCGCCTTGCAAAGTGGTGGCTGCAATGTTGCCAGCGGCGTTGTTCGGAATAGCTGTTGGATCGAAATTAGTTTCATCAACATCGATGTCGACTTCAAGTCCTGCATCATTTGTTACAGTCACTTTGTTGGAACCTGCATTAATAGAAGCAAATTCCAAAACTCCAGCGTTTTCATTTTTGTAAACTGAAACACCAGCACCAAGGCTTGATCCACCCGTGATATCGCCAACCGCTCCTGAGATCCAAACAAGGTTTCCAGCCCCATCGGTTGAAAGAATTTGACCGTTAGTTCCATCAGCATCAGGAAGAGTCCAAATGAGGTCCGCGCCAACAGCAGCTGGTGCGGCAAATCCCACGTAGTTGCTAGAATCACTATCAGCAAAACGCACTTCGTTTTGCGCGTTCATCGTTAATGCACCCGTCATGGCGTCACCGGCGATAGCGACTTTCTCGGTGTCTAATTCATTAATCGCAGCTTGAACGTTGCCAGCGGCAATGTCGCCTGCGGCAGTGTTTGGAATCAATGCTGGATTAAAATTGGATTCATCCACATCAATATCGATTTCATCGTTACCCACATCATCAGTGACGGTGACTTTATTGGAGCCGGCGTTGATGTTTTTAAATTCTAAATCACCAGCGTTCAATTGTTTATAAGGTCCGACACCACCAGCACCTTGATTCGAAGCTGTTTCGACGTAGCTTCTCCAAGATAAAATCCCAGAACCGTTTGTGCTTAAAGCTTGATTGGCAGTTCCGTCAGCACCAGGAAGAGTCCAAATCAGGTCAGAGGCTCCAGCAGGCGCTTGGAAACCGACATAGTTTCCGGTGTTGTAAAAAGCTAAGTTCGTTCCCGTACTCAATCCATTGGCACTAACAGCGCCGTTGGCTGTGATATTGTTACCGTTTGTGATGTCTTGGTTCCCCATGTTGATAGCACCACTCATGGTTCCACCAGCTAAAGGAAGTTTTGTGGAGTCACCCGCAGGCGCTCCGGCTGTCCACTCGGTGCCGTTCCAGTACATCACGTGACCGTTTTCAGCTCCGGCCAAACCACTGAGAGTTGCAGCATCAGTGGGCTGTCCAGCGATATTGGTATCGACATAATTTTTGTTAGCAGCATCGTTGGCAGCTGTCGGATCAGCGACGTTAATGATCTTTTGTGAGTTCATGGACACATCACCCGTCGGTGTGGCCGTTAGATATTGAGTGCTGGTTCCATCAATTAGGGCTTGTAACTCGGCATAGCGAGCCCCGTTGGCAAAGATCCATTCAAGGTTGGCTTGGGTTAAAACAAAGCTTCCACCGTTATTGATTCTAAGAATGTCAGCAGAGGTTAATCCATCGACGCTCGAGGCACTGTCGGCGTAAGGAACGCTAAGGATTTGATGATTGGTGGCAAGAGTGTTGGGGCCACTGCCATCATCAAATGTCACCCGCATCTGGCGTCCGTCCCCAGCGCTTGGTGTATAGTTCGGGCCAACAACACAGGTTGTGGGACTGATAGTACCAATCGAGTTGGAAAGAGCATCGGTCAACGAGTTCACATCTTCGTAGTCGGATCCACTTTGGGTCCCATCTCCAACTTCGAAAGCAAAAATACCATTGGAGCCTGTCATGTTGAGGGTGTGATACTCCTCATACAAAACACACTCACTGGGTGCCGGAGATAGAATTTCAATATAGAAAGTGACGTTGCTGGCTTCAAGCGCTTGGCCATTGGGTTTTACAATTTGACCTTGATAAGAAAAATTAGCGGGAGCCGCTAAGGCTGAAGGGATTCCCAACAGGAAGGCTAAAATAAGTGAAATGAAAATTCGTTCGATTACGTGCACATATTCTTATCGGCCCGTTATCGAAAAACTGAATAGATTGTTGATAGATAGAGAATAATTTTAAGAACAATTGGCTCATTTTAATAAAACCCAATACCAGACCTATGTCTATGGGATCTGGGGTCTGGTTTTTTCCTATTTTGAAACAAAAAAGGCCACCCACGGTGACCTTTTTTTTCAACCAATGTTTCAAATTGGATCAAAATCCAGAACCGAATGGATCAGTATTGGTCGGCATTGGTGAAGATTGGTTGGTCAACTCTTCCGATCGTGTCTCATTTTGACCTGCATTTTGGCTTTCCTCAGCCTCGGTCGCAAGGTCGAGTTGAGTCGCGTTGGCTTTGTCATCTTTTAGGTCGGTTACAAATTGGTCGTATTCCTCCCTAGTGATGATGCCGCTTTTTAAGTTCATTTCCAATAAGCGCTTATCAAATCTCAAAGCATTCATCTGGTTTTGCAAATACGACATCCCTAAACTCCTTTAGTTCCAATATTTTGGGCCATCACTCGAATCGTCTTTTTTCTCGCTATTGTTTACCACCAAACGCAAATTACGTCTAGCCTTGCTCTTTTTGGCTCCTCGCCAGCGTTTTTGCTGCCATCGTGTCCAAAAAAGTAAATAAATATAACCAGTTAGAAGACCCCCAATATGAGCCATGTTGGCGACTTGCGAGCCGCCCATACCATCACTCACCAATGACACCACTTCGATTCCACCAATAAGCATAATGAAATAGCGGGCCTTCATCGGAAACACTCCAAAAAAGTAAATGATTCGGTCTCCGAACAAAATACCGTAGGCCAGCAAAATGCCAAAAACAGCTCCGGACGCTCCAAGAACAGGTACGTTGTATACCAGGGGCTCGGAGCCCTGGACCAAACCGACCACGATGACAGCGACAAAATAAATAACGGCCGCCCCCACCCCACAGGCCAGATAATAGTAGAGAAAGCTTCTCCAGCCCCAGCGGTACTCCAACTCAGAACCAAAAAACCAAAGAGAAATCATATTCAAAAGAACATGAAAAATATTAAGGGAATGAAGGAACATGTATGTAAAAGGCTGCCAAATAAAGAAGTATTCAAGGGTCAGTTTGGGAGTGAAACTTAAAAAACTAGTGACAACCGGCGAGCCAAGAATGACCTTCTCTAAAATCAATTGCACAAAAAACCAAATGCCGACGTTGGCAATGATCAGCTTCTTAACCCAAGGACTTATGGGCACCACTTGAAACTGCATACCGGGATTGTTTGAACCTTTCACACACCCGCCTTTTCGCTCAGCTCAACAAGCACGCCACCCGTTGATTTTGGGTGAATAAAAACCACTCGGCAATTGTGAGCTCCCGGCCGCGGCTCTTCATTAATTAACTGCACACCCTTGTCTTTTAGCATCTGAACCATCTCATCAATTCCTTCGACTCGAAAACAAATATGATGAATCCCCGGCCCTCTTTTATCGAGAAACTTGGCAATGGGGCTGTCATCGCTGGTCGGCTCTAAAAGTTCAATATTGGCATTGTTTTCGGTACCATAAAAGCCGACTTTAACATTTTCGGTTGGCACCTCTTCGACCCCCCCTTTTTTAAGCCCAAGGATTTCAAAAAAATTACCGTCACTGACTTCTTTGGTGGCTACACCTATATGGTCCAATCGAATTTTAAATGACATTTTTCTTCTCCAATTTTTGAAAATGAGGGCGCAACTGCCCATAGCTTTGTTCGGTGGTTTCGATCACTAACTTGGTTTGAGCGATCAGGGGAAAGAAATTGGTGTCGCCACCCCAGCGAGGAATAATGTGGTAGTGCAAATGATCAGGAATTCCGGCACCTGCCACTCGCCCCAAATTCATGCCCGTATTGAAGCCATGAGGGCTGTAAACCTTCTTTAATATTTTAATGCTATGCTTAGTTAGAATCTGCATATCTGTAATCAGTTTATCCGAAGCTTTGTCGAACTCGGCGATATGCTTTTTCGGAGTCACCAACAGATGCCCATTGTTGTAGGGGTATTTATTAAGCAACACCATCATCGAACGGTTGCTAAATAGCACTAAGGATTCAGGAACTTTTGCATTCTTGGCCGCACTACAGAAAACACACCCTTGGGGTTTGATCACTTTCCGAACGTATTGCAAACGATGAGGACTTTCGATGACATCTCGCTCATTCGGCCAAATGTCCGACTGCAATTTCTTGGTTGATTTCTTTTTCATCCACTTCCCTCACCCAAAGGTACACGGTTCTTTATATCAAAAAAAAGCCACTCTAGGAGTGGCTGTCTTTATTTGCTGCGATGGCTCAGGCCCGTGAAACTCAACTGAGGTGTTTTTCAACCTCAGCCTGAATCGCAAGGGCTAAAACTTTAAGGTTTTAGCCATCCCTGCTGCATTAGTTATCGTTCTGCTGAAGGTCTTTCAACTGATCAGAGAACAGATCACCAAGAGTGGCATTTGTCGGCTTGGCCGTCTTCTTCTGGTATTCTGAAACATCAGCATTTTGCTCACGAAGCGTTGCAAGACGTGCACTGAGGCCAACCTTACGAGCGTCCTGATCAATACTAATCACCTCAGCCTTAATGGTGTCACCCACTTTACAAACTTCATCCGGCGAGTTCACGCGCTTGGTTGAAAGCTCAGAAATATGGACCAAACCTTCGATGTCATCAGAAAGCTCTACAAACACTCCGAAATCAGCAAGCTTGGTCACCTTCACCTCATGCATTGTTCCGATGGTGAATTTCTTATCCACTTCGGCCCAAGGATCGGCATCCAATTGCTTGATTCCAAGACTGAATCTTTCGTTTTCAATATCAACACCCAGAACAACCGCACGCACTTTATCGCCTTTGGTGTACATTTCGGAAGGATGGTTCACACGCTTCGTCCAAGAGAAGTCAGAGATGTGGACCATGCCGTCGATACCTTCTTCAATTCCGATAAAAATACCAAAATCTGTGATCGACTTCACTTCACCTTCAATGATGGTTCCTGGAGGATAAGCCTCTTTCAGCTCGTTCCAAGGATTCGGTTGAAGCTGTTTCATACCCAAGCTAATGCGACGGTTTTCTTCGTCAAGAGCCAAGACCTGAACTTCCACTTCATCGCCTACATTAACGATTTGCGAAGGATGCTTCACGCGTTTTGTCCAAGACATTTCAGACACGTGAATAAGACCTTCAACACCTTCACCGACATCGATAAAGGCACCATAATCAGTGAGGCTGACCACGGTTCCAGTGATTTTAGCTCCGACAGGGAACTTGTCAGCGGTGTCGTTCCAAGGATCTTCAGTCAACTGCTTAAGACCAAGAGAAACACGCTCTTTTTCTGTATCATATTTTAAGACCATGACTTCGATTTCGTCGCCCACATTGATCACTTCGCTAGGATGCTTGATACGCGACCAGCTCATGTCCGTAATATGCAGAAGGCCATCGATTCCACCAAGATCGATAAAAGCTCCGTAATCGGTGACGTTTTTCACGATACCGTTCACTTTGCTTCCCTCTTTCATTTGATCTTTGGTTTGAGATCTTAGAGATTCGCGCTCTTCTTCAAGAAGGGCACGGCGAGAAAGCACAATGTTTCCACGCTTTTTATTAAATTTAATAACTTTGAATTTGAACTTCTTGCCAATGTACATGTCCATGTTGCGCACAGGGCGAAGGTCAATTTGACTTCCAGGAAGGAAAGCCTTCACACCAATATCGACACTGAGTCCACCTTTTACTTTGGAGATCACAGTTCCTTCGATGTGTTCTTGATTTTCAGCAGCACGAGAAATATCAGTCCATGCACGCATCATATCGGCTTTTTCTTTAGACAAAACAATCATTCCGTTGTCGTTTTCAATTTTGTCAACGTAGACTTCGATTTCGTCTCCGGGTTGAATGGCATCACTGCCTTCCACCACTCGGAATTCGCTCATTGGGATCAGTCCCTCAGATTTGTAGTTGATATCAACAAGAACGTAATCGGGTTGGACCTCAACGATGGATCCTTTGACGATATCTCCCGCCTTTACTTCGTTCTCTTTAACCGCGTCCTCAAATAGTTCCGCGAATTCACCTGACTTTTTATTCTCTTCATTTTCGTCTTCTTTGAAGAGTCGAAGAATTTCTAATTCCTCTTTTTGTTTTTTGGTTAGATTGTTTGTTTTATTCATTAGTTTATTTTGTACCTCCTTGGTGGACTCAAGACCTCAAACGAGATTTTGACTCCTAAATTTCACACTCATCCATCAAGCTCACCGTTAATTCGATGAATTGCTGATTTCATAAGAGTGAACGTAGAGTTATAAAGCCTAAACGCTCAAAGTCAAAGGGATTCAGGGTAATTTTAGACCCTTAGATTGTGAATATTTCAGAACTTCTGCGACCACCTCAGCCAGGCTTAAAAAGCTCGAATCAATCTTTAATGAGCCGTCGGCCTCTTTTAAAGGGGCGACCTTTCTTTGCGAGTCTTGAGTGTCTCTAACTATCTGCATTTCCTGGGTTTTTTCTTGATCAGCCCCCTCTTCAGCGGACCGTCGTTTGGCGCGCAGGTCGGGATTGGCTGTCAGATAGATTTTAATAGGGGCCCCGGGAAAAACCACGGTGCCACAATCACGCCCCTCGGCTACCAAGCCGATGTTGGGGTCAAAGCAGTTGCGCTGCCTTTCCAAGAGAGCTTTGCGAACCTCCGGAATTTGGCTGATTTGGCTAGCCATAGCCCCCACTTTCTCACCAACAATTTCACTGGTGACATCCTCGCCCCGGTAGCGCACCAAAGTGTTGGCCGCTGTCATTTCTACTTTCCATGTGTCCGAACTCACCAATTGAAGCAAAGCCGACTGGTTGTCGGCGGCCACGTTCTCGCGCAGCGCTGTTAGCGCCAGACCCCGGTAAAATGCACCTGTCGACACCCATTTCCAACCCAACTCATCAGCCACGCGGCGGCTCACCGACGACTTTCCAGAGGCCGATGGGCCATCAATCGTTATCAGTTTTTCAATACTCACAGCTTGGGTACCTCGGCGATGACTTGTTTCATGATCTCTTTGGCTTTTTCGTTTTCCTCGGCCGTGCCAATAGTTAATCGAATGTGGCGAGGCAAACCATAGCCAGTCATGGGTCGCACCAGCAAACCTTTGCGCATGGCATTTGTAAAAAACAAGGATCCGTCGCGAAGACTGTCAAAAAGGACAAAATTGGTTTGTGATGGCGTGTAAGGCAGACCCAAAGAGTCAAAAAACTGATAATAGTCGTCCAATCCTGACCACACCATTTCTTGCGACTGACGAATATAATCCTGGTCATCAAGCGCCGCAATGGCGGCCTCTTGCGCTAAGGTGTTAACGTTAAAAGGGTTGCGCACACGGTTGATCCACTGGGTATGATCCGCACTCCCTATCAAAGCCCCCACCCGCAAACCGGCCAAGCCAAAAATTTTACTGAAGGTGCGGCAAATCAACACATTGCTGTATTTTTTAAAAAAATCAGCGCTCTGAGCAAAGTCCTCAGCCCGAACGTACTCGTTATAAGCCTCGTCGAAAACCACTAAAATATCGGATCTCCCTCCCAAAACTTCTAAAAGACGTGTCACCTCATCTTTCGAAAGGTAAGTACCCGTCGGATTATTGGGGTTGGCTAAAAACAGAATTTTCTCACGCTTGTTATGATCTCTTTTAAAGTCTTTAATAAACTTATCGACATCCCAGTGGAAATTTTTATCCACGGTAATTTCTTCTTTACCGACTCGGGCCGCTTGGGCGCAAACACTGTAGGCAATAAAAGACCTCTGTGGAGTGATAATTTTATCACCCGGTTCGCAGAACACACGGATCAGAAGGTCGATCAATTCATTGGAGCCATTGCCAATGACAATATCGTCGGCTCGCACCTTCCATTGCTCTGCCAGCTTGGTTCGCAGCTTGTAGCAGCTCGGATCTGGATAGCGTGACAAATCAAACTTCGCCTCTTTGATCGCCTGCATGGCTTTCGGGCTGGGTCCCAGAGGATTTTCATTGCTTGCTAATTTAATAACCTCATCCAGACCCAACTCGCGCTTGGTCTCTTCAATGGGTTTACCTGGCTTATAAGGTATTAAGGATTCAATTTCTGGGGACACTCGCATTCCGCTTACCTCTCGATTATATTAATATTCCGCTCACGAATTTGATCTTTAATCTTATCAATATGTTCTTGGCTCATAGTTTCTAAAAGAAAATCAATACGCGTCTGCCGGAGTGAAAGTTCGGGGCTGACACGATCGTGATGAACATCCAAAACATTGGCCCGCAAGTCGGCAAAGTCGCGCGTGATTTGTGCTAAATGCCCAGGAAGATCATCCACGATCACTGAGATTCGAGCCAACCGCCCCGACTTTCTCAATCCAGTATCAATCACCGAACTGATGGTGTTCAAATCAACATTACCGCCACAGAGAACCACACAGCTGGGCCCCTTGGTTTTAATCTTGCCGGTCAGAACTGCGGCTAAACCCGCCGCCCCCGAGCCTTCAAGAATCGTCTTTTCCATTTCCATTCCGTAAACGATGGCTTGCGAAAGATCCTCGTCGGAAACTGTTACGATGTCGTCCACATAAGGGTCGATGTAAGTTTGAAACATCAATGGGCTTGGATTTTTAACGGCAATTCCATCGGCAATGGTTGAAATCACGGGGGGCAATTCAACGGGAATATGTTTTTTTAACTGCATCATGCCCGGTGCCTGATTGGAAACCACACCAAAAACTTTACACTTTGGATTCAAATGCTTCACAACAAAAGCAATACCACTGATCAGACCACCACCACCAATGGGGACGATTACGCTTTCTAAGTCAGGTATGGCATCTAAAATTTCGACTCCAATGGTCGCCTGTCCGGCGATGACGTGTTTGTCCTGATAGGGATGAACGAACACCCGACCTTCAGCTTCCGCAATCTCCTGGGCCTTCTGAAAAGCCTCGTCAAAGATACGCCCATGCAGAACCACTTCAGCTCCGTAGCCACGAGTCGCTGAGATTTTAATTAGAGGCGCACCCTCGGGCATCACTATCTTCGCGTTGACTCCATTTAACTGAGAGCTGAGAGCCACACCTTGAGCATGGTTACCAGCAGAGGCTGCGATCACTCCCCGCTTTTTTTCTTCTTCTGACAGGTTTGATATTTTATTTAAAGACCCTCGAATTTTAAAGCTTCCGGTTGTTTGCAGGTTTTCAAGTTTAACGTGAACATTGTTGGTACGAAGCTTTTTACCGAGAGCCAAATTGGTAGGCGTCCGTCGAGCCACCTGTCCAATGGTTTTTTGGGCCGCCCAAACGTCATCGATTGTAATTTTCAAATCACTCATACACACCTCGGGTGAATCGCGGCTTTATTTTAAAAATAAAAAAGACCGCGACAATAATGAACAAAGCCAAGGGTATTGTTTGACCCATTGAAATTCCATAACCGGCCGGAAGATAACCAAAGACAACCGCGAGGCTTCCAACCATCAATGAATACGGCAGTTGTGATCGTACATGATTCATCAAATCACACTCAGAAGAAATGGAGCTCATAATAGTGGTGTCAGAGATCGGAGAGCAGTGGTCTCCCATAATGGCGCCATCCAAAATAGCCGCCAAACACAATGAAACGTAAAGGCCATAACCACCACCACCCATAGCTACAGCTAAAGGTGTTACGGTTGGAATCAGGATCGCCATGGTTCCCCAGCTGGTGCCAGTGGCAAAAGCGGTAATCGCCGAAACCACAAAGATCGCCAACGGCAACCAGTGACTACTGACCTTTTCGCTGAGGACCGAAACCAAATAAACACCGGTCTCCATATCATTGCAAACCTCTTTTAAAGACCAAGCCAACACCAAAATAGAAATTGGGAGCCAAGCACTGCGGATGCCGGCACTGATAGTTTCAAATAAAACTTTTGTTCTTTGGTCAGACAAGGTAAAACCGAGAACAAAAGCTGAGACATAAGCAATCAACGAAGAAACAAAAAGAATCCAAATACCATTCTGACTGGCTGTTAAAACCTGTCGCCAATCAGCCAAACTCATTAAACTTTTGTCTCCAACAAAACCACCGCCATCTCGCCATAGCAAAGTGAACACAAGAACGAGCAGCAGTCCGATAGGAAAAATCGCACACACGACTGACGCCTTTGTCTCATCGTCTTCGTCAAAGTCATCATCAATGATTGGGCTTTTTTCGTAGCTCTTCATTTTTCCAAAATCGACACCAAACAAGATATTCACGAACACAAAGAACAGCATTAGGAAACAATAAAAGCGAAATTGAATGGCATCCAGAAACACCGCATAGCCATCCAATTGCCAGCTGAACTTCTTAGCCATTTCAGAAAATAAGCCGACTTCGTATCCAATCCAGGTACTGACCAAAGCCACTCCGGCAATCGGCGCACTGGTCGCATCGACTATAAAAGCCAATTTCTCGCGGCTCACTTTATAGCGGTCGGTCACTTTGCGCATTGTCGACCCGACGATCATGGTGTTGGCGTAATCATCAATAAAAATAAGACAACCCAACACGGCCGTGACAAACTGTGCACTGCGAGGTCCGACAATAAATTTTTGCAAGGATCGCACCATGGCGTGAAGGCCTCCTGCGGCTGTCATCACATGCACCATTGATAGAATAAAAAACACAAAACCTAAGATCTGAAGGTTTGACCATGAGATAGCGGCGACAAAATCGGCCCACCCCTCATCACCACCGGGCAACCCGATTGAAACCGCTTCGTCGCCAATTAAAGCACTCGCAAAATAAAAACACGACTTTTTAATGGCAACGATAATACCGCCGAAAAAACCATGTCCTAATCCTCGCGCAATCAGAAAAGCCCCAATCAAAACCGCGGCTCCCAAACTGACCACTAGACTGCCAGTTATAAAAGCCACAGTGATAGCTAAGGCCGGAGGCAAAAGGCTCCAGCTGGTCCCCGGTACCTCAGTGCCTATAAAGATATGCGCTATCAAAAAAGACAGAGCTATCAAGCCATAAGCTTTACGAAGTTTCCGGGTGTAATCTGTCATCCTTGGCAAGCCTTAATAATTTCAAAAAAAGACGGAGCTTTTAAAGAGGCTCCTCCCACTAAAAAGCCTCCGACTTCATCAGCCTGCGCCAACTCACTGGCATTGATCGGTTTGACCGAGCCGCCATAAAGAATGGCTATCTGTTTTTCGTGGTTGGGTAATTTTTCTTTTAAAAATTTTCGGATAAAACGATGGGCCTCACTGACCTGTTCCACCGATGCTACCTCACCGGTGCCAATCGCCCAAACTGGCTCATAGGCAATGTGCAGCTCTTTGTTCGGCTGGTAGTTGGAGAGTCCCGTCACCAGTTGTCGCTGTAAAATCTCTAAGGTCAGTCCCTGGTTGCGCTCATCCAAAGTCTCGCCCACACAAAGAATAGGGCTTAAACCAAACTCCTGAGCACTGTGGATTTTAATATTGGTTTGCTCGTCAGATTCCGCAAACAATTTGCGACGCTCGCTGTGACCCACTAAAACATATTGCGCTCCCAGTTCAGCCATCACCTTTGGCGACGTTTCGCCAGTGAAAGCTCCTGAAGCTGCTGGAAAAATATTCTGCGGACCCCAAGCCACCTGTGCCTCCGAAGCGGCCACGGCGTTGACCGAGGATACGAAGAAAATGGTTTTCACCGACTCAGGGATTTCAAATCCGTTGAATTCTTTAAAGAACTCAGCCGTTTCTTTTGGGTTTTTGTTCATCTTCCAATTACCGGCTACGACAAAACTCATCCGTCTGTCTCCTCTATGATTTCGGTTTTTCTTACTTTAAGCGCTTCCAACCCTGGCAACTTGATGCCCTGAATGAATTCAAGAGACGCTCCGCCCCCTGTTGAGATATGATCGACCTGATCGGCGTAGCCAGAATCAATAGCCGCTGCCGCCGAGTCGCCACCACCAATAACGGTGAAGGCCGAAGTTTCAGCCATCGCCTTGGCCATAGCTACCGAACCAGCCGCGAATGGCTTTCTCTCGTAGACACCCATCGGTCCATTCCAAAAAATACTGCCAGCCGCCTGCAGAGCTTCGGCATAGAGTTTTTGAGTTTTAGGTCCAATATCCAAGGCCATCTTACCCTCGGGAATCGTCGCCGAATCAACGACAGAAAAATCATCACTTTCAAAATCGCTGACTACATGATGATCAACGGGCAGAAAAACCTTTTTTTCAGAAACCCGCATTTGGTTTAAAAACTTTTTCGCGACTCCAACAAAATTCTCTTCAACCCGTGAGGCGCCAACAGCAAAGCCGTCGGCTTTTAAAAATGTGTAGGCCATGGCGCCACCGATGATGATGCCATCCATTTTATCGGCAAACGATTCGAGCAAAGGAATTTTATCGCTAACCTTGCTACCCCCGGTAAGGATATAAAACGGTTTGTCAGGCTTATCTTTAATCTTTTGCAAGGCTTTAACTTCTTTCTCGATCAGAAAACCAAAGCAGCGCTGTGGAATTTGTTTGGCAATAGCATCAATACTGGCGTGGGCTCGGTGACAAGCACCAAAGGCATCGTTGACGTAAACGTCAGAATAACGCGCCCATTTCGCGGCCAGCTCATTGGAGTTTTTAGTCTCACCGGCAGCAAACCGAAGGTTTTCTAACAAAATAATCTGACGGCCGGACAGACCTTTACAAAGCTCATAGGGAGCTTCAGAATCCGGTGAGTCCATAAGCAAGACTTCAAAACCTTTTTTATTCAAACAATGAGCAACCGGCTCTAAAGACAGTTTTTGTCTGTCTTCTTCGGTTTTTGGCCGCCCCAAATGCGAAGCCACAATCACTTTAGCGCCAGCTTCGACAAGAAACTGCAATGTGGGAAGAGCGGCATCGATCCGATTTTCATCAAGGACTTTGCCATCTTTTAAAGGAACGTTCAGATCGAGGCGTAGAAAAACCCGTTTCCCGCGCAACTCCATTTGTTTTAGATCTAAGTAAGATTCCAGTGCCATTAAAGTCCCTGCTCAGACATATATTTTGCCAAGTCCAACATGCGACAAGAAAACCCAGTCTCGTTGTCATACCAGGCCAACACCTTGACCATTTTTCCGGCCATAACCGAAGTGTTTTCCAAATCGATGATCGAACTGTCGGTGACACCATTCATGTCGACACTAACCACGGCATCGTTGGTATAGGCAAGAACACCTTTTAAAGGACCATCGGCAGCCGCTTTCAGCGCCTCATTGACCTGTTCTGCTGTGGTTTCTTTTTTCACATTGGCAACCAGATCAACCAAGCTGACGTTGGGAGTTGGTACACGAATAGCCATTCCATTAATTTTACCTTCAAGCTCGGGCAATACCATACCGACGGCCGCGGCGGCTCCAGTGGTGGTTGGAATCATCGAAACAGCGGCGGCGCGAGCACGACGTAAATCCTTATGACTTGAATCTAAAACTCTTTGGTCATTGGTGTAAGAGTGAACCGTTGTCATCAAAGCGGACTCAATTCCAAAAGAATCATTTAAAACTTTCGCAACCGGTGCCAGACAGTTAGTGGTGCATGAAGCATTACTCACCACTTTATGTTTGCTTGGATCGTAGTCTTGATGATTGATACCATAAACAAAAGTTGCGTCCACTTTGGCAGGTGCAGAAACGATGACTCGTTTGGCTCCGGCTTGCAGATGCTTTTCGTTAGCCTCGGTATCTTTAAAAACACCGGTGCACTCAAAAACGATATCAGCGCCCCAGTCGGCCCAAGGAATTTGTGAAGGATCTCTTTCAAAAGTGAAAGGAATTTTTTTATTATCAACGATAATATGTTTATCATCATGCTCGACTTTTTTAGAAAAGCGACCATGGGCACTGTCATATTTTAAAAAGTGCGCCTGATTCTCGGTGGTGCCGCGACCATTGTTTATTCCGACAATATCGAATTGATCGAAACCGTGGCGGAATAAAATCCGTCCGATTCTGCCAAAACCATTGATTCCAACACGAAGCTTTTGGGACATGGGATTCTCCTTGTGAAGGTCCTCTATATAATTTGTTAAATCGCAGTCTTATCCAGTGGGTTCCGCTGAGTCAACTTAGCGAATTTTCTAAAGTATTGTCTTCACTTCCACAGCAAAATGAGGCAGCGCATAAGTCCCAGGTTTTGGTCTTAAAAGGGCCATTCATTGCGTACCAAAGTGGCACATTTAAGACTTTCAGAGTCCCTCAACTCGACCATTCAGTGTTTCAAGTGGTTGAATAAGCGGCTTCTGGTATCCTAAAGGAACTCGCAAACAGATTGGGGGGCTTATGCCTAACTCATTAAAACTATTGATTTTTATTTTTATCAATGGACTTGTCGTCGGCTGCGGAAACGATGGCGCTGGGGATCTGACAGACACCCAGCAAGTCACCGGTTCCTATGTGGGCTTCATGCAAACCATCGATGGCGAGAACGTTCCCTGGGCCCTGGACCATAACGTGCAAGTTACCAAGGTGGGTGTGGGTCGCCTGCAAATCTCGTCGGACATCATCGGCCAGTTTGAAGTCTACTCGGCTTGCTTGGTCGACCAAATTTGCTTGAATGGAGACGTGATTAACATCGCCGACTTTTTTAACGAGGACTTAGACGTTATTGAAGTCAAGGAAGTGATTTTCACTCGCATGGACTCAGGCTGGAAATTGGTCATTCAATATGTGGCAGTCCCCACCGGCGGCAGTTTTCCGCAAGTGAACCAATTTGTTTCAACCCAATAAACGAGGAAACATTTCATCAGCATTGGTCTTCATTTGCTGACAAAACTCAGGCACTGATAGACCTTTGAGTTCCGCCACAAGTTTGGCCGTCCAAAGCATGAAATCCGGTTGGTTTTTCTGACCCCGCAATGGCGTCGGCGCTAAAAAGGGCGCATCGGTTTCAACATGCATGCGATCGACGGGAGTGTTGCGGCAAACATCCCGCAAGGCCTCCGCTTTTTTAAAAGTCACAACACCACTGAAGGAAATATTGTAGCCACAATCCAAGGCGGCGGTCGCCAGCTTTTGGGTCCCAGTGAAGCAATGAATAATACCCTTAACGTCTCCTTTAAATTCTTGCAAAATATCAATCGTATCATCCTCAGCGTCTCGCGTGTGAATCTCAACCGGCAAATTAAACTGCTGAGCCAGCTGCATCTGTTTTCGAAATGCTTGTTTCTGCGATTCGTGATCGGAGTGATTGTAATAATAATCCAAGCCAATCTCACCGACTGCGACCACCCGTGGGTTGTTGAGATTGGCCAAAAGAAACTCCTCCACCTCTTGACTGTAAACCTTCCCCTCATGGGGGTGTATTCCAAGAGTGCAAAAAACCTGAGGCGCCCATTTCCTTGCCAGCTCAAGAACCACTGGCAAGTCCTCGGGCTCAGTGCCGATTGTAATAAACCGATTCACACCTTTTTCGGTGGCAATGCGTATGGCTTCTTTTGGCGTGATTTCTAAAAAATTAAGATGGGTGTGAACATCGGTCCAACCTATATCTTTCACGGCCTGTAGCTCAAATTCTTCTGGTAAATCTTTTTGTTTCAACGGTATAGCTCCAGCTCTTTAACTCGGTAATAAAAGTTTTCGATCGCTAATAGTTTATCGACATTGGCGTGAATATCTGAACGCAAGTTTTCTACAGATTCGTAAACTTGCGCAATCGCACCACTGCCTTCAGGCACCCAATCAAGATTTTCACCTTCATTGTGCAATCGTTTTTGCAAAGCCTGAGTCCAAATACTGAAACTGAAATCACGGGCGTGATTGTCATTAAAAAACCACGGAGCCGTTTTTTTCCAGTCCTGAGGACCTTCACACAAAAGAGAGTAAAAGAAGCGCAGACTGTCATTCAGCTGATCAACGGTTTGGTCCTCTTCTAATTCCTGAGCCCTTTGAATATTTCCTGCCGACCACTCCAAAGCCAGGTCACTAAAATCCTGAAAGCTTTTAAGTTCGTCTCGGCGAAGGGGCTGAAATTTTAAGATATGAGAGCGAGAACGAATCGTTGGCAACAGACTTCTGGTTTTGTCTGTGATTAAAAAAAAGTAGGTTTTCTCTGGGGCTTCCTCCAAGGCTTTTAACAAAGCATTGGCGGCCGCATTGGATAAGGCATCTGCCGGATCGATAATAACAAAACGCGCCGGCTTGATCGACCGCAAGGTTAAAAAACTATGGATCTCGCGAATTTGATCGACTCCGATGGATTTTTTTCCCTCGAGTTGCAAACGGTAAATCAACTCATTCTGATCTTCAAAGACGCGTCGACAGTCAGAACATTCACCACAAGCTCCGACCTCCTGTTTTTGGCAATTGATCCATTGAAGCAATGCCACAGCTAAAAACTTTTTACCAATGCCTTCTGGACCTTGAAAAATAAACGAGGTGGGCAGTTTATCTTGCTGGTATTGGTCGATCAGCCATTGTTTGATGTCTTGGTGTCCAACCAATTGCTGCATCAGACTAGCCATTGGCGCCTCTTAAATTCGACCAATGTGGCCGCAAGCAATTCGTCGGGAGACAACGTCCCGTCTAAAACCAACCAGCGTTTGGCGTCTTTTTTGGCTTGGTACAAATAACCATCCTGAACTTTCTTTTGAAAATCGAGATTTTCTTTTTCCATTCGGTCTTGTGCCACTCCCAAGTCTTTGGCTCTGTTCTCTTTACGTTTTTGACTCTCGTCAACGGAGATATCTAAAAACACAAACAAATCAGGCTCGCAATCGTGAGCCACAAAATGATTCAAGTGTTCAATGTCTTCAAGATTCAAGTTTCTCGCAAACGCCTGAAAGGCCACTGTGCTAGAATAAAAACGATCACACAGCACCCATTCTTTGTTCTTTAAAGCCGGAATAATATTTTTTTCCACCATCTGCACGCGGGCCGCCTGATACATGAGCGTCTCAGCACGAGGCACCGGAGCTTCGGTGTCCGTGGCCAAAATCAATTGCCGCAATTTTTCACCCAACTCGGTAGAACCCGGATCCCGTAAAAAAACCGTGGTCTGCTGACTGTCACGCAAGGCCTCTCGTACCTTATTGATAAGGGTGGATTTGCCCGACGCGTCTAAACCTTCAAATACAATAAAAGCCATACTTAGGTTTTGCCTTCTCCTGGACCAGAGTCACGGGAATTCCCGCCTTAAGCAAAGCGTTACCCACCGGACGCTTTTTCTATGCCCGCCGGGGTCTTCACGCTGGCTGCGACTCTGGTCTCGTTTTATACCATAAGTGCCTCAAAATGCTTAAAAATTCTCCTACAAGTCCGATAAGACTTTATGGAATTAGAAGAGATCAGAGTTCTCATAGCCGATGGAGACAACAGCCTGTCTGGGCGCATGAGTCGCTATTTGATGGAGAGCGGATTTAAAACCAAAGTGATAAACAATAGCTACCTCTTGCAAAAGACGTTGCTTGAATGGCGTCCTCACTTTTTGTTTATTGATCTCCTATTTCCAGGTTGCTACGCCCAAAACTGTCTGAAGTTTCTTAATGAAAGAAACCTACTTGGTGAAGATGGAATCCACGTCATTGTCATGTCGAAACACAATGCCGAATTGAATGTTCGCAACTGCTTAGAAAGTGGTGCCGAGGATTTTATAGTTAAGCCTTTAAAAATGATTGATGTCTTGCAAAGATTGGCTCTTCTATCACAAGCCAAGCGTTACAATTTTGCCAACATTGCCACCCAAAACGAACAGCAGGTAAAAAACTATTTTCAAATGATTTCACTCCTTGTTGAAGCCACCAATCAAACCAAAGAGGTGGGCTTATTACGCTACGAAATGACTCGAATGGTGGCTCTGGCTTTGAAGGCGGTGCGGGTTTCGATCGTCGGCACCAACCGCGAACGCAAAGCGATCGAGGTTATGCGCTCCAGTGATGACCCGAATTTGACAGGCTTAAAACTTGATCTGGTAAAATATCCCGAGCTCCAATATGTCCTGCGAACCGAAAAGTCTCTTTTTATTGAAAGCTTAGAAAAAGATCAGACCATGTCCTTTGTAAAGCATGAGGTAAAATCGATAAATTTCGATTCTATGATGGTCTTACCTTTGAAAAGAGGAACTGCCTTAAAAGGGTGCATATCGATCCGAATGCCTAAAGACTGTAAAAAGCTCAGTTTCTATGACATCAAAATTGCCGAGATAGCCGCTCAACTTATTGCCATCACTTGGAAATTCCAGGAACAGTCGGCTTTGAAAAAAGCCTCCTAATCTATTGAAAAAAGACTAGACTCCCTTTTTCAGTCCCCCTATATTGGTGGGTCTTTGTAAGGAGTCGCGCAATGGTATCAATTCTTGCCTTCGTACATATCGTACTGTCCATTTTTCTCGTTATTTTGGTCTTGATTCAAGATCCGAAAGGCGGCGGCGCTGGTGGCCTTTTTGGCGGCGGCGGTGGCGGCGGTTCCAACTCTTTGTTCGGAGCCACAGGCGCCCCCTCTTTTCTTGCCAAAATCACTCGCTGGGTGGCGGTCATTTTTGCAGGCTCTTGTATCGCCATGACCATATTCATCAAACCCGAGAGCACCAGTGTTCTTGATAGCATTGATGACAATCCAGCGGCAGCGGCCACTCAGAAAGCGGGTGAGATGGAAAAAGCACCCACCGAAGATTTGGCGCCCACCGCAACAGACGTTGAAGCTGGCGGCGAGCCCGATTCTGAACCCAACGAATAAAGGTCTCCTTTGATTCGCAATCTTGTCGTGGCCGTTATTGTTATTTTGGGCGGCCTTTTAGTTTTTACCAATGACCTCAGATTTTCGGACCGCCCGTCCGCTCCCGCTATTGGCCAAATCAAAAACACCAAAGGCTTGGTTATGGGTAAAACGACCAATGCGGAAAGCTTTTCAAGCCTCGCTTCTCAATCCCCTCTGCAAGGCCCTTTAAGAATAGTCACTGGTTTTGACAGTGAGGCGGATTTACTGTTTGGAGAACCCTTCCGAATTCTTGAGAACAGTTCGGTTCATCTCTACAAAAGAGCGAATAAATATTTTGTGGAAATTATTCGAGGTGGGATTCAAAGACAGGCTCCCAGCCCGCAAGTGGAATTCCAAGTCGACGGACAGTCAAAAACGGGGCTCGAAATTTTTGCTTCCACCGATCAAAAGCTCTTGGCCTTGAAACCAGTAGAAAACCATGCTGCCAAAGGCGGGGTTACAGCCCAGCCCTCAGCCGATTTTCAAGACCTGATTGGCAACACTCTAAAACTTCATCAAAGGTTTTTAGAGAAGTGCTTTATTAAGTTGTATGAAAAGCGAAACGGGAAAATCCAGGCCGGAGATGTTCGAACCCGCTTCAAAATCAATGGAAAAGGCCATATTGATCAGGTCGAGATACTCAACACCGCTTTTGACGACGAAAGCTTTAACAGCTGTGTTCGAGAGGTCATCTCACGGGTGCAATTTAAAAATTATCAAGAGGGTGTTCGCACCGTCGAATTTCCTATAGAAATCCAACTTCCCCTTTAAAAATTATTGAAATTCCCAGCGCGCACGATCACCATTGGCGTTGGCTTTTTGTTCCTGGAACATGAGAATGCGGGACCGCTGTGAAGACAAAAAAGACATGGAAATGGCAAGTAGAGTGTCTTTGATACTATCCACATCTTGATAGAAAATAGTGTGACCACTATTCTTCGACAGCTCAATCGCCTTCAACACACATTGAGGACCGGCCTGATCGTAGAGTCGATTGCGGCAGGGGTCTTCAAAAGCTATGGATTGATCCTCAGAACGGCGCAAAAAAGTTCGCACCCTCTCATCGTCGTTGCTGTAAAAACCAATATTGTAATTATCGTCAATCGGAACTTCCATGAAAGGCTGCTGCTTCTCATAAGGCGAGGACTCTGTACCATCGCGATAGGTGCACAGAATAGACCAGTGGTAGGGAACAATCTGATGGCGCGGTTGCACCCCCACATACTGAGTCAGAGTCTCTCCGCAGCCACTTTTCCAAACAGCATCAGCCAAACCTTCAGAAGTCACGGCGCTGATCAAAGCCAAGGCCTGATCTAGCTCGGCATCGGATGAATTAAGGCTCACTTCCCGAAGCAACTGTCCAAGAGTGTTCTCTCCGTTCCACAACTGGCTGGACACACAACTTCTTATAGAGCTGAGTATGATCTCTTCAGTAGAAACCAAAAGGTCTGAGGCCTCCGCTGAAGAGCATTGGCTGGCATCAGTGGGATCCCAACTTTGCGCTGAAGCCAATGAGCTCCATAAAAATATTAAAATGCAAGTGCGCAGAATTTTGTTCATGCCACCAGATAGTGGCATTTGCACTAGACTTCAATGCTTAATAAAAACACTGAAATATGTTCATCTTGACTGACCATTCCGTTGACAGTCATTCGACATTCTTAAAGACCACTTTTCATATTCGCAGGCACCGCCACATCAATTTTCTTAGGTGGCTTAAGATCCAAATCCTCCATGATTTGCTTGAACTCATCGAGAGAGTTGGACATTTTTAAGCGTGGATTGAACTCTTTCTCTTCTTTGATACTGGAACAGGTTCGGCCTTTGTAATCATGGGCGGGATAAACAAGTGTATCGTCAGGGAGTGTAAACAACTTTTCCCGTACCGAGCGAAAAAGAGTTTCACTGTTTCCCTGCTGAAAATCCGTCCGTCCACAGCCACGAATCAGAAGGGCATCCCCTGTAAAAACAAAGGGAGCCATATAAAAGCTGGTGCAACCATCGGTGTGACCGGGGGTTGCCAAGGTCTTCATTTCAAAGCTCCCGCAATGAAAGCTCTCACCGTCTTTCAACAACCGATCGGCTGTCATCAACTCTGTGCCCGCACCCACGAAAATGGCCGCACCTGTTTTTTCTCTAAGTGGGCCTGAAGAGGTGATGTGATCGGCATGAATATGGGTTTCAACGACGATCTTCAAATTAAGATGAAGCTCTGAAAGGATCTGAAGGTCGCGATCCATAGTCTCTTTAACGGGATCAATGATCAGTGCCTCTTTCGACTGAGAGTCTCCCAGAATATAGGTGTAAGTGGAACTCATCGGCTCAAACAATTGTCGAAAAATTAAGGACATTTTCTCTCCTATATTAATTTTAGGCCCAACAAGGCCACCGCAAAGAGTACGATATTGAATCTAAATATCACACAGACCAAGAGGCCCAACAAGATCGCCCACGTCAAAGACGTCATTGTTCCACAGACAAAGGCGATAATCCCGGCCAAAACCACCTTGATCAAGCTTCTCTGGTAAAATACCAAAGAGTAGGCGATTAGAACAATATTCAAGAGAGTGATACGGGCGTTGTCCCAAAATTTGTGAAAGTGACTGATACGCTCTTCTTTGGGAGCATAAATCACACCGACATCCACCTCTTCAACGCTGAGACCGCGCCAAATTCCACGCACCAATACCTCGATTTCAAAATCATAGCGCTGGGTGAAATATTTTAAGTCATGAAGCTCGATCAGGGGGTAGATTCGCAGTCCGCTTTGCGAATCACTGACGGCAACCCCGGTTTGATAGCGCACCCAAAAATTTGAAAAGCGTCGGCCGAATCGACTGATCCAAGGCACCGTTTCATCAAACACCCGAGCCCCAATTATAATACTCTTCTCTGCACTTGCAGATTTTTGCAGGAGCAAGGGAGCGTCGTTGGCGCGGTGCTGGCCGTCGCCATCAATAGTTAAAATGTGGGTGTATTTATTCTCCCACCCCCATTGCATGGCTTTTTGCAAAGCCGCCCCCTTTCCCTTGTTTTCATCCAGTCTTAACACTTCTATTCGTTTATGGTGGCGAATTTGCAATTTCGGCTCAGAACCATCGTCAACAACCAGCAAGGGCCAGTCCACTGCCACAAGGAGGTCATCTATCACACCGTGAATAACCGGCTCAGCATTGAATACGGGAACCACAATCAAAGGTTTCAACAGCCGTCTCCATAGGGGTTTTGTTTCTGCAAACGATCCAGTTCACTTTGGATTTGCGATTGCACGTGCTGCGCTAAATCCGCCGCACTTGAAAAGTCCTGACTGTTGACGACGGCTAAACTTCGCACCACCAACGGGCCCTTCCAGGCAATGCCATACTGTCCTTTCGGCCACAAAAAATCAGTGCCCCAGATCGCGATAGGCAGAACGGGTGCTCCGGTATTAATAGCTTTTTGAAAAGGAGCTAAGGTGAATCGATTCAAAGTCATCTGTCCAAAACGGGCCCGAGTCATCTCCGGAAAAACATGCACAATCTCATTGTTACGCAAAGCCGTTTCAATCGTCTCCATGGCTCGCCAAAACGAGCCTTGATCCCCTCGCTTGATGCGAATCATTCGCAACAGAAAAGCCGCACAGCCCAGTCCCGGCACTAAGAAAATGGCATGTTTGGTGAGAATTCGAACATTTCGAATTTGTTCCAATAGTAGGAAAACATCAAGATGCGATCTGTGGTTAGCAACACACAGACAGCCCTGATCTCCTTGTTGAGCCGGGACCGGTAAATTCACAGCAAGCTCACCGCGCCACCACGGCTGAAACCACCGCAAAGTCTTCAATCCCAGCTGCGTAATCCAACCAGAAATTCGCCAGGCTTTTCGACTCCAACGGGAAAGAATTAACAACGGCAAATTGGCGATATAAATAAAAAAACTTCCCAACACTGCCACACTGGTTACGAGGTGAACCAAAAGCAGCGGATATCGCTTGATTTCAACTTCCTTCATAGCTATCTAAATAGACTCAATGACTCTATTTGTCTACGCTCAGTAAGGGGATTCACCAGTTTGTTAAAACAAAAGTCGGACGTTGTTATTATTGGTAGTGGTATTTCAGGACTCACTGCTGCCATCTTGCTTCTACGAAAAGGGTATTCTGTTAAGGTTCTAGAGGCCCATTACAAGCCCGGTGGCTATATGCACGCTTTTGAGAAAATGGGACATCGCTATGACAGTGGAGCTCATTACGTCGGCGCCTTGGCCGAGAAAGAACCGTTTTGGGCTCTTCTAAATTATCTTGATGTCTATTCCCCGGACATCTTTTGCCCTTTGGATCCAGAGGCCTTTGATACATTTCAATTTCATAACCAGAAAGTCACAGAGGTGTCTTATGGTAAAGGATACGAGCGTGTTCTTCAACATTTCTGCGAGCTCTTTCCCAGTGAAAAAAACAATATCGTCGACTTTTTTGATGAATTAAAAAAAGTGGCTCGAAATTTCCCAACCTACGAGTTTTTAGTCGATTACAATCAGCAGTTTCTTTTGAACTCATTAGAAACAAGCCTGCAACAAGTGGTTGAGCGACACACTCAAAATAGAGAGCTGCAGAGTGTGCTTTACGCCTATTGTGGATTGCATGGAGTGATGCCAGGAGAGGTTTCTTTTGGGCTTCATTCTATTATTGTCGATTCATTGATTCGCAGTGGAGGTTACGGATTTCGCGGATCTGGAGATGCTTTGGCCGAAAAGTTCGTGGAGAAGATTGAGTCCCTTGGCGGTGAAATTATCCTGAAAGAGAAAGTTACCCATTTTGAATTTGATTCAGGTAAAATCAGTTCGGTGGTCACCCGTCGTGGTAATGTTTATCCGGCCGACAAATTTATTTTTTGTGGGCACCCAAAAGACATGCTTGAACTCGCCGGTCCAGAAAACTTTCGTAAACCATACCGACAACGCATTAGCAACACCCCAGAGTCCATTGGAATCATGGGACTTTACGGAGTCGCCAAACGCCGTAGCGTTGCTAACATCAAACGCAACTATTACCAGATCGAAAACCCCCTTCCTATGCAGATGATTCCGGATCAACCCGTGTCTTCCAATCCGCTGATTAGTTTTATGACTTTTCCAGACCGAGAAACCTCGGCTGACGCTGATGAGTTGGCTTTCAGTGTTCACGCCCCCCAGTTCTACCCATGGGTTGATGAATGGAAACGCAAAAAAAATTATAGCCGTGAAGAATCCTACCAGAAACTGAAACAGACCATGTCGGAAAACCTTTTTCAGTTTATCGATGGCTTCGGCTTTGAAATGACAAAAAACACACTCAGGTACGAAACCTCAACAACTCTGACCAACAAAAGATTCAACTTGTCTCCTCAAGGCTCAGCTTATGGAATTTACCATTCGATTTCCTACACAGGAGCTCGTGCCCTCAGTGGTCGAACCAAAATTGAAAATCTTTTTATCAGCGGACAAAACACTCTTTTCCCTGGAATAATGGCGGCCTCCATCGCCGGGCTTAGAACCACCGGTTTTATTATCGGAATTAAAGAACACATTGGTAAAATTCGCACCTATATGGACTAAGAACACAGCAACCCCAGAGAGCTCTTTGCTTGCCGAATTTTTGTTAGCAATCTGTTTTGGTAAAAAAGTGAAAAGCTATATTTCTTACAACCACTGATTTGAATTTTGACTAATGACATCCAGTGTCTCTATTTTCACCAAAATTTTCTCGGAGACCTAATGATGCCCATGACACTGCGAAACACACCCGTGTTCACTTCGTTTATATTGACATTTTTGATCTCATTGCAAACTTGGGGCGTTAGTACCCAACAAAGAGAGGCCATCGACAAGCTTGTCAATCAAGACCACCGCCCAACGGTTGCCGAGGTGATCGAAGCTTTCAAACAGTGGCCCCGTAGTAATATTTTTGTGGAGGTCGCAGGTGAACGGGGATTCCCCATCAACACGGCCCAGCGCTACCAGGACGATGCAAAGGCAACACTGGATGCTGGAATCATAGGAGTTGCAAAACTTGAAAAAGCTTTTCCCGGCGCGGTGTTTGCTTTTTTAGGTCGTGACTCCGTTCAGATATCAGAAGTTTTTGAAGTTATTTACAGAAGTTTTTTTAAAGGTGAGAGAAGAGTCTTTCGTCTAAACGCAAGCACAGCCAGCTTTAGTGGAACCACCGACGAAATCATGTGGCAATTTGTCAGCACCAATGGTCTGACTGAAGATCTTTTATTCCGACGACCCTATATCATGCTTGATGCCACCTCGTTTGGCACGAGGATTAATAAGGGACAGGTCACTCCAAGCAGCCAATCCACTTATGTGACCCATGGTGCCTATTCTCATTTTGTCGAAGCAGGGATCCCCCCCCATGAACTTGTCCGTTGGATCAACTTTGTCGATGTTCGTAACTCAAGCTATGGTTTTGAGATTGACGCCACATCCGAAAGCCTTGATCAATATTTCGAGCAAGCCGAACAACAATTAAAAGACAATCCCGAGCGCCTTATGATTGAAAACATTTTAAAGGTTCCAGAATTGTCGAGCTATTCCTATTCTTTAGAGTGGCACCCTTCGTTCGGTCAACTCACTATGGACCCCGATGGCGTCATGCGAGGTGCCATCGGAGGAGGCGGTGCTCCTCAAACCCGCTTGCAGATTTTGGCTACTGTTTATTCCCTTGTTGAAGAGGCGAAATCGCGCAATATTTTGCAAGAACTTGTCACTGCCGCCAAAGAACTCAGGTACGACTATACCGAAACTTTAGCTATTCCAGAAGAAGGAAGTTTCGGTGAAAGACGCCAAGAAATTATTGAAAAGTTAGAACGGCAAAGGCTTGAGGCGGAACGAATCGCTGCGCAAGCAGCGGAGCGAGAGCGTCGGCGTGAGATTGAACGACAGCAGAGGGCGGCCGAGCGCGAAATTCAAAATATTGAAAGACTTCAAAATCGACAAGCCTGGCGTATCCGCAGTCGCGAAATCAGTCTTGACTTTCTAGCTTCTCAGCGGGTTCCTCAATCTTTATTGGAGATAAAAGGATTTTATACGGGGGCTCGATTCGACTTCGAAATTTTAAGAATGGCCTACCAACTACCAATAACCTCAGCTGCCAAACAGGAGGTAGAAGGCGGATATTTTTCTGAGAATGGAAAACGCCTGTTCGAGGTATTTGAAAAGTTTTTCCCCAGATCCGACTCGATCACCGAAGAGGTCCTAGCTTTCGACAAGAACAAAAGGGTTATTCAATACTTGAAAGCGGTGGCGCAATTGTACGAACAACGACGTCTGAGCCCCAAAGACCTTCGGCGCCTGATTCTGTTTGCAATGCCAATGGTCGAATCGGATGCCAGAACTTTTAAGAACTTTGGAACTTTGATCAAGAAAAACCAGACGATCCGTGATGTTTTAATAGAGAGAGCGCAAGTCTACTTGACCAGCGAAAAAAACAACGGTTTGGGAGCGCAAGTTTATAACAATTTTGTCGCTAAGGGATGGTTACCGGAGCCAGATTGCAAAGATTTACTGGAGCCGGATTTATAGGGTTTTGATTGTTAGAAAAGTGGTGCCATTTTGAGACCGGTTAAATTTTCCAATTTTTTACCAGGGATGAACTTTAACCACCGTAGCTTGTAAGTTTTGCCGTTTCTTGGTGGTCCGTTGACGTTTGATGCACATTGATAAAGAAGACAGTTTCACTAAAGAAATCAGTCTTTTGAATTTTGGAGAAAAACAAAGATGCGAATTTTTTTAATCTGTATGTCTTTCGTTATGTGCTGCCACTCGGTGGTGGCTATGGGCAGTCGCAACCCTGACGAAGACAAGTCTGAAAGTCAAAAAACACAAACTGGAACCAACGCTGAAGAGGACGCCCCGATCAAACGTTATGTTTTTCGCTCGACCCTGGGTATGAGCAGTGTCCAGTACCTCGCCTACTTTGATGTCTACCAGACCGGCGACATCAATTCAGCGATTATACTTGATGCCGTTTTTGTTATGGAGAAGGAAGGTGTTCTTTTCATTGTCGAGCGCAAGGAAATTGAAAAATTCGAAATTGTCGCAGACAGCGACGAATTTAAAATCACCTTCAAAGAAGGATATGTCACAGATCCATACTATAAAAGGGCTCTTAAGGCCGACCTCTCTTTCCCCACCCAAGTGGTTTTCGGGGCCTTAAACTTTCGAGTTAATTTCGCCGAGTACAACGAAGAAGGCCAACAACGGCTCAGTTTTGAAAAGCGCTTGAGTTTACCCAATCGAGTGGAGCGCTTCACACCAGAGTCTTATCGTCCCTACATCAGCGTTTTGGCACGAGGCTATAGCGAAGAGACAGCGAAGGCCTATGAATTCACTGTCCGAGAACCAGGCGTTTTACACCCTGTCACGTTTGAAGAGTTTTTTTCAGCAAAAGGCATTGAGTTTCCTGGACTGGACAACCCATCATTGGATGCTGAAAGAATAACCCTCAAACCTCAATCCGACAATCGCCCACCCTCCTCGGGCTACTCATCCTCTCCTGGGTTTCGGCCCTCGCAAGGATCGTCGAGCAGTTTTTCCTCATATCGTATAGAAAATCCTGAGGATTTAAAACTGGGTGAAGTTCTTAAGGGCAAAGAAGTGGCGGTCTTTGAATTGATGAATTCAACCCATAAGCCGACGGTGACGGAATTCGTAGAGGTCATGGGAGGCTGGGAAAAGGTAAAAGGAGCAAATCCTTTCTCTGAGTATTTCTCGGGCGAAAGTCGACTGGAAAGCGCAGTCAACCAAGCCGTACCCGAAGTGATTGTGCAACTGGAATCCGCTTTTCCCAATGCCATTTATTATGGACTAGGAAGAGATATCTACTTACTGTCAGACGCGGTCGATGCCTACTATGTTTTTCACCGCAATGAAGCTGATCGAATCCGTCGGTTGCATGCCAGCCATCCTTCATTTGATGACAATAACATTACTGAAGTTCAACGCTTTTTAGAGTCAAATGGCTTTCAGTTTAACGACGTTGCCGACCAGCCTCCACGCATTATTTTTGATATCACCAGTTACTCGAAAGGTTTTCGATACAGCCAAAGTTCACAATTGATGCGAGCCGCTTATCGAGCCATGATGGCCGCCAAAGTCGACCCACAAGTGGCTTTTTCGAAAGTCAACTTCGTCAGTGTCAGCAGTGGCGCCAACAACGTTGAAATGAAACCAGGCTTTGATTTTCTCGATTTTTTCGAAAACCTGAAAGTTGATAAGGACAATGATGGGCCTAAAAAGCTACTAAGAACGCGAGACGTTTATGGTCTTTCCTATCCTGAGACTTGGCATGGCATTTACTCTCGCTTCAAAACAGTGGACGGACAGGTTGTAACCGAACCAGGCTCCCTGTCTTCGGCCTCAACCCGTTTGAAAATGCTCGGCGAACTTTGGGTGATTGCTCGCGAAGTTCAGACCGAAGATTTTGCCGAGAAAGTCGTAAAAAAGGCTGGTCAGTATTTAAAGGCCGCCAGCTTTGAAGAATGTAGAAGATTATTAGATTAGATTTTTAAATTTTTAAAAAACTGTTTCGTCGGAGGAAAAAATGAAACAAATGACTTTAATTTTAATGATGACAATGCTGACTTTCAGCGCCCAAGCCGGCCGCTGGGCCGTCGCCGAGTCAACAGCTGTTCGAGCCTTGGAAACAACCGCTGGACAGAGACTCCTATCAACCCTAACCGGCCGCTCTCAGTCAGAGATTGTCGCCATGTCCGTCGAGGCCCGTCAGACCGCTTTGACTGATTACATGTCCGGACTTCCTGAAGGGGCTGAGCTTTCAAATCAAGTGACACGCTCACTAACAGCCTTAGCGGATGGTGATGCACAGGCATCCACATTGGTGGCCGCGATTATTGAAAATCCTGCCAACGCACAATATTTTCGACAGGTTTCGGCTCGTTCCATCTTACGTCCAACGGCAGAATCGACTCCCACAGTGACAACCAACGAATTTGCACACACCGATGAAGCCTTGGCCCTTTTGCGCAACCGTGTTCAACAGGGTGAAATTCCGTCGGCGGAAGTCACACAATTTGCCCAAACTGTTGGTACGGCTAATCGAGCCCTCGGTATCGATGTTTTCGCCGAAGGTGTCACAAGTTGCATGCGCACCTACCCATCTCGTCTGGTTGGAAACTTGATGAAAGTGATCTCAGGCTTGAAGCAACCAAAAGCTCTTGCCAACACTCGCTCCGCATTTGCCGCATTGACGTCTCGCTCACGTGAGGTTTTTAAAGACACAGCGGCTAAAGCTGAAGAACGTGTCTGTGGTTTGGCGGGTGTCGGTTATCGTTGCCGTATTTTAAACCCAAGTTTGTGTGCACTATAGGTTGTTAAAAAATAAATAAAACTCGTGGACGTTTAAGATGATGATGCAGTATTTGAACCTATTTTTAGTCATTCTATCACTTTCCCAGGTATCTCAGGCACAAGTGGAGTGGGTGGCTGACATTCGTGAAAATGAGGGCGCCGCCTCTAATTACTGTCAGCAGGCTGGCGGCCACTGTCAGCCCCTCCGGTCTCATACTACTGAATTCTCTAACGGCAATACGTTTGTACAAGTTGAATCACCTGTCGCTAACCTCAACACACGACTGTTGTTACCGAAAGACCTTTCGGCGGATGGGTTCATTGAAGCACTGATAAAGGTTCGAACTTTTAAAACGGAAGGGGCACGTGAAGTGATTGTGGAGTTTCCCGATCCTTCGCGGTTTTCAAGTACTCCGACTGTCCCTTTCGAACTTTGGGACCTTTATCTGAAAACAGCTGGTGCTGACACGGTTATTTTTCACGACTTACCCCAACACCCTATGACGGCCCCTTCTTTTCTGTTTGGCGATGGAATTCCTAAACCCATTGCCGACACTGTGGTCACTGATTTCGGCAATCCGAAATTGACGACCTCCTTTAGTGAAGGCTTGGGAAGTCAAATAATGAGTTATGAGGCTCTCCTTGAGAGCTCTAAATCTTATCAAGTGTTTTTACTTTCGTCTTCGTCGAATGCGACCAACCAACATTTTTTAGAAACTTTAACCCGTGCGATGAAATTGCGTGGTGCCGGTCACGAAGTAATTTTGGTTTTTCCCTACTTCCCCTATTCTCGCTCCGACAAAGTCGATCAGCCAGGTGTGACCGCCACTGCAAAGTTGATTGCCGACTTGGTGGAGGTTGTAAAAGTTAAAGGTGTCATTGCCAGTCGTCTGCATGCTCCACAAGTTCAAGGCTTTTTCAATGTGCCCTTTGTGCATGTCAGCGGTCGAAAAACAATTGACGACTATTTACTAGAACGTCGCATTGATGCCGTGGTTTCTCCCGACGCCGGTTTTCAGAAAGAAGCCTCTTTGTATGCCGATCGAATGGATGTGCCCGTTTTCGTTTTGAATAAACAAAGGGATCCTCGCACCGGTGAAAGCCGATTGCTGATGATGGGTGATTTTGATCTGTCCGGTTTACGCTTGGCCGTGATCGACGACGAAACCGCCTCAGGTGGAACCTTAGGCAGTGCTGCCGAATTCTTAAAGACTCAAGCAAACGCGGAGTTTGTGGTTGGCGCCGTCACCCACCTCGCTGGACTGGCAAACAAAGCACTGGAAAGTCCTTTTTTAGATCGAGTTGTTGTTACGAACACCTTTCCGGTGGAACTTACCGGGGAATCAGCGGTGGTTCTTGATATAGGTGCAGAACTGGGCGTTAAAGCTCGTAAACTTTCAGTGGCGGCGCTGCGCGAATCGGGCCCCGGATGCCAGCCACTTTTGGAGAATGGAAATGAATAAGATAATGAAACTGGGACTCATCTTTCTATTGATCTTTAGCGCTATGGACAGTCAGGCCGCTAAAAAAGGAAAAAAGAATAAACCAACCCCCGCTGCGACCCGACGATCTCAAAAACCCAAGGTGAAGCCCTTGCCCCCAAAAGCTCAAGAGGCAAAAGACTGCACGCTTCTTTTGACCGAGTCGGTGGCAACGGCGACGACTTTCTGGGGACGAATGGTGCAACGGTTTATGGGTGGCCCTAATCCTGAAATTTCAACATTGCCAACTCATGCCGCTCGCCAAGCCCAAAGGCCCACCGAGTCTCGCCCGTCCTATAGTAGCGGCCCCTCATCCTCTGGAAGCAGTAAAGGTCCAAAACCGCCCTCCCCCGCAGAGATTGCAGCTCGTCGCGCCAAAGCCATGGAAAATTTGAACACTTTCAAAAAAGAAAATCCCAATTTTGCCTCCTTAGCACGTGAAGCCGGTTTGCTCGAATGGCTCAATATCGCAGCTAAGCGAGAAGGCCGCTGGTCCGTCGGATTCCTTCTCGACAGTCCCGGAGTCCGTCTCACAGATAGTAAAAAATCAGAGATTGCTAACCTGGTGGAAACTTACGTGCAAAACAATTGGAAAGTCATTTATGACGCCGAAGCCACCAGTGCTGAACTGATTTCTGAGATTGCTGGGGAACATGGGATCGGCATTGCTTCAGCTCGCAGTCGTTCGAAGTCTGTTGAGGGGGCTGCGGTTTTAGTGATTCAAAATTCCTACCTACGATTGGACGCTCTCACAACAGCCGACCGAACCATCGTTGCCGCCGGATCAACCAATGGCCTGGCGGCACTGATTCGCGACAAATCCGATAAAATTTATGTCTTTAAAAATCAAAGGGGTGGATCGTACAACGCCAGCAAATGGGAACCGGGTTCCAGCGAGCCAAGCCTTGGCTTTAAATTAAAATCTTCGACATCGATCAGAGAGAATCATTTGGCCGATGTCGAGTCGCGATCAGAAATGCCTTCCATTTTTTCAGAGGCCGCCAACGTAGAGAAAATGCTTAAGCGTGTCTCACCATCCAGAATTGAAGATGGAATTACAATTGCCGACGGAATCCGCCGTGGTCTCAGCGAACTTCCCACTCAAGACGGCGCCGCTGTCTACGGATCGGGAAGCTATCCGGATGACTACACCGAAATGGTGTATGCCGCTGTTCGCGTTTTGGCTGAACAAGGCATGGCCGTCACCACTGGTGGTTCTGGCGGAGTCATGGAGATTGCCAATGCTGCCGCCTGGGATGCCGGCGCTCCATCCATTGGCATTCCAATGGGGTCAGGCTTCAAGTTAAAATCAGAAATGGACACCGCCGATACTTTACACTCCAGTACATTCAATGCAGCCGGATATGAGGTCCGAATTCCACTTCTCCTGCATAACAAAAGCCTTGTTGTCATCGCTCCAGGAGGTCGCGGCACTGTTAAGGAAATCGCTACCTGGCTGGTTAAAGTCAGCTCGACTCCAGCCAACCAACCAAGAGCCATCGTTTTTCTTGGCTCCCCTTATTACGACGGTTTTGTTGAGGGAATGTTGGGCTTCCTACCAAAACGAGTGAAAGACAGTGTTTTCGTTGCAAAGGATCAGCAAGAAATGGCAGAGCTTGTTGAACTGTTAAAACAAGAATTTTGGACCCCAGAACAAGTGGCTTCATTGACTGAATCGGCGCCGGTGACCGCTAGAAATGATCATACGCAATTTTTTGTTGATGGCTTTGGCGGCGGCTTGCGAAAAAAATATGTTCCACCTCCTCCTTCCAGTGGACCGAGATTTCGCAGCACCAGTGGCTATGACAGCTGGATAGATTTGGACTAACTACAGGAGAAACAAAAAATGAAATTTTCAGTATTATTCCTGTCACTATTTCTAGTAAACGTTTGGGCTGCCCCTCTCTCGATGGACGCTATTCTTGAAAGAGAACAGCGTCCAACAATGGCAGAAATTCTACCCCATGTGGAAAAAGCCAATTGGCCGGGAATTCCCGTAACGGCCGAAACAGCCGCTCAGTATTTTGATCAGCGCATCGAAGTTGAGCGATGGCTGGGAGTTCTTGAAGAGTCAGGGCCCCGTTTGATAGCTGCCATGGAGAAGTCTTTTCCTGGTGCCACTTGGGGCTTTATGGGCCGGGATGCAATGGCTATTGCTGATATGGTCGAAGCTTTTTACATCGAAATTGGTCAACCCGAAAGAGTTCAACGCCTGGGTGTCAGCAAAGCCTCTTTTGTTAACACCGCCCACGAAACATACATGGACTTCTTACGCACTCATGATCTTACTCCTGAGGCCATTGAAAAATATCCTTATATTTTTATTGATCCGGTTTCGGGTGGCTTTGGAAGGCAGGGGCGCACTCTGCTTTCTGCGTTTTATCAACAATGGGCCATGGACGGAAAAGATCCAAAATTTCTTGTCGGTCGTGTCAACATGCTCGGCTTGATCGTTAGCACATTCAAGAGCCAGCCTAACGATTTTAGCAGTCCTGGAGAATTTGTAATTAAAAGTTTCAATGCGATCGATAAAAACCCTAATAGAGATGCCGCGACATTTTTTAATAATCACAAAATTATGACTTACCCTCTACAACCCAACGCCGCCAACGAAGCGGGCTACACGCACTTTATCGGCGCATGGCACGAATCCTATGGAGCCATGGAAACCAACTCTCGAACCGGAGAAACTCTGGCGACTCGTGGCGCCGTGTTCCCCTTAGAAATGCGCCAAACAGTGCTTTGGACTCAAGCTCAAATCGCGAAAAAGGTTATGACACCAGAGTTTGTTGAGCGTGTACAAGAAGAGGCCCGAAAATTAGGGTATGAGTTTCCCATGCAACGCCTTAGTACGTCCTCTGTGTATGCGAAAAGGGTCCGACAGGCTATTAATGCCAGTCAGAATTTTGCAAAAATAAATATCGATACGAGTAAAATACCTATCATGAGTTCAGAGACAAAAACGGCTTTTAATCTACTATATTCAGAAGGTTTTGCAACGGTTGAAGAGGCTGTGGAAAAAGGGGCCGAGCGATCAGTCGAATTTGCTAAGAACAAGCAGTACAAGGGTGCCGAACGAACATGGATGGGTTTAAATTTTTTTTGGACTGTCACTCAATATTATGCACGCCAAGGGGGCGTTCAGATCTCTGCAAGAACCATGGATCATCTCTTTACAGTGATTGCCTCAGGACAGTGGAGTTCCGAAGCGTATGACCTGTTCAATCATATCCGTTCTCGATATCCAAACTTTGATGAAATGCTTGAGCAAAGACGTCCCCAGAAACCAGCAAAAAGCTTAAAGCTGTATTTTGAATATCGCGAAACCGCACAGCAGTGTATGGATCTTTTAAAGTAAATGCTGCAAACTTGGCTATTTTCTTCAATCCTATTTTTCACTCTGTTTTCAATGGGAGCAGAGGAAATCGGTCCTTATGAAGAAATCTACAGGCAAGCCAGTGAAGCCCATGATCAGCTCCGCTACTCTAGCTTCTTAAAGGACCTTCGCAGCCGTAATTTTGGCGACGGATTGGTCGCCGATTGGATTTTTCTTGAGCTGGAAAAAATTCTTGAAGAAGTCAAAGACTGGAATCCTAGGGATCGAGAGGTTTTTTTTTCAAGCCTGCTTCGTCATTACTCTGAGAAACGCAGCGACTTCAAACCCAGCGCGGTCCCATTTGAGCGCAAACTGAATGTCGACGAACTGGTCGCTGGAAACTACGATGCCAAAGAGATGGCCGCTCGATTGCTGCAAGTTGTAGCTCGCTACGAGCGGACTGTCATCCTTCCGCTTTTACAACAAATAAGTTACGAGATCCGAAGTCGATATTCTGGCAAATATTTGTTTTTTATCGGCCGTGATTTTTCTTCGACCTATATTTATATGCAATCGAAAGTTCCGGAAACATTTCCGGGTCAGTATGTCAGCCTTAATGTCTCTCGTAAAATTCGTGATGCTGTTATTGATGGCCAAGAAGCTGATCTTGAAAAATTGTTTTTTGAAAGTTCAAAAATAAGTCGAGCCGACCTTTTAGAAAAAGGCATCGCAATTTTCGACAGTAGTATGTCGGGAAAGATACCACGTTCGATTGTGTTTGCTCTTTCGCAAGGAATGACCGACCAGGAGCAGGTGGATTTTTTTACAAAGGTCTCAGTTCGCAATATTAACAGCAAAAGTCGCTTCGCCAGCACGCCTTTAAGCCTGCGTAAATGGTTGACTCGTATGACATCCCCTGAAGGAGTTATCGATCGCGAGAGTTTCCGCTCCATGATCACCCAACCCTTAGTAAAAGTTCCAACCTTCAGTCTCAGTTTACCGACTTCCGTGCGCGATTATTTGAGTAGCCCACACAACCTTTTTGAACATCGGTTCAAATTTTTAACTTCTGGCGTGGAACTCAGCCCAACAGGCATCCAAAGCCCCACCCCGTCCGAACTTTGGGAGAAAGCGGGCTCCTTTCTTGGCCTCTATTCGGAAATCGCCGTTCAGACATTGGCAGAAGGTGGGACTTTTATGGCTCCGGTTCATGACACTCGAACCATCGAAGACCGCATGGCAGAGGTCGATAGAGTCTTTCAAAAAGGAGGCGCGCAAGCCTTGCGCACTTGGCAGTACCGCCCGCCTGGAGAATCCACATTGGCCCTTTTTGAAACGATGGTGGAGCGTCGAGAGGCTTCTTCAAACGCCATCGAACAAATCGAAGTGGGTGGCCGAGTGTTTAACATTCAAGGGCGATTGGGCGAGGGAATGAACGTTGTGGTTTATCTCACCGACGATAACAAAGCCCTGAAAGTTCTTAAAAAGCCGGAGGCGGCTCGCAAGGTCCTCTTGCAACACTGGATGCAACCTCTGTTATCGGATGCAAAAATTCCCATTGCCAAGATTATCGAAACTCATCCCCTTGGACTTTACTCTCTGCAAGAGTATTACCCGGGCCTTTCTTTGGAGGCTCGCTTCTCAAGTTTTGCTGATGCCGAAACCATTCCTGAAGATCTCAACAACGAAATTCTAGAGATTTGGAAACGAAGCCAAGTCCTTATTGAAAATCAAGGTCTCTGGTTGGATTTTCGTTCGGCAAATTTTCAGTTGGATGCAGAAGGAAAACCGGTCTTTGTGGATTTTAACCCCCGGTTCAATAAAGGGTACTGGCGGTACTATCTGGATGCCAATGGTGGTAAATTCTTAGACACTTCCAGTTTTTTCGATACTTTTTACAACTACAACCTTTCAAAACCCAATAAACTGCCGTCTCGACCGGACGATTGCATCCTTCTTTTACAGTAAATCAGACCCGGTTTGGCACTGGCTTGAAATCTTCAATGAAACGGCTTTAGCCTGTAAAGTATTCAAATCAATTGGTTTTTCTAAGACCCTCGTGGTAACGTACTGCATTATGAAGAGTCCTCAAAGTCATTCGAAAAGTCTTATCGATCGCATTGTTTCGAGCCTGCTTGTGTTGGCTTTTTTGTGCCCGAAAATATCCCTGAGCCAAAGCCCTCAATCGACTGAGCTCCCGCGTTTCGACTCAACCGATGATTTGTCTCCCTTTGAAGATCTGGTTTTGGATATTAGCCAAACCCACCTGGCGTTTTCCTTTCAACATGCCAGTCTTGGTTTTTACTTGGTGGAGTATTTGGATTCAGACCTAAACCGTGTCCTCAGCAAAGCCTCTGACTTCAAACAAGCAACGCTTCAGAAAATCAATGGACCCTACACTGAAATGAATAGAGAGATTGCACTACAGGAGTATCTGCATATTTACTCTCAAGTCATTTTTCTGACCCTTTTCGTGGAAGCCCATCGAGTCGATGCAGTCAATCGCGCCTTGCAATTGACCATTCAAAATCCCGACTTACCAATGATCGACGCTTTAAAAGCAGAATCCCTGATTGAAGAAAAACCCGTCTTCTCCATTTCAAAAAGTGGCACTCGATCCGTCGACCTCTCGATTTCAAACTTTCATATAGAGAAAACCAGCCAAGACATTTTACTGACCTCTTTACATTCAGAGTCTGACGACCTGATGGTGACTGTTGTAAAACACCTGTTGCGACTTCAGCTAGAAAATGCCAAAAATGCAACCCAGCAAATCATTGATGCCGATGCAGCCATTCCAGAGTCCTTCCAATCTATAGAAAGAGCTTTTCGTGGGCATCTTGCTGAAATTTTAGCTGGCGAAGAAATACCCGTAGAGTCCTTCACGCCCCAAGGTCTGACTGACGATTGGACCCTGCAGCTGGTCTCCCTTCTTTTTCCAGGCGAGGAATTCACCTCTGAGAGTATCCAGTCTTTGACCACCTATCTTAATGAGTCGTCTTCCGTTCATGGAAAAACAAGTTTCGTTGAAAACATTTACGCTATACCCGTCGCCCTTAATCAGGCCCTTGGCTCTTCTGTGAGAGACCAACTTTGTAACCAACAAGTCAAAAGCATCGAAGACGGCGTACGAGCCGCTGTTTTCAACCTTCAGGAGGTACAGGGTAAAGAATCAGCGGTGGAAGACTATTTAAAAAATCAGTCTCTAAAGGTAAGTTGTCAGCTTCCCTCGATCGCATCGATCAACGATATGATTGATTCATTCAGAAACCGAAAACAACAGCGAATGCAGGAGCTAGTCACCGAGTTAGACTCTATCATTGCAATAAGTGCCTCTCCTGAGATTTTCGCAGCTCAAAATATTGATATCCCTAGCCTCCTCAAATATTTTCGGTTCAAAATGATTGTATCTGATCATACCTTATCGATTCTGTTCCGCCAGTGGATGGGAACTTTAACAGATATGTCCTATTCGGAGTTGTCGACGGCTTTTAAAGAATTTGAAGCCCAAATAAAAAACAGTGCCGAACAAGAGGGTGATGGATTTATGGCGATGGCGATGGCCGAAAGAGTCCAATGGACCCGTATCGACCTTGACCTTTTTTCCGATTTTTTTCAGCTAGGGAACGCTCAGACTCCTAATACCAATTTTGATTTAGCCAATGGAGATCCTACAACTCTTGAAAACATGCTCGAATTTTGGATTTTAGATAAAAAGACAGAGTTTCCCATCTTGGGTCATCTCAATGATGATGGAAAATCACTTATCAAACTGTGGTCAGAGGACAAGGAAAAAAATAGAGAATTGGTATCAGAATTCTTACAAAGGGTTTTAAAGAACACCGAAAAGTCTTTAGCCTTGATCGACGAATGGGATTCTCTAAGTGATCTTGATGCGGCTCTTGAAAGTTCGACAGTGTTGGTAGAAGCTTTACGTTCCCATTCCCTGATCAGAACTCAGTTCGAAGAGTATTCCATCGAACTCAACCAACCCAATAGTGTTGAAGAATCCACTAAAGCTCTCTACCACAAATATGTGTTCACAGGCTTTACCGGCCTTATCGCTTTGCAATTGAGTCGTTTCTTACTAAAATTCAAATACCCTCGAATCGCCGCTTATATTTCAGAGGCTCTTTCTGGAATCGCCCCTCAGGTCCTTCATAAATTTATCATTTCGGCAATCGCCATGATCGGCGTCGACCTGGCTTACGAAACCCACCGAGTTCTTGTTCAAGAGCAAAATAAACACGATAAAATCTCTCAGTTTTATCATTCAAGCTACAAGGGAGACACCTCGCTGATCGAACTTCTCGACTACGAACGTTCCGTTCAAACACTACGAAAAGAGAAAACGGCTTATTTTATTCGTTTGACCTTAGACTCTTTGCTTTTGGGGTTGCCTTTATCGCTCAGTGTTCCCAGAGTTCAAAGAGGCGCTATCAAAGCCTATGAAAGAATTATTCAACGCAAAGCCCGTCGCCTCGACCTTAAAATCACGGCCGCTTTTCAAAACTTGGGAATTGCTCCTCAAAACATTCGCTTTGAAAGGACGTTTATCGACGATTTCTATCAAACTAAAAAAGTCGGCTTAGAGTCCCAGATGGCCGAAACCATGCGGCGCATTCGAGAGGTCACAGCCTCTGATGTGGGAGTTCAAACATCAACTTCTCCTCTTTCCCCGCAACGCTTACAACGTCAGCTAAGAAACCGGGGCTATGATTTGAATCAGGCCGAGCTTTCCCAATTGCTAAGAAATTACAGAAGCGGCCACCAAGCCTATCGGAATCTTCAATCAGGCCACCAAACAATTTCGCAATTGATATCACGCCATCAACGACTCTGGATTCGTTACTCTGAAGAGTTTCGTTTTGACTTCGAGAGACTGGGGCTGAAGCCAGGAAACTGGGACTGGAACGAGTTGGGAAGCGCCTTCCGAGCCTCCAAAAATCGCCATCAAGAAGGCTTGATTACCGAGAAACAGTTTAACGAAATTGAAGAATCCTATGTCAAAATCATGAATTTTATGCTGTCTAAAGCGCGACAGTTTTCTCAAACGCAAAGTTTGAAATCTCTTTACCTAAACGCTATTCGTGGCAATGATCCCACTGATCTTTCAGTGCCCACTGATTTTTTCAATACCAACAGTGTCGGCGAACAATTTGGCTACGAGGTTATTTCCTTAGTGAATAAGCAATCCGGAGAAGCCTACGAATTGATCATTCCGACCTTACGACAACAGGGGTTACTGCAATGAGCCGCACCCTTACCTTTTTGATTCTGCTTTTTGTTTGTTTTTATGGAAATTCGGTGTGGGCACAAGGTGCAGTCATTGCCACTGACCCCAATGATATTATGGAATCATACACCCGCTTGAATGAGGACGCCTCACACCTAGAACGTTTAACAACTCTGAATCACGTGGTTGCAACCGCCTTCGAGTCACCCAGCAATTACCAAAATTTGATGATCCAATTGACCGAAGATCTTGAATCGAATCCAACGGCCGCTATCGACATTCTTATAAGTCTTCAGTTCCACTGGGAACGTCTTCCGCAACAGTCCCAAGGTTTATTCACTCCTCCTGAAAACTTGTTGGTCGTGCTCCCCCCAGATCAAACCGAACTTTATCGACGGGCGTTTCTTGAAAAGACTCTTGTTGATTTTTCCAGTGTGGCTGTCGGTATCGGTGCCGGAACCGGCTTATATGTCTATGCTAAGCGAACCACTCGGGTCGCCTCACAAGTTAATAGAGCCCTCACTCCAGCTAAAATTACCCCCCTCGGCTTTTTTGTTGGTATTCTGATCAGTGTGGTCGTTGAAATTGCCGCCGATCAAGCCATCGACCATTTTTATGAAAGAAGTCTTCTTAATAAGATTGAAGATAATTTTCACAAGATTGAAAAACTCAATCGGCGCTGGATTCAGCGACGCCGCTTTCTCGATAGAGCAGAATACACCAAAGCTATAGTTGAAAGTTCTATAAAACTGGCTGTTTTTTATGACAAAGAATTGATTGAGGAGTTCGAAGAAATTCTGATCGCCCTCGACGAAGACGAGCTATCGGATGACGAAGCTTATCTTCTGTTGCTGGATAATTATCCCAACTTTTTTGCGGCCGACGTCGATATTTATACCAACCCTTCGATGCAGCTTCTTTTGGATAACCTTGAAACGCTTAGATGGCAGAACGCAGAATTTCCGGAGTTGCAAGCCCATTTGGAACCCATTGAGTCTTATTTATTCCTGATGGAATCGCTCGTTAACCTTTCTCAATGGGGCTATGAGGAGTCGCAGTGAAATTATTGATTGTCAGTCTTTTCTTTTTTTCCTGCATCGCTCAAGCTGAAACCCTGTATTCTCTTGAAGAAGGAATAGAGGTTTTTCATGAATATGAAACAGTTGTAAACATCGAAAGCGATCCCTCCAATCCTGATGTCGCTTTTGTTTACAAGGATATTGTCAGCAACTACTTTCTCACCTTGTCCAACAAAGACTATAATGCTCTTGTCACCTATATTCTGCACTACTATTTGGACCACCCCAATGATCGCAAGTGGATTTATGAACTGCTCGAATTTATCGATAATCGCAGCACTCTTATTCAACAATCCCAAGAACCTGACAATCTCGCTTGGAGTGCCGCTGATGGCATTATCACGGGAGCCTTTGTTCTCACTGTAGTGCATATGGGGTCTCGCCTCAGTCGGGCTGGTATTTTTAAGGCGGGAACAGAAAGCCTGCTCAACCGTTTTTTTGGCAAGGCTTCAATTCAGCAGATTCTGGCTCGCTCTCGACAGTTGGGAGGTCCTAGCCTTGGTCGATCACCACGCGTCTTTCAACGCACCCAAGCGTGGATCAGCCGCCGCCTGGGCACCACATGGGGTCAGTACGGAGCTGCTGCTTTTGTGGGAGGAGGCACCGGTAGTGCGCTCTACTTTCTACGCAATCTCGAGGTTGAACGCTATTCATTAAGAAAGTACTTACGAACCATCAATGTCTTTATCCTATCGGAAGCCGCTCTAGCGACCTGTGATTATTACAAGAATCAATCCACTTTTGAACTTTCTTCCGAAGAGTCCCTTCTACTTTTAGAATCTTATTCACAACAACTTCTGGAAATTCAGGAAATGGATACCCATTTTAATCGCTTTTTTGAAGGTGAAAATATTCAGTCTGATCTCTCGACCCACAACGAATTCTTAAAGGACTACATGGTTAGCCAATCAGATTCTTGCGAACTTGGTGCCGACGATCGTATCTACCCTTCGGCCGTTATTACGCAAATTCAGTCCATGCTCGATAGCGCAGACTATTGAACAATCAGGTTGTTGAAAGTTTTTATTCCCAATGAATTAATGAGATCGACAACTAGCGCTGCGCGTTGACTGAAAACTTTATAACCAACGACAAAATGCAACAATTTACTAGCGTCATTTTTCGGTGTGTGATTATTTTCTGCCAATTAATTAACTGGGGGCGGTTTTTTAAGGGGCAAACAAACGTGAAGGCAACTAACTATATCTGCAGAGTTATTTCTGTATTCATTTTTCTTATTTCAATTCCACAAATAACTTACGGGCAAGAGTCTGAATCAAAACAATGCCAGTTCTTGCTTGAAGCGGACAATGTCAGCCCTTTGAAGACTCTGTATGAATTGGTTCGCAAAAAAGCGGGACTCTCCCAATCCCTAGCTCAGATTGAGGCCGACCTGGCTCAAACAACCGCTTTGCAACAGCTGTCGACTCGAAAAATATCTGAGGTTGAAAAACAGTTCCGCGATCAGTTCATTGCACTTTCAAAAACTCAAGGCGTCGATCGTTCGGTGACAGAACTTGCAAATGCCGAAGTGGCTCGTCGTTCACAAGTTTTCTCAGACGCACTTTTTGCAAAAATCGACGGCAACTCAAAGATTGACCCTGCCTTACAAGCTTTTGACTATCTTATCGTCGGAGCCGGTGTGCATGGAGAAATCTTTGCCCGTAATACCCTTTTAAATGCGCCGAATGCGAAGATTGTTTTAGTCGATCAACAAAAACGCCTGGGATCCACTTTTTCACTGGGTGATTTCTTTTTTCGTTTGAATTCTCCCGTCAGAGCCACCCAACCCGGTGTGCGTCCACAGCCTGGACGAGGCAACTTAAATGAATTCACCAAAGCCGTGTTTCAAATGTCAGACACCGTTTCGGAAAAGTTCCCCATTGCCAATCAGCTTAGCGACACTTTGGCACTCAATCAAGTGATCTCCCCCACTGAAGTTCTGTTGAATCAAACGGTTGTTGAGGTCATTGATAGCGTAAGCTTAGACACCCGCCCTGATTGGCCAGCCCGTTATCAAGTGAAAATGGCCTCGGGCATCGAGTTGTACGCCAACAAAGTTATCATTAGCACCGGTATTGGGCGCGATCGAGTTCCCAATAAAGTTAAGAAAGCCGTTCGTGAGTACGAAAAAAATGAAGACTTTCGCGTACAAACTTTCACGCAAGCCATTCGCCGAGCCTCGTCTTCGCAAACACCTTTTCGAGAGTACGTCGGACAACGTGTGGCGGTTATTGGTAATGGCGATGGCGCCCGAGTGAAAATCGAATGGCTGTTAAGACTGGCTCCACAAGAATCTTATGGCTTTGATACTGTACAAGTCGGTGCGGTGGGTGAAATTCTATGGGTCGGTCAATCGGCCCAGGATTGCGCAGAATACATTAACAATATCCGAGTGCGCTACGCAGGGATTGCATCCGGAATAAAAAGTAAAAGAATTTCTCCGTTTTCTGAACAGCTTAAAGATTTCAGTGAAAACCCTGATGGAAGTTTCAACATTACTTTGGGGAACGGAGAGGTCATTCAAGCCGATAAGATTATTTTTACTACCGGTTACGAAGATAAAACCTATCGTCTCCTAAAACCCATTGTTCGCACCGACCAAGGAGGACGCAAGTTTTCAGCCCGTCGCCTTCTGCAATCCAGCACGGCCGCCGTTGAAATCACTGCCAATGTTCGTGGCGTCGGAGACAATATTGTCATCGGTAAACAAATCCTAGGAGGAGAGGGCTCGAAATTGACGGCCTCTCCTGATCGGCCACAAAATATTTATTTCACCGGAACTGCCGCTCGTATTGAGCCAACCGAAGGAGAATTAGCAGGTGTTTCTGACAACAAAGTGGCTATCTTTATCAACGGTCCTCGAACCGCCACTTTGGCTAAGAAATTGGCGAAACAGGATCGTGAGGAGCTGGGGCAGCTACCGGCCTTTGATCCGTTTGGTGTTCTTACAAGACGTCTTCAGGTGGCTTCTGGGTCCAATGGCTCGGTCACCATCAATCAACCTGAGTTTGGATCTCCATTGTTTGTTGGCCTGTCCACTCAACTGAGTCTTGAGGCTCTTTTAATTTCTGAAATCAATCGATTTCTTCGTCTCGATGAATCGGCAAAAGGCAAATCCATTGAAGTCGAGCTCAATCGAACTCAACCCACCAGCTTTTCCTTGCAGGCGACCTTAAAGAGTCGTGATGGACAAAAAACAGATGTTTCGGGTGCTGTCGCCGAGCTCTTTAAAACCAACCCCTTTTTAGTGAACTTAGTCATCAGTCAGATTGGTGGAGAAAACTCAACAGCGCGCTTGGTTTTTAAATCTGAAATAAAAAGGGGGACATTGAATTTCACCAATGATCCCATAGAATATAAATAAGGCTTTTTGTTTAATAGCCCGCCCTGACCGGTAGGTCAGGGAGAGAAAAAGATAGAGTTACTGCGCTGCCAAGGCAGTAATCAAGGCCTGTTTCTCTTCTTCGTTTGTCGGCATCGGAATCATGTTCTCGCTCAGCGAATTCGCTTTATAGGCGATTCCTTCCACTTTTGTGCTCATAAATAAAGGGGTCAAAATAAAAGGTAGTAATAGGAAGTAACCCCAAGCTTTTTTACAGCGTGGCTCAGATGTGCCACTGGCATGCCACTTGATATTTCCAATGGCATTGGCTCCTTTGGCTTCAGCTTGATCTATAAGCTCTTTCACAGAACCGCGAGCCTTCTGAGTACAATCGTTCCAGATCGCACCCCCGTCTTCTCCCTCGATCATTCCCAGGTCCTCGCCATCAAAGTTTCCACTTTTCAAAGCCACGCCTCGATCACTGAAATCATTGTAGTTGATACGAGCTCGCTTGGTAGAACAGGCTGCCAACTGGCCCATCACAAACATCAAAACCACGGCATTCACTAGAGACTTTCTCATTCCCTTCCTCCTTAATGTCATTGCTAATCTAAAAAGTCTGCCAGCCTATTAAAGAAAGTCAACGCTTGTGACCTGAGATTAAGCTGAATGGTCAAAAATTGAAGATCAGTGATCCTGGCAATCCAACGACGTCTTGAAAAGATAGAGGGTGTTTATTTCCGTTGGCAGTAAAGAGTCGATCGAGCAAATATCGGATTGAGAAAAATATGAATTAATCGACGTAAACCTGGATTTCAGCTTCTGCCAATTTCTTGTCTGTTCCCGCTGCGTAGATTTCACCTTTAACATAAGTGATTGGCAAGAGCTCTCGGAGAACTGAAATGCGAACTTCCAGTTCTTTGACATCTTTCAAATTCAACTCCGAAAAGTTGGATCGACAGGAGCGAACACCGGTGAGATAAGTTTTTGAAGGCGGATCACTGAACTTATGAATCACTTGATAAGCGGCTTTAAGATAACCAAACCCTTGCGCTGTAAACTCAATAGCTGATGATCCACGCAAGGCTTTTCCATTACTGATATAAAGCCCTTCATCATCCAAGCTGACGGTGCATTGACCAGCCAAACCTTTGTAGTCTTTCCCTACTTGTTTCACTCGACTGATCCACACCATAGGCGGCCTATGGGGAAGACAAGGTATTAATTCGGAGACAGGCATATCAACGACCATGTATGAATCTTTCTTTGTTCAAAGGGTGAATGTCAAAACCTTTATCCCGTAAATTCCCCAACAGGCTCTCAAGACTCTTTAAGAACGATGATTGCATCCATTTCCTTTGGCTGTCGTGCAACAGAACAATGTCACCCCGCTCAAAACGGCTCCACGGTAAGGTCCACGCCAAAGGGACATTCGTATCAAAAAAACGTTGATTCCAATGCACCCATGGTAAAGAAATCTCTGTCATAGCCTGTTTCAAGGGAGGAGTGACAATACCAGCCGGTGATCGAAAGGCCACCGGTGCCTCACCCAAAATATCGGTCAACCGTTTCTGCGAATCGAGGACCCAAGTCTTCAAGTGCTGTTTTTGCCGAAAGTAGTGACTGTAACCATGATCCCAGCTGTGATTCCCGAAACTGTGCCCCAGACTCTTCATCTCATTTATCAAACCTTTATTTTTTTGTGCTTTTTCACCAATCAGAAAGAAAGTGGCGCCGGCTTGGAATTTATCCAAAAGCTTTAGAACCGCTTCTGTACTTTTGTCGTCGGGGCCATCATCAAAGGTCAAAAAAATATCCGAAGCATCAGTTTTGATGTGAGTTATTGGCGATCGCATGGGATTTCCTGACTCTCAAGAAATTCAACGGCTTCTACAAAACTTCCCTTTAATTCCCGGCGCCGCAGAGCCTGAGCGGCATCGGCGTCGATGAATAAAATTTCACAAACATCATCGGAGGAATAGTTGGAGATCGCTGCCAATTCTTTGGGAAAACTCTCAGCATGGATAAGTAATAATGGCTCGCCGCGCTTTGCTTGCAGCAATCCAGCCCGTAGAATCTCCCGCTGGGGTTGGCGAATGCAACACAGTGAATACGAAGGTCCAATCCACTGAAACTGCTGACTGGCAAAACCTGTTGTTGAGTGATGCAAGGAATTTTGAAAAAGAAACGGACGTGGTCGCTGAAGTTGCGCCAAGCCTTTTAAATAATTTAAGGTGGGCTCGATCTCTCCATGCATGGATCCCAAAAATGTCGGCACAGAATGCTCTTGCACCTCTGGTCCTGGCACCGAATCAGACAATGACTTCAGACCTTCAACCACCATCTTCATCATCGTCGTCGCCTTACGAAGCTTTGGATCAAATGGTAAATCGCTAACAGCTCCTTGAAATTTCCAATGATAAAACTTAGCCATGACTTTCTACCCGTTGAAAGACCAGTGTGGAATTAATTCCACCAAAGCCAAGAGTGTTTTTTAAAACCGTTCGCAAGGGCTTTGAAACAGCGGTTGTTGCTAAATTGATATTGAAATGTTTGGATTCACATCCCCAAGTGGGAAGCAGCTTCTGTTTTTGTAGAGCCATCACACAAAGAACCGACTCTAAAACACCGGATGCAGCCAGGCTATGCCCATGCACCCCTTTGGTGGAAGTGACGGGGCATTGGATTCCTAACTTTTTAATGGCCGCCGCTTCGGCTCGGTCATTTTGCACTGACCCGGTGCCATGGGCATGAACCCAGTCCAAGTCAGCGGGCGCGATTCCAGCTTCCCGCAAGGCCAATTGCATCGACGTGTAAGGGCCACTGCCATCGGGTTTCGGGGCCGTCATCGAATGGCCATCACTGGAACATCCAAAGCCGATGATTTCAGCCATTGCACCTTGCGACTGTTGATCCAAACAAATAGTCGCTGCACCCTCGCTTAAGCAAATGTTGTTGTAATTTTCATTGAAGGGGTAACTGTTATCGCCATTAACAAGTGACAGCGAGCGAAATCCGGTATCAGTCAATTGGCAAATCTGCTCGGCTCCCAACACCAAGCATTTGTCGACAAACCCTTGTTGAATCCAACGCGCCCCCATTCCGAGCGCTTGAGTTCCTGCACAACAAGCCGAAGACACCAACTGAATGGGGCCGTCGTGATTCAATTGACTTTGCAGTTCAAGAGCAAAACTTCCCAAAGGATGGTAGACATGTCCGGAAACCTGTTGATCGCGAAAATGCGCCATCAGCTCATCTTCCCAATTGTTAGTCAGACCCGTGGTGGTTGCTAAAATGATTCCAACATCAGAAGACAATTCACCCCACTGCGAATCTTTCAAAGCTTTTTTCACGGCATATAACGACCAAGCGAGAAGCTCATTGTTTTCAACGCCAGCAAACGGGGCAGAGGCTTTGATGGCCGAGACGTCAGCCACACACTCTTCAGTAAGGGACCCTGGAATTCGCAAAAGCCCCTTCTCAAATTGCATTTGTCCCTCAACACAAGCCTGCCATAGCTTGTCTTCTGTGAGCCCAAAGGGGGTGACACAAGAAAAGGAACGAACAAAAACTCTAGAACTAATGATGATTGGACTCACTTTTTTGCGCGGCAATAAAGTCGACTATGGTTTCAACGGATTGGAAGGCCTTTTTACCACTTTCGGCATTGGGCACTTTGATACCATAGCGATTTTCGATGGCGACGATGATTTCTAGGATATCGACGGAGTCCAGCCCTAAACCGTCTTGATAAAGCGAGGCTTGGTTCTCAATCGATTCTGGTGTCATGTGCTGTAAATTAACGGCTTCGATAATAAGGTTTTTCACCTCTTGGCTTAGTTTTTCCTTGTCCATCCCAATCTCCAATTTACCGGCCAAATAAGCCATGATACTTACATGGAATCATGCAAAAGGTCAGCTTCGGCCCGCTAATGCGGCACATTAAACACTTCACCTTCTTCCTTCTCTTGGCAGCTCCCAGCCCCAAAAGCCCATTTCTCTCCGAGTCACAGTTGTCGCAAATGCTGGCTCACCTTAATGATCTAAAAAAATTGTCAGCCGATTTTTCGCAAGTGCGTAATGTGAAAGAATGGGGGGCCGCCATCAAAACGTCCGGTCACTTTGAAGTGGTGAATAAACCTGATAAGCGAATTGTCTGGAAAGTGACGAATCCTTCCTACACCGCCATCAAAATGGAAAACAATCAATTGTCGATTCAAACCTCTGCGCAAAGCACGACATGGCAAACCATGGACAATCAAAAAGTCGTGGCTCAGATGCAGAATATTTTTGCTTGGCTCTCCATGGACAGCAAGGAGATTGCCAAAGATTTTAAAATAAAAAAAACATCCCCTCAATCCCTTGAACTTTTACCAAAAAGCCAAGACTCTATTTTTCAACAGATCCATGTCCATTTAAATTCCCAAGGTCAGGTGGAGAAATTGAAGTTGATTGAAAAAAGCCAAGACTCGATGGATATCCAATTCTCTAACACCCGAATCGTTAAATGAGATCACTGGCTCTGATTTTCTTGTTTCTATTCTCACCCAGTGTGTGGGCCGCGGTAGAGAGTTCTCCTGATATTTTTTTACCCCCTCAGCAAAAAGAATTTGTTAGAGCCTATCAGAACGCCCCCATCTCTTGGTGGAACTTTCTTCTCTACGACAGTTCAAAAATAAAAAGGTCACAGGCGTGTCAACAATTGCAATCGTCGCTTCCCTCAAACCGTATTCTTTACGACCCCTGCCAACCGCTACCGCTTTCAAAAAAGTGGCTGCATGAATTGGCCCTCTTACAGACGTTTTCAAACCCTCCGCCCCAATCGATGATCGCTCTCAAAAGCTCTTTGGATCGAACCTTAGTCAGTCTCAGTCTTCCCGTCGCATCCCGTTCATTGAATCTCTTGCGTCACTATCCTTTGGCGCCGTTCGATCAGCTCTATTCGGCGTTCAATGATTTCTTTGCCAGTCAAGAATCGGAATCAAGGTTTCAAGTTCTTCCCTTTTTGGTGGATTTCGCTCCCGAGAGTAAAGACAGTCAAACCTGGATCGAAAACATTCAGGACACCCACTCAACAACAGGGCTTCACTGGGCGGGGCCCCACATTGGCGCCCAAGTCAACAAGATGCAAGTGATGAGAGATTTACAAGGGGTGGCTGTCTTCGGAACAGCTCTGGTTCTACTCCTCATTGGTTTTCTATTGATCACGCGACGAAGCGTTTTTCTTTTGCTTGTACCGGTGCTAGGGCTGGCCATCGCCACCGCCTATGGCGCGGTCCACTGGGTTTGGGGTTCGATCCACGGACTCACTTTAGCGTTTGGTTGCGGATTGGTTGGGATTTCCATGGACTACGCTTTTCATGGCTGGAACCAGTCTTTTGATAAAAAAACATGGAAGACCAATACCATCAGTTTTGCCACAACCTTCCTAAGCTTTGGACTCTTGCTTTTCTTCACCGCACCCCTGATCCGACAAATCAGTCTGTTTGCCCTTTCCGGTTTAACAGTTTCTTTTCTTGTTTGTTTTTTAATCTCTAAATTCTCCACGTCGACATCGGCCAGGCCCATTCACCTTCCCTTTATCAAAATCCCACGGTCTGTGGCTTTGGTGACGGCGGGTCTAATCATCGGGGCCGCTTCACTCAGCCTTCCTAAGCAACATCTTGATTTTTCATTACAAAGAATGGATCTGACACAAGATCAAAAACCAGAGGCTTTACAAGGACCCGGACTGGACAAAACTAAAAACCAATTGGGTTTTTATCTCGCCTCTGATGAAAAAGATCTATCTCGAATCATCAAATGGGCAAAAGCTCATAGCATCCCCGTACTGAATCCTTTAGTGATTGTCGGCAGCCACGATACCAGCAAATCACAGCAATCCTGGCGTCGATGGGCCTGTGACAACGAAATAGAACTAAAAACTCTGGCGCAGACTTCGCCTTATCGCGATGTCTTTAAAGACTTTTTCAGTACCATGTCCTGCCAAAATCTAAGTAAAAAATCCTTTCGCCCCACTCAAACCCAATCCATGTTTCAAGTGGAAGATTCCATCTTATCGATATTCAAAGCAAGTCAGCCCACGCAGTTGACCGCTATTAAAAAAGACTTTCCGAAAACCTTTTTCCTCACCCAGCTAACAGAAGATTTTCCTCGTATACTCAAACAACAGTCTTTGATTTTCTTAGTCACCTGTTTTTCATTATGCTTATTGTTCTTAGTTGTGTTTTTTAGAAGTCGAAGTCTTTTAGTGTTTATCCCGGTTGTTGGAGCCTTGTGTGGAATTCTGTTGGTCAGCTTCTGTTTAGGACGTCCGCTTAGCTTCATCTCTTTTGTATCTCTGATTATACTGCTGGGGCTGACTTTGGATTATGGGGTTTTTTGTACGACTTTCGTGTTTAAATCTGAAAAACTCAAAAAAGTTTTTGGCTCTATCTTTTTATCAGCCCTGACCTCACTGGCTGGATTTGCCCCCCTAGCTTTGTGCGGTCATCCGGTTTTAGCAGACTTAGGACTCACCATAGTCTCGGGTTTGACGGGAGCCCTTCTGTTTACTTATATTGTTTATCCTAACCTCAGCCCATCGACGGACCATGTTTAAAAAAGCTCTTTTAGTCATTCTCGTCCTGCTCATCTTAACACCCTTTATTTTAATCCAAATAGGGAATGTTGAGCCCCCTCTGGTGACAGAAAAGCCACTCAGTGTTTCGGATATTAAGAACAGTTCCAGTTTTTACGACAAAGAAGAAAGTGGCGTTCATCAGGTTTTCCTGAAAGGAAACGCCTTTCAAAGAGGTCAGCAATTTGGTTATTGGACCCATGACCTGTTACTACGGCAAGAAATGGCGTTGATCGAGAAATTGGACGAGGTTATTCCCTACAAGTTTTTGCAGTACGGCCTGTTTCTGTTTTCCATGGGCTGGTTTCAAGGCATTGAAGACTTTTACCAAAGTGATTGGTTGCACGAAATGTATGGTGTGTCCCTGCATGGCTCGAAAAAGAATCGTTTTTTTGCCACTCCGTTCACCCGGCAATTGGCCTATCACGGTATTCACGACATGGGGCAGATGATGATCGACCGAGGCCTAGTGATGGGCGCCTGCACACAAGTGGCTCGCCCCTTGGAAAACGGCTGGCTGATTGGCCGCAACTTTGATTTTGAAGCCGGTCGAGTTTTCGATGAAGATAAAGTTTTAAAGTGGGTTTTTCCCAAACAAGGCCAGGCTTTTGTGTCGGTTATTTTTTCTGGAATGGTTGGAGTGATTTCAGGAATCAACTCAGCGGGAGTCTATGTAGCGATCAATGCGGCCGGCAGCGAAGATTTCACTCGCATTGGCACACCGACGACTCTTTTAGCCCTAAAGGCCATCCAAAATGCCACCACGGCGCAAGAGGCCATCGACATCATTCGACAGGGTCAGCCTTTGATCACCGATATTTTTGTGGTCGCTGACAAGAAACAAAAATTGTACATTGTCGAAAAAACACCGGAACGAACACGCGTTCTCGAAAGATCCACCCCCACAGTAGTGACCAATCATTTACAGCATCTCGATTTCGCCGATGATACCGCTAACAAAAATCGAATGGCCAACAACACCACCCTGGCGCGCTTTAACAGGGCGACCGAACGTCTTGAAAAAAGCGTCTCCAAAGAAGACTTTTTAAACCTGCTGAGAGATAAAGTGACCTTTCAAGGCAAACCAGTCTTCGGCCACCGTGCCAGTATTGACGCCCTTATCGCCAGTCATGCCATTATCTATAACTCACAAGAACAAACACTTTACGTTGCCCAGGGGCCCTCTCTCAGCCAGTCTTTCATAGGAATTGATTTAACGGCCTCATTTAAAAAACAAGAGCCGGTTTTTATTCCTTCCCTGCCGCCTGACCCAGAGTTGGAGGGGTTTGATTTTTATGGTCTGAAAAACGGTATTCGAAAACTGCACCAGATTCGTAAACAAGCGACCAAGGGACGCTGCCAACAAGCCAAAACCCAGTGGACCAAGCTGCAGCGTCCAGAAATCTTACAACGACACTATGCCTATTATTGGACGGAGGCCAGTATTGCCCTTTGTTTTGGCCACAAGATCAAAGCCATAGATGCTTTCAAAAAAGCCTTAGTCCGACAACCCGCTTATTTACACGAAAGGAAAGCCATTGAGTTCCATCTTCAAGCTCTTTAAGACAACAGTATTTATTTTGACACTCACCGCCTGCGCACAGAAGTCGAAGATTGATAAAAATCCAAGACTGTTTCCTGATGGTCAGTACACACAAAGCATTCAATTGGAATTGAATCCTCCGGACGCCGACAAGATGACCATTCCCTTCACCAGTCTCTCTAAAATTCGCCAAGGACACTTTAAAATTATGGGGCTGACTCCGTTTGGCACAAAGGCTTTTGAAGCCCAAGGCAACACCAACAAACCCGGTGACATTCAGCTTCAGTTTCATATGAAACTTCCAGCGACTTTAAAAGAGTCCTTTATCAAAGACACTATTGTTAAAATTCAGAAGCTTCACCATTTAAAAAAATCTCACCTGACTTCCAAAGCCACCCACGATGAATTTCAAGACAAGACTTTAACTTTGAAAATATACAAGTACGATCGACAGGGCATTCCGATCTCGCTTTTTCTTTCTGACGAAAACTGGCGGGCTTTTATTCAGACCTCAATCTACAAACCCTTTTCCGGCTCGCCTTGAGAATTCACCGGCTTTGGCGCGCCAAGGATTTGGTTTTTATTAGGTAGGCATTGGTACCCATTGGGCAAGGTGGGTAAAGACGACCAATAACTGTAAAGATTAAACCACTGCTTGGGATAATCTTTTATAGAGCGACTTAAAAAATCAACGTACTTGTTAACGGCATCTTCTACAGACACGGCTTCCATATCAAAGGTTTCAGTGGCCAGCCCATAGGCTTTGAATCCCCGGCGAAAGCCAGACACAAAGCTCAGTTTGGCTTTATAGGTCTTGGCCAAGCGAAATGGTGTCGTGGGTATGGGCGCCAATCGTCCCAAAAAATTTTTAAGCTCAAAATTATTATCAAAGGGACGATCGCCCATGATGGCCAAATGCCCGTCCTCTCTTAACACCTGGTGTATCGCCAGAAACACCGGTTCGCCGGGGCGAATCACAATCGGACGCAGATTGGATTGATTTTTTTCTCGAAAAACATCATCGGGCGACAGATCTTGAGTTTGGTAACGAATCATATGAATCGGCTTCTGGGTCTGCCGGCGACTGAAACCTTGAGTGGAAATGGCCCAACCGCCAAAGTGCGAAAACAGCATCACTTGGGCACCCGGTTCATGATGCTGGCGTAACACGTTACCGGTGGTGTATTCGATATCAAAACTCAGTGATTCACGGGACGCCTGGTAGGCCTGATCCACTAGTATCTGGGCAAAACAATAAAGATGGCGCAGAACTTGAATCTGTCGTCCGAACCAACCCATTTGGGGCTGCAATAGTGAGTAGTATTGATTCAGACCCCGTCGCGCCGTTGGCGCAAAAAGGTAAAAATACGGTACGATAAAATAAAGTAAAAAATAGGAGAACTTAAGGCCCAAAGATTTCAGCAAGAACACCATCAGACCATTGCCAAACTTGCCCCCTCGCATTGTCCCCGTCCAATTGACTTTGTTATCTTGCGAGGTTTTTTGCACCCAGTACCAGATAAGGCCCATCGCAATCGAAATAATTCCCCCCACGATCATGGATCCTATAAACCAAGATAAAAAATGATTTTTCGCCACTTCAAGAAGGGGGCCATCAAATGCAAAGTCTTTACCGGTGATTTGGAAGCCCACATACAATTGCAAGGGAACGATCAACGAATAAATCGGTGGTAGTGAAATTTGTGAGCCCAGAAAGGCCACCGGAAAGCTCAAGCGTCCAATCATGGTCACAGCAATAATCAAAGCGGTTTGCAAACCATAAAACGGAGTGCAGGCCAAAAATGCTCCCACCGCAAACGACACAGACGAATGGATCGGACGCTGATCACGATGCAGACTTGATAAAGTCACAAGCCAGGTGTCCAACATCTTCTCTTTCCACTTCCCGCCCCTTGGCTTGAAATCTGGTATCGATTCTGTTGTTAAAGTTTGATAGGCTCGTTTTTCTCTTAAGCAATCCACCAGAATTCGTAAGTCATCCAGTCCGTCTTCTTTTTTTAAACGCAGGTCTTGTATATAAAACACAGGATACACCGCGGTTGTGGTCTTAAGGTGGCGGTAGTCAAAATCACCCAAGTCGAGAAGCCTTTGCATCAAAGCATTGTTTTTATCTTCCGCATCGTAGGGCGAAACAAAAAACATATAATCGAACGGTGAAATTTTTAATTTTTCAGGCAGACTCTCAAGCCCTTGGATGACGTCCGCCTCGAAGTGACTGATTGAAATTATATGAGTCCATTCCTCAATCTGAGCCTTTTGAATCACCTGATGAAGATGACTGACTCCAGCTTCCACTTCGTGCGAAATCACATGCAAGAGGGGCGAGCTCACTGTCGAGAAAAATTCAGAGGAGTTTGAACAAATCTGCAACTCTTGGGCATGGACAATGACAGGAAAATCCAGGGCCGAAATCTTTTTCAGCGCCTCAGTGGAGGCCATTGAGACATTTCGAAGGTATATGACGGGTTTAATATTCACGGGCTTCTCGATCCATCAGTACGCAATGAGTCATTTGACTCTATATTATTGTTTCAACTTTGTCTCATGATATTTTCACTCGACCATCATGAGGTAATTACAAATGGAACACAACTGGGTTTTGGTGACTGGAGCCTCCCGTGGGATTGGCCGAGCGATTGCCTATCGCTTAGCGGCCGATGGATTTTCAATTTTGGTACATTATAATTCCAACCTTGAAAAGGCTCAAACGGTCGTCGATCAAATTAAAGAAAAGGGCGGCCACGCACAGACCATTCAATTTAATGTGTCGCAATCGTCAGAGATTGAAAGCGCCCTCGATCCGTTTTTTAAAACTATGACGGGTGATTTTTTTGGTTTGGTCAATAATGCCGGAATTCATGTCGACACAATGGCCGGGCTGATGAGTGACAGTGATTTCGATCAAGTGGTTCAAACCAACATGTATGGTGCCTTCTATCTGATGCGATACTGCTTAAAGAAGATGATGCGCAATCGAAAAGGCAGCATTGTCAACATGGCCTCACTGACCGGACAAACCGGCAACCCCGGACAAATCAATTACGCCGCCAGCAAAGGCGGACTGATCGCAATGACTAAAACTCTCGCAATGGAACTGGCAAAGCGCAATATTCGCGTCAACGCTGTATCACCAGGCCTTATTGAAACGGCAATGGTGGAAGACATTCCTAATATCGAAACCATGATTCAAAGAATACCGATGCAAAGAATGGGACAGCCTGATGAGGTCGCCGGTGCTGTTTCCTTTTTGATGTCCACCGATTCCACATACGTCACGGGACAAACTCTCAGTGTCAATGGAGGTTTGTTTCCAGCATGACTCAACAAAAAGTTTTCGTTACCGGTACGGGTGTCATCTCCTCTTTGGGCAATACTGTCGAAACCCTTTTTAAAAATTTAATACAGGGCAAAAGCGGCGTCCAAACCATGGATGATTGGCGGGTCTACAATGGTCTTAACAGTTTGCTGATGGCACCGGCCGAGCCTTTTGATATTTCGGTGATCCCTCGCAAAAAAAGACGAAGCATGTCGCGCATGGCAGAGATGGGCGCTTTGGCGACCATGGCCGCTCTTGAGCAAGCTGGCATCAGTGGTGAAAATCCTTGGCAAGAGATTGATACCGATCGCACTCTTATGATCATGGGATCGACCACAGGCAGTCCAAAAACTTTAGAAGATCATTTTAAAAAACTTTTTGATAAAGGCGGTCCGGAAAGCCAAACATCCACGGCTTTTTTCAAGATCATGAACCATTCAGTTCCTGCCAACGTTGCCATGGCTGTCGATTTTAAAGGCCCGTTGCTATCCACCGGATCGGCTTGTTCAACAAGCTCGCAGGCGATGATTCAAGCTTGGGAATTGATTCAGGCTGGAGTTTACGATTTAGCCATTGTCGGTGGAGCCGATGAAGCCTATTACACCAGTGCCGCCATTTTCGATACGGTGCAAGCGGCCTCCACAGGATACAACGATCAACCTCAAGAATCCCCCCGTCCCTTCGATCGCGACCGCGACGGTCTTGTGATCTCAGAAGGAGCTGGCATTCTAGTCATGGAATCGGAAGCCCATATGCTAAAAAGAGGGGCGAAGCCTTTGGCTGAGTTTGCTGGTGGCGCATACCTTTGCGATGGCTATCACATGAGCCATCCGATTAAAGACTCCATGATTCACTCCATGAACTTGGCTTTGAAAAGAGCCAACATCAGCAGTGATTCCATCGACTACGTGAACGCCCACGCCACCTCCACAGTTTTAGGTGATCGTCAGGAAGCCCAAGCGATTGGAGCCGTGTTCAACCATCGGCCACCTGTTAGCAGTTTGAAAGGTCACTTTGGACACTCATTGGCGGCCTGTGGAACCATCGAAGCGATCAGTTCCATTGAAATGATGAATGCCGGTATTGTTATTGCCAATCGCAATTTAAAAAATCTCGATCCCGAGTGTGAAGCCATCAATGCTCTTGCCGAAAACCAAGAAGGACGTTATCAAACGATTTTAAGCAATAACTTTGCCTTCGGGGGCATGAATACCAGTTTCATTTTGAAAAGCTGTTAACGAGGAAAGCAATGGACAAGCAAACACTAATCAACGAAATCAACCAAGTCATGATCGAAGGCTTTGAATTGCAACCCTCTCAATTGAAACCCGAAGCCAAAATCATGGAAGACCTGGAGTTAGACAGCTTGGATGCCATCGACATGTTGGTTTTTCTGGAAGAAAAGATCAAAATAAAAGTCGACGCCGAAACATTCCGCAGTGTGAAAACTCTAGAGGATGTTTACAACGTGGTTGAAAAAGTGATTCAGGAATCAAATAACTAAATGAACTTGAGCCAGCTTCGATTGATTCTCCTGCGCCAACCAAGTCAAACGCCAATTGCTTCCATCATCCGAAGTGGCTTCAATGGAAACTTTTTGGTTGGGACGAACCATGGCCATAAACTTAGAACGCTTCACCTCAATATCAGAATGACAAATATTGGGCTTCACTTCAGCCAAAAGGAACAAACAGATATCAATGATACTGACCGCCGGCAAAATAGGATTTCCCGGAAAGTGACCTTTGAAAGAAGGCAAATTCTCATCAATCAGCAATTCGGCAGAAATTTTCTCCTCCGATTTTTCCAATATTTGAAAATTGATCAATTTGGCTATTCGCTGGTCCATTGTTGTTGTTTTGCCAACTGCGCTGGAACGGGTCAAGGTTGGTTATGAGTTACCTGAACTTTATCTCTTGCGCCACATGTCACGGAAACGACGAACAAAGCCTGTTTCAAGGTCTTTTGCAAGACAGTCCTGGAACTTTGAACCACGCTCTTGGTGACGCCCCCTACTTTGCTATCTCTGCCGATTTTTCAGGATTGAGTTATTTCCAAAGGTTTCAAACAATCATCTCACAACAGATGGATCGAATTCCGTGGAACAACTTTGAAAAACAAAAAAAATGGGGTCTTATTTTCGCCTCCACCAAAGGTATCACTGAAGACATTGTTTGGAATTCCTCGGTTTCGAAAATGGATCCTTATTTTGAACTTTTAAATTGGATGGAATCCTATGCCCCCATTGATTTTGCAAACTCAGTGGTGGTTAGCAACGCCTGTTCATCCAGTCACGGTGCTGTTGAATTGGCAAAAAATTGGCTCGATCATCAAAACTATGATCACGTTCTTATTGTTGGCGCCGACCTGATTGGTCCGTTCACCTTAAAAGGCTTTCAGTCTTTGCGAGCCCTTAGCCCCTCTCATAAGGTTCAACCCTTTGATGACAACCGTGACGGTCTTCTTTTAGGAGACGGAGTCGCAACCGCGATCTTAGGAAAAACGGCCAAGAGCAAAGACGAACTTAAAATTGAAAGCGTGCACTCGCTTTGTGAAGGCAGCTCGGCCACCCGACCAGACACTTCTGGCCAAAACCTGGCTCGCTGTTTCATGCCGTCGAAAAATGCTGACCTGATCATGAGTCACGGCACCGCCACCCACTACAATGATCTCACTGAGGCCAACGCCATACAGATAGCTTTTAAAGACAAACTCATGCCAAAAGTCACAGCCTCTAAATGGTCGATCGGTCACACTTTAGGAGCCAGTGGAATGATGGACTTGGCGATCGCTAAGCAAATTTTTAAAACACAAACCATTCCGGGTGTGCCGACGCTGGCCAACAGTCAACTGCCGGTCGCCGATCATTTGGTTCGCGCCCCTGAAAATCACGCAGTGAAAAATATTTTGATCTCTTCTTTGGGTTTTGGCGGTATGTGCTCGGCCATGAATTTAAGTTACGAGGCGGCCCATGAGAGTTAAGATTGAACAACTGGATTTGACTTTCTCGCCCCCCTTGCAGGAGCCCACTTGGAGCCAACGGGTGCCTCGATGGTATCAACTGGATGGTGCGGCTTTTGCGTTGGCCGAATTGTTTGCTCGCAATCCCAGAAGTATGGACTATTTAATTGTCGCCTCGCCACTGGCCTCAAACCTCACCGACTGGGAGTTCGCCCAGTCCGGCTGCCAGCATGCTCAAAAGTTTGTTCACACTCTTCCCAATGTTCGCGCCTCGATGGCTCTAAAAGCGGCGGAGCATAGCTGCTCCAGTTTGTGTTTGCAAAAAGGCCCTAAAACTCGAGACGTAGCACTTGCGGAATTTTTTTCTTGCTCTCAATTCCAATCTCGTCCGGCTTTAGCCATGGTCGACCTTTTAGAATTTGACGAGACAGCCCAAAACCGGCAGGTTTATAGATCGACCTTGCTAACCGCCGCAGATCAGGGTTCCTGGCAACTGGAACTTTCAGAGACGTCGGACAGTGAGTTTGATACCAACGAGATTTGGGCCCGCAACCCCTTTGCACAACACCAAACGTTTAAGATGGGCCCTTGGCTGTGGGAGAAATTGTCTTGAATCAAGATTCGAAAAATATCGCAGTGGGATCAGAAACTCTCAGTTTGGCCGACTTAGGCCAGGCCTTGTATCAATCGTCGCCCAATATCAAACTCTCGCTTCCCTCACGTGAAAAAATTGATAGCAATCATCAAAAACTAAAGAATGCGATAGCGAACAATGAAACCATCTACGGCGTGACCACCGGTTTTGGAGACAGCTCCCGTCGCATTATTTCAGGCGATCAAGCCAGTCAATTGCAGTCAAACCTAATAACCTACCTGAGCTGTGGCGTTGGTGACCTTTTGCCGCTTCCAGTTTGCCGAGCCGTTACACTGTTTCGATTGCAATCGTTATCAAGAGGCGTTTCTGCGGTGAGCTTTGATTTATTAAAACGGATGCAATGGATGGTGGAAGAAGACATTGTTCCCCAGATTCCCTCGCAAGGCTCTTTGGGCGCCAGTGGCGATTTGGTTCCTTTAGCCTATTTGGCACTCGCCGTACAAGGCAAAGGACAAGTTTGGCATCAAGGCAAAAGCCAGGCCATGGAAGATGTCTGCAAGCAATACGATCAACCACCCTATGAGCTTAAACCCAAAGAAGGCTTAGCTCTGGTCAACGGCACCAGCGTGATGGCGGCCTACTCCTACCACAACTTAAAAGTCATTCGGTTTTTGCTAGAAACCACCATGAAAACCACGGCCCTTTGCGTATTGGGAATCAACGGCCGCAAAGAGGCTTTCAATCCATTGATCAATAACTTCGCTAAACAGTTTTTTGGTCAAAGCTTAGCAGCCCAAAGAATTTGGAGTTATTTAGAAAACGAAAGCTATCAGTCTCCCCAAATTGCTAAAGTCCATCAGCAAGAGGAACGAGACCATACCATTCAAGATAAATACTCCATCCGATGTGCCCCGCAAATACTGGGCCCCATTTTCGACACCTTACAACTTTGCGAAGAATGGACAGAAAAAGAGGCCAGCGGCGTGTCCGACAATCCCATCATTCAAGAGGGTGAGGAGTTTTCCATGGGCGGCAATTTTTACGGCGGCTACATCTCCCATGGTATGGACTATCTTAAAATTTCAATGGCTCATATGGCCGATATGATCGACCGGCAGTTTATGTGCTTGATCGACGAAGCCGTCAATCGTGGTCTTCCTCCGAACCTGGCCGACTGGGAGAAAATTCCCGAAGACGAGCGTTATTTGAATCACGGTCTTAAGGGTTTGAATCAAGCCATGTCAGCGATCACGTCAGAGGTGATGGCCCAAAGCACACCGGGAGGCCTTTTTTCTCGGTCTTCCGAATCTCACAATCAAGACAAAGTCAGCCTTGGCTTGTCAGCCTGTATTCAAGCCGAAAAAATCTTCAATAACATGTTCAACCTTCTTGCTATCCACCTTGTTGGTTGTGCGCAAGCCATCGACCTTCGCAAAACCCAATTGAAAGACCCCGAACTTATCCAACTGTACGAAATGGTGCGCAGCCATTCGCCCATGGTCCACCGAGATCGTCGACTGGACAAAGATATCCATGACATTGCGTCTCACCTAAAACAACTGACAGGAGTTTACATTGCAGCCCCAAAAGTTTGATGTGGCCGTGATTGGTGGTGGCCCCGGAGGCGCAACCACGGCCGCTTTATTGGCGAAACAAAACCACTCCGTTGTTCTTATTGAAAAAGAATCTTACCCCCACTTTAAAATTGGCGAGTCCCTGCTTCCCCACTCCATGGATATTTTAAAAAAGTCGGGAGCCTATGATCGTGTCGACAGTGGTAAATACATTCGTAAATACGGCGCTTCGTTTATCGATCACCGTGAGGCTAAGCCCTTGTATTTTGAATTCGCCAATGGTTTGGACTCAGACCATGCCTTCGCTTTTGAGGTCCCGCGCGACCAATTTGATAAAGACCTTCTTGAACACGCCCAACAGCTTGGCGTGCAGGTTTTACAACCCAGCACTGTGCAATCAGTCACCTTCAAAGAAGATAACGTTGAAATTCAAACCGATACCGATTCGTTGTCAACGTCCTTTGTCGTCGATGCCAGTGGACGGGCGGCCGTTCTTGGCAAGATGTTTCAGTCACGGCAAAAAAATCAGCACTTTTTTAATAATGTGGCGGTTTACAATCATTACCGAAACGTGAAGCGGGACGTACAAGAAAAAGAGGGAGATATTGTTATCGGTATCCTTCCCGACCAATGCTGGTCGTGGCACATTCCCTTCAAGGGAGAAATAACATCGGTGGGCGTGGTCTTTTCACCAGAAGCCTATAAAAAACATAAAAACAATCCGCACATCATTGAAGATAAATTGCAGTGTCATCCGAAATTCAAAGACATGATGGCAGACGCTGAACCTCTTGGTTCGGTTAAGACAGCCGCCAACTACTCTTACTCCAGTGAAACCAAATTGGGTGAGCGCTGGATAATGGTGGGAGATGCCGCTACTTTTCTGGACCCCGTCTTCTCATCCGGAGTGCATCTTTCATTGCGATCGGCCGAACTCAGTGCAGAAGTTCTTAATGACGCCCTGAAAGCCAATACCACCCTGACGAACACTGACTCTGGCAAAAATTATGATACAACTTTACAAAAAGGTGTGGACCGTTTTCAATCCCTACTTTTACTTTTTTACCAATCTCCGTTTTACAAACACATGTCAAAAACCATTGAAAAAGACTTTCTTTACAAGTCTTTCACTTCGGCGATCAGTGGTGATATGTGGAATGAAGACAACTGCCTTTTCAGACTAGGAGTATTAAAAGATGGAAAACTACCCAAAGACAATTACTCTTTATAAAGGCCACCACAGCCAACAAGCCTTTGCCGCCTTCAAACAGAGCTACAATCAAAATGATCTTATTCTGTTTTTACCTCCGACGCTGACAAACTACGACTTTGTAAAACATTTGCCAAAAGCGCAAGTGCAAACTCTAGGTGAGTTGTGGACAGGAGACGAAAAACTTCCATCGCCGCAGGGGCCTCCGGCCGCTGTCGTCACAGGTGTTTTTTCTTCTGGTACCTCACAAGAGCCTCGCTTGGTGCTTTACTCGAAAAAGAATCTTGAAGCCTCCGTCCTTGGTATATTTGAACTTTTTGATCGTGATTTTCTAAGAAGGATTTTTTGTTACCCTCAGCCCTATCACACCTTTGGGGTGACCTTGGGTTATGCCGCGGCGGTGATTTTAAATTTAGATCTTGTCTTTGCAAGCGGCGCCTACAACCGCAGCCACCATCAGCAATGGCTCCAATCCATTGATCCTTTTACTTTAACTTTAGGGACCCCGACTCACTTTTATGATTTGCTGGATTTTACAAAAGCCTTGAAATCTGTTCCCAAAAGTTTTAGCTGCATCATAGGTGGAGCCAAAGTCGAAGCTCAACTTTGGCAGGACTGCCAAAAGATTTTAAACATTGCAAAGCCAAGCATCGGATATGGCGCCACCGAAGCGTCTCCTGGCATCACCCATCTACCGCCGGGGGCGCCTCCCTTTGAAGACGGTGAAATTGGCGTCCCCCTCCCTCACGTTCAGACTGAAATCTTAGCTCAAGGCTTAAAGTTTTCGGGACCCAATTTATGCCAAATGATTATTGATGGCGACCAAGTGATTGAGCCCAGCGAGTTTATCTTGCCTGACATCATTGAAGTGAGACAACGCGATCAGCACTGGGTTTACCAAGCCCGCAGCCAATGGTTTCTGAATCGAGGCGGCGAGAAGTTTTCTTTAGAAGGACTGGAGTCCGCGATTCAAAAAGATGTTCAGGTCGAGGCTTTGTGTGTCAGTGTCCCCGACCCACGCCTGGGGGAAGATCTTGGAATCTTAATTACCAAACCTCAGCAAGATTTAGAGGTTCTGAAAAATAATATTATTCAGTGTCTAAAGAAAAAAACTCACAGGGATTTTAACAGAAACAATGTCGTTGTAATCGACCGGTTCCCGCTCAACGAGAACCTTAAGAAAGATCGTCTAAAAGCTCAAAAATGGATGCGCCGACAGGATTGATATTAAAAGAGACTATCAATCAGTTCGTCACCTTTTTGCTCCCACCAAGTCTCTAGCAGCTCTTGACCGACTTCGACAGCGCGATCGGTAAGAATGTCACCAATGCTATTGGATCCACCGTTTCCGACAGAACAAGAGTTTCGACTTTCGAAGTTTGGAACGTTGGTAAACGACGCAAAGTAAGGTTCGTGATCGACGTGGCGTGATACATAAAGGATTTCCCCTTCACTCTGACCACCGACGGCCAATCCCGCTAATACAGTTCCTCGATTGCTACCGCTGATTTTACGAATCACCGCCACCAATTCTTGGCAACTGCGTGAGGTGCATTGAACTTCCACTTCGTAGGGACCATCGCGACCTAAAACGATGGATTGCATGGCTTGCAGTTGGCTTCGGTTAATTTCACTTTCAATCTCATAGCCTTCGCTACAACTGACAACGATTCGAGCCATCATGCTAAAATCTTGATTGTTGTCTGCGGTCAACGAAAGGTCGAAAGCGCTGATATCATCGCTCATGTCTTGAGTCGCCGATTCGCGGCCCTGCAATTCGTTGGCATAATTCCGTAAGATTTCTTGATCGACGTTGTTTTGGGTGAAACTGCGACGATTGCCTTGGCTATCGAAGTACTCTGAATCGGTATCTTGAAAGCTACCCAAACTGTTCTCTCCACGGAAGCCTTCCCCACAAGCGCCTAAGCCTGCGATTAAAATCATCAAAGTCAAAAATCGAACGGTTTTACACATAGTTTCTCCTCACCTCTATAAAGAGCAAAGCCCATACCAAAATGAGACATCAAGAAGCCAGTTATTCCAGTGACTTACAGACCCTTGCCTCTGCTCACTCCCACCGATGACGAGAATAGGCACCCAACTGTCTGATCGCCGAACAGCCAGGCCCAAGTAAGCCTCAGCAAGAATTTCGGATCGCCCAACGGCAAGGTACAATGAAGCCCTATCGAGAAGTTGTGATCGTCTAGCAGCCAGACTCAATCAAACCCAATCGAGAATTTGGGCCCTTCTTAGCCCATTGAACTTTGCACTCGAGTATCTGCTGAGGGTCTCCATGCCGAACGCCCACCAGAAAGTGCGCCAGAGAGGGCATTGGACCACCTGAAGGCAACCTCGGATCTCGAAACCTGCAACCCGGTAAAAAGGTTATAGAAAGAGCTTATTGGGTCTTCGATAAGCAATTTTTATATCGACAGGTAAAAATTTCAAAAGCTGTATTTATGACAGAAAGCTCATAAGTTTCTATCATAATTGGTCATTATAAAATAAAACAGGTGTTAAGAAACTTGGGGCGGAGATGAGTATGGGGACATTGGATGAACTTAATTTATACCATTGCAATTTTTTGTCTGGCTTCGCTATGGAGTCTGACAAGTGCTCACTCGCAGAGTTCAACAAACGCGATGCGATCTCAATCCACGGGATCTCGTTCATTTTATTTCAGTACAGATTTTTCATTGGGAGCCATCGGCTTTAAAGAGCAACAGGACGAATCGCAACTGATTCAGTTTTCCGCTCGCCCGAATGGTGCCTATGAGTTAACAGAAGAGTTCGGTGTCCGTGGTGATGCTCAGCTCAACTTAACAACCGGGCGTTCTCAGTCACGATTTCAAAACCCCAACTTCAGTTTGGTGAACATTCTTGAATTATCCGCTTACTATGAGCCGGCGCAATTCTTTCGTCTTTCAGCGGGTGCTTTAAGTCAGGCGCATTTCAACAATCGAATGTTGATTGGCGATCGCGGCTTTCCTGGCGTTATGTTGAAAAGTGGATTCGCGAACAAGAAAATAAAAATCACGCCGAAAGTGCAATACGCCATACCAACTTCAACCAGTTTCGAAGACGATCGCACCGAGGCCGAGCCCCTTCCCACCTTAACCAGCGTCGGTATCGAAGCCGACTGGCAGGCCCTTAAGTGGTTAGGCTTGAATGCAAACGTCAATCAATTTGAGTTTAGCGATCTCCCGTCAGTGGTGGCTTTTCAAAGCTCACGCCTTGGTAACAGTGTGATCGGAACCGATCCTTCTGAGAGTCAGTTTCGCTATCAGTTCGCCGGCTTATCACAAGCTTATGAGATAGCTGTCGATTACACTCCCCACTTGCAACAGAAATTTAAAATCGGAATCATTGATAACGCCCAAGCTCCTAGCGATCGTCGACGTTCGCAGTGGCTTGGAACTTCGGTGGCCATGGATTTTGGCGACTTTGCAATCATTCCCGAATACGCCCAGTTCTTTGCTGAGTCTGATTCTGTCCCCGCGCTTTACAGTGCTTTTGAATTGGGACGAAGCAACCGGGAAGGCGCATCCTATGGGCTTGAAGTGAACTTAAAAAAACTAGGAGTTTCCATAAAGTCTCAGTTTGTTGATGCCCGATTGATTGAAGCGCGACCGCTACAGGCGGATATGCAGATCTTTAACATTGCTCTGGAGTTTAATGATGTCACTCTTTAAATTAAGCAACCTAACTCCGCTTAAAATTGTTTTTCTTTTGGTACTCACCTTAGCCCAAACCTCGTGTTTGCGTGAGGCCTCCAATCCCACCAGTGCTGGTGTGACCGACGACTCAACCGCCGACTTCCGTCCGCTGGTTGTGACAGGTCAGTCCATTGCCACTTCGGAAAACCCACGTTGGAAAATTCCAACAGCCAAAACCTACAGTTTTCGTCTTTGTCTTTTAAGCCGAATGACGGATGGTATTTTACCTGTCGGTCAGGACTTCCGCATTAAAGCGCCGGACGGCACTTCCAAAGAGGCCACCACCGATAACTTGGGTTGTTTGGACTGGGAAGAACAGATCCCCTTTAACTATGCCGCCGATTCTATGTACATCGAAAAAGAGCGCATCCTTATTGGCGAAGGAACCTATCGTGGAACCTCTGTTTTACGTTACGCCGTCAACCCATGGCTGCAATACCGCAGCGACTCGGGTGAAGAGGTTGTGGATTTGGCACGCGGAAATGCCAACATCTCTGAAGCACATATCATTCCTGAAGGCGCTGGTCCTGAGGCCTTAAGTGGCCTGTTCAGTCGCGGCTCCAGTAAGAACCTTTATTTGGAGTTGATGCCCGGTCTTGAGATCATCGAAACCGGTGACCTGCCCGACGGTAAACTTTTTGATATTATCGTTCAACTCAAGCCTTACATTGAGCCTCTGAACCTAAACCAAGACCGTGATAAAATTTATTTGAACAACGGTCGTTTTAAAGTTTATGTCCAGTTGGTTGGAGAATACGTCGGTGAATCCAGCAACCCTCAGCGCGTGATTCTGACGCCCGAGCTTGAACCCCAAATCATCGATATTCACACTGACAGCACCATTGTTTTTAAACAATTGAGCGTGCCTTTAAAACGTCGAATCACCACCGGTCAGGTGCAACTGGCTATTAAAGTGGTGCCCGAAGACACTCCTGAAAACTTTGACTTGAACCCTTATGAAGGACTTTACAACGCAGGCTCTTATGATGGGTTGTTTAAGAAAGCCTGGGTGACGCAGGTCCGTGGTTCTCAAGAGCCCGAAGGCTTTGACTACGCTAGCCATATTCAACAGACCACAAACTTTGATGAACTCAGAGAAGCCCTGTGGACTCACTCTTTACCGCCGGTAGAGTACTCGATGTTGGATCCCCGTTTCGTACAGGTGAAACAGGGAGAGACCTCCACCGACCGAACCGTGATCTATCGTGTTTCAACAACTGTTACAGACGGCGTTAGTGGTGGCGTTGTTCGCTTACAACCTTTTACGATCATTCACCCCGATGGCCGCGTTGAGGAAACCCAAACCAATCACGAGGGTATTCTTTTTTGGACCGATGAGTTGCATCACAAGTACTACATGCGTGAGCATCGGATTTTGGAAAAAGTAAAAATCATCCACAAACGTTCGAACAACCAAGCCAACCAGATCATCGCTCTTAACCCATGGGATGAAGGGTGGACTTTCGGTGCCGATATCAGAACTGGAATTCTAGCCAACGAGACAAAACGTATTTTCCAAGCCGCTGATTCCCCTGAAGAGAAGGCGCTTTTGGGACAAACCCTTCGTGACCAAGAGAACGCCATCGATTGGCTGGAGCTTTCCGATGAAGAGTTAAACGAAAAAATTGAAGCTATGAACGCACGAGTCGCCCGACTTCAGGAATTGAAGCCGAATCTTCTGTTTGTCGATGCCTTCCGCTATCAGACCATTCGTTTCCGCTACGTTATCGACGAATTCTTAACCCTGAACGTAAAAAAAGCTGTGGTCATGGCCATGGATCCCTTGGTGCAAAGAGACACTCTCTATCGCGGCCGTATATTCGAACCGCTACGAGACGGAGTCTACTTGGCTAAGATCGCTCTGGTGAAATACTTTATTGATCCCTTCCAAAATGGAATTCACTTGATTCAGTGTGACCCGGCCATTGGAAATTGCCCCTGTCCCGAAGGTGACAACACTTGTAATGAAGAAACTAAAAAATACCATGTGCAGCCGGTTTCCGATGGTGGAGAGGCTCGCAAAGGTCAGTACACAACAGTTATTAAAAAATTGATTCGTGTTCAGGCGGGTCGAATCACCACCCCCCTTGAGTTTTCAATGCGCGACTTGCGTATGATGAGTGTTCGTTCTCAAATCATGGTTCAACTTGAAACCATCGACGAAAGAGCCTTGTTGCAAGGTAATATTGTCGACCAACGCATCGACGAGCTGGAGCGCCACTATTTTGAACTCAACCCGGACAGCATGACCGATGAGGAACGTTTGGCCTTTCAAGAGCGCTATGGTTACCTCCCCGAAGCTCTGACTCCGGAAGAAAGAGAACGTAAACTGGCCGAGCTGGCTGCCACTCAAGAAGAACAAAGAAAGAACTTTCTTAAGTTTGTCGAAGAAACTGAAGAAGAGCTTGAAGCCAGCCGCCGCGAGCAATCAGCCGCTCAACGTCGACGTTTTGAAATGGTCGACGAGATAGAACGTGGATTGGCGGATGGAAACCCCAGAGCCGAGTATGAAAAGGAAAATCCACTGATCAGCCTTCTGCGTCGTGAGGACTGGCGCGATATTATTCAGTCAGCGCGCGATAACCTCAGCCAAATGGAATTGCAGTCAAAAGCCTATTGGGATGGATGGGGTCGAGAGCAGTTCGATAATCTTATTGCCGGTGTTAATCATGGGTCTTACATTCCGCAATTCGCAAACACCCGCCCGAATTTCGCGAATTTTGTTCGCAATGTTGAAACCGCCGTTCCAGAAGATGATTATGTCAGCCAGGCTGCTCCGACTCGTAGAAACTATGCCGATTACTTACTAACGGCTCAGACCTTTCTGATCGGACAAGGGCTTGAGGGCGTGGTTCTCTCTGAGCGCGACTTAGAAAGAATGGCCATCAATAACTACACTCAAAATCCAGTAGCACCGATCATTGATTTGAACTTGTTACGTAACAAGTCGGGTTTAATGCGCCGATCGTTTATTGGTCCATGTACCCTTGTTGAAAACGACAACATGTCAGAGATGCGTCCCACCGACACTGTCGATGAGAAGTACTGTGACCGTATTGACTGCGGCGAGACTCTTTACGAGCCTCGCACCCCACTTCCTGACAACACCTTTTTTGAAAATTCCGCTCACCACGATTCTTTGAAGCCGTTTGCCGGAATGCATGTCGACGAAGTCATTGCTATGCACCGAGACAACGAGCGACGTTATGAAATGGAAATGGATGCACTTTCGCAAATGGGTAACTTTGTTGAAAGCTACAACATGAGCTACGTGTCGCTAACCAACAAACCGCTCACTAAATACAAGCAGGGCTGCTCTTTTGATAGTCAGGAAAACTGTTTTCCAGAGACTCAAGAGAATCGCATGATCTCTCATGATTTCATGAGTCTTTTGAACGAAAAAAGTTTACCCAATCTTTTAGGACGCTTCTTTCTGGTGAACCCGATGCACGAATTGCAAGAGGTGAACCGCGAAGTGATTCGCGTCGATAGTCTTGAGCCTTTATGGAATCGAGCCAAGAAGAGCCCAGGAATGATTATGTCCTTTCTTGGCCGAGACACCGGTGAAGTTCCTATGGACTACAGTCAGCACCCCGGGAACATGTACAACGCTGTTGGAAATCACTACCTTCGCCGGCGCTTCGGGTCTCCAGAGGACCGCAAGATCAGTCATGGACGCGTCAGTCAGTGGCTCGCGGAAGGCTTAGACAAACTGAAACTGGACGATAGCTTAAGAATTTGTAACGCCTTGGCCATGCAGGTGGCCGATCACCTGGTGAAAAGTGACCTAGTCACACCTGAAGCTCTGGAGCGTCGCTTGTTCAACGATGAAACCGACGCCGAGGCCTACTTGCTTCATAAATGCATGGCCCACGTGCGCTATCTTCCGGAGTCCGACGAAGTCTTCCTTGATGGCGTTCACTTCGATCGCCGCTTCAAGATTTTAAAAGCCGGCAAGTACGAACACATCCGTGGTATGAACATGAACATCAATGTTGGTGTGGATTTTGGAATCTCCACTTATGAAGATGTGTCGACCACAACTTCGGCTGGAGTTAACGACTCCGGAGTTCTTGGAATTACAGGTGCCGGAATCGGTGCCGCCCTGGGTGGTGTTCCGGGCGCTGCCATCGGTGCCAGTGCGGGGCTGATCATTGCCTCCATGTCCTCCAGCCGAAGTGATGGTGTCAACCGCGCTCAAGGAACCTCTGTTAATGCGGCCACATTTTTGGTGGCTCAAAAAGCCGACTTCCACATTAACATCCTAGAGCATGAAAAGTGTTTGGCTTTGAAGTTTGGTAAAGAGCTGATCGAGAATCTTGATGACGAGTATTTACACTTAAAAGAGGGACTCGATATCGAAAGCCCAAAGGTTCGTGAATCTCTTGGCCGTGGCTTCATGGTTTGCAATGGCCGTCCTTCAACGGAACCAGTGGAAATTCCAGAGAGTTATTACTATATCACTCAGCACTTTATGGCCGGTGATATGCTTGATGATGTGAATCTATTGAACCACGTCTGGCTTCTCGCCCTACGCGGAAAGCGTGACTACAATGAATTTATTCGAATTCTACAGTCCAAAGAAATCGGACCAGACGGTGAAGTGATTGCCGAGGGTGAAATCTATGATTATCCTCTCTCGCGCCTCGGACGGGTTTACAAACAAGTGATCCCAACCTTCCCAGGACTCTACAGCGTCCGAGAGTAGATCAAAAACAGATCCTGCGCCTCACCAATTTTTGAGCGCAGGGACTTCCCGAAACCATTTTAAAATTTTTTGATGCTAGAGGGCTCGCGTTGAGGCCCTCAGTTTTTTGAAAATATCTAAGGTTTCTCTCGAGGGAAATCTCGGCACTAATAGTAAGTTTGGATCGCTCTCTGAAAGAGCTCTAACTATTCAACGGAGGGTAAGGGTTTCGTTAAAACACAGCTGAGCCGTGAAAGATTTCTCACAGCTCCTGAATGATCCACAGTGGGAATTTACTTGCAACCCACGCGTTTGATTTTGGTTTTTCCTAAAACAGTGGTGCCTTGTTGGGTTCCACCCTCTTCACTTCCTAAAACGGTGGCGCCAGTGCTGGCAATCGCTAGCTTGGCATTGCAATGAAGCTCGATGGTCGCTTTCCCCAAAACATTAGTGTTGGATTTTAAGCAGTACCACCCGTTGGGGTTTTTAAGTTGAATCAATTTGCCACCTAAAACATTCACCGAGGGCTTGATGTAGACCAACGACGGTTTTTTAGTAGCCTTGGAATCAACGATGTCACTCCCCGCTCCAAACACACTCACCGAAGTTGAAATGGTTTTATAATTCGGATTCTTGGCTGTGAAAGGATGGCTTCCCCAGTGGGACAAGCAATCACGAACTTCTTTATCGTACCCGGCATAGGCGGCGTTCATTCCACTTAAAGCAAAAATACTCAATAATAAAAACTTCATTTCTATGTCTCCCTATCGATAATCGTGTAAGTAGTCTATTTGGTCGGGAATCCAGGGCTCGGTTTCGCCGTGAACTCCAAAAATTCGATCCCCCACTTGCGACTCCACTTTTCCGGGAGCCACCGAGGGCTTGTAATCACTGGTAATAATGTCACCTTCTTGCAAGGTCGGTAAAATCCGCTCTAAGGTTTCTTCGGCAATGATTTTTCTTCGCACCAGATCGTCCAAAGATTTTTGTAGCTCGTCCCGAGTGAAACCATAATTGAAATTAAGATCCTGGGCGACTCGCAAAACTTGATTCTCTTTCAATCGACTGTCCTGAAACAGATCCAAACTGGTCTGAAAAGAATTGTAGGTGGGAACAATTCGACGGCCGAACTTCAAGTAGTACTCAGGATCGGTATCGATAGCTAAATTGATATAAACCTTCTCCACCGGGTCATGTTCGGGACACTGATCTTGCAGGTCTAAAATCGTATCGATCTGGGCGCGAGTCACACCAAAGTGCTTGAGCAGCCTGACAAGTTCCTTCTCATCCCAGCGACGACTACAAATATCAGAGTACAGAGAATAAATGGTGGCGTCGGTCTCGCTATCATCCCCCCACAACACCTGGCTGATTTCTTTTTGAAACTTGGATCGCAATTGCATCAGGGCTTGAATTTTAAAGCCCACCTGTTGAGTCAGGCGCCGCCAGCGGGCGGGATGAATATTTTTAAGATTGTCTTTAAAGAAGATGCCTTCGGGAACAATCTCATCAATCTCTAGCTTCTCTTTGATTTTATTTTCAATCTGGGGGGGCGAGGCGGTGATAAAAAACAAGGGAAACCGTTGATCGGTGTGGTTGGTCTCCCAGTTCTCTTTCACACAAGCCACCAAGGTGGACGTGCCGGGGACGTTACGCTTTTGAAAGGATTTTTCGAAGGCCGTGCGAAAAAGATCCCCTAGGGTGTGCCAGGAGGTGTCCAAATAGGTTTTATCCAGATCCCAAACATATATCTCAGAATGCTGGTTGGAAACTGGCGGACCATAGGAGAAGTACACCACATCCCCTAAAATTTCTGACCTTAGTTTCCAATGATCCATAAACCCCTCAAATTCTTACCAATCTTATCTTCAAAGAGGCACAAAGGCCAATTGCCGCTTTGACAATGACATGGTATGCCCTAGCCATGTTTATATGCGATAAATCCGATGTTGAAAAACTGAAATTTGCCCCCCGCGGCCACTGCTTTAAAAAGGCTCGGGTGGAATGGTGTAACGTGGTTCTCAACCCCAGTGAACGGGACGACTGGCCCCTGGTGGATCTCAGCGATCTTGATTTCACAGAATGTCTGATTGATCTGTTTGGCCCCATGAGCCTCATCGAAACAGTTGAGCTTTTTTCGGCCTGCCGAGAGTTTCCAGCTCTTGAAACCGCTCTTAATAAAGAGCTTTTTATGAAAGCCAACAGTCGCCAGTGGAACCAGAAGACATCTGAGCTGTTCGCAGCCGTGGAAAACACTCCTGTGGCTTTCAGAGACTGGGCCCACCAAAAGCAAATGGGACAAAAAGACCTGCAACCATTAGTGAGCTTAAAAAATCCGCAAGAGATCGCCGACGTTCTCAATCAATTCTCTAGCCAAAACCTGAGTCGCAACGAAGGCAAACTAGCCCTCGACTGGATTGTCGATCTGCACTTGATGGGAACAGCCAAAGATTTAATCGCACCACCGGAATCGGGTACTTGGGCCGACCGACTTCAGCAATTGCGCCACCCAATGACAGAGACCACAGCCGCAACGCCTGAAAAGGCGGGTTGGCCGAAATATGTTCAGGTTGTGAACTTCCGCCAAGGCGATCGCGTTCTTAAAAAAATGCAGATCACCTATCTTGATAAAGACGATTTAAGTAAAAAACTTCAGCGCCTTTCAAAATCGGAGCCGCAACTGTGAACGCCCATTGGCTGCAGAAATTTGATCGCGTCCTGAT
>CAZPOV010000005.1:0-65276 GCA_964588335.1 uncultured Pseudobdellovibrionaceae bacterium | reverse complement strand
TCGGAGCCGCAACTGTGAACGCCCATTGGCTGCAGAAATTTGATCGCGTCCTGATTGACGAAAAAGTAAAGGACAGCGAAACCGCCCTGCGCTTCTTTGAAGTCTTTGGTAATAAAGCCAAAGTCATTCAAGGTCCACCACCTGATATTGAAAAAGGTGAACTGTCATCGCAGCAGTTTGCACAGAGCAAACGGCAAATTCATGTCACGGAATTCAAAGGACAATTCTTTAAAAAATGTCCGGGTTTTCACAAGGGTATGGCCTGTTGCAATTACTTTGTTTTAAATCTGGGTTTTCAATGTGATATGGACTGCTCCTACTGTTATTTACAGTCCTTCATCAACTCCAACTACCTAACTGTTTACACCAATATCGAAGACGCTTTTGCTGAGCTTCGCAGTATGGAGTCTTTGCACGATCAACCGGTGCGCATAGGCACAGGCGAAGTCATCGACAGCCTGAGCATGGATACCATCACTTTGTATTCCCGCAAACTGATTGAGTTTTTCAAAGACTATCCGAAGTGGACGCTAGAGTTTAAAACCAAATCCGACCGCGTCGATCAGTTTTTAGACTGCGACCACGGTGGCAACGTGATTGTCAGCTGGTCCATCAACCCACCCAAGGTGATCGACAGTGAAGAGCACGGCACCGCCTCTTTTGAAGAACGCTTGCTAGCGGCAGAAAAATGTCGTGATAAAGGATATAAAATTTCTTTTCATATCGATCCCATGATTTGGCATCCGGAATGGAAAGAAAGCTATGGGTTTTTGGTGGATCAAATCAGTGAACGTTTCACACCTCGTGACATTCCCGTGATGTCAGTCGGTGCTTTGCGCTTTCAACCGGAGCAAAAAAATATGATGCGTGAGCGCTTTGGAATGAGCTCGCTCGTTACCCAAGCCGAAACCTTTCGCAGTGCCGATGGCAAGTTAAGATACGACTACAGCCTGCGCCAGCAGATGTTTGATTTCGTGTTAACTCGATTTAAGTCCAACAACCCGGCCTGGAAAATCTTTATGTGCATGGAGACGCCCGAAACTTGGGTCGATACTTTTGGCCATACCCCTTACCACGAAAAGCCGTTACGCGAACTTTTTCAGCCCATTCGCTAGACAAAGGTAAATAAGTTCAACACCGACCCTGTCTCAATTCGAGAAAACTGTCGAAAAATAAATAATGAACCTCAAAAAACCGATAAGTTTTGATAAGATAGGTTTATCTCTTGAGGGGGGAAACATGAGCAAAGTTTTATTATCAGTGATGGCTTTTATCGTTGGAGTCGGAATGTCTATTGCGTTTCAAAACTGCGGCGGTAGCACTCTACAAGCCAACAGCTCAGACAACGACGGACTGCAAGTTGATGTTGTCAATGAAGAAGAAACCGATGACGGTACCATCACGGGTGAAAATGGTGAGTTCGGTTTCAACCTCGGTCGAGGCGACAACATCTTTTACACCACCGGCGGCGGCCTTTCTCTTGATTTTGCCACCACTCGTTTCCTCTCCACCGCGTACTATGTGTTTTTAGAAACTCATGTTTATGAGCAAAGTGGAACCACCTTTCCTCGCGACCTGCCTACAGCCTATTGCACGAACTCAGCACTCCCCCACTGTGCCCATACCACCACCGCTCCTTGCGTTGGCTTGGGATGCTATAAAAGCACCACACCGGTTCGCTGCCATTGGCAGAAACGGGCCAGCACTGCTGAAATGAATCGCGCCATTGGTGCCTTAAGTAACATTCAGTTTGTCACCCGTAATGTGACGGCGGAAGATCCTATGATTTCTGACTGTAATGATCCTCTCCTTTATTTCTATAAAGAAGGGAGCAGCTTGGATTTATCTCTAGCTCAAAAGGGCTGCGTGCCTGACGGCATGTACTATGCGGTCGACAACACTGGTGATGACATTCAAACCATTTTTGATGCCGAGATCAACGACGTTGATGCACTGACAAACAACCAAGGTGATCCAGAGTACTGTAACCTTTATGCCAATTACTATTGGGGAACATCAAAGGTGACTTACAGCTCACGTTCCGGGTTCACCACTCCAGAGAACGCCTACGCTTACGATATCACTTACGAAGCTAAAACCATCTCTATCAATGGCGAAGATCGCTTGGCCGGTATGGCTGACCTTGTGTTCCGCGAACCAGAATCCGGAGCTGGCGATGGCAACACCTACTGCGCCAACGGCGTTCCTGTGCAACCTGCAGAGATCGACGTTCTTTTCCCTGAAGAAGGATTGAACTACGAAGTTCTGCGCACCCAATCAGTGATCGCTGATGCGTCCACCAGTGAAGTGACCTATGAAGACCCCGTGGATGGTGGCTCTGTTTGGAGACTGTTCCTAACACGAGCAACAGCTCTCACCCACTCAGGTGGCCCCATCGTCGATAGCACGCAGGCACAGGCGATTCAAAACATCATGGAAACCGTATTAGTCAACCGCGCCAAAACCAGCGGCCTAGCTCAACCGTGCCCACCGGCCACTCAATAATAAAAAGCTTTTTTAAAATTCTAAAAACCATCGAAAGGTTAAGTTGAAAAACTTAACCTTTCATTATTTTAAAGCACATTTTACAACACCTCCCCCAATAAGGTACCAAGTCCCTTTTGAGAACACGAGGTGTCAAAGTCTGTACCTTCCAAAAGGTGCCAGGCACCTTTCGGGTAAACGCAGCGTTAAGAATTCGACTCGTAAGATTGAAACAAAGATATCTGTTACAGCATGCAATCGACAGATGCCTAGTAACAGCTCAAAGACTCATTGATAATCGTACCATCACTAAGGGAGGCTTCCACCGAGAAGTTGGAATTGTTCTCGGGAGACATTATGAAGTCGTGAAGGTTGCCTTCTAGGCCGCCTTGGCCGTTGGCTTCCACAGGAAAAGGTTCGGTTTGTAGTCGGGAATCACCCAGTCCTAAAGTGAAGACGCCAAAGCGTTGGCCAGGTGGAATATTCACCAGTGAATGAACACTCAAAATCTCTTCGCTGTCCTCAATGGGGTAGACTTTCATTTCAGAGACATGAACGCCAGAGCCTTGGGCCTGTAAGTGGATCTCTCCAAAGCGTTGCCCGGAGGTTAAAGAACTTTCGCCAGCGAAATGGCCTTTGTTGTACGCCTTAATAGAATTGGATTTCTGATCGATCATTAGTTTTTGCTGACCATCAAAAGCGGCATTGGTGACAGTGGAACTGTTGCTGTCGATTTGAAAATCGACTTGTCCATTTTGTGCAACAATCAGGTCCGTGCGTGAAGGAATATCTTTTAATGCAATCTCTAGGCTTGAACTGTTACTGGTTGAAAAGTCCAAGGACCACTGGCTTTCCTCAAGAAGGGAGGCTCCGGTTCTTAGCGCCAACTGATCCACCCGACGGTAAACAAAGGCGGCTCCCGGCGTGGGAATGTAGGAGGTTGCGACTGGCATTGGTTCTAATTGAGCACCCCATAAAATGATTCCAGGATGTCCGGTGGCTGGGTACAGTAAATTTTGATTTCCATCCATCAACTCATACATCACTTGCATGTTCTGACCTGTGGTTCCTCGCACATTGAGCGACAGGGCGACTCGGGTCCACCCGTTGGGGTAGGCTTGAATATCACATCGAGGAGTGTTGCTTGATGGGGTTAAAGGCTGAACAGTTTGGGTTTGCAGGTTTGCCACACATCGAATCACGTTTCCTTCCAAGTCCAAAAGTCCCAAGCTTAGCAGGCGTCCTGATTGAATGGGTTTAGCGAAAATAGAAAGAGAGTACTCGGTGTTTGCGTCGACGTAGGTGGCGTGGTTGAGTTGTCGAACCACATTGTCTGTGCTGTTTTCAGCCAAAACGAATGCGGGTCCATTCAGCATCGGATTCTGTTCGGTACTATGGGGTAGCGTCGTCGCACCTATGGTTGACCAAGTTCCGACATTAAGGTCTCCGGAATAGAAAAGCTGATTTTTCGATTCGGGTTCAAGCAAGATGGAGCGTTGTCCTGAAACTGGGGAAACCTCAAACCTTGGAACATGATCAGAAACGGTTTGCATAACGCCACTGGCATCCCAGGCTGTAGCTATGGACCATCGAACCAGTGAGGTTTGCGATGGAAGACTTGAACTTAAATCGTAAGTCTCATCGGCATTGGGCCACTGTGATTCAGCATTCGAGATAATAAGATTTTTTCCCAAGGTCGGCCCTTGGTAGGACGAGCGGCAAAAGGTGGAAAGAGACGGAAGGAAATTGAGAGCATTTTGCAACGCCACGGGATTTTGCGGATAAACACCATTGAATTCTTCTTGCGTATCTAGATCACGAATCGCATCAACAGGAATAGAGAGTTTTCCCTCATGCCCATCTCCGGCCATTTGATTTCGAAAAGAGCGTTGGTTAGAAAATTCTGCGGGATTAGAACAGTTTTGAAAACCAATAAGCAACAGCCCCAAAAGAGCTATCAACCGGATTCGGAATATTAGACTGTCTTTATTCTTCCCCATTGACTCCACCCATATTTAATTATCTCTATATTATAAGAAAAAAGCTAGAGTCCCCACTTATGATTTTGTCGCGAACACCGATAAAAAAACATGGGTAATCTTGGCCAAGAGTTCGACCAAATAGAAAACTGTATCAAAACAGGACAGTTCACTTCAGCTCAAAATCTTTTGGGGAAGATACGCCTGAATTCCCTGCCTCGCCAAAATGTGCTGAGATTTTCCAACCTGGCTCGGCGCTGTGGGAAGGTGCAAAAGTCATTAAAAGTTTTAAATCCATTTGTTCGCCATCTCAGTGCGATACAGCCGGCCACCGATGAAGAACGGGCCGACTATGCTTTTTCTTTGCATCGAATTGGCGCCAGTTTTGAAGCCAAGAAGCTTCTTTCGGAACTTGATCCGGCTCAAGCTCCCAGTGCTCTGTTTTTTGCGTCCATCATTGCCTTTTCCGAGTGGCGCTACGTGGAAGCCGAAGAGATTCTACAAAGCTACATCAAGTCTTCGATAATCAGTGATTACCAGTCTATGATGGGACGTTCGAATCTGGTGAATGCCTTTATCTATCTTGGAAAATTCCAGTTAGCAGAAGAAACCATCGGCGACCTTCTTGAATCGGCCAATAAAAAAGAGCTGGGTCTTTTAAAAAACCTCTGTCTTCAACAAAAAGTGGAGCTTTTGATCTCACAAGACAAGATGCAAGAGGCCCTAGGAATTCTTAAAACCAACCAACAACAAATGCAAGACAGTGGTCATCTGCTGGAAAACTGGACATGGAAATGGTTTGAGGTTTCGCAAAGTGTAATAACCGGAGGTCAAGACGGCAAAACCCGATTGGCTCAGGCCAGCCAAAACGCCCTTCAGCGGGGCGCTTGGGAGGATGCTCGGGATATTGATTTCTATCGGTGCAAACATTTCTCTGATGCCGACGCCTTCGCCAAACTTTGTATTGGCAATCCTTTTCACTCTTTAAAAGAAAAGCTGAAGCCGTTGGTTCCACTGAAAGAGCCGGAAGAGTATCTTCTGACCTACAATTCTGTGGACGGCGTCTCCCCAGCTGCTGTGATCGATTGGAACCGGCAAAACATCAAATCGAGTGGCGGACCAGACAATGCCTTTTTGACCTCGCAAACCCATTTTCGTTTGGTTCAGTCCATGCTGTCAGATGCTTACCGACCTAAAAAATGGGGCGCTCTATTTAATGAGATTTTTCCCGATGAATACTACAACCCTTTTGGCTCTTTAAATCGACTTCACCAAATTGTGTTTCGACTGAATCAAAAAAACAAAGAGCTTGAAATACCTTTTCAGGTCACAGCTCACAATTTTGGGGTGACGTTTACAAGTTCAGATCCCATTGCCTTTCGTCTCACCTCTTCAGACCCCACTGCCGGTGTTGATGACCCCGAGTTCTGTCTTTTAATCAACAACATCCCTAAAGACAGTCAGTTTCAAGTGGCGGATCTCTCAGAGTTCTTACCGGGTGATCGTCGCACCCACCAACGCCTGCTTAAAAAATTTGTTGAGGACGGCAAGTTAGTGAGAATTGGGAAAGGAAAGGCCACTCGCTATAAAAGAGTGGTCTAGTGGGTTTCGTTAATTGTTTGTCGCTTAACACTTTGTTCTTACGCCATCAGTTACTGATCCTGCGATAACGTAAATCCGCGCCTTGTCCGAATTGTCGAACCATGTCGATCAAACTCGAGTTGGGTGATAGGGATTGATAAGTCTGCTCCAGTCGACAGGCGTCTTGTTGCGGATCGGGCTGACGGCTGTAAAAGTAGGTGAACACTTTTTCATTGAAGCAGGTCTTGGTGCTGGCTTGTGAGGCCACCAACTCACTCATTTCTGCAGCCCCTGTGGCACTTGTCCCCGGCCCGAAGACATCAGAAAGATCCACTTGTGAGTCAACAGCCACGTGATTACCAGTGAACTGGCCTGAGTCGTTGAAAATGGGCTCTTGGTTTCCGAAAGCTCCAATGGAGTTGAAGTTTGAGAACGCAAACCCAATGGGGTTGATCTGGCGATGACAACTCACACAACTGGGGCCCGAAGTTTTAATCTGGGTTTTCTCCCGTGTGGACAGGCGAAAATCCACATCGATGCTGTTGAACTCATCCAGAGCGTTGTCTGGTGGTGAGCCCAGATCCAAGCACAGGATGTCTTTTCTTAAATGGGCTCCTCGCAAGATCGGATTGGTCAACTCACTTCCTGAGATCAATAGCGCCGCCCGGGTAAGCAGTCCTGCGCGGTCCTCACTGGCGGGTAAGCGCACAGCATTTTCAGGCGTGAAGTTTAAAGGTGCGGGTTGTGAAACGTTGTACACCTCCATCAGCTCAGGGTCGCGAGCAAACGAGATATCGGTTGTAAACAGATCATCAAAAGTGCCCCCAGCGGTGGTAACGAATGCGCCCAACTCTTCCAGCTCGTTAATCATAGAACGACGAAGATTGGGACCATAGTTCACATTTCCGGCCACGATATCCAGTTGCGGGTTATTAGAAAAATGTGGAATTGATTCAAGCTTTAGCCATTCGTTGTAAAACTCTCGTAAACTTCCATCCAGTTTTTGGTTTTGCGAAAGAATATGGTTCAACGCTTGGTTGTAGCCTTGGTCGGTTGTTAGATCCTGAGATCGGGCAATGTTCCAAAGTTGCGTGTCGGGCATGGTGTTCCAAAACCGATAGGCAAGACGACTGATGATGGCGTAATCAGAAAGGCGATAAACACCGGTTTCGCTAGTGGCTCCGGCCACAAGGTTTTGATCTTCAATCTGGAATAGAAAATGGGGAGAGATCAAAACGCGAATGATTAATCTTTGCACGCCCTCTTGTAGAGAAACTCCAGAGAACTCGGCTTGTAGGGCTGTTAGTTCATTGATCGCTTCCCCTGATTCTGTTGTCAGATTGTCTGAAGACAAGCGCAAAGGTCTTCTGAAAGCTCGCCCAGCAAAGTTCTGGATAAAGCGTTGGCGACAGGTTTGACTTAAGTTGGACACGTTGGGGCTTGTGCAGGCGCCGGGTGCCAGATTGATAAAAGATTGAACCAAGGTTGATAGGTGGGTTGCTGAAAGGTCTTGCGATAAAGACTCAGCAATGGAAAGGTAGGCCTCCATATGATCACCGGTCAGGGCATTGTTTTCGCGACTGAAGTGCTCGCCTTGATCGGCAGGTATGTAAACGCCGTCTTTGGCGTTATTCACTAAACCTTGAACCGTCGTTCGGGGCAGAGCCAAACTGAAAAGATCTAAAAGTGTGTTGTCGTACTGTCTTTGGCTTAAGCGCTTGGCGTAACTCTCTTCTAGGGACGCCAGTGGTGAAATATTGGGGTCGCATGAGTATGGCGATTCCACGATGGGCATGTTATCCACCCACGCCACCAAACTGTTGTGATCAGTTTCCGAATAAGTGCTATTCCCCAGTGGCATGTTCGAGTTGCTACCACCGTAGTGCACACTTCGGTAAATAATCATGGACTGATCGGGCTCACCGGGCACTACAAATCCCTCACGCACAAAATCCACTTCGGAATTCAGAGCAAACGAGGCGTGAGCCGCTGCGCCCCCGGGCTGATGGCAACCCAAACAGTGGGTGTTGATAATATTGCGAGCCATTGTAAAACGCTCTTCTGGCGTTAATTCCGGTTGGCTGTACTTTTCAAAAATTCGGGAATCGGTTCCGGTATTGGATGAACTGTCCGATTGCGACACTGTTACCGTTTTATTTCCGTCATTTCCACTTAAAATAATTTGGGCGGTGAAGGTTCCATTGTTTTGACAAGGAACCGGTGTCACTGGCGACAGGTCTCCTGAAACCGAGATGGAGCTTTCTCCCACTTGGCAGGTTCCAGACAGAACCAAGTCCCCCTCGGTTCTGGCACCGGCTGAGGGTGAACTGATCATGATCACTGGGGGTGTGTTGTCGACGCGTTGAAAGTTACGAGAGTCCGATCCCACGTTTTCTGCCAAGTCCTGTTGAGCGACAGTCACTGTTTTTGTACCAACACCAGGGCTCAATGTAATGGGCGCCGTAAATGTTCCGTTGGAGGCACAGCCAATAACAGTCGACACCACATCGCCCGCCACAGTGATATCACTGGCACCGGCTTCACAGGTTCCCATTAAAGTCACAGTCTCGGACACTTCAGAGCCGGCGGCTGGAAAACTGATGGCAATGTTTGGAGCCACTTGATCTTCCATGTTTAACACCCAATCACGAAGGGTATTAAATTCGGCACTTGGAAGAGAGGCGTTTAAAGGCATTGTCGCTTGACCACCGCCGTAGCCTTGGGTGCGAGTGATCAGTCGGGATTGGTCGACCATACCTGGCACCACCAAGCCGGCATCGATAAAATCTTGTTCGTTATTAAAATCAAACGGCGCAAAGCCAGCCGCCCCACCGGATTGGTGACACTCAATGCATCGATTGTTAAGAACCGCTTGAGCCGCCTGAAAACGAGTGGGTGGAGCGATACGAGTGAAAGTGCGCGATACCCGCGCCACATTTAAAGAACTGTCTTGTTGTGCGACTTCAATGGTTTTATTGCCTAACCCTGTGCTGAATCTTACAGACACGGAGTACTGACCATTTTGGCAGGGGGTGGGATTGGTGGTCATCACATCACCACCGACAGCGATATCACTGGCGCCGGTTTCACAAGCACCTTGAAGAGTCACACCTTCTGCGTCTTCGGTACCGGCGGCCGGAGAAGCGATTGTTAACAAAGGAGCCGTTTGATCGATTTTTACAAACTGACGAGAGTTCTGCCCTAAGTTTCCAGCCGCATCCTGTTGCGAGACCTGAACGGTTTTATTTCCTGGGGCGCCAAGAAGTTCAATGGTGGCCTGAAACGAAGAGTTAGCACAAGCCACGCTCACTGGGTTGGTGTCTCCAGAAATTTGTACGTTACTGGCACCGTTTTCACAGGTCCCTGTTAAGGCAATATTCATCTCGGTCGTGGTATTCACCGCGGGCTGACTGATCAGGACCCTAGGAGGTGTTGTATCATTCACATCTTGCATGATTCTTTCAAAAGCTCTTGAAGCCACGGCTTGATTGCCGGCACTGTCGGATTGAGCGACAGAAACATTTTTCACTCCAAGGCCTGCACTTAATGTCACGGTTATCGAATACATCCCCTGAGAACTACAGGCTTGAGGCGCCACCGGCTGCACGTCTCCGCTTACCTGCAAAAGGGAAGCTCCGGGTTCGCAGTTTCCAGTCAATGGGAAACTGTCGAAACTGCGAAACCCGGGCATGGGTGTATTGATTGTTAGTAAAGGTGCCGTTAGATCGGCTTTTATTAAAGTTAAATTGATTTGGGCTTGGTTCCCAGTCACATCGGATTGGGAAAAGTAAACTGTTTTATTGCCAAGGGCTCCCGCTAATTCAAGATCGACCACAAACTCACCGCTTTCAGAACAAATGATGTCTTCTGTTAGTGGTGCAATGTCTCCGGTCACTTGAATAAAGCTGGCGTTGGCTTCACAAAGACCGATCACTTGAATCGCGCCTTCAGAGCTTGTTAAGTTGTTTGGGCTTACGATGCTTAACTGCGGAGGCTCTAAGTCGCCCGTGATCGCAGTGTCGCGAACCCAGTCGAAAAGAGCCTGGAAATCATCGGTAGAGAGAGTGCCACCCATGGGCATATTGGTCGGACGACGAGGTGATCCGGCCTGGGTTCGCACATAACCTTGGGTTCGGTAAATCAATTTTGATTCTTCGGGGTTTCCACGAACGATCATGCCGTTAGCGATAAAGGCTTGCTCATTGTTATAATCAAGACGAGCATAACTGGCACTTCCACTGGTGCTGTGACATCCCACACAGTTTTTCTGTAAGACCTCTTGCGCTTTTTGAAAACTTTGGGATTGAGGAGCCGAGTCGGAACCATTCGACAGGCTGTGAGTGGCATCAAATCCAGACAGACACCCTGGAGTGATAATCATTATTAAAGTTAGATAAAAGAAATTGATTGTTTTCATAACGCCTCCCCTTACCCTGCACTGCTCACAGGAAATGGAAGAGAGTTTTTATAAAAGTGATAGTTATAACGAGCGTACTGCAAGTTATAAAGCTGAGCGTCGGTGTAGTACCACACACCACTGCGCTCGGTTCCGATGTGTCCGTAACCACCAATATTGGCAATTCCGTTGTTATGAGCACCCAATAGCGAGTCAGTTCTTCCTTGAAAGAAACGATTGATTTCAGGATCTTCATACTCCGATCGCGACAGTCCCATGGCTTGAAGGATCGTTGTTAAAACGCGATTGTAATGAGCTCCGTAATAGTTGTGACCAAAGCGATCACTGTTCGGGTCGGTTGAAAAGCTGTCGCCTTGCTCCGGGTGCGGGCCTAAGCTTCTGCGGGAATAATCAATCATGTGCCCCGTTGTCAAATTGCCACCAGCGCCTCCAATAAGCAGGCAAGGCTTTGAATAGTCGCTATGAACAGTCGAACACTCCAAAGTCATGTGCACCAACGAATTGTCTAAGATGGACTGTCCATTGGTGTCCGGTGAAGAATCCAAAGCTGTTACTAAAGGAACTAGAAACGACTCCACATAGTTTCTCCAAATCTGCGCCATATACCGATGGTTGGGCATGCCATTGACGTTATCAAAAGGACGGTGGCTATGACCTTGGTGAAAATCTTCAGTGGGATGACGATCGTAGTTTGGAAGGTTGTTGATATGGAAATTAAGAACGCGATGCAAATCACACGCGGCCGCGGCGGCAAAGATTTGCGCGTACAGTTCAAAGGCATATTTGTGATCAAAGCATGAATAGTTCCAGCTTGAAATCCCATCAGTTTCTGTTCTTGAAGGGTCGATCTGTGAAAACTGACAGCCTCCGGCTACAGTGGTTGCATCAAGTCGTCTTTGGATATCGGAAATGCGATCCAAGGCATTGTCTAAAACTTGTCGATCCAGCGAGCTGATTTGGCGACCGTTCCGCACTCTTCGGTAATCTTCGATGGTTCTCGAAAGAATGTCGGCTCCGGGACGTGAAGGAGCTGGAGAACTCCCCCCTTCAGAAATGGGGGAGCCTCCAGGATAGAAGAGTTGGGAAAATAGGGTATGTGGTTTAGAAGATCGTGCTGAAGCTCTGTTAATGTTATTAGAGGAATCTCTTGCGTAAGAAAAAGTAGAATGGTCCGCAGGTCCAACCGTCAATGGGTCGTTACTGTGCGGAGTGAAGCGTGAATTCCCCGCCAACACCTGATCGATGGATCTTAGGGGTTTAACATTTCGCGCCTGGGTGTCGTGCCCGTCATTATCAGCCAAGTTCCCCAGCATGGGACCACGACCGTGAGCGATACGAGTGTGTAAATTCAGTCCTCGTAGAATATTCATTTTATTTACAAACGGGTTCAGACCGTTACCGAGAATATAAGAGAGTTCACTTGTCGGACTTGAGAGAAACGACTGTAACGATTGATAGCCGATCTCGTGATCTCCATTTCCAGGATTGTATCTTTGCGAAAGAGGATTCAATGTTGGAAACCAGTGCTGGTGATGGCCGTAGTCGTAATCACCGACAAAAGTAAAATACCGTCGCACCACTTGGGCTTGTTGGGCCCAGGCTTGTCTTGGCATTAACGAAGGCAGAAAGGGAATCGCTAAGGTCGCGCCCCCTAAGCCCTTAAGAAACATTCGTCTTCTCATTGAATTTTTTTTCATAATCCCACCCTATGATCCGTTCCATCTACAGGATCCCGCGAATGGGTGGTGGGTTCGAGTTACGATATTGTCGCGATTCCCCTCCAAAAGGTGCCAGACACCTTTCGGGTACACAGGGCGTCATCAGAGGGTTCTGACGCCTCCCCTGTCTTATTTTGAGATCCTACTTTTTTTTCAGAGCGTGTACCAAAAAGGTACCAAGTCCCTTTTGGGTAGTCGGAGCGTTACAAAACAATAAAATTTGTTCTGCGATCAGATACTCCGAAGACCATTCCAGAGATTAAACAATTTTTTTAACAGCTTGTATTCTAGGGGGACCCATCAAAAAGGGACTTGGTACCTTTTGTTCGGAAAAGGGACTTGGTACCTTTTAGGTTTCTTTTGGGAAGGCTATCCAGGCTTCGGATTTTGGGAAGTTTTTTGGGCGCTTTTCGCACAGGCCCCGGTAATTTAAGAATGTTGTGTACGCGCAAATAAAGGACTCAAACGCAAACGAGTCTTTCACCATCAATTTAAAATCCCGGTGGTAGATAAAACTCAATCCCTCTTCACTCCACTGATCCAAGAACTTTTGTCTTACGCTCGGTCCCCGCGTCAGTTGTTTATAAAGAAGCAGATGGTTTTTCTTGATCCCCATATTCTGACCCAAACGCCAAACGCTTAGGCGCGGCAAAACCTCAATCACTTTGCCATGGGGAATTCGGCGCTTCAGATACATGGCCCTTGCCGATAAGGGCGCGCGATTGCTGCCAAAGGCATGGTCGGACGCCAGCTCGGATGAGATTTCGGAATTGATGTACTGCTCAACACAACGTTCGGTATAGGGAGTAAAAATCTTATTCGGTCTTTTCTGGGGAGAGCGCTTCTTATGGTTTTTCCACATCCACTTGATCTCAGGCTCGGTGCACTTCTCGTGGCCCGGGCACTTCAAGCGACAGCGCAAACACTTAGGGACGATCAGCGGAGCGTCCACCCCCACACTGTGAACCGATGGACCCAATTTATCTAAAATTTTTATGATCTGAGTGTCGGCCGATACTTTTTGCGACTCTTCGATGTTTTCATGGAGTTCAGCGAGAAACAGTTTTTTCTCTTTCACATAGTATTCTAGAACACTCAGACAAGTTTTTCGTCCTTTTCCACCACCAAGGGTAAGACCGGCGAACTTTATGACTTTAAAGGGTTTGCGTCGCGAACTCATACGAGTCGGACATCCAGATGTCGAAACCCTGCCTCGGTACAAGCGTCGATAATATCATTTCGTTTTTCCGGAGAAGACCAAATAAAAACACAGCCTCCGCCACCAGCACCACAAATATTAATGGCGTCAGCCCCCACTTCATAGGCCACCTCTGCCAGCTTTTCGATTTCAGGAGACGAAAAACTGTCAGCCAGTTTCATGCGAGCCTCAAACTCTTTTTTAAAGAGTTTCGGCAACTGTGCCCAGTCTTTATCTATCACCACTTGCCGGGTCTCTTCAGCCACTTCTTTAATTTCACCAAGGGCCGCCAACGTTGTTTTATCTCCATCAACGAACTTTTTGATCACCTGCCAATTATTAATCCCAGAGTGGTGGGAACGGCCGGTAAAAAAGATGGAGATGTTTTTATTGATATCAAGGTCATCGATGGAAATCGATTGCACTTCGGGCCAACCGAAATTGTAGTCAATAATATTAAAACCACCATGTAAGGGTGGAAAGTAATCTTGTGTGCCCGTTGGCATATTTAGAATTTTGGCTTCAATGCCCGAACAGATTCGCACGATCTCGTAGGAGTCAACCTCTCGACCATACATCTCCGCGAAGGCTTTAAAAATTGATATCGACAGGCTGGAGCTTCCACCCAAACCGCCACCCATGGGCGAATCGCTTTGCGCCGACAGATTAAAACCAAAATCAGGTTTCCAATAGGCAATGTGCTCTCGAAAAAACTGAAAATCTTTTTCATCGCAATCCAGACACTCCTCAAGAGAATCGAATTCGTAGGTTTTATCCGTCTCCCGTGAATGAATTAAAATCTGAGAATCATCCCGTTTTGAAAGACGACATGTGGTGTAGATGTCGATGGCGACATTGATGGTGGTCACAGGGTTCATCAGAGCATTGATTGGCCAGCAATCCAATGTTCCGCCAGCAAAGTCGATTCGCGTTGGTGACTGCACAAGAACTTCATTTTTTATCACTTTTAAACACCTTTTCTATTTCGTAGCCCAATGATTTTAACGAATAAGGATTCACTTGCGCAAAAATTTTAAAGCTTGGAACCCGGATTTTTTCCATCTTTTCGTCAAATTCAAATGTTATGTTACCTTTATCTGTCTGAATTTCAAGGAACCAATGGGGTTTAAAGGATTCGGGTTCGCCAAACTTCAGGTCCTCCAGTTGGAACTCCCTGACTTTTTTAAAAAACCACAGGCCATTGGCTTTATGAATGTCTTTGCTTTGATCGTTAAGGCGAAAGGTCACCAAATTGTTCGGCGCCGGGTCCACACTCCAGGCCACATCTTTCTCAGTCTTTAAAGACAAGCTTTTAACAATCGCCCCCGGAACAGGAAGACCCGGATGGTAGAACTGACTCAGAGGATAATATAAAAATTGCGCCCAAACATTGTGAACCACAAATATTTCATTACTGTCTTGATCCAAAAGATAGATGGTCTCCACCGGCCCCTCTTTGGTCCCGACCCGCACACGCTTTTCTAAACCATCTTCAAATTGAAAGCGATAAAAGGCTTTTCCGGGCTCAAGGCCAAACTTGTCTTCATCATAGGTAAAATGATGGCTTGAGGTAGTTTCATCCATAATGCGAAAGGCTTTTTCAATGTACTCTTGGTTGGCAAGGTACTCACGCGGCTGGGTCACCCACCACACTCCATCGCGCTTTTCAATTCGCACTTCAAACAGATCAGTGGTCAATTCAAGGCTCGCCACACTGTCCGGAAACGAGGCTGGGAAAAGTGTTACAACTTCGTTTTTTTGGCGCTCTTCGACTTTAATAATCCCAAACCAGGCGTAGGCTCCCAAAAAAACTAAGAGCGCAAAAAGAACAGCAAAGACTTTAAAGCTTTTCAAAAAAATCTCCGCAGCTTGAAGAACAAACCAAAAATAAAAAAGATCAGACAGTAAGGCAGGATAAAAAAGAGAAAATAAAGATTCATCTGAGTTTGAGTCATGATCAGATAAGTCGTCTCAGCCTGGGGAGGACGCATTTTTAAAAGATCTTCATCTTTGGAAAGATAGGTGACTATTGCCAAAAGAAAATTGAAGTTGCTCGGCTGAGCGTAAAATTGGTTGGTGATAAAATCACTGTCCGCCACCACCGCCAACCGAAAGGGTGTTTCGCCCAGCCCTTCGGCCACAGCGGCAGCCACCATGGGCCCTTGCTGAACCACGGCACTGTCAGGACTGATGTCCGCACGCCCCACACTATTGGGAAGATGTTCAAGTATAGGATTTAAAGCGATGTCTGTTGAGCCCTCAGAGGTTAAATTCAGCGCAGAGGAGATAAACAACACCGGATTCTCTCCGGGCTGCAATGTGGCCGCCACCTCGTGCTCTAATTTCCCAGCATGAGTTAGCACCAAAAGCTCGGACTGTCCGGCTTGCGCCTGTGCTGAAAACACAAAGGTTTCTTGTAGTTCGATACCAAAGCTTTGTAAAAGAGAATTGATATTGTGTTCTTCACCCGGGTCGACAGCCAAGAACAAAGCGCCGCCACCGCGAACAAAGCTTTCTAACTTCTGTCGGTGCTCTTCAGAAATGGGTTTGCGTGGCCCCAACATCACCAACATGGCAATGTCAGATGGAAAGCGATCGGAAATATCCAAACTTTTTATTTTGTAATGCAATCTTTCTAACTGAGTTTTAATACCCTTAGCACCAAACGTCGACTTGTCATCAATATGGCGCTCGTCATGACCGGTCAGAAAGTAAATAATCTTTGGTTTCTTACTGACTTTCAAAATAGCATTGGTCACCGCCGCTTCGGTCAGCGACGTCACACGACTGATGCGATCCTGGTACTCAACAAATAACGAGGACTCTTCGTTGCCGGTTTTAAACTTCTTGGCCAAATCGGGGTTTTGAAAAACCGAATAGCTTTCTAGTCTTAACTTATTGTTTAAACGGAGATAGGGATTAAGAAAATCGCGGACCTTGGTTTCATACCCCCGCACCGAAGCGTTGCCGACATGGAAGTAATAAAAACTCAACTCTCCAGGAAGCTCTTTAATCAAGGACTTGGTGAGGTCTGAAAGACTGTGTATTTTGTTGCGGGTCAAGTCTGCCGTCAGGTTCTGTTTGTATACAATAAAGTTTAGAACAAAAAGAATGGCCACCACCACAGCCACCAGTCCTAAGCTTTTCGTTAAGAAATGCAGGGATTCGGACTTTAAAACTCCCAGCATAAACTTATAGTTGATGGCCAATGAAAAGAGCAAAAAGAAGGCGCCAAAACCAAAGCCCCAACCAATAAAGGGAATCCAACCTTGCAGCGCCAAACGGAAGCCGAGGCTTAATAAAAAGCAAAACAACGATAAAATAAGTGAAATCTTACCTAGCACATTCATCTTATCGCCACCTGTGAAATTCCACCACGCGTTCGGTGATCAGTCCTAAGACGGCCGACCATGAAACGAAGTAAAGGAGAGAGGATAAACTGAACAGGCCCTTGCGAAAGTTTGCAAAATGCTGGTCAAAGGTTAAAAAGCGAAAGAAGTCTTGCAACGCCGGCGAACTGGTCAGCTCCCCACCGATACCCATCAATAAAAAAGTGATATTGAGGACCAGAGAAAAAACCACACAGACAATCAATGATTCGGTTACAGAGGAGGCAAACATACTGGCCGTCATATAAACACATAAAACGAGAAACAAACCAAAGTAGCTGTAAAAGAAAAGTTCAAGAGGAAGCGGGATAAAAAACAAAAGCGAAAGCGGGAAAACCATGGACACACCCAGGAGGGTGAAAAGAATCATCACACCCACCAACCACTTGGCTAGAACAATCTGCCACGAGGTGATTGGACCCGCCAACAGGATTGGAAAAGTTTTTAATTTCTTTTCTTCAGCAAAAAAACGAATACTCAATGCCGATAGGATAAAAACCAAAACATAATGTACGATGATTAAATAAGACGAAACTAAGTTGTGGTGAATATTAAGGCCGGCTTGCACTGATTTTAACGACAACTGATAGGACTGCTGCACATAGGTGTAGACCTCTACCGAGAAAAACACACCCCACAAACAACAGCACAGACCCAACAGGGTGTAGAACATCGGGCTCGTAAAAAAACCTTTGGCGTCTTTTTTGACGATCGCCCAGACGGGTCCCATCATTTCGTCACCTCGATAAAAACTTCTTCAAGGTTGGACTTGCCGCGCTGGCTGATCAGTTTTTTAAGATCACCCTGAGCCCGCACCTCACCCTGATGCAGAATCACCACATCATCACAAACCTCTTGCACTTCTGACAGGATATGAGTCGACAAAACAATGATGTGATCACTTTTTAAAGATTTAATAATGTTGCGCAGCTCAAACACCTGATGGGGATCCAGTCCTACCGAAGGCTCATCAAGAATAAGGATTGATGGATCACCGATCAGCGTCTGCCCGATTCCCACTCGCTGTTTAAAGCCTTTCGACAGGACGCGAATGGGGCGAAACGCCACCTCTTGCAGACTCATTTTTTCGATGGCCTGATCAACCTGCTGATTGGTTTTTTGTTTGGTTACGCTTCGCAGGCCACAGACAAACTTTAGGAAGTCGTAGACTTTTAAGTCCTCGTAAAGGGGTGGAGTTTCAGGCAGGTATCCAATTTGCGACTTGGCTTGCACAGGATTGGAAAGGATATTCTCCCCATTGATCAAAACATCCCCTTCGGTGGAGCACAAAAGGCCGGTCATGATTTTCATTGTGGTGGATTTTCCAGCACCGTTGGGACCCAAAAGCCCCAGGGTTCTTTTGTCGGCCACAGCCCAGGTGTTCTCTTTCAGTGCCCACTGGTCGCCGAATCTTTTGCTCAATGATTTAATCTCAATCATTCTCCCACCTTAATAGTCATTACTTTTTCATGGGAATAGGTCACTTGTCCAGCCTTGGCTCCCTTGATGGGTCGCACATATCGACATTCAGCATAGAGAACCTGAAAGCTACCCTTAGCTCCTTTAGGAAGGGATTGAGCGACCACGGCCTGAGCTGCTTTTTCTAAGCTGGCCTGCGGCAGCTTTTGTCCTTTGTTACGCTCAATAATCCCATAGGCGCCGGGATAGTCTTTAATATGTAACCACAGGTACCATGCTTTGGCTTTACGCAAAAGTTTCAGATTCTCAGGGCCTGATTTTCCAATAAACACACGGCCTTGCTCCAAGGCCACCGTTCGTCCCTTGGAGCCCGAATCATGGAGCAAGCTTGAAGTCGATTTTGCTTTTGGTTTAGCTGTGTCACCAGCTTTCAACTTTTCAATCTCTTGCTTCAGCTGCACCAAACGCTCTTCGGTTCCTTGAATTTTAGCCTGATTTTTTTTCGCTTGCGTAAAACAATTTTCGATATTCCAGGCCAGGGATTGATCAGAATCAACAAGATCACTCCAGGAGGGAGGCAAATCTTTTAAGGATTGATTTTCTTTTAACCACTCACCCAACTCCTGCCAAGGTGCTGTTTTTAATTTTTGCAGGTGGAGTTGCATTTTTTCTAAGCCAGAGATCTTTTTCTTCAAATCTTTTTTCTGAGTCTTTTTCGAAGCCGAAGTCGTTTTAGTCTCAGTCCCTTGACTCCACTCTTTCAGAAAAGTCGCCGATGAGCGAGCCGCTCTTTCAGGAGGACTTTGTCCTCCGTCTTGATTTTCCGGCAAAGGCTGAGGCTTGTTGGCCCAAACGGACTTCTGATCGACTGTCGCTTGAACATTCACCCGTCCAGGGATCAATAAGAACTCAAGGCGAAGAGTTTGATCTTGGTTTTTAAGAATCAGTTCGACGGCGCGGCCTTTTTCTTTATTGCGCTGACACTGTTTAAGATGCGCTCCAATAAAATAAGTTTTTAAAAACAAGGCTAGTGGCTTTTTAAGGGTGCGCACAAGAGGGATACGTTCGGAGGTTAAAAACACATAGGGAACCCCGGGCTTCATTGAAAAAGTCAGCCATTTGAGTTCTGAGCCTTTGGTCATCTGCACTTGCAGGCATTTTTCGTTGTAACGAAACTGACGAAGTTCACCACCAACAACCGACTGCATTTCGCCCACCCAATTGTCCAACTCTGCTTCCGTCATTGTTTTCATGGCAACAGCTTAACTCAGCTCCCAGGGACTGGCAAAACCTATAAAACCACAAAAAAAAAGAGGCAGGCTTATCGAGCCTGCCTCTGAGAGACTATTAATTTGGATTTCTAATTCTATTATTTATTATTCCTGCCAAAAGAAGTCGAAGTCGTCTTCTTCACCATCACCCAAGAAGGGCATATCATCATCTTCATTGTTGGAGCCATCACCAAATAGGTCATCATCAATGCCACCATCGTTGCTACCAAAACCCACTTGGGCCTCAGCATCGGCTAATAAACACTGCTCCAGGTACCAAGCCACTGTGGCTTCTCGGTAAAAGTTTTCGTTTGAAGACTGACGTGTACTGTATTCGTAAACTCGCTCTTGACCGCGTGAAACAACGGACCCATCGTTTTCCATGGCATAGTGAACCACAGCGTTGACACCGGTAGGATCAATACTTCGTACGGTTACCACAGCTTGACTACACTCAGAGTCGGTACAGGCTAGTAAAAACTCATGGGTGTTTCGAGAGTTTCGTCCCAACGAAATATTGGCACCGCTTCTTAGCTCATCTTCTGTAACTCGTGTGTTGGGCGACAAAATTTCTTCGTTGGCGTCACAACCAAAAAGCAGACGAACACGATAAGCAATGGTGGTTCCACCGCGCGAATAAGTCTCTGTTCGCAACATACTTAGAGCTTCGATTTGTCCAGCCAGAGATGCGTTGGCGGCGTTACCCGTTTGATTGCGCTCGTTGACAAACTCATTAACAGCCTGATCAAGAACGGAAGGTGCTGTTTCTGCTGGCGGCGCCTCTCCTTCAGAACGTCTCACTTGTTCATGATTCTCTTGGGGCACAAGAGCACTGCCTTCAAAACCTTTTCCACATGCAGTCAGCAATCCGAAGGTTAAGCTGGCCAATGCCACTAACAATATCTTTAATTTAAACATGGAAGTCTCTCCTTATCTTAGAATCCACCCATTGTGGTGCAAGGCGAGTACCAAAATGATACACTTTTTTACTAGTATTTTTAACCATTTAGACAAACGAATGCGAGGCTCCAGTGCTCTTTTTCACAGATTGTCACCTTGGTGAATAAACTTTTGTCATCTGCAAAGCTAAAAAAATCGTTTTATCATTCGACGTAAAAAGAATTTCCGTTCGGGTAACTTTTTCAAAGAAATCAAAAAATTCACATTTTTTCAGAACAACCGTTTAAAATGCAAAGCATTGAATATGGATATATTGATTCGGCCCACGGGATATGGGTTAGGGCTGAATTGGAACTTTAAAACCAGAAGCCTTTGTGTCAGTGGTAAGAGTTAGGGCGCTTCTGTTGAATCGAGTTTTCTGGAAAATTTTTCGAGCTTCTGGTTTTGAACCCACACCTCAAGGTGTGGGTTTTTTTTATTCTAAAGTTCGACTTTTTCACGCTATTGAAGCCCTGTCTTGAGGTTTGTCTTCATTGGGTTTCAAGCCGTTAAGCCTTTGCAGGTCGCTTGGGTCAGGAGCGCCAGGCTGGCGTCATCTTTTATAGGCAGAGGTAGGCTATGCCTCGGACCGATGTTCCCATGGCCCCACTTTGACGGATTTGCACGTAGTTCGCACCTTTTCCGGCAGCATCTTGTTTTAGATCTTCTAAAGCTTGATCAAAGGTGCCTTTTGCCGAGCTGTTGCGCCCTTCCACAGGACCCAGCTCTTTACAGTCTTCGTCTGCAGGATCACGACTGACTTTCACATTGTCGGCTTCGGGTTTCACCGGCGGTGCACTTGAACAGGCCGTCATCACTAGTAAAAATACAACCAATAAGGATCTTTTCATAGGAGCCTCCTCCTGTTTAATTGTGTGGTTCCTTAATTAACTCATGACTTCAAGGACGGGTCAATTCTACTAAAAATGCCCATCAATACCGCCATTCTGAAAACCCAATGGTCCAATGCTTTAACCCAAAAGTCGTCTCAAAAAGAGCGTTTTAGACACTGGCTTTCTAATCCCCTGATGACCCTATTCCTTTAAAGACGCTTTCATTTTTGGGGACTATTTATTGATTTTGTAATGGATCCAACGGCAATCGACACCACCATTGTCGATGGGGTAGCGTTTTTCGGCTTTCATTTTTAAGAAACGGGTCCACTGTGGATCGCCTGAAAGTAACCAAATGCTCCATCCCAAATAATTCTTTTTAAGATTGTAGGCCCAGTCACGGTAAAGCTCTTCTAAAAAGAACTCATCACCCATGCGCACACCATATGGAGGGTTGACCACCATCATACCGTTTTCAACGGGCGGTTCTAAGGTGACGGCGTTGGCTTTTTTAAATTCAATAATGTCATCGACACCGGCTTCTTCAGCGTTGCGCTGAGCTGCCTGCACGTTGCGTCCACTTTTATCAAATCCGTACAATTTAATCGGTACATCTGTTTTCTCTTCGGCTAAAACCTTTTCGATTTCGTTATCAAAAAGCTCGCTTGAGATATGCTCAAAGTGTTGAAAAGAAAATTTCTTTTGAAACGTTCCAGGGCAAATGGATTTAAGCATTAAGGCGGCTTCGATCAATAATGTCCCCGATCCACACATCGGGTCTACCAAAGGTGTTTTTTGATCCCACTTCGTCAAACTTAAAAGTCCTGCCGCCACATGCTCACGCATGGGAGCTTCCACGGACTCTTCTCGGTACCCGCGCTGACTTAAGGAATGACCAGACGTATCCACCGACAGGCGGTACTCGTTTTTACTTCCAAAAATAAAGAAGCGAACACTGGGGAGTTTCTTATCAACGCTGGGGCGTTGGCCAAACTTTTCATTGAACTGATCGGCAATAACATCTTTAACCTTCATAGCTAAAATACGCTGGTCGGTGATCGCGCACTCTCGCAACTTTGCTTTAATCGAGAAGGTCATGTTGGGTTTCAAATACTTAGTGAAATCATGCTTACTGACGTTGGCATAGAGCTCTTCAGACTTGTAAGCGGGGAAATCCAAAATAGGTAACGAGATTCGGGTGGCAATACGAGAACGCAGATTGGCTTTGGCACAATCCGTCCACGGACCATCAAAGGAACACCCTTGATTGTCGACCTTGCCGACTTTTAATCCAAATCCTCTTAATTCTTCGGCTAGTGGTTCTGATAACCCGCGAGAGGTTGAGGCATAAAACAAGGGCATAAGGTCTCCTTCGATCCAGAGCCTGGCTTCGCCGTCCAGGCTCCCTAGGACTGTGTTACATCATCTGGTAGTTCGGTCCTCCGCCAGCTTCTGGGAGAGTCCAGTCGATGTTATTGAATGGACACTTGATATCACAGCTCTGACAGTGGATGCAGTTGGTATAATTTATCTGTAACTTTTTCTCACCCTTCTTGGTATCGTCGTCGATCATCTCGTAGACCTTGGCCGGGCAAAAGTGATTACAGGGAGATTTGTACTTCGGATAGCAGGTGTCCTGACAAATACTGTGGTCTTGCAACTTCAAGTGATTGGGTGAATCCTCATCGTGCATGGTGCCGGTCATATAAACCGAGCTGAGTTTATCGAAAAACAGTTTATTGTCGGGCTCAGGCAGCTGATTGGCCTCATGATCGAGCCCTTCAACGCCCCAGACATCCAAAACCGGTTTTGTGGTCTCATAGTCCTTGTGCTCAATTTTCATATTGCCAAACATGGCCGCTCCACCGAAGGCCTCTTGAAAGGCGATTTCTGGAGCCGAAAGGAAGACACCCTTTGAAATGGTTTGGTGAAAGTTGCGGGTTTTCCAAAGGTCTTCTTTAACCACCGAGTTTTTAATTTTTTCTTCGTAAGCCGAAAGCGTTTTAGCGGAATAATCACCTGCGATCATTGCATCAAAGGCTGTTTCTCCAGCAAGGGTTCCCGCCCGCATCGCCAAGTGAACACCCTTTAATTTTTTAACATCGACCATACTGGCGGCATCGCCGGCCACCATCATACCGTCATGATAGAGCTTCGGCATGGAGAACCATCCCCCAGCGGGTAAGGTCTTACCCCCATAGGCAATCACTTCACCACCAGCCAATTTCTCTTGAAAGAAAGGATGGGTTTTTAGTTTTTGCAACTCACGATGGGGATCAAGCAAGGGGTCATCAGAATCAAGATAGGCACAAAGACCAATAATGATTTGATCATCCGGCAAGCCATAAACAAAAGTTCCACCGACACTTTTTGAAAGGGGGTAACCAAGAGTATGGATCACTTCGCCTTCAACGCCACGGCCTTTTGGAAGTTGAATCACTTCCTTCACTCCCAATTCAAAAACCTCAGGATTCTTGCCTTCCCGAAGTTTCAGTCGATCGGCCACTCGTTTGAACAACGGCGAGCGTGTTCCATCACAAAAAATAGTGACGCCGGCTTTGATCAACATTCCGGGTTCGAAGTTTTCTTTGGGGTTGCCATCTTTATCAAGGCCACGGTCTCCGGTTTGTACACCCACCACTTTGTCACCCTCATAAAGAGCATCAACGGCGGTGAATCCGGCAAACACATTCACACCCAAGGCTTCGGCTTGCTCGCCTAGCCAACGGTTGAATTTAGAAATCGAAACCACTTTGTTGCCATGGTTTTTAAACGGTGGCGGCAAAATGGGGGCTTTGATGGCGGATGATTCTCCAAGGTAATAAACCGCCTCTTTGGTGACATCGCTGAGGATCGGACAGCCTTTTTCACGGTACTCGGGAATTAATTTTTGCAGAGCAATGGGGTTCATCACGGCCCCAGATAGAGAATGGGCTCCAACCTCTGCCGCTTTTTCAAGTACAACCACCATGGGTTCGATGGTGTTATCCGGGTTTTTCTCGTTGTGTTCGTTAACCATCTGTTGAACGCGGATTCCTGCCGACAGACCGGCTGAACCGCCCCCAACAATAAGAATATCCACTTCCATTTCTTCTCTTTGAATCTCTGATGACATTGTTCACCCCTCCACGGAAAGAATGGTGAAAACATATTGAAATAAGTAAGAAAATTCAAGGCTCGCCAGGCTAGAAGCCCCTCTCAGAAGCTATTATTCCGGGGGCGCGAAACACCACAAGGTCGGGTCGGTTTTCTGCCAAAAATGAAGGCTTAGAAAACTTCAATGCATAGGCTATTTTGAATAAATTATTTTTTCTTAGCTTCTTCGGCTTCAATTTCAGCCAATACCCGCATTTGCATGGTTTGGTGACTGACCCAGGCGTAAGAATAAGGAATCTCTTTTACCACTCGAAGCTGTCCCTGAAACTCTCGGTTTGAAGGGGTGGTCTCAACATCGGCTGCGGCTATATTGCGCTCGGATTTGCGGCTCGAGAAAATGGGTTCTTCCAAAGCCACGTTGTCGACAATCTCTGGTTCAATCACAACCTCATTGTCATCACTCATCAAATCCGTTCCGACAAACTCGGCACTCGCACTTTGAGAAAAAACAACGGCAGCTATTAAACAAAGAAAACGAATCATACGGGCTTTAACTCCATTTTAAATTGTCGATGCTCTCTGACCGGAATCGACCGGCGATAATCAAAGAGCTTCTGTTTATCCAACACTAAAGTTATCGGATCATGTTCGCTAATATTGGAGTCCAAAAAGTCTCTATAGTTCGGAGATTCGCTTTCAATGCGTCCCCAAGGGCTAATGGCCAGACTTTGGCCCCAAGTCTTGCGGAGTTTTTCAAGTTTTAAGTCGCGGTGATAGCCCACCTGAGCCGGTGCTAACACATAACTTTGGCACTCAATGGCACGGGCCTGAAGCAAGGGCTTCCAGTGGATCTCACCGGTTTTTGTGGTAAACGCTGCTGGTACCAAAAAGGCGTCGATGTTTTCAGTTTCCATGTAATGAATAAACAGCTCTGGAAAACGAAGGTCGTAACAAATACAAGTCGCAAACTTCCAACCATCGACCTCAAAAACATTCATGCGATTGCCACTGCTAAAAGATTTAGACTCTTGCACCACAATGCCTGGGCCTAAATTCACATCAAACAAATGAATTTTCTCGTAAGTTTCAATGACGTCCCCTTGATCGGTGATCAACAGGGCCTCGTTAAAAACTTTGCCTTCTTTCAACCAAGGAATTCCACCAAGGTGAATAAACAGACTGTTTTCTTTTGCCAACTGACTGAGAGTTTGGATCTCTTTGGATTCAACAGTGAGGGCGGCTTTTTGAGGAATGGGGCTTTGATCGAGATTCAAATACAGACTGTTTTCCGGAAGGCAAAACAGCCGAACATCTTTATCTAATTTTTTAATCGCTTTTTTAATGAATTGAAGATTGGTAACAGGGTCATCAATTGATGTCATAGGCAGCATTGCCACTTTCAGAAGATCCATTGACCAACCCCTTCTGATTAAGCTTTAGCTGTGGATTTTTTAGTCTTCTTTTTTGCTTTCTTTTTCTTCGCTCCAGCCAACTTGATATTGGAATAATCCATCCAACCTTCTTCTTTGTAGAAGGTGCGTTCGCGCTTGTTCAACTTGGTGTTGATGCGGCAGCCAGAAACTTGAACTTTCATGGCAAAGGGGTCGATGTTTAAAACCGTACCTGATTTCCCTTTGTCATCTCCGGTGATCACTTCAACATTGTCGCCATTTTTGATTTTCAGTTTTTTCATGATCAATCCGCCTCTTAGTTTTCTTTTTTCGCTTTGCTAATTTTCTTTCGAATTCGGGTTTGAACAGCCAAAGCACGCTTTGAAAGCATTTTTTGGGGCTGGTTCAGGATGAACTTATCAAATCCCCCAGTGTGCTCCATTGTTTTTAGAGCCGTGGTCGCCACTTTCAGGGTCACAGATTGGTCTAAAACAGAGCTATATATCCGTTTTTTCTGGATATTTGGCATAGCAATTGACTTGGTCTTGATGTTTGAGTGACTGACCAAATTCTTCACAACAGGCGATTTTCCGGTTAACTCACAGCGAGCCATAATTCCTCCAAAACAGTTCTTTTTCCCTCAACTCGAATGAGACAAGTCTACACTGAGCGGGCCTCCAACGAGAAAGAAAGGTTGTTTATATTGAAAAAGACACTTGATGGCAACCCCAATTTGTCGTAAAAAGCCAGTCTTAACAGTTACCGAGGTAGACATGGCATTATTTAAAAAAGGTCGACGCTCTAAATACCGTCCAGAGTTCAGTGGTGATCACTTCTTCGATTACAAAGATCCAGTGACTCTTTCGCGATTCATTTCTGAGGGTGGAAAAATCACTCCAGCGCGAATCAGCAAATTGAGCCTCAACCAACAAAAGAAACTGGCTAAAGCGATCAAAAAAGCACGTAATTTAAGCCTTTTACCCGTTGGTTCTTACGCTTACGACAGCTACGGTTACCCTGAATTAATTTCACCTCAGCCGTTCAGCATGGACTAAGTCCGAAATCAAAAGCGAGTTTAAAGAAATCCGGAGCTAATCCGGATTTTTTTTGCCCAAAATCCGGCTTCTTTCCCTAAAATCCGGCACCCAAACTGCTTTTCTTCTTTTTATCCCCTGCAAAGCTCCATTTATCCGAGCAGCGAAAGCAAGGGATCCACTTAAAGGAGGAGAGAAATGAAACCCAATCAACCATCAAAAATTCGCCGGATCACTGATTCCCTAAAACTTTTTGGCTTAAATCCCAGCCAATGGGATCTGGCCCCCGATAGCACCACCGAACGTCCCTGGGTGATTTTACAAAACAGACAAGATAAAGGATTTCAGCTAAAGGGTCTGCGATCCGGATGGGTTTTAAAAGAGATTCAACTGCATTCGCTTTAGTAAAGCCCTTTGCAGTTGTAAGAGTACAAACAAAGATCCCAAATTTCGCTTCGTTGCATTTTATCGGCTTCCGGAAGAGTCGGTAGAAATTGACCAATAAAAGCCCGCCAAGCTTCGCGGCGGTACAAGCGTTGATACTGTCGCTTCAGTCGGCAGTATAAGCCTAAGTCCGCCGTATCCAGCCATGAGGTTTTGTTGTATTTGTTGATCGGTTTTTCCTCGCCCCAGGCGATTTTGGCAAACAAACGTAAGCCTTTTTCCAGGTAACCTTTCAACTTGGCGGTTGAGGCATGTGTCCCACACTCAGTGGGCACTGTTTTAATAATGCCTTCCAGATAATCCAAGCGTCGAAACATATCGTGGCAGCCACCGGGTGAGTTTGATTCCAAACATTTTTCAAAGGCCACCATAACGCCCGTTTCAAAACCGGTACCCCGTTCGTTAACTTGAAAAAAGCCTTTTACCAAACGCTCGTTGACCTCTTCCATTTGGATATCACAAACGGTTTTCGGTGGGTCATTAAAGTACATCACCACCAAAACTCCGCAGATGGCCATAAAGCCCAAAAGCAGATTGGGAAGAGACTGAATTTTTACGATCCATTGATTTAACATTTAAAAGAAGTAACCCACCTGCGCCAGAAACTGGAAAATATCAGAGTCTGGTTTGTTTCCGGAAGCCAATGCGGCCCCGCTGGGTCCGGTGGCTGTTGAGAAGGTTTCGCCGGGAAAGAAGTTTGAAAACGTGACGCGAACATCCACCCCGCTTTGGTATTTGCGCTCCAACCAAATATCAAATTCGTTACCAAGATCTTTGCCGCTGCCTAAGACCAAATCGCCGGATAAGACATTGGCATTGTAAAAACGGCCGGCCGCACCAAAGTTTACGCCGTCATTGGCTTCGGACCGACTAAGAGACCACCAGTCCGAACCGATGGTTAGTCCTGTAAAAATATCCACCGAAAAACCAGCACGAATAAAAGAAAGATTTCCCCATCGAATCAGATCCATAAGACCCGATTGTCCATAGACCTCATAGAAGAAGCTGTCGTAACTTTGTGATTGATCATCGCCGGGATCGTTGTCTCCGGAATCACGGTGAAAACCGCCCCAAAATTTTAAGTTGTTAACCTGTGTGAAGTTGTACCCTAGCTTAATATCAAAAGCGGTTTGGTTGACTTCTAATTTTTCAATACCGTTCAACACGTTGGAGGCTGCCACTTTCTCTTCGCCGGTGACATAGGACAAAAAGGCGGACCCAAAAAAGTTCTTCCCCGAGATTTTTGTTTCCAAAGAAAAGCGCTGCGTGTTCAATCCATTAACAACCGAAACTCCACCATCGGGCGAACCTAAATCGCGATTGACCTGTACGATGTTAAAAGTCAGAAACTCTAGGGAGTCTAAGGCGTTTTTGATATCCAGGTTTAAGATAATGTGGTTTTCTTCCGGGTCCGAGCTCAGTGTTTGCCCGGCGGCTGTTGAGAACTCTTGAATCTTGGCGGCAATCACCGCAAGCTCAACACCGCCCCAGTCCCATCCCACATCAATCAAATCAAAAGAGTAAGGCACGTTGAACCAATCGTTGGTTCCGTAGGTGTAGCCCAGTCCTAAATTCAGTGGCACACGTCCAAAGCGCAGGCCGATGGTGTCATCGACTTTCCAGGTGCCGTAGGCTTGGTTCACTAAAAGTCCGTTGGTTCTTGAGAAACTATCATGCTGGCCACCGCTGGTGTCGCCAGTGGCGCTGCCCCAATCGGCGAAGTTCAAAAAGCGAAAAAAAGTTTCAAAGTACTCGCCCTTGTACATTTTAAAATCAAACTGGGCGCGGTGGCTGGCTTGGGACTCATCCTCATTGCCAGGAAATCCCTCTCCGGTGGCCTGGCGTAAATTTTCGTAACGCACACGAATTCCACCGCCGGGCTGAAAGTAAACATCCTTGGGAAGGAGCATATAAGGATTGTTGGTTTTCTCTTCCTCAGCCAAGGAAGAAAAACCACAAAGAACAGCAAGGATGAACACACTTAGATGGGATTTTCTCATTTCTAACAGTATAGAAGGTCCTAACGCAGGAGGGAAACATTTCGCGTTGCGACTCTTTGTTGGTCTAAAGGACTAAGGATGGGTCGACTCGGCAATGGTCTAAGTCTATAGTCTTTCTCAAAATGAGACGTCTAGGGATTGATCACAGTGTCTAAACAATAGTGCCTCTGATCCTCCTTATCCCCTTGAAAAGCCACAGGTTCGCCGGAGACGCTGAAACCCAAACCAAAACAAGCGGTATGCATCTTGCTCTATAAATGGCTGTGACCGTGGGATTCCTGTCAGAGGATATTCAAAAATAAAAGGGGAGTTCACAACTCCGTAACGAACAGTATCTCGGGGGGGAATCATTGTTCGAAACTAATTTTTGGACCCATTTAAAAGGTCTTAAAATTCTTTTTGTGTTGTGTCTCTGTTTATCCTTTCAAGGATGCAGCGTCGACAATTACGTCTCTGACGGGAATGGTCACCCCTATGAGGGTTTAACGGTGGACGGCAACACCGAACGCGACCCTGCCAGCGAGGGCCCACCGGCCAAAGATGTGAATGAGGGTGGTTTTTTAATCAACAATTTCGAAACCCATTACCTTTGCACCAATTCAGAAAGTGAGTACCTAAAACATATTCGGTTTGGGATTCAACCCAATGGTCACCCTGTCGTTATTGCAAGGCATTTGGATGCTTCCGGTTACAAAGTAGATTGGATCCAGGGCCAGCAAGAGTTCCCTATTTTTCGATCCGTGGATAAGGACATCACTTTAACCAGCATTGTCACCGAACGAATGCTTGGCCCTGACGGCGGGACCATGGTGGCTCGTTACTTTGAGAACGATCGCGACGATGACGACAACCGAGGCTTTGTTGAAATCTTCCGCTGCCGATCACTGCTAGAGGGTGCCAACACGAGCGATCAGCCGAACTCCGATTCGGACGACAACCGCAAACGGCGATAATTCCTAGAAACTCTTTTTCAAAATGAATCCCCGCGTATCAAAACAAGACAGAGCCACCATCACAAAGTTCCGATATTTTTTTTAAAAAAGCGCAACTTTTCCACTCCTTTTGCGTTTTCAACATAAGCAAGGGGTGGATATGAAACTGATTAAGGGTCTTTTACCATTACCAGTCTTAATTTTATTACTAAACTGCAGCGAACAGACGGCAGGAAGTCCGGATAGCGACTCCGTCCCCGTGGACGCCGACTACAATGCCTTAAGAGTCAATCGAGCCAACGCTCCTGTGGACTCCGACTTTCCCCATCGAGCCGATTTTATTTATCCCACAAACCCCAACAGCGCGACCGATGTTGTGGTCCTTATCCATGGGGGCGGCGGAGAAAAGCACCAGTTTGCCAACGCTTTAGGATTCAAAGATGAAAACACGACCGACTACAATTTTGATCAACCCAACTACCGGCAAGAGTATTTGGATGAACACAATTTAGCTTTCATCTTCGTTCAAGGTTTAAATATCGACAGTCAGCCCGGTGCTTACACTTGGAACAACACGATCATGACCTCAGGCCTTGATGACAAAGAGCTTTTAAAAAGACTGAGCAGTTATCTAAGATTAACCGAAGGATTTAACAGTGTCTTTTTAATGGGGCATTCCATGGGCGGAACCATGACCAACCGAATGTGGTGCGAGGCCTCTTCCTATTTTGATGGCTTTGGCAGTTCCGCCGGGCCGATGTCACCCACACTTTTTAACTCTTGTGCTCCTGAAACTTTTAAACCTTATATCCATGTCACTGGACTTAACGATCGCATTATTCAACTAGTCGAAGAGAGGTTCACCGGTGCCACTATTAACCACCACGATGCTGAGTTCTTAGAGCTGGATTCTCTCACTCGCTTGGCCGGAGGCGAAGCCTTTGTTCACCCCACGCCAGAGTTTCAAAACGAGCTGACCTCCTACCCCACCCGTGTCGACTGGGTGTGTGGAGAAACAACCAACCCTCCCCAACAAATCCCAAGCCCTTTTGACTGGCACACGGAAGTCTACAACCAGTGCAACGGTAAAATAAAAATGATGCTGTTAAAAGATAAGGACCACTGCACTGGCGGCGAGGGCGGCACCTACAAGTGTGACAAGCCACTTACTACCCTTGGGACGACCGACCACTTGGACCGCTTTATCGATTTCTTCAATGAAAACCGCTAGAAACAGTAGATTGATGAAAAATGTAGCAACCAACCCAAAAATAGGGCGATCTGAGCCCTTCACCCCCGAATCGTTTGACTTTGAACCCCAAATTCTTCATAACCAAGGGTCTTTCCAGTCAGACAGCTCTGACTTTAAAAGATCATCTCCGTCGGGGAGTGGCGCAGTTTGGTAGCGCATCTGCTTTGGGAGCAGAGGGTCGCAGGTTCGAATCCTGTCTCCCCGACCAATTTCACTTATCGAACGCAATTTCATTTGCAAAATCAATAAGTTCCACTATTAAAAGTCTTTGAGCTTACAAAACCCTACCCTCAACAAAGAATATCAAACTTGGGAGACTTTATGAAAGCACTCTATCTTTTATTTTCAGTTTTTGTATTGGTGAGTTGCTCAACTCCTCCTAAAAAAACTGAAAAGGCAAAAACCACTGAGATTATGAAGCAGGTGTACGCTTTAGCAGTACAAGGAGATGTTAAGTCCGCGCTCGAAAAGTTGAAAGCTGTTCCAGAGAACGAGTTGACGGCAGGTGAAAAAGAGCTAAAGAAAAAATACATGGATCGATTTGAAAATGGAAAATTTACTTCAATAAATATTCAAGACCCATTTGTTGCCGACGTTTTAAAATCTTATAAAGAGTATTGGAATGTAGCACTGATGGATGCAAACAATGCAGAAAAGCATTATCCGCACTTATTTGATAAGTTAAAGATCGTAACCAAAACTCATTTTAAAAAGGGATTTGGATCATATTCGGAGAAAGAAGCGAAAAATCTAGTTCAATTTATTAAAGATGAGCTTTTAAAAAGGGGTTATCATGGTATTTATGGCCGAACGATACCTCATCTCGAACTTATGCTCTGGAAGAAACAGACCGAAAAGGATTACGTTGTCCAACTTCCTCATGGTCCATCTGAAGTAAAAGTGGTCTTGCTCGATAACTTCGTTACTCAGGGCTGGTCTAACTACGCTACTTTTGGATATTCTGGCGCAGGAGGTTGGGCAGAGAAGGACAAACTTTACTGTGTGGCACCCTCCTACGATCTTGATAGTGAATCTTTTAAAGTGAGTTACTTAGCCCACGAAGGACAGCATTTTTCCGACTACAAAAAGTTCCCCAAATTAGAACAACCAGAATTAGAATATCGAGCAAAACTTGTCGAACTCACTCTTGCTAACGAAACATCGAAGCAGCTAATTGATAAGTTTAGAACCGGTGGAGGGGACTCAAGACAATTTCCGCACGCTTTTGCCAATCACAAGGTGTTTCATCAAATTCAATCTGAACTATTTGGTAGCGGTAAACCAAAATGGGACGAAGTCACCGTGGAAGCCGTTCGAAGTGCCGCGACTCGTCTACTTGATAAGAATACTAAACTCCTCGTCAAAAAAGGTCCTCGCAAAGTCAAAAAGGTTCTCTAGTTGTAACTTGTGCCCGGGCACGCTTTGATTTACGGACACAATACCTGGCGCTGTCACCTATTTGTGCCCGGATTTTATGAGGCTTGTAAAGGACCAAAATCATTGATAGAAACGAGTGGATTTTGGATGAACCAAGTTCGATATTGCGGGACGACGGTCGACCAATTTCACGTATCGAACGCAATTTCATTTGCAAAATTAATAAGTTCCATTAGTAAGAAGTAATAAATTTGGAAACCCTAGCCTTTCGAAAAATATCGAACCTTGGAGCTTCTATGAAAATGCTGGTTACTTTATTTTCATTCGTTGTTTTAGCAGGTTGCTCAACTCTTAATCCCCGTTCAAAAAGTACAGATACAAAATACCCATCGGACCTCAAGAGAATCAAGATCACGCAATCTAACAACGCACCTTTTTTCACCGAATCTGGAAAGTACACCTTTCCTCCATTCGAGTCTGGCAACCTTAAGAAACTTAGAAGTTATGTTGAGGGAAAAGGATTTAAGCCAAATAAGGAAAATGAAAGTCAATTTGTCATTGGGGCTTTAGGATGGGTTAGTGCTCAATGGGACCATGATGGCCTCAATCAGCCGCCAGATGAATTTACAGCTCTCGACATTCTGAAATCTGTCCATACCAAAAAGGAAAAATACCGTTGCGTGGAGTATGGCATTGTTCTCTCGGAACTTTTGCAAGCATACGGTTTTGTATCAAGAACAGTCGCATTGCGATCCAACGACGTCGCCTACGGAGGCTGGGGAAAGGGTCATGTGGCGATGGAAGTGTGGATTAACGATCTCGAGAAGTGGATTTTCCTCGATCCACAATTTGGAACCTACCTAACAACTAATAATAGTAAAATGCCTCTAAACTTCCATGAAGCCTTTCTTGTGAAAAATAAAGGAAGGTGGAAAGACATCAATGTAATATTTGCTGCCAAGCCTCCGGAAGAAATAGCCAAAGCAAGAAGCCAGTACAAGGACTTCCTACAAAATTACTTCGGACACATGACAGTTTCTTCAGGAAAGGGAAAACCGAAAATCTCACTATTCCTTGAATCAAAGACGCCCACATTGGTCTTTCAAGCTCACCCCTCTGATGATGTTATTTTCACAACCGATGCTTCGTTAGTTTACCCAGAAATCAATCGAGTCAGTCTGCTTCTTAATTACCGCGAGAAGGATTCTAATTTTAATAAGCTGGTTCAAAAGCTCCGCATTGAGACGAATGAGGACTATATCAAGAGTATGCCTGAGTTCGCCGCAAAACCAAAGTTTACAGTGAAACTACTAAATAACATGCCTAGTTTTTCTCACTACGAATATCGCGTCGACTCAGACTCTCAATGGAAAAAAGTTAAAAAAGACAGTTTTGAGTGGAATGCCCTCAATGAGAAAAACTTAATCCAGACGAAAGCAGTTAATAAAATGGGAAGAAGTGGGCCGATTACCAAAATGGAAATTTCATACAAGTAAGTTAAGCGCGATTTGTGCCCTGGCACACTTTTCCAAGCGGGCACATCACCGGGCACGGTCTTAATCTTGTGCCCGGATTTCAAGATGCTTGTAAAGGCCAAAAATCATTGATAGAAACGAGAGGATTTTGGATGAACCAAGTTCGATATTGCGGAACGACGGTCGACCATTTTCTTTACAAATGATTTAACTGTCGGTGAATTTGAAATAACTATTTAGGTTCAAGAACTACTCCTGCTCACTCACTTTGTAGAAGGCTTACTAATATTCATTCAAGATTGATGACTTTGGAATTTACACCAAAACTCGTGGCGTTCCGCTGGAGTCTTCTGGCCATCATTCCTCTAGTACTCGTTCAATGAAAATACGTCTCATACTTAAAATTTTTATAAGGGATGAATTTAAGGGGGCCATTCGTCCTGCCTTCGATTTCAAACCCTGATTATTGCCTTTTCAAAGCAAAACAGACTTCTTGGTTGGTGGAAAAATTGACTCAAGATTCGCTGGGCCGGTACAATATAGGGTATGGGTTCACTATTCATCACTTTTATTTTTCCCACTCTTTTCGCCATGAGTTCGGCTGAACGAGCCCCATCTAATTTTCCTTTTCTGTCAGGCCCAGATGATGCCACCGCCGTTGAATCAGTGGAGCCCGCCAGTGCGCCTGACATGTCGGGACTGACAATTTATCCCAGGCCGACTGGGGCCTTGGCGCCTCGTTTTAATGGTCCAGAGAATCGCTCGTGTTACAACTATGCAAATCTTTTGGTTCGCAATGGTGTGCTTCGTGCTGACGATCCCCTGTTGCAAGACAACGAACGCCTGTTGCAAAATGTTTACAGTATGGGACGCATCATCTTGCACCACACGGCCTCCAATGAAAGTGTGACCGATGTTATTAACGGCGCCATCAATTGGCGAAACTGGGCCGATGTGGGCTACCACTTTTTAATTGATCGTAACGGTGGGATTCACGAAGGACGCTCCCTTTCTTATATGGGTGCCAATGCTGGTCAAATTTCGAACCGTCCACAAGACTGCTCTAACAATCAATACTACATGGATCGCGACAATGACTATCGCAGTATCGGTATTGCGTTGATCGGAGGATTGCATTTGAGAGCTCCGACCCAGGCTCAGGTGGAATCCCTGCGCGGGCTGATTCAATCTTTAAAAAGTCGATTTAATATCGTTGAGGTTATTGGACACAACCATGTTCAATCAACCCAATGTCCCGGGCAGTATTTTATTAATCAACTGTCTCATTTGTATGATGGAGTTTCTCCCCAAGAGAGGCAGGCGCGTGATCGCAGCCGGTCTCCATTTCTCAATAGGAGGCTCATTTGTTATTCTTGCCAATAAGTCTATTTCTTTTTATGGCCTCAGCCACCCCACAACAACAACAGGCAGAAAAAGTTTTACAAACCCATATTCAAACAGTAGCTGGAGCGAAAACAAACTCCAAACTTTACGCTCCTAGTTTTCAGAGCTTCTTGCCTGATGAAAAGATTATTTTTCAAGGCTGTTCTGCTAAAACATGTAAGGTTAAGATCAAATCCAATAAGATGCCTCATAAAATTGACCTCTGGAAAGCCAGTATCGAGGTTGAAATATCGTCGAAACAAGGTAAAAAGACAAAAATCAGTCAACGTCCTGGCTGCTACTTTATCCAAAATAAAAAACTAGTGTCGTATATGGAAGACTGCGAAGGCCGATGAACCTTCAACTATCCATTGTTTAACCTAATTCCAAGAATTGAGGACGACAAAAAACTTGAGTTGCTTACCAGCAAGTGCCTTGGATTTTTTGGGCAACCTAATATTGCGAGTGACTTTCCTTAAGCAATCCTGGAGATGACTTTTCACCGCAGGAGTTCCGACTCCGACAAACTTAATTTCACTGTCGGAAATATTGCGATTAGCCCCCACTCGCAAAAGAAACTCCACTTTTGCATTAAGGCTCGGATCTTTCAGCAGCGATTTCTCATAGCAGTTTCTAAATCGACCATTGTACTTGGCTAAATGATTATTAAGATCTTTTTCAATATTTTTATCATCAGAATTTTTCGAAGCTTGAGTGATTTTTGACCAATCAATATCCATCTTCGCCAAGTCACTGGGTTTCAATTCCTTAATAGACTTCACCTTTTTTATTTTCGAGTGGGATGAATTCGAAGGTTTATTATTTTTCAGGTCAGCAAGAAGCTGCGCAAATCTTGATTGAGTTTCTTTTTTGTATATTTTCTTCGCCTTTTTGCTGTAATAATAAACCCCGGTGATTTCTAGCAAATCGATTGATTCTCCATTTTTGGATTTTGCTTTTACATTAAGATCTTCAAGCGAAACCACTTCATTTTTGGATTTAAGGATCAACATTCCTTCACTCATGATTCCAACCATGACTAACACCACGAGGTGTCCCAAGGCCGATCCATAGATCGAAAAAGCACTTAGACTTTTCAAATTGTTCACCAGCGCCAATCTAAATTCAGACCAAGAACAATAATCTAGACCGAGAAACTTGAGAAACCCATGAATCCATTGCCTAGGAGTGGTATCAAGAAACGTGTTAAGGAGTCTAATGAATGTCTTTTTCATTTAGAGTACCTATTGTCTTTTTTCGGCTTTTTTTCTGGGCTGGCAGGTACTTCTACCAGGAGCTCCTGTTCTAAATTCTCGAAACTTTTGTTAGCAGTTTTTTTAATAACTGAATCAGGGACTTTTTTTGATACAAAAAACTGAACAGGGGGACGACGAACTTCTCCCTCCACCTGCAAGGTTCCAAGGTCGATCACCTCATCACTCAACCCTAACGAGGGATAGAAACAAAATAAAATAACAATTATTTTAGCTGCTGTATCCACTTACTCATTTCCTTATCAATTAAAGCCCACTGCGAGTGGTTTTCTTTTGCCCCAGACTGCGCCGCTATTTGATTTCTAATGACCTCGGCCTTAGATAACAAGACTTGCTTTGATGTCGCCTTCAATACCTGGGAACTCCAAGAAATGGACTGCAGTTTTCGAGCCAGTTTTAAAAATGTCTGAATTGTTGAAATCAAGTTTTCCTTAGTGTTATCAACCCCTTTTTTAGGCGGACTAAAACGGCGGACCATAATCAATTGTCTAAATTCTTGACCAATTGGAATATTTTTCAAAGAACTTGGAATATCTGAAACATTACTAGACTGACACAGTTGAATAAGGTTTTGCCGCATCTTTTCATCTGGAATAATTTGAAAGTTGTTTTTTTCCAAAGAATCAAAAGGCTGATCAACCACGGCCGCTAAATATTGACTTAAATAAGTTGTTTGCCCTTGAATAGTTGGCCAGAGCCCTCGACTCATTGGTACGATTTGCTTCCAATATTTTTCAGAATCAACAATTGCTAAAAGACTCTCAATCACCTCTGAACTGCCCTCTTCGAGGGCCGCTTCGGCGAATGGCCTAAGTCTTCCCTGGGTCCACAAAGAGGTCGGCACATACTGAACATTTAAAGTATTTTTTTTGCTCCAACCATAGGTTTTAATCCACCAGTCGAGCAGTAATCCTTTGTAAGACAACGGCAAGGCTTTACTAGATAGCAAATAACCTTCAAAATCCAATGCATACCAAAGATCTTTAAGGTCAAAAATCCGATCAGCAAAGGCTTTATTCGCTTCACCATCAAGACAAACTTCCGAAGACCTAGACAGCCAGTCTTCCCAAAAGCTTCGCCCTTTAGATTTTGGGTCATCACCGGTTATTGTAGAGGCTCTAACAAAAGCGTGACAACTTTCCATTTTTTCTTTTGCTTGCTTGTTTATTGACCCCAAAAGGAGGGTCTCTTCGTAAGATAAATCTTTAAATCGCTTTAAAAATCTAGCAGCAACAGCTTTATTCTGTTTGGCTGACTTTTTAGATTTACTGAGAACACCAATACACTCAATGAGACGAGATTTAAAAAGCGGACTTTTCCAAGATTCAAAATTACCATCATTGACTAATGGCATCACAGCACAGACATGCTGGTTCGTGAGTATTCTATTTTGTAAAAGCTCTTGAAAGGCTAGACGGCTTAAGGGAGTTCTATCAAAAACACGGACAAGATCGATAATATTGTTCTTAAATCTCTTAAATCCAGCAAAAACACCCTGAATAAACTGTTTCTTTTCAACTTCAGAAAACTGATCCATCCTAGGGATCGACACTTTACTTTTGAAATTGCCAAAATGGCTTTCAGCAAAAGCGCGCCCCATATCAATGATCATAGGTTCGCGAATCAGAGATTCACTTCCTTTTGAAAGCCAAGAATGGAGTAACTCGAAAGCCTTTTTAGGTTTATTTTGATTGAGTTCGCTCCAAGCAATTTTATAAGTAAAATATTCCTGCTGATCAATAGACAAATTGGAAGTCTTCAGCCCGTATTTATACCACCGGGTTGCCAAAGGAAACTGCCCCTTTGAAAAAAAGCCGTCTCCCGCAATTCGAGAAAGGTAAATTCTATTTTCTGGGGAGAGACTTTTGCTATTCAATAAGTGGTATTGCGCATAAAATGAAGGGTGAAGAGTCAATTGGTCAGCTGGTGAAGAGGCTAAAATAAAACTGGCACTCAGAGACACATTTTTTTTTGTGGTTTTATTATAGAGTGATTCCATTTTTTTAATAGCACCTTGCTTACCATTTTTAATTTTGATTAGCAGTGTATTGAAGCTTTCCTCATCAGTACCTGCAAAACTTGAAACCGAAAAAATGAAAATGAAGAAAAAGCCCATCACTCGCATAGTGAGATCACCTTCACTCTTAAATTTTGAGGGTTAGTAAATTTGGCAAATTGCTCGATATTGACCGACCAATGATCTCGAGAATGTTTCAACTTTTTAATTAGAGGCTTTTTTTGATTCTTAGGATCATTGAGAAATTTATGATACTCTTTTTTAACTTTAATTATACTCATGGCTCGTCTTGATTTATCCAGACTCATTGAATTTTCGATGTGCCGATCATTCAATTGAAAAATTGGCATCCATTGGCAGTGACGAGCCAAAGCTAAAAGCTCAAGTGCTAAAATGTGATCAAAATCTTTGGTATTGAGATCACTTTTTTTCTGACTCTGACTTCTATAAAAAACAGTGTGGGCAAAAAATTGATCCCACTGCCCGCTTTTATAAAGCTGTTTCACTTGTTTAAGATCCACAGCTGTTGCCTGGATAGAAAAAAGCAAAATGATGAAAAAATAGGGTAATCTCATCCAACAAGCCTCACCAAGGTCGCTGTCCGTCGATCTTGCTGATCTCCCCAGTTTCACCATCAAGTCCAACATGAAAGCCTGAAAAATGGTAAGCCCTAAGCTCACCATTTTTTACTAACACTGCTGTGTAAGGCATTTTCCCTTCATCGATTTGCGGGTTATTGTCGTAATACTTACTCATCGGTTCTATTTTCCAAAGAACTGCAAAGTCTTTTGACACTCGCCAAAGGTTGCGTCCCGTCTGATATCCATCTTCCTTTTGCCAAGAAAATATGACTAAATAGCTATTATCATACTCATATAGACTCGAAATTTTGCGCTGATTCAATTCAGCGAATTTACTTTCTAATTCTTTAGAGATGTTTTCAATTTTGTTCACAACCATATTCTTTTCCTTTTTATTGAGGTAGATGCTCCAGAAAATTAAAACTTTCATCAGGTATAAAATCTAATAACTCGTACTGAACAGCCCCTTCAATATCACCACCGTATTTGTTTTTACCCACTCTACCCTTATTTAGCCTTGTTCCAGGGGGCACACTCACTTCGGCTAAATGTTTGGGGGGATGGTCTCCAGGAATGGCAAATTTGTTTTTTATCTCAAGGGGAGAGAGTCCAACGATATCTTCTTTGTGTAGAATCCATCGCCCTATAATTTTATTGTCGATATTGTTATAAACTCGATAGAAGGTATCTGGCTTTGTTGTTTCAAATTCAAACACCTTCGACCCTCTTTTCCAAGCGATTTCATCGCCATTCGAAACCAAGACTTCATTCAAAGCTTCAGCACTCATAGTATCCAGGTGCTTATAGCTCTTACGCCAACCGTGAAAATAATCGGCCGAGGCCATAACCATATTGTCGATTGATTCACCGGGGAACTTGTTCAGACTATTTTTAAGCAAACGAGCCATCGCCAAAGCCTGATCTGAGCCCTTAATAATCCCGATTCTTCCAGCTTCTAGTACGTGTTTTCCAACCCCAGAAATGGCTGCCGTTGCACCCTTAGAGGTGGCGGCCATCTTTTGCAAGACTTTGACTTTACTTACGGGGACCAATGCAGAAATGACCTCGAATCCAACTTTTCCAGCAATTCTTGCACGAACAGTGGCATCACCATTTTGATACTCATCCCAGGTTTCAACCAAGGCCTTTTCTAGAGCGGCGTAGGTATCTCCAATATTATAAACAGCCCGCGACAACCCCTCGACACTGTCAATGGGATGAGCGATTAACATGGCCATCCCTTCGATGGCATCAGTCACCCCTTCGACAAAACCAGCCCCAAAGGCAACCATGATTTCAAGACTATTCATATGGTTTTGAAAAGCCAAAGACGTTCCAGCACCACCAGTCCTAAACTCGGCAGCCCAGCGATCAGCGGCAAGAATATTCAACCGCATCAGTTCGCTATAATCGTTGGCGATCGCACAATCAGTCTCAGAAGCTTGACCGGCAAAGCATTTGGCCTTCATAGCCGATTCATTACTGATGTTCTGGTTCATTAATCTTCGCACATTAAATCCAGCTTCCACCGAGGGGTTTGATCGAAAAGATGTCCCAAGAGGTTCGACGTAAGGGGCGTTGATTAACCCATTGCCATCGATGACTTTGCTCATGATCAACTCGTTGTGAAGAAAGTCTGCTTTTATTTGAAGATCTAAATTAACCGCATCAGGATAATTTTGATTGGTTCGAAGGCTGGAAAAGACATCATCGAGCTTCGCTGCGACCTGTTTGGGAGACTGGCTTTTAATTTCAGCCCATATTTCGTCCAACTGATCGTCAAGGAATTGTTTGGCCACTGGATCTGAAGGATAAGGGTTTTGAATTCTTCTTTGTTCCCAGGTCGGTAGATCCGCTGGTAAATCTGGAATTGTTGCTTCTAAGTTACCAAGAGCTTCATTTAAAACTTTATTGAACTCAGGGATCGTCATGTTCTGAGCATCGGCCTGTTGTTGAGCCCATTCTTGAGTTTGTTGCTGCAATTCATTAACAGCCTGCTGGTATTGTTGATTCAACTCTCTCCGATAAGCCTGGTATCGAGCGTTGTCGTAATCGGCCTGACCGGTTCCGGCCAATGGAGACTGAGTCGGTTGAGATGAACAATAATCCCCCACACACATGGTGATCGTGCCCCCATCAAAAGCGGCACTCAAAAATGGAGTCGCAAGAAAAATATATAGAAAGGCTAAAAAAAACCAACCTCTATTCATACTGAACCTGCCACTGGTCAATATATTGCCGACCAATTTTGAGCTGATCACTGAGATCGTCGTAACTAAGTGTTACTTGGTAGGGAACTTTCTCTCCATCAACAACCATGTCCGATGTAATTACATCAGGACTGTTTTTGATTTCCTGCACAACTTTCAATGGACTTGGCAAATATTCGGCACCTGTTACGGCCATGAAGGAGATTTTCGCCCACATATAAACGTAGAGCATTCGACTCTTTTCAGGAGCATGTATACCGTAAGCGCCGACAAGAGTCTCATAGAGCTGCTTCTTCTCACGCTTTGATGGCCGACTTAAGATGGCAGAGAGAACCTTAATATTATCGATGTGGTTGGATAGATTCATTTTCACTTGTGGGTTCAAGTACATACCACAAACAAAATCATCATCACTGGAGCGGGCCTTCAGAAGTGTCAAAACAACCTCATAGTGCTTTTGGTAGATTTCGTCTTCAGGCCCTTTACTTTCTAAGTAGACAGCCTTTTTCAAAATTGGAAGGGTTTCTCTGGCGCACTGATCCACACTCTCCCATTTGATCACTACTTCAGTTGAAGTCTGCCCTATCGAGTCTTCTCCCTCCTCAACGATTCCAAAAGAATCATCAAGGTTTTCTAACTTTTCAGTCACTGCTTTTTCAGAGTCTACTAAGAGTTCCGTTTCTTTTTTATTGCCCTCAATGGTTTCTTCAAAAATTTCACCGATTGGCTTATTCATATCCAATGGTTTGCGTTTATTCTTTGCTTTACCTAGTAGAAAGCCGTTCTTCACCATTCGAGCTGAATAACCAGGTACGATATCCTCGACAGTCACACTGTAATCAAAAGCCTTGGAGTCTTCAAAAAGGTAAATCTCCTCAGCTAAAGCCTGAGAGGTATTTAAAAATGCAAGTAGGATTATAGTAAAAACTCTCATTGTACCGCCCTCTTTAGAACCTCGGGTCCTACTTGCTTCCAGATATTCTCAAAAGAGGGATGCCCTGAAGCGTCAATGACTTGCACAAAACTAAATTCTTCGTCCTCCAGAAACATTGCATCGCCCTTTATGACATCACTCCAAACTTCCTGCTGAAAGCGAACGCGCCTGGTTTTAGTCTGGCTGCTTCGAACACCTTCTAAAGATTTAATAACAGTGGAGGTCAAGTAACCTTGAGCTTCTTTATTGAGCTTTTCCCTTTCGACATAATACATCTTCACTGATCCTAAAAAGTCATCAACCAGGGTCGGGAAATATTCACTCAGCAAATATTCATAATGATTTTCTTCAATATCGGCCAAATCTGTTTCAAGGTATTCCTTTAATTCGAAGTAAGTTTTTTCAGAATTAGCAACCAACTTTTTTACTTTTGCGGTTGGCCACTTTTTGCCTTTCACAAATCTTTGTTCACAAGCTGTTTTGACCAAACCGTCTGTTTCAGCTTCAAGAGCTTTAATTGCATCAAGCTGGATATTATAAATGCTCTGTCGAATTTCTGATTGCTTATTGACTCTTTCAGCCATCTTTTCGTTATCGCCCGCAAAGCGCACAATATCAGTTATCAACTTAACCGCCATCACTGTAAAATAGGCATAGGTCGCGCAGGCTTGCGCTCCGACGCCCAAAGTGAAATAGGCGCACACCGCACCAGCTGCGACAGCCGCTCCTCCTGCTGCGATTTGCCAATTTTCATTCTCCTTCTCTGATGTTCCCGGCCTTTGATGACTGTAAAATCCTTGGAGATCACCGTCACCGGAGAAGTTTCCTGATACGTGGATACCATTTGGACTTTTAGGCGCCGAGAGAAACCCGACCTCTTGATTGGGAGCAAAATTCGCCAATGGCTTAAAAAAGCGATCCAGCTCTTTGACTCTCTCCTCGTCGCAATAGGTATTCCAGCTTTCTTGAACAATCTGTAGATCTTTTAAATAGTCTTCTGAGAAGCGAAGCTTTCGTTTCGCATGGTTTAAAAGCGTAAAAAACTCAATAGAAAGTTCATTCACCCTCTCTGGATGAAGACTTAGCTCACGTTTTAAGACTTCAAATTTCTGGGTAATAGTTGATATGTCTTGAAGGTCTTGCCTTGCCATATAGTGGATTCCAATGGCCAGAGACTGGTGATCGACGGCTGCCAGTCCAAAATGTTTTTCGATATTCAATTGGTGCTGAGAGGTAATCACATTTTTATAATTATCTCGAAGAGAGTTTCTATATTCATCAATTTTGGCTAGGAAGGCGTCAAACTCATCGGCCTTTAGAGCAAAACAAGTGAGTAAAATGAGACAAATTAATATAATTTTTTTAAACATTATTGCTCTCCACTTTCAACTTCCAATGCCAACAGGGACTGACTCAGCTTAACCAGTTGATTTCTGATTTCATTCATCGTTAATTTATTTTTGATTTTCGGGTAACCTTCTAAAACACCCTGGCCTGCCACAACCCACTCACGACTCGGGACCACCTTCTTGAGATCTTCAGGCTTCTGAACCAACTGTTCGTCGGCTTCTACCTCGAATGTCCTCGCAATAGCTTTTGGAATGATCCAGTTCAATATAGAGGGGCGCTTCCATTTTTGTTTCGAAGTTTCATGATCAAGCCGAGCGATTTCTTGCATAAAAGTTAACCAGTCAGACGGAATCGAAGTCGGTCGATTCACGAACAAAGGAATTTCTTTGTCGAAATTTTCTGCCAATTTAAAATCAGGCTCTCCCAAACAAACTGGGATTGTGTAATAGAGACTCACTTGATCAGCCGTAAATTTTTTGTCTTTAAGATCAGAAACATATTTTTTACAAGCAAAGATTGACGATTCAAGAGTGGTCCGAAATTGAACATCCACTTTTCCTTTTATTGAATCGAGCAGTTCACGTAAGGCTTGTTTTTTCTCTGGACTATTTTCCTTTTGTAACTCCTTTAAAAAAGCCACCACCTTATTAGCCGCTTGTAAAGAGTTTTGGCTCAAGCCACCATCGTCATCTCCAATCATGGTCTTAAGATTTTTTATAAAGTGATTTTCCCAAGCAAAAATCAATAACTCGATGCGGTCGTCGTTGACCGAGGTTAAAATCGAGTCAACGAGTTCTTGTGTCGATAGGTCTAAACTGAAATCCGTATTCGAATTATGAACCTGACTAAGAGTTTCATTGACGAGGATGAAGTAACTTCTTGCCCAGTGGAAATGAAACCACCTTTGAGCAACATCAAGCCTTTGTTCATTAAACTCTCTCATAGAGTAAGTCTGAGTCGGAGTAAACTCCCCAAACAGTTTCAAAAAAGTATTATCATTATCAAGGCCTGGTGCCTCGGCCCCTAGTGATCCATCGCCTAAAGTGGCCGTCTGTTCTGGGCCATCGGGACCTTTTTGCCCACGATCAGCAGACACTGTGTAAGCACCCCATGCACAGCTTTTACTCATTGGCTCACCGCCAGCGCCACCAGCTCCTTTACCACCTGGTTCTCCCGCATTTCCTTTTTCACCTTTTGCGCCTGGGCCCGAGTGGATTCCAGAACTGTCAAAGGTACTTTGCTCGTAGCCTGCTACCAAAATGACTGGCACAGGAGCACCACCGCGGCCTCCAATACCCCCTTTACCCCCTTTACCGCCTTGTCCACCTGGACCGCCGTGACCACCATGCTCACGTTTTCCTCCGCAGTTGGAATAAGCATTCTTACCTTTTCCACCTTGTCCGCCTCGCCCCCCGGGGCCACCTTCGCCCCCTTGACCACCGTCCTGACCAGTTCCATCGATATTCGGTTTTCCAACGATCTCTACAGCATGAATAACAATGGCCCCAGGCTTTTGAAGGCCGTCGACTCCATTGCCACCAATCTTACCATTTTTTCCATTTCCACCACGACCTCCAGTGGATGCACTGGTTGTCCCATCGGCTCCTTTGATTCCAGTCGGACCGGTTGGGGCTGGAGCATTGAAGGCCTTGATTGAACCTTGTTCTCCAAATTTTAGCTTGTAAGTGTCGACTATGAAACTAAACCCATTAGTGACGATGGTTCCTTCAATGACAATTTCATCCAATCTGAGGTGAGTATCAGATCGAACATGGAAAACTGTGCTCTTTGGAACAGTCAATATGACTCTGTCGCGCCATTGTGCCAATCCATGGAATGATTTCACCGGAGGTGGTGCTAGTTCAACAGCTCCAGCATTTGAATATACATAAACAACTAATATAAGAAAAAAAATCCTCATTGCACCAACTCCACATTACTGATCACTCCTCTATCTCCGCGCATACCCTTCGGGTTTGGACTCCCCGGCTTGCCCGGAGGAAGTCTAAATTCTTCTGAGGCCATTTGCGGCAAAACGTAGGAATCATTTCTAACACCCTTTGCATCTTCAAGAGCCGCATTCATTTGAAGGGCCGCCTGCTGAGACAAGTCATATATACATTCTGTAATCTCACTAAACTTTTCTTCGCAAAAGCTTTTGATTTTCTGCCTCTGAACTTCATCAAGTGAGTCGAGCAAAGAAAGACTATTCACATAAATTTTAATACTTTCCCCATTTTCGGAAAGTTCCGCATTTTCTAACAGGTAATCTAACAAGCTAATCGTCGGCCTTAATAATGAACGGACTTTTTCTGACTGTGCTTCCTCTTGTAAGGTGATGAGTTCTTCGAACAAGATCCAACTGAAAACTGAAATATCTCCATCACCACCCCTACGTGGAGGCACAGGCCTTTGCCCCTCGCCACCGACACTGATGACCTTTGTCTTCAAGAAATCTGACGATGGAGGAATTTGCACAGAACCGCCCGAATAACCCTGACTCGCATTCGCCACAGCCTTACGCCCATCGGTTGCTCTTCGTTGAATAAAATGAAACGGAATGTAATAAATGCCCTTATCCAAGAGTTCTGTGTCTTCGATAAGACGGATTCCAAAACTCACCGGCATAACTAGTGCATGATCACCAGGCAATGGAGGTTCTTCTGGCAAATCTGGTTTATTCTGATAAGAGGATGCATCTAGAACTGAAATATCAATTTCTGACAGGCCTGTGAGACTTGTTCCATCAGTTAACAAAACGCTATAAATTGACGAAACGACAGCTTGTCCTGAGAAATCAAGGACGCTATCTAGACCAGGTGTGGGTTCAAGGTAAAAACACCCTGCTTGCCTAAGAAAATCGGCTTTAAATTTGGAAGGACTCACCGTCGTGGGTTCAACCCCGGTCGATTCCATTTGTTCACAATACCGGCTGATTGCAACCTGAACTTCTTTCGGGTCACTGGCAACATATATTTGAAGTCGTAGAAGGTTCAATTTTTCATAATTGCTACCAAAGCGAGGGCTTGCTTTTATTTCTGCAACCTCTTCTTCTGTTACATTCAACAAAAGTCTTTGTCTAAGAAGTGCTAGTTGTAAATTGAGCTCAAACTCTTCGAGAAGACCTTCGACTTTATCGAACGATTGCAGAGATCTTTCCAATGATCGAAAAACTGAGTCACTCCACCCCAATAAGGTCAGGCTATCAATTTTTCTTTCTACCGAGTTAAAAAATATTTCCAGGTTTTGGAAGGTAATCAACTTCGTTTTTAACTGCTCTCGAATTGAGTTACCTGCAAACTCGACTTCCAAAAATTGTGAAACCAAATAATCTCCAATTGACTTCCAATTCTCTTCAGAGACGCTGGACAGATCCGCGAGATTTGTTGGTACTCGAAGCAAAATCTCAAGAGCCTTCACTAAGCCCATGACTGTTACAAACTCTTGAAAAAATTGCCCATCAGACAGAAGGTCATCAATTAATAAGTAAACCAGACTCGAAGAGCCATATATTTTTTCGTAGAAGACAATAAAATCACCTACATGTTGCGGACTTTTCTCTTTGATAAGTTGTTCAACAAATTCTTTCCATTGACGTTCAGAGTACTTACTCAACTGAATCCCAACTGTTTCCGAATCTGAGGAAGCCATTCGTCGATTGACCATTTCTACCAGTGTCTGGGCAAGAAGATGTTTGTTATTATTTTCGATAATTACTTCATTGGCCATTTTTTCAAAGAATTGTGCAAATATGTCGTTGGATAACAAAGTTTGGCAATTGGATTGACCACCAACAACCGTCCGATAAAATTCTGGATATTCGTAAATGATTTTTGCCTGAGCATTTTTGGCCGATTGGTCACAATTTAATTCAAACATGGCAACAGCCATATTTCTGGTTTGCATGTTCATCTTTGCAAATAATTTCAATTCCGAGATCTCAGTCCAAAATTTTGTCCAGTCAAATCCCGGCTCCGGATCATCTTTTACTCTGTTAAGAAGCGCTACGATTTTGGTGTTGGTATTAGAAGTCCTTGCTAAATGAACAGCTGAATCCGTTGAAATCCCAGTGTAACTAATCTCAGGAGACTCACTGTTGCAAGAAACGAGAAGAATTGTGAACTGTATAATAAATAACACTCTTTGCAATAATTTCAAAACCACTCCCACCAAAGATATCCTAAGGGTATTTTAAGGTAATGGGACTTTTGTTTTGCAATCTGTGTTCCATAAAAGATGGTGATGATAATGAGAAAATTAATAATTACAATATTTTGTATAGCTCCATTGAGCGCTCAGTCGATCGAACCTGAGCCAATCATTACCTATGGCGAATTGTTGGTAAAAGAGCAGTCTGCAGACTTTGGTAACGATGTGGTAAATGTGACAGTTGGCTATGAGAATGGAAATCCCCTTCTTGATGTTTATAACCTATCGATCGCTTATAACCGAAATTTCTATGATTATTTCGAAGTCGGGGCCGTGTTTCGACGTTATTCTTCAGATAAAACAGCTCTCTTAAATTCTGTGGAGCAAAACTTCGGGCTGCTAGGAGTTGATATCAACTCTGAGGTTCCTAAAGAGGCTTATTATCTAACTGTAGGAGTTCTTCCACTTAAAGGTCGTTTGAATTTTTTTGGAATAAAAACCCTGCCTTACCAATGGGCCTTGATACTCGGGGTCGGAGAAAGAAAAACTGAGATCGACAAATACTTGGGATATCTTTGGGCTATCGAGTCTCGTGTTCTTGTGACGTCGTCAATCAGCTTGGTGGTTAGCTATAACCAAGAGGCCGAAGCCGCCTTCGACGAGCGAACGACCGTAAATAGAAATCAATTCAATGTTGGCCTAGGCATTAGTTTTTAAACTTAAGCTCTTGAATGTATTTTTCGTCTTTTAAATTAGACTCTACAATTTAAGTACGAGTCAGATTTGTTTATCCGAGGTTAAACTTTGAATGCCGACTTTGTCTCATGTCCTTGTTCCGTAAAAGACCTAGAGAAACTTACAAGGTTGTATCAATCTGAAACAAAAATCTTAACCGTTGCGGATTTAATTTCCTTTTTAGGTTAATATGAATTGATGAATAATCGTTTTGGGGGAATTCACAATAGTTTAGGATTTAGCTTATTAGGAACCATCATATCTGTTGGAATAATGGGCCTTGTGGTAGCCGCTTCAGTTCAGACAGTTAATATGATGATGAGCTCTATCAATCAATTGGAAGCCAAGCAAGACCTGCTGGAACTAAAAACCCTTTTTCAATTTAACACGTTTTCCAATTCTCTGTGTGGTGATGGCGTACAAAACGGTGGAGCCCTGCAAGATTTTAGACTTGCACAAGCCTCCGTTAAAAGCTCGGCTGCTCAACCAGGCCAAGATTTTATCTTTGAACTTAGTAATGGTACCATCATTAAAAAAGGGGAAAATATTGGCAATTTTGATGTTGAGGATTTTACTCTTCATGATGCCACCCACGTGTCTTCTTTACCTGCCGGCGCTGAGCGATACCTAGTGTCCGCCCGAGGCGTCTTTAATCCCATTAAAAAACAAGCTGGAGTGCAGAAGTTTACACGAAACCTTGGAACATTTTTTATTGATGTTAGCGCCAGTAACCAGATTACCGGCTGCAGCGGAAACGCCTCAAGCAATTCGAATTCTGGATCAGATGAATGCGGGTGTAATAGCACCATGCCATGGTCTTCCACTCAGGTAACATGCACTGGCACGGTACCATCAGGAACGACAAAAACCTTTTCCTGTAATGCCGGTGGTAGCGGTACACAAGTATGTGTTTCTGGAACCTGGGCAACCACAGCTCCATGCCCCCGAGATGGCCGCTAATTGCACACCCCTTTGAAGAGACATTCATTAAGATAAAACGTTAAATTAGGGTTTGGCGTTGGCCAAAAAATCACAGAATTGTATTGGCTACGATCAATCTAACGATTTAGATCGACATCCAGGCCAATTAAAAAACAAGGATCAAAAAAATGATTGGAAAAGATCCTAGATGCCGTCTGGAATTAAAAACATATTGAACTCTTTCAAAGCAAACCAATATTTTTTCGCCAAATTTATCCCAAACTTATAAATACGCGTAAAAACACTGTTGCAAAAAAGTGTAGTTAAAATTTTTATTTCCTTTCAAAAAATAATATTTTTTTGATTATTTCTATTTTTCTCGTAGACATTAAGTGTAGCTATATTTTTAAGTTAGTTTTTTTGATTTAAAGCGTAGCGAATAAGTGTAGTTGTTTTTTTGTTTAAAAAAACCGAATAAGTAAAACGTTGTGCAGCAATAGGATACGGTTTGACGCTACAACTTTTGCTAAGATAATCGTACCTCAAATTAACCACGGAGGTAAAATGTTACGTATATTAGTTCTTGTATCTACACTTTTAATTGGCTCGTCTGCATTCGCAGGTAATTGCAAAGCTGTCACAAATAATGGTGATGAGCATTACGACATCATCGCCATTACTTCATCACTACAGACTGCACAAGCGGCTTGCGATGGCTACACCAATTGTACTGCCTTTTGCAGCAACAGTGGGTTTCGCTGCAAAGGAACACCGGCTGGAAATGTTGAAGTGGTCGATGTGTTTTTTGGGAAAACCCGCGCAGAAGTTGCTTTCAACTGTGCTTCGGCAAATGTTGAGTGCGACATCGTTTGTGGTACCCACAAGACAAAAAGTAATGGAAGCTCAAATGAAGTTGGTGGTGGCCACAGATAGCCCTAAGATTTCTACAGTAAACGAGTTGATATTTAAAACCCAGCCATCGTGCTGGGTTTTACCGAAAATCCATGAAATACGTACAATAGTCCCCATTTACGGGGGTGAATAAAATGCCTGACTACAGCATTTAACTACATTCTGTGGATAAATCATGGATTCAATCGACCTTCTCCACTATTTAATCGGTCTGAGCCGATCTGCTTTTTAAAGCAAAAAAAAGGAAGGGGGTAATTTGATGATGAGTTTAAAGAATCAATTTTCTAGGCCCTCCGATAAAGAACGCCTTAAAACCTACGTTAGAATGACTGTTCTTGCTCATTTGAAAGAAACTTTCGAACAAAGAAAAGAGAGTAACCATCAATACTCTGTGCGTGCCTACGCAAGAGACCTTGAAATTGACCCCACTTTTTTATTAAGGTTACTAACAGAAAAACAACCTTTGACCTATAAAACTTCTTTCAGGTTAGCTGCACAGTTGAATATCTCGATCGACGATATGGTAACTAATTTCAACGACCGACGATCACTCTCCGATAAGATTTTTAGCCCAATTTCAAGATGGCACTTTTTTGCAATCTTGGAGCTTCATAAATTGAGCTGCTTTGTAAAAGACATTCCATGGATCTCAAAGAAACTTGGAATTACAACTGAAGAAACCGAAGAAGCTCTTTTCATTCTGAATGAACAAGGACACCTTGATACTCGCGATGATCGCTGGGAAGTAAAATTGACTGAAGGTCGATGGGATGGAAAAAAAGAACCAAGTGACCGCAAAAAAAACTTCCAAAAACAAGTCATACGAAAAGCGCATGCGGCGATAGATCTGATTCCACCCGAAGAAAGGGAAGCCTACAGTTTTATGATTGCTTCAAATTCGGATGTCCTGCCTCTAATTAGAAAAAAAATCCGAAATCTAGCAGAAGAAATTTCCATTATCTGTGAAAGTTCAACCCAGAAAGACAATGTGTATCAGTTGCATTGTAGTTTTTTTTCACTCACCCATGATATCGAAAAGGAAAAACGATGATTCGCTGTTTAACCGTATTGCTATTTTTTATATTCGCTTCCTATCAGCTTCCATCTTATAGTGAGGCGCAAGATCATTTGGATATTATTTCTCAAGATAAGTCCACAGACTCTGGGCTGACGTTAATTGATTTACCTCTCGATACCGTTTCAGCCAATGGCTTTGGCGGTAGCGGAGGATTTGACTTCTGCACGAAAGTCACCGGTTTTATAACCCAAATCAACTGTTTTTCTGCAATTGAATTTGGCTTTCGTGTGACCAGGGTCCCTGACTATGTTGATCTTAAACCGCTGCTAGATGAGTCAAACCTGCAATTTGTCCAAAGAGACCCTACCGAGACTGAAAGGACTCCTGTCCGCTGGAGACCTTCCGAAGCTACAGTTCAGGCACTAGAAGACATAAATGCTAGATTGCCAAAGGAGTATTCTTTTTTAGATACCTTCGCATTGAACCAAGGAGACTTTGATGTTTTTGAAGCCTATCCGGATTTTGACCCTAAAAATGTCCTTGAGGCGTGGTATGAGTACATAAGATTATTGCCAAAAGACTCTAGATTTCTGTATCTCGCCTTCGTTCACTTTGATCAAGCAACTTTTGGGCAAGGTTACGTGGCCTCGGCGATCTCCAATGACAAACGGACTTATCTTTTTAAGTACTTTTTTTATTTAAGTCCTGAACGTAAAGCACTAAAACTTATTCATGAAGCCATGATTCGGAGTTGCCACTCAAAGGAACAAAGTGATTGCCTTCATGCAGCGCTGTATTTTGATGGACTACTCTTTGATTTTCTAAATAATAAAAATTTAACTAAGACCCAAATGGATGATTTTTTAGGTTTTTTGCGTGAGATGTCTGCTCAGCATTCGACACTATAAAAGAGTTAATTTTTAAGAAGAGTTATAGGCTTGGTACTAACAGACTATGATTTGGCTGTTACATTCCTTAAGGGTCTGAAGCCGTGGATCTCTAGGTTGAATGTCTACCGACCACCCTCGATCATGACCAACAAAGATTCCCAATTGTAAAGCATTACAGTATTTAAAAAGTCTTCTGCTAATGTTATATTTAAAGAATGGAGATTTCAAAAGGCAATTATATCCATTGGAACTGGTCTGGGCACTCACAACGAGCTTCGTCGGACGATGAGTATGAAATATATTTTGATAGCTGCACACGAAATCCATTAAGTTTTCGCGACGAGTGTCAGCGAACGGCAGAATATATTTACGAGACGGCAGCTATGCCAATCACAGTCATGATGTCTGGCGGCATTGATAGCGAAATCGTTGCAAGATCTTTCTTGAGTAAAAAAATTCCGTTTACGGCAACCATTTTCTCTTATTTGCCAAACCGAAGTCGTGACGATATCCCTTGGGCGATTGACTTCTGTAAGGCTAACGGAATTAAATATGAAGTTATTCCTTTTGACATTATTCAATTCTTTAGAGTTGAGGCCCCTGATTACTTTAAGCGTTACAAAATGCACGAGCCTTTCGCTGCCGTTGATATTAAGCGCATGGAACTTGTCGACAGTTACCCGGTTTTCGGTAATGGCGATGTTTATATAGAATATAAAAAGGAAACAAGAAATTTTTATTCTGTTGAGCTAGGCTCCTACGCTTTGCCCTGGGTTTGGCAACAAGAGCATAGTCACCCCGCATGTTGGCGTTTTTTTAAATTTACTCCCGAAATTCAGGCCTCTTTTCTACTAGATCCTTTGACCCAACACTGGCTTGATAATGCGCCAAAAATGAATTGGGACAACAATAGATTATGGAAGATTTTTTTTGCCAAACATCACTGGCCAGAAATGCCTATAAGAGAAAAGTTAACTGGTTACGAAAGATTAGCTGGAGACTACTTAGAGTTACAAGAAGACCTTAAAAAAATTTATAGTTACAAACGAGACAAGCATTATATTCCCATAAACCAGTTGATCAAAGATTTGAATCCTTGCGAGCTATAAAATACCTTTCGCGATAATGGGTATCAGACTCCTCATAAACAAATGTTTTTTGAAGAACCCAACCAGCCTGACTCATTGACTCCTCAACTTCAGACTTCCTCCAAGCCCTGACCTTAACTTTTTCTTGATGTAGATCAACTTTATTACTTTCCATTGATGGCTTGATCTCATAGCTTGTTGTGCACTCGTAGAACTTTTCATTTAACCATTCGTAGGATTGTTTAAATCTAACAAACAAACCTCCGACCTCCCTAAAATGGGGACTTCTTCCCGGAGGAGATAACACGCGCTGTGCCCAATATTCATCATAGGGTCGCAAACTGATCATTAGAAATCCATTTTTTCGACATACCGAATTGAGATTTCTAAAAGCTTTGACAAGTGGATTACAGGTCTCGTCATCGTTACTAATAAATATTAAAGAGTTGTTTAGCGATGAGACAACATCAAACTGACCATGATACTTCTCAGGAAAAGGCTTCCGTAGGTCCTGTTGAAAATAGCTGATATTTAAGTTTCTTTGCTGGGAATAAAACATGGCTTTTCTTAACATTCCAGAAGACAAGTCACTTGCAACAACCTTATATCCATGCTCAGCAAGTCCAATCGCTTGGGTCCCAATGCCACATGTACAGTCGTAAAATGAAATTTCAGCGGGACTCTTTGTTGGATACAGATCCTTGAGAAGTGAATCAATCCCATCACCGAATTTTTTAACTACATTTCCCCAGTCTTCGGCATAGGGATAAAGTGCAAAATCACTGCGAGTATCATAGTATGCCTCGATATCATTATTACTTTTGATATTATTTTTCAAAATAATTACCTTCATAGAGCCTCAGATTTTCTTGTAGATTCTGAAGTAATTTGGCACTTGTAGGCGAGTAATACCCAATGAGACAGATTCGGTCGGTCCTTCCTTTGTTCCAGAAACAGTGATCCTCCCATGAATTGAAGACATAAGCGGAGCCCGCTTCATAGTTCTTTTCTAAATAGCGGGAATGATCTTGGACCATACGAACCGAGTGTATACTTTCTAAATTGGTTTCAATAGTTACAACAACACTAACGGTACAATAGTCTTTTTGAAAATAAGGACCTTGGTGATGACTGTGCCAGTCAATTCCACCTCCGGGTGGAGTTTTAATCACACGGCATCTTCTTGGTGGACCAAAGCTTTCCATTATTTCTACCGCATGAGGCATCTGGCGCCCAAGAGGGGTTGGGAAATAAATCTCAACACCCCCTTCATCAAATTGAACTCTTTCAATATCTTTTTGATCAGTGGGCGTATCTGACATCCCGATAAGATTGTCATCGATGCAGTCATAAAACGTCTGACCTTTGTAACTCTTCGAGTGAAATTCTCTGTGCTGCCGAGAAATAGAGCTTGAAGTGAGAATATGAGGGTGCCAACTTTGGACCTGAAGCAATTCACGCTTCAGCTTCTCAAGATCAATTTTAACACTCGAATTCAGCGGAAGATGGGGCACCTTTTTCAACTGCCGCAAAACATCAGGAAAATGCCTCTGCTGTTTCTCAAACTGAGACCAGAAACGTTTAACTCTATTTTGATCAGCTTTTACGACAAACACAGTTTTAGGTTAATCTCTATTTGTATAATAGGCAATCGGGGTTTTTAAAAACCTCTAATGCTTTTCGACTCAAGAGCAAGATTTAAAAAATATCCTGAATGCAAAAAAGAAATATGTTAAGGTCTGTCATGGTTCTTTCGCAGGTCACTAAAGGTTACATGGTTATCGTGGACAATATTGAATCTCACATTGATAGTGAGACTCGACCACTCAATTCTCATGCACTAAATAAATCGGGTGTCGAAATTGTCAATCTTAAAGCCCCTCTAGACCAAACCTGGATAGAGCAAGATTTTTCCAAAGAGCTCTTACAACATTGCCAACACCCTCCAGAGAGCTTGATCAGTTCCGACCGACCAGTTTTCGTTACATCAGCCCCTGGCTGTAAAATAAGCGCACTGTATTACAGTATGAAATTTAATTTTGATAAGGGGTGCAGCTCTTTAAATGAGGTCCTGGTATCTCACGGACAGGCCCTTAAGCCATTAATTCACGACAGAAAATGGAACACGAAGTTCCAGGAAGAGGAAAATAATAATTTTATTCACTTTTTAGATGATCTAGCGAAAAATTCAAATTATGAACTGTGCCCCCTCGATACAACAGAGATCCCCAATTCTTTTCATCAAATGGAGAAGATTGATATTGGGCAAGAAGGCGTTTGGTACTATGGACTCTTTAGGAAAGAGTTAGAGAGTATACTTGGGTTGAGTTTGTACCGAGACAATATTATCTCTATTGTTCGTGGAACCACATTGCCAGAGTTTCGTTGCCAGGGAAACTTCAAGCGACTTTTTCTTCATGTGAACAAGATTTTGCAAAGTGAATACCCAGAATTCACCCATATTATGTGGGCGCGAGAAAAAACATCAGGAACGACAGTGCATTTGCAAAACGAGGGTTTTCACTATATTAAATCAGAGTTTTTCAAAGAACCTTATAATGAATATTATCAACTTTGGGGACGCTCGCCAAACCGTGAATCTTAACAATGATCGCCCAAAGGTTTTCCATGAGTGTAATAATCAATGTATTCCTGGTGATGATAAATCATCTGCATTTCTTTGCCACTGGTGAGCCTGTTGTAAAGATCTTGAAGATCAGTCCAAACATAGGTGTCAAAACCAAGTTCTCTGTACACCAGGGGCCTCCAGTCCTCGAGAGCTTGGGCAATTCTTGGATGCTCCATTCCCGTATATTTCGGACGAAGTTCAATATTTGGAAATTCTTTCTGAGTTAAATGGTAGAGTGCTCCTTTCGAATCGACCTGAGTTTCAAAACAATGTTGAAATTCATAACTATTTAATTGCGATAGCATGACCTCTGGAGTGTACATGAAGATGTCTGTCACCAAATTAATTTGATTTCGATAGGCGAACATTTTCAAGGACCAGAGCCTTTCTTTCTGCCGCAAAAACCATTTGTTAGGCTGCCATGTATATCGAATATCCTTAGCCGCATTGATCAATTCCACTGGTAAATCTAAAAGCATTGAATTGTCGTCACAAAATGTAATGCCTTTCTGCAGAGTTAGAATACCATCGGCCATTAATATGACATCGGCCTCGGTATTCTGGTAATTCCACATGTACCATGCCAAACTAATCCCGTGAGCTTTGTTTTCGATGGCATAGTCGAAAAGAAAGGGTTTTTCGCCAAAGAAAAACTCGTCGGTGTTCGTATTGTATACCTTTAGCGGCAACCCCAGTTCGGTACAGCACTTTTTTGCATAGTAAAAATCATGGTCATTATATCCACCTTCAAATCTCCAAAACACTGGGGTGAAATCCATCTTCATTTTGTGAAGCTTCCGCACAAGATACTCACTATCTCTACCGCCGCTGAATGCAACAGCAATTTTTGAATTAGAGTTTTTGCGAAATACCAAATCAAGAACAATCTCCATTTCCTCAGAAAAACTTCTGGGCGGCCTCTTTACGGTTCCACAGGTAAAAGAAAAAACGTCATGATGGGAGGAGCGTTCTTGAAGAGGTTTATCATTGTAAAGCCAAGTGAAATGATTCTCATGTGTGTTTTCAAAGTTGAAAGTTCGATTTAGATTAGAGAGTTTCATGTTTAACAGTATCTTTTTGATTTAGACATTGCTTACCCTCGAAACCTTTCTTCATTAGTACTGGAACGACTAAGCCGCAAAGATCAAACTCATCTGGTTCAATGGCAAAATTATATCTCCTAGGGAACTTATGGTGGTTATTATGTAGCGATTGCCCCCAAGTCAAAGCTCCTAGCCAAGCAATATTACTGGAGTCATCAGGCAAATCATAGTTTCGATAACCAACCTTACCAAGATGACAAAGTAAATTTACGATATTTTCTTGGTGAATTGCCCACATTGCTGCAGGAACAAATCCAAACAAAAAAATCGAAGGAGATGCTAACGCCAACAAGCCTAAGGTGCCCCAGTAGATATGATAATAGTAGCGACTAAAGAAACTAATATAGGGGTCTCTTAAAAGATCAGCAGCATAACGAATTTTAAAATCCCGATTTGAGAAATATATTTGCCAACCAATAAAAGAGTGAAACCAGCCCTTTTTTGGACTATGAGGATCCTTTTCTTGATCTGAATAGGGATGGTGCAAGCCACGATGAGTGGCCACCCAGAAAATGGGTGACCCCTGCCCCGCCAGACATCCAAAATATGCTAACAATCGCTTTATCCAAATGTCGGTCGCAAAAGCTTTATGGCTAAGGAGTCTATGGTACCCAATTGCAATCCCAAGTCCGCTCACCAAAAACCAAACTAGCACCCAAATCAAAGGATGGTAAATTCGAAACCCAGAGGGCATACCTGCGAGAGACAAAAGAAATAAAAGATGCATGGGAATCGTCAACTTTTTAAAATTCTCCGACCAAGACGCCATCATTTTTCTCCTTTTTTTACGTTCTCACTTAACCATCGGATTTCATCATTCCATTCAGATTTTTTCCAATGTGATTCCAAAATTTCTCGGTTTCTTTTTAACTTAGGAAAAATATCGGTATAGTTCTTACTCCATTTCTCCAAGGACCACTGGTTTACCCGTGCCACTTCGGAGCATACTTTCTGAAATCTAGCATCAGGACAAACTTCATTGTCGTAGGATTCGTCAAAAAGTTCTGGAAATGTTTCAAAACCCTGACGCCTTAGCTCGGCTAAAAGGCCTTTTTGACCTAAAACTATGAACGGATGCAAATTATGAATTGTTTTATAAATTTTCGCGGTAGGAAGAGTCCATCCATCAACATTGAAAACTCTCTCCGTTACAATTGAATAGTAGCTTTGCTCAAAAGGCCAAGATTGATAGTTGGTGATATGAACTTGATCGACGTCGACAACTTGAGGCAGTTTGTTTTCGAATTTTTTAAAGTCGTCCACCAATTTTTTATTTTCAGGCCTTTGAAACGGACTAATAATACGTCCCTCAAACCTTTGCGCATGATATTTATTTAAGAACGAGACCAGGCCGTTGTTTAAGTCGCAATGCGAGCACAACCAACTAAAAAAAGCTTTACGGTGAACTCGAGCTTCATTATTCTGACAAAGGAAAATTCGAGGTCTTAGCTTCTCTAAATTTTCTTCAATTTTATTTACATCAAGAAAATTTCCTTGCTGATTATGAAATTGGAAACACTGTAGCCACGCCATTTCATAATAGTTAATATAGCGAACTCTTAACAGACGATCCTCTTTAGAAATTTTGTTTCGTTGACAAAAATTTTGATACATCTGTAAAGCTTCGGGCACCGGCAGATAAACAATAATCTGTTTAGGGGGAACACCATGCTTTTGAAGATTTCTATAAAAATAAGAAAACCAGTCGCTCTTAGCGATATCACCTCTTGAAGAGTCAGACAGTTTTTTCAATCGAGAAAAAACAATATAAGCTCGTCCTGAGCGTATATCCTCTCCATGTTGTTGCATCAAATTGCCCCAAAAATCATCCCGTTTAGATTGTGCTCGATCGGCTGTGGATTCTGAATACAAGTTCTCCAGCCATAAATAAAACTTTTGACCTTTTTTGCGGTAACTTTCTCCAAAATCCTCATTTATGGGAATTCCTTGGTCTTTAAGTAGATGAAACAAAGGGCCCGAACAATATTCTACTGAAAACTCATCATCTTCGTTCACCCAAGCTTGCCAACGAAAATGATTCTCATGAATGTAACTCAAAATCCAACGATCTTTGAATTTGCCTGAGTATCCAATATTAATATTATTTTCCATAGCTGTTGATACAGAGCCCCGATTCATCTTGTTTTTACCTTGAAATAATATTATTTTCAAAATCATCTGTCCAACAAAAGTCAGAATTTCAGGTTTAATTTTTCATACAATTAAAACCGATTTGCGATACAGTGAAGTGTAGCTACCTGGTGTAGTCACGTCGCCAAAATCAACTGTAAATTGATTTTTAAAAATTTCATTTTCTGACAAGTCTTTTCAGACCCATTCTCTAAGCGTCAATTCTCGGCAGGACCGTATTTAAAACTATTTTTATTCCCTGATAAAACTTGTACTAAACCCAGCAGTTTGAGGGACCTTATTGAATCATTTAAAACCCACTAAAGAAATTTGGCAGAGAAGTAGTTATCGATCCAATCTTCAAGTCTTCTACCCTGAATTCTCAAGCAATTTTAAAAATACAGGTACCATAAATACTTGCAACCTAAGCTTTAACCGATCCCTTAACTATAAAATGCAAAGTAGATCTTCAAGATAGACTTCCTGAGAAGGTATTTTTATCGTGCGTTTTTGGGCACAAAGAAGTCGACGAACTCTCTATGGATATCGACCTCGCAACCATCTTCATCAGTTATCGTCTCGTCGAGCTCCCACGTCAGCTGCTGAGAGGCAGAACGAGCAACAGGTGACGCTTCGGTGGAATCGCAGGTTTCGTACCAATTCACGCGGATCTGATAGGAGTAGTAGAAAGTTTCGCCTTTTTTTAGGCTGCCGTCTTCGTTGAAGAAAACCGCGTTGAGTTCGTCGTTTAAAACGACGTCGATGATCGTTTCATCAGCCTCATCATCTCTAGTCCAAGTGATAACGTCACTTCTTTCAAAGGGATGGTCGCATTCGTGAAATCGGATTTCTTCAAATAGACTAAAATTTAGGTTATCGACGACGATCTCGCGGAAGCGATCGCCCTGTCCAAAATTTCCAGGGATACGTACGGTCAACAGATTCTCTCGTTTTCGTTCGCTGCAAGTGACTGAGGCTGGAGCCCCTTCCCCGCCCGAAACATTCGAGCTGGAGGTCACTGCAGCCCCATCACCATTTGCACAATTTTGGAAAGCCAAGACAACAACTGTCAAAAATGCAAAAATGACAATGTTTAGAGGAGGTACAAAGATACGCTTACCAAACCAATCGACTTTCCACACCATATTTCCCCCAAACTTATACACAAGTCTTTATTCTAAGACACCTTTCGGACAGTGAAAAAAAAAGCTGATTGGGTGTCTTATATTAAGTCGAGAAATTCTCAAATCAGAACGAATATCCCCTGAAAAGAAAATACATGGGTTCTAAATTAAAGAGCCAATTAGGACCAAAAGACTCAGCCTCGCTCTGTAATCAAAATAGACATTTTTTTAGCCCCAAAACTCAATCAATTTCAGATGAATGAAGATAACCTAATTTCAACATAAATAGGATACTCCCTATTTATTAGAAAAACGTAGACATACATGACACAGTCAAATGCTTCGACGCTTCTCATTTATCGCTCCAAAATGATATGTATTTTCCTAATAATTTCAACGAGATATAGATTGTCTCAACAAGCGACTGGCTTCGTTATTGCAATCTAAGTGTGTTTACATCAAGGGGAAACATTATGGGCTATATCAAGACAAATTTACTTTTCATTTCTTTTGTAGTTGGCACCCTTCTGTTGTCCGCCTGCAATAGCTCTAAAGACTCGCCAACGAGTTTAGGCCCAGATTCTACAAACCAAACACCTGATACAAATAGTACTGAAGGGGAATCGGAATCCTCAACTTCTGAATTGAAAATCTCTGTTGAAGAACTTTTCCGAAGTGAATCTCAACCTATTCGTACGGTCAGAAATCGTTTTACTATAGATGATTATGATGGTGATGGAATTAAAGACATCTATCGTAAAGAAGATTATTGGATCACCGTAACGTCTGGCGATTCGGGTGAACTTCTCACTCGTTTTGAATACTCAGGTCTACCCAAAACTCCCGAAGGAATCACTCGCTACGTTGTGGACTCAATTTATGTTGGCGGGGACTATTTCGTCAAGAATGACGCTTCAGAAGACATTTTTGTTTATTCTATTTCAAGCAATCAACACATTGAAATAGGCGATCGTGATTGGCAAAACATAAATACAAATAGCATGGTTCGCCTCGGTTTTTGGAATGCTGACGACCTTCTTGATTTTGGAATTGTGGTCAATGACGAGGTCGGCAACCCTGACCGTTTTTTAATATTTGACGTTCAAGGTAATCGTCTTGCCGAATACACTGCCCACGACTTATTGCCTGGAGCAACGGATATAAAAGTTTGGTCGTGGACAGGCGGCTCAGTCAATGGCCTTTCCTTTGATATTGTACTTAATTTCTCTGGCGGGACCGCCGGAGGTACATTTCTTTTCGAAAATGCAGATCTAAGAAATTCGAAGCCTTTGTCTGATCATTACAGGCTTTTTGCACTTCCTGACCGTAATGAGGATGATCATTCAGAATATGCTTACTTGACCTATCCAGGCGGCGTAACTACGTTAAATGTTTTGGATGGAGTTAGTCTGACTAAAATTAGTAGTTTCAAGTTACCATCATTTTCGAGCAATACGAGTTCTAGTTCTATTATTACTGACAATCTGAACTACGATTTTGTTAACAACAATATGCCTATTTTGGGCGACGTTGATGGAGATGGAATAGCCGACCATCTAATGAAGGTCATGTATGAAGATTCAAATACAAATCAGAGCCGCCCTACTTCGCTGGTGGTCTCTGGGGCCGACTTTTCGGAAATAGGCCCTGTTGATGGCTTGAGTCTATCTTTTTACAGCCTTCAAGATATTGACGGTGATGATGTCAGTGAGGTTTTAGTCAATGACGTCGTTTATCGATTGGTTTTCACCTACTAATCGACCCTGCATCATAATTGGCAGTCGTCACACATCGGTCCTGTGGTTTTTCCCATATTGTAAAGCCAAAGTCAGGATACACTCTTGCCACAAATTCACTGTCCTACCCATCTCCCGTGACAACTGTCGGATTGCAACCTGTGGGCTGGTAAAGAATTCTTCTTAACCCAAGGGAGCAATCTTTACCTAAGGCGGACAGAGATAAGCCAGATTTGAACTGACATCAATCAGCACCAGTCTTCGTTTTTATCAATTCCGATAGGCCAGTAAGGCATACAGCAAAGCATTTTTTGCAATTCTAACTCACCCTTGTCCACCAACCATTGAAATAAAATATATTCAGGGCGTATCCGTTGCTCCGGGTTTAAGATTTTGTTTCTTTGACTTATTTCTAACCAAAACAGTCGAACAATCCAAACAACAGTAGCATCTGAGGCTGGCCCAGCCATTCGCAAATCAAAAGCACGATTGACAGCCTCTGTCGTGACGTCTCCTGACTCACTCAATGACTTTACAAAGTTTTGCCAGTAAGGAATTGCTTCTTTTGCACCCAACTGCAAAAACTCAGTGTATTGATCAAACAATTTTTGAAATTCCTTTGAGGCATTTTCGTAAGAACAATCGTTACAGACAAGGTTCAAATTGTAACCAGCATCCAACATCATATTAAGGAGACGATCGCCTCCGGAGTTTACATGAAAGAATTGTATTGGATCAATCATCAAAACCACTTCTTTGTCTGAGGGTTCATTCCGACTGGTATAAAAACAAAACCTAAAACAAGTTTCGCAATATCCGGCGCAATGACTTCCACGTCTTCAATCAAAACCTGATTCACTTTCTGAAAGTCCATTGGATTTTCATCATTATATTTTTCAATTAAAAAGAAATATCTTTGGAAAATTTCGATCATTTTTGGATGTCCGCTGGGTCCCATCGGCCACCTCTGAACAATCTCCTCTGGTGGTGCGTCATTGATCTTCTCAAGTCGTCCTAACTTGATCCAGAAATCATACATTTCTGGCTTTAACTGACGGATCTCGTTGATATATGCGTTTTGAATATCTTTCACAGTTTCCATATCAACAAAGGTAGCATAACCAAAACAAGGAGCCACCAATAATGTTCCTATCTTCAATATTGAATGAATTAATCCAGATCGGTTTCCTTGGCTGGTGCTGGAGAAGGAACTCTTGGGGAATTACGGGTATATATCCACACAGCGTTACCTGCACTGCCAGCAAGCTGATAGGCACCTTCAATATCACTTTCACTTTCAACAAGTTGAGCGTCTCCGTTATCATCGAATGTGATGATCTCACCAGTCTCAAGTTCAATGACCAAACTAGAAAGAGTTGCTTTTGACGAATCAGATATTTCAGCATCCAATTTTGCATAGACCGATTGGCTAGACAAAAGCATGACCATCAAAGCACACTTAACAAAATATTTTTTCATATTGAACTCCATTCGTTCTAAACAGTGAAAAAACAATGGTTATCAATTAATGGATGACATAGCGATAGGGTGTGTAATTTTCTCTCGCTTGAACGAATAACAATTTAACAACCACTGAATAAGCACCCCCCCCCAAGCCATGACAGTTTTTCAGGGGTTACAATAGCCACAATCTACCGGGCTCATTATTTCCACACCGTCTAAGCGGGACCTTACACTTGAATAAGAATATTTTCCTGAGGGAAGTGACACTTTAAATTTTGGAAGCATTCGAACACCGTGGATACAGTGCTCTGACCTTTCAACATCCTTTCTGGCTCAGAGTAATCCCAACTTGGCTTTAAAACAACCGCCTGCGGACCGAGGCCAACCTGATAGCAAAACTAAAAAAGTTCTTTCTTTGATTTCAAAAGTTTAACTTCAAATTAATTTTCAGTGCTCACGGTGTACGAGAAGATTTCAAAGTCACATTAAAAGTCCACGTAGAGAAGACTCTCTTGGTTACACTGATGTAAAGGCATACAAGGATAGACTTCGAACCTCCCCTCACTGGCGCGACAAGAAGAAAAACAATCTATGAAACAGGAAACGCTCCATAGATTGTTGATTAAAGGACTTACTTTAACTGAGAGCAATAGAGCGTGATTTCGTTAAACGAGATCAGATTGGAGCAGGGTAGACTATTTGCGGTAAGCTTCGCATCGAAATAGACCTTGCTATCATCAGACCCATAATAATTGTCTGTATAAGTAACAAAGGTATATCTTCTTTCATTGTCGGCAATAGGCATATAGAAACCTGAAATTTCACCATTTTCATTAATTGTTTCTTTAACCTCAAGAGATCGACTTTGCTCACCCTCACAGGTTGGCTTCCAAGATTCGTCAGCCAATCTGTAACTCAAGTTGTATGTCGTTGCATCGGCTTGAGTGTCCGACAAGTTAACAACTTTCAAGTCGACAATTTTATATCGGCTCGAACCTGTGACTTCACATTCGAGAAGAGGGCGTGCTTTTGTGGACTGTGCAAGAGCTTCGAAACAAAAAGTCGACAAGACAATAAAACTTAAAAATATTTTTAAAAAATTCATAGAACCTCCAATTCCGGAAATACCGGTAACAAAACTTGTTTCATAAATAAAGCACTTTTATTGATTTTAGACGGAATTCTAAAATTCTGTCTGACTTAAAATTGCGTTTTATTAAACATGATTTTTTAATTCTCTAAAGGAATTAACAAAAAAGGAATAGAGGTCCTTAACTTTAAAAATTATTTAAAAGAAATATAGATTTTTAGAGCGAAAAAAGGAGCCGATTTAAAACAGGACTGTTAACAAAAATGGAAAGAAAATCAGTAGTATTTAAAAATTTTAAAAAAATAGCAA
>CAZPOV010000004.1:166398-255372 GCA_964588335.1 uncultured Pseudobdellovibrionaceae bacterium | reverse complement strand
GGGTGGCCTTGCCGCGGCCTAATTTTACGACCATGCCTTTCTCAACCAACTCCGATGTTCCATAAAACCGATTATAAATGATGACCTGGGAGCTATTAAAATCACGATTAACCAAATCAAAAAGATCGTGTCCATCATAAACAAAAAGATACTGACTGATAAGTTCGTCGGACAGATTGAATTCAAGTTCTCTGTCAGTCTCCAACGCAAAAGCTCTGTGCATTTGGTCGATATAGTCAGCGACCGAAATAATCTGATCGACTCCTTCTCGATTTATCAACTGCCTTTTGAAGGTTCTTATTTTTTCTATAAACGACGCTTTGTTAAAAGAATCGATGTACGGAGAATCAAAAACAACAGACAATTCCGAAGTTCCAAAGAACTTTTTCTCCATAATCTCAACACCGGAATGAATGGGATGAGAGGATTTAAAAAAACGGTGATAATTTGTATCGACTTTGATGTCTTTTAAATAAAAAATTGAAGTAGAAATCAAAAAAAAGTAAAAAAGAAATATCGGCAAAGAATTACGTAGGGTAAAACGGTTGATAAACAGTAAAAACGAAAATAATTGGCGATCAAACCTTGCTGTAATCACTCTTTCTTTATTTTTTTTTGCTAAGACCAGAAGTGCAGGAACAAGCAGAATAACCAGAAAATAGCCAATGATGAGACCCACTCCGGCAACAATACTAAAGTGTTGGATGGAAGGAATAGGACTTACAATCATTGATCCGATTGCTATTGATGTTGTCAGAATAATATAAAATGAAGGTCTCAGTATTTTCAGCAGGGTATGACGAACCTGATTCTCGATATCTAAATTTCTTTTGGGGTCATTTTCTAAACCAGAGAAAATGTGAACCATAAAAGCGGTAAAAAGTGTCGATACCAGTGGACCAAGTATTGACGAGACAGATGTTAAAGGAAATCCAAAACAGACCAACAATGACTCGGAAACAAGCAAAACCATTGCTGTGGTTGACATAAGCAGTAGGACATAACTGACTCTTCCAAACAAAAAGAGGGTTACAAGAATACCAATTAAAAAAATCAATGGGACCAATAGAAGGTTATCCTGAATCACAATAGATTGCTGGTAATTTCGGTTAGTAACAGACCCCACCGTTCCAAGAAATTCATTTTCTAAACCGGCCTGCTTAACCTGTTCTTCAAAGTCCTTGTTAGCCGCAAACAGATCATCGGTCGTTTCACCGTTCTGAGGTCTTGCAACCACGAGAGTTGAAGTAAAGTCATCTGAAACAGAAAGGTGAATTCCAAAAGGATCACTTCGAACCCGATTTTTCCAGTAGTCAATTGAATATTGAGAAAAACTCTCAATATCAAGTAGTGGTGAAGTCGTTAGGCCATCGATGCCACCTGATATATGTTCCTGGGAGACCGCACTATTTACATCACTCCAGATCTGGGAGGACTTTAAGCTTTGATCCAAGGTTTTAACTTTCTTCAAAAAATCGAAATTTAAAATATTATGAGTACGAAAAATTCCAACTAAGAAGTTTGTTTTCGTGAAATTTTTTTCGATCTGCTCATTAACCTGAAGTACAGGTGCACTTGATGGGAGATAAAGTCGATCTTCATCGTTTACCTTGAGTTGAAAAGAAACAACCAGTGCCAAACATATGATAATGCCAAGATGAAGGATCAGACAAAGCCATGGCTTACGAATTAGTAAAAATGCAACTTTAACTAACAGCGAGCCCCCTCAAACAGCGCGAGCTTGGATTTCTTTTACCAAATCACCGACCGTTTCAGGGTTCTCATCCAACTCATCCAAGCACATATCGTATTTTTGCTCTAGGATTGTAACAAACGTCATCAGAGACAAACTATCGAGTTGAAGATCTTCTAGGATAGTCGACTCCATCGCTATCTGCTGTTTGCAATCGCATCGTTCTTTCAATATTTTTTTCAGTTCCTCGAATAACTTGTTATTGTCTTCCATACTATCCTAATTTTTTAAATTGTTTCTGGCCTAAGTCATCTGGATTTGCATCCACATTCGTGATCTCCAATCGACTTATTTTTCCGAGGGTAATACCGGCATCCCCCGCCATCTTTTCTACTGCTTTTACCATCTTGATGTCGATTTCTCCAGCATGGAGGATATTCTGCTCTTTACTTAATGCTATTGAAAAAGTTTCGGCCATACAAGCATAAACGAGACCTTTATCTAAAGGGAAACCAGGAGCATCAACGGACTGGCAACTACCCATATAATCTGGAAGACGTGCTTGTCCACCACCGATAACATCAACATTTTTAATCGAGTAAACTTCATCTTTAATGTTACTCGGAACTGAAACATCAATAACAAGGGTTCCCTCACTAATGTGATTTCTCCCTAGGATAGGACGAGCAGAGCTTGTCCCACAAATCACAATATTTGATTTCTTCGCATCTGTATTATTTTTAGATAAATTTAGAAAACTAGATATCAATGGATCCGTCATGATTTCTAAGACATTTTCGGAGTTGATAGAATCGTACATAAGAAGTCGTTTTTTTAGTTTCTTCTGATTAACATTGGTGGACTGTTTTAAAGAATTGAGAATCTCTACGATAGACTGTCGAAACTGTGGACTGTTCTCAGCGGCTGTTCTATTAATCAATGTCATCTCACTGCAATAGGGGACCAGGAGCCTCGACACCATCGCCATAATGTTTCCGGCGGCCCCCACACAACAGATATGAGTGTCCTCGGGTTTTAATCCTCGACGTTTCATCTCTTGCTGAGCGGCTAAATAAGTCAAAAACACGGTGTAGGCATTTCCTGTCGTCAGATTCATTCCCAGACAATCCAACTTTAAGCCGTTATTGGATATTATAGAATTAAACTGTCCAAGACCGATTGTTTTGGCGCCCATTTTTTTTGCGAGCTGCATCGCTATTTGAATTTTATTAACAATTCTATCTCTTTTCCCATTTATCATTGCAGAAATAAATTCCTGGGTCGTGTAAGGGATACTCATGAACATATAGCGTAAGCGATCACCGTTCTGGCTGTGTAAAACACCTCGGTGGAATGGTATGTATTTTTGCATTTCCTTAAAATCATAGATATTGTGAGATATTTGCTCGAGACTCTCATTTGCCATGGACTTAAATAAACCTTGCGCATGCTTAGCATCGATCAGGTGACTGAAAAACACTGCGTCGACAGGATCCGACAGGTCATCTGGCAAATTGACTGCAGCACTTTTGAGCGGTTTTAAAAACCTGACTTTTTCTTGAAAAAAGAAATAGTCAGTATTTTTTGACTGAGCTGCAGACAGGAGTTTGCTCAAACCAGAAATAACCTGATTAACTTCTTCTTTGGTAAAATAGAGGGAGGGTTCAATTCGAAGAGTCGATGGGCTCGACAACGAGGGGCTAATGCGCAACCCCTCACGATGCAATAGTGTTGCAGATAAAAAATAACTTAAAATTCCATTTTCATGAAATAGCTGAAAATCATTAGAAATATTTTTGAAGTTTTCCAGGTCGAAATCGATGCCAAGAAGAAGTCCTCGCCCTCTTACATCGACAATAAGGTGCGGAAATCGAGTTTTCAACGCCAATAATTCTGTTTTGAAATAATCCCCAACTTCCATAGCGCTAACGACAAGTTCGGGCTGCAAAGTGTCAATCACTTTTTCAGCGACTGCCGAAGAAAAGTGATCCTCGGCAAAAGTCGAAGAGTGTTTAATTCCCATAATCTCCGTGTAATCTCGGTCTCTAAAAAGAGTCGCTCCGATCTTGGCTATTCCTCCCCCTAAGCCCTTCGAAAAAAGATACACATCGGCTTCAACTTCATAATGCGATAAACTTGCAAAATAGCCCGTGCGATAAAGCCCAGCTTGAATTTCATCAGAAACCATGAGGGTTTTATGTTTTGAACAAATCTCTCGTATTTTTTCAATAAGCTCTTTCGGAACTTCGACTATTCCACCTTCACCAAGAATCGGTTCGACAAAGAAGGCGCTTATTGATAGAAACTTATTGGTTTTAATACTAAAACTTTTCGGACAAATTTGAGGCACATCAAAGAGATATTGATTTATTTCAGATTCAAACTTTTTCAAATCCCAGGAAAAAGGATCCGCTTTTTTAAATCCACGTAAGTTCTCTAAATGAACAGAACTTCCCATCACCTGTAACGCGCCGAGAGTTTTACCGTGAAAAGCACCGTCCAGCCCTCCGACAATTGGAGATATCTTATCAATACAATTTTTTTGAGCATCATAAATATTACGAAGCCTTGCCTCTAAATCTCCTTTCATTTTTTTATTGAAAAAAATTTTCTCCAATTCAGTCAAAGATTTAACAAGCTTGTTACTTTTTTCACGATTAAAACCACTGGATCGAACAAAGCAGAGGAGTGCGTTGAAGTTCTCATTGGCATCCTGACGAAAATGAGTCAATCTCCGATCAAAGTGATAGATGGAATGTTTGATTGCAGCCTCAACAGCTTCGGCCCCACTGTTGGAGAAATGTGTGATCCATTGTTCTTTTGCTAATTCTTTTTGAAGACGATTGTTTAATTTTTTTGCTAGACTAACGGCCGACTTGCGAATAGTTCCCTGAAGGTGATTCGGTGGCCCCTCAGAAATAACAGCTATAGCATGTTTTTCAATCTCTTTATTTTTATGCCCTAGCAGATTGGCTCCGTAACCCCCGGTAAGATCAAGAATTTTTACATTTTCCCCATCGATACGAGTATAGAGTGTATCTTTCTTGCCGTCGAAGTAGTCAAGGTCCAGCCTCATTCCTCTAAGAACCTTACCTAAAGACGGTCGCAGATAGCGTATATAATCACTAGAAAACCCACTGAGACCATTAGAGAATTCTGAATTGTTCATCGGTCACTCCTTGGCCTTAAGCCACTAGTCTTTTCGGTATTTTTGATGTGAATTTTGAATTTTTATTATAATATTTTAAATCAAATGACTTCCCATACCAGCAAAGGCCATTCGGCAAAAAAATTTTTACCAGAACTCATCGCCCATCGTGCTGAAATAGATCAAAATAAGTCACTTTTCTTTGTAAGACCCAGTGGTGCCAAAACAGGTTACCATTTTCAAGATATATATTTGGGTGCCAATAAGTATGCTGCAAAATTACGTGAACTCGGAGTGACAAAGGGAGATACTGTCTGTCTGATTTTACCGACTTGTGTCGAGTTTTTTTACTGTTTTTTCGGGTGTCAATTACTAGGAGCCATCCCCTATTCCATTTATCCACCTCTAAATCTTGGAAAAATTGACGATTGGCAAAAACACACAGAAAAACTACTAACCATAGTCAATACCAAGATTGTTTTAACTAATAATCAGATCCAAAAAATTTTATACACTCCTGTAAAAAAAGCGAAGGTGCATCTCGGGGTGCACTCGGTAAAAGAATTCGATACTGATAACCAACCGAACCTCGCGCCTGACTTTCACGAATTAGCATTTTTACAATATTCTTCTGGTTCGACAGGCCAACCAAAGCCGGTTGCCATCAGTCATCACGCAGCGATTGAAAATGCTTACCAAATAGCTCGACAGCATGAAAAAACCACAGACCAAAGGCCAGTGGCTGTTAGCTGGCTCCCCCTTTATCACGACATGGGATTGGTTGGGATGTGCTTTGCTCCAATTATCGGAAATGCGACTCTATACTTTTTGCGTCCAGATCATTTTATTGGCGACCCATTGCTTTGGATTAAAACAATGAGTGACGTCAAAGCGACTGTAACAGTCGCTCCGAATTTCGCGTATGGCCTATGTGCCCGACGCATCGAGGAAGAAAAACTAGGTACAATCGATTTAAGTTCACTGGCGTTGACTGGCTGCGGTGCTGAGATGATACTTCCCAGCACGGTGGACCATTTTTTTTCTAAATTTACAAAATACGGATTCAACACACAATCATTCACCCCTTGTTACGGATTGGCTGAGGCAACCCTCGCTGTCACCTTTGCTGACCCACGAAAATCGATAAATTTCGAAATCTTTGATAGAAAAATGCTTCAGCAAGAAGGAAAAGCGATACCTTCAACAGAAGGCTTGCAATTGCTGTCGGTGGGATCTCCAGTTGCGGGCGTTAAAATAGAAATTCGAGATAGTACAGGAAAAAAACGACCGGATCAATCCGTCGGTGAAATTTGGATTCAAAGCCCTTCAATTCTCACTGAGTACTTCAACATGCCTGAGGAAACAAAAGCGACGATTATAGATGGCTGGCTAAACAGTGGAGATTTAGGATTTTTAAAAAGTGGAGAGCTTTTTATTGTTGGACGTCGAAAAGAGGTTATAATTCTTAATGGTTCAAATATTGATCCAAGCTTTATTGAACAGTCAATTTTATCGATTGATGAATTACGTTCGGGCTGCGCAGTCGCCTTTTCGGCGCCAGCCTCAGAAAAAAACCTTGATACCGAGTCTCTTTTCTTGGTAGTCGAATCAAAAAAGGCCAAATTAAAAAAAGCTGATGTGCATAAAATTCAGGAAAAGGTGAAGAAAAACGTCTATAAAAAGACTCAGCACGTTGTGGACCAAGTCATCGTGTTAACTCCCCGCTCAATACCACGAACGTCTTCCGGAAAAATTATGCGATCAGAAACAAAAAATATGTGGTTAAATCATCAATTGAAAAACTACAACATGTCGAAACCTAAAAAAATCCTTAAAATTATAAAATCCTTGATTAAGGGAAAAGTCGACTCGTTTTAAAACGTTTGCCTAAAACCAATAACTCCAAGAGAAATTAATAAAACTATAATCCTCTAGAAAAAAGGTATAGGTAAATGGCTCTCCCTTGTAGTGATTCAGGCTTAGAGATAAGGTCTGATTGTCCATACCTTTATAGGTTCCCATGACCCCATAGGTTTGATCTTTGGCATGCAGACCAAAAGTTGCAGAAGCTTTCACTTCAATAGCTGAAACTGCTAGATCCATTCGATATTGAGCCGTCAAATAGTATTGATTTTGGAACTCTAGAATATCTCTATCATTGAACAGATTAATTCCAGAGAGAAGAAGATTGAAGGTGTCCTGGTCATCGCGGAAAAATGATTCGAAACTCAAATTCCATTTAAAAGAGCTTCGATTTATATATTGAAAGTCAGCTGTCGTCATCGGAGTACCCTTTTCATAACCAGCCTCAAACCTGAAAGAACCGATTAAACTTTCAAAAAAACCGTCAAGGGCCGCTGTTGTAAGCATAGGGAAGTTGCTGAAAAACTCCGCTCCTGATGTGTTTGCAACGGCCTGCTCTGGTGTTTGCCCAAGCCCAATCAAAAACAATGTTTGCGAGTTGATGGAAAAATACGGATTTAGAGAGGGAGCTTGATAGATCGTTAATCCCCAAGAAAATTGATTATTATCATTGGTTGCCCTAATTCCCCAACCCATATTATTATTTTCAACAGTATCAAGTGCAGACAAGCGAACAAGTTGTGAAAACGTTGGGTTTGTTTCTGGATCGGGACCGAGCACAAACTCTCCTCTATTTTTAGAGAAAAGTGACCAAGGCCTTCCCTCTTTCGCATATTCGTGATGGCGAAAAAAAGGAATGACAACAGCATCAACTTTAAAATCACTTTTGTAGATTTCCGCACGCACGGCCCATTGATCAAGTGACCTTTCGGCTAGAGTAAGTTGTGGGCCAAATTTAAAGAACTCTCTGTTAAAACCGGCGAGAATTGAATTTTCGAAAACACGGCCCCATGATAGAACTTGCGCCCCAACAGTCATTTTCCCTAAACTAAACCTGTAACTTAGATTAAAACTTCTAGTATCAATAAAATTTGCAGACACTTCGTTTATATCAACAGCACTAAAAAGTCCGGCATTAAATAATATAGACTCAGATAGATCAAAAGAGTCTTTCAACTCAAAGACCAGGGGATACAGGGACTCATAAGTCTGATAGTGGTACTGTGGGAAAACCTTAATTAAGCCAGAAAAATTGAATAGAGATTGAAACTGCTCTTGTTTCATTTCCTTGTTATTTTTATCGACGACTAAATTTGTGAGCTCTTTTTGTTGACGTCTTTCATAGGTCACTTTTCTTTTTAAAAATCTTTTCAGTCGTCCAAGCTTTCCATAAAGACTTTTAAAAAAAAAGGGGGTTGGCTTTTTTTGACTCCTATAAAATAATATACGACCCTGCCCTATAATCTTATATTTAACTCGTAAACTATCTAGGGTTGATGTTACTTTCGGAATGTGTTTTTCACTAAACGGCCCCATATAAACATTGTATTTTTTCACAATTGGATCTATCTCTTCGGCAAATACGGATCCCGGCAAAATCAGGATACAAACCAAAAAAACACAAATTCTTATCATTTGATCAGAGATCTCTTATTGTCGCTGGGGCCTCTAGTGTCCTTCTACTAAAGTAACTTTCAGGGATAGAAATATCATAACGAATTTTTTTAAAACTAAGCTCAGTCGTACCTTGTGTCTTGAGGTCTGTCATGACTGAGTTCGTTACCGTCCAAAATTTTCCTATCTTCTTAACTTTTTTTGCTTCGAGCACTTTGCTCTTATCACCTTTTTTATCGTAGAATTCGATTTTCAGCGGTAACAATGTTTGCGGGTGAATCCAAAGACGCTTTTTCTTATAGGTCGATTTCTCTGGGGTTTGAGGCCGACTCTCTAAAATAATGGTCTTCTTACCCAGAACTTTATCCTCGCCAACAATGGAATGAGTATCTTCATTAACTTCTCTGTCCCGCATATCTTCAAAAGTGAAATGAGATCCAACAAACTCCCCTCCCATTCGATTTGAAGATATCCTTCGCGAACGACGAAGCGCCGGGAGGAAAATCGATTGTTGATTTTCAGGACCCACAAAATCTTTTGTGAGTAGCACGGTGTCTTTGACTTCCTTTGGACTTGAAAATTTAATGATTGTAAAAAATTCGCCTACCTTTGGCTCCATAGAGTACATAACAAAATCTCGATACCTTGGACTTGAACCCTTTCTCTTAATGACCATGCTCACTTGCGAAACCATGGTCTTTCCATCAGGTCGATTGTAAACTCTTTGAGCTAATTTTTCCCCGGCATTTTCTAAGGCCAATGCAACATGTGGTTTAAGCAAACCAAACAGTAAAAATATAAAAATTAATTTTTTTTTCATCAACATAGGCTTTAGCTTTTCCATTAATGGGTCTCACAGTCATTTTAGTTGAAAATAATAATTTGTATTAGGCTCAGATCATCGAACTTGATTTTCGTCCAGTTATTGATTCAAAGATAAAACGGTTTGCACGGCGATTAACCCAACATGGTTTGACTTCTTGGCCAAGAGATCAAAGTAAACCCTCCCCTCTTGCTTTTAACGCAAGTGGTTAGTAGCTCATTGGCACTCGTCAAAAGTTTCTCTTTCGACTTTCAAAGGGCTCCAAAAAAAAATTAAATTCAATGATATTTTTAACTGGCTTTTTTTCGACTTCTTTTGATTTTTTTAATCTCTTTGCGAAGCTCTTTATAGACTATCTCGCCAAGATAGGGTGGCGACCAGAGTTCATCAAGGCGTCGATAAGCTTCATAATCAGCACTGGCCGTGAAAGGGTACAAGACATCGTTCATATTGACTTCCCAAAGGGCCTCTTGCTTGAAGTGGATGTTTTTGGTTTCGAAATTATGACCGTGAACCAGTTGCTTTCCATTCATCCTTTTGTCTGACTCACAAAAGCTTTCATACAGGTAGAAGTCACTGCCATTTCGCTCCCAATCGCGGCGCGCTAATTTTAAAAAACTTAAGGACTTGGGGGGAATCCCGGCAAACAGAAACTCAGCCAGGTCTTTAGGATTTAAAACAATAGCATCCTCGCCGTAAGGTTCGTCAAAGTCCGGAGGAGACGCCACATAGTGATCAAACCCCTTAATGTGAAAAGCGTTCTGTTCGATATACAAGGTGGCTGATTTAAACTCCGCCTCTTCAAGAATAAAATGTGCAACCGCTTTCGGTTTATGCATTTGAGCGTGCAGCTCTGGATTTCTTATCGGGAACTGAATCACATTGTCTGAACTTTTAGCGATCTTTTCGAGTTCAAACTGGGGGACGTCATTAGCATTGTGATCCAGATCATCTTCGATAGAGTCGAGAATATTTTCAATTCGAATCCATATTTTGGGTGCGACATCGGTGGACTGCAAAACCCCGGTTTCTAAAGCCTCGGCCAAACAAGGGGCCATTTTAAAGGCCAAACAATCATCCGACATTTCCGGAAGAAATTCCTTAAGAGCTTTAATCGCGTCTTCTTTGTGACCGCCATGCAAACAGGAAGTGATGTAATTGACCTGCGCGTTTTCGTTGTTTGGATCAATTTTAAGGGCACAAAGCAAAGCGCTACGGGCTTGGTTCGGCCGATTGTCAGCCCCCAGTGCACTGCCAGCGAGAATCCATATTTTTGCAGAGTCGCCAAATTCATCGATGTGACTCATGCAGCCACGAACACAGGCTTCTAAGTGGCCTTTATCAAGGAGTTCAACCAGGCTCTGGTAGCTGCTTTCTTCTGACTGAGTGGATGCCATCTTTGAATCTCCTCCCTGTTAAACCCAGCCCCTATTGTAGCAGGCCTTAAATCAACAAGAGGTATACTTTCAGATCATTACCATAGAATGAGACAGGGCTGTCGCTAAACGAGACGCGGGAAAAAAACAAGTCTTGGGCTAGACGCTGTCCAAAAAGATCAAACTGTTTCCAGCTTTTATAAGGCTGGGAACATCAAGAGTTATTGGATCATTGATCTCTCCCCATAGAAGGTTTTGATAATTCCCATCCATAGTTTGATCATTGATGTAGAAATTCATAAACGTTTTTTTAACGTCGTCACCATAAGCTTTAAAAGTGCCATTATGAGAGTTATGGTCGTTTAACAAGACCTCTTCTTCTTTTTTAGTGAAATCAATTTCACAATGCCCGGTCATATCTTCAACCTTGAGCCGTGAAACCGCCTTGTTGGGTAAAAGGAGAACCAGTGAACGTGCGTCTAATTTCCCTAAAACCATTTCGCGTGCACTTTTCTGACTCATCTCTTTTGATGTTCTGGCGATAATCAGTTTGACTGGTCGATCTTCCTTAGCCATCCACATATGGATAAAAAAACCGGTGCGCATTTCTAAAGAGATGCGGTAAGTATTCACTGGCACCTCATTTAAATGTTCATTGAACTTAATAACTGAATTAAGAACAGGTTTGGCGATCATATCGCCACCCAGTTCTGAAAAGCGCTGATAACCCGTGATCTCTTGGTCCATATGGGTCAGAAGATAGTATTCGACCCGAACATTTTGATGCCCTTCCTCTTCTCCTGGCGGAATCAGCTCACCGGCGGGCGTGTAGTAATCAACCCCAATTTGATTAGAGTGCATCAAAGACTTTAAATCTCGGTGTACAGCTCTTTTAAAGGCTGGATCACTGGCATCTTGATCAAGCAGAGGCGCCACCATGCGGATAACATCGGCCGGTCGGCCTCTTTTAAGCATGGTTATGGCCCGGTAGACTTCAATTTGACGTTGATTTTTAGCTGTAGCCACCCTTTGAGTTTAATCTAAGCATTGAAAAATTCTAAGCTTTTTCCGAAAAACAAACTTTAGTCCGTTTCATTCTGAAACGTAACAAAAACTGTCACGCACCCGAAGTATTCTAATTTCAGAAGGCAAGAACAACTGAGAGGGCTCGAAAAACTAAACCACCACCCGAACGCACCATGAAGGTGCATCGGGCTTTCTCTGAACCTGTACGTAAGCTGACAAATTCTAAAATAAATTGATTTGAGTTGTAGAGGTTGCGCTAAGGGCTAGGGCCACCAAAACAACAAGAATCGCAGGGGATCGTAAGGGGTTGCTGGCTCAGGTAACGCGCTCATCTCGACCAAACGTCAATGCCACACCCCACCCTGTAACATACATTATCCTACAACAGACCCTATCCATTCCTCAGGGCCCTTCAAAGAAGGGTCCTTTTTTTATTCCCATATTGTTCGAAGACTGCAAAAAAAAAAGACCACGACCTTAAGCCGTAGTCTTTTGACTGTCTTCTAAAAAATTGCCAAAGCCTTACTTGACCTCGGGCGTGCGAATCATTTTACGAACTTCATCGACGTGTTCGGTTTCATTGCGTACGAACTCTCTGGCCATCTCCTCGAGGGCGACATCTCCAAGCTCGGTGGCGATATCAACAAGTTTTTTATAGAGCGCCACCGCCTCCTCTTCATGTCTTAAGCTTTCATTCAAAAGTTGAAGAATCGAGTGATCATTATTTTCCGTTGGTTTCGGCGGTCCCATGGTGGGATGCCCTCCCAATGAGGTTATTTTTTCACCGATGGTTATAGCATGGGTCATGGACTCGTTAGCATTGCTACGAAACCAACTTTGAATGGGAATTCGATTATAGCCCATAATCATAAATGAAAAGTGCAGGTACTGATTGATTCCCGTGACTTCAATTTGATAAATTTTATCGAGTAGCTCAAGGACTTGTTTATTCTGATAAGTCTTTTCATTAACACTCATGGTGACTCCTTTTTTCGAATGCCCCATTGTAAGAGCCCATAAAATAGAGTCAACCGGCAACAGACTGGCGCCAAGTGAGCCCGTCCTAGTTGAGATCAACTTTTGTTATCAATAAAAAAAGCCACCCGGTGGGTGGCTTTAAAACAGCTATTCTTTTAATTTGAAACAACCCTAACTTTTAGTTGTTGGCTTCACTGGTTGGTATCACCTCAACAGGCTGACTCATTAAGTAGTCCTCAGCGACTTTGCCCTTTTGGTTTTCAATCTGAACCAGAGCCAGCTCAACCAAACGTAAATCACTTTGTGTTGTTATAACTTCAACACCTTTCATCAAAGCCATGGCATCGGCCACGCCCCGCATATCGGAACGGCGATCAAAGCGGGAGGCCTCCTGGCGCCCTAGACTGGCTCTATCCTGTAAAATCTCTACGTACTCGGCAAGCACGGCATGGTGGGTTTTGACTTCATTTTCTAACTCTAAAAGCTCTGGGTACGTAAGGCTGGTAAGATCAATGGCTAACAACGAGGGATTCTCGCTCTTAAAGGCTTGGATCTCATTCTCTAATTCAGCCGCGCGCTCGCCATTTTCAATAGCACCGAAAACTCCTGACAAATCCGGAGGTGACATCAGGCGCTCACGGAATGGGCCCGCATTCAAGGTCCCGATCCCTTTAGTAGGCAAAGTGGGTATTGTGATTCGAGATATTGTCCCCGCCGCTTTGCGAGCTCTTACCGAAGCTAAAGACGCTCGTAGCATTGGTATTGTAGTTTCATTGGTGCCATAGACGGATATACCGTTGGTGCCATTTAAAGTTCCAAGCTCTTGCTCGACATCCTCAAGCTCGACAATCAAGCTCTCGAAGCGATCAAGCCTTTGTTCCGACCATTGCGTGTTGGGAGTCCCCATATTTCTGAGCTGATTGACAATGGCATTTTGCTCTTCAATCAAAACTGAGGCTCGGCTTTGCGCCATCTCTTCTTTTTCCTGATCGTCAGAACATGCGATAAAAGAGCTGGCCAGTAATAGACATAATAAAACGTTTAGGGTTTTCATGGCAGATCGTCCTTTCTAATGAGATCGCCATTTTACTGAAACATTTTTCTAAATTGGAAAAAATCGGCGCACCTTGAAGAATTTACCGGAAAGGGGGTGTCTAAAAACCAGTCAGTTCTTAGTTCTTTCTATTCTGTGAGGTACGGATTGGGAGGGCGGCACTTCGGAACGCATCGAGGGTGCTTTATTGATCGGTCTTGCCGGAATTCCGGCCACCGTGGTCTGAGCCTCAACGTCTTTGTTGACCACAGAATTGGCACCCACTTTAGCACCGTCACCCAAGACAATAGGCCCCAGGATTTTAGCACCAGCACCAATGAGCACGCCATTTCCTAAAGTCGGATGGCGTTTTTCCCTTAGAGTGCTGACTCCGCCAAGCGTCACTCCATGATAAATCAAACAGTCATTGCCAATGATGGCGGTCTCGCCAATCACAACCCCTGCACCGTGATCAATAACAAAGCGCTCGCCGATCTGTGCCCCCGGGTGAATTTCGATAAGGGTCAGGAGCCTCGATATTTCGGAGACCAGGCGCGCCAGGAAATACAATTTAAAGCCATACAGAAAGTGGGCGATTCTGTGAAAAAATAACGCCCGTGGACCGGGATAAAGAAGGGCCACCTCCCAAAGGGAATGAACAGCCGGATCATTCTTTTTATAAGCGTTTAAAAAATCGATCATTGTTCGGTCTTTTTAAGATTATCTTTGAAAAAGTGACGGGCATACAATTGATTAAACGACGTCCACGAAGCCTCACCCGATGTGTCTTGATCTAAAAACTGAGTGATGGAGTCAATCTTACTATCCAAGTCATCAACCATCCAAACCACATAGGCTTCAAGAAGCATGGGAACTTTTGGTGACCCGTACTCCAAGCGTCCATGATGGCTTAAGACAATATGTTTGAGTAGTGTGATTTGGTCCTCGGGGAAGCCTAGGATTTGTGAGGCTTTTTTCTCGACCAGCTCCGAGGACATCACCAAATGCCCAACCAGACGTCCCTTGGTGGTGTATCGAATACCTTTATTGGTCCATTCGAGCTCCCAAATTTTTCCAATATCATGAAAGATGGCTCCAAAAAGAAGTAAGTCGAAGTTCAACTGCTTGTACTGATGAGCAATAAACTCCATAAGCTTACTGATTGCTAAAATATGCTCAATCAACCCACCGACCTTAACATGATGAATAGACTTTGCCGCCGGTGACTTCAACAAAAGTTCCTTAATTGATGGGTCTTCGAGTGTGCTTTTGATCAATTGTTTAATATGAGGCGACTCCACTTTCTCGACAATTTGAAGCAACTCTTGAAGAACCTCTTCTGGCGATTGATGAATCTCGCCAACAAAGTCCTGAAAATTGACCTGATCTTTTATGGGATCAATTTTATGGATGACCACTTGTTTTTTGTTTTGGAAAAGCTGAACTTGCCCCTTCACCATGATGATGTCGCCGGACTCAAACGAATTGTTCATTTTTTCGATGTTGTCCCAAATTTTTGCGTCAACGCTGCCACTTTTATCGCTCAAATCAAGTGAGATATATTGATTGCCCTTTTTGTCGGTCAGTAAAGTTTTGTTTTTTGCAAGAAAGGCCGACTGCAATATCTGCTTATCTTTTAAATCCGAAACGAAAAGTTTGTCTGTCATTTTTGAGCTTCCTGACAATTAAAATTGGGGTATCGAGAATCCGTCACGCGAATATAGCCCATGAAAAGGCGCTCTTCAACAAGCTGGAAAAAGACAAAAGTTCCAGCCATCAGATGCAAATAATGGCGTCTAGAGCTGGTGACCCGCATCCCATTGTCATAAATGAACTGATCTTTGACCTGGCTCAGGTCATAAATCTGCCCACAGCCGTTACCCCAGACTTTGCCCTCGATTTCTTTACCGGGCGAATCACTCACATAAATAAGATGCAGCGGATAGTCTGAGCTCAGCTCTGGGAAGAACCGGATAAAAAAGGGTGCCTTGCCAACAACATAATCAAAGAGATCAATTTCGCCACCGCCCTCGACATAATTGACGCGATAATTCAGGCCCCCTTTCAATGCCACTTTGTTTTCTGACATTAAATCAACGCTGATCGACACTGGTAGCACAGAAAAGTTTTCGATGATCTCCGAACTGGCTCCGTCTTTCCTAAGAATATCTTTAACCGTCTGCCAGAGCTCACGAGGAACTTGGATATTTTGATAGCTAAAGGGCATCTGCACTTGCTTCCAAGCGTCAGCGGTGTCAGTGGCATCTTCGGCCCTTCCGTCCTCGTCGGCGTCAGTGACGTCTTGAGTGACCCCGGATGTTAAAAAAAACGGGCAAAATAGAATGATTGAGATCACTTGCCAAAGTTTTAAACGCAAAATAATTCCCCCTTCTATTTATTTAACTTTTTCTTTAGTTTCAAAAGAGGCGCAAAACCAGGAGAGTTCTGTAATCCTAAGGAAATCGAATGCTTGGCTTTGCGGCGATCTTTAGCCATGTTGACTTCGCTCTCTCCCCATCGAAAATACAGCGGAGACAGATGCTTGGCATGCTGCCCTCGAAAGATGGCTTCGCCGCAGCTTAGATCATCAGCATTCAAACAACCGCGCAAGATAGTTTCAACAACCGGCTGTTTTAAATCAATTTGATTGATGAAGCCAAGGGCATTTTTGGCTTGCGACACGTCATTAAGCATCAAGGAGGCCGAAGCATACAGAGCTTGTAAAATTCCATCATTATTATTTTGTGACATTAGGCCTTCGAAAATCTTCTTTGCATCGAGCGGTCGATTGACCTTTAGAAAGCAAAACCCTTGCAGGAGCTTCTGGTTGTAATCAGAAAGAGGCTTGCCGAGAACTTTACAGTAATGAAAGAAATCCAGCCAATTAAAACTCTGGAAGTCGATCAAAGTGTTATGCACATGCAATTTTGTGAGTTCTAAATCAATGCGCATGAAATTATTAATCAACTGTTGGATTTCCTCAGGAGTGGCACCCAACTTTTCATTGACCATGGCGATGATAAAAAGAACCTCTTGACGGAAGTCAAAAAATTCCGTGGCGAAATTCGCCGACACCGACAAAGCTTCTTTGAGAGCGATTTTATCATCGTTCGCGATTCCTTTTTCTGCCAAGCTTCGGATATACAAATAGTGGGCGATTGGATTATCCGGATGGTCAGCGACGACCTGACGCAAAAGTTGCATCGCCTCATCGTAACGTTGCAGCTTAAGAAGACCGAAAGATTTGTTGATCAAACTGGGAAAAAAATCGGGGTCCGTATTTAAAGCTTGGTCATAAGAGGCGACAGCCTCTTTGAATTGGCCCCGATAAGAGTAAGACAAACCGATAATATTTCGTGCCATTTTCTCGTTTGTTTTCTGTTTATTGGTTGCCAACATATTTTCCAGCAGAGCCTGGGTTTGATCAAATTTACCATCAAACTGGATGGCCAAAGGTGACATTTCAATTAAAAGATTGGCATCGTTGGGTGATATGTTGAAAGCCTGTGTGAAATTTCTCAGGGCTTTTCGATACTCACCGACTCGTAAAGATTCGATGGCGACATCGGTGAGCTGATCATAGGCCGAAATTTTTTGTTCAATCAACCGAGACTGATTGAATTGAAAGACGAGATAGGTCGCAACTCCAAAGACGATGAGCAAGAACGTAAAAATGAAAGCCGTAGGAAATCGTCGAGGTCGCTGGGATGCTCCGGTCAATGGCGGAGGAACGGTCGAGGACGCTGTCGGAGATGGGCCGCGAACGGCTTCACCACTGACTGGCGGAGCTGTCGTTTCCTCGCGAGCCCCTGGCTGTGGTCGAAAGATGACCGTGCCTTCGGTGACATCGTCGGTTGGCGTCTCCCCGCTCGCAGAATCTAGGCTGTCCGTCGATTCGCTTTGATTGGTGATTGAAATCGTTTGAGACCGTGTCAACTCATGGGTTTTTGTTCCCAGATCGACTGTGGCGGTGACTGTGTTTTCCCGTTGATTGTAGGTCGTCGCTTTGAGCTTCTCAATGGCGGCGGCAAATAAGGAATGATCTTTTATGGGACGCCAGCGCTCAAATGGTCCTTTGATCTCATCCAGAAGGTGAATGTCGCCGGTGAAAATGTTCTCAACAACGACGTCGAATTCGAAGGGACCTTGAATGGAATCACTGGATTTAACTAGCCATTTTTTTTCCGCGCTCATAGCCCCCCTTCCAATCAGTGACGAAAGTGTCTTGCGCCGGTGAAGACCATAGGGATCTTCAGTTTCATTGCTTCAGCGATAACAGCTTCGTCTTTTATGGAGCCTCCTGGTTGAATAATGGCTTTTGCACCAAATTTTGCTGCCATTTCAATTGAATCGGGAAATGGGAAAAAAGCATCACTGGCTAAGTATTTATTTTTTTCGTCGGGGTGAAATTTGGCGGCTCGAGCAAAGGCCTGCTCGACGGCGTCAACTCGATTGACCTGTCCCATACCCAGTCCAAGACTTTGGTTTTCATTGGTTACAGCTATGGCATTGCTTTTTAAAGCGGAACACACGCGCCAGGCAAACTGCAGCCCTCGCCAATCTTCTTTCGTCATTTCGCCGGCCACCAATTTCCAATCCTGAATTTCGGTGCTGACTTTATCTTGAGTCTGACGAAGAAAGCCACCCGAGATCGATCGATAAAGGTCTTCGTTATTAAAAGCGGACTCAAACATTTGATCCCAAATCAATACCCGCAAATTCTTTTTGGTCGCCAAATGTTGACGCGCTTCTTCACTGATCGAAGGCGCAACGATACACTCTAAGAAAAGTTGACTGAGCTGCTTGGCACAAGCCAAGTTGATTTCTTTATTGAGGGCGATAATACCCCCGAAAACACTGACAGGGTCGGCCTTCAGAGATTTTTCCAAGGCGCCTTCAATGGTGTCGCCAGTGGCCACTCCACACGGATTGTTATGCTTCACAGATATCACCGCCGGACCTTCGGTAAAAAGTCGTAGAGTGGTTGTCGCCGCATCCAAATCCAGAAGGTTGTTATAAGACAGTTCTTTTCCCTGCAGGATCTTGGCTTGATGAAGGCCCGTGGCATGGGCTTGGTACCACCAGGCTTGTTGAGCCGGGTTTTCTCCATACCTCAAGGTCTTGTGAAGAGAGCCGGTAAGCCCCGGACTGCTATTGTCATCAAGATAGTTAGCAATGTTCTGATCGTAATCGCTGACATGGCGAAAAACTTTAGCCGCCAGTTGTTTTCTTTTTTCAATGGGAAGAGTCTTTTCGGCCTGTATCTCGGTGTAATCGGCGGGATCGCAGACAACAGCGACGCTGGCGAAGTTTTTTGCTGAGGCTCTTAACAGAGTGGGTCCACCGATATCAATCAGCTCGACCATGTCTTTTTCACTTTTATTGTCTTTTAATCCTTCTTTAAAGGGGTAAAGATTGACCACGACCAGGTCAAAAGCTTGCAGATCATATTGTTTTAAAGTTTCTTGGTCTTCGGGAACGTCGGCCCGCTGTAACAAGGGCATATGAATATGGGGATGCAAAGTTTTTACACGCCCTCCCATCACTTCGGGAAACTGAGTTTGTTCGCTGACTTTTGTCACTTCAAATCCCTTTTCTTGCAAATACTTTGCAGTTCCTCCTGAAGAAACAATTCTCATTCCATTGTCAGCAAAGGGGCGAAGAAAGTCTTCAAGTCCGGTTTTGTCTGACACACTCACCAATGCATTCTTAAACATAAGCTCTTCCTTAAAAGTTGATACGAGATAGAAGAGTTTTTATATCGTCGTTGGTCAGGAAGAGTCCAGCTCCAATAAAGCTCGACGCATTGTCATTTCCATTGGCAAAGATATATTGTTGGCCCCCGACGACATACATTCCCTTAAAGAAAGTGTAACGGAGGTAAGCGCGAACGTTCGGCGTGTCAAAATCGAAGGCATCAAAAGAAAAGCGCATGCGGTTTCTATAGAAATTGTATTCGATGCCAAGACCGCCACGGCTTTCCATCATCCCACCCTTGATTGTCCAGTTATAGAATTTTTTTCCAAAAAGGGCGGTCAGGCGTAATTGATAGTCGCGTGCCGTTTCCTGCACAGTCACCGTCGGAGTGCCCCCATCAACGGTATTGGTTTGAGTTTGACGAGTGATCACTCCATCTGGAGAGGTTATTCCGGCCACCTCATAAAAGCGGTCCAAGCCCGGTTGAATTCGGACTCCGATATAAGAACGCACACCATCGCCATTGGTCAGCACGTGAGAGTAGTAATCAAAACTGGTTTGAATTTTTGTGCCGGCATCGATAAAGCTGTTGATTCCGGAGATCGCAGTATTGAGTTCTTCAACGGTCTCCTCGTCATTGATTAAGCGACCAATGGTGCCTTCACCACGATTGATTTTCCCAGAGATTTCATCAATGTTGCCGAGAGCACTTTCTAGGCGCGCCATCGATGAGTTAAAGCGAGATTGGAACCCGTCATCACTTTGATCATTGATAATCTCATCTAAAGTTGCAGTCACACTGTTCAAGTGGTCGATGAGTTCTGAAACTTCATCTTTTTTGTTGTTAACAAGACCGGCTAAGTCGGTGGTTAAGCGTTCAATGTTTCTGACAATTTTACCCATTGGCTTAGAGTCATCCCCCTCGGTCGCATCACGGAGGTTGTTTACAACATCTCCTAAAGACTGGGTGATTTTACTGACTTCAGTCACTAAGCGGTCAATCGAAGCATTGTCCTCTACAACAATAATTTGTTCTTTATTTTCTAACACGGGATCATTCAGAGAGCCGGGAATGATTTCCACATGCTTATCACCCAAAATACCATTGGCACGCACTTCAATTTTTGACGATTGAGTTAGAACCACATCCGGTCGAATCGCCATTTCGACAATTGCCCGACCGTCGCGAAGTTTGATATCCTCGATCATACCAACACGAATTCCGGCCACATTCACAGGAGATTTCTTAATCAGACCGCCAGCGTTTTCGATCTCAAACCAAACCCGCTTAGTACCACCTAAATAGTTGGGACTTTCTGAGACTCGCATTGACATCACCCCGACCAAGGCCGACACAACGATGACCAAGAGTCCGACTTTAAATTCGGGGGTGCTAAGAAGATTCATTTTTTATTAACTCCTTTAGAAACAAATCGAGCCACTAAAGGGTTATCGGATTCCAAGAAAACTTTTGGAGGTCCATGAAGTAAAACTTTGCCGCTGTCTAACATTGCTACGTAATCTCCGATGCGAAAAGCTGCATGCAAATCATGAGACACCACTAATGACGCAGTGTCCTCCTTATGATTATGGGTGCTTAGAATCAAATTATCCACCATTTCTGTCAAAACCGGATCAAGCCCCGTCGTTGGTTCGTCATAAATAAGAATATCTGGATCTAAGGCGAGGGCCCGAGCTAGACCACAACGTTTTCTCATCCCTCCGGAGACCTCGCCGGGAAGTTTGTTGTAATGCTTTTCATCAAGGCCCGATTGCCTTAGCTTTTCAAAAGCAATGTCTTTAATTTGCGCTTTGCTTAAGTCTTTTCGATGCTCTTTAAGGGGAAACTGAACATTTTCTAGAACAGTCATATCGTCGAAAAGGGCGGCGTATTGAAATAGAACGCCAAAGTGCTTACGCATAGCCACTGTATCACTATCTGACATCAAGGAAATATCTTTACCTAGAATTTTAATAGAGCCCGCTGTCGGTCGTAAAAGTCCCAGAATGTGTTTAAGTAACACACTTTTACCGGTTCCACTGAACCCAATAATGACAGTGATCTTACCCTTGGGAATCTGCAGATTGATGCCATTCAAAACATAATCGCCTTCCGAAAAGGACTTTTTCAGATCAATGATCTCTATGGCATTTTCAGTTTCCTTATCCATTTCCAATCCAGGTGTCGTTTCTAAGCTGTCATCTTGTAGTATACTTCAATTAAGTTCATTAGGAAAAAGTCGAGTATGATAATCATGACCATACTTAAGACAACGCCTCTATTGGTGGCATCGCCGACGCCGCGGGCACCGCCTTTAGTGGTGAATCCTCGATAAGTGCAGATCAGTGAAAAAATAAATCCGAACACCGCGCCTTTAATGAGACCTTCGTTGATATGGGAAGGGTTCAACCACAGGGCTGTTTTATCCCAAAAGATGGCTTCATCCATTTCCAACACCCGGATGCACAAAAAGTAAGAACCGATCATGGCCACAAAATCAAAAACTCCGGTCAACAAAGGAAGCGCCACAATCGAGGCCCACATTCTTGGTGCCACCAAATACTCTTCGGGATCCACACCCATGACTTCCAAGGCATCAATTTGCTCACTGACACGCATAGAACCCAGATTGGCCGCCATGGCTCCTCCGGCTCGAGCCGCCACAATCAACCCCGTCAGAACAGGGCCCAATTCACGAGCGATACCCATAGCAACAATGGGACCCGTCAAACTGGTCGCATTGACTAACTTAAATCCTAGGTAAACCTGAAAGGAGAGAGCCATGCCGGTAAAGGTGCCTGTTAACACAACAATAAAAATGGATTTATTGCCGATGAATTCCATTTGTTGAATGAATTCTTTAAAGCGCCAAGGCTTCCGAAAAAACGAACGCAAAGAATAATTTGCAAAGCGAACCATATGACCCACTTCATAAACAAATTCTTCAAATGTTTTCCAAAGAGTGACGACCACAAGATCGATAAAATGATTCACTCTTTGCCTTACTGATTCGCTCACCCTTTTGCTCCATAAATACGAGGCACTCGTTCACTGATACCGGTCAATACCTCATAGTGAATTCGACCAGCTTGTCGAGCCATCTCCTCAACGCTGATCTCTTGATCCCCTTGCTTACCAAAAAGCACAACCTCTTCTTGGTAGAGATTCTCGGCCGACTCCTTGAGTTCTGTTAAATCCACCATCGTGTAGTCCATACAAACCCGACCTCGAATGGGAACTCTTTGACCCTTCACTAAAAACTCACCACAGTTTGAAAGACTACGACAGACGCCATCAGCATATCCAGCAGGCACAATGCCAATCGTTGAGTCTTTGGGAGCTTGCCAAATTCCTCCATACGAAACCACATCTCCTGATTTTACTTGTTGCAGACTGACAATTTTAGATTTGAATTCCATAACAGGACTTACGAGAGGCTTTATTGAAAGATTTTCCTTGGGATCAATACCATAGACAAGGAGTCCTGGACGAAAGCCAAACCGAAAACCCTTGCGCTTGTGATAAAGAGACGCAATGGCAGCCGAATTGTAAGCATGAAAGGTGATATTTTTGCTGGGAAATTTAGCAATCATCGCCCTAAAACATTGATCCTGTGCAAAGGCCCCACTTTGTGGGTCGGCCAAATCTCCGCCCGAATAGAAGTGGGTGCCGACACCAACTAAATTGAAATGTTCATTCTTCGCCAACACATTAAGAACGCCAGCCAGGTCTTTCTCTTGGAACCCCAACCGGTTCATACCTGTATTCAATTTAAGGTGAATATCAAAAGGTTGGGTTGCAGCTAAAGCCAAATCCGTGAACTGGTCGAAATCGGAGATCACCGGCGTCAGCCGTCCCTCAAGAATGGCTTTTGCAGCGGCACGCCCCGTGAAGCCAAACACCAGTATGGTTTCGGTCACATGACTTTTTCGCAGCTGCAGCCCCTCCTCCACCGAGGCGACCCCCAGGTGCTGACATCCCACTTGGCTGAGAGCCTTGGCGACAGCGACATCGCCATGTCCATAGGCATTGGCTTTGATCATAGGACAGATAAAAGGATTTTCCGGATTAAACGCTTTTAGAGTTTTAAAATTTTTCATGAGCCGGTCGAGATGAACCTGCACATGGGTGGGACGAAAAAGATCCATATCCCATCTTATAAGTCCGACAGGGATCTCGTCACCTAGTATTTTTGGATACATACCTCAACGCCAAAGATAAACCTCTCAACAGCGTGAGAACTGAAAACTTATCATTCATGGGCTTTCGAAAACAACTTCAACAAAAGCCATTGATATTACGCGGGAGCCTTGTCGACTTGCCCTGCGCAAATCAGCTTTTTAAGGGCGGCTGTCGCCTCTGGATCTAGCTCATCTTTTTTATAGGTCTCCAACAGATGAAAAGCTTTTCTTGCCGACAAGCCCGGGTTTTTAGGATCTTTTAAAGCGTATTTACAAAACTCATTGGCAACAGCCACAATTTTCGCCATCGGATGAATTTTTTCTTTTTCCAATTGTCGTGGGTAGCCTTGCCCCAACATGTTTTCATGATGTTGATAAGCAATCGCCACGACTTCGGCTGGTGCAGACTTCAGCGACTCCAGAATTTCTTTGCTGCGAAAGGCGTGGGTTTCTAACATGCTTCTTTCTTTGTAGGTCAATTGAGTTCGAGGCTTGTTTAGGAGCTCTTCGGGAAACTCTTTTTTACCAATGTCATGCATTAAGGCGCCGAACTGCAGTTTAAAAAGATTGGCCGACGATTTCCATCCCATTTCTTTAGCAATCATCACCGAATAGATACTCACACCTAGGCTGTGCGCATACAGAGAGTCCGAATGAGTCGAAAGAATTTTCAAAAGGTCCATGGTCTCGGGGTCTTCTGTCAAAACATCGAAACTTGAAAGAAAGAAGTTTTTAGACTCCTCAAAGGCGTGCTCATCAATGCCAACGGTTGCCACGTTTTCTAAAATGATCTCGGCTGTATTGGCAACGAATCGTCGCTTTTTCGCGGCATCCACAGCGTCACTCTTGGTCACGATATTGCTGAGCATAACATTGAAATCCAGAACCTTTCTGAAATCTTCCTGCCGTACATAGAGGTACTTGAGCCCTTTCTTGCGATAGGTCTCAACACGCTCTAAATCAATACGCCCGCCTTGGTGGGCAATCTTTATATGCTTTTTCTCAGAAAGTTGAACATAGACGTCCATTTCAATTTCTTTATCAGTGACAAAATCCTCTAAGGATACGCGACAGAACTCTGGCTTGCTCGACGAGTCTGTGTCTGCTTTTTCTTTTTCGTTCTGTTTTTTTGAAGGCAAGCCTAATGTGTCACGCACAGACTCAACAAAGTCTCCATTTTTAAAGGGTTTGCTGAGAAAGTTTTGCACACCCAAATCGTGAGCCTTCTGGGTTTCCATAATGTGTGAAAATCCGGTCATCAACATAATTGGAAGCTCTTTTTTAAGTTTAAATGAACGATCATAGGTTTTGCGAATCCACTCGACCAGCTCAACACCGTTCATTTCTGGCATCTGAATGTCTGAGATCACGGCGGCATAGTCAGTGTTCTTAATACACTCTCGAGCCAACAAACCATTACTAGCTTCATCAACAAGGAAACCTTCGCCGGTCAAAATTGTTTTTATAGCTTCTCTAAAAGGCTGGTCATCCTCGACAAGCAGGACCTTAATCTCTGGCTTAATTTCTTCCATCCTTTTTCCTTTGCAAAACAGTTCCTCTTCTTTTCGGGATTTTACTGCTTCTCTGTAGGCCTTTGAATCAAGTCTATAAAAAAAGTACAAAGATTTTAACAAAAAATTAATACTAAAAATCGAAAAGATTTTGCTAGCTTAAGGGGCCAATCCTTTCAATTTTTATATGACTTTTCATTATAAGACACTGAAAAGGTCAATTTAAACCAAGGCACCTAAAGCCTCGCCAAGACCCTCCGATAAATAACCGTTGAAGCCGTTGGGAGAAGTACAAAGTGGTTTCTGGTTTTCAATTGCTAGTGATAATTGTGGAAAAGTTAAGTTATGAAAAATCCTTATTTAAAAAGTGCCTATTCTCAACTTGAAACTCCAGGTGAGGCGATCAATGCTCTGGTCACAGAACTTGCACCCTCTCCGCAATCGACAACCCTTCTTTTTGCCTCACCGTCTTACGACTTTAATCAGTTGGAAACCGCCATCAACCAATCTTTCGGCGAAAAAGTTCTATGTTGCAGGACGGCTGGAGAGATCTCACCACAGGGACCGAAAACCAATTCTATTGTCGGTCTCAATTTTGATGATCAAGGCTTTCAGTCAACACTCATCGAAGTCCCTTGTAAAGATGACGTCAGTGATATTGAACTGGCCTCCATCCAAAACGAAATCATCGGAGCCCTCATCAATCATCATGAAAAAATGCAATGGGGAAAATCCTTTGCTCTCTTGATCGTTGATGGCATTGCAATGAATGAAGAGGCTGTCATAGAGAATCTTTCACATGTTGTCCCTGCCGATGTGCCCATTATCGGTGGTTCCGCAGGTGATGGCTTGAACTTTAAAGAAACCCCCATTTTTTTCAATGGAAGCTTTCAAAATCAAAAGGCCGTTGTCGTACTGGTAACGACTACTATTCCGTTTAAGCCTTTCAAATCCCATCATTTTTTGGAAACTGATAAGAGGGTTGTGATCACTGAAGCCGATCCTGGGCAACGCCTGGTTAAAGAGATTGATGGAGAACTAGCGATCAAAGGCTATGCTGACATCCTTAATATCTCGGTCGAGGAGTTTGGCCGCGAAATCTACACCCAACATCCTTTAATGGTCAAAATCGGCGGCGAACACTTTATAAGAAGTATTCAAAAAGTAAATCCCGATGGAACGTTAACATTCAGTTGTGCCATTGATGAAGGTTGTGTACTGACCGTCGCTAAAAAAAACTCAATGCTCGACGACCTAAAGAAACTTTATAGTCGGATTGAAAATAATATTGGAGAGATTTCACTCGCTTTACTTTTTGAATGCCAACTACGAAGCCTTGAACTTGAAGCTATGGATGATAAAGAAAAACAAGCCATCGTTACCTTACACCAAGCCAAAAAGGCCATTGGATTTTACACTTATGGCGAACAATTTGAAGGTGTTCATATCAATCAAACCATAACTGGGGTTGCGTTTGGTTATGAGTAACAATGAAATCGAAGAGCTTAAAAAGAAAATAAAAAAACTTGAGAAGATCAACGCTGCACTTATGAAAAAGGCGGATCGTGAGACTCCACTCAAACACGACGCCTTTGCGAAATTTGAAGGGCGAGTACTATTGGAAAAAGAAGTTCGACAGCGCACTCAATGGCTCGAAGACAATTCGAAAGAGCTCATCAAAGGCCAGACCAAGCTCAAACAGCTTATACGAGCGTTACCTGGTGAGGTTTATGTTTTTAATCGAAAATTTGAGATTGAGGCCTTAACAGATAGAAAGCCTCCCCGAGATCATCTTATGAAGAAAAATCTTGCTGAAGTTCTTGATGAGGAATTTGCTGCTAAAGTTTCTGAAATTATTGAAAGTAGCACTGAAGATTTTTTTTCGGTGACTTTTGAGTATACAATACAACTCAATGAGGATGACTTTGCCACCTACTATTGTGGATTGTCAGCGGTCGATAAAAATCGTTTCGTTCTTTACCTAAAGAACGAAACTGAATCACAAAAGCAGAAAATGCGCTTGCAACAGCAGGAGCTGCAAATTGCCAAGGCCTCAAAACTTACAGCGTTGGGAGAAATGGCCGGAGGCATCGCCCACGAGATCAACACTCCCATTGGGGCCATCTCTCTTTACGCAGAAATTATCGAGAACTCCTTAAGCAACGAAGAGGATCTCGATCGTGAGCGTCTGATCACGAGTGCTAAAAAAATAGTGACAATTGTTGAGCGGATCTCAGAGATCACTGGAAGTTTACGTCAGATTTCACGGGATGGAGATTCTGACACCACCAGTCCGTACCCCATTTCCACATTGATCACCGATGCCGTGAATCTGTGCCAGCAAAAATATCGAGCCAACGATGTTGATTTGAGCGTTGATGCCTTCGAAAATTGGACAGTGCTGGCCAATCGCGTGCAAATTTCACAAGTTTTGGTCAACTTACTTAACAATGCATTCTATGCTGCAAAAATTCAAAAATGTGGTTGGATTCGCATTGAATGTGATAACTTGGGAGACACCATCCGGGTGCGCATTGTCGACTGCGGAACAGGGATAGAGCCCCACATTCTGTCAAAAATGTTCAATCCCTTCTTTACTACGAAAGGGGTTGGTGAAGGCACGGGCTTAGGCTTGAGTCTGTCTCAAAATATCATTCGCAAACATGGAAGCGAGCTTTGTTACAAACTGACCAAAGACGGCCACACTTCGTTTTATTTCGAATTAAAGAAAACCCAAGACCCAGGTGTTCGTTTCTGATCCTACGACCGACCCAGAGCCGAAAACCGGAAAACGCTCGGTTACAATTTTTACTGATCCCACTCGGGAGCGAAGTCGGGGTCGATCAATCGTTTATTTTGGTTTTGTAGAGTGTCTATTTTTTGAATCGCTTCGTCGCTTAAGACAATTTCATGGCTTTGCAGGTTCGAGAGCAAGTGTTCCTTAGAGCTGGCTTTCGGTATAGCCATCACGCCATCTTGTCGTATCAGCCAAGCCAAGGCCACTTGCGAGACATCACAGTGGGCTGCAGCAGCGATATCTTGTAAGGTTTTGTCTTTGAGAACTTGGCCACGCGCCAAAGGGCAATAAGCCATTAAAAATTTAGCGTTGTCTTGCAACCAATTTAAAACTTTTCTTTGCGACAGAAAAGGATGATATTCGACCTGATTGCAGACAAAATCGTCACTGATTTTTTGTGCCTCGTTAAGATTAGAGGTCGTAAAGTTTGCCACACCAAACTCTTTGATTTTTCCATCTTTCTTTAAATTGTCAAAAGCCGGCAATGAGGCCTCTACAGGAATCTCGGGGTTGGGCCAATGAATCAGCATCAGGTCGATGGTATCAACTTTGAGTTTTCGCAACGACTCTTCGGTGCTACTGATAATATCATCGTAAGCCAGCTTGTCTCGCCAAACTTTGCTGACAAGAAACATCTGGTCTCTCGGCAAGGTGGCTTTTGCTATGCCTTTGCCAACCGCCTCCTCATTATCATACATCTGGGCGGTGTCGATGCAACGATATCCCATATCAAGTGCGGTGCTGACAGTGTTAACACAGTCTTCGCCTTGCAATTGCCAGGTTCCAAGGCCGATTTTAGGGATTGATAAATTCTTATTAATTTTTATTTCTGTATTAGACATAGATGCACCCTACTACTCATTATTGAAACTTGAATGAAACTCGGTTGTGAAAATTGTGAAAAAACCTAATCATTTGACTGATCCCTCAGAAGAGCGAAACGAATAACCCCGACCTCGAACAGTGGTCAAGCTTTCACCCAAATGACCCAATTTTCTACGAAGAGCATTGATGTGAACATCGAGAGTGCGGTTACTTGAGTTTCGCAACGAAAGGTACCGCTGAGACAAAACCTCCCGACTGATAACTTCACCTCTCTTAGTCAGCAACTCAACAAGGATTTTAAACTCAACCCGAGTCAAATGTATCTTGCTCCCCCGCACCCAAACCTGCTGGCGGTCTTTTCTAATTTTAACATCTCCAAAATCCATTTCTTCAGGTTCAGTATGGAAACTCTGTGACCTGCGAAGAACCGAAAGGATTTCTAGTTGAAGGGATTCAAGCTCGATGCTGTGATCTAAAAATCGGTCACCCCCCGCTTCAATAACTTGACGAAAGTGATCATGGTTGGCTGGGTCACCCAAAACCAGCACAGGCACAATTCCGTGGTTTGGTAGAGACCGAACTTTATGGATGACTTGGCAATTGTTGGCCACCGCCAGATCTCCCTCAATCATGACAAAATGAAAATTGTCTTTTTCAAATGCTTTAAAAAAGGGCTGCAAATCTCGACAGCCAACGACGCAAATCCCAAGGTCTTGCAAACCGGACTCGAGACGACCTTTCAGGCTGATGTTCTTAAAGAGAAGTAGCCCCGCTTGACCTTTTAACATTACGCTCGAGGAGAAAACTCGGGCTCATGAGAATCCGACTTCGAGTACAAACAGACTTTGTTTTTACCGGAAACCAAAACTTGTGAGCAGGCCTTTTTGGCATCGCCAATCAAACTGTCAGAATCGGCTGACAAACTTGGATATTCGCTGACACCAAAACAAAGACGCAAAGGTGTATTTTGAGCCTTTAAACCGCGAGCCACCAGCTGGCGACGTATGGTCTCAGCCTTGATTGCGGCATCTTCGTAACGACAATGGGGCAATACAATTCCAATTTGGTTTTTATCAATCGAACTTACAAAATCGTAATTGCGCAAATTGTTCTGAATGAGTGAAAAGGCTTTTTGAAAATCATCATCACTGTCTCCAACATACTCAATGTGAGCCACCACAACCGAGACCGGAAGCTTCAAACGGCGGGCTCTTGAAACCTCGGTTGAAACCGAATAGGGAAACTGAGCTTTTGAAACACCCACATCAAACTCAGAAACCCGATCCGATCCCTGTGTCGCATTTTCCAGCATGTAATTTCGCAAAGAAACACTGAGGTAACGGGCGGTTTTTTGCAAGAAATGACTGTCCTCAAAGTTAACCGCCATGATCAAACCATAGAAGTGGCCGGCAAACTCCACCGGCTGCATAATGAAACTGTCGCACGAAAAGGTTTCCTCAATAAGGTCTCGCAACTTGTTAAGAGCCTCATTCCTATCCAACTGAATACTTTCTTGGTGAAACGGAATCGCCTGACCGCGAAAATAATTTTCAGAGGAAAAACTGGTACGAGTCACCAAGAGTTGATCTTTGGCGCGATAATTTTTGAAATAAACAAATTCACTTTCAGGGTACTGCGACTTCAGACGAGCCACCAGTTCTTCGATGAGCGTCGCCTCGGTGCGATGCGAGGCACTTAAAAGTCGACTGACATCATCCGTGTCTTGATGACCTGCTGCAACGATACGCGGCGAATCGGCCACCTCATCCAGACGTTGGACGATTTTTGCTGTCGCTTCTGAACGTTGCTCGGCGATAAACTTATAGATATTTTTTTCGATAACTCGTTCAATTCGCAGCTCCAACTGCCCTTGCCCGGCCAATGGGTAGCTCCAAAAGTCGTTGACCAGTCCGGCTTGAATCAAAGAACTGACACCGGGCCAGAACTCATTCGACCCTAGAAGTACGATCTCTATTTCAGAAGAACTGTCTCGAACCTTTTTCAACAGTTCTCGAAACTTCATATTGAGTGGCTGATAGAACATGATCACTACATGGGGAAGGTCTTTTTTCAAAATCTCTGAAAACAAACCACGACTGTTAAATGCAGTGATTTGAAAGTCTTTTTGTTTTAAGAAGTCAGCAATCTTGTCAGATCGGCTAATATCTTCGTCGAAAAGAAAAATTTTAAATTCGTTTTTATAAGTTTCAACTACTGACATCGTTATCTCTCTTTTTGGGGGATCGAATCTTTATTTTGAACTGACCACTGTTGAACTCAAACATTCCCTTGTCGTCTTCTTTTAACTCAATGTCCTCAGAAAGAATCTCCTTGTCTTTATTATCGTTTGCAGTTTCCAGAATCTGTTTTTCTTCAGCTTCTTTAGGATCAATATTAAAACTAAAATCTTTCATACGAAACTGATCGATGACATCATCGAAATTGACTTTCGGTTCAGCGGTCAAGTCGATCGTTTGATCTTCAGCATCCCCGTCCGACAAATCGTTTTGTTGTTTGACCGTCTCGACAGGCTCAAACCCCGATATCATATCAAGATCGGTGTCAGCATCGTCGATTTCAATGCGCTCAAGGGCCTCAGTGAGTGGCACAACGTCCAAGGTGTCTGCCTCGTGATCTTTAGCCAACGGGTTGGCTCGCTGCTCTGCCGCGGCTTTGGGAAGGTCCACCGATAAACAAAAACCTTTTTTCGCAACTGTTAGTCGATCTTCAAACAGCCATGCGGCATAGGCGATGATACCATCGATTCCCTGCAGCGAGCCCTCGGTTTGAGCCATCAATGACGTCGGCTCTTGCGATGGAAAAGACTGGGTTCTCGAGTCCACATAGATCAGTTGATAGGACTGGAGCTGTTCAACCATTTGTATTTGAATTTCCTTACTGTCCTCTGCTTCAAGAGACAACACCGAGTTGCCGATCAATCGTTTGATAAAATCTGTCACTCTTTGCGGTGAGGCCACAACGCGAGCCCCCTCTTCCACTTGAGTTTTGATTGTGACTCCGACTTTTTGCAGGCGTGGCGACTCCATAGCAATAATGCGATCGAGGAAGTCGGCAAAATCTTTAATCTCTTGCACTTCAGCAGACAGTTGATCTTCCGGTTCTGGGATATCAAGATCGTGGCTCGCCTGTGTCGCAGTTTTCGCCCTACGAAAATTGGCGCGCAGGATCTCAACGACTCGGGCAAAGCCTTGTAAAGCCGATTTTGACGAGGTTTCAGCCGACGGACGGCGCCCCAACATCAGTAAAATCAAAACCAGCAAACCAAAGCCACTGGTCAATAGAAAGTAAGTAAAAAATCGACTGCCAATAAAATCGACCGACGCCATCGACTCTTGTCGCAAAATCCAAAGTTGAGAATCCGGTAAAAAACTGGCGGTGACGATTTCGGTGCCAGTCTCAGACTCTTGGTGTGCGTGTCGCGACATCCCTTCATCTTTTGCGAAGAAGGACTCTGGGTTGTCAATAACGGCAGGAACCCGACCAAAAATTTCTTGGCGGCCAACATCGACAAGAGCATAAGAGTCAGACGTCCCCTTGATGGAGCTAAAGAATTCGGGTTGAATTCCAAAAATTAAAAAGCCCTCTTTCAACTGGTGCGACTCCGCCAGCGCCACCGGCGCAATGTAAATCAGTTTATTGTCTTTGCTGTGAGACCAATGCCGCTGGGTTAAGCTGAGCTTGGAAAATTCCAGTGGTTTAACTTCCGACAAGATGGCGTCTTTACCCATTTCACCAAGCACCTTCCACTTGATGCTCCAATCGTTTTGCTTTTGGTAGGCATAGGCAAAGTAGCGAACTCCAAACCGTTTTAACGTTTCAACAGTGGACTGATCCAAATAGGAAACCGAGGCTTCAATTTGAGAAAGTTTTTGCTGGATGTTTTGTCCGGCGAATTCAGCAACGGTTTGGCTTTTAACAATTTGACTGTCGATGATTTGGTCTTTGTAGACTTGGTAGCTTTTATAGCTGCCTACAAAACCACTGATTATGATACAGGTCGCGCATACAAGCACGATTCTTGGGTTGAGTGTCATATATTCCATCCCTGGCTACGATTTGACAGACCCAACTTTCATCGGGTTTCCCAATCGGGTTACTCCCATTCTATTAATATCTGACACCAAGAATCAAGTATCGGTTAACGCCTCCGTAGGCGGACTACGCTCGTTGGCTTCCTTGCTGCTTGACATACCCACCCCCTTCGCGTTTTATGCGGAGCATGGTAGGCGGGGATCGATCCACAGACAGTCCAAAAAGCACTCAGGCCTTGATTGTAGGCACGGGAGTGGCCGGCTTGGCAACGGCCCTTAAATTGGCTGAAACCCGAAATGTCACTCTTGTTGCAAAATGTGAGATGCATCACACCAACACCGCCATGGCCCAAGGTGGAATTGCTTCAGTTGTGGCTTTCGATGATCATTTTAACAAGCATATTGAAGACACTCTGGCCGCCGGAGACGGACTCTGCCATCCCCGCATTGTGAAAAAAGTGGTTGAAGCCGGGCCTGAACGAATTGCCGATCTTGAAAAATGGGGCGTTCAATTTGATTTTTCGAGCAACCCCGAACACCAAGATAAGAACCTCAATCGCGAGGGCGGCCACTCTCACCGGCGCATTCTCCATGTTCAGGATCATACCGGACAGGCGATTCACACAGCCTTGATCGCTAAAGCCAAAGCCCACCCCAATATCGAAATTTTAGAAAACTTCATCGCCATAGATTTGATCACTCAACATCAAGGTCAAGACTATGCCACCGGCCAAGATCACTGCCTTGGGTGCCACTTTCTCGACATTGAAAATCACCGCTTCACGGCGATTTACTCGCCAGTGACTGTTCTAGCGACGGGTGGTGCGGGAAAAACTTACCTCTACACCTCCAACTGGGAAGGCGCCACCGGCGACGGTATTGCCATGGCTTATCGGGCGGGCTGCCGCATCACCAATATGGAGTTCATGCAATTTCACCCCACTTGCTTGTACCACCAAAAAGCGCGAAATTTTTTAATCAGCGAGGCCTTACGGGGTGAGGGTGCGGAGCTGGTCAACCAAAACGAAGAAAAATTCACCTATGCTTTTGATCCCGCCGGACCATTAGCCCCGAGAGATCGGGTGGCTCGGGCCATTGATGCGGAAATGAAAAAAACCGGCGCCGAATGTGTTTACCTCGATATTCGCCACAAGGGTCTGGATTTTATCAAAAAAGAATTTCCCAATATCTACGAACGCTGCTTGAAGCTGGGCTTTGACATTTCGAAAGACTTGTTACCAGTGGTCCCGGCCGCTCATTACCTTTGCGGGGGTGTTCTCACTGACGAGTATGGCCGCACCGACCTGCCCGGTCTGTTTGCGGTTGGTGAGTGCGCCAACACGGGCCTGCATGGCGCCAACCGATTGGCCTCAAACAGTTTGTTGGAATGTTTGGCGTTCGCCCATTTTTCTTCGCAATACATTAACGAGCACCCCGCCGAGTTCCCCACGCCTGAGGCCCGCACCTGGAATGTTCCGTTAACACTGAACAAAGAAAATGATGACGAGTTGATGCTGATCACCCATCTTTGGGACGAAATTCGCACATCGATGTGGAATTACGTCGGCATCGTCCGCTCGGACAAGCGGCTACAGCGGGCTCTAACCCGAATTCGCAATATAGAAAACGAAATCGATGAGTATTATCGAAATTTCGAAATCCATTCCGATCTGATCGAATTAAAGAACCTGGTAACCGTGGCCCGCTTGACAATTGAATGCGCATTGCAAAGAAAGTCATCGGTCGGTACCCATTTTAACGTCGATCGGCCGCCTCGACCCGATGCTGTCGAACCTCCGCTGAATATTATTTTCCCCAACTCCCTTCACTAATTCCATAAGAGTCTTTGCTCAATCAGAGCGACAATTATATACTCCTGGTGATGACCGAATATGAGATCCGTGAATACGATATTGATGACCCCGAGATGCCCAAGCTTTTTTTGCAAAGCTGGAGTGCTGCCGGCACCACGCCTGTGGGCTGCCTACTGATCACCCATGGAATGGCTGAACACACCGAATGCTACGATCACTTAGCCAAAGCCCTGTGCGACCATGGCTGGATGGTGTTTGGCTGGGACCTACAAGGCCATGGACGTTCCGAAGGAAAACGCGGTTACATCCGAGATTTTCGTGATTACGCTAAGGATTTAAAATCGATTATCAAAAAACTAAAGGATGATGAAACTCTTCCGACTCAAAACCTTCACCTTTTCGGTCACTCCATGGGCGGTTTGATCACTTTACAATTGTTGGCTGCCGATGTCCCACCGAAAGTGATTTCGGCGATCTTAAGTAATCCGGCGTTAAAAATTGCGGTTGAGGTTCCAAAACTCAAACAGGTGGCCAGCCACTGGCTGAACCAAATGGCGCCCACTCTGACGATGAACAATGAGCTGCGCTATGACCGTCTGAGCCGAGACCCTGCCATGGTCGAGTCCTACAGTCGCGACCCTCTTCGCCACACCAAGGTTTCAGCTCCCTTGTTTTTAGGCATGCTTGAAGCCCAGGATGAGGTTCGAGAAAATTTAAAAAAAATTAATACTCCACTGTTTTTTCAAATTTCTGGTCAAGATAAGATTATTAATCCGCAAAGCAGCCTGGACTTTTATAAAAAGTATGAAGGTCAAAAGAAGATAAAACTTTACGAAGACAGTTATCACGAAGTTTACAATGACATTAATAAGCAAGAGGCGATTGACGACCTGATTGAATATCTAGGAGAATACAAATGATGAAAGTCCTTAAATGGCTCCCCTTATTATTGGCTTTAAGTTGCACCACCCACCCCCACTCGGAAGGGCGAGAGGCGTATTTCTCTAAGATTGAACAACACAGTGCTGGTGACAAACAGTTTGCCGGGCTCTACCACAACTTCGAATTTCGCGCGACCATTCTGACCCACGAGATCTCGAAAAGTATTCACGATCGCCTTGATAAATTTTACGAATGGGATCAGTTCGAAGAGCAGGAAAAACTTAACGAACGGATGCAAGAGCTTTCCGATAAAACCAAAATGTGGTTGTCGTTTTTCACACCAGAGCGAAAAAATGATAACCTTGCCAATAAAATTTCAATTTGGAAAATTTATCTTGAAGCCAATGGACAGCGCTACGAAGGTCGCCCTTACAAAGCCAACATGAATTTGGATGAAGCGAAAGCTCTTTTTCCCTATCATTCTCGCTGGGCCACCGCCTACTATGTCGATTTTCCGATTCCGACAGCCGAAATTGAAAACTCTTCACCAAAACTGATCATCACCGGTCCTCTCGGACGCCGTGAAGTTCAGTTTCAATAATTCCATCCCTTGAAATTTGGCTATTACTATAAACCGGACTTCACGTACAGAGTTTTAGAGAAGGGATACACGGCGACTCTTTGGATATTGCCTGACCATTTGAGATAGGATTTTAAAGTTTCGGCATACTCGGCCATTTGTTTAAAGGCCTTGTCTCGGTAGCGGTCGGAACCGGTTTTGTAATCCACAACCCATAGGGTTTCATCGACAACACCCCAGAGGTCAATCCGCTTTTCAACGGTTCCACCGTCATCGGAAGGTTTTCGATAACCCCACTCCACATGGCCTTGTTGAATAATGTCGCCAATCGGAACCTCTTGCTGTGTAAAAAGAAAATCTATGGCTTCTTCCATTTCAGACTCACGACCGGGAAGCCAGTCTCGACAATAATGTTTTGTTTCATCAACACTGTGATTTTTTAAACTTTCAAAAATTCGGTGCAGAATGACTCCATCCCGGCGCCTTTGCTGCCCCTTGATGACTTCACTCCACTCATTCTTAGTCGGTGGCGTGCTGGTGTCTTCGTTGGTCGTCGTTTCACCCTCAATAAATCGGTCGATCGAGCTGTCAAAAGGCGATGGAACTTCCACAGCACGGCCTTCCTCTCGAAAAGCCGACGCCTGTTGCGAGGTGATCTCTTGGAACTGGATATGTGGATGATCCTTCCAGCGTGTTTGATGGGCCATAAGGTGAGCCGCCCATGAGCTGTCCTCGGGCTCCCCGGACCAACTCATTATCAATTGTTTCTTGGCGCGAGTCATAGCCACATAAAGTACACGCAGCGACTCATCCAGCTCTTTCTCTTTCTGAGTTTCGACAATCAGCTTTTCAAGAGCACCGCCCTGATCGCTGGTCGGGTCCGATAAAGGCATACGAAAAGACCACCAAGGCACATCAGAGTCTTGCGAGAATTTCAGCCAAGTGCTGACCCGCGGCTTCTTTTCCATAAACGGAAGAAAGACATAATCAAACTGCAGGCCTTTCGACGCATGCACTGTCATCAGGTGAATTTTATTGGGCTCCACCGGTGAACTGGCGTCCCCCGAATCTCCAAAGTCCTCTAGGCTTGAAGACAAATGACCTTGCTGAATCAATTGTAAAAGGCTGGTTCCTGGTTCGCGGGCGTTTCTTTCAACCACGTTGATCAACTTCCAAAGATTGGCCTCACGACGACCGGTGCTATCCACATTATGCGAGTAATCCAGCATTCCCAACTGGATAAGCAAACGTCGAAACACCCAGGCGTAGCCTTTGGACTCAATTTGCCTTCGCCCCAGACACAGGGATAACCCTGGGCCTTTTTGCGTCTCATTTAAAAAGTAATCTTTAAAGCGCGTCCAATAGTGGCTGTCTTTGTCGCCAATGATATTTAGAATTTGCTGGTCCGAAAGACCGATCCAAGGTGACCGCATCAGAATTAACAGGTTTTTATCATCCCAAGGATTGACCAGAAATTTCAGAAGGGCCAATCCATCGATCACCTCGCGGCGCTCATAAAATTTATCGGAAGAGTGAGAGATCACTGGAAAACCCAAACTCATCAAAGTTTTTTGCAATTCATCGCTCTGCTTATGGGTGCGAGTTAAAACACAAATATCTTTTGCTAAAACCCCCTGATTGATCAGAGTCGAAAGCTCTTGCGTCAGTTGATACAGCTCAGTGTTACTCTCATCTCCGGTGATGTGGGTCACTTTGACGGCGGGCAGACTGGCTTCAGCCTCGACTTTTGGGCTCATAGTTGAAAAACTGTGGTGCAGCGAGGGAAAAAACGAATTAAAAAACTCCAGCAAATTTTCCTGAGACCGGTAGTTGTCTTGCAAAGGCGCCATATCGGCCCCTTCGGCGGCCATCTTTTCACTTTTCTCAAAGAACACTTCACTGCGCGACCCACGAAAAAGATAAATCGACTGCTGAGGATCGCCAACAATATAACAAGAACTGTCACCGATCATGGGCTCCAGAAGTTGCATCTGTAGCGGACTGGTGTCTTGAAACTCATCAATGAACCAGGCATCCACCTCGGCTGAAAACTTAGTAATCAATTCAGGACGATCCTGCAAAAGTTTTAAAGAAAAGAACTCTAAATCATTGGGTTCCAAAGCGCCTTCGCTTTGTTTCTTCTCAATAAGCTGGCCGACAAAATCATCGGCAAAAACTTTAAAGTCTTTTAAGACCTTGATGGTCTTTGGCCAATACTCAGGGGAGAGGTCTGGGTCTTGGATACTCTTCTTCACCCCATTAAAACATTTATCGTAGGCTTTCTTTAATTCATCGGGCATGGAAGAGGCTTTTTTCGAGGGACGAGGTTTTTTAATTTCGGCCAAATGAGCTGACAGCTTTTCCTGCCACTGTTGCCAAGGGGAAGGCGTTTTCAACGCTTGTAAAAACCCCTCCATTTGCGCAAAGTACTCATCCCACTTTTCACCTTCGACCTGCTCTTGGGCCTCACTCACCCAATACTCCAAGTCCTTGGCTTTTCTCAGCATCCATTGCCCGTAAACTGCTTGAAAATCTTCAGGCGTCTGCAAGGGGCGATAGTTTTTTTGCCAATACACAGACTCGTAAGAACGAAGATGATCCAGCAAGGTTTCAAAATTAAAAATTTGCAGGCTTTCAGAGTCTTTATAGTTGGCAATCATTTTCCGTAAAATCTGTTTTCGCCAAAAGTTGGCTTGCTGGGCATCAACAATTTTCAGCTGATTGGGAAGTCCCACCCCGTAGCCAAATCGACTCAAGAAATTGTTCAAAAGCCCGTGCATTGTGGTGATATTTAAATAACTGGTGGATTGCACAAACTCCACAGCTTCGGGCCTTTCTTGCAAACAATAAAGAAGCATTCGCTCCTTAAGCTCCTGAGTGGCTTTGCGGGTGAAGGTGGTAAGGACTGTTCGTGGCCACTGGCCGGTTTGCTGATGAAAATCAAGGGCCAGCTTCACAACCTCACGGGTGAGATTGTAGGTTTTCCCCGCCCCCGCTCCTGCGCGAACAAATTTTCTTAAAGGTTGAGGGCCGGATAACGACATAACTGATTCCAATCACATTTTTCACACATTTTTTCTTCAATATCTTTTCGAGGCTGCGGCTCAATTTTTCCTTCAATCAATCCCGACAGCATTTCGAAAACCAACTTTTTAGTTTCACTGATGATCTTAGCAAAGGCCTCCTGAGTGAGTGGCTTTTTAATATTTAAGAACTCTTTAGGGGCGCCCTCTAAGGCGAAACCATAATTTCTCTCGGGTTTGTTAAGTGCGTAATAAAAGGCGCCGACGATCTCGCGATGGTCTTCCCCCAAAACGCCCTCCATGATAGCCAACGAATAAAGCACCAACTGGATCTGTCCCTTTTTTATCCAACTGGTGTACTGGTTCAAACTCGCTGTCGATGATTTGTAGTCAATAACAACAAGCTGTCCTTGGTCATTCCGATCAATACGATCAATAATACCTGCGAAGGGCACCCCTGACTTGTCATCAAAATGAAACGATTCGTCGTCCAGCTGAATATGGGTTTTGATAAATCTCTCCACCGCAAAAGTTTCGGTATTAGGATGATCTTGACGCCACTTCACCTCAAAATCGATAAAGGCCTTTGTCGCTTTCAAGTAAAATGGTTTTAAAAACTGCCAAACATCTTCTGTATAAACCGGCACTTTTTCCGACTGACGACAGTCGTCGACCAGTTTCAAGATTTCTTTATCCGAAAGCGACCATTTTTTAGTTTGAATCACCACCTCACATATTTTATGAAGCAGGCTGCCTTTGGAGCGAGGATCGATATCCAGGTCAAGCACGGGGTCTTCCTGTAACTTTAAACCCCTGGCTGCGAAAAACTTGAAAGGACACTTAAAGTAATTATCAAAAGACGAAGCCGACACCCGAAGGTTTTCGTACTTAACGGGAAGGGTGGGAGCCTCACCACGATCTCTTTGTATGAGCGTTTCACACTGCAGAATCTCTTCCTGACTCCAATCAAGGTCGGTTCGAGGATTCTGCTGCGCCACCTTATCCCAACGAGTCTTACCAGGGGAACAAAGTGCTGTTTCTTCCTGTTCCATGGCGCCCTTTAACCAAAACAGGGATGGCGACTGGAATTGTCCCGAAAAATCGGTTTCGCCATGGGTGTAGAGGCATTCGTCAACAGCCTTGCATTGAAACCAGGCCAACTCATCCAGCAAACTGTGGCGATCGGTATGCGGTAAATTGAAGCCAAAGTTTATCTTGATGGATTCGATATCCGACCAGTGCAAGGCTGTGTCATGGCTTTCTAAAAGGTTGGCTTCACTAAGGCCAATCATCGCCACCTTTGTAAGTTTTGGGTTCTGAGCCGCCATCAATGGTAAAACTTGAATTCCATTGTCTTGACCGACTAAAAGTTTCTTTTCATTTCTTGAAAAGTACTTTTCAAAAAACTCCACCCACTTTTCAAAGGTCAGTCTCTCACCCACTGAAAACACGGAGTCTAAATCTTCTAACAAGATATCAAAAGACGACATCGACTGGGGTGGAACCCACTGGATAGCCTTTTCGAAAAATTCGGCCAGAGAAAACTCTGTCCCGGGCTCTATGGGTTTGGCAAACCGGGCTTCAATGTCTTTATTTCTCTGTAAGTCTTCGACATCATAGACATTGGCGTAATCGGTACGAAACGCCTTATAAATCGCTGATGGATCTTGGTCGCCTCCAAAAATCACCTGCTCGGGATCCCCTTTTAAGAGACGACGCGACGCCAACCGCAACTGGGACAACCAGCTTTGGTAAACCGGAAATTGTGACAAGGGTGTCATTTTGTCTTTGTCGACACCAATGCCCTCGACCAAGCAATATTCATAAAGAGTCGGCCAGTAATTTTCAATCTGTGGAGACACAATAGCGATCTCTGAGGCCGGCACCCCGGCATCCAGCCAACGGCGCACCCGCGCCACCGCCTCTTTCACTTCTGCCAACATCGATGGAAGTTTTTTAAACTCGCGCTTTTCAATTCCGTGGGAAGCTGGATGAGTTTGCAACTGAGAGCGGCTGATTAAATTGTCGTAGGCCTCTTTTTCTTTTTCGGTGTCAGGAATAACGATGTGAACATCATGGGTTCGACTTAAGTTTAAAAATAACTCACTTTCGACATCGTCAATTTGAATCCCGAGGTCCACCACCAACGGGCTGTCCGTAACTTGCGGTAGTTCTTCGTTGATCAATACGCCCTTCATCCATTCCTGAGGAATAATCTTTTTTTCGACAAAGCGCTGCCAAAGAGCAATCCCCATTTCGTACCAGTCCTGCCATCTTTCTTTGGCGTCTTCTTTTTCTGAAAACCATTGCGCCATTATATCTTCGCCGTGGAAATGACCAATCAATGGGAGGATCTGACCGATGGTTTGGTAGGCTCGCCCGCGGTCCTTTGATGAAATTTTGAAATCGACCTGTTTAAGAATTTGGTCCATCCACTTTTCAATCAAAAACTCGGCAACATGGCTGGAAAGAGGCTGCCAAGACGGATCGTTGAGTAAAAGAAGTTTTTGCCACAACTCACTGGCCCGCAAGACCCGGTCGGTGTTGATGATCGGCCCCTCAGAGCTCTGCAAGAAATCTTGCATCCAAAATTTACTCTCTAAATCGTTAACCACCCATAGACTTTGGGTGCCGTTAAACTCTGTAAACAGGCGGCGTTTTTGGTCGGGACTTTGAATAATATGACAGTAAAGCATGGAAAAATGACACTACCACAGGCCCCTTGTATATGGTACCTGATTGCTTATTCTGACCCGCTCCAAAGGAAGAGAAAATGCTGGAAGTGCTCCCCTACAACCCCGAACTCAAACAGGCTTTTTACGATATCAATGCCGAGTGGATTTCAAACATGTTCACTTTGGAGGAGCTAGACGAAAAAGTCCTGCTGAACCCAGAGGCCATGATTCTTGATAAAGGTGGGTTTATTTTCTTTATAAAGCATTCCGAGCTTGGAGTGGTCGGGACCTGCGCTCTGCGTAAGACCGGTGAGGGTGAATACGAATTAACCAAGATGGGGGTTTTAGAAAAAGCCCGAGGTCTGAAAGCGGGAGAAACCCTCCTTCAGTATGTTATACAGTTTGTTAGAGACCAGAAAATTCCCTACTGCTACCTTATGACCAATAAAAACTGCCAAGCCGCCATCCACCTCTATGAAAAAAATGGCTTCATCCACGATGCCAATGTTCTAGAGAAATTCGGCTGGCAGTACGACCGCTGCAACGTCGCCATGCGATTAACGTCGTAATTTGCGTGAGTGGTTTTTGACGCTGGGGCGGGACAGTTTGAAGAATGAGAAACTGCCTGGGTCGACGCCGAAATCAAAAGACAATTGAATCATGTAACGTCGATCTTCCAGTTGACCCGGATACTCCCCGAGCTCGACACCGTAGGTTGCGGCATCGACACGAAACACCCAAAGATCAAAGCTTGTGCCAAGGCTGTAATAACCTTGATGAAAGCCACCGCGAACATCCACCAGAGGCCAACTGAATTCGATGCCCATATTGATTTTCTTGCCAAGCTGCATGCTGGAGTCATTCAAAAATCGGAAATCAATAGCGGGTCGGATATCCATCAACAGACTTTCATAGTTAAAACCGACTCCGATGATCTGTTCTTGCTGCACCGGTGCTGGTGCCAAATTACTTCCGTTGGGCTCAAAGCTGGTGTTACCAACATCACGCCAAGTGAAGGCGACGGTTGGTTTTAAAGGCGTTGGAAATTGTAATGTCATCCCTAAATCAAAGCCATAACCGATTCCCGATCGATTGAGCTCATCTTGAATGGCATCCGAATTCAAAGTGGCGATGGTTCCCACACCAATAGGCACCGTGCCCCCTTGTCGGGTGACCCGCCGAGCCTGCACTCCCATTTGCAACATATCGGGAACAAGGTCGAAACCGCCGCCGGCAACAAAACCGTAATCCACCCGATAGGTGGCATCAATGTTCGGAAAAACCGGATTGTTAATCAGAAAGTTCCCATCAACAACGCCATAGGCTCCAAATGCGAAACTTCCAAAAGACAGTAAGGACTTCATGCCAGAAAAAACGGTGACGTCTTCGCCGTAAAGCTCATTGATGATACTTTCGATGTCGCTTGAGTCGGCAGCAATATCAAGATAGCGCTGGTAGGAATCATAGGTGTTGGTACCAATAGAGGGATCAAGAATGGTCCATCGAAAACCACTCATCTTAGCCAGTCCCGCCGGGTTGTAAAAAATCGCATCACTATTGTTAACAACAGCCGTGTAGGCATTGCCCATACCGAGAGCACGCGTCGAAAGACCAATATCGGCTGCGGCCGCTGTTATCGAAAAAATTAAAATAGAAAAACTAAGAACAATATTTTTCATGGTCACTCGCAATCCGGGGCCCCGCCGGGCTCGTAAATAGCGGCGCATGAGTTTAAGTCGTTACCACCACCAGCGCAGGAGTCGATTCCAATATCATTGGAACCCACCGCGTAGCGAAGAAAGCGAACCTCGTCGGCAGTAAAGTCGGCGGGCTCTGTTTTATTACATATGGCGGACATCTCTGGCGGGCTGGGGGGGGCACACAAAGAGCTAATATCAGAAAGAGAGTCATCAATGTAGTCGGTGCCTATGGCTCCTAGGCTGGTCAAAGCCACGCCAAGGCTTGCACCCAACTCTCGGACCATCGCTTCTGGCAGATCATCGTTAGCAATATCACACTGCTCAAAACTGGGATCTGCATTACCGTCATCGTCGGTATCAGCCAAACTTGAAAGGATAGTACCGATTTTTGCTAACGCATTAAACGCCGCTAATAGGTTGGCATCACCCGTTCGCACCGTCTCGTCACCAATGGACTGCAGAATGTTTTCAGAGTCGATGCAGTCCTGAACGTTGGCGGCCAGAGCGCCGGGAAAAGCGTTCATTAAAATTCCAAAAAAAGTGGCTGCGCCTTGATTTTGCATTGTTGTGAGAAGGGTTAAAAACTCCAACCCACATCGCCCGGAATAGGCGGATGCGTAGACCGGCATCCGCGAATGATCGGCGATGAAAGAAGGGCTTAAACTTTCTAAAAGAGTGATGGCCAATGTGTAATTGCGGGCGTTGATTTCTTGTTTCGCCTGAAAATAAATGGCCTCGTCGGTGTCCTTGTCAGCAATCTCATCGAAAAGATTTTCTGAGCAGTGACATAAGAGTAAAAAAGCTAAGACCGTCCACTTCTTCATGGCTAGAACCTCACCGCAAATTTGATAACGGCTCGTCGGTCGCGATCGGTGATGTTAGGAAACACCACCTCTTCGGAGTAAGTCGCCGCTTGCAGCTGGAAAAGTCCTGTGGCGTATTCAAATCCGGCGGTCCAATCACTTTGATGCCAACCGGCCCGCAAGAAATAGGCATCCCATAAATTGAACTCGGTTCCGATATGCACACGATCCATAGAATCATCAACCTGATCGGTACTGTCGATTCCGGTGTACTCAATTGTAAAAGCGCCACGCGAGTGCTTGCCATAAATGGGAAATAACGCCACCGCCGCATCGATACTTTGCTCGACTGTGTTGGGAGTGCCATTGCGACCATAACCAAAAACCCCACCACCACTGGTAAAGGAGGTGTTACCAATGTCACGAACGTATATAGTTAAGGTTGGTAAAAAGCGGTAAGGCGCGGTTAAAGTTAAACCGGTGTCGACAGCGATTCCCATTCCTTCAGTGGCAAATGTGTCCAAAGCCAAAGAGTCGGTGGCGGCTCGCGTTCCAAAATATTCAACTCGATTGATCAGGCGCCCGGCAAAACCCAGTTTGATTCGTCCGCCCCAGAACCTCATATTGTAGCCAAGGTTTAAGGAGTAATCATTTTGATAAGAGTAATCGAAAGAACCATCGGCATTTCGACGGGATAAGGTTTCATAGCGTCCGAGAACCCCAATTCCAAAGTTTGGCACCACGATCGAAGGAAACATTTGACCCTTAAAATAATAAGGCTCGCTTAGGGTGTCTCCCTGCTGATCATAGACATCATTTGGATTGATGGAGTTGAGCACTCCGGTTCCATAAAGTGTTTGGGTGTCTGAGGTGCTGGCTGTTAATTCAGGATCAATCAATGTGAAAAAAGTGTCGCGCAGACGACCGAGGCCATTGGGGTTTGATAAAACCGCGGTTTCATCGTTCACCACCGCGATACTGGCGCCCCCCATACCCATTTGACGAACACCTCGAAAAAATTCGAAGTCAGCAAAGCCTCTGGGACTGGATAAAATAAATGCCATCAAAATTAGTACTTTTCTCATAACCTCTTCCTTGAAGTTCAGTTTTTAATCGGCACTTGCTTGTTTCAACTTGAGAAAAGTTCACTGAATGGAGCCAGTCTTTAGACCAAATTCTTAAGCCGCTGCTAGCCTTAAAGCTGAGTCCTAAAAACCAAAGTTCAGTCATCGATGGCGACCTGAGAAAAGCTTGTCCCTCCACTGTTAACTCATCTATAATATTAGAATATTGAAAATTCATTGGAGGAATTTATGGTTCGTTGTTTACTTATTTTAATGGCCCTCATCGGCTTCGGTTTAGTCACAGGGTGTGAAGACAAACAACAGGCCGATTTATTCAATGCTCAAATTTGTATCGACAACGCCACCGCCGCCAACGTCAATAACTGCCTGACCCAGATTGCAGGAGACAATAGCAAACGCGCGGCTGTCTTAAGGTGCTCTGCCGCCTTTATCTCACAAAATATTGATGAAGTGGCCATCGTCAATGCCCTGGAAAATATCGACGGCGAAGAAGGTGGCAATCCCACCACGCCAGCCATTGCCGCGTTAGCAATGGACAACACCACAATTTCGGCCGCGGCTGTTACAACTTGCGATCAAGCGCAATCGGATGCCCTGTCCTCACTCGCCAACTTCGCCAATTTGGCTACGGCTATGAAGCAAGTTCTGGGTTTCACCGATGGCGCCACTGCTGCTGACATCGAAGCATTGATCGACAGCTACACTCACACGCCCGACGCTGACACCACAGCCTTGGGCCAAGCTGTGATCACCAGTCAATCCAGTCTTTGCAATCCTGACAATGGACTTTTTAAAGATGATGAAGCCTGTGTTGATATCAATGCAGCGATCGCCGCTGGAAATGGTGACCCTGATGCTGTGGCCAATGCTTTGATTCAAAATTTGGATGAGACACCTTAAGCCGATCCACCTGATTAAAAGCAAAAAAAAACCACGCATCTCGCGTGGTTTTTTTGTTTCGACTCTATTTAAAAGAAGATTAAACAGAACGAAGTGAATAATACTCGGCAAAAAGATTGGTGTTAAAACCAAAAGGAATGTGCTCGATCTCAGGAATATCTTTAACCGTTCCAACAACCTTGCCGTCTTTTTCGCCTTTATCTAAGAACTCAGGAACATCCAAACGAGGAGCATCTTGGCACTGCATCACAACTTGGTGCTCATAGGATTTATCTTTCAAAGAAATAACATCACCGACTTTTAAAACAGCGGACCCAACGTTGACCTTTTTTCCGTTCACAAACACATGGCCGTGGCTCACCAACTGGCGTGCGGCGCGGATGCTAGGAGCAAAACCAAGACGAAAAACGGTGTTATCCAAACGAAGCTCTAACAAGCCAGCAAGAGCTTTAATCCAGTTTTTAGTGGCATTCCCTTTTTTGGCGTCACGGATAAAACGTCGCAATTGTTTTTCGCGAAGTCCGTAATGGAACATGACTTTCTGCTTTTCTTCCAATTGCAAAGCGTAGTTTGAGAATTTCTTTCTTTTGTTACCAGCTTCACCAGGAGGATAGGGACGTCTTTCTAGGGCACCGGCTTTTCCCAGTCCAGGAAGCTCAGTACCAAGTCGACGTTGAATGCGAAAACGGGCTTTGCTCTTATCTTTGCTCATAAAGTATCCACTCCAAATTGTTTTAAAGTGGTGTTTTATTACATAGATGGGGTGAGATGTCACCCAAAAAGTCGGGACCAAGGTCAAACTCTCTGAGGTCCCACCAAGGCCCGCAAGGGCGCCCATAAAGGGCTGCTATTCTAGGGGTTTAGAAGTCGAGACTCATCGTCATCATATAGCGACGATTTTCGATTTTGCTGTCTTGGACACCCACTTCTTCACCATAAGAGGCCAAATCCAGCTTAAAAATCCCGAACTCTCCGGTAAAACCAGCGGTCCAATAGCCTTGGTTGAGGCCAGCCCGCCAGCCACCACGAAACCAAGAGGCAACCTCCCACATAAACTCCGCCCCCAGGTGAAAACCCTTCTGCAGATTCCAGTTCGGGTGCAGCATATCGCGAATGTCAAAGGCCACTTTTGAGGTCCAAACCCACCAACTGGGCAGATCCATGGCAAATCCCAGGTCAATCGTGCGATGCAGGTTTTCTGGGTCGCCCGTACCTTCACCAATCAGCTCGAAGTTGGCCAGGTATCCATAATCGGCTATGTTTTTGATCACTAAACCAGCCGACGGATTGTAGTGCTGCCAAGGCCCCTTCCATAAAAAACCAACATCAGCGTCGATCGTCATCCCCTCTTTGGCATCTTCAATATCAAAGATTTCATCATTTTGAGAGATCGTTGCGACATCGACAATCTCATCAACATTCATTCGATAAATCGCCTTGGCGGTGATTCCGACATTGAAGGAGCCGGCTTTATGCCACTTTTTGATTTGAAAGTTTTTCGTGAAAGCGATGGTTGTGTCTTGAATGGCGGTCAAATTGACTGACGGCCCCACCGAGCGATGCAATCCCATGTCGATGGAGAGATCCATTGGAATAACGGCAATTCCCCAAGATGGGCGAGCCCAAAGAAAACCCAGGGAAGGCGCTCGCACAGAATAGTGACTGCCATAGTTGTTACGAATCACATCGGTGATCGCCTGGACGTCATTTTCTTGCTCTCCAGCAGCATCGATGTCGTCATAAAAATCGAGGATTTCAGGATCAGCATCGGCTTTGATAAACCAATTGCTCTCACCCTTTTCGAGCTGACTGATGCCCGCAGGATTATAGAATATGGCGGTGTTATCGTCGGCGACGGCTGTAAATGCGCCGCCCATTCCGTTGGCTCGAGTGGCTTCAAATCCACGTCGAATACCGGAATACAAAGATTGAGCTAAAGCCCCTTGAGTCATTAAACAAACCAATCCAAAACAAAGTAACTTACCAGTCATCCTAACCTCTTTTACTTAAAACACTATTGTGAAGAAAAACGCCATTGGCGGCAAGGTGAAATGTCTCTATAATAAAGTCATGTTACGACTTCTTCTGGTGTTCATAATTTTGCAACCGAGCATTTCCGCTATGGCCGCACAAAACAAAGATCACTGGTACAAAGTCGAGACCCAACCACCACAAAAAAAATCAAAAACTCGCCCTTCCTACCCTTACGATAGTGTGGAAAAAGATGCGCCTCAAAAAACCTTCAAAGAGATTGGTTTCTGGTCCTTACGCCCCAAACTTGGCCTTTCGGGCGGCTTTCACGCCGATCGCTCGTTTTTCGATAATGATGACGCCGATCGGTTTTTCGTCAATGCGACGGTTCAGTTTCGCACCCGCCCCTGGCATCGCTGGTCAGCCAATGTTCAACTTTTACAAAACAACTCGATGTTTGTTGGCGCCGCTTGGGAGATCACTCCAAGTCGTGAACCGACTCGTAGCTACTACGGAATCGGTGTCGCCCATTTGCTGGTGTCGCGTAAAGAGTTCAGCAATCTTGTCGAGCCCGAAAATTATTCGTTAACGGCTCACTATGGCTGGGAGTTTTTATTGGCCAACCAACACGGATGGAACATCGAAATCAAAGCGTTTTGGTCGGGCAGCAATCCGGCTCTGCAGGTAGCCGCCGGCTACATTATACCGTTTTAAGCCTGTTGCTTTTTGAAATAGTCATCGACCTGTTGGCGCAACTGATCACGATCGCCGTCGTTGACAATCACCACATCCGCCAGTGTCTTCTTTTGTTCGATCGGCATTTGAGTTTGTAAACGCGCCTTGGCTTGGTTTTCGGAAAGCCCATTGCGGGCCATCAGTCTTTGTTTCGACAGTTCTTCAGGCGCATACACTAAAAGCACTTCGTCAAAATCTTTTTGCAGTTGGTTTTCGAACAACAAAGGCACATCGTAGATCGCTATTGTCTCTCCGGCGACTTCGAAAAGTCTTTTTTTCTCAGCGACTTTTGCTTGCACGAAGGGATGTATCAACCCCTCTAACCATTTCAGCTGTTTCGAGTTGCCGAAGACTTTCTCGCCCAACTTTCGGCGATCGACTTCACCATTGCCATCAAGAACATCATTACCAAAGTACTTAGTGATTTTGTCTTTATTCTTTGTCAGCGCCAAGTGGGCCAGGCGATCGGCATCGATCACCGGTACACCATGCTCTCGGAACATATTGCCTACCGTCGTCTTGCCACTGGCGATTCCACCTGTCAGTCCAATCCATTTCATATTCCAAGGATGACATAAAATTCTTTTAACTGTCATCCGTTCTCGACAAAACCAGAGATCCTTCGCCAGTCCAGTTCTGATCGCGCGACTCGACCTTAGGCCAATGACCAAGACCCTTTAAAGGCCAAACAATGCAGAAAACCCCGACCGCATTGATAGCTGTAAAAAAAAAATAAAAATCTCGGCATTAAGTCTAGGGAATCCTTAATATCTTTGTGAAGTTAGCCGATAGATTCTTGAAGAGGAAATTTGTGAAAAAGAACTTTGAAACATTCGGCAATTATATTCTTCTAGAAAAGCTTGCGGCCGGAGGCATGGCCGAGGTGTATCTTGCCAAGAAGATCGCAGCCAGCGGTGTGCAGAAGTTTGTCGCAGTCAAAAGAATTCTAAGCCAATTCTCTGATTCAGAAGACTTTATTGCGATGTTCAAAGACGAAGCCAAAATTGCGATCAATTTATCACATAGCAATGTTGTTTCGATCTACGATTTTGGTATCGAGAAACAACAGTTTTACATTGTTATGGAATTTGTTGAGGGACGAAACCTTCGACAAATTCTCAATCGCATGAAACGGGTCGATAAATTTTTCTCGGTGGCTCAAGTTGTTCACATCATCAAACAAGTGGCGGCTGGTCTCGACCATGCCCACCGTTGTATTGATCCAACAACCGGCCAACCCTTGAATATCATTCACCGTGATATGTCTCCACAAAACGTTATGCTAGGGTTTGAGGGTGAGTCGAAAATTGTCGATTTCGGAATAGCGAAAGCGGCGCACCAGATTGAAGCCACCCGAGCCGGTACTCTCAAAGGTAAATTCGGTTACATGAGCCCCGAGCAAGTTGAAGGCCAATCTGTCGACTCGCGAACCGACATATTTGCCCTTGGAATTATGACTTGGGAAATGTTGGCCAACCAAAGATTGTTCTTGGCCAATAGCGAGATTAATACACTCCGAAAAATCCGTGAATGTGATGTTCCAAGCTTAAGAAAAATCAACCCCAACATTCCGGCCGAGCTTGATCAAATCGTTAAGAAGACCTTAGAAAAAGATAAAGTCGAGCGTTATCAAACTGCTGGTGACTTACATCGCGATCTGCAAGGGTTTCTCAGTCGTTTTGATCCGGACTTCTCGACTCAAGATCTGAGTCAGTTTGTGAAAAGCTTATTCTCAGAAGAAATTATTCAGATTCGAAAAAAACAAATCGTTTATGCACAAGTCACAGTGCAAGCACCTTCCATCAATGAAAGCACTCAGGTGGTTAACACGCAAAATACTGTGGCCAAAGAAAACAGTATGTCACTGGATCATTTGAGCTTCGAGGAACTGAGCCGTAAAAGCAAGAATCGCGTCGACCAAGACTCACAGTCTTTTGATGTTCCCATGAAAAAAGCAGTCGGTGACGTTGATTTCTCAACCGCTGAATTTGATGATGGCCAAACCCGAGCCCAGCGCATCCACGTGGCTAAACGTTCGGCCCATAAAAAAGTGCGTGAGTATCGCAATCAAACTTACACCGACACCAAGAATACCTTGAGCACCATTGAGAAGCGCAACCACAACGCCACCACAATGACGGTGCTCTTGTCTCTGAGTTGCTTGCTCGGGTTTTTTGCCTATATCAATCGCTATCATCCCAATTTTAAAGAAAGCTTTTGTAAGTCGATGGAGCCTTACGGGGTTTGCCCGCGGTCGATCTATATCCCTCCCAACCTTTTGGTGATTCAGACCAGTCCTTCGGGTGCTGATATTTATGTCAATGGACAGCTGCAAGGAACCACGCCCAAAGAGCTCTACGTTAAAACGCTGCCGATAAAAATCGATATTCATAAAGATGGCTACCGCCGAAAATCAAAAATATTAAAAGCGATTCCGGAAATGAACAAACTCTCAATGAGTTTGCCCAAGATTCCAACAGGTTATCTGGTCGTAAAATCCGTCGGTGTGCAAATATACATCAACGGCGTTGTGGTGCCCTCGGGTCAACGCTTCTCCGTCCCCGCTGATACCGATGTCGAAGTCAAAGTGGTCAACCCCCTGACCAACCAAAGCCGGGCGGTGCGCGTGCGAGTCAAAGAAAATGAGGTCCGTCCCATCGTTATTGATCCTCCGACAGGTGGTGGCTTGTAAGCCAACCCCAATATCTATATAAGAGCGTCCATTGAGGTGGTAACGTGAATTTAGTCCAAAAATTGATCGACCATAAAAACCGTCGCCCAAAAAGATTGGCGGTGCAATATTTCAAAAGAGGCAACCTCTATTCTCTTAATTGGGGGCAGGTCTATGACCGCGTCGAACAGCTTTACCATGCACTCTTGGATTTAGGCATTCAACCCGGCGATCGTGTTGCCATTTACAGTAATACTTGCAAGGAATGGGGTTTTGTCGATCTTGCTATTATGGCCTGTGGAGCCGTTACAGTCCCTATTTATCATTCCAGCCACGGTTCCGATATCGATGTCGTTCTGGAAGAGACTCAACCAAGTCTTGTGTTTATTGAAAACGAGATTCTTTATAAGAATATTAAAAAATCAGAACAACTTAAGGCTGTCACTCGCTGTGTGATTTTCGAGGACTTCAACCCGCATCCGCCGGAAGTTCAAACTCTGAAAGAATTCATCGACAAACCTGAAAGTCAGATCTCATTGACGGAAGCAGCACAAGCCTTAAAAGACGACGATTTGGCGACGATTATCTATACCTCTGGAACCTCAGGACGCCCGAAAGGCGTTTGCTTGCATCACAAACAAGTCACGAGCTCGGTGTCAGAGGTGTTTCCTGTTCTGGGAGTCACGAATATCGATAAAACCCTCACTTTCCTACCCCTGTCCCACGTTTTGGGCCGTATGGAGCTTTGGGGCCATTATTTCTGCGGGTACACTTTAGGCTACGCCGAATCGATTGAGAAAATAAAACGCAACCTGCCGGTTATCCAGCCGACTGTGATCGTTGGGGTTCCGCGAATTTTTGAGAAAATATTTTTTGGAATTCAAGCGCAAGTGGAAATCTCCAAACTGAAGCAGGGCCTGTTTCAACGCGCCATCTCGATTGGCAAGAAAATTTCTGAATTAAAAAGACAAAAGAAAAGCCCAAGCCTATTGCAAGCTCTTGAAGCCCAAATTGCCTATCAATTGGTTTATTCAAAAATTCAAGGCAAACTCGGTGGTAACATTCGTTTTGCAATTTCCGGAGGAGCCCCTTTGGACCCCGAAATTGCCGATGTTTTTTCAGCTTGTGATATCCCGGTTTTAGAAGGCTATGGATTGACTGAAACCACGGGTCCCATTTTTGTGAACACTTTGTTTGAAAACAAATCCGGTTGTGTCGGCAAAGCGGTTGGCGATGTGCAGGTCAAGTTTGCTGAAGACGGTGAAATCCTTGTAAAAAGTGACAAAGTGATGTCGGCCTATTACAAAAATGAACAAGCCACCAAGGATGTTTTTGACGATCAGGGCTTTTTTAAAACCGGCGATATCGGGCAATTGGACGACGATGGGTTTTTGAAAATCACAGATCGCAAAAAAGACCTGATCAAAACCGCAGGTGGTAAATTTGTAGCTCCCCAAAAATTGCAAAACCTTTTTGCCACAGACCCATTGATTGATCACATCCATATTCATGGGGACAAAGAAAAATATGTTGTCGCATTAGTGACCTTAAACCGTGATCAACTTTTTCAACTTAAAAAGAAGTACAAGTTATCATCAGACGATTACTCACAACTGACCCAAAGCGACAGAATTCAAGGCGAAGTTCGTAAGGTGATCGCGCAAGTGAATGCCGGCTTGGCGTCTTTTGAAACAATCAAACGCTTTGAAATATTGGATCATGAATTTAGCATTGAAGACGGCCATCTGACTCCGTCTTTAAAAATGAAGCGAAAAGTGATTGATGAACGTTACAAAGACTTGATTGCCGGTCTTTATTGAGGTTTTTTCAAACCGCAAGGCCCTCAGCGAAGATTTATAAGTTATTTAAATTACTAACTTTTTCTTGCACCCCTATATTTTTTTCATTTTGATATTTGACTGAACCTGCGAGTCTTGGTTTATTCGGGCCTCCTGTGGGGGGATACAAATGAAAAATACAAAGCGAATACTCGTCGCCGCTAGCCTGGTTGTTAGCGTTGTCGGCTGCAGTAAAAATGATGATGGCGCCCAAATTGCGTCTCTACAAAACAAAATCCGAAAGATCGAAAAAGAGAACGAGGAGCTAAAAAACCTCAATGGCGAAACCGGTATTGTCGCTGAAGAGCCCAACACGGCTTATGACGACAGCTTTCTTCGCAACTTCTGCAGCCTTATCAAGGCTGATGATCCAACGGCCCTGCTTGAGAAGCAGGTCGAAAATAAACAATATATCGATTATTACATCCGCTTGATCAACAGCATTAAGCAGGATGTTGCGAGCTGCGAGTACCAAAAATCCATGCTCTACGATCACCCTTTTGACATCGCCGAATATAAAACCGAAAAAGGGTTTTTGTATGTTCAAGTGGCCTACTCGCCACAGTTTAAAATGCGACGGTTTATTCCCTTGATGTTTGAAGACGCCTTGGAAATGAGCGTTCACCAAGTCCCCACGCAAGATGGAGAGCAATTAACCACGTGGACCATTCAACGCAAAGGCGGAACCGCCAAGAAAGGGGCTGTGTTTTTACGAACACCGTATATGGTTTATGGCGGTGTCATCGCGCAAGCCTATCTAGCGCTTTATTTCGATAAGATGTTGGTCATTCAAGCCAATCGCGGTTCTCACAATTCGTCGGGAGAGTTTAAATGGTTGGATCCCCTAAACATCGAAGACAGTCGCGACAGCTTGGATTGGATCGTTCAGCAGCCAAGAAGCAACGGTCGCGTTATGGCTTATGGTGTGTCTTATGATGGATACGATGCCTTAGCCTCAGCGGCCACCAACCATCCTGCTTTAAAGTCAGTTGTAGCCTGCAGTGCGCCCGCCAATGCGGCCACCGACTCCTTCACCTCAGGTCAGTTTGTTGAAAATGGTATTTTCTCTTATGTAACGACCGACCGTCGCAACGAAAGTTTACAAGATGTTGAAAACTACTGGGAGTTTATCAAACTGGATGTTTCATCGGATGGGCGTTCGCGCATGGATGATATTTTACTTGGATTTGATTCCGAGGAATGGAACCAAACCAGTGCCGCCATCGATAACAAGAATCACCAGTACTGGAAAGACCGACAACTGATGGATGAACTATTAAAAACAAAAATGCCGATCGCTCACGTTGCTGGACTGGTTCGAGATCAGGATGGTCGAGACACCCTTTTAGCATTTAATCATATCAACGAAAATTCACCCGATCGTGGCAATAACTTTTTGGTTCTCCATAAAGACGGACATGGTTGCGGAGACTTTTTCAGCTCCTTACCATTGGCACGCAAACTGATCGGTCTCACCGACTCCGATGGAAATTTTGATCCCCAATCGGAAAAACGCTTTGCCCAATACACAAAAACCAAGGACGGCTACGAGCTGGCCGATTCCTATGAAGAACTTCCTATGGGGTTTCAAGAACTGTCTTTGGAAAGCACCCTCACTCTTGAAGACTACGCCCTTCAACGCTCCAAGGATGAAAGCCTTTACTCGAAAGAACTGGTTTTCGAAATTACAGAAGATATGATAATCAACGGTGCTCCGACCATGAAGTTGACGTTGCAAGCCAATGTTCCCGAAGTGCCTCTTCATATTCACTATTTCTTTATCGACCCTAAGGGTGGTGCCATCGAAGGGGCTTTTGGTTGGAGAACAGCTGCGATCACCTCGAAAGTCAACGAAGTGGAACAAGTGGAGTTAACGTTTCCTTTGGTTAATGCTGAAGTTCCCAAAGGATCACAATTGATGATCGAGTTGAGCACCCGTAATCCACGTGTGTTTTTACGCGCACCTTTGTCTCGCAATTTGCTGACAGTTCCTGATGGAACCCTCGGATTACTAGAGGTTATTTCAAATGAAACCGAGAAAACTTCTTTAATTTTTCCAGTTGAAAAAGCTCTGGAAGAACCGGGCGTTTAGAAAAAACTAGGACTCGACGTCCTGCTCAATTGGCGCCTCCCCTTCTTCATCGGAAGGGGTGAACCTCTGCATCGACTCACCGGCCAACGGCTCGCAGGTTTGATCGATACGATTGTTCAGAGTGTTTCTATCGAGGAGGCGACGCTCCAAGTTCATTAAATCAAGGTGTGCCTGAACTGAACGCATCAACATTAATGTGTCAGCCTCTAGCCACTGCAAAATGGAACAAAGATGAAACCCTTTTTCGAAAGAAATGAATTTTCATAATAAAAGGGAGCCATAAAGAGCGAAGTTCTAAATTCAGGCTCGACCTTTAAAGTCTATAAAGGTCGAACATGAAACTAATCAACAGATTGAGCTTTGTAGATTTCCTCGTAGCGAATAGAAAGTTTGTCACCATTGGCTCCCTGAACATCAATTTCTGGGGAGAGGTGGATAGCATTAAGACTGTAGTCGTAAGTCCAGCCCCCTTCTTCTTGATTGGGAATCTCTTTATCACCGTAAAAAACCCGCATGGTGCGAACGTCGGGAAGATTATCGAGGTAAACTGTTGATACAGCGTTAACGATACTGGTTGCGACTCGAGCCAAATCTTCTCCGTAATCACTTTGGCAAATATTAAAGCGATGACCACGTCCCTGAAAATACTCGGCAAGCTTCGATAGTTTTAAAGGAAGGTCACTACCATCAGGGCTGCATCCCGCTTTTTCGATGGTAATAATCGCAGCCGCATAATGCAGCTTGCTTTGATCACCCTTTTTCAGATCGACCAAAAAATCATAGGTTGTCTCGGGCTCAAGATTGGTTTGATCGTAGGTGTCGGTCAGAACAAAAATAACCAAATGGGCATTTTCCCGATAAAAACCTTTGTTTTTGGTCTTCATATTTAAAGGCGAAAAAGTAAGACGTGGGATCGATAGAAATTTCTCGGTTCCACTTCCTGACGTACCGACATCCAGCATCTCCATCAAGGTACTCTCGGGGTTCGGAGTTCTCCGATCGACATACGACAAGCCACCCACTTTATGAAGTTTGCCACCCGAAGCTTTGCTCCCAGACCCAAAGATGCTGTCGGTCTCTGTGGATGTCGTTACACCAATATGAAAGTCGATAAAGCGAGCGTCGAAAAACTGATTCATAAATATATCAGCGTTTTCAGCCAAACGAGTTTGATAACTACTCATACTCCCAGAATCATCAATTATAAAAAGAATATCGACTTCCGGATTGTATCCGCTGACGGTTCCCGACTTATCGACAAATTCTTTATCAGGAACAGGGACCTTGAAGGTACTGGGATCTTTACTGCAACCCGCGACCATTAAAAGAACGATAAGACCTTTTAAAACTTTCATCACAATGTCTTTCCTTTCCCTGATTGGCAGCCACCGGCAATATCGATTTTATAATTACTTAACTCATCAAACCAAATCTCTCCGTTGAAAGGAAAAGTTAAGGTGTCACGCCCGGTACTGCCGGTTGTTCCTTTCTTAACCTTGGCTTGCATACTGACCGTATCATTTATAACTCGATCACTCATCGCCAACTGTTGAATCAATTCGGCTTCAACAATTTGCATTTTTTTAAGGATGCCTGAGATTTCATTGATTTCATCACGGGCCAGATCTTTGACTCGATTCAAAGCCGCTGTGTAACTGTTGCGAGCGCGGTTTTGAATGGCGTTACGAAACTGCTCCATCTGAGCTTGAAAGCCCACTTGCGCCGTTCCCTCAGACAACGATTGAGAATAAAGGGTTTTTGCTTTTTCAGCCTCTTTCGCCATTTGGTCTTGACGCTGTACTAAGAAAAACAGACTTTCATCGCGGGTCGAGTATCGAGGCAGCTTTTGGCCATGTTCGCCCAAAGCTGTCATATCAGTTCGACTGTTAGCCAAAAGGGAAAATAGCTTTTGCACAGCCGCTGTTTCTGGCTTTTCTTTCAACTTTAACAATGCCGCGGCTTTATCACGAAAACGGGTACGGAATTCTTTCAGAATATTCGATACTTCTTGGTAGTCACAAACTTTAAGATTGGCCAAACTGGCTAAGTAAAAAGTTTCTGGTCCGACATCCGTTTGTAAATCCTCAACCAATAGAGTTTTAGTATGGGCCAAAGTGTTTTGTGGCTGTCCCAAGCGAAGCTCAGCCCAACCCATCTCTTCGATAGCTTCAAACCAGTAATCTGATCCTTTACTGACCTTTCCATAATAACGTAACGAAGGTTTCAAAAATCCCTTTTGATAAAGCAGACGAGCCGCTGTTAGGTTCATCAGATTATCGGAAACCGGATTCCCCGACTCGACACTCTGCAAGTGCTTCAGAAGTTTCGCGGCTTTAATGATCTCATCTTGAGTGATAAGAAATGTTATGTAACGCCACTCGGTCCAGCTTCTTTCCCAGGTTTTTGAACTGGTTTTGCGCAACAGTCTTTCAAGTTGATCCAAACTGGGTTCGGAATCAAAGCGCCGAGCGGTCACCATGACTTCAGCTGACACTCCAAAAATTTCGGTCCACTCGGTATTCCACTGAACGTCGGTCAGCTTCCAAAGGGTCTCATTGGTTTGCATCAGACCTCTCCACAAGCGAACCAACTTTTTATCAATCCCTGAGGGACGCGCCATAAAAAGGCTTTCCAGTCCGGTGATCTTCAGGCCATTTTTAAATAAGAGATAGCCATAAAGTGCTCGCCCCGTGTCCGAGCGAGCGAAACCTGTTCCCTCGAAAGCCGACGGCCATTGATAAAGAGCTTTCTTTTCTTCTCCTTGATGAAGGAATTGAAAAAAGATGTTCTGTTCAGCTGTCGGATTCTTAACCAATCCTTTGAACAGATTGCTTTTCTTTTCGATGACAAGACCCTCTTCTTGCCCCTCGCCACTGTCTAAAACATCGAGCAGATCATCGGCCCAGGCCGGCGAGCAAAAAAGACTGATAATAATTAAATATTTCAACATTCTGAGTTCCCCTTAAAGTAGGTATCCAAAAGACAGACCGGCATTGGTGGTATTGATCTCTGAAGTTCCACCAAAACGCTGAGCCTCATAAAATCTTTGGCGAATTTCAAGTCGAGCCGAAAGATGTTGAGACATCCACAGTCCCAAACCACCACCCCATGTATAGGTGGGCGTGTCTCCCGAACTCAATTTGATGTTTCCATAGGACACAATCGCGTAAACATCGAATTGAGCGACCCCTAATCCAAACATATTAATTTTTCCATAAAACGGAGCAAAGTTCCCAATGACTTCATAACCACTGTCGGGCTGATCCACATCCGGAACCAAACCATTTTGATCAATAAGGTACTTTCCTTCGCTGCTCAGTTTATTGTAAGCCGAAAAGTAAGACACCCCAACTTGCCAGTAGGGGTTGATGTGCAAATGATAGTCAAGATTGAGCATCTGACTTTGCAAAAAGCTATCGCCACCTATGACATTGGAATAACCGGCAGAAAACTCACTCCGCCAACGACGATCGACAACGCGGTTTTGCACGACCTTGATGTCTTTATCGGGACGAAGAACTTTGGCTCGGTTGATCAACACATCGTTGCCACCCAGAGAGTCAAAGTCTTGTAAGATATCGGCGTGAGCGGTTCGGCCCAGCCACATTAGGACTAAAATGAGTAAAGTTTTTTTAATCATTCGGCACTCCCTACTTCAATTTTTACATCTTTTACTTGCGTAACCACATCTGAGCCTATTTTGTTCTCGGCTTTGAACTGGAGATCAAACTCACCGACGGTTTCCGGTATCCAAGTCACCGTACAAAAAGCAATGTCGTTATTTGGAAAGCCATCGCGCCGACAGTCGCAGGTCATTCCAGCGGGACCACCGACACATTCCGTGGTGACACGTCCATTGCCTCGAATATCAAAGGCGCTAAAGGTGTACTGGTTTTCAATCTTTTCAGTAAACTTCAGTATTTTTTCGCTGACGATTTTCGGTGCCTCTGGCGTCCGTTCAATTGTGAAGCTGATGTCCTCACTGCGTGAGGGAATTCCAGTTATCGAATAAGAAAAAATCTCTAATGTCACACGCGATTTTGAGGCTGGTAAGTAGTAATCGGAAGGAATGTTAATTCTTGCCTCAAACTCCCAAACATCGTTGGTCGGATTGTAGACACCCTCGTTAGGAACTCTAACAAATTGCGCCCCTTGCAATTGACTGCCAAACGCATTCATCACAGTCACCCGAGGACTGTACTCTTTGTTGGTGTCATAAACTTCGATCAAAAGCTTTTTTTCCTTGCCAGCGACGACCACCGAGTTGGCGGGGCTAAAGCTGAGATCCTCGATCACTGGAACTGAAGTGTTTTGTGGTATCACGTGAATGACAACAGTGCGTTTCACCTCTTGAACCTGTCCTTCATATTGATTGAAGAACGATACCGATAGAGGTTGAATAATATAAGGCGTATCAACCGGTACGAAATCGTAGGGCGGTGTGATTCGAATCACATTCTTCTCGGCGTCAAAGGTGGACCCTGGAAAGTTTTCCTCAAGGCCTTGAACTTGAATCGACGAAATTGTCACTTCCGGATGGGCAATTTTGTAGCGCACCGGAATTTCTAATGTGTCACCTTCAACCACACTGTAAACCTGCTGCATATCAACAAATAGTGTGCCTTGTTCAGGAGGTGGGACTTTCTCAATTTTTTTGTCCGGCTCAATCGCGTTTTTAATACGATCTTCTTCACCAGAAAAAGGATCTTTGTCCCAGCCACTGTGGCAGGCTGTTAATGTAAGAAATAATCCAAGTAATAAAAGTCGCCCCATGGCTCCCCCTTGTGCGATAATGCTTGTCATCTTCTTCACCCCGTTCTTTTTAGCAGAAAGGGATAAGACACCGGCACATCCTGATTGCCTTCCGGTATTGGGAACTTCCATGTTCTCAATCTTCTTAAAATACAGTCTTCAACAGTTCTATTATTCAAAGAGGTGTTTTTCACTTTTGCGGTTTTGACTCGGCCACTGCCGTCGATCACCCAATTGACAGCCACTCGTCCGGAAAGAGCTGAGTTCAGCTGCAAACCTTGTTCGTAACAAAAACGAATTTGCCCTAAATTGCGGCGAACCACATCGGCGATCAAACCGCTATCCAATCCACCATCAACCGAAGCCTCTTCGGGGATAGGAATGAGGGATGCACCGGTGGCGCCAACCAAGGAAACACTGCCGTAACCAGCCTTGCCACCACCTTTACCTTTGGTGCCGTAACCGCCGCCACCTTTAAGATTATGACCGGCTCCAAGAGGAGCCGCCACCATACCTTTGGCATAAATACTTTTTTGAACGCCACCGGAACCTTGCGTTCCACCCATTCCTGGTCCCGCCGAAGCTTTAACAGCTCCTAGGTCAAGACCACCTTTCTGTTTCGACTTCGCCAGTTGCCCAAGGGCAGCCAGTGCACCTCGGCGCTTCCAACCTTTGCGCTTAGCTGTCGGATTGACTTTCTGCGGGCGTGGCTGGTTCAAACTAATGGTTCGTCTCTGGGTGTTTTGTGGAATCTTGATTTGGCGCTTCACCACTTTAACAATTTCACGTTTTTTTTCTTCAACGACCTCTTCGGCGATCTCTTCCGACCTGGGTGCAAAAACATCGGTGATCAAATAGCCCGAGAGAACGTAGAAGAGAATTGAAAACAAAACGGCTTTTCGAACCGGCCCCATGTCTTTTTCTTCAATGGTTTCGACTCGGGGTTGAATGGCGGCTTGGTCTTGCAAGGCAAGATAGCCTGCCGCCCCCAAGGAAACCTGACCTTTCGCCACGTCACTTCCTGAGAACGTATCAATGACCTCAAACGGAACATTGTCTTTTTCAAGCTTTGTGAGTGAACTCAGAACTTCCATTCTTTTGGTGTCTTTTCGAAACACCGTCCATATCTTTTCGGGATTGGTCCATGGGAAAACCCGGACCACCTCGTTTAAGTTATTATGCAGAACTAAATTTTTCGCCATCCCTGACCTCAATTTCTCTTCGCTGATTTTTTGATTCTATCTTTAAAATCTTTTCTGACTTCTAAAAGGGCGTCCAAAACCTTATCTTGCTCGACGGTCACCACAGCTTCGTCAGAAAAATGATGCTTACCTTGAACAAGGATCTCATCAAAAGAGACCTCTTTGGACTGTCTTGATTTTTTTTGCTTTTGTTTTTGAGCGGCATGGCTCACTGACACCAACAAAAATAGGCTAAGAATAAGTCCCATTAGTTTCATAAAGACCTCCCTGAGGTTTCAAATCCTTGATCCACCATTTTCAATCGACTGTTTAAATAAATGATCATGGGCTCGTATCCGCGCTTGATCTCCAGTTGAATAAGATTCTGCAATGCCGATTTATTCAAAGGCGAGCTTTTAACCTGATTGCGAGCCGTTTCGAGAAGCGCCAAAGACGGTGTTTTTTTGCTCATTTCTGAACGGAAAACCAAATCGAACTGGGACGCTCTTTTAGGAGCACTAACCGCCTTCATTTTTTCAATCTGTGGCCCAAGGATGGTTTGAATCTCTTTCGGCGCACGATGGAAGTTAGCGAACACTTGATCCACTGCCGCCTCATTCTTCCAAAGCTCATCAATTTTAAATTGAATTTGACTGGCTTTTTCTTTGTAGGGTGCCGCTTGTTGGCTCAACAGAGTCAAGTATTGCTGCTGCTCTTCGGCCGACAGATCTTGAGGTGTGGGCAGAGCCATAAGCTCTTCGAAAAAGCGAGTGTACTGCTTTTGGAGCTCGATTAAAAACAGAGTTTGAGTTAACCAGTCCTCGGTTTTTGTGGCTTTACTGATGGTTTGCTCGAATGAAGTGATCAAAGCCATTCGTCTTTGCAGGGATCCAGCAACCCGAGACGTGCGCCCGTCCAACTTGTGGTTCACCAATTTTTTAATCTTGGCTTCCCCTTCTGCAATTAAGAACTCACGCTCTAAAACACGCGCCGCCGGAGTTTGCTGCAAACCGTAGCGCTTTAAAAGCTGAGCCAATTGCCTGTTTGACTTTTTACCACTGTAAATTTCCATGATCAGTGCGGCCATATAATTTTTATCAGTTGATAAATAAGGCAAACACGGTTTTTGCTTAGCCCCCAACTGCTGGGCCTCTTTCACCAATTTGACACAAATGGAAAAAGCCAAATCCTTATCATCGGGATTCTTTAAATACTGGTAATAATATTGAGCCGAAGGCTTTTCTGCTAAATCAGCCATACGTGCTGTTTCCAGCCAATTACCGGTTTCAAGTTTCTTGTAGGCCTGAAAAGCAGCATCAAAGTCCAACTGCAACTCACTCAACCAAACTCGGTTTTCAAGACCAAACTTGGTCTCGTCTTTGCTAAGATTCTGCAAAGCCAAGAAGGATCGCAAGGCACTGTCCATCTCATTAAACTTTTTAAGTTTGCGAGCCAGAATCACTTTATTTTTATAATAAGTTTTCTTCTTTTCAGCATCGGCGGTACCGACATCGAAACGATTCAAAGTTTGCCACGCTTTTTGATGATCGCTGCCACTGGCAGAAATACTGGCGGTTTGAGACAACACCGAAGTCCCCGCTAAAGATAGAAAGTGCTTCCTTTGAGTGGGAAAGGTTTGCGCGAACTCACTGGCCCAGGCTTCAATTTTCTTATCCTCTTTGGTCAGGACCAAAGCGTCCAAGGCCATTTCCGCGGCTTGAATTTTCAACTTACCTTTTACATTGGGTTGACTGGCGATCGCCTTAAACTGATCAGCCGCTGATGCATAGTTTTTCGAATCATAGGCCTGTTGCGCCATTTGGTAGCGGATTTCGGTAGACTTTGTTTTCTTTGGACTGTTTTCCAAATAAGTTTTCTGGGCCGTCGCCAACCAATCGTTATTTTTTGCAAGCTCGGCAATTTCAATTCTTCGCAGCAGAGCTCTTTCTTTTTGTTCATCGGTACTCGCCAGCTGGAAGGCCTGCTGGTTCCATCGCCAAGCTTTCGTGAAATCTTTAGCTTGAATCGCCGCCTGCGACGCCAACACATAGCCTTCTCGATCATTTTTCTCCACCGAGAAATATCCTTCATAGGCCTCTAATAGCTCAGCCGAAGGGTTCTTTTTCTCGCTACGATTCCAATCAAAGACCAATGTACGAATTCGCTTTTTCAATTCGTCACAGACCCGTTGATCTTTGCAGGTTTTCAAACTGGCCCAGTTGCGGAAAGCCCGCTTAAGATAGGGAAGAATCTTCGACTTCTGACTGCCTTTCATTTGCAGACCCGCAAGATAAACAAGCCCTTCCATACGAATTTGCGGATCTCCGGTTTCAGCGACAACAAGCTCCCAAGCCTGCTGGGCTTGCTCAATTTGCCCCAGTCGCTCCAACTCCTTCGCTAAAAACGAAACATTTTCAATGCGCGTTTTATCGGGACTCAGTTTGTAAACTTTTTGAATTCCACTCATGCTGATCTGTGAACTGTGGGCCATAAAGACCGTGTAGTCTTTGGCCACCTCTGACTTAAAATCCTGATCAACATTAACAAGATTTTCGCCACCTCGGGTGAGCAACTTAGGGTCACTGAGAATACTCTCTAAAGCTTTAACAGCCGACGCCACCTCTCCAAGGTTATATAAACACCAGGCTCGCCGAAAAGTCGCCAAACCGCGCCGGTTGAACTGATCGTTATTTAAGGCCTGGGTGTAATATTTTTTAGCGGAAGCGAAGTCTCGCTGTTTAAAATAAATTTCAGCAAGGGAGAATTGCGCTTCTGCCACACCTTTTCCAGACGACCCTGTAATCACTTTTTTATAAAATTCAATGGCTTTTGAGTTGTCACCCAGAACTTCATAGATATGACCCACCTGAACCATGACATTCTGGCGCGACTCACCCTTCAAGCCAGGAAGGACGTATTGATAGTACTCAAGGGCTTTTTTTCGATCCTCGATACCATTGCTGCATTCAATGCAGCCTTTTGCCAGCTCTTGTTTGGCTACCAACCGCCCACGCTCGGCATGCAAATCTGCCAGTCGCAGGGTGATTTTATTTTTTGTCGGGTTGCCCTCTGGTAACTTAAGAAACACATTGGTGAGTTTGTTGATTAAAAGAGTTTCCGTTTGAGCGGTTTTAGCATCGATTGCTAAAGCTGAACTGGCCACTAAAAAACCTAAGAAAAATCCGAACAATCCTTTTTTCGAGATTTTTGTCATTATTACCCCTATTTCCTTATCACTGCAAAATTGATGTCGCTATAACCAGCATGGCCACCCGCCTGAATCACATGACTTAACAAACTGTAGGTTTGTCTTCGGTCGGCTTGAATGGTCATGGCTCCGGTGAACTCGGTATCAGGATAGTACTTTTCCCAATTCTTCTTCATATCGATTAAGGTTTTCACCAGGTTCTTGGTTGGAATCTCTTCCTCTTCTATATAAAGCTTGTCTTTTTCAACCTTGACCACTACGTTGCGCTCCAACTGAGCCGTCTTTGCCGCCGATGGCAGCTCCATACCTTCACTCATATAAAGCAATTCGCCAGTGGTTGAGAAATTCACCAACAAGTAAATCACTAACACCGAAAAGGTATCGACCAATGAGGTCAGCATCACGGTTGCAACTAGATTTCGCTTCTTTTTACCCTTACCAAAACTCACGCCAGACAATCCGGCCGAGCTCGTGGATTGATTAAACATAATTCCCCCGCTTAAGGCTTTAAAGTGGTGTTACACCTAAGTCTTCGATTCCCTGCTTACGAAACACATCCATAAGCTCAATGATATCTTCAAATGGAGTTTTCTCGGCTGGCCGAATCAAAGCCATCGAAAGCTCCTGATACTCGCCGTTGAGCTTGCCTAAGTAAGTGGCCAGCTCGGTGAAATCAGGCTTTCCTTCGACTCCGGGAATTTTTATTTTCCCAAAGGAGCGAGTGATTTTGCTTGGCGTATGACGCAACTTAAATTGCAACTCGCCTTGATCTTTCATGACCACCCACATCTCAGGCTTCGGCTTACCAGCCGCCGCCTGCCCTCCAACAGCTTGTTTCACATTCATTGAAGCAATCTGAATCCAGATTGTGGTCAACAAAAGAAAACAAATACAGACAGAGAGCAGAGAAATAAAGGCGACCAAGTCGACTTCGGTGTTAACCTCTTTTTTCTGCTTTTTCCCAAACACTGTTCAACTCCCTCGTATTAGTTGGCCTGATCGGCACGAGTTCGTCGTGTCTCCATAGGATTAAAGGAGTAACTCAACCAATTGTAAGCCTTAAGAGCGGCCTGATTAAGATCGTCTGTTAAAGTTTGTGAGCGGTTGGCTAAAATCGAGTAGACGAGAAGTGTTGGAATCGCCACAATCAACCCGAAGGCTGTTGTGTTCATGGCTTCCGAAATACCGTTGGAAAGCAAAGTCGCTTTTTCCATGGGATTGGCATTACTGACCGCCGCGAAGGCCTTGATCATCCCAGCAATAGTCCCCAGAAGACCTGATAGAGTGGCGACGTTGGCAATCATTGCTAGAAAGCCGGTGCGCTTTTCAATTTGCTCGGTTTCTTCAAGAATGACCTCTTCCATACGTCCTTGAATTTCGTCTTTGCCACCAAAATTCATGGCCGCTTCCGAACCTGCAGCGACGGTGCGCCCGATGGGCTCATTGGAATGCTGCTTGGCTGAAGTTAAGACATTTTCAAGATCGCCCTGACGGATGCCTTTCTCATAATTGAGTACATTGCGTTTTTGTGTTGGTTTACGTCGAATGTAAAGAGCCACAACTCTTTCAAGAATAATTCCTAGAGCTACAATTTGTAGGGCTAGGATAAACCACATCCATATTCCACCGGTAGTAAATGCTGTTGAAAGTGACTGAAAAAAGCTCACGAAATCCTCCTTAATCTTTCGACATGACTTAAGACTTTGATCCATGTCTTAATTGCGTACGGAAAAAATCGTCCCACTCCCCCGAAACCCAGTCAAACAAAAGCTTAACGGAATCCTGATTATCTTAAATCTGAAATGAACTTACAGAGAATTTAAAGAATCTTTTTTTGCATGACAGAAGACTTAGCGGATGGTGTCGACATAGAAATGAAAGCCGACTTGTAGAAACGGATAACTCCAGTCGATATTTTTTGCCGAGGCATCTTCAAAAACAACGGAATCCCCTTGGCTATGGGCTCCCGCAAAGTTCTGCCCACCCCCATCATACTTCCATTCTTGGCTGAAACTATAATGATAACCGGCTGTCACAGATAATGTCGTGGTGCCCGACATGTGGAATTCTGTGCCGATGGCAAGCAATGCGAACGGCGCTTCTTGTTTGTAAGTTTCCATCAATTGACTTTGCCCGCCAACCAAAGCTTGACCGGTGACTGTAAAATTATAACTGCTTTCAAGTTTGGCAAACTGATAGCCGCCCCCCAGCATCAACTTCCATAAATAACTTTTCGTTGATGTTAAATGAAAATCAAAAACAACCTGAGGACCGTAAGCCAACCCCTCAACATCGACCGTGTACAGACGGTTGCCGCTGGCATTCAACCCCTGCGCCCCTGTCACGGGATCAAAAGTGTGCACCAGCACTCCCAACGACACACCCACACCTTGAGTGCGCAGATAAACTCCAAATTCACCACCATAAACAAGATCGACATCATCACCTGAGTACTGAGAGGCCGATTGCCATCGGAAAGGGGCATTCCCCATCGAAGAAACACCGGTTCGCAATTTTAAAAAAGGCGCCACGGTTTCCTCTTCAAACATAAACACTCGGGCCTGCGAAGGCCTTGCAAGAAAGACGCAGAGACAAATAAAAAGGCTTATTTTCTTAATCACGAGCGAAGCAAATCCCTTTGAAAAAATTACTGAACCGCACAACAATGTTACAGGCGGAACAGGGTAAAAGATAGATCCGCCCCGCATTTCTAGCCCCCAGGTCCACCCTATTATATAGAGACCGATATTTTCGCATGGCACAAATATTGTAGGTTGAAAGAGCGAGGATCAAAAAAAAGGAGTTCGGGATCGTGGGTTCAAGAAGTGTCTTGATTTATTTTTTAGCAACAATTTTTATCGTTTCAGCCTGTGGACGCAATAGCACAAGCACCAACGGAAGTGACCCGCTGGGCGGCGAAGATCAATCGCTTTTGCAATTTTGCACGCGCTTTCCAGATGCGCAGGAGTGTAACGAAATCAATCGCGAGGCGGACGCCCTTGGGTTGGGTCGCTATTTTGGTGGCGGTGATGATCCTTTTTCAGACAATGCCTTCGATAATTCCGGGATTGGTTGTGGCTGCCGTAACGGTGAAAACCCTGTGCTTTTCCGAGGCGTGCCCCGCTGCGAGTCCCTAGAAATTTACTCTCCGGTTTCACGGGTGCAAGTCACTTTAAGGTTGGTCAATTTACCGGAAGAAAATGAAAGCCGCTGGATCTCCACCGGTGATGCCGGTCCGCCCCCCTCCGATGGTGGCTTGGATGAAGTTTTTGGTGTTGCCAGCTGCACCCCCAATTTTGGCGCACGTTGTAACCTTGAGCGCGGCAACGACGACTGCCGTGGCGTCATCAACAGACAAGGCGAACAAGCGGAGTGTCGCCCTGTGATTGATACTGATTACGGTTTTTGCGACCAACGCCCTTAAATCCGTCGGTTTGACGATAAAGACCCGGGACCTCCTTGGTTATTAGCAAAAGTCCTAGGAGTGTTTTCGATAACAGCCGTTGACTCTCTGCAATACCTGGCGATTTCTACCCAACGGACACGGATCTCGTTACAACTGAAAGCATGATTGGACCCGAAAAAGGAGTGCCCATGCTGGATCTTTTCCAAAACAATTCAAACTTTGACCAAGCCGTTCCGTTTGACAAAATCGACAGCAAAGATTTTCAACCGGCCATTGAAAAAGCCATGCAACTGGCCCGCAAACGTATCAAAGACATTGAAGAACAAAATCAACCAACCTTTCAAAATACGATTGAAGCTCTTGAGCTTGCCAGCCAAGAATTGGATCAAGTGACAACGGTGTTCTTTAATCTTTATCACGCCTGCACCGATTCTGAGATCGATCAGGCCGTTGGTGATGTTTCGCAAAAGTTAGCAGAATTTGGCAATGATATTCAACTTTCTGACAAACTGTTTGCCAACATCAAAAGAGTTGTTGAAAGCGAAGAAGCCACGTCTTTGAATCTTGAACAAAAGAAACTTCTTAATGAAACCTTTGAAAGCTTCACTCGCAACGGTGCTCTTCTTTCCGCTCAAGACAAAGATCAGCTCCGCGAGCTTGATCAAAAAATGGCGTCACTTAGCCCGCAGTACTCACAAAATGTACTGAAAGCCACCAATGCTTTTTTACTGAACATCGAGGATGAAAGTGAAGTTCAAGCGCTTCCCGAATCCGTAAGAGCGACCGCTAAAGAAGAGGCTGAAAACAAAGGCCAAAAAGGCTGGACATTCACATTGCAAGCCCCTTCATACATGCCGTTTATGAAGTACATGGAAAATCGCGAGCTGCGCAAAAAGATGTGGATGGCATTTAACACCAAAGCTCTTGATGGCGAATTTTCCAACAGAGAGATTTGCAAACAGATTGCCGAACTTCGCAACGCCCGCGCCAAACTGTTAGGGTTCCCCACCCACGCCCACTTTGTATTGAAAAAAAGAATGGCGCAGACTCCTGAAAAGGTTTTTGAGTTCCTAGAAGAACTGAAAGAACCATCACTGAAAGCCGCGCAAAAAGACTTGCAAGAGCTACAAAATTTCATAAAAACGGAGCTCAAAGAAGATATCGAGATCAAACCTTGGGACTTTTCGTTTTATTCAGATAAATTTAAAAAACACTTATTCGACTTGAGCGACGAAGATTTGCGTCCGTATTTCCCCTTACAACAAGCGATTCAGGGCATATTTATTCACGGCGAGAAGCTTTATGGATTGAAGTTTGAAAAAACCGACGAAGCTCCTGGCTATCACCCAGATGTGGAGGTTTATAAAGTCACCCGCAACAATGACCTGATTGGCTTGTTGTATCTCGATATTTTTCCTCGTGAAAACAAGAAGTCTGGCGCCTGGATGACCAATTATCGAGAACAGGGCTATGATGGCGAATCGGTGCGCCGACCGCACGTCAGTGTGGTCTGCAATTTTAGTAAACCCAGCGCAGGACACCCCTCACTTCTAACTTTTTATGAAGTACAAACCTTGTTTCATGAATTTGGACACGCCCTTCATAGCTTACTGTCCGACTGTTACTACAGCTCACTGTCTGGCACCAACGTCCTGTGGGACTTTGTTGAACTGCCTTCACAACTGATGGAAAACTGGACTTACGAAAAAGAATCCCTGGATCTTTTTGCCAAGCACTATAAAACCGGTGAGAAAATCCCCCAGTCCCTTGTTAAAAAGCTTAACGACTCAAGAAACTTTCAAGCGGGCTACGCCTCCCTTCGACAACTGAGCTTCAGCTTTGTTGACCTCACTTGGCATACCGAAATCGACGGCAAGGATTTAGACCCGGTGAAAATAGAAGAGGAAGCCACTCGCGGCATTCAACTTCTGCCGAAAATTCCAGGAACCAATTTCTCGGTGGGCTTCTCTCACATTTTTGCTGGTGGCTACAGCGCCGGTTATTACTCTTATAAATGGGCCGAAGTTTTGGATGCCGACGCCTTTGAGGCCTTCAAAGAAAAAGGACTGTTCGATAAAAATGTCGCCGAAAAATTTTATTCTGAAGTCCTGTCACGTGGCGGTGTTGAAGATCCTGCTCAGCTCTACCGCAATTTTCGTGGCAAAGATCCGGACAGTGGAGCCCTACTAAGAAGGAGTGGATTGTCTTGAGTCAGTACAAGAAAATTGGAATCATTATCCGCAAAGACACACCGAAGGCCTTGGCCGAGGCCAAAAAATTAGCCGTCTGGCTCAGCGAACAATCCCTTGCTGTTTATTGTGAGCCAGACGTTGAACTCTGCAATCAGGCCAAGCCGTTCTCTTCTGAGAAAGATTTTGATGACATCGATCTTTTGGTTGTTTTAGGTGGCGACGGCACCTATCTGCAGGCGATTCGCATGCTCAATGGTCGACAAACACCTATTGTCGGTGTCAACTTGGGTTCGCTGGGTTTTCTCACCGACAACCGTCTTGAAGAACTATACACAATGATGAAGTCCACTTTGGCAAACAAAATGGACAAACGACCTCGCTCGGTGCTTGCCATTGACATCAATGAAGAGAAAAAGTTTTTAGCACTCAACGATATGGTCATTGAACGTGGTGACCGCACTCACTTGCTGAACATTGGTATTTACTGTGATGGCCAATTGGTCACGGAAACCAAAGCCGATGGAGTGATTGTATCTTCACCGACAGGCTCCACCGCCTACAACTTGGCCGCCGGCGGCCCGGTTTTGCACCCAGAGGTGAAGGCCATCGTGGTAACACCGATCTGTCCGCACAGTCTTACCACACGCCCCATGATTTTCCCTGACGATCGCGATTTGGAGTTTCAAATTATTGGTGACAACCGATCAGCACTTCTCACGATCGACGGCCAAAAAGTGATGGAAATGAATTCGAAACATAAATTAATTGTTCGGCGCAACCAGCAAGACCATCATATTATTCGACACCCCACCCACAATTTTTTCAATTTGCTTCGAGAAAAATTAAAATTCGGAGAAAGGGATTAAGCACAATGCTTTCAGAACTTAAAGTGGCCCAGTTTGCCATTATTGATAAAATTCATATTCATTTTAACCAGGGACTCAATATACTAAGCGGTGAAACTGGAGCCGGTAAATCGATCCTTATAAAAAGCCTCGCCTTATTGATGGGCGCCAAATCTTCAAGCCAAGACATTCGCAGCAACAAAGACAAGGCCACCATTGAAGGAGCCTTTGACCTGCATGATCGCCAAGACATTTTAGACAAACTTGAGGAGATGGGAATTGAAGCCGACGACCAAACCCTCATCGTCCGCCGGGTGATTCAAAAAAGTGGCAAAAGCCGAGTGTATCTGAATGGTCATCTATCAACAGTCACCGACTTGCGCCGTATCGTTTTTCCCCTTGTGACAATGAGCAACCCCACGGAAGCGCCCTTGGTTGAAATCACCGGTCAACATGAAAACAAAGACTTGATGTCGAGCCGGTACCAACTGGAGGTGGTCGACCAGTTTTGTGGCAACCAGAATTTACGACTGCAGATCAAAGAGTTGTTTGAAGATATTTCCGAGATAAAAACGCGGATGAATGAACTCGAACAACGCTCGCATTTACGCGAGCAGCAAATTGATTTCCTCGATTTTCAGATTCAAGAGATTGAAAGCCTTGATTTAGCAGACAACGAAGACGAAGAGTTGGCCGACAAGATTCGTGGCCTTCGCAATAAGGAGAAATGGCAAGACTGGTTGAATCAATCTCTGTTCCATTTGAGCGAATCCGATGCCTCCGTTCTTACTCGCCTGAGTAAGATCCTTTCGGGCGCCCCCGATCACAGTTCTTTGAAAGAAACAATTCAGCAGTTGCAACAAGCGCAAACCGTTATCGAGGACGCAGCCTTTAACCTACAACAGTTCACTGGCATTGAAGACACTTCCGAGGAAAGTCTCGAAAGTTTAGAAGAGCGACTCAGTCGTATTCGTAAATTACAAAAAAAATTCGGCGATAAAGTCAGTGATATTTTCAACTCTCTTGAAGAAATGAAGAAAGAACACCATGAACTGACCAATCTTTCAGACACGCTGTCACAGCTTGCAAAAGAGCGGGACCAGAAAAGAAAGGCTCTCCACGAGGTGTCTCTAAAAATTCGCAAGAAACGAATGGCTGGTGCCAAACTGCTTGCTAAAGAAGTTAACTCCGAACTGAAAGACCTTAATATGAAGGGTCTTATCTTTTTGATCGATATCGAGGAGCTGTCTGAACCCACATCCACTGGTGCCGACCGAGTGGTCTTTCGAACACAAACCGGCGCCAAAGACGAACCCAGGGATCTCGCTAAAGCGGCCAGTGGTGGTGAGTTGTCACGTATCCTCTTATCACTCAAGCAAGTCACTGGCGCCAACCAATTTCCTCGCACTTTTCTTTTTGATGAAGTCGACACCGGAGTCAGTGGACCGACAGCTGAGAAAGTGGGAGCCAAACTTAAAAACCTGGCCAAACATCAGCAAGTGATTTGTGTCACCCACTTACCACAAGTGGCGTCGTTCGGAGATCATCATTTCTTTATCGAAAAGCAGCCCACAAAAGACACTGTCGAAATGTCGGTTTCTTTGCTTGATAAAAAGAAGCGAATTGATGAGATCGCCCGCTTAATCTCTGGCGAAAAACTTTCGAAAACAAGTATCGCTCACGCCAAGAAACTTTTAGAGGGCCAGGCCTAGTGTCGGTTGTCTCATTTTGAGACTGTGACTAGATACTAAACATTGGCGTGCCGTAATGTGGATCGACCGACCTCGGTTGAACGCATCGTTTGATCTGTTTCCATCCGTCTCTAACTGTTTGAAAAAACTGGTTTCTTTTTTCGACGTCTGGGTCAATGAAAACCACCCTGGTCTCAGTCTTGCAGTATAACAAGGCAAAGGAAGGCGATTAAAATGGATATGATTCGATTATTATTCAAAATGTTTTTTTTAATAGCAATCCCGATGCTTGTCACATCTGTTGCTGGAGCCGACAACGAAGCCTGCGGAACTCTGTCAGTGCGTTCTCGGGCTCACTTGTATGTTGATCAAGAGGCTGATGAAGACATGGGATTTTCTTATCCCCCAGGTATGGAGCTGGTCATCGCTTCGATCGAAAGTGGCATGGCCAAAGTCACCTGGCGACACGGAGACAACGTTGAAGCAGGTGAAGGTTACATTCGACGTTCCAGTTTCGACACCGAAGCCTTTGATGCCTTAATTGATCAATGTCGAACCACTCCTATTCCTATACCCACTCCGCGTCCCGATCGTCCAGAGGACCACACTCACTCTACCGACCTTAGCGGCGTCAATATTCGCACCAGTGATGACTATTCGTGCTTGCCGGCTCGCGTGAAGGCCAAACTCAACGAGATGGTGGCGCGAGGATGGGATGTCCAATTGATGTCAGCTCACCGTTCACGCCGAGACAACCAACGACGGGGCGGTGCTCGTAATTCCCTACACATTCAATGCCGAGCCGCCGACTTTATCGTTAATGGTCAAGATCGTGAAGTCGTAGAAGACTATTTGCTGGCGACCTGGAGTGGTGGCTTGGGTTTGTACTGCTCCACACGTTTTCACATTGATAATGGAAATCATAGAATTTGGGGTGGTTGTGCATCAAGCACGGACCGTCGACGCTACTACTCTCGCGGTGCCGATCAAAGACGAGACCGAGAGTCCTCAGCAGCGGAAAGATAATCAGCCAGAGAAAAGTTCTTTATTCTCTTTAAAGAACTTTTCTTTAAACTTCATAATTTGATCCAATTGTTTTTGAGTGAGGCCACCATTTTTAACACGCTTGTAAAAATTAGCCTCAATTTCTTCAAGGCGGGCACGCCCTTCCTCTACAAAATTACCATTGATTTTCTTACGGGCTTCACCCAGCTCTGTAATCAATGCCGCTTCACGCGCTACAAATGGCACCATGTCGGTTTCCGTTAAGCGTAGTTTATCGACAAAGAACTCTTCGAGCTCCACATGCCATTGACCCTTAAAGCCTGGATCATTCTCAAGGCGCAAATAACCCTTCATGTACATGACACGCTCGGTGTAAGTCGGCAAGAACTCATCAACCATTTCAGGATTGAATTCGGCTGAAAGATCATTCGCCTTCTGCGCGGCTTCGATTTGTTTTTGATCCTCTTTTTCAATCTGGGTTGCTATGTCTCGCCCAGAGTCTTTCGCAAGCTGCTCTAAGGTTGGAGCGAAAATAAACAGGAGGACCAATAGCCCCACTGACGCACCCGCAGCGATATAAAACTTTTTAACTTTATTTTGCTGTAAAGTCGGATCGATATCGGAGTAGTTCTCGGCGTCAAAACTTTCATCATCCACTTCGTCAAGTAAGATGGCATTGACAGACTTATTCATGACTTTTGATATTTTCTCAACCTGGGCTGGGTCTTTCAGATAAGGAACAATTCGAGCTCGCAGCACTTCATTGAGGTCTTTGCGCAGTCGCAAGACTCGCAAACGGTTTTTTTCCAGCTCGTCTTGTTCCAATTGCTGTCTTTGCTCTTCCATTTTTTGAACCGCATGTGACCGAATCGATTGAATCTCTTCGTCGGTCTCTTTTTGTTTCTTTTCGATCTCAGCCTGAAGGGCCGCTAGGTCACGGTCAGCTTGGGATTGTGATTTATTGCGAACGGCTTCGGCCTCATCGCGAGCTTCTTGAATAATGGCTTCAGCTTCGGCTCGACTTTTATCTTTAATACTTTTGGCCTCTTTACGGCTTTCGGCCAACAAACGATCTTTTGATTCCTGAATTTCTAATTCGAAGTTTGTACGGCGAGAGCTCACCTCGATATCGGCTTCTTCGCGAACAGCCTTGGCATAAGTATCGGCTTCGCTACGCACTTTTTCATTGTAGGACTTAGCTTCGGATCTTAGAGTTTTGCTCTCATCTTTTGCAGCCTGCAAATCTTGCTCGACTTTTTGTCTTTTTTCAGTCTCTTCCAGTCGGGCCTGAGCGATGATTCTTTGCGCTTCACGCTCAGCTTCGTCGACTAAATTATGGCTGTAGTTGTCGGCTTCTTCTTTTTTGTCTGTGTAGTACTCATCAGCCTCTTGCTTTTTGCTGCCGTAGTATTCATCGGCCTCATTTTTTATTTGAGTGTATTTCTGATCAGCAGCGACTTGTTTCTCGGCAAAATAATCGTCGGCTTCTTTCGAGCGATCGTTGTGGTAAGTGTCGGCCCCCGCTTTCTTATCATGATAATAAGAGTCGGCCTCGCTTCGTCTTGCATCGAAGTATTTGTCGCCCTCTTGCTTCTTATTTTCATGATAGGCGTCAGCCTCGGCGATTCTCTCTTCTTTGTAAAGGTCGGCCTCTTTTTGACCCTCATCAATCAGCGCTTGCGCCTGCTCTTTGGCATTGGCAAGATTGACTTCAATCTCGCGCTCTACTTTTTCACGTCGACGAGCCAGTTTTTCTGCGGTTTTTTCTTCACTCTGTTTTTGTTTTTCACGACGTTCAGCGATCTCGCGATCGATCTCTTCATTTCGTTGCTGCTTGATTTTGTTTAAACGAAACAGGTTGTCTTCAGCTTCAATAACCTTGTCGTTTAACTCATCCATTCGACGTTCGGCTGCTGTCGCTTTCTCTTCGTTCTTTAGAAGGTCAGCCTGTAACTCGTGAATTGTTTTTTCGTATTTCTCAACTTCAGTTTCTTTCTTTTTTAACTGAATGTTGTAGTCAAAAATTTCTTGATCGAGACGTGCGGCTTTTTTCTCTAAGCCTGGTATCTTGGACTCTAAAACTTCAAGAGCCGCTTCGTTTCGCTTCTCCATGCCAAGGACTTTGGCTTTTAGAGAATTGAGACCGGAAAGCTCATGGCTGTAAGCTTCTTTTGTTTGCGCTGTAAGTTCGCGATGCTCCTGTGCTGTTTTTTGAAGAATCTTTATTTCGCGATCCAACGCATCGACCTGATCGCGCCGAGACTTCATTTCGCTATCAATACGGGCGCTCTCCTCTTTAAGCTCTTTGTTGCGAATATGAGCTTCCGCAATTATTTCTGCGTGCTTCTCTTGAGCATTATCAATGATCTCTTGGCGCTTTTCTTCAACATTTGCCAAGATCTTTTCTTTGTTTTCCTTTGCTTCTTTATGCAAACGCAAAGCACGTGCTTCGGCTTTGTTCATGTGCTGTGCGGCTTTCTCATTCGCCGCTTTTAAAATTCGATTGGCCTCTTTCTTGGTTTGGACTTGTAAAGATTTAAGCTCTTTTTCTAGGAGAGCTCTTTGCGTTTCAATTTCCTTTTGTGCTTTCTCAAGCATCTCTTGGGATATGTGTTCGGCTTCACGAATTTTCTTTTCTTTATTAAAGCGAGCACTCTTTGCAATATAAAAAAGATTATCAAAAATATTATCGACAGAAGACGAAGCGTTGGCGATAAATCGTTCGCGAGCTTCCACATCTTTTAAGTTCCGTGAGATCTTTCCTTTGCTTCTAAGTTCATGTCGTTTCTTTTCTAATTCAAGACCTCTCTGCTCAATGTCCATATCAACGATATCGCGTTGATAGATTGCAGTGATTCGTAGGGAACATTCTTTACCTGCATCAAGATACAATCGGTTGCCGGTGACGTACTCGTATTTTTCGTTGGGTTCAAGTCGTTGCCCTTGTAAATAAGTTCCGTTGGTCGAACCAAGATCGGTAATAAAGATTTTGTCATCTTCTAAAAATATTTTTAAATGGCGGCGACTTAAGATATCGGTAGGAATTGGAAGATCACATTCTGGGGCGCGGCCGATGACAAAAGCCTCCGCTTTGATATAAGCTTGATCGGAAGTGGTCCCGAGCTTGTATTGAACCCAAAAGTGTTTAAAAGCCATAATTATGTTTACCTAGTCCATATTCCTTTTCGGCGTAATTAGTTGTTTTTTTTAGTTTTTTTTAAACTTTTATTGGCATAATATCGACCAAAGTAGGGGGCTTAAAAATCCCCAGTTAGCGGCTGCCGCGATGATCTCTGGAGAGCTCGTGATCACTAGCCTGGGGAGAATGATGCCGTCTTAAAGCAGCCACAAATAAAAAAGGGAGGACTGATGGGTGACCCAAATCGGGTGACCTATCACTCCTCCCTAAAGAGACGAAATGAGCTAAACGTCTAGGCGACTCGGTTTAGCTTTCTTTGCTTTTTACCTAATATAATATCTTCGTTGAGTGCCTGTTCGGCCAAGACCTCATCAGGATGACGGTTTTCGTTAAACTCTTCGAGATTCTCAGGAACACTGTTGTCACTGCTTAAGTGCCACAAAGAATCCAAGGCGGCTTCAAGACGGTCGACTGCAGCAATGAAAACCTTTTCGGGCGCTAAAGCGGCATTTAAGAACGACATTGTCACAGACAGGACAATCCCCACCAAGGAGGTGCTCATTGAGAATGAAATCTTCAAGAGAAACTTATCCATGGTTGCGTTAGCGGCGTCGATGTCATTAAGATCCATAGTTCCTAACAAAGGCAAGGCTTTCATGATCCCCACGAAGGTACCGAAAACCCCGAGAATGATAAACACACCGGGTAAAATATTGACCACATCATTCAAGCGAGAACTAGGAAAAATACCCAAAATCTTGCTAAACGAAGGGTTTCTAGCAAAAGCTTTTTTGGTTGTGCTTAGTAACTTCGGATGATTGGAGTCGACATATTTGATGTGACGAAGTGGCTTAAGGATATCATGAACAAAAAAGGCTGCGCCTTGTTTGACGAGAAACATTCGGTCTGAAACCGTCATGATAAAATCAGGCTTTCTGCGCTTCATTGCATAGCGAACCCGAAAAAGCTCATAATAGGTCTTTTCCATCATTCTCTTAACGATCATATAAAAGGAGACTGTTGAATCGGGATTTCGCTCCTCTATAAAATGATCCACGCGTTTTTCAAATTCTTTTGAAAACCATTCTTGCCTTCTTACCGTGTAGTAGATCAACCCTTTCAGGACAGCTCCAACAAAAAAGAGCACAATCATAAAAGGCACAAGACCTGCTGTGGCAAAAGTCAAAAAAGACTCCATCAGTGTAGGATCAGAAACTGCGGTTTCCACTCTTTTCTCCTTAGTTTTTCATATTAAACTTAATCACAACTCTTTGTGATTTCTTACAATCAAACTTCTTACAGTATTCTTTTTGAGTCATATTGGCCGGAACTCTGTTTTCAGCACCCTCAGCCAAGAAAGATCGTCCTGTCACTTTTGTCATTGACCGGATTTTCTTTTGGTAGTCATAATTCATTTTATTTTTATCAAAAATATATCCAAAAATAGACTTGGCTCGGTTAAAACTTAAGCTCAAGTTGTAGTTCACAGCTTCTTTATCCTTAGCTGCCAAACTGGAGGGATCGACATAGCGACCTTTGTAAGTCGGCGACGCATACCCGACAATCTCAATCGACTGAATTTTGCTAGCCGTCTTAGGATCTGAGAACAGTGACTTTGAATAAGTTGGCATGAATTTTCTAAGAACCTCTTCCATACCTGGCTTAATTTCCGATTTTCCGGTGTCAAAATACTCTTCACCAAATTCGATTATCACATCTCCAGACTTTCCAACTTTGGCCTTCAAGCCGGCTTTTGCCAGGTTCGATTTCATATCATTGATCAGTTTGGTTCGAGCATTGGCGATCTCTTTCATTCTCTCAAGATCTTTTGAAAGCTTAGCTTTTTCACCCTTCAAGTTTTGGTTCTTTGCTGCCAACTGTTTGGATTGGGCTTCAGCTTGCGCTCGAGCCTGTCGGTTCTGATCCAATTCGCTTTGAATATTTTGAACCTGAGACTCCATTTGCGACATCTTTTGAGCCAGCTCCTGCTCTTTCTGCTGTGCCTGCTTCTGGAATTCTTTCAAACGCTTGGCTTTTTCTTTGGCCGATAGCTTTTGCTTAGCCAACTTCTTTTGAAACTGCGCCTTTTCTTGCTGCATTTTCTTTTCAAAGTCGCCTTCCATTTTTACCATTTTCTCAAAGGTCTGTTGTTGGGCTTCATACAACTGCTCAAGATTCTGTTGCTGCGACTCAATAGTCTGCTCGGCTTGTGCTAGCTGTTGACTGACTTCTTTGATTTTCTGTTTATTTTCCGCAATGACTTTCTCAGCATTGTCTTTTGCCTGTTGTATTTTCTTTACACGCTTCTGGTTTTGCACCTTTAAAGCACTTATTTTTTTCTGCATGTTTTTCTGAGAGATTTTCTTTTGCTGATAAAGCTTTTTGATGTCTCGAACTTTCTTACTTAATGAAGCATTAAGATTCTTGATCTTTGCATCGTTGCGTTTGATTTGCTTTTCTTTGCTAGCGACCGTAGTTTCTAAAGTTTTGATCTCTTCTTTTTGTTCATCAATTTCAACATTTCTCTTACGAATTGTTTTCTGGCGCTTTTCCAAATTGGAACTGGCCACCATATTCGAATTGATAATGTTGCGGATCATTCTTTGATACTTATTGAGAGCCCGCTCTTTCGCCTCATTTTCAGCGGCGGCGGCACGCAAATCTTCTTTTTCTTTTCTGGCCTCTTCCTTAAGGAGTGAAAGCTTGTCCATCAATTCATCGTACTGCTTGATTTCATCGACATTGGCTTGCTGCAGGTACTGTTCTTTTTGGTTCTCATAAAACAGGAGCTCTTCTTTTAAGGCCTGTTTTTCGCGAACTACGGCCATGTATTCAGCGTTGCTCTTAATATTACTGGTACCGGTTCTAACACTGGCAACCACGTAAAGCAGTAGAAATACGAGTGAGAGGACCATAAAAAGATCTGAGTAGGTGGCCCAATGGGTTCCACCCTCTTCGCGGCTTTTTAGCTCATCATAATCAAAAGACACAAATACTCCTTACTTGACCCTTTTTAATCGGTCTGTCGCCCGCGAATCTTGTTATAACTAAAGACCTGTTTCTGGAGATTTTTCGCTTTCATCAGGCTCTGTCCCGTTGAGTGCAAACTAGACTCTTAGTCCGTTTAATCCAAATTGAGACAAACCGATGCAAGGAGTATGAAAAAAATAATCCTAACTATCGCTGTATTCGTATTTTCCGTTCAAGCTTTTCCTCGCTCTAAAAAGCCGATGCAAGACGCCCACAATTCCATTTACACTCCCAAAATAAAGAGAATTGTAAATGCTATGAACATTGGAGAGTTTTCGACAGATAGCGAGTATTTTGCAATGCTAAAGACCGCATGTGACCGCAACAAATGCAGCTCTCTTGAGACTCAGACGATTCAAAGTGTCGGTCAACAGATTGTATTCTGCCAAATCAAACACCTTAAAGCCCATGGTATCGAAAACCCGGATGCGACCAGCATCTGCAAATCCAGCCAAGCCATGCTCGGATGTGACACACTTGCCACGTCCCTACTTCGCAAAATGTGCTACACCGGCAATCAATACAGCTTGAAGACCTGGCAGGAAAAAGAGCTTCGCAATAAAGCTCGCAATCGTATGCCCGCTTCAAAGAAATAAGCATCTAAAAATCTTTTTTTCCAATTCGCTGTATTTCTGGGTTCGAGGCTCCTCAGGGATCTTTGTCCTTGCTTACAGTTCGACAAACTGATGACCGTCTTCATTGATAAGCAAGACTTTTTGGTCTTCGAACCAAGACCCCAAATTGATGGAATGGATGGCTTCACCCTGATAAGAGAATTGGTATTCGTCACGCAGGTGTGTGTGACCTGTGATCAAGTAATCAAACATCTTGTCTTGCACCACATTTTCGGCATAAGCGTGCATGAAAGACTGAACCGCCTGTTTGTCCATTCTCTTTTGATTGGAGGTGTACTTACGACTGGCCCGGCTGGCCCGCTCACCAATCCAACTGACCCCTATGCCCGGTAGGTTTTTAGCAATGGCTTTCACTGGTCCAGATTGCAAAACCGATTTTAGAAAGAGGTAACCCTTATCGTCTGGATTCATAAGGTCACCGTGTTCGACTCTGATTTTAGAGAAACCGAGATTAAAAAACTCAGGTCCATCATGGACCTTAACCCCAACTTCCTGTTGCCAAAACTTTCGTAAATATAAGTCGTGGTTTCCCTCGAAGTAATGGACTTCGATTCCCCGGGACGCCACCACCTTTATAGCATTCACAATTTTTGGGTATTTTTCAACAAAATAACTGTGATTGTGAATCCATAGATCGAAGATGTCCCCCACCAAAAACAGATGCGAAGCCGGCCGTTCACCGTTCTCTAGAGAATGTAAAAAGAGCAACAGCTTTTGACTGTTGCTCTCGTTTTCATCTCGAATATGCAGATCGGAAAGAAACCACGCTTGGGTCGACACAACGCCTACCAGGTTTACTGGTCCGCTTCGTCTTGCTTGGCTTGTTGACGCCTTAAGTAGGTTGGCACTTCCAAATCATTTTGATTTAAAGGCATATCAACATCTTCTTCAGCCTCTTTGTCTTCGACTTCCATCGACAATTGCTCGGGCGTGCTTTGCCGCGCCTGTTGAGCCGTTTGCTCTTTGTAGGCTCTCGCTTTTGCCATTAAAATATCTCGAGGCAAAGGCTTCTGGGCATCACGCTCGGGGCTCGCCGCCGGTGCTGGCGGAGAAAAAACCTGTTCTTGTGCAGGGGCTGGTGGAACCGGAGCTTGCTGACGCTCGGAACGCTCTCCTTCAGGTTGCGCAAAAGACTCCTCTTGCTGTCTTTGCGACGGCATTGAAGGTTGGCTCTGATCCTGCTGCGTTTCCCTCGGTTGTTGAGGCTGTTGCGGAATCGGAGGCAAGTCCATCGGCTGTTGCTGAGGTTCGGCTTGATAAGGTTCGGTCCGAAAAGACTCGGACTGACGAGGTTCGCTCTGAAACGGGTCGGCCTGAGGGGGTTGCGGATAACTGGGCTGTTGATAATGCTGCTGCAGAGGCTGCTGAATCGGCGGTGGAGCCATCGGCTGCTGAAAGGCCTGGTTCTCACGATTCATCGCTTGCCTGGCCACTTGCATTTGCTGTTGCATGATTTGCATTTGCTCATGAGTGGTTGGGCGAGTCGCCGGATTTTTCATAAGATTTTGACTAAAGCCGGTGGCGATCACTGTGACTCGAACCGCCTCTCCCATTTCTTCATCAATGACCGCTCCAAAAATGATTTCGGCATCTTCATGAGCGGCTTCGGTAATCAAAGTCGAGGCCTCGTTGACCTCATAAAGGCTTAGACCACTACCACCCGTCACGTTGATAATAATTCCAGTGGCACCTTCGATAGAAATGTTCTCAAGTAAAGGTGATGAGATACTGGAAGTGGCGGCTTCGATGGAGCGATTGTCGCCCTCGGCAGTTGCTGTCCCCATAATCGCCATACCTTGAGCCGACATGACGGTGCGAATATCGGCAAAATCCAAGTTGATCAGACCTCGGATATTGATCAAATCTGAGATTCCTTTGACAGCCTGAAGCAAAACCTCATCGGCTTTCTTAAAGGTCTCAAGAAGAGGGGTCTTTTCACTGGAAATGGACAAAAGTTTCTGGTTTGGAATCACAATAAGTGTATCAACGTTTTCTTGTAACTCTTGGATCCCCGCATGGGCGTGACGCATGCGTTTTTTACCTTCAAAAGAAAACGGCTTGGTCACCACACCAATGGTTAGAGCACCGAGCTCTTTGGCGATTTTGGCAACAATGGGGGCGCCACCGGTTCCGGTTCCACCGCCCATTCCGGCCGTTACAAAAACCATATCAGCCCCCTCCAGGGACTCCACAATTTCATTGTAAGATTCGATGGCGGCACGTTTACCAATCTCTGGGTTGGCTCCTGCCCCCAGGCCTTTGGTTAACTCTTTACCCACCTGAATTTTCTTGGTGGCCTTATGAGGGTCGAGAGCCTGAATATCGGTGTTGGCGACTATAAATTCAACACCCTGGAGACCACCTTCGATCATAGTGCTAACAGCGTTGTTTCCGCCGCCACCAATTCCTACGACCTTTATATTCGCTCCGTGCTCTGTTTTTTCCTCTAGTTCAAACATAGATTTCTCCCGGAATTATATGGACAAGGCTTTACTCATAAAGCTTTTTACTTGTTCCCACGTTCCACTTGTTTTTTTCTTCATTATATTCGTTGTTCGATTTTTATAATTCGGCGCAAACTCTTGTTCGCATCCAAACAGTAAAGTTCCAATGGCGGTTGAGAAGATTGGACTGTTGTAAGCCTCTCTCATGCCAATCACGTTGCGAGGAACACCTCGACGGACAGGCACATCAAAAGTAAACTCGGCCAATTCAACAAGACCTTGCAGCAAACTGCCGCCGCCGGTCAGGATCACTCCCGCCCCTAGATCTTTTAAGACATCCCATTCGCTCAATTGGTTAAAAATTAAGGACAAAGTCTCTTCGGCGCGGGCCTCAAGAATACGACTCAGCTCGATGCGCGACACCTGACGTGACTTTCTTTCGCCAAGCCCGAGCACATCAATCATCTCATCGTCACCAACCATATCAACCAAAGCGGTTCCGTATTTTTTCTTCACCACTTCGGCACTATTGATCGGAGTTTTTAAACCAACGGCCACGTCCTGAGTGAAATTGAGCCCGCCAACCGGAATACTTCCGACATGGGTGATACAGGAGTCTTTGTAAACCACCACCTCACAGGTGCCGCCGCCAATTTCAACGACAGCCACACCGATCTCTTTTTCATCGTCTTGAACTGTGGCCAAGGTGGAGGCGTATTGATCCAAAACCACCTGCTTCACTTTTAATCCGGATTTTTGCACACAAGTAAGGATGTTACCCAAACACTTTTCTGAGATTGTGATCAATTGAGCGTCCACTTCAAGGCGGACACCCTGCATACCAATGGGAGTTTCGATATCGTGTTGGCCATCGACAGTGAAGGACTGTGCGAGGGCGTGTAAGATTCGACTCTCTTCGGGAATGTGAATGGCCTTTGCCACATCAAGCACCCGATCGATATCGTTTTTACTGATCTCTTTACCGCTGACAGGCACCAAACCTCGCGAAGAGATCGCTTGCACACCTTGACCGCCAACCGACAGGTAAACTTGTGAAAGCTTCACTCCGGCCATCAACTCGGCTTCTTCTTTAGCTTCAAGAATGGCGGCTTGAGTTTCAGCCATGTTTACGATTTGTCCCTGACGGACTCCCGTGTTTTCGGCTTTACCGACACCAATGACTTCAACATCACCTTGCGCGTAAGTTGCAATCGCTACGACAACTTTCGTTGTACCAATGTCGAGGGCCGCTATGACCTGATTTCTGCTTTCTCTCATCCTTGAAACCTTCTAGTTGCAAACAAAATAATCAGGACCAGACTGTCAATAGGTCCGTAGCTAAAAGTTTAGGAACGCTTACGCAGTCTGACAAGGACTTTTTTTGCGAAGCTGGCATCGATGACGCGCGCTTTTTGTTTTTGACTTTGCAAGTAGTCTGTCACCCGCAAAACTTGCAAGGCTTTGGTCTGTATATTCTCAACCCCTAAGTGCACAACAATGTCGCCTTCAATCAACTGCAAAGTCAGACCCGTCACCGAATTGTAATCGACCGACGCGATATTATCCTTTTCAAAAGCGCCGAACAGAGGCACTTCCGAATAAAGACTTAAAACTTTTTTCAGCAAGCTCTTATCTTGTAGGATATTATTGTTACGCAAAATCGGTGCCGCTGGCGCTAGAGTTGTTTTTATTTGGGGAAGTTTTTCTCCATTTTCCAGAATCGGAAATATCGAATTTTTTTTATCAACAAACAAAAATGCTACGGGTTGTAAACGAACAACCGCAAAAATTCGGTCCGGAAATCGTCTTTCAAGCTCAATTCCTTGCACCCAAGGGTGCTCGACCACCTGGTCTCGCAAAGCCCGCAGACTCACCGACCAAATATTCTGCCCGCGAAGAGATAAAAGTGATTTTTCAATATCAGGCTTTAAAGAGACCAGAAGGGCTTCTTGATGCTCATGCAGCTCCATTTCCACCTGCAGATCTTTAATCACGAAAAATTCAGTTTCTGTGCGCAACATCCAGCCAGCAAAAACAGCGACAACAACAGGAAACAGGAGAATTAATGACTTTTTTAATAACTTCATGGTCTTCATTGCCATGATTTTAGCCACAAACCTGACCAATGGGAAGTACAGTTTCATCTTCTAGAATTTTGCAATTTCATCTTCGAAAGGAGACAATAGAAAGAGAAAAAGCGAAAATAGCAAAAACTTTGCTGCTTAGGATGCGAGTCATGATGTTTTTTTATACATATACTGGGACCCCCACCTCTCAACGGAAAGCTTGAGGCCAATGATGGAGCATAAAGTCCTTTGTATCGACGACGAAACCCATAACTTAGAAGCATTAGAAAGACTTTTGCGCAAAAAATATAAAACCGTTACCGCATCTTCGGGGACGGAAGGCCTCGAAGCGCTCAAAAAACACAATTTTTCTTTAATTATTAGCGATCAAAAGATGCCGGAAATGACTGGTGTCGAGTTTTTTATGCAGGCCAAAGACATTCAACCCGATGCGGTTCGTGTCCTATTAACAGGGTACACCGACTTGGAGTCGGTCATCAGCGCCATCAACCAAGGTCAAATCTATCGCTACATCACAAAACCATGGGAGCCTGAGGAGTTTTTAGGCATTGTAAGGCAAGCCATAGAAGTTTTCGATATGAAAGGAACCATTGCCAGACAGAATCAAGAGCTGCAAAAGGCCAACGAGGAATTGAAAAGCCTTGATAAGATGAAGTCCGATTTTATGGTTTTGGTCAATCATGAGCTTAAAACACCTCTCACTGGAATCTTTAGTTTTGTGCAGCTCCTGAATGAAGAAAAGCTTTCAGATGATCAGAAAATGTATATCGAACGAATCTCAAAAAATACCCAGCGCCTGCAGGACTTGATCAACGACACCCTATTGATCACACGGCTTCAGGCTAATAATGAAAACTTAAGCCTTGAGGAAATCGATATTCATAGCCTTCTCGCAGACGAGTGGAAAAGCTTGAAGGCCTCGACCTCTGGTCAATCCATGACATTGGATCTCTCTGGTCCGCAACCCTTTCCACAACGGGTGAATCAAAAGTATATACAAATCGTCATCAAGAAGCTGCTGCACAACTGTCGGTCCCACGGTCAGCCGAATTCGGTTGTAAAAATTGAACTGGTCGATGCCCCTGATCATTGGCAGATGAAGGTGGAAAACTCTTCGCAAAAGCCTATTGAGAAAAGTGTTGATCAACTTTTATCAGCCTTTTCGACCTCCGAGAATATCCTCAATCACTCTGGAGGCACGGGGCTTGGACTGGCTGTTATCCAAGGTATTTTGAATCTGTTTGGAGGCTCGATTACGATATCCACCGACAATCAAATATTCGATATACAAATCCAACTTCCGAAATTAGAAAAATAAATCCGGATTTCGCCTTAATAGCTGTCTTTCCCCAGTCATTCCGGATTCTTTCCGGTCAAAATATTGCTGGTCCCTAATGCATGCTTTCATCCCTTTTAATCACTTGCTTTAGTGCCCTTGCCGTTCCCCCCACCCCCATTTACTTGGGCATCGGCGAGACCCATAAACTGCCAGCGCAGCCTCTGACTCCGCTTCGGGTTGAAAAAAAAGGAATCGTACAAATCAAAGATGAGGGTTCCAAGCTGCTATTTATAGGTAAAAAGTTAGGAAAAACCAAGATTCAGATTGGCTCCCAATCCCACCAATTCGTGGTTTTACACAAATACAAAAAAGACACTTTGAAGGCTCTCAACCAATGGCTTCTCAACAAGCGTGGCCCCAGTCTAAAAGTCATTAATCATGAGCCACAGATTCACGGCCGACTTTTGCGTCTTAGCGACTTTATTGAGGTGGCTCAATACACCAATCAAAAGTCCACTTTTCAAATGGCAACGACCATTGAACGCAAAGTTCTTGGTCAAGTTCGGCATTATCTTCAGCAGTTGATTGAAGACAACAACCTAACCCCAGGCCGCTTAACGGTTCGTCCCGCTTGGCGTTATGAAATACCTTCACAGAACAAATCGGACCTTTCACTTTACAAAAAAATATTAAAGCCTTTTGGTATTGAGACAAGGGTGGACGCTCACAGCCTCAGTCAAACACCCGTGGTTGAAATAAAGGTGTTCATCGCCCATGTTAAAAAAAGCTTCGCTCGTCAATGGGGGGTGCAGTGGCCATCGGAGGTGCAAGCGCAATTGATTCCTGGGGGCGACCTCTCTTGGCAGGCTCTCAATTTTTCTTTAAAAACCCTTGAAGATCAAGGTCAGGGTCGTCTGCTGGCCACCCCTCAACTGATCGTTGAGTCCAACAAAACCGCTGAGTTTCATTCCGGTGGCGAAATACCGATCCGCTCGACCACTCAGTTCAACAACAATATTGAATGGAAGCGTTATGGCTTATTTTTGAAAACCAAAGCTCGAGTCAATTCTCAAAACAACCTACAAATCGATATCAATTTGGAAATGTCCTCATTGGATCAGGAAAGCAGCGCCACCGATATTCCTGCCCTTACACGCAGCCAAATTAAAACCCATATCAATATGAAGTCGCCGCGTCCGGTTTTACTGTCGGGTTTTTTACAACAGCAATCCGGAGAGTCCTCGGCCGGCCTGCCTTGGCTTTCGCAAATTCCTATTTTCAAACCTCTGTTTTCGTCAGGACAAATTAACAACCGTGACTACGAATTGGTTTTCATTCTTTACCCAAGGATTCAAAGTGACAGCACTGCAAACTCAAATTGAAGATCTGTTCAATAATTACCATCCCCTGCAAAACATAAACAGCCACTGGAGCGGCCAAAAACAACAAAACGATTTTCGGCAAATGGTTGAAGAGCAAACCGCGCATTTACAAGCACCGCAACGCCAACGCATCATCGATGAACTTTTTGGCTGGGGACCTCTTGAAGAGCTCAAAAATCGTTCTGACATTTTTGATATTATTATCCAAGGCTCAAGAAAAATTGTATTTGAAACACAACAAGGATTACAAACCTGGCCGGATCACTTTCTTACCGAACGCTCATTCAAAAACTTTGTTGAACGCCTCACTCAACAGGCTAATATTGTTGTTGATCAGAAAGAGCCCTTTGCCAACGGAAAAATCGGACCGTTTCGGGTTCACATTGTGGTGCCTCCAGCCAGTCAAGACGTCACCATAACCCTGCGACGCCACAACCCCAAAGTTTTCAGTTTTCAAGAGCTTATCGAAAGTCAGTTTTTAAGTGAGAAACAACAATCTTTTTTTCAAGGCTTAATTGATTTACGAAAAAACTTTCTTGTTATCGGCCCGACAGGTTCCGGAAAAACCACTTTTTTAAATTCCCTCATCGACCAAATCGCCATTGATCAACGCCTGCTGCTTATTGAAGACACCGATGAACTGCAACGCCACCACCCTTTATGCTGCAAACTTCTGTCGCGCGAGGTCTGTCCTGACAGCCTGAATGCCTATGATATGGGAGTCTTGGTCAAACAGGCGTTGCGGATGCGTCCGGACCGCTTGGTGATAGGAGAGGTCCGTGGCCCGGAAGCTAAAGATCTTTTAATGGCACTGGCCACGGGCCACTCGGGCTCCATGGGCACACTCCACGCCGACTCCTCTCAACAAGCTTTGCTTCGATTGGAAATGCTGGTGCAGATGGGGGCCCCTCAGTGGAGCCTGGAGTCCATTCGGCGACTGATTTTGATGAGCCTAGACTATCTGATTGTCCTTAAGTCGAACCGCAGCGACAAAGGAATTAAAGAGGTCTGTCGAATTCGCTCCCTCGAAAGCTTTGGACTCTTGATCGAACCAGTCAGAGATTTCGACCGACCACATTCGGAGCTTTGATGTCCCCTTTTAAAATCGCCATAAGACATTATGGCGCATTTTTTCCATCGAGGTCTGTGGACCTCTATTTTGCTGCATGGAGTAGGACTGCTGTGTTTGTTTCTGTTCGCTGAAGAAAAACAAATCGTAGAGCCCCCACCTCTGGTCACATGGATCGACTCTCCGCCACCCACTTCACCCACTTCACCCACTTCACCCACTTCACCCACTTCACCCACTTC